>CAYRDP010000029.1:0-1786 GCA_964423165.1 uncultured Bacteriovoracaceae bacterium | reverse complement strand
TGTTGGTATTTTTCATCAAATATATTATTAATACCTATTTGTATTTTGTAATTATCAAATAAATTATAATTATTGATTAAATCAAAGACAAAGTAATCTGTTAATATTTGATCTGTCCAACTATCATTCGTGTTTCCAAAATCTCTTGTTTCACTAATATATTTTCCTCTTAAAAAACTTTTTAAATTTCTATTCATTGAGTAACTAATTTTGCTTTCAACTGCATGCCTAGGAACCCTTACTTTTGCTGTAGCAACTTTGTTGCCGGTTAATCTACATTCATTATCTGAATAAGCTGCTAATTCATCGGCATCGCAGGTATTAGCATCGTATGAATCTGTGAATGTATATCCAAAATTCAATCCAAATTTACTATCCGTTGGTTTCCAATTAGCATTTAACTCGACACCTTCACTAGTGTTACGTCCCGTACCATTTTGAACTACCCACGAAGTTCTTGCATTACTAAAAAGTGGATTTTTTTGCTCAGTTTTAAAGTACGTTATGTTTAATCCTAAATCTAAGTTATCTAAAAAAGTATCATAGCCTAAATCAAAACTAAGACCTCTCTCAGATTGTAATTCTTCAAGTGTACTACCTTTATCAACAAGCGTACTAGAACCATACTTATAATCATACATTGCTGGAAATCTTACACCAGCTCCAAAGGAAGATCTGAACTTACTTTTTCCATCCAATAAATACGCAGTGGTAATTCTTCCGCTAGTTTTTCTTCCAACAGTCGTGTGATCATCACTTCGCAAGCCAAAAGTTGAATAAAATTTTTCAAATGGCCTTAATTGGAGATCAAAATATTGAGATATTATACCTTCATCATGCTCTCTCATAACGCCACCAGACCAATCTTTTGGGTATCGTGATGCATCAAACTCACTATCAATTCCATAAACAATCTTATTATCTAAATTAAAATTGTATTCACCTAAAAAGTTAAAAGCATCCCTATAACCAAAATAATTTGTTTTTGCTTTTTGGTAATCAGTTGTGGCTCTTTCTATCTGAAGTTTGTTATATGAAAAGGTATTTTTAAACTTATTTTTTTCATGAATTAATTTTAGGCTGTAAGATGCTTCTAAATTATCGGTGCTATCGTTATCATCAGTACGAGATTTATCAACAGCATCATATTCATAAAATGTATCTGCTATTCTGAATGAATTTTGTACTTTAAAATTTTTATTAATTTTATAACCAATATTTCCAATAATGTTATCGTTTCTATATTGATCTTTCTCGTCATTATCGTTCATTGCTGAAATTCCATCTGTAACAAACTTATTCATACCTAGATAATAGTTAAATTTATCATCTGCACCATCAATAGAATACGAAATATTTTTTGTGTTTTTAGAAGCTGTTTCTATTTCAAAATTTGAATGATTTCCTTTTCTTCCTTGCTTAGTAAATATATTTATAGCTCCTCCAATAGCATTACTTCCGTATAAGGAACTTTGGGTTCCTTTTAATATTTCAACTCTATCAATTCCATTTCTCATAACATTTTCTAGATAAAAACTACCATCTGACGAGGAAGGATCTAACATCTTTACTCCATCAATATAAACCGTGGAGTATCTTTTCTCTAAACCTCTTAATTGAATTCCTATATTAGAACCATGCCCGCCCATTTGAAATAAATTTGTACTTGTTGAGTTGTTGTCAATAACATTTGCTAATGAGAAATGTGATGAGTTATCAATTATATCGCTTGTAAAAACTTCGACAGAGCTTCCTACTGTGCTTAATGATTGAACTGTTTTTCCAG
>CAYRDP010000028.1:0-2931 GCA_964423165.1 uncultured Bacteriovoracaceae bacterium | reverse complement strand
GTTTGGTATAGTTGCAAAAGTTACACAAACTACTTTGTAATCATCAAGTCCTTTTTCTAGATCTTCAGTCAGTGATGTATTCATTGAAAGAGTTCCTGAAATAGTAATGGTCTTGCCACTATTACCGTTTGATCCTCCTCCTTCTTCATCTTTTTCAAATAACTTACAACTTAAAAAACTTAAAGAAATTATAATTAAAATAATTAAATTCAATTTTTTCATATTTCCTCCTTAAAATATCATAATTAATATGGTCATATTTTAAGCTTAATTAACAAAAGAATCTATTAAATATTTAAGGGGGAAATTATAGTTACCTTAGTGTTTTAACTTTAAGAAAGCTCAAGGCAACAGTCGGGTATTATCAATATATTACCATGTTCTCAATTTGTAATCATCCTCATCGTAGTCTCCGTCTCCATCGAGGTCAGAATGATCACCTTTTTCAATAATACTTTGTAAATGGTTAAGTTGGTCTTCACTTCCTCCTAGTTCACTAAGTGCAACTTTTTGCTTTGTATTGCATAAATGTTCTGCTGCAGCTCCTGAATATTTCTGACCAGTTCTGTAAAGTTCAACATGCCAAGCTTCATGATAAAGAACACTTGCACACCATAAAGTACCTGGAGTACCACAAGTAGAAGTGCTAAGCTCAAGTCTTGTGGGTTTCTCTACTACATGCATTCCAGAGACATTATTCTCCTCAATTATACTTATTCTTTCTTGAACAAATTTATAATAATCTGGTTTATTTTCTTTAAGTAGCTTTAAAGCTTTTCTAATATTTTTTTTAAAAATATCGGAACCTTTAATTTCAAAGGTATTAAACTCTATAATTCTTTCTAGATTACAATCAATTTCAAGCCCTTTTGGTAATATAGGAGAACATCCAATAGTTTTATTGCGTTCAGAGTATAACGTTAAAGAATAAGTTAAAATAATAAATATAAATATAAATCTCATATAGTCTACCATCGGTAAAATTATATAAAAAATAAATTTATAAAATATCATATAATACTGAATTTCATGCCACTATTGAATATATATTTGCATATAGGAACTACTAATAACCTCTTCTGCCGAAATCCACCCATTGATTTCAGTATCTTCTCCCCAGGAGTTAATAATTTTTATTTCACATCTATTATTTATAGTATTCCACCTCATTCCTTGAGCTAATATTCCATGGTTTCCACATTTTTTTTTGTCTAAGGGAATATTGCTATGAACAGATACACCTTCATTAATAAACTGTTTAAGGTTTTTTGAGCAGATACCTAATCCTAAACTTCTACCATTCGTTAATATACTTTTTATTTTTTTTAGTTTGTAGGTGACAGAGGTTGAATGAAGAGGTGATGGATTGACAAACATTTCAGTTGTTGCTAACCGTCCATTTCTAGCGGGACTGATAATACGATTATTTTGGCATCGGTTAGGTATGAGAATATTTTTTAAAAACTCTGATTTATCTTTTGCATTAATTAATGCCAAAGTCGATTCTCCTTCTTCTAGAATAACTAGGTCTGAAATATTGGCAATTGTATTAAGGTAGTCAATCATATCTCTAACGGGAAGAACAAGACTTGACTCACATTCTTTAGTATTTAGTTTTAGTTTATACTCGTGAAAAATACTTTCCAATTTACTTGTTAGGCATTTAACCCCTCTGTTCTCAAGAAGTTCTTTGGCCTGACAAAAAAGTCCACTGCCTTCAGCAAAAGGGGCATCACTTTCAAGGCATATTCCATTAGCAAGTCCAAATGTAATAGCATATTCAACGTCACGAAGTTCATTCTTTTTTCCCAGAGGCCAATCATTTCTCATAGAATCAAAGACTGACAAACTTTGACCACATAATCGTGGTGAGTAGAGACAGTTTTCCTCTTCTATTAATGCTGCAGCAAGAAACCCCCAGCACACATTATGCCCATCTTGGTCACGCTCTCTAATACTTATATTATTTGTATGATCTACGTTAAAACATTGTTCCTTCTTTATCTCAGCAAATAGTATTTGAGTAAAAAATAAAGAAAGTATTAAATACAAATAATTCATAGTTTAATGCCTTGAACATACTAGATTATACACTTTTATATTATTTTTTAGAAGAAGATGGTTTTTCCTATAAAGGCACGATAATTGCTTGCTTAGGTACTGAAAATTAAAAATATAATATTTATACGGTCAATAATGACTATTTTCTATGCTCTTGCCTAGAAATTAAGCACTTGAGGAAAAAATGATATTTAATTTACAAAAAACACTTCAACTAATATTAATATTTATACTTAGTATTTCTTTTGCTAGTTCTAAGGAATCTTATCTTGTTAAGGGAAAATTATTAAAAACAATCAGAATTCTGACATTAAATGTTTACGGAAAACAAAAAAGAAATTGTGAGGAAAGATTAAGGGCAATCGGAGAAAGAGTTTTAAGTGCAACTCCTGCATATGATGTCGTTTCATTTAATGAACATTATGATCCCAGAGTTAAACTATGGCTTAGTTGTGATGGAGATATTTTAACTAACTCAATATTAAAAGATGGCCGTTATGATGATAGGAAAAATAAAATACGATATCATCAACAATACCCCAAGGGAAGAATCTATCAAGTAAATGGTGGAAACTCACTATTCACCTTACACGATATTAAAAAGTTTGATTATTGGAAGTTTAATAATCATCGTAAGTTTGTGGCAAACGGTTTTATGATGAATAGAATTAAAATTCAAGATGATTTAACGATTGATGTTTGGACAGCACATATGGAGTCAAAAAGTAAGGATAACTGTAGTGATAAATGTAGGATGAAACAATTTAAACAAATCATTAATAAGATAGAAAAACATAAATCTGATAATCCAGTCATTTTATTAGGAGACTTTAATATTGGAGGCCCGGTCAACTTAACAGAAAAGGAAAA
>CAYRDP010000027.1:0-2986 GCA_964423165.1 uncultured Bacteriovoracaceae bacterium | reverse complement strand
TTGGCGGAGGCAGTGTGATGGTCAGTGAAGGAGTTATTTATGTTGACTGAATGGCATTAGCCTTAAGAAGGCTGGTTTTTGATTACTTTTTGTATAGAGGAGATTTGGTTTATTTGATTGTACATTTTCTCTAAGTTTGGCCTTTTAGCTAACTCGACCATTTTATTTTCATCCCATTGCATAAACATATAAAAGTAAAAATCAGCAATTCCATAAATTTTGCCTGATAAGAAAGGATCTGAGTAATTTTCTAAGATATCATAACAGGATTTTCTATCCAATTCTGCCCTTTCTCTGATATCATTTTCATCAGAACCATATCTTTCTGGGAAGAAAAAACGATTATTTGCATTTCCTAACGCTGTTGCAAGGAAAGAAAGCCACTGATAGCATTTGGCTCTGTCAGGATTTCCAATAGGGGCGATTAAATCCGTTTGATGTGTTTCCAATAAAAAATTTATAATCGCAAGACCCTCAAAAATAGACGATCCATTTGGAGTTATTAAAACAGGGACAAGTCCTCTCGGAGAAATTTTTTTGAATTCAGCAGAGCGTCTTTCCTTTGGAGAAGGGAAAATAATCTCATATTCAATTCCTACTTCCTCCATTAAGAATTCAACAACCATTGAACCCAAATAAGGAATACCATAAATTTTATATACATGAGTTTTTTCTATCATAATGAATTCCTTAAATTAAATTTTAAATGATTCAGTTTATTAAAGTTGAGAAAATTGATAAGATCAAGTCACTGGCAGAAAATTCAGTTGCATTAAAACTTTTCGGGCAATTTTGAGAAACATGTTCCAGCTGATTATTAAAGTCTAGAAGGCACCAAACTAAAATTCTTCTCATGCTAAAAAAATAAGGCTAACATAAAACGGACAGTAAAGTCCATGTTTAAAACATATTATTTATTAAATATAAAAAATTTCTAATAACTTTATTTAAAAAAATAAGTATTTAATTTTTTTGACTCATATAATTAAAAAATAATAATATGGCAGAATCAAATACAAGAAGAAAAATTGCTGTAATTCTAGCTACAGATGTTGTGGGTTACAGTACCAAAATGGAAGCAAATGAGGAACAAACTCTTAAGAATCTTAAGAGTTGCAGGAATATCATTGATGAATTAATAGAAGAACATCATGGGCGAATTTTTAATACAGCTGGAGACTCTATTCTAGCGGAGTTTCAAAGTGCCGTCGAAGCGGTAATATGTGGTTCAGAGTTTCAAAATACAATAAAAGAACGAAACAATTCCGTTTCCTTAAAGGAACAAATGGAGTTCCGTTTAGGTATCAATATGGGGGATGTAGTAATTGAGGGTGGCAATCTTTATGGTGAGGGAGTAAATGTTGCTGCAAGACTCGAAGCTCTTGCTCAACCAGGAGGGGTATGTTTATCAAAAAATGTTCACGATATAGTTAACAAAAAGACAAATTTCCAATTTCATGATCTAGGAGAGCAGACCGTCAAGAACACAGTTCTTCATGCAGTTGATGTTACCCTTGAAGGGACATCACAAAGAAAACTCCAAGAAACAACAAATGAAAAACCCCCTGCTATTGCAGTTCTCCCTTTTGCAAATATGAGTGGAGATCCAGAACAGGAATACTTTGTAGATGGTATCACTGAGGACGTAATTACTAATCTTTCACTATGGAAGACTTTTCCTGTAATCTCCCGTAACTCAAGTTTCACTTATAAGGGCAAGTCCGTTAACATTAAAGAAGTTTCTAAGGAGTTGGGTGTGCGTTATCTTGTTGAAGGAAGTGTAAGAAAAGGTGGTAACAAAGTCCGAATCACTGCTCAATTAATTGATGGTACCGAAGATAATCATCTTTGGTCAGAAAGGTGGGACCGAAGCTTAGATGATATCTTTGAAGTTCAGGATGAAGTTTCATCTTCAATCGCAGCAATGGTTTCCCCGGCTATCAAAAATCAAGAGCGGGACAGAGTGGTCCGCAAGCAAACAAAAAATATTAATGCTTGGGATGAGTACCTCCGTGGACTTTCCATCTTTAATAATAATGGAGAATATAGTGATGTAAAGAAGCACTGCTACGAATCAATAAATTTAGATCCTCTACTTTCCGACGCGTACATTCTAATATGTCGTTGCCTGAGACTAGAAATATATAATCCTAGAAAACAAGATCAAAGGTCAACCAACGAAACTGAACTTAATGAAAAAGCAAATAAAGCTTTTGCACTTGATCCAAAAAATCCAGAGGTACTGATAATTTTAAGTTTTTTGGCAAACATAAAAAATGATTTAAAGCAGAGGGTTGAGTTAATGAAAAAAGCATTAGAAATTAACCCTTATCATGCTATGGCAAATTTTGAATATGGCCTTAGTATAACTTCATTTGGAGAGTTTGAAAAAGCAAATGAATACATGATCAAAAGTGTTGAACTTAATCCAATTAGTATAAATGAAACATACACCAATACGATGCTGATGCTCTGTAATATTGGGCAAAGAGACTTCGAGAATGCTTTAGTTTACATTAATAAAGCCCTTGAGATAGAACCTAATTTTACGGGTGGCATTGGTTTTAAAGCCAGTATACTAGCTCATTTGGATCAAATCGCAGAATCCAAAGAATTATTAGCTCAATATCAAGAAAAGAGACCAAAAGTAAAAAATATTGGTGATTATGAGAAAGTTGCGCCTACTGTCATCAAGAAGGTTTTAACTGAGGGTTTATTGAAGGCTGGTATGCCAGAATAATATTTAGGAAGTAGGATAGAGTTCCTACCCTATTTTACGTTCATTATCATCCTCCCAACCACTCAAAAAATAGCTCGGATGCCCATTATGTATAGTTGCAATTTAGTATGCTCCTATTATTTCATCTGGAGTTATTGAATCTGCCTGTCCATTGTGATCAATCATGCAGCAGGTCAATAATAAAAAGAGGTTCACAAAAGTAATTATTACGGTCATTATTTTGCTATACTTTTTCTTCATTTTTAA
>CAYRDP010000026.1:0-3604 GCA_964423165.1 uncultured Bacteriovoracaceae bacterium | reverse complement strand
TTTATTGAAATAGAAATATGGTAATGTACAATAGCGAGCACCTAGTTCAATTCCGTTAACACCCTCGCCAATTTCATCGACAATGCCTGCAGCCTCCATCCCTATCCGAGCTGGAAAATTTTTGAAACTGAACGAATAGTGATCCAGCATTAAATCCATATCGCCCCAGTTTAGTGAAAATGCCTCAATTCGAAGACGAATTTCCCCAGGACCAACATTTTGAGGTTTGCACTCCTGTAGAACTAGACCCTTATAACCTGAATAGTTATTTATCACCCATTCTCTTGCCATACCGTGTAAGAATTTTATTAATTGTTAAGAGATTCGGATATACGTTTTATTATTTCTACTAACATTTACGCTAACTTGGTTCATGCACCGGCAAACAGAACGCCCCATTACTTTTTTGATTTTCGTTTATATTCTCTTGATATTTTCTAATTGCTCTAAATTTGCGTGCACTATGCGTGCAAATTGAAATAAAATTTAAAAAATTTTCATTACCAAATAGCTTATTTTTTTAATATCTTTATAGAAAACTTGGGAAGTGGTAAGGCCTATCACTTCCCTTTTTTATTTTTAAAGTTTTTTATCATTGTTTGGTCGCGATAACTTAATCAAGAATAATTATGAATTTAAGGTTTTTCATCACGATTACTCTACCACAATACCGATACAGGATTAAGGGGGAAAATAACGAGGGGTACTACCCTCCTTTATTTCCGATCCAGCACCAGATTTGATTCTAAGTACCTAACTTAATGACATAGTACTATTCTTTTGCATAAGTTGCAGCGGTTGCACTATTAAACTCATAACCGACAAAAGGTTCATCGCTGATTACTTCGCCATCATGTCCAGGAGCAAAAGCATAAGCGTCACCTGGTCCTACTTCAACAGATGATCCATCATCATGTGTTACAAGCATCTTTCCGCTTACACAAACACCAAAATGTGATTTTTCACAACTATCAGTTTTAACTGCAGGCTTAATACATTCAGACCATTTCCAACCTGGTTCTGCCTTAATACGCATTGCAGTCTGACCATTTCCTAGATCTACATTATCAACGCGAGTTTTTGGTGGTGTCATTGTTTCATCTGGATTATCAAAATTTTTTTTATTTAATGTAGCCATTATTTTCTCCTTGTATTTAATTATAATATGATATGTTACTTCAATATTAAATATAATATTTGAATTTTATGACTTTATTAAGTGTATAGGATTCCTATACGTTTTTCCTAGTAATCGTCTGTCCCAAACTCGACCTTAATAGACCAATAACCTATTAATTCGTATAACCATATTGTGGGCAAAGCAATAATTGTACAAGCTAAAGGGGCAATAAATAAAAGAAAAAGACCTTTTATAATTTGGTATTGTGTAGATCCTTCATAGGCATTATCTAATTTAATAATTAAAAATATTTAGAAAAAATTCTTGAAGATTTACTCCTTACTACTTTACTAACAGTTATTAAGATTATAAATATTAGAAAAAATAAGGAATATTAAAAATGAATACATTTGAAGATAGAAGCAAAGCTTTTGAAGCTAAATTTAAACAAGATGCAGATTTACAATTCAAATTAGAAGCAAAAAGAAATAAGCTGATTGGGGAATGGGCAAGTGAAGTATTGCAAAAAGAAAATAAGGAAGAATATATTATAGAAGTAAGACAATCAGCTTTGGAAAAACCTGGAGATGAAGATATTATAGAAAAAATTATGAATGATTTTGCTTCCAATAATCAACAATTAACTCGTGATGAATTGCTTACAAAAATTAATGATTGTGAAAATAAAGCAAAAGAAGAACTGATGGAGCAAAATTCATAAGTAATATATCTAACTGAAACTCATAGCTTCTGTACTGCATCCTCCTAAATATAGTGATGATATTAACACTATAAGCAAGTATATTATTTTTATCTGCATTATGAATTAACAATATCAATGTTTATTGCTGACACTATATATCTAAGAGGTGTCCCAGATAAAAGAGCATCAAAAGGATAACAGGTTATAAGCAGAAGCCTATTTGTTTTGTTTATTGTGATTGTCTCCTTAACATTCACAATTAAAAATTCCTCAATCTTATAAGTATGCCAATTGTTTTCTAAATCTTGTAATTTTAGAATATCCCCTATCTCTAAATTCTTAATATATTCACCGTGACTATCTCTGTGAGAAGAAATTGCCGTTATTTTGTTTGACGAAGGCAAATATGTTTCTTTATGAAAAGCAGGAGCAAATGCTAAAGCTTGACCTGAGGTTCCTTCCAAAACAATTTGAGAAATATTAAATCGAGGAATTTCTAGTTTAAGTATGGGTAATCCATCAAAACTAGACCACGGCTTATATGGTTTATTTTCTTTTAATGATTTATTCCATGTGTAGTCTAATAGTACCTGTGCTACTATAGCTTTTACTTCAATTTTTATTGCTTGAAATGAAAAGTACCCTCCTCCTGCCAATAGCAGTAAAGCAAGAAGAGAGATACTTAGTTTTCTTTTCAATAAAATTTTCGGCGAGATATGAAAAGAAAAAGGGATAAGAAGAGAAATAAACTCCCTACTAAATAATATAATTGTTTATTCGTTGCCGTTTGCACAAAATGAAGTTGAAAGAACTGAGAATTAGCATCAACCTCTTCTAATTCATCCATAGTCATTAAACTTGGTATAGCTAAATTTTGTAATCCATTATTTGAGCTAGAGTCTTTTAAATTAGGAATATTAGGTTCAACCCAACCATCTGGGATGTTTTGGGGTATTTGATGAGTTGTAAGTAAATCTTCTTGTTTGCGGGAAATTTGATCATCCACAGCTACTAGAGAGGTAAATTTAGTCACCAAACTATGTTCTAGTGCTAAATCAGTTATTTTTCTTTCATATGTGCCTGCATCAAGAAATCCTATCGCATTATGAAACATAATTTCATCAATTTTTTCTTTCGCCCATAATTTGTTTAGATTATATCCTGATTGTATATCACTTTTATCTATTTCAAATTTCCATAAACCATTTTTATGATCAGCTTCTAAAACTATGGGATAAATTAATTCTTCTTTTACAGTATTAGGAACTTTTATAAAAAAATTAATAGGATCTCCTGCAAGGACATCGGGTAATTTATTAGGTAATAAATAATGTTCATCACTGACAAAAAGACGTAAATTCTTTAGTACAGGTCGATTAATTTTAAACAGTAAATCTTGTGTTTCTTTTTTAAATGATGAATCATCAACAAATAAATAAGATCCACGTCCTGTTTTAGCCAAACCTTTCACTAAATAAGAGTTTGGCGCACTCCCGATGCCTACGACATGAAATTTTTTATCACCAATATATTCGTGCACAATTGCCAATGCTTCTCTTTCATAAGAAATAGCTCCATCTGTCATCAAAATTATATGATGATCAAGAGGTAAGGGTGATTTTTCTAATATAGCCTCGTATATTGGACCTAACATTTCTGTTCCGTTATCTGCTTTAAATTTGTTAATAAATTTAAGAGCTATTAACTTAGTATGTTCGTTGGCTAATTTAGGTAAATTAAAAAGTTTATAATGATTATCATCAAAGGCAATAATATTGATA
>CAYRDP010000025.1:0-3794 GCA_964423165.1 uncultured Bacteriovoracaceae bacterium | reverse complement strand
AATGTATTAAGAGGGTAAATATTCCGAACAATGCTTACTCAGCTTCAAATTCTCAGGGTTGGAAATGTAAGTCTTTGTATTATCAAAATAATAATAGTTGCTTAAGATTACCTTCGAATGCTATTGCAAAAAGCCATAGCGATGGATTTTATTGCAAAACAGGCTATGAAAAATATGGCTCTGAATGTAAAGCAAAGATAAATCAAACTGAAGCCTACGAACTAGCTGAACAAGCCTATAAAAATGGAGATTATCAGAAGGCTTTTAGAGAATTTTCAGTTATAGCAAATGATGGTCATATGGAAGCTCAAACATACTTAGGCTATATGTATGATAATGGAAAAGGTGTTGCAAAAAATCATAAGTTGGCTGTTTTTTGGTATCGTAAAGCTGCTCTTCAGGGGTATTCAACAGCCCAGGTCAATTTAGGCATTAGTTACGAAGAAGGAACTGGTGTTGTGAAAGATTTTAAGCAGGCTGTTTACTGGTACCGTAAGGCTGCAAACCAGGGAAATTATCGTGGTCAAAATGCCTTAGGATCAATGTATTATTATGGTGAAGGCGTTGAAAAAGATTTCAAAAAAGCTTATAGCTGGTATCTTAAATCTGCTAATGGAGGATTTAAGTCAGGTCAGTATCACTTAGGTCTTATGTATGAGTACGGTGATGGAGTTGCTCAAAACGATAAACTTGCAATTGTCTGGTATGAAAAGGCTGCCAGTCAAGGCCATGAGAAAGCCAAAAAAAGAAAAAAAGCTTTAGAATCAAAAATTAAATCGAACGAGGATAAAGCTAAAATAAATATTCCAAATAATGCCTATGCCTCAAGCTCAGACCCACAAGGTTGGAAGTGTAAATCTCTATACTATGAGAACAATAATACATGTGTAAGGCTACCTTCAAATGCAATAGCAAAAACTTATGGTGATGGCTTCTATTGCAAAACAGGTTATACAAAATCTGGAAATATTTGCACAAAAGAGCTCTCTGAAATATATATAGACGGTGAGAAATATGTTGGCGAATTAAAAAATGGAAAGCCTCATGGTAAGGGTACTTTGACTAGTCCAAACGGCGATGTTTATGTCGGTGAATTTAAAAATGGAGAGCTTCACGGTTACGGTAAATTTACGTTCGCAGATGAAGGGGGAGAATTCAGTGGTAATTTTAGAGATGGAGAGCCGCATGGAATATTAACGGCAATTCATCCAGATGGAAGAAAGATTATTGCTGAGTTTATTGATGGGACTCCATCAACAAAAAATATTACTGTAATCTATCCTGATGGAAAAAAATATATAGGTGATTGGAAAGATGGTGATAGACAGGGTTATGGCAAAATGACTTATCCTAATGGAACGACTCAAGAAGGGTTTTGGAAGGATGATGAATTCCAGTTCGCAAAAAAAGAATCTAAACCAAATAACAATAACCAAAGTAATCAAGAAGTGCTTCCTGCATCTTCAGGTAGTGGTTTTGCTGTTACTTCTGATGGCTATGTTATAACAAACCACCATGTTATCGATGGCTGTAATAATGTTGAAATTATTAATCGAGGTAAAGCAATATCAGCAACGGTAGTAAGTTTTGATGAAAATAATGATCTCGCCTTATTAAAAAGCAATTTTAAGCCCTTACATACCTTTCCATTAAGTAGAAATAATCCATATAATCTCATGGAAATATATGTTGCCGGTTATCCGTTTGGATATGATATTAGTACCCCAATAAAGATTACTGAGGGTATTGTTAGTTCTCTCGCTGGTATAGGGAACAACTTCTCACAGATTCAGATTGATGCCGCTGTGCAGCCAGGAAACAGTGGCGGACCTATAATCGACAATAAAGGGAATGTTGTGGGAGTAGTCGTTTCAAAACTAGACCTTGAAAAAATGATGGAACACTACGGAGTGGTCCCTGAAGGAACAAACTTTGGAATTAAATCAAATGTAGTTATTAATTTTCTCGAGAGTAATAATATTGAACTTATCGAAGTTAATAATCAAGAGCTACCTAAAAAGACTTTGGGACAAAATATTTCCAATGGAACCTATTATATTTCTTGTCTAATGACGTTGGCACAGATTAATAAAATGAAAGAAAAGAAGGCGTTTTTTAGTAATATCCAGTAAAAAATTTAAGTTTAATGTAAGTAATTTTCTTTATTGACGTTTTATTGAGTTACTAGAGTTAATTTTTATTGAACCAAAGTCCAAATTTCGTTTGATGTGTGAGGAGGTTAATTATTTAAGTAGAACTTAGTCTTTCTTGTTTAATTAACACTAAATTTAAAAACTAACTCTTTATCAAATACAGCTTCATCAGGAGCAGCTGGAAGAGGTGATGCTTTATAAACTGCTCTCTTTATAGAGTCTTTAAAAAATTGTGCCTGAAAACTATCATCAACCTTACAGTTACGAACATCTACTGCCTGAACACTGCCATCTCGATCTTGAATAACATATACATCACAAGTCCAATCATCTTCAGCACCTTGGTATCGCCAGAATGATCTAATTCTAGCTGAAAGATTATATATATAGGCCTGTTTAAGAATATTCAGCTGGTCAGTTATAGTTAGCAATAGCCTTTCTTGTTCAAGTTCTGCTTGCTCCTCCTCGATAAGCATTCGATTATATTGTTCTTCTTCAAAGGCTTCTTGAGCAGCTTCTCTTTTAAGAGAAAGCTCATTTATTTCATTTTTAATTTCAGTTAGCTGCTTATATTTTTCATTTTCATAAAGAAGTTTTGCCTCCTCTATCTGATTATTTAAGTCCAATAATTTTTGTTCATGTTCTTTTATAAGCCTTTTAAGTCCCAATATTAATAGTAAGTCCTCATCTTTCTTATAAGATTTTATGACTCGGTCCAATTTACTGATTTCTTGACTTTTTTCTTGAATAAGGATTTGAAGGTCAATTAGCTCTAATTGGAGTTCATTTGCTAATTCTTTTTTAGCTATAGTATCTGCTTCTTCAGCCTCAAGAAGTCGTTGAAGTTCTTCTTTAGATTGAATTTCTTCAAGAATTTTTTGTTTCTCTTTTTCGTTAGCTTTTACAAATTTGCAGCTTGTATCAAGTAAAAATCCATAAATACTATCTGGAGTAACATAATGCCATTTAGCATTTTCAAATGTTCTTTCATCTTCTCCTTCCTCACTTGAAAAATGCAAACTTAATCTTTTTAATCGAGAGATTCCACAATCACCTTGGATATAAATCTTGCTACTTGTATTTGCAATATGATCTTCAGTCATAAACCACCAATAAATAAAATCATTATTTTTTTTGATGGTGTTGAAGTCTATTGAGTTTGTTTCACTATTAGTTGACTTAACTGGCGTCCATTCACCAGACGCACTTAGAGAAATTAAAATTGAGAATAAAAGCAATAAAAGTTTATTCATACTTAGATTATAAGTCAACTTGAACTAAAGTCCAAATTTCGTTTGATGTGTGAGGGAGGGTGTATATATCTATCTACGGACTCAAAGGGGCTTCCCCGTACCTTCAAAGTCTAAATAAATATGCCAAGGATGGTTACTTATTACCTATTAAATAACTACTTATTTGTGAGTAGAAATGTGAGTAGAATTTTAATTATAATTTATTAAATCCTATGATATATGGGGTTACAGAGATTTATGCGAATCCCATTCTCTCCAAGATAAATCGTTTTTCTTAATTTTTCAGATGAATAACTGAGAAATTCTGTAGAATGACGATTAATTCAACTAAGGGGTAAATTATGTCAGATAAAATGGTTAATGGAATACTCTTTATAATCGCTGGTCT
>CAYRDP010000024.1:0-10011 GCA_964423165.1 uncultured Bacteriovoracaceae bacterium | reverse complement strand
GGGCAGAAAATAGTGGTTCTATAGGGGCAGAAAATAGTGGTTCTATAGGGGCAGAAAATAGTGGTTCTATAGGGGCAGATACTCAAGATGACTTACGGGAGGTGTTTTTGGCCGGTGTACCAAAAATTAAGTCAGATATTATGGGAGTTAAAGAAACAATTGATCATGTTAAAAATCTCATTTCAGAAAAATATAATAAGGGTATTCAGGCCAATCCAATTCTAATTGAAAGACACAAGGTTGTTATTTCTAATATATATACTGCAATACATAAATATAACGCGGCGTGCAGTCAAGAGAAAGATATTGGCATTCTTTCATCCGAATTATGCGCTATCGAGAATAATTTTGCTGAATTAATAGGAATTATTACCCCTGATGACGTTTTAAATTCAATTTTTGATAATTTTTGTATAGGAAAGTAAATTAAAATAATGTTCCACATAGAACATTTGCAAATAAGTTGTTCCACGTGGAACAATGGGCATTTATATGAAAAAAAATTTCGACATTATTGTGATTGGAGCAGGGCATGCGGGCGTAGAAGCAGCTTATATTTCTTCTCAATTTAAATCCCTAAATATTGGCTTGGTTACATTAAAAGACGTACGTATGGCATCGACACCTTGTAATCCATCAATAGGCGGAGTGGGAAAGGGCCAGGTGGTTAGAGATATAGATGCACTTGGTGGGATAATGGGGGCAATATCAGACTTGTCTGGTGCTCAGTACAGAACTCTGAATGACTCAAAGGGGTATGCCGTTAGATCAACCAGAGTGCTAGTTGACAAAGATAAATATTCTAAGAATGCTGAAAAAATAATTAGTAAAATACCTAATATAGAAATTATAAGAGGAGAAGCTACAGACGTAGCAAAGCAAGGTGATTACTTTTTTATTAAAATAAATGGAAGTAATTATACTTCTCGTAAAGTTATAATAACAACAGGAACATTTCTAAACGGTAAAACCCATATTGGAAAAGAACAGAAGGCCGGAGGTCGTTACAATAAGCCCTCTACGATAAGTCTTTCTACTATGGTCCAGAAAATTAAAACAAATAAAAATAAGTTTAAAACAGGAACTCCACCTAGAATCAAACAAAGTACGGTTAATTTTGAAAATTTAGTGAAACAAGGCAGCGATATTAAAACTTTAAACTTTCATTGGGCAAATATATCTAATGATCGCTCATTGCCACAAGTTAATTGCTACCTAACCCGAACAAATCAGAAAACAATCGATATAATTTCTTTAAACAAAGAAAACTCCCCAATATTTAATGGACAAATAGAGGCTATAGGACCTAGATATTGCCCAAGTGTTGAAGATAAAGTTTTTAGATACCCACATAAGAGTGAGCATCATATATTTTTAGAGCCAGAGGGGGCTAATTTGGACACCCTTTATCCTTCAGGTATATCAACGAGCTTGCCTAAGGATGTTCAAGATAGTTTTGTGGGTTCAATTCATGGATTAGAAGATGCTAAAATAGAGAATTATGGCTATGCAGTAGAATATGACGTTGTTGACTCATCAATGTTAAGTTTAACTTTGGAATATCAAGAAATAAAAGGATTGTTTTTTGCCGGCCAGATAAATGGAACCTCCGGATACGAGGAGGCGGCCGGACAAGGCCTTATTGCCGGAATAAATGCTGCCTGTTCTCTGCTGGATAAACCAAAATTTATTTTACCCTCAAGTGTTTCATATATAGGTGTAATGATAGAAGACTTAGTTACTTCATCTAGGGATGAGCCGTACAGGCTCTTTACTGCCAGATCAAGTAACAGACTCTATATTAGAGAAGATAATGCAATTGTAAGGCTTATATCATATCGGAATGGCTTAGGTTTAAACAGTGATATAGATAATTATCAAAATAAATTTATGAAAGAATATAATTTACTAATAAATTTATGTAGGGAATATAAATACACGCCCACAGTAGAAAATATAGATTATTATATCAAGATGAACTATGGAAGCCTGAAGTCAGTTGTATCACTCAATGAGCTAATTGTTCGGTCATCTTTAGATTGTGTAAAAACATTGCAGGTAGAGTGTGATCGTTTTAATTTAAAATTTATGAAGGGTGTAGTTGAAACAGTTGCAATTTCATTAAAGTACAAAGGATATATTGAAAGAGCAAATGATGAAAATGGTAAAATATTTAAACTGGACAAAAAGAAAATAGACTGGAAAAAAATAATAGGCAAAAATAATATATCAAATGAGTGTTCACAAAGAATAAAAGAAATAAGGCCTGAAACATTTTCACAGCTACGTAAGATTTCAGGAATAAGACCTGCAACAATAGCATTTGTGGCAAATTCGTTATGAGTAAGGAATTAAGAAATTTATCTGAGCAATACCTAGAGTTACTGACTACTGAATTATCCGGGATTAACTTAACAAGAATTAATAACTTAGATGAATTCTATGAAAAGCAAATAATCGATTCAGTGATTCCACTTTCATTATCAAGTAAATTTGAGAGCTTGATATTTAAGCCAACTACCACCCTTGTTGATGTTGGGTTTGGAGGTGGCTTTCCCTTGTTGCCAATAGCCTTTTCTAGCCCAAGCAGTAGTTGTATAGGACTTGAATCAAAAAATAAAAAAGTTAAAGCAGTGGAGTTAATCTCGGAAAAACTTGGAATAAGAAATATCAAGTTGTTTCATCAAAGAATAGAAAATGTAACAATTGACATTCCCGCCTTAGTTACATTTAAAGCCGTCGGAGATATTAAAGATTTATTATTAAAAATAAGTGCAAGCCATAAAGAAGTTTATGTTTATTTTTACAAGGGCCCAAAACTGAACGAAAAGGAAGATCTTTCTTCATTGCCAGAAAACTGGAGGCAAATAGAAGATATATCCTATGAGCTACCAAGCTTTGGTACAAGAAGGCTAATTGGCTATAAATTAAAAAATGTTCCACGTAGAACAACAAACAAATCACTTGTCAAACTTTCTGAGCTCGCGGTATCTTAATAGAAGATTGTTATAATATCAGATATATAAGGATCCATAAATGGGTAAAATAATATCATTAGTGAACCAAAAGGGCGGAGTTGGTAAAACCACATCATCAATAAATCTATCAGCATGCTTAGCGGCCGCAGAAAAGAAAGTGTTATTAATTGATCTAGACCCTCAGGGTAATGCTAGCACGGGCTCAGGATTAAAAAGTGAAGATTACGCTCCGCGCAACATCTATCATGCAATGATTGGCCTTGAAAAAATATCAAACGCAATTTACAAAACAGAATTACCCTTATTTGACATCTGTCCATCTGACAACAACTTGATAGGAGCAGAAATAGAGCTAGTGAGTGAGTTTGCAAGAGAAGCTAAATTAAAAACAGCATTTGAAGATATTAAGGAGAAGTATGACTATATCTTAATAGACTGCCCTCCCTCCCTGGGGTTACTAACTGTAAATGCTTTAAATGCATCAGATGGTTTTATTGTACCTTTGCAAACAGAATATTTTGCAATGGAAGGGTTGGCACAATTATTAAATACCGTACGATTAATAAGATCGTCTCTTAATACAAAACTAGAATTAATAGGAGTGCTATTAACAATGTTTGATTCAAGGGCAAACTTACACAAGCAAGTTAGTAATGAAATTAGAAAGCATTTCGGAGATCAGGTTTTTGAAACAATAATACCTAGAAATATTAAACTTTCAGAATGTCCAAGTTTTGGAAAGCCAATTATTTTATATGATATTGAATCAAAGGGAAGTGAAGCATACTTATCTTTAGCAAAAGAATTTTTAATTAGAGAAAGAGATAAAGCAATTAATAATAACTCACTAAATGAAACACATTCTTATATGTAACAACAAGAGAGATCAATATGGGTAAAAAGTTAGCACTAGGTAAAGGAATAGCTTCATTAATTCAAGAAGCACCAAATGAGTTGCTTAGAAAAAGTTTAAATAACTCAGAGGGAGAAAATACTTCCATTAACTATCAACCAATGATGCTTGATATAAGTACTGTTATCACAAACTCTGCACAGCCAAGAAAAATATTTAAAGAATCAGAACTACAAGAGTTAAGTAACTCAATAAAAGAAAATGGTGTGATACAACCGATTATAGTTGCTAAGTCTGAATTTGGTTACGATTTGATAGCAGGAGAAAGAAGATTAAGGGCATCTAAGGAGGCTGGCCTCACTCAAATACCTGCGATAATAAAAAAAGCAACAGATAGAGAAAAAGTAATAATGTCTATCATTGAAAATGTTCAAAGGTCTGATTTAAATTGTATAGAGGAAGGCCTTGCATACTATAAATTAATGACTGATTATAATCTAACTCAAGAAGAAGTAGGAAAAAAACTAGGTAAGGAACGATCTACTGTTGCAAATTACTTAAGAATTTTAAAACTACCAAGGTCTGTAATTGATTTATTACAGAAAGAAGAGTTAACATTTGGGCATGCTAAAGTTTTAGCGGCTTGTGATGATAGAGAGCATGTAATAAGACTTGCAAACAAAGCAATGGTAGAGAAGTTATCTGTAAGAGAGTTGGAAAAGAAAATAAAAATTAAAAATAATAATAAAAAAAATGATAATAGTAATCCTGAAAGAGAAGAAAAATATTTACAGCTTCAGGATAAATTAGAGCAAAAAACAGGCTTTAAGTTCAAATTAAACTCAAAGAAAAATGGTAATGGAACTATTGTGATGTCCTTTTCTAACGAAGCAGAGTTTAATGATATTTACGATTATTTGATGAATAAATAAACCATGAAGAAAGAAACTGAAATCTCGGCCGTAATTGAAGAAGGATGTAAACTTGAGGGAAATTTATCCTTTAATGGAGTTGCGAGAATTTCTGGTATTATTAATGGTTCTATCTTTAGTAATAACACGCTTATTATTTCAGATGCAGCTGTAATTAACGCAGATATTAATGCAAATATTATAATTATTGCAGGCACAGTAAAAGGCAGTATAAAAGCTTCTTCACGCGTTGAAATTATTAGGCCTGCAAGGTTTGAAGGAACAATAATGACGCCAAGCTTAATAGTTGATGAGGGTGTTATTTTTCATGGAACAACTAAAATGAGCGATCAAGAGGTTATCTAACCTAAAAAACATCAATAAACCACTAATAATTATCTATAATATCTTGACGAATTTCCATTCTAAGTTTATTCATAACTTTTAAAGATAGATCATCATTATTTTCCAGCTAGTCTGGAATAAACCCAAAAAGGGAATATTCTATGAATGAAGTTATAAATATTTTTAAAAGCCTTGGAGCTGATGAGACAATTTTTCAACAATTTATAATTTTTTTAGTAATATTTGGGATATTAAAACCATTATTATTCGATAAAATTCTTGAAGTGCTAACAATCCGAGAAGATAAAACAGTAAATCTTCAAGATTTATCTGGTCAAAAATTCATAAAGGCCGAGAATATGGCAAAAGAATATAGTGCCAAAATATCTGATGCTCAAAACAATATTTTCGAAGAAATTAAAACAAAAAAAATTAAAATTACCCAAACAGAAAATGACAAAATTCATACATTTAGAAATGAGCTTGAAAAAAGCATGGATGAAAAAAGAAATGAATTTAAAATTCTTTTAGATAATAAAAGAAAAGATGTTCTTTCCGAGTCTGAAGGGCTTTCAGATGATTTGGTTGAAAAATTAGTATAACGGGAATTGTATATGTTCAACTTAATAAAAATATTAGTTTTAGTTTTAATTTTTACAACGACTGCGTTGTGTGCAAGTGGCTCAGAAGCGACTCACCATTCACCATCGATAAGAGATTTATTTTGGCCAACGTTTAATATTATTGTTCTTTTTGCTTTTATGGTTTGGAAACTTAAAACTCCTGCTATCAATTTTTTCAGAGAGAAATCAGAAGAAGTTAAACATTTATTTGATTACGCAGAAGAAAAGAATAAAGAAGCTGATATTAAACTTGAGATGTATGAAACAAAAATAAAATCATTATCAAATGACATTACCCAAATAAAAGTAAAAGCAGATATAGATTTAGAAAATTTTGCCAAAATGACAAAACAAGACACTGAAGAACAATTAAGAAAGATAGAGCTAGACTCGCAAGATAAGTTAGAGTCTGAACAAAATAGTGCTATTAAAAATATGAGCAATGAATTACTAAATTCAATTGTAATGAAAACAAAAACAAAAATAACAAGTGATAAAAGTCTTCAAGATAAGGCCGTAACAAAAATAATGTCTAATATTTAGATATTAAAAAGGTATAAAGATGAAGGAAAAGATAGTTTCTAGAGCATACGCAAAAGCAATGTCAGAACTGGCGTCACAAGCAAACATAGATATCGCAAAAGAAATGACAGAATTAAGCGAGTTAATTAATAAATGCAATGACCTAGAAAATGTTTTATTTTTACAACTTTTTTCCAACAAAGAGAAAACAGACGTATTAAATGAATTATTTAATAAATCAAACCTTTCTGATTTATTAAAAAACTTTTTAGCTTTTTTAATAGACGAAGGAAGAATAGGGTTATTTCCACTAATATTTAAGGAAGTTATTATTGAGGATGACAACAAAAAAGGATTTTTAAAAGGAACAGTTGAAGGAGTAAAATCTGAAATTACAGAAGAAGCTCTTGACCAGCTGTCAAAATATTTAGAAAAAGAAACATCAAAAAAAGTAGAACTAATTTATCAACAGAATAAAAAAATAACAGCAGGATATAAAGTAACAGTTGAAGATCTTCAACTTGATGCTTCAATCGACAAACAACTAGAAACGTTTAAAGAACAAGTATTAAATGATTAACAGGCCTTTGAGAGGGGTAATAAAATGGCAATAAATCCAGAAGAAATTACAAGTATTATTAAGGAAAGAATTTCAAACTTTGAAACTAGACTAGAGGTAGATGAAGTGGGCACAGTCCTTACCGTTGGTGATGGCGTTGCTAGAATCTTTGGACTCAAAAATGTAATGTCCGGTGAATTAGTAGAATTTGAAACCGGCACGAATGGAATGGTTTTAAATCTTGAAACAAATAATGTTGGAGTCGCCATTCTTGGTGAAGATCTTGGCATCAAAGAAGGAAGCCAGGTAAAAAGAACAAAAAGAATCGTTGATGTTCCCGCCGGAGATGCTTTATTAGGTAGGGTTGTAAATGCAATTGGTCAGCCAATTGACGGAAGTGGTGATATTAACTCAGACTATAGACGACAGGTTGAAATAAAAGCTCCTGGAATTATTGCAAGAAAATCGGTTCATGAGCCACTACAAACTGGAATTAAAGCAATTGACTCTATGATTCCAATAGGTAGAGGACAAAGAGAGTTAATTATTGGGGACCGTAAGACAGGAAAAACTGCTGTCGCGATTGATACAATAATTAATCAAAAAGGAAATGGAGTTATTTGTATTTATGTAGCAGTAGGGCAAAAGCAATCGACAGTTAGAAGAGTAGAAGCAAAATTAAGAGAAGCTGGAGCAATGGATTATACAATAATCGTATCAGCAACAGCTTCAGAGACGGCGCCTTTACAATTTTTAGCACCGTACACAGGTTGTACAATGGGTGAGTACTATAGAGATAGCGGTAAGCATGCACTTGTTATTTACGATGACTTAACAAAACAAGCACAAGCATATAGACAAATGTCTCTACTACTAAGAAGACCTCCGGGTCGAGAGGCATTTCCTGGTGATGTTTTTTATTTACATTCACGCTTGCTTGAAAGAGCAGCAAAATTATCAGATGACCTTGGAGCAGGGTCGCTAACAGCTCTTCCTGTTATTGAAACACAAGAAGGTGATGTCTCTGCTTATATTCCAACTAATGTAATATCGATCACTGATGGGCAAATCTATCTTGAGTCTGACCTTTTTAACTCTGGTGTACGTCCAGCGCTTAATGTTGGTATTTCAGTATCAAGGGTTGGAGGGTCAGCACAAATTAAAGCAATGAAAAAAGTAGCAGGAACACTTCGTTTAGACCTAGCTCAATTTAGAGAGCTTGCGGCTTTTGCTGCGTTTGGCTCTGACTTAGATGATGCGACTCAAAAACAACTTGCGAGAGGTGAAAGACTAGTAGAGCTTCTAAAGCAACCACAATACAAGCCAATGAATGCAGTGGATCAGGTTTTGGTAATATTTGCAGCAACGAAAGGTCTTTTAGATTCAGTTCCAGTAAATAAAATCCAAGAAACGGAATCAGATCTACTTGATTTATTTAGAACAAGACACTCCGCACTTTGTGAAGAAATTGAAAGTGAAGGAAAAATGTCTGTAGAAAATGAAGCAAAAGTTACAGAAATAACTAGAAGCTTTGTTTCAAATATTAAATTTTAATATTCAGGAAAATCCATGGCAAATATTAAAGATTTAAAAAAGAAAATAAAGAGTACAAAGAGTACCCTAAAGATCACTCAGGCCATGAAGTTAGTGTCTGCCGCAAAACTAGCAAAAGCACAACAAGCAATTGTTAGTGCGAGACCATACGCAGAGGAATTAGAGCAAACGATTAAAACAGCGGCGAGTTTAGTAAATGGATACGAACATGATTTCTTAAAAAAAGTTGAAAATCATGGCCATGCTGCTTTACTTGTAATTTCTTCTGATAAGGGACTTTGTGGAGGTTATAACACTCAGCTGATTAAGCAAGTGAGGGCATTTTTAAAAGAATCAGATAAAGACTTCAAGGTATACTTTATTGGAAAAAAAGCAAAACAAGTTATCTCAAAGGAGATAAACGCTGGGGAACTGTTTACTTTTGCTAAAAATGAACCAACATTTTTAGAAGTCGAAGAAGTTGCTTCACAGCTTTCAGAACTATTTAAAACAGGCGAGATAGGCTCATTGCATATTGCATATAATACATTTTATTCGGCAATGTCTTTTGATCCAACAATAAAACAACTGTTGCCACTTTCATTACCAGAAAACGAGAAAAAGAAACTAAGAGAACAGTTTCCTCTTGATTTTAAGTATGAACCTTCGGCAACGGAAATATTAAACACCACCATACCTGAAGCATATAACAGTATGATTTACACATCAGTATTAAATGCACATGCGGCAGAGCATGGATCTAGAATGAGCGCAATGGAAAGTGCTTCAAAGAACTGTAAAGAAGCAATTAGAGAATTAACAATTAAGATGAATAAATTAAGACAAGCTGCAATTACTACAGAATTAATAGAAGTAGTATCCGGAGCGGAATCTTTAAACGGTTAAGGGGAACAAAATGTCTGAGCACAAATTAGGAACAGTAAAGCAAGTTATGGGTCCGGTAATTGATATAGAGTTTACGGGTGGAAATTTACCTGCAATCTATAATGCCTTAACTTTAACAAACACAATGATATCAGATAAGGAAGACAACCTGGTAGTTGAGGTTGCTCAGCATTTAGGTGATAACTTAGTAAGATGTATATCCATGGATTTAACAGAAGGTTTAAGCAGAGGGTTGCCAGTTAAAGACACTGGAAAGCCAATTCAAACTCCTGTTGGAAAAGGCTGCCTTGGTAGAATTATAAATGTAATTGGTGAGCCCGTAGATGAAGCTGGCAAGGTTGAATCTGAAAAAACCTACAGTATTCACAGAGAGCCACCAACCTTTGATGTACAGTCAACAAAAATGGAACCGTTTTTTACGGGAATTAAAGTTATTGATCTACTTGCTCCATATTTAAAAGGTGGCAAAATTGGCCTTTTTGGTGGTGCTGGAGTTGGTAAAACTGTTCTTATCATGGAGCTTATTAATAATATCGCAACTCAACATGGCGGATTTTCAGTATTTGCTGGAGTGGGCGAAAGAACAAGAGAAGGAAATGACCTTTATCATGAAATGATGGAGTCAGGCGTAATTGATAAAACAGCACTTGTATACGGCCAGATGAATGAGCCACCAGGTGCAAGAGCAAGAGTAGCGTTAACTGGATTATCAGTTGCGGAATACTTTAGAGATGAAGAGCATCAAGATGTTTTATTTTTTGTTGATAATATTTTTAGATTC
>CAYRDP010000023.1:0-16368 GCA_964423165.1 uncultured Bacteriovoracaceae bacterium | reverse complement strand
TTTTTCTTCGTAGCTTTTTTCTTCGTAGCTTTTTTCTTCGTAGCTTTTTTCTTCGTAGCTTTTTTCTTCGCTACTTTTTTCTTAGCAACTTTTTTCTTTGCTACCTTTTTCTTAGCAACTTTTTTCTTAGCTGCTTTTCTCTTTACTGCCATGGATATCCTCCTATTTATCAATACTTCTTATTTTAGAATAAACACATTTTTATTCTAACGCAAATAAAAAAATAGCTTTTGTCCAAGAATACAACTAACAAAAAACTATTTTTTACTTAACTAGCTATTCGTTTTTTTTAAAAAAATATTAACAAAAAAAAACAAAAGGCCGCATTGCCCTACCAGAAGGACATTACATCAACATTGGTTGAGAACCGCCAGGTACAAAGAAAGATAATTCTTAATAAAAAAACAATAAAATGCTATCAAAAAAAATAATAAACATGAAAAATATTCCCATGTATCAATTAAAAACTATAATTTTAGGCATTATTTATACTAAAAAAGTGATTATATGATATAAAAATCAAGAAAAATGATTATTTTTTGTAATTGAACTCTATATTCTGATCTTTTGATAACGAAATATATATTTTTTTACCTTTTAACTGCTCTTCGAACAATATTTTTTTCGACAAAGGCTTAATAATTTTGTCTTCAATCATCCTTTTAATAGGACGTGCTCCCATCTTTTCATCAAATCCATTCACCGCAATCCATTTTTTGACTTCCAGGCTTACATCTAAAAATATTTTCTTTGCTGTTAGCCTACTTTCCAATTCTCCAATGAATTTATCAACAACAGAAATCACTAATTCATTAGATAACTTATTAAAATTAATTATATTATCAAGACGATTTCTAAATTCGGGACTAAAACAGCTTTTTATTGCACTATCTCTCTTTGAGAAGTTGTTTACATTTTGTTCTTTCCCTAATCCAATTGATCCGGCTTCAAAGTTGGCCGCTCCCGCATTTGTAGTCATAATTAATATCACATTTTTAAAACACGTAACCCTGCCATGAGAGTCTGTCAAAACACCATGATCCATTACTTGAAGTAAAATATTAAAAATATCAAAATGAGCTTTTTCAATTTCATCTAATAGTAAAACGGTATAAGGATGTTTTTTTATTCTATCAGTTAAAACTCCTCCCTCTTCATGACCCACATATCCAGGTGGTGAACCAATTAACTTCGAAACAGAATGTTTTTCCATATATTCAGACATATCAAATCGTTCAAAATTAATATTTAAACTAAATGCTAGCTGTTTTGCTAACTCAGTTTTACCAACACCTGTAGGCCCAGCGAAAAGAAAGTTCCCCATGGGACGAAAGTTATCACGCAATCCAGATCTGGATAAGCATACAGTACTAACCACTTGATCAATTGCATAATCCTGACCAAATATTAATAGCTTTAAATTATTGGACAAATTTAATAGCCTATCCTTTTCACTACCTTTAACTGTCTCCTTAGGCACATTCCCCATCCTAGCAATAACTTCCTCCACATCATTAATTCTTACATTTTTTCTCTTTCGGCCCGGAATCATTTGCAATAAAGCTCCAACCTCATCCATTAGGTCAATTGCCTTATCAGGGAATGACCTATCTCTTAAATGCTTTTCAGATAAATCTATTATCGATCTCAAAACCCTTAATGAGTAATCAACTTTATGGTGAGTTTCAAACTTTTGCTTAATACCTTGCAAAATCTTTAATGTATCTTGCTTACTTGGCTCCAAAATATCAATTTTTTGAAACCTACGGTCAAGAGCAGAGTCTTTTTCAATGAACTTTCTATATTCTTCATAAGTAGTGCTACCAAAACAGCGAATAAGTCCCATATTAAGGTAGGGCTTTAATAAGTTGGATGCATCAAGACTACCCCCCGCTGTTGCCCCTGCCCCCATCATCATATGAAATTCATCAATAAATAATATAGGATTTTTCCCCAACTCTCTTAATTTAATTAATTCCTTAATTAATCCTTTGAAGCGTTGCTCAAAATCTCCTCGAAACTTTGTTCCTGCGAGTAAAGAAGCAATATCTAATGAATAAATAATTCCATCATTTAATGGTTCTGGAATTGATTTATTAACTATTGCCCAAGCTAACCCTTCAGCAATTGCTGTTTTACCAACTCCTGCATTTCCTACCAACAATGGATTATTTTTCCTACGCCGACAAAAAACCTGAACAACACGTGAAACTTCATTCTCTCTGCCAATCAAAGGATCAATTTTTCCTTGTTGAGCTAATAGATTTATATTAACTGCAAATTCTTGTAAAAGTGACTTCTTTTTAACCTTTGATCTATCTATTTTTTCATCGATCTCAATTTTTCCATTTAAATCACTATCTTCATAATCTCCATTATTAATGGATCTATCTTCATCATGTGCAATACATTCCAAAATATCCAGACGCTCGACCCCTTGATTCCTTAAAAGGTAAATCGCAAAACTTTCTTTTTCCTGATACATGGCCGCAAGAATATTTATACCTAAAATCTGTTCTTTTCCAGAAGACTGAGCATGTAATGCTGCTCTTTGAATCACTCTTTGTAATGCTAAGCTTATTTCCGGTTGATACTCTATTCCATTTTGCTTGGCCATTTCTCTGAGCTCAGCATCTGCAAACTGTTGCCCCCCTATTTCTTTAATTTGTAATTCAGTTAGAACACCGCAATTTTCAGGATTTTCAATAAATGTCTTCAACTCTTTATCTAAATCAGATATATTTGCCCCACACTCTCTCAATACAGTCTTTACCTGCCCATCATCAAGCAAAGATAGTAAAATGCCTTCAAGAGTTAAATACTCATGTCTTAGCTCGTTGGCTTTCTTAATTGCTCTGCTCATTATAATTTCTAATTTATGACTAATCATTTTCAACTCACTTAACTATTCTTCTTCCATTGTACATTTTAAAGGGTGTCCTTGCCCTCTGGACATTTGAAGTACTTTTGTTACCTTCATTTCGGCTATTTCATAAGTATATACTCCACATTTTCCTTTACCTTCTCCATGAACTTGCAGCATTATACTCATGGCCTCGTTCTTATTTTTTTTAAATACTTTCTGTAAAACCTCAATAACAAACTCCATTGTTGTATAATCATCATTATACAACAAAACAGCAAAGCGTTTAGGTGGCCTAACTTTATCAATCACAATGGCCCCTGTTCCTTCTTCCCTATCTGTTTCAATTGTCATTAATTTTCCTCATACTCTAACTATTATATTTAATTATAAACTAATACCATTTTTATCAATATTTTCAATAGTTTCCATATATATTATAAGCTATTAAATTTTTATTCCTTTCAGTATAATAACAATAAATTAATTATGATGGAGGTAAAATAATGGCTTTTTGGGATCTTTTTAAAACAACAGAAAATGGCAATAGTTATAGCAGTAATCTGCATAAAAAATTGGCAGATTTACTTCCAGGACAAAATGAAGAGGAATTAACAAAAATAGCTTGCATTTCAGGAATTTTTTCTCGAATTATTTTGGCAGACATGACTATTGAAGATAATGAAATAACCTCTATGAAATCATCTCTTGAGAGATGGACAAGTTTAAACCAACAAGAAATTAATACCATCACTAAAATTGCTGTAGAAGAAGTAAAAAACTTGGCAGGAATTGAAAATCATAAATATTGTGGCCCTTTAAATGAATTATTAGATAAAAATGAACGTCACCAATTATTAATTGCCTTATTTGGTTTAGCGGCAAGTGATGGAAATGCATGTCATCATGAAACAGAAGAAATAAGACTATTAACAAAATCACTTCTACTGGATCACAGGTACTTTATCTCTGCAAGAGCAACTATTCTTGATAAACTTAGCATTTTAAATACTAAATAAAGGAACAACTAAGAAGCATCTTCGTAGTCAGTCCACGCTTGTTCAGGGTCCAATATAATGATCTTTGTTTTTTTACGATGTACTTTGTTTGTAAGCTTCTCTTTTTTCTTGGCAATTTGACGTGAAATTTTATCAATAGCAAGATCTAATGTTTTATATAAATTTTCAGAAGAAGCTGTTGCGTGATATTCAAACTTAGGGCCGACTAAAATAATTTCAGCATAATGATGCCCGTCATCAACATGACAAGTCCATTTTACAGATATTTTTCCATTCAAATATTTATCTAATTTTTTAGACTTTTTCTTAATCCTTTTGTCTAAAGTAGGTGTATGTTCAATATTTTTGAATGAAATAGTGATGTTCATAAATGTTTACTCCTGAAAAATGATTTATACTATATTATTTTATCTTTCTCTTCGAGGAAGATAAAATACCTAAAGTTTCTCTATATTTTGCAACGGTTCTTCTTGCAACCTTAACATCTTCTCGACTCAAAAGATCTGCTAACTTCTGATCTGAATAAGGTCGTGATGAATTTTCATTTTTAATTAACGTTTTTAATTTTAATTTTAATACTTCTCCTGAAATATCAATTCCACCGTCTTTGCCTCCAACTCCTGCATTGAAGAAATATTTCAACTCAAATATTCCAATAGGGGTGTGCATATACTTATTAGTTGTCACTCTTGAAACTGTAGATTCATGCATTCCAATTTCACCTGCAATATCTCTTAAAACCATTGGTTTTAAGTACTCTGCTCCTTTTTTAAAAAACATCTGTTGCCTACGTACAATAGATTTTGCTACTTTCAAGATCGTACTTTGTCTATTCTGAATTGATTTTATTAGCCATAAAGCAGATCGCATTTTTTCTTGAACAAACTCTTTTGCTTCTTTGCTTGTATCCTTACTCCCTTGTTGTTTAAGTAATGTTTGATATAATTTAGAAATTTTCAAACGTGGAATTCCCTCATTGTTTACATTAACAACAAATTCTCCACCGACTTCTTCTATATAAATATCTGGAATAATATAATGAGTTTGTTCTGTCGAAACCAATCTTCCAGGGCGAGGATGAAATGATTGAATAATTTGTTCTGCTGCTTGTATTTTTTCAACTGTTACTCCCGTCTCTTTCGAAATTTTCTCATAACTTTTTTTCTGTAATAATGGTAAGTAACTTTCAATTAATAATTCTACAAGCGGGGATCTTTCATGTTCTAGTTCTGCCTGAATCAATAAACATTCTTTTAAGTTTCTTGAACCACACCCTATAGGATCTAATTGTTGTATTTTACGTAAAACGTCTAATGCTTCCTCTTCGCTTGCATTAATAGTTGAAATTATTTCATTGAAATCTTCTTCTAAATATCCCGAAGCTCCAATATTATAAATTATTTGATTCGCAATTTCCCATTCTTGCTCTGACATATCATCCATCATTCTAAGTTGCCATTCTAAATGTTCGGTTAATCCTTCTTCACTGGAGACAATATTTTCATAATTAACTTGTTCATCTGGGTCTCGAGATACCATTGATGGAGGTGTTGATGAATTCGAATTGTAATTATCTAGATAATTACTCCAATCAAAATCGTCTCGTTCCATTATTGAAGGAGCTTCAAAGTCATTGCTTGCAGCTTCTTTATTGTCCATTTCTAGTTTTTCAACTTTATAATCTTCTTCTTTTTTTAAATCATTATCTCCAACTTCCTCTAGCATTGGGTTTTCAACCATTTCCTCTGCTATTACGTTAGACATTTCCAAGTGGGTTAATGTTAGTAATTTGATTGCCTGCTGTAATTGAGGGGTCATCATCAAATTTTGTGTTTGTTTTAAATATTGGCCTAATTTTACTGCCATAAAATTCCTTCAAAAGTAACACTACATTTTAAATTCTTCACCTAAGTAAAACATCTTTGCTTTTTCATCATCAATTATATTATCAGGCAATCCTTCAACTAAAAGTTCGCCATTATTCATAATATAAGAGTAATCGACAATACCAAGTGTCTCTCTTACATTATGATCGGTAATTAGAACTCCAATCTTACGATTTTTTAGTCCTAAAATGATATTTTGAATATCACTAATTGCAAGAGGATCAACTCCTGCAAATGGCTCGTCTAGCAGTATAAATTTAGGTTCTAAAGCGAGAGCTCTTGCTATTTCAGCTCTCCTTCTTTCTCCTCCTGACAATGACCTTCCTTTGGAGTTTTCAATATGTTTTAAACCAAAGTCTTCTATCAAACTTTCTAATAAATTAACTTTCTTTCTTTTTGGTAAGTTACGATTTTCTAAAACTGAAAAAATATTTTCTTTAACGCTTAAGTCCCGAAAGATAGAAGCTTCTTGTGGTAAGTATCCAATTCCAAATTTTGCTCTTTTATGTATTGGGTCTGATGTAATATCTTTATTTGATAAAAATATTCCTCCTGCATCACTTTTAACAAGGCCAACTATCATGTAAAAAGATGTTGTTTTTCCTGCACCGTTCGGTCCTAACAGCCCAACAATACTTCCTTGTTCCACTTTAATACTAATATCAGAGACAACTTGTCTTCCACCATATGATTTATACAATCCTTTTGCTTCAAGTATTGTTCCTTCTTTTTCTAAATTCATATTCATAGACTCACTTTAATATAAAACTTGTATTCGCATTATCAACTTCTATAATTTCATTATTTTCTCTTAAAACTATTTTATTTCCTTTTAAAATATCTTTATCTTGAAATACTTTTGGATACCCAGTTAGTATATATTTATCCTCACTCACTATTCCTTCCAACTGCTCTGATACTGCCTTTCTTTCAATGGCAGTTCCATCAGGTAATTGAAAAGATTCCTCAATTAAAACATCGTCATTCAAGAGAAAATACTTGAGGCTTTTATTGTAGTTATCAAGATAAATCTCTCCTTTGTCTGCTGTTGCTGTCACAAATTCTTTCTTTACTTCGACCATATCATTTAAAAAGATTATATTATTATTTGAATCAAAGCTAAGTACTTGAGATTTAATAAAAATATCATCTTCATAATCTCGCTTTTTCTTGATTTGGCCTTTTACATTCCCATTGTATTTAAAGTTTCCTGCTTCCGGGTGTGCTATCAATTCACTTGCACTCAAATAAACAAAATCACCATTAGTTTTGAGCTTATATTTTGTCCTGACATTAACAGAGGCATCTACTAAGTCTCCTATTGTATGATAAATTAGTTTTTCAGACTCCATGTAGTATTCTGATGTAAAAACTTTAACTGATTTACTTAAATTTAAAATATTTTTTCTTTGATTAAATTGACCTTGTTTTGATTGGTATGACGTTGCTTTTCCTTTAGGGTCATAAAATTTACCAACGGGATTTAAGAAAGATATTAAGTTAGTTTTGCTATCAATTTCTAAGTTCTCAGATATTAAATAAATCGATTTAACACCATTTGAAATACGAAAAAAATTTATATTATTAAAAATACTCTTATCATTATTTACTTTTGCTTTTTTCTTTAATGCTTCTGAGACACCTTGACTACTAGGGTCAAAAACCGACATGAAAACTCCTCCAAAGCAAAAAAATAAAAATATTAAAATTATTAAATAATGTCGCATGTTTATCACAAAGAAATATCTCCCCAGTTTATTCTAACGGAGAACTCTTAAACAAGTAAATATACTATAATTTTAGACTAAATTAGTAATGCTTTTCTTTACGGCCTAATGAATACTATGTACTCTTTATTACTCACTTTCCGGACTAAATTAATTATATTTAACACTTAGGGACGTATAAATGAATATATTGCAATCGATTATTGATTCCGGAGTAAAACTCACTCCTATGATGAAGCAGTTTCATGAAATAAAAATAAACCATCAGGAAGCTATATTACTATTTAGAATGGGTGATTTTTATGAAGCTTTTTTTGAAGATGCATCACTTATTGCAAAAACACTTAATATTGCCCAAACTCATCGAGGAAAGCTAGGAGATACTCCCATTCCAATGGCCGGAATTCCATATCATGCTGCTAGCAACTATGTAGATAAATTAACTTCTGCTGGGTTTAAGGTGGCAATTTGTGAACAAATTGAGGATCCAAAAGAAGCAATAGGAATTGTAAAAAGAGCTGTAACTCAAGTTGTCAGCCCTGGTATTCCTTATGATATTGATAAATCAACTTCTTCAGATCAACATTTTATCATTTCAACTTTCTATCAAAACAATAAGTTTTATCTTGTTGCAATAGATTTTACGACTGGAGACTTTCACGGCCATATTATTAAATCAAATGAAGAACTTAAAGATAGAATAAAAAAATATTCACCAAAAGAGTTTATAACTTTTCGAGATCAGTGGGAAAACACCCCTGATTTAATTAGTGAAATCAAGTCACTTGGTATCAGTATTACATTTTTAAATGATGATTATTTCAATGCGGAGTATACCAAAATATATACTGAGAAATTTATCCCATCGTTTGAATCTGATCAAGTTATTAAATCTGAAGTAAATATTTTATGCCCCATTGGTGCTATTTCATACTATATAACAACCACTCAATCATTAGATAGTTACGACCATATCAGACCTTTTAAACTTCATAATGAAGAAGGACACTTGAAAATTTCTTCGAGGGCATTATTAGGACTGGAAATTTTACCTAAATCTCGTGAATACTATAAAGAATCATTATTAGGTTTTTTCGATCGTACAAAAACAGCTGTTGGATCCCGTGCATTACAATCTTTTTTCCATAACCCATTAACAGATTTAAAATCAATTAAAAACAGACAAAAAGTAATAAAGTCCTTTCTTTCAGATATTAATCTAACTCAAGAAATCAGAACCCAATTAACTCCAATTAGAGATATTGAAAGAATTTTAACAAAAGTAGTTACAAATAAAGCGAACTCAACTGATTACCTTCAAATTTCTCAAGCAATAATTATTCACGATAATTTAGTCAAAAATACAATTAACTTTTCACAAGAAATTATTCAACAACTTAGTAACCAAGAACAAAAAATAACGACTCAATTATCAAGTTTAATTATTGAATCTATCAACGATGAATTAGGAGCCTCTCTAGAAAAAGGAAACCTCATCAAAGAAGGAACCTATAAGAAAAGAGATAAGTTAGCTCATTTACATACAGATATGTATGCAGGACTTGAAAAGCTAGAAAGTAAATATAAAAAAATAACAGGAATTACAAAATTAAAAGTTAAATTTAATAATGTTGCTGGTTTTTTTATTGAAGTTTCCAAAGGTGAATCTAAAAAAGTACCCGAAAATTTCACCCGCAGACAAACTCTTGTTAATTCTGAAAGATATACAACGAAGGAATTAGATAGCTTTGAAAAAGAAGTTCTTTCTTCAAAAGAAAAATTAGAGCGACTAGAAAAAGAAATTTATCAAAATATTAGACAAGAAGTAATTTCTAGTATTTCGATGATTCAATCAATTTCAAAAAACATTGCATATATAGATGCATTTCAGTCTTTATCATGGGTTGCTCACCAAGAAGAACTTAATTGCCCTCAGTTAGTAAAAGACAAAAAAACACTAAAGATAGAGCAAGCATGGCATCCATTAATCAAAAGAGTAATTTTAGATCAATTTGTATGTCATGACCTAGAATTAAATAAGAATAGATTTTTTGGATTAATAACAGGCCCTAATATGGCAGGTAAAACGACTGTTATGAGAGAAATGGTCATAATTCAATATCTTGCCCAAATAGGAAGTTTTGTACCGGCCCAATCAGCATCTTTAAGCATTACAGATTTTATCTTTAGTCGTCTTGGCGCAAGCGATGATATTCAAAAAGGACAATCAACATTTATGGTTGAAATGTCTGAAACGGCTGAAATTTTAAGACACGCTACATCCTCATCTCTTATAATTCTAGATGAGGTTGGCCGTGGTACATCAACTTATGATGGATTAAGTATTGCTTGGGCACTCGTTGAACATATAATACAAAAAATTAAGGCAAGAACTCTATTTGCTACTCATTATCATGAATTGGTAGATTTAGCAGAAAAAGAAAGTGAAGCAAAAAACCTGACAGTTGAAACAATTAGTAAAGATGGAGATGTTCAGTTTTTATATAGATTAATAGAGCAACCTGCGGGGCAAAGTTATGGTATTTACGTAGCAAAACTAGCAGGGTTACCGAACTCTTTACTAAAGCGATCACAAGAAATTTTAAATAATTTAGAAAGTACAAACCAACAAAAAACAGTTTCAGAAGCTATAACTGATAATAATCAGCTTTCTTTTTTTAATTTAGAAGAAAAAGAAAAAATCGTTCCAGCTCACCTTGAAGAATTACAAAGTGAAATAAATCAGATGGATTTAGTTAAAATGACTCCATTTGACTGTATGATGCAACTAAAGAATATTAAGGAGAACCTAGAATCTAATACTATTTAGTATTATGAACTGTTTTCCTATGCCATTTTAATTAAAATTATTGTTATTTTATCCGACTAGAACTTATGATCAAAGATTTCATAAAATCTATTCTCAACCGCAAACTAGAAATAACTAATGGACTTAAGGGTGATCAAGGCAAAATATTAAAAAAAAGAGTACTTGCATTCACCTTAGATTTAGCTCTTGTTATCATAATTAGTAGCGGCATTACGTTGACTTTAACTAGTTTTGTTTCTCCATATTTAAACTTAGTAAATAATAAAAAGATACTAATGAACTTTAATCAATATATGATTCTATTTCATGTCTGGATGACATCTATTACTTTGTTATCCTACCATTTTATTTCATATTTATTGGGAAATGGCGCAACTCCAGGAAAGATGCTTTTCAAATTAAAAATTTCACCTCTTGAAGTTGATGAAAAATTAAATATTTCACAATGCTTTCTCCGAAGTATTTCTTATGTTTTTTTATATTGGGGAGGACAATTATTTTTAGGTCTTCCATTTTTCATCAAAGGTGGCATTGGCATTCCTGACTGGATTTCAAATACTCAAGTTGTTTGTGCTAAAAAACCATTTATTAATAAACTTAACGAAGAGTCTAAGCTACTACTTTTAAATCGAAGTTCACACCTTTAAGAGTTAAGCCAATCAAAATTCAATTCATGAGTTTGTTTACTGTCTGGAACACTTGGAGCTTTTGACATTAAGTCCGATGCTGAGGTTGTTTTTGGAAAAGCAATTACATCTCGGATATTATCAGTCTGAGCTAAAACCATAATAATTCTATCCAGGCCAAATGCAATACCTCCATGAGGTGGAGTTCCATATTGTAATGCTTCAATAAAAAATCCAAACTGGCTACTTACTTCTTCCTCACTCATACCTAAAACTTCAAACATTTTACTCTGGAGCTTTTGATCATATATTCTCATTGATCCACCACCAAGTTCATAACCATTGCAGACTAAATCATAAGCTTCTGCCGGCATGCTCAATAAGTCATCTTTATTTCCATTTAAAAACTTATCCAGATAACTTTCCTTTGGCATAGTGAATGGATGATGTTTTGCGATGAATCTATTTTGTTCTTCAGACCATTCTAATAATGGAAAATCATAAATCCAAATAAACTTATACCCTTTTGTAATTAAGTTCAGGTCATGACCAATCGTTCTTCTAACGATATCTGCACAAGCATGGGTAACTTCTGAATTACTATCGGCAAAAAAGAGCCATGTTCCATTCTCTTCATTATCGAGGTTTTTATTTAATGAAGATATTAAATTTTTATCTATAAACTTAGAAATACCACCAGATAACTTTCCTTCATTTACTTTGAAAAATGCAACCCCCTTTCCTCCGTACGGTTTAACAATATTATTAAATTGATCTAAGTTTTTTCTTGAAAAAGTACCTAGATCTTCTGGAATAAAAATTGCTTTTATTAAACCTGATGAATTTGCAATTGACTCAAATGTACTAAAACTCGATGCTTTAAATAAATCAGTCACTTCAAAATGCTCTAATCCAAACCTTAAGTCAGGCTTATCTGAACCATACCTATTCATTGCCTCATTATAACTCATTCTAGGAATTGAAAATCTTTTATCAAATTCAAATAATCTTTGAATTAATTTAGTTGTTAAATTTATAATATACTCTTGAGAAATATAAGAAGCTTCAATATCGATTTGAGTAAACTCTGGTTGACGATCAGCTCTTAAGTCTTCATCTCTAAAACATTTACAAATTTGAAAATAACGATCTGTACCACCAATCATTAAAAGTTGCTTAAGTGTTTGTGGTGATTGAGGCAAAGCATAAACACTACCTGGATGAACTCGACTAGGGACAATATAATCTCTCGCACCTTCAGGTGTAGATTTGTATAAAATAGGAGTTTCTACTTCGATGAAATTTTCTTCATTTAATATATTTCTAATCTTTAATGTTATCTCTGAGCGCTGTTTTAAAATATTTTGTAATTTATTTGTTCGTAAATCTAAGTAACGATATTTTAATTTTAAATCTTCAGTAGCTTCAATTTGTCCAAATGGTAGAAATGGTAACTTATCCTTGTCTGATGTACTTAACATTTTAAAATTAGTTACCTGCAATTCAATTTCACCTGTGACCATATTTTTATTCAAAGCTGCTTCAGGTCTACTTGCAACCACTCCTTCTACTTTAATTACGGACTCTAATGAAACTTCATCTAACTCAGATACTGTATGGCCTTCATTGAAAAACCTATCAAAGCTTAACTGCGTAACTCCATACTTATCTCTAAGGTCTATAAAATATAACCCTCCCAAATTTCTATATTTATTAATCCAACCACATAAAGTAACTGTCTTACCTATGTTTGATGCAGTTAATTCCCCACAATTATGGGTTCGAACCACTCCTGAAGTTATCTCTGCCATTTGATCTTTCTCCTCTTATAACTTAAATTACTACTATGAATAGTGATATAACTCAATATTATTTAAAACTTACTAGAAATATTCTTATTTCATTTTTATTTCTGTCTTGCACTGAAAATACCCATCAAGTCTATTTACCTTCAGGAAAATACCTAAAGGTAAAACTGGCCATTACCCCAAAAGAGCAAGAACAAGGTCTTAGTGGAGTCAAAAACAATGAGTTTGGATTGAAAGAAGGAATGTTATTTGTTTATAATAATTCTGCACCCCGTCGTTTCTGGATGATTAATACTTATTTTAATCTTGATATAATATTTTTAGATAAAGATTTAAAAATAATTGAAATTGCTAGAGATATGCCTGCTCATCCTGGCAAACATACTCCACCTGAAATTGCGAGAACCCCAGTTGTAATAGCTAAATATATCCTAGAAATTAAGTCCAAATCACCCATTTCAAAAGAAATAAAAATAGGACAACAACTTAATTGGCCAAAGAAAGAGGCTCTTCTGAAAATAATATCAAATACTCATTCCTTGCAATAAGACCTAACCTGTCTCTAATAATATGTTTTTGGTAAATATTACTATTTTTAATTTTTCCAATTTCAACAAGCAATTCTTTATTTGATTTTATAATATCTTTTTGTACTTGAATTTTATTCATCATCGTTGATTGTAGTCCGTAATATTCAATTATTCCTCTCTCTGCAATAAATAACCTTATCAACAAAAATAAACAAAATATCCACAATGAATAATAGCCGTATTTATATAATTTCTCTTTCCATGTAGCTTTTTTTTGTTGGCCATAACTAATCATTGACGGCGCTCGAGCGACAGAGGGAGCACTTGATGTCATAGTTGTTTGTCCAACTCTACCAACAGATAATCTCGTTGGAGCAGAGTTAGGTAAAGAAGTTGTTCCAATTCTTCTAGTATTCAACCTTGAATTTGGAGAAGTCGTTTTTCTTGCCTGCTTTGCTCTATTCCTGGCAATTGCTTTTCGAAGTCTATCATCTTCACTCATTCTGACCGATCTATGAGATCCATTTTGTGCTAATGTAGGGCCCAAAACTCACATCCTGTTAAATTATAAGTAACTTCCTGTTACTTCTTAATAATATCAGATACATTATTTTTTTCAAGAAACTGGTTTATTTAGTCAGCATGAAGAATTTTAGAAATATCCATCCATAATTTTCGAGATAATGCCAATTCTTGTAAATAATAAAATAATGTTTTTGATTTTGTAGAAACACCAAAATCTATTAACTCTAAATCGAATTTTCCATTAATAAATAATTCTGACATAAATGATTGACTACTATTATTAATAATAATCGATTTTTCTTTTGAAGTCAGGTAGTTAGCTCCAAGTATATTATTAATTAAGTCTAGAGAGCTATTGAAACGGTGCGCAGCAATATTTGGGTCTCCTATGGGACCTAAGCAAACCAAATTATCACGATCTCCTGCTCTTTGTGAGTTAAAAAATACTTCTAAAGAAGATCCGTTATCTCTTAGCCACCAATCAATTCCAGGATCTCCAATATTAAATATCTGACTTTCCTTGTATGGAAACCTTCGATTGAACATTTGATCTGATACCATTTCAGACAGTGAATTAGATCCGGTTTCTAAAAAATATATTTTATTTGCATCTAAAAAGGACTGTTCTTTTTCTTTGGGTAAAATATCATCTTGCCCATCAATCAAAAGACTTCCTGTCTTTTGAAGGTTATCAACTGAAAAACCATTTAATAAAAATGTATTTTCTTGTTCTACTATCCAGTAAATGATTCCTTCAGAATCTGGCCATCGAATATTTGCAGGTTCAGTATGTTCTGGTTCTTCTTTTATGAAATTAAAGGTTTGCTGATCATTTAAAAGGTCAAATGTTTCTTGTGAAAGTGCTTCAACATCTAAATTGAATGGATCCATCCGTGATATCCCTTATTAAATTTGTGACGTCTATATAAGTGTACGAATAACAAACTAAAATGACAAGCTACATTATTACCAAAGAGATTCAAAAATTTTAATTAGAAGAATTGCAATTAACGGAGAAATATCAAACGGCATACTTGGAGGTAAATATTTTCTAATGGGGGCCAGACTAAAATTGGCATATTTTTTTATTCTCAGTGCCCAGATATTTTTATTAAGTGAAGGCATATATGACAAAACAGTATCTATGACTAATAATAATATGTATAAATTTAATAATGCTCTAATCATCTTTTTTCTCCATTATTCGTTTATTTCTTATCATAAACACATGACATAAGGAGGCCCCTAAAAAGAAAAAATTCATGACAAAGAAAATCCAAATAATTCCTAAAATAAAAGTATAGTAATCTCCATAATTTTTTATTAAACTTTCTCGTACATACATTAAATAAACCCAAAATAAGTTTTTTCCAAGATACAATAGAAAAACAAAGACAGCAGAACTGGTGACGGACTCCTTCCAAGATAATTTCCAAGCAAAGAACCACCTATATAAGACAGTAAAATAACCTAAAAAAATGAAAAAAGAGAAGATACTTGATTTTAGTAAAAAATTCTTTCCAACTGTAAAAGTTAATATATATGACTTCAGAAAAGAAACACCTGGAATGACCTTTGCTAAAGTTTCAATCGTTTCACTTGTTCTCAGAAAGTTCATAATTGCTATCACTAATGGAGGAACACCAATTACGGCAACCACTAATCCGATTGTAATCCCAATTACTACAATCCCCTTCAAATGCTTCCAAATTGAGACATGTTTGTGATCATCAGTCATAATATACAGCCCATTCCATATTGAATTAAAAAATGAAAGAGAGGACCAAGCTAAAATAATAAAATTAATCACAGTAAATTTTGCACTTCCAAACAAGGGGCCTGAAACAATATTTTGTAATTTTTCAATCATTCCAGGAAGAACACTTGGAAAAGCAGTTAATACTAAAGAGAAGGTTTGTGATTGCACTTGAGCAATATCACCAATAAATATTCCTACTGCTCTAATAATCAGCAAAAATAATGGAACAATTGTCAGCAGAACATAAAAAGATGATGCAGCTGATAATGTTGCTCCACTTCTTCTATTGAATAAGAGACATGCTTGCCATAATAAGCTTAAGTAACTTTTCATAAGCTAAGTCTATAGCGTGAAAACTCTTGTTGCAAGACGTCAGTTTCAAAATTAAATATTTCTGGATTTTATCTAAGCATATATGATAATAAATTAATAAATGGTCCTATAGTTAAATCGGATATAACAGAACTTTCCTAAAGTTCAGTCAGGGGTTCGAATCCCTTTGGGACCACCATTACCTTATAGTTAGTTGTAATAACTCATTTTATTTTCATTATTTTTTTTCGGGAGTCATTTGGTTGCCACCCTAGCTCTTTCTTGACTAGTAAGTTTCGGGGTTCGGATTTTCAGGTGGTGAAATTTTAATCCGGATCCTGGCTTTGGGTGTAGAAATTACTCCAGCTTGACATATTCGGAAGTGCTCTAACCTCTGCCTTTATCCTGGTAACTTCTGCAGCTGGAAGAAGGAATTTACTTGCATGTACTTAAAAAAAAACAAAGTGCCATTATATGCGATCT
>CAYRDP010000022.1:0-18970 GCA_964423165.1 uncultured Bacteriovoracaceae bacterium | reverse complement strand
ATCAATAAAAATTGTAACAGTATCACCGCTTGTTACTCCAGTAACTGTAAAGGTTGGAGTTGTAGAGGTACCAGATGAGGCCTGCCCGTTTTTTAAAGCAATGGTGGGAATACCAGGAGCAATTGGAGTTTCATTACTGCCTGAACTACCATCACTATTTCCTTTTCCAGCATTTCCTGCACCAGCATTTCCTTGCTTATTTTTCTTTGCTTGTTTAGCTTCGGTGATTTTATTCTTTATATTATTTATTAGTTCCTTTATATCTGTCCCTGCATCTTCGATTAATGCCTTAGGACAAAAGTTTAATGATTTGTCTGCGCATATTTCATCTATTGTCGGAGCGTCTTTGTCATAGGTTACGCTATCTGGATCCATCTCTGGCATATAGTTACCGCTTTTTGCATCTATGAAAGAGTCATAATCTTTATCAAACTTATTTTTTTTCTTATTAAATTTACCTAGATTTAGGGTGATGGAATTTTCGGGTGCTGGAATTGGATTAACCTTCATAAAGTATTCAGATGTAAATCCTTGTATATGTCCTTTATCAAGCCATTCTTCGACACTAGCATTAAAGATTGTTTTCCAGTTTCCATTTGCCATTACTTTTGAATAATCAAACGGCTTATTGTCAATAGTATGTAAGGATTGACCAATAGGAGTGTCTCCAACCATTCCATTTATTTTTGCATCTTGCAGATCCTTAGAGATGAGGTTTCCTAGAAGGCCACAAGTAATTTTAAATTTTTTAGCTAACTGACAAACTGATTCTATTGATATTCTTGCTTTACTTTTACTATTCTCAGGATATCCTTGGTAGTTTTCAGGAGCAGCGGCTTCTTTTAAGCTTTCATCCTCTATTCCAAAGGCATGAGCAACAACTTTTAGTGACTCTTTATGTACATCATTTAAATTTAATTGTGGTTGAGTATAACTTTTAGTTAGTTCTGCAGCTGAAGACGTGAGAATATTTACAGGCCGAGGTTGAGCTTTTGATTCTTGATTGTTAGATTTTTTTTCAGGTACTTCAATATCAGATACAGCAATTAATGTTGAAAGTTTATCTTGCATAGATCTATCCACCATTTTACCAACAGCGGAATCAAAATGTTTACCTCCAACGCACTCGACATCTAGTAGTCCCTTAATTCCTTTTGGGATATAAAGTTTAACACGCCCTGTGGAGTCTGATCTCTTTGTATCAATAGATTTATTATCTCTTATTCCAAGATTACTTAATTTATAAACGGTACATAGTGCATCTTCAACTACTGATGACTGGACTATTACTTCAACTTCATTAAAATTATTTAGATCTTTATTTACAGTGTTATTGGTTGTGCTTTTTTTATTATTTACGGAACTCTTACTTGTTGAATTTGAAGATTTTTTACTGTCACTTCCCATCAATTTTTTGAAGTTCTCAAGATCTTTTCCACACCCAACAATAAGACTTACAACTAAGGTTAAGAGTAATAGCTTTATTATATTGATCATAATGCTAACATCCCTATTTTTGGTAAAGAATAGCTAAAGTATATCATGCTGCTCGGTTACTTTACGGGAAGTACTGAGTGATAAATAGGAGAACTTAATAATATTAATCTTTTATAATATCGACATAAATATACTTAAAAATCTTATTGGTACTAGCAATTTGATAAAGTGAATATTTTTTGTGTGTTCTTACTGACTGTTTAATTTTTAAACAATACTTAAAGTACAAGAAAAAAGTAGTAACAACATAAATTTAAAATGAAGTTACTTTCTAAATAAAAATTCAGATTAATTGTTTATTAAAATTACATTTTTTTTAAAAAAACGTATCATATTTATACATCTATTTTTTAAGTGATATATTGATTAATTTTAATTTTATACCGATAACTAAAAAAAGCTTCAGGAAAATAAAATGAAAAATCAAAATTTAATAAAAAAAATTATTTTGTCAGTAATATTAAGAAAATCAGTTATATTATTTTCATTACTATCCCTATTGAATTATCAATTATACTCATCGTTTACGCCAATTAATTATTCATATAGTAAAACTGATGAGGAGATTGCGGCTGAAAATCTTTTAAACTCTCAAGATTCACAAGGTGCAAAAGATTCTTACTGCGAAGAAGAGGGGCTAACAGGAAGTGCCTGTGACAGCGCATGGGATCGATTGGTAAGCTCTGATAATACAAGTCAAGAAGCAAAGAATTTAGAAGCAGATCAAGTGGCGACCGCTGAAGGAATGAAGCAAGGACTTAGCGAAGTCGATGGTGGTGGAGGTAGTGCAATACATCTGACTCTTATCTTTTATTTTATTGCTTCATTGGCATGGGTCGTTTTTTGTTGGGGGGTAGCTTCAATAATCGCTTTTGCTGTTATGGTTACCGCTTTAATGATTTATGAGTGGTCTACTTTTGAGAATTACAACATGGAGGGCCAAAAGGCATTAATTGCTTATACTAATGTTGATCAGACGACAATTGATGCGCAAGTTGCTTACTTTGAGAGTATGACAGATGAGTTAATCATTGCAAAAACATACATCGAGAATAAAATTAAGTTTTGGGAAATAACTCTTGCTATTGGTCTGATCGTTGTTACTATTCTAGCTATTCTTGAAGCTTATTATGGATGGTGGAATACAGGTGAATATGCTTGCAAAGCCATATATGCGACAGAATATAATCCCCAGCTAAAAACTGAATACTATGCAATAACTCAATCTAGTCATATTAATCAACCAGTACTGGATTTAGAATATTATGAATTGAAATCAGAACCAGAGATCACAATGGAAAGATTTCAGTCATCTGCAAATAAGATTTTATCAGGTATGTTTATGGTTTTAGCAATTAATGATGTACATGCAGAGGATGAACAAATAGATGGAGAAGAGAATAAATATTTTACCTGGAAGTGGATTTGGGGATTCCTAGGGACTATTGGCCCTGTCGCTGCTATAATAATAGGATCTCTGGCGACATTTAAAAGTACAGTAGGAAATAACATAACAAGAGCAGTTGCATTTGCTTTAGTCGGAGCTATGTTGGGGATAACTATTTCTAGTATGAAGGATGTTTTAGCAGCAGTAGATGAAAGGATTGATACAATTGATGGAATAAAAGATTCATTAGATACAAAAGTTGACAACGAGACAGAATCTTCAGATTCAGATGTCCAGAATGATAGTATAACAGATAGTTCAACTTCAACAGTTGCTAGTGCAACAGAGGAAGAGTCGGATGTAATTGAGTCTGACAATTGTCCTAGTGCGGATAAAGACGGTAATACGGTGTCTGGCCCATGCCCTTCCGAAAGTTCAAAGCAATTTAAGTCAGCATCAAGTAAAGCGAGAGAAGTTGGAGGTTCAGGAGTAAATAAAGCATTAGATATTTTTGAAGAAAAAATATCTGATCCAGCATCAGAGGGAAAGGTCAATACAGGAGGAGACGCTTCGGCCAGTGAACAAACAATAGGAGCATTGAAAAAATTAAAAAGAGGGTTGCTAAATAAACTTAATGATAAATTAAAAAGCGAAGGTAAAAAAGAATTAGATTTAGATGGAGAAGCAAATAAGATGCTTAGTGATTTAAAAAGTTCACTAGGAAAAGGAATTTCTAAAATGTCAGCTAAGGAATTAGCAAATCTTAATTCTATTTCTGGTTTTGGTGTTGGAGGTTTATTAGATTCCAAGAAGGAAGAGAAGGGAAAAGATTATGACTCAGAAAGATTAAATGCTAAGAAAAAGCCCGCAGCACCAGACTATTCATCGATGTATGGAATGGATTCTGATCTAGATTTAGACGGGCCGGGAATTGGGGCAAATCAAGAGGAGTTAGCAAACTTTGATGCTGATGCAGAAAGTAATAAGTATGAAGATGCAGCAGATGATATTGTTGGCAATAAAGGAGTTTCAATTTTTAAGGTTTTGTCTATTAGATATAAAAAATCAGCATATCCTAAGTTCTTTATTAAGAAGTCTAAGGCAAAAAACTAATGATCATCTTTATCTAAGACAAATAAAATTGCTGGTAAGAATAATAAATCTGTTAGTAATGCCACTGTAAGAATAATAGAGCATAATATTCCAAATTTTTGATTTGGAACAAAGTCGGCAAAAATAAAACTACCAAACCCTGCGACTAATAAAATAGTAGTAATGATTAATGCCTTGCCTGTAGTGAGAAAAGTATTGATAATTGAGTCTTTCGTTGTATTGCCTTTGTTTCTTTGTTTTAAATAATTTACGATAAAATGAATTGTATCATCAACGGCAATTCCTAGACAGACGACAATAACCATACTTGTTCCAATATCAATAAAATGTCCCATTACAAATAAGAGTGCACCACCTAGAATAATTGGTATTAAATTGGGTAGCATTGATAAAAGTGCAATCTTTATATCTCTAAATAAGAAAAAGATTAATATAGTAACTAGAATTAGTGCGGAAATTAAGGATTGAAAGAATGATGAAACTATTAAATTATTCATTCTAATATATATAGGGAGGTTTCCTCCTGCTGAAATATTTAAATCAAATTCTTTTGCTTTCAGTAATATTTTATCTAGTTTGATGGAACTTTCTTTAGAGGTTTCTATATCCCAAACAACTCTAAATCTGAGCTTGGAATTATCTAATGTTATTTGATTGTTTAGATCCATTCCTTGCGGTAAACCAATACTATATAAAAATAATAGTTCTGCTACCTCTTTTTGAGTCTCGGGTATTTGATAGTAAGTCTTATTATCTTGATGAACTACTTGATTTAGTTTCTTAATAACCTCTAGTATTGATTTGACTTGAGTAATACTTGGGTCTTTTTTAAGCCACTCTATATATTTCTCAACTTTCCTTAGAAATTCAGGATTTTTGACCCCTTCTTTAATTCCACTATCAGCAACTAGTTCTACTCCTCTAAGTCCATTTAGTTTAGTTGAGATAAAATCATATGCTTTTCTAATTGTAAGGCTTTTATCAAAATATTTAATAGGATCAGAATTAACTTCATTTTTTAATGATAGTGAGAAACTGACGATAGTTATAATACTGAATGTAAAAATAATTATTTTTTTATGTTTATAAATTAAATTAGTTAAATAGTTCGTTGTTTGGTGTAGGCCATTTTTATTACTAATTTTAATTGCTTGTTTATTCATATAATTATCAAAAAGAGAAAAAGTACTTCCAATTATTAAATATGACATAAGCCAAGCAGTCATTGTGCCAAATGCGGCCATCAGTCCGAGGTCGTGAATAGGTTGTATTTCACTAACTGAGATGGATAGGAAGCTAATCATTGTAGTAATGGTAGTTAAAATTGTAGGCACAAAGTTTTTTTCAAGTGATTTTCTTAATGATTCAATATTTGATTTACCTTCCGAAATATAATGAAAGTATGAGGTTAAAATATGAACAGCATCAGCTAAGCAAATTGCTAGTAAAATTCCTGGAATGGCCGCAAGCATACTATTATAAGTGATATCTAAGTAACCGATGATGCCAAAAGTTATACCAATAGTAGAAACCGAAATTATATTTGGAATTATTAATCCTATAATATTTCTAAATAAGTATAATAATAATATTAATATTATTATTAGCATGAATGGTATTATTTTTTTATTATCTCTGTCAGCGACATCTCTAAAAGCTTCAGCGGCCGTAGCATCACCCAGAAGAAAGAGTTTAGTATTAGCTGTATCTTTGTATTTATTAATAATTAATTGTGTTTCATTAACTACTTGAGAATAGTCTACTTTACTATTGTAAGCATGGGATAAATAACCATAAATTAGAGTATAGGTTCCATCGTAAGATAAAACGTAGTCGGGAATAACTTCATCTGATAAGGCAGTTTGTTTAAGATCTTCAAGGTTTGTTTGTTCACTATCTTCTAAAAAAGGAATGATATTTATATCATCTTCTTCTGCTGATATTAAGTTATGGTTAGCAAGAGATTCAACTCGCACAATGTCAGAGACTTTCCACAGTTCATCTGTGATATTTTTAATTAAGTTGATTGTTTTTGCGTTAAAGATTCCTTTTTCATTATGAATTCCTATAATAATTTTTTGATCATTACCAAAGTCTTTCTCAAACTGATCTAATGCTTTGATTTGAGCATGATCTTTATTAAACCAAATTCGAGGAGTATAATTTGCTTTGATTTTAAATAGGCCTGGAACCATACTAATAAGGATTAGTAAGTATAAAAAAAGAATTTTTTTAGGGTTTGTTACAATGAAAGTGGAGAATTTTTTTGCAATGTAATCTATTTTCATAATTTGCTTTTTTTTTAGAAAAATATTACTATTTTCTTATGGATTTAACAACTTTCTATGACCAAACCTACCTTTTAAACTCAAATGAATATTCACCTAATTATTCACTGATTAATTTTATCAATAATACTATTCCTAAATATAATTTTAAAAATAAAATAGAAGTTTTAGAGGTGGGCTGTGGTGATGGTTCTATTTTTGAGTCTATCCATGGTTTGAGCTTTAATGTACTAGGAGTAGATTTTTCGCAAGAAGCTATTAATAAAGCAAAATCTAGAAATATAGCAGAGTTTGATTTTATTCATTCTGACTTCTCTAATGATTTAATATTAGAAAAAAAGTTTGATTTAATTCTAGACAGTCACTGCTTGCATTGTGTAACTGAATTAGAGAAGAGAAAAATATTTTTAAAAAATATTTATAATCACTTATCTAATTCAGGAATCTTTATGGCCGAAGTGATGGTTTCACATAATGAAATGCAGTTTGCTGATAATTTTTTATTTAACAATGAACAAAATACTTTATTACAACAAATTGAAGGAACTGTACTTCCTGTCAGATATATTCCTAACGTTAAACAAGTAGAAGATGAGTTATTAGAAGTTGGTTTTAAAATTAATTATTTACGAGCATTTCCTGATTTTAAAATAATTCCAGATGCGACTAGGTCTGTTGCTTATAATGAAGACCCTGAGTTATTAAGATTTATTTGTCAGAAATAATACTTAAGCAGAAATTAGATGATTTTGTCTTATTAATAATTTCATTTTGGGTATAACTACTTATTTTGTTAGAAATAATATTAAATATCTTTTCACTGTAATTGAAGCGATCTTCTGAAGTTAGATGAAGGTTAAAACAATTTGAAAATTCACTCCAGTACTTCTCTTCAATTGCAGCTAGCGCAATGAATTTTTTATCTCTAGTTTGATAAATTGAGTAACAAGGATATTTACCGTTATGAAGAAAGCTACTTTCTGTTTGACCTTTAAATAAAGTTCCTAAAATTTCTTGAGTTGAAGATAATAAATCAGAATGATAGTAAATAGGAGCATTAATTGTTTTTGTTTTAATCATTGCTGCAATTAAATCAGTGGCAATTTTATTTCCATATGTGATTCCTGCAATAGGTAGGAATGGTGGTTCAATAATTTTTTTATCTAATAGCTTTGTATAAATATTTAAAATTTGAGTTTCAGCTAATGCATTTAAATCATGCATCGCATTCTTACTTTCTTTTTGTGCTGATAGAGAAATAACAGCAATTTGTTGATCTAACTTTTCAATATGATTTTGAGAAAGACCTAGAAGTTCTTTCAAGCTTGGTGGTAAAGAAATAATGACTCCATCTACTCTTTCAATTAATTTTTTTATTTCTGATTGATCTTTAGGGGATTTATAGTCAAGAAATATAATATTCTTGTCTTGATTTATATTTTTGTACCAACGATTAAACGTAAGGTCTTTGGTAGTGCCTAAAGGCATTGCAAATGGATCTCTTTTATTCTTGTCCTCAATTTTAATTACTTCTGCACCTAAATCTCTTAGTATTTTTCCGGCCAAAGGTCCTGGAAGTCTACTAGATATATCTAAGATTTTAATCCCTTCAAGTAATTTCATTATTGATTTTCAGTTTCTTTAGGTTTTAAAGCATTCATAAATTCTTCTATGCCTTCACCTTTTAATTCACAACCACCAGAGCTACAAATTTCCCAGTTTTCAGATTTTTCTTCTAGTTGATATTGGAAAACAAATCTTGGTAGAAAGTAAGGTATAAAATTAACAAATTTAGGATTTAAGGTCCAATTTTTTGGTATTTTAATTAAGCGATAACTTTGCTCTGGGTAGGTAAAGCTTCTTAACGCCTCTCCACTTCCAAGTGGGTTTTTTAATGCTTCGTGAATATATTCTTCTTCAAGGTCCTTGAGTTCTGACCCAAGGTCAGGATCTTCTAATAATGCTCTACTTCTCTTCATTACTCCAATAAGAGTGGCCCCTGTTGATTTAAAATATTGGTCGAAGGCATGCACGGGTAAATTTGGATAAGGAGTTGATTGATCTGTATTAGTTGCTCTAATAAATAATTTGTTTTCATTTACAAATTCTTGAATAATAAAATCTAATGTTTCTTTTAAGTTTTGTTTAAAGACAGTATTTCCGGTTAGTTCATAGGCCCTAATCATACTTTCTGCAAAGAAAACATAATCCTCGAGGTAGGGAAGAGATAAATTTAATGAAGTGGAATGATTGATACTCATTTTTTTATTATCTCGAGACTTTATAAAATTATTATACATTGTAGGTAACGTTTCATTAAAGATATCCATCGCCGCTTTTCTAATCGCATCAACCTGGCAAAATTGCATAACATCACAGAGTGATGAAAGCATCATAAAGTTCCAACTCGCAACTCCTTTATTATCAGTTGTAGGAGGTATTCTAGTTTTTCTGATTTTAAGAAGATGTTGTTTTACTTTTCTAATTAACGGCCATATTTCTTTAGAAAATAATGAATCTTTTTGTTCTGTATTTAGACGTATAATATTTAAATTACTTGGTAAGTCTCCTGTCTCTGTAATACAGAACCATTTTTTTATTTCATCTAATTTGGAAATTAACTCTTGATCGTCACTTTTTGTGATTGCTTCCTCAAACTCTTCTTCTGTAAAAGAAAAGTAAAGTCCCTCAACTCCTTCGGAGTCTGAACTCTGTCCCGAAAAGAAGTGGCCATCCTTGGAGGATAGCTCTGTTTTAATATAGTCAAGCGTATTAATCAAAGCATCAAAAACGAGAGGTGATTTATAGACAAGACTCATTTTTGACAGAACCTTTAAAAATCCTGCTTGATCATAAAGCATTTTTTCAAAATGGGGGACTGTCCAAGTTTCATCTAAACTATGACGATGAATACCCCCTCTCAAATGGTCGTGAATACCTCCCATTAAAATACTTTCTAGACTTTTTATAATATGATCGCCCTGTTCTTTTTGAATCATACCTTCTAGCATTTGCTCTAGTGCCCATTCATAAAAAGAAAAAATCGGAAACTTGGGAGGAGTACCAAAACCTCCATTTGTTTCATCTTGAAATTGTTTAATTGCTTCCATAATGGAGCTTGGGTGTGGAAAATGTCCTTCGAATTCTACTTTTCCTTTAGGGACAGGGCCATCCTTAATTAATTCACTTGCTTCTTTTGCATTTTTAGTTGCTTGATCGTGTTGTTCACTGAATGCGCGAGACATCTCGACAATTAAATCTTTAAATCCAGGGCCATGCTCATTAGAAAATGTAGGAAAGTAACTTCCAGTAAAAAAAGGCATCATATTAGGAAGCAAAAATGCAGTTACAGGCCAACCGTTTCCTTTACTAAAAATTATATTGGATTGTTGATAATAATTTTCCAAATCAGGATATTCATCTTTATCAACATTAATGCAAACAAATTTTTCATTTAATATTTCAGCAATTTCTCCATTCCTGAAAGTTTCTACCTCCATACTGCGACACACATGGCAAACAGAACTTCCAATAGATAAAAATATTGGAAGATTTTCTCTCTGTGCATATTCTATTGCTTCAGGCCCAAAACTCCACCAATCGATTGGACCATCTTTATGTAATTGTAAATATGTTGACTTTTCATTTCCAAGACGATTAAAGGATGTCTTTGTCATGTCTTTCTACTCCAATGAACTTAGTTTGATGGCCATATTCTAATTAAATTACAGAGAATGAAAAGCAATTTAATACAACAAAAATGCATCCATCTAAAAAGCGATGCGTTAAATGTTTACGAATAGATTTAAAAGGGATAGAAGCAACAAAATTATGATGAATATCTTAGTCAATAATATTAAAAGTTGGAATATAGCTATATTTTTAGTTCTGTTTCTTGTCGTCTTTATTCAAAGTAAACCTCATAAAAATGATTATCCTTTATTGCATTCCGATAGTTATTATATTGAACAAGCAACTGATAATCTACAATGGTCTTTTCTTAACATGCCATTAGATCAGTTAGGCCCAGATGATTTTCAAAATATTGTAAGAATTTTTTTTAGTAAAAAATTAAGCTCTTCTAAAAAAAGATATTTAAAGTATTTATGGAAGTACTCTCGAAAATATAATGTAAATCCTTTCTGGGCACTAGCAATAATGAAAGCAGAAAGTGGATTTAAAGCTGATGCCTTAAGTCATGCCAATGCTTATGGACTTATGCAAATTATGCCAAGTACCGCAGATACAATTTTAAAAATGATGGGAAAAAAAGTATCACCAAAAGTTTTAAATAAAAACTTATTACAACCTAAGAATAATATTAAATTAGGTGTGTACTATCTTTCATGGCTACAGAAACTTTTTAAATGGAATAAAAGCTTAGCAACAATAGGCTATAATATGGGGCCATACTGGGTAAAACGAAGACTTGAAAAGAATTTGCCTATTGGTACCAATAATCGGTACCTAAATAAGGTTCAACTTAATTATAAACAATTATTGATGGCCTTTAGTAAGTGGTTTTACAAAAATGAAAATTATTTTGTTAATACCTTAGTTTATAGGTTCAAAATAAATAGTTATTCATCCTCCGAATTCGAAATCTTAGATAAAATTATGATCGAAAGGTATGACAGGAGAATTATTTTAACTCGAAATATTTACTCAGATAATATTAACCATTCTTTGCTCTAAGTTTGTTGAATTAGATAAATTTTGCTAAATTATATTATAAACGAGGTTTTAAATGCAAAATTCTTTAGTTATTGCAATCGATGGGCCTAGCGCTAGCGGTAAATCTACAGTTGCGAGGTCAATTGCTAGTCAATTAAATATTGTCTATATAGATACAGGAGCAATGTATCGTGCAGTGGGTTATGTCTGTCACCAAAGAGAAATTGAGTTTTCAGAGAACGAGCAGCTACATCAATTTCTTAAAACCGTAAAAATTGAATATGGAGTCAGCGAAGATTGCTTAATTCGCATAGACGGAGAGGACTTAACTAAAACTATTCGAGAGCATTACGTATCATCTCTTGCTAGTAAAATTTCACAAATTCCAAGTGTTCGTACCTTCTTAGTCGATTTTCAAAGAGAAATTGGCTCCTCGAAGTTTTCTGTTATGGAAGGCAGAGATATTGGTACAGTCGTTTTTCCTGATGCTTTTTGTAAAATATACTTAACTGCCAGCTCATTAACTAGAGCAAAGCGAAGATTATCTGAATTAAAAAATGAAATGTCGCTTGAAGAAATGATTAAAGATGTAGAAAATAGAGATCATGCAGATATGACGCGGTCAACTTCTCCATTGAAGCAAGCAAGTGATGCGATTAATTTAGATTCAAGTGATTTAACTCAAGAGGAAGTGATTTCAAATGTTATTTCAATTGCTAAAAATGAAGCAAGCATTTTAGGTCTTAATTTATGAATATAGTAATTAATAGAACTGATGCTATTGGGGATACAGTTTTAACAATACCAATGGCAAGAGTTTTAAAACAAAAATATCCAGACTCAAAAATTATTTTTATTATTTCTCCCAAAACACAGGATCTTTTTCTAGATAATAGATATGTTGATGAAACTTGGGTAATCGACCCAAATTTACCTTTTTTTAATAAACTTTCTATTCTTTATAATAAGTTTAAATCTATTCATGTTGATTACTATCTGTATGTCGGAGGTTCACAGGTTTCAACATTTGCGGCTTGGTTATGTAGAGTTAAATTTAGAGGAGGGCTAAAATCAAAATGGAAATCTTTCTTGTTTTTAAATAGAGGGGTCAGGCAATCTCGGTCCATGGTTTTAATGCATGAGTTTGAATACAACTTAAACTTACTTGCCCCTATGGGAATCGAATATAATTACTTTGACAGAGAGTCTGCCTTGCAAGATATTCTATCTGTAGAAGATCAAACGAAATTAGATGCAACTGAATATTTACAACAAGAATTCAAAAAAAATAACTTAGATGCAGATAAGGATTATATCGTTATTCACCCTGGTATGATTGGGCATACTTTAAATTGGCCTTCGAGAAACTATGGTCGGCTTATTTCCAGAATTAGAATTAAATTTAAGAATAAATATAATATTATTATTTCTTATACTCCTTCTGATAATAAATATCTAGAGGGACTAAAAGATCATATTACTGCAACTTCTTCGAAATTTAATAATATTTTATTCTTAGACGGTTCAATCAAAGGACTAAAGAACTATATGGGAATATTATCCCAAGCAAAATTATTTGTAGGGCCAAGTACTGGCCCTACTCATTTAGCAAATGTATTAGGTGTTAAAATAGTAGGAATTTATTCACCAATAAAAGTTCAATCTGCCACCAGGTGGGGCCCTGTTAATCGTAACCTGGAGCAATCACGAGTAGTTGTGCCCGATGTTGTTTGTGGAGAGGTGATCAACTGTATTGAATCAAATTGTCCTTATTATGAATGCATGTCTAAAATTGAGGTAGATGAGGTCTTTTCTAATGTTTCTGACTTATTAAATTGATAAAGTTCTTTTCTTTTTATATATATACCAAATCTAGGTAATTACTGAGAATTATTATGAGTAAAATAACAGAAAAAAGATTTACAGAAATAATTAATAGTTTTTCAAAGCTAAAACCAGTTATGGTTGTTGGTGACGTTGGTATTGATAAATATACTCACGGAGAAGTTAATCGTATTTCTCCAGAAGCGCCAGTTCCTGTACTTGAAGTTAAAAAGGAATGGTATAAGCTAGGGCTTGCTTCTAATGTTTCACATAATTTATCAGGACTTGGGGTCAAATCCACCCTTTGTGGTGTTATTGGAAATGACTTACGAGCAGATATTTTTGAAAACTTGCTGGAAGAATCCAAACTATCCACATGGGGAATTGTGAGAGATACCTCTCGTCCAACAGTCTTAAAGGAGAGAATTGTTACTCCTTCTCAACAAATTTGTCGTATTGATTATGAAGAATTACAAGCATTAAATGAAACTACTAGCAAGAACTTATATAATAGGTTTTCAGATTTATATACTGATCATGAAAGTATTATAATTGAAGATTATGGAAAAAATACGTTACCAGAAAAAATGATCAAGAATATTATTGAAATATGTAGATCTGAAAATAAATTTGTATCAGTAGATCCTTCCAGACATCGATCGCCCATTGTATATACTGGTGCTAATTTATTAAAACCAAATTTAGTAGAAGCAAATTTATTACTTACCGCCTTAGGGTACTCCAATGAGCCTATAAGTTCTATGTGCCATATCCTTGCAGATAAAATGAATTTAGAAATGGTGGCCATTACTTTAGGAAAAGATGGTATGGCCTTACTTGATACTAATGATGATGGGAAATTACATATTATCCCAACAATGGCCAATGAAGTATTTGATGTCTCAGGGGCCGGAGATACTGTAATCAGTGTATTGATTTCTTGTCTCAGTGCAGGGGCGAGCCTAGAAGAAGCCGCTTGGATATCGAATTGTGCTGCTGGAGTAGTCGTTGGAAAGTTAGGTACAGCGACAGTTTGTCCCGATGAATTAATATCCTTTTACCCTCAAATGTCTTCAGTCTTGCATTAATTATAAAATAATTTTTCAGTTGATTTTCCCTGCTCCTCGTGGAAATATTCTGCCCTACTAGCTACCAGCATTTAGGACAATTAAATGATAAATAAACTTGATAATTTATTAACAAACTTAAAAAATGAATTAAATCAAATTAATAAGCAGGCCGATGTTTTCAACTTAAAATCTTCATATCTTGGTAAAAAAGGCTTTGTCTCAGAGGTTTTGTCTTCATTAAGGACTGCTACCCCTGAAGAAAGAAAAAGTATAGGGCCAAAGGCCAATAGCATCAAAGTAGAAATGCAAACTTTAATTGCAAGTAAATTAGAAGACTTGGAGCTAGATCAAATAAATGAAAAATTATTAATAAATAAAATAGATATAACATATAGAGATAGCTTAAAAGAAGAAGGTATCTTCAATGGTGGCTATCATCCAATTTCAAAAATCCAAAGAGAAATAGAAGACATTTTTCTTTCAATGGGATTTGATATTCTAGATGGCCCACATATTGAGGATGAGTATCATAACTTTGATGCTCTTAATACTCCGAAGGATCATCCCGCTAGAGATATGCAAGACACATTTTGGTTTCATGATAAAGAGGAGAAGCAAAGACACTTACTAAGATGTCATACTTCGACTATCCAAGTAAGAGGAATGAAATCAAGAAAACCTCCTTTTAAATTTATTGCTCCAGGAAAAGTTTTTAGATGTGAACGAACAGATGCTTCCCATGAAATGGTTTTTCATCAACTTGAAGGCATGATGGTGGGAGAAAATATTTCTGTTGCAAACTTAATTTATTTTATGAAAACATTATTAAGTGAAATATTTAAAAAAGAAGTAGAAGTTAGGCTTCGTCCAGGCTTCTTTCCTTTTGTCGAACCTGGTTTTGAATTAGATATTAAATGCTTGATATGTAATGGAAAAGGCTGTTCTGTTTGCAAGCAAGTTGGTTGGGTTGAATTATTACCATGTGGGATGGTTCATCCTAATGTATTAAAATCAGGAGATATTGATACGAATAAATACAACGGTTTTGCATTTGGGTTAGGTTTAGACCGCTTAGTAATGATGAGGTATGGAATAGACGATATCAGACATCTTCATGGTGCTGACCTAAGGTTTATTTCACAATTTAAAAATTATTAATAAAAGGAAATATAGTATGTTAATTTCTATAGATTGGATTTCAGAATTTGTCGATATTCCTAAAATGACTCCTAAAGACCTCGGTGTAAAATTTACTTTAGCAACAGCTGAAGTCGAAAAGGTTATTACCGAAGGAGAGTTTCTAAAAAAAATCAAAGTAGCAGAAATTTTACAAATAAAAAGTCACCCTGATGCCGATAAGTTAAATCTTGTAACTTTTAACTTCGGAGAAAGTGAAAACTTTCAAGTAGTGTGTGGTGCCCCAGGTTTGTCAGTTGGAATGAAAGTACCATATGCACCCATTGGAACAGAACTACCAGGAGGATTTGTATTAACACCCAAAAAAATTAGAGGTATTTTATCTGAAGGAATGTTGTGTTCGGCCGAGGAACTTGGAATTGCATCAGATTCAGATGGTTTATTAGAATTAGAAAAGAACTTAGAGCTTGGCACTAATATGTTGGATGTTCTTGGAAAAAAACAAGATACTTTGCTAGATGTAGATAATAAGTCTTTAACTCATCGTCCTGATTTATGGGGACATTATGGGATGGCACGAGAATTTGCCGCCATTTTTAATATTGAATTAAAAAATCCTTTCAATAATAATTGGGCCGAAAAATTAGAATCCAATTTCACTTCAGAAGAATCCCCCGTTACTCCTAAGGTTATCGGCCAATCTTCCTGTAAATCTTATTGGGGATTAACTATTGATAATGTTACAGTCACAGAAAGTCCTGAATGGATGCAAAGTAGACTTATCTCAGCAGGGCTACGGCCTATTAATAATATGGTTGATATTAGTAATTATGTAATGCTAGAGTTAGGAATTCCAAATCATATTTTTGATCGAGATATGATTAAAGGAAATTGTTTAAGTATTCAAAAGTTAGATAAAAGTATTGATTTTGTTACCCTTGATGAAGAAAATAGGAAGTTAGTTTCAGGTGATACTGTTATTTCAGACTCAGAATCACCATTAGTTATTGCTGGTATTATGGGCGGTTTGAGTAGTGGGGTAACAAGTAGTACAAAAACAATTTTTATAGAAGTGGCAAATTGGAAAGCTTCAGAAGTTAGGACAACATCAACACGTTTAGGCTTGAGAACTGATTCATCTCAACGATATGAGAAATCTCTTGACAGTCAATTATGTAAGAGAACAGCTTTAAGAATTTTAGATTTAGTTTTAGAGCTTTGTCCAAAATCCAAGGTTGTAGGTAAGCTTGAATATGATGGTGAGCCTCTAAATAATTTTCAACCCATAGAGATTATATCATCTGTCGATAAGATTTCTAAAGTCCTTGGAACAAATCTTGATGAAGCAAGGATAATTTCAATCTTAGAGTCGTTAAATTTTGGAGTAAAAACTAACGGTAATACTCTAGAAATTACGGTACCAAGCTTCAGATCAACTAAAGATATTGAAAATGAGTCAGATATTATTGAGGAAATTGGCAGAATTATTGGTTATGATAATATTGATTTAATTGCCCCCAGTGTTCAAGTTGCTCCGGTGAAATTAACTCCCGCTCAACAACTACACCGAAAAATAAAAGATTTTTTAGTTTTTCATGGTAAAAGTTTTGAAGTAATGACTTACCCTCTAATTGGGCCCAAGCTACTTGAAAAAACTTCTTGGAACTTTGGTGAGGAGCTAAAGCTTTTAAATGCTATTTCATCCGAATTTGATCGCATGAGAACTAGCATAATCCCTTGCCTCCTTGATGCCGTGGCCACAAATCAAAAAAATAGTAATCAATTTAGAATATTTGAATTAGGTAGAAGTTACTTTGCTAATGAAAAAAGCTTCTCTGAAGAGCACTCTCAGTTAGCCGTTGCTTTTTATAATAAGGATAATAAATTAAATTTTTTAGAACTAGCAAATACGATTGAACGATTACTAACCTCCTTGAATATTTCTTACGATTTATTAAAACACAATCCTAAATTTAAAAACAATACTTTAAATAGAGAATGGGTGGGAGTTCACCCATTTGAAAATTTAGATATTCGAATTATGGGAAAAATAGATGGTGTTATTACCTCTATCCATCCTTTAGTACTTAGAAAATTAAAAATTAAGGGAAATGTGGCCATTGCAATTATTGACTTAAGTGCTTTTGAGGGACGTAGTATTAAAGATAAAATAAAATATACTCCTTTACCTAAATTTCCTGGTGCCACTTTTGATTGTACCGTTGTGATTCCCAAAAAGGAGCAAGTAGGAAAAGTTCTAGAACCTTTGAGGAAGTTAAAAACCAAAGAAATTACTAGCGTAAAAGTAGTCGATGTCTTTTCATTAGATGATGAAAATAATACGGTTACATTAAGAGCAAATTTTTTAAACCCTGAGAAAACATTATCAAGCGAAGTTATCCGAGCAGCGGAAGAAAAAATAGTAGATACTTTAAAAACAGCAGGCTTTCCTTTAAAATCTTAATCATAGAAGTGAGTAAGTAGAAATAATAACTACTTACTCACTAAATATTTATTATCTTTTCTTTAATCTCAATTGAGACGTTTTCCTTGAGATATTCCTAAAACCTTTATAAATAGAAGATTTCTTTTTCCTAGATAAATAGTTTGTTTGGAACCTTTTTGAAAAACTTTTTCCCTTTGAAATAGCTAAAGATTTATTGGATATTGATAGAGTCTTACTATCAAGATAGTGATCATTAATGGCGTCATTAATAATATCTCCATTAAGCACATCACTAAGATCGACAAAGAATCCAAGACCACTTTGTTCCGGTTCCATGCTTGTAAACATTCCAACCATACCTCTAACACTTTCAATATTAAATCCAAGAAATAAATTAGAGCCACCAAGATTACCACTAAAACTATCAAATTCTTTAATTGTAATTGCAAAGCCTAGCATTGTTGAATCATTATCAATTGCAAAATATATTTTTGATTTTATCTCTGCAATTTCAAGTTCAATTAGGGCCGTGGCATCGTCTAATCCTCCAATAGGTAGAGAAGAGCCATTGGGTAAAGTTGGAGCGTCACTACCATTAACTTGAGCTGTTTTAGTTAAGTTAATACTGACAACTATTTCATTATAAGTTCCACCTAAAGTAGGTAAAAATGAAATATGTCCATATTGTTCACTGGGATGTTTAGGGTTTATAATAGGAAGATCAACAGAACTAAATGTTAGCCCTCCTAGATCAAATTCAGATGAGAGTGAGACCCATACGTCTCCATCTTTAAAACTTGTTTCAACACCAACATCTCTTACAATTTGATTTTGTGGCTTTTTTCCACATGAACTAATCAAAGTTAGAATAAATGTAGTGATGATTAAAAATTTAACTGGCCCGATAAAAGAGTTGTTCGTTTTCATTACGTTGCCTTTCAGTAGAAGAGTTGCTTCTACAAACAGGTTTAGAATTAATTTCAACAATGATAGCTTCTATAAACGTTCTGCTATAATTCTAAACAATAATTTTTTTCCAAACCCATTTTTTTTTAGGAGGCCTCCTTAGAAAAAAATTATCACAATTAGTTTTTTTGACAAATATTGATGTGAATCTAGTACTTTATTTATTTTGGGGAAATAATAATTGACATTTTTAATGGGCATAATTGAAGTTTTTGACGAATTATTAATATATTAGATTTATTTTTGGATAATTATTTTTTTATTACTAAATAATTATTTTTCTCTTTTAAGTTATTGAATCAAGGTGAATTTTATAATATTTGCAAAATTTACTTGATCAAAAATAAATTGAAAATAAAATAAAATAAACTTGACCAATCAATAATGATTCTTTAATATCCGTCCTTATCTGACAAAGAATAGCTTAAATAAATGATTGATTTATGTAGGCAATATGAGAAGTATATTGCTCTTTTTTTGTCGTGCTCTTTAACATTTTATATAAGAAAAAAATTTTTGCTGCTTATGCAGTGAGAAAAGAGATGAGAAGAGAACCTTGATATATTTC
>CAYRDP010000021.1:11838-25185 GCA_964423165.1 uncultured Bacteriovoracaceae bacterium | reverse complement strand
TTTTATATTAAAAGCCATTTATTAATTTAAATGGCTTTTTTTTTGCCCTTTTATTCAGATTTATTTTTCAACTTTATTTTGAAAAAAATACACTAATACTAATTAAGAGAGGACGATTCGTTAATTCGACTATAAATAACTTTATTATGAAAAAATTTATCCTATTATATTTAATTATTGTTAATAATTCATTAGCGGCAAGTTTTAATGCCACTTTTTATCACGAAGATATCAAACCTATCTTAGACAAGAGATGTACTGTTTGCCATGGTTGCTATAGCTCTCCTTGCAATATGAAGTTAGATTCATATTTCGGAATTTTAAGAGGAAGTAGTAAAGAAAATATTTTTGGATTTAGATATAAATCCAAATTAAAACCAAATAGAATGTTTCAAGATGCATTTACTCACACTGATTGGCAATCAAAACATAATTACACACCTGTTATTTCTCAAAATTATTTCGGGCAAGAAAATTTAGATAAATCTATTCTTTACCAAATGATCGACTTTAGAGATTCAAATTCAAACTTAGATCTGAAATTTAAGTTTTCCCCAGATTCATCACGAAGTTGTGTTTCAAATAAGCAAGAATTAAAAAAATATAAAGAGGAAAAAAACCCATTGGCCGGAATGCCTTATGGAATGACACCATTAAGTAGTCAAGAAAAAGAAATAATAAAAAGCTGGATAGAGCTTGGATCCCCAGGCCCTAGCTATAAAGAATTAAAAGAAACAGAAAACTCGAAAGGAAACTATACCGATATTATTACTGCTTGGAATAATTTCCTAAATCAAAAATCAATAAAGCAACAATTGATATCTAGATATTTATTTGAACATTTTTATTTATCACATATCCATTTTGCAAAAAATAACAGAGATTACTTCAGAATCGTTAGATCTTCTACTCCATTCCCCAGTATAATTAAGGAAATAGTTACAAATAGGCCCTATAATGATCCGAAAACAAAGAAAGTTTATTATAGATTTAAAAGAACAGTTGAATCTATTGTTAATAAGAATCATAATCCTATATTATTAAATAAAGATAAGTTACAAAAAATCATAAATCTTTTTAGCAGTCAAGAATGGAAGGCACCAAGAAAATTACCTACATATTCCGTTTCTAAAGCAGCAAACCCTTTTAAAACATTTAAGAGTATACCAGCAAAAATAAGATATCAGTTTTTTTTGAACAACTCATATTATTTTATACGTAGCTTTATTCATGGACCTGTTTGTAATGGTGAAACTGCAACAGATGTAATTCGAGATCACTTTTGGGTAACATTCTTATCACCTGATCAAGACCCTACTGTCATCAATTCTTCATTTCTAGCAAAACAAGCAAGTCATCTAGCATTACCATCAAGCGCTAAAAGAAAAATAAAATATAAAAAATATTTACGTAAAAATAAAAAATATCAAAAAGAACATGCAAAGTTAGTTAATAGAACTTTTAAGAATGGACTTAAGATAGATCATTTATGGAATATTGATGATAAAAATATGTTTTTAACAGTATTTAGACATTTCGATTTTGCCAGCGTCCATTATGGAGCGAAGGGTATTATTCCAAAAACTATTTGGGTATTAGATTATCCGATCTTTGAACGAATTTATTACAATTTAGTTGCAGGTTTTAATGTTTGGGGCGGTACAAAACATAAATTGGCCACCAGAAAATATATGGACCTGCTAAGAACTGAGTCAGAGGATATATTTTTATTATTTTTTCCAAAACAAATAAGAAAAAAATTAAGATTTGAGTGGGATTCGGGACTTGGAGTATTTAAGAAAATAATAATACCATATAGATATAGTAATTATGCAAAACTAGAGAATTCAAATTTTAAATCAGTTAGAGATGTATTCTTATCAATGAAGGAAAAGTTTTCTTCAAAAATTCTAAATGCAGAAGAAAGTAATAATTTACAAAGTCTAGAAAGTATTCGAGGTACAGCAGCTAGCTTTTTTCCTGAGGTAACACTTATTAAAATAGGAAATAAATCATATTCACTATTTGCTAATAGAGATAGAAATTATGTTAATTATCTATTTGTAAAAAACTATAATCACTCTAAAGATTATCTAACTGTTATTAATAGCCTTGATATTAGTTATGCTAACCTGTTTATTGAAGTAGATCCAAAAAAAGTTAAAGAATTTATTCAAGATATAACCAAAATTAAAAATAAGAAGCAATGGAAGGCAGCTTTACGTAAATATGCTGTTAGTCGAACAGGTAGTAATTTTTGGGAAATATCAGATTGGTTTCAAGATCAAGCAATTAAAATGCATCCAGAAACTGGTGGGATTATTGATTTAAGTAAGTATATGTGGTCGAATTAGTGACTATAAATTGATTTGTTCCTACTTACTAAACAATCAGCTATAGATATAGAATTACTCATTAGCAGCAATCTTTCTGCCGTAAGTTTGTTTTGCTAAAATTAATGCTGATTGCGCATCTAAAATTCCTTCTGCTTTGCAAATATTTTTTAACCGAGGTACCTGTTGAGCAGATTTAATAATAATTTCTTTAATTTGTATTGGTGTCATAAATGGAAATTGTGATTTTAGCATTGCTGCTACCCCAGAAACAAAAGCTGTCGCTTGGCTCGTTCCAGACAGATAACCCATTCTGTTTTTAGGTAAACTTGATTTGATTCGAGTACCAGGCGCAGAAATATCAGTTGTCAAAGGACCGAAGTTGGATGTGCTATTTAATTTTAAATTAATATCATGGTTAATAACAGAAATAGTATTTTTTAACTTATAGCTAGCTGGATAATAGTGTTGATTATCATTATCAATATTAGTTCCCCAATTGCCAGCGGCAGTGACAACCAATATTCCTTTTGATTGTGCTTTCTTTAAAACTCGTAATTCTGCGAGAGATGCCCCAGCGCCACCACTTGAGTAATTGATAATATCAACTCCCAAAGTAATAGCATATTCAAGCGCTTCAATAGTGGAATTTAAGTTGTCACTTTCACTAGCTTTTTTATTATAATATTTTAAGGAAATAATTTTTACTTTGGGGTGCACACTTTTGATAATTCCAGCAATATGAGTTCCATGTCCGTGATTGTCAACTGGCATTAGAATATTCTGTGAGTTTTTTGAAAAATCTCTTCCATAATTTGATTTGCTGGCATTTTTAGATCCCATATTTTCTAATAGGTTATTTTGTATTAGTGAATGTTGATAATCAACTCCTGTATCGACGACTGCAACTAAAACTTCTTTTTTAGGGATAAGGATAGTTCTTGTATTACCAATATTAATTGATGACTTTAAAGCAGGGTTTAGTCCCCAGTTAACTTGGTTATTTTCTTCTGCAAATAAAGCAACACTAGAAAATATTAGTATAAAAATTAAACTGTATAAGAAATTGATAATTAATACCTTTTTTAGTTAAAATCTAGCGACATTATATTCAAAAATAGAAAATAGTGTAGTCCCATTGAAATATATTTCATTACTGTCTATTTATTAGACGGCCATCAATTTTTTATCTATTTTCCCTACCTATTTATAGTTAGTTAACAGTTTTGATTTAGTTTTAATTTATTTATAAAGTTTTGAAAATAATTCTGAATTCTATACATTTTCGTAAAATCAATATATTAAGATCTATGATTTAAAATTGGAATTCAAGTAATGAAAGAAAGTAATATAAGTTTAGGATTTTGTCGAAAGCCCCACGGTATAAAAGGAGAAGCAGTTTTTAGCTTGTACAGTGGCAGTAATTCCATTTTGAGTTCCGGTGATATCATAGTTGCTTGTAAAGATAAGCAATCAAAAGAAATAAAAATAGAAAAAATCAGATTTGGAAATAAAGTAATTGTTAAATTAGAAGGCATTAATGACAGAACAACATTAGAAACATTATTACCATTTGAAATATTTGTCTCTCGTGATTTGTTTCCCAAAATTGATTCATCTAATGAATTTTATATCTCCGATGTATTAGGAACTGATGTTTTTGACTTTGAAACTAAGAGAAAAATAGGCGTAATTGATAGCTTCTATGATAATGGGGCCCAAGTAGTTTATGTTATAAAAGGAAAATCACAAAGCTTTGAGTTGCCTTTTGTTGAACAATTTTTTCCAATAGTTAACTTAGAGGAAAATAGAATAGAGATAGTTTTACCAGAGATTATTAATGAATAAAGTTAACCATATTTGGATTATTACTCTTTTTCCTGAATTATTTATTCCTTTTTTTCAACATGGAATAGGAGCCTCTGCTTTTAGAGGTGAGAGAGGTCGACAATTTAAAATTAACTTAATTCAATTAAGGGATTTTTCAAAAAGTAATTACAAAGGTGTTGATGATACTCCTTATGGCGGAGGCCCTGGGATGGTAATTAAAGCAGATGTCTTAGAATCTGCACTAATTAATGGAGTAGTTATTCCTGGAGACTATAATGAAAATAATATAAAAAATGAACTAGAAGTTATTTGTCCTGGCCCTAGAGGAATCAAATGGGATAATTTGGTAAGTAGAAAATTTGCTGAAAATTACTGGGGTGAAAACTCAGAGAAAGATCTTGTTTTTATTTGTGGCAGATACGAAGGAATTGATGAACGATTTATAGAAATGTATGTCGATCAGCAATTTAGTTTAGGCGATTTTATACTAACTGGAGGTGAATTGGCAGTGATGTCAATCTTGGACTCCTCTATTAGATTTATTGATGGTTCGCTAGGTAACCAAAATGGAGTTGATAATGAGTCATTTGAAGATCATTTATTAGAACACCCTCAATATACAAGGCCCAATCAATTTCATGGTTTAAAAGTTCCAGATATATTACTTTCTGGAAATCATTTAAAAATAAAAAACTATCAAAAAGATGAAAAGATTAGATTGACCAAGAAGCATCGTCCTGATTTATTAAAATTGTTTAAAGATATAGAAAATGGAGAAAACAGTTGAGTAATATTTATTTAGGCCTTGTACATTACCCTATTAATAATAAAAATAATGAAGTTGTAACTACTTCTGTCACTAATTTAGATATTCACGATATTTCAAGAAGCTGTCGTACTTTTGGGATAAAGAATTACTTTTTGATCACTCCTCTAGAGGCACAGCATGAACTAGTTCAAAGAATTTTAGGACATTGGGAGGAAGACAGCTCTTCTGTTTACAACCCTGATAGAAAAGATGCTCTCTCTATTGCTCGTTTAAGTAAGTCAGTAGAGAGTGCAATTAGTAAAATCGAGGAGTTAGAGTCAATCAGGCCTCTCGTTGTTGTTACTGGAGCAAATTTCAAGCATGATACTGGTTCAGTTTCAGAGCTATTAGAAAAAATGAAAATTGACAAAAGGCCTTGTTTTTTGTTATTTGGTACTGGTTGGGGTTTACATGCCGACCTTGTGGAACAAGCAGATTTTAGCTTAGATCCAATAGAAGGTAAGTCTGAAGATGGATATAATCACTTAGCTGTTCGTTCAGCAGTTGCAATATATCTAGACCGCTTAGCTACGGCCTCTGTACCTCTGAAATAGTACTTGTTTTAAGAACAACAATGTGTTGGTCCTCTGAAAAGTGCATCATAAAAAAGAGGTTTTTATGAATTTAGTTGATGTTGTGAATGAAGATCACAAAAATAAAAATTTGAGGAATATTCCTGACTTTAGAGTTGGTGATACAGTTGCTGTTAATGCAAAAATTACAGAAGGTACAAAAACACGTATCCAAGTTTTTCAAGGTGTTTGCATTGCAATTAAACATAAAGAGTCAATTAGCGGTCACTTTAGAGTTAGAAAAGTATCAAATGGTGGGATGGGAGTAGAAAGAGTATTTCCATATCATTCTCCAAATGTTGACAGTGTGAAAATTGTTCAACGTGGTCGAACAAAAAGAGCTAAGCTCTATTACCTTAGAGATCGTTCTGGTAAAAGTGCTAGAATTTCTATTGATTACGAAAGAAAATAATTATAAATTACATTTAATCATACAAAAGCCTTCCAAATGGAAGGCTTTTTTTTGTAAAAATGGAACATCAAATGGATCTTAATGAACTTAGAAAAATTGAATTTAAGACTAATCAAAATATATTTATTGCAGGTAGCGATGAAGTTGGACGAGGTTGTCTGGCCGGACCTGTAGTCGCAGCAACTGTTGTTTTTACTTCTAGTAATAAAAAAATACCTAAGGTGTTTAATACTTTGAGTGCATTAGGAGTCACTGACTCCAAAAAAATAAGTAGAGTAAAAAGAAGATCGATTTTATCTCAATTGGATATTAGCTTTGAATCTCTCAAACAAAATATAAAATATAACCATAATGAATTTTCATTCTCCATCTGTCAGCAGTCCCCTAAAGAAATAGACAAAATAAATATTTTGCAAGCATCATTATTATCGATGAAAAATTCTTTTGAGCTATGCTGGGATAAAAAATCAAAAGGAGTATGGATGATCGATGGTAACAAGGTTCCAGGCTTTAATGAAGTACTTGTTAATAAAAAATCTGTTATCAAAGGGGATACGAAGTCCTTACTTATTGGTTTAGCATCAGTGATAGCAAAAGAATATCGAGATAATTTAATGGAAAAATATGAATGTATTTATCCCGGATATGGAATTGAAAAAAATGCTGGTTACCCAACAAAACTTCACAAAGATGCAATTAAAGTACTAGGAGTTACGCCCATTCATCGTCTAAGCTTTAAGGGAGTTAAAGAATACATAATTCCGAGTGAAAAACTTTACTAAAAATAAATGCTAGTTCAGATTGTCAAATAAATATAACTTCATTATGCTTAATAATTAAGGAGTATAGTTTTGAAAAATAGACTGACCATAATTTGTATTTTATTACTTTCAATTTATTCAAGTAATGTAAAATCTATATCTGCTGACCCTCGATTAAAAGCAGTAGGAACTATGGCCGCATATGGAACAATTGGTGGAGCATTACTAGGTACTGCAGCTTTGGCATTTGAGAGCTCTAGCAGATCTCCATTTGTCGGCGCTTCTTTAGGCCTGTATGCAGGTATGATTTTTGGCGGATATGTAGTTTCAACTCACTATATGTCAAAAAATAGGTCAGATGATTTAAGTCCAGACTCTGAATATTATCCAGAAACCTCAGAGTCACCATACGAATCTCCTTTTAGTAATCCTTTTTCATCAGGCTCAGACGATGAAGACCCAAATGAAGACAAGCCAGATATGCTACAGCGTTGGGATCCTACATGGGGAAGAAATCAAAAATCTTATAATAGAAGTAAAAAGTTTTATCCAACCTATTACTTACCATTGCTGCATGTAAATTTTTAATTTTGAAATGTATGTTTTCGATTAGCAAATCTTTGAGAAAGGTTAGAGGTTTCATCATCCTCAAATTCTTGATGCATTAATTCCATTGCGTCAAATTGATATAATTTAAATACTTTTAAAAATTCACTTTTAACATTTGCAAGCTTAATTTGGGCCTTATTTTTATCCAGAGCTCTTAAGGTATCAACAAAGTGACCAATTCCAGAAGAACCAACAAAATCTAATCCATTAAGGTCAAGAGTAACAGTAGAAGCAGGGTTATCACTTATAATAGAATATAGTTCATCCTTAAATGGGGTTGTAGTATCAAAATCTAATCCACCTTCTAAATGAACTGTAATATTCCCTAAAGAATCAGTAACTAATTGTGCTTTAAGTGACATTTGCTCTCCTTGCTAATGTTGAATAAATATTAACATGATTATCAGTATTATTAAAAGTAGGTAACTATTACGAACTTATCTGAGTTCTCTTGTCAGGATTGGGCATGCAAGTTAATATAAATAAAAAAAGGAAAAACTGTGGCAAAACTGACTTTGTTAACCATTCCAATAGGAAACCTCGGCGATATCACAAGTAGAGTTAGTGATGCTTTAAAGGGAGGCGGATCCTTTCTTGTTGAGGATACGAGAAGTTTCTTTCACTTAATGAATGCACTCGATATTGAAACAACTAATTGCAAAGTTGACTCATTTCATGACCAATCAGATAATAAAAAAATAGGTAAAATTATTTCAAGGTTAAATAATGGAGAAGACTTATTTCTGCTATCAGAAGCAGGAAGTCCAGTAGTTTCAGACCCTGCCTATCCATTAGTTGTATTAGCAATAGAAAACGGCCATAAAATTGAGAGTTATTCAGGTATTTCAGCAGTTATTAACGCTTTAGAATTAAGCGGCCTGCCTCCTTGTCCCTTTCACTTTCATGGTTTTTCTCCTAGAGAAAAAGGAAAACAAGTAGAGTTATTTAACTCCATAGAGCAAATAAGTGGCACTCATATTTTTTATGAATCACCTCATAGAATAATCAAGTTTTCAGCTAATATGGCAAAATATTTTCCTGATTCTAAAATAGTAATTGTAAGGGAACTAACCAAGAAATTTGAAGCAGTTTATCGTTTCTATGGTTCTGAATTCAATAATATTAAAAATGATATTATTACAAAAGGAGAATTTGTCATTTTAGTGAATATAGATAGCAAAGTGAAAAGCTCAGGGCTAAACATAAGTAAAATCCAAGAAAATGCTCGTAGGTATCTGGAAAAAGGCGGCGGAACAAAGCAATTATCCAAAATATTATCAGAATTAGCCGGACTTAAAACATCTGAAGTGTACGATATCCTAAATAGAAAACTGAAAGAATAATATTTAAGATTATTTATGAATTTGACGATTAGAAATTAACTATTCTAATAAATTGGATGTTAATTTGAGTTCAGAAAAAAAAAATATTATCGATGAAATGAAAGATGCTGTTCAAGATATTTCGGAAGAAGTTGTATCAAAGAATGATTTATATATACAGCATATGGAAAAAAAGATAGCTCGCTATGAAACCTTAATGGAATTTAACAAGTTAATCACTACTTCAATGGATCCACGCACTATACAAAAAAAATCTGTGGGTAAAATTAAGAAAATGCTTAATTGTGAGTACGCAAATTTATTTCTATTTGATGAAAAAACTAATTTATTAACAAGCTTATTTCTAGATTCAAAAGGTAAAGAACAGGAATATTCCTGTAAAATTTCAGAGAAAACCTTTGTTGGATCATGTGCTCATTATCAAGCATTGCTGCATATCACAAATGCAACAGAAGATATTCGTTACTCTAGAGAACCGCAATTTATTAAGGCCCTAAATTGCAAAGATGTAGCTTTAGTACCTCTAGTATACGATGGGGCCATTGTTGGTGTTTTAAAAGTGATCAATTCTAAAAGTGGTAATTTTACAAAAGAAGAATTTGATTTTCTGGAAGTTATAGTAAGTCAATTAACAATTGGTATTGTAAATGCTTCATTATTTATTAAATTAAAAAAACAGTTTTTACAAATTTGTGAAGCCTTAGGGGATGCAATCTCTAAAAAAGATTCATACACAGGAGGTCATACAAAAAGAGTATCAAAGTTTGCAGAAGAGATAGCACTAGAGATGGATTTGTCATCAGAAGAAATTGAAGACTTAAGATTAGCTGCTATACTGCATGATGTTGGGAAAATTGGAATTGCAGACAGCATTTTGAAAAAAGACAGTGCTTTAACAGATGAAGAATTTAAAATAATGAAGGAGCACCCGCGCTTGGGATTTGAAATTTTAAAGCATATAGATGGGCTTGATAATGTAATTGATGGTATGCGGTTTCATCATGAGAGGCCAGATGGATCAGGTTACCCATATGGGCTTACCCAAGATGAAACTCCCATAATTGCGCAAATAATTTCAGTGGCAGATGCTTTTGATGCAATGATTAGTAGCAGGCCATATAGTAAGTCAATGCCTCCAATGGATGCATATAATGAAGTTATTCGCAATGCCGGAACTCAATTTTCAACAAAAGTAGTTAAAGCATTTAAAGCTAGCTTTAAGAAAAGTTCCATGTATCGAAAAACAGATGTAGAAATTAAAAAGAAAGCAAGTTAATATATAAGAAACTGTTACAAGGAAGAAAAATGCTCGTTAGAGTGATTGGTGGTCATGGAGGAGTTGCTCCAATGTTTAAAGCAACTTCCTATTTAATTGACGGTAAATTATTAATAGATGCAGGGTCAGTAGCCTCAGGGATATTAATTGATGAACAATTGCAAATTGATAATATCTTAATTTCTCATGCTCATTTAGACCATATTTCTGACATCGCATTTTTGTCGGATAATTGTTTTGGATTAAAGAAGAAACCATTTTCTATATATTCCAGTAAGGAAACATATCAAGCTATAAAAGATCATCTCTTAAATGACGTAATATGGCCTGACTTCTCAAAACTACCAACAAAGAAAAATCCTACAATCGTTTTTAATGAATTAAAACCAGAAGAAACGTTAAAGTTAGGAGGATATAAAGTAACCCCAGTTCCTGTGAATCACTTTACCAATGCTTTTGGATTTATTATTGAGCATAAAAAGAGTACGATCTTGTTCACTCAAGATACAGGGCCAACTGATAGAATTTGGGAACTAGCTCATAACTATAGTAATTTAAAAGCGATTTTTACAGAGGTCAGTTTTCCAAATCATATGCAAAAGGTAGCAACTGAAAGCAGACATCATACTCCTACGACCATTTGTGAAGAAATAAAAAAAATGCCACCAGAGATTCCTCTGTTTCTAGGACACTTAAAACCTAATTTTCAAACACAGCTTTTTCAAGAAATTGAGGCATTAGATTGTGATAGGATTAATTTACTAGGAAGTGATGATACAAGCTATGTTTTCTAATTTTCCTCTAGGCAACGAACACAAACCTTAGATTCTGGTAATATCTTAAGCCTTTTTTCAGGAATTTCTTCTTCACATCTTAAGCATATCCCAAAATCTTCACTTTTAACTCTTAGTAATGCCTCCTTAAGATTTAGTACTTTTAACTCTAATTTTCTTAAGCTAGCTTCATTAATACTTTTTTCATTAATTGCTTCCATGCGAGAGAGGCGTCCAATAGCATTATCAGGGGAAATAGGAGCGCATAGTTTTTTTATATTTGAAATTTCTTCTTCAACTTCCTTGATATGGTCTGTAATTATAAGTTTGAAAAACTGCCTTTTATCCTTATCCACTATAGAAAACCACCTGTCATTCCAGGACGTCTTTTAGGTACTTGAATATTTGGAGGAGCAAGTGGAGTCCCTTGTGGCCCTTGTGGAACTTCAAATCTTTGACGCTGCTCTTCTGGCTTTTCTTCTTCTTCGTCTTTCGGACATGCTCCCATTGAATCTCTGTCCTCTTCTTTACATTCCTCTTCTTCTTCTTCTTCTTCTGGCTCTCCTTCCTCTTCTACTTCTACTACTTCCTTGGGTTCGATTGTGAAAGATTTTGTAATAGGAGCTGGAGCTGGAGCTGGAGCTGGAGTATCTGCTTCTGAAGCTGGAGTAAATATAACGCTTCCTGTGACAGAAACTGCAGATCTTGCAGGAGTAATTTCTGTTCTTGAATTAGAAGTTTGTTCTATCCCACCCTCAGTACTTGTCACTCCTGTTTTGTATGTCCATTGGACTGTACCATCGGTGTAATCAGTGGCGTCTTTTTGAATTGAAGTAACTGCAAACTTTGCATTGTCTTCTGTCTTAGCATTTTGGTCTCCTGAAATTTCAAAAGTAAAAGTGGGAGCCGCTGTCACTCGTGCTACTACTGGTTGTATTGGTTTAATTGGGATTGTATATTCTGCACTTTTATCAGGCTTTTGAACTGTAGAGAAGTATTGTGCTTTTACTTTAAACGTAACATCACATTGCTCAATATTAATATAGCTTTTCATTTCACTTAAGCTGGAATTATGTGTTGTAGTTCCTAAAGATTTTTTGTCATCAGTTTTACAAACTGTCTTTACACAATCATTTGTCGGACTATTTTCATTACATGTCCATCTAAATGTTCCTTTGGCACCACCAGATTGTTCTGGAATAATCTTTGCTTTTAATGATGTTTTTCCTTCCTCTTCTGTTACACCATCTCCCGTTGCTGCTTCAATAAGAATACTTTGGACTTCAATTGGTTGGTTACTACCATTGTTATACCCACTTCCTGTGCATCTTTTTAAAGAAAGTTCTTTTGCCATCTCTGGGTTGCCTGTACTCGTTGGACTAGAAGTCCCAACTAATGTTACATTAGTTTGTCTTGTATCTCCTAAGTTAATTGTTCTTTTAACTTTTGTCTTATGCTTAGTGGTTTCAGTATGAGAGAGAGGAGTATCAATACATTCTGTAGAAGTGATATAATCAATTGAAACACTTGATGTCGTTGGTGTTTCTAGAGCAGATTCACGAGCACAGTTATTAAAATTGGGGTCAGATCCCGGTATTCTTTCTTGTCCCGTATTGACAAACCATTGAGCATTATCATTTCCAACTCCATGCATATGCTCCATCTCAATTTCAACTTCAGCAAGCCAATCTCCATTCTCCGCTCTTTTAAAGACGCATTTTTTTAGTCCTGCTGTAACTTCTCTCGCATGAATATGAGGAGCAAAGGTTACATTACCAGGATTAAATGGTTGGACAAAATTTAGGATATTTTCCAGGTTATCTAGATTATCACTTGCATCAATGGTTTGATCCAGTAAGGAAAGACTTGTACATTGTGGCCTGTTGCCTTTTTTCGCTAAATTACCACTGTTTATTTGGTAGAACTGGTTGCAAGGGTGATTTAGTTTGCCAGTTAAAAAGCCCTTAATTGCTTCTTTTGTTTGATTTTTAAATAATTCAGTTGCGACACCTAGTCTTGTTGTTGCATCATCAAATTGATCTTGAATTGCTACTTGATCACTGCACTTGATAGCAGCTTCACCTCCAAATGCTCTGGTTAGTTCATCCATTGTCCTGTATAGTAGATTTGAATTATCCACATTTGCTGGTTTGTATTTATTGTACAGCTCATTAAAGATATAAGTATCATTAACATTAATTGCGTATCGATCGCCGCCGAATGAACCCACTCTTCTATCTGTTGCAGAGTAGGCCTTAAGTGCAGAAAGAGTAGCTTCCATTTCTGGTCTAACTCTAGATGTATCCTTGTTTCTGATATAAGTATAAAAAAGTTCCAGATTTTCTCTATTTGGATTACCATCACCTTGGGCTCCTAGCGCTCTGTCTAGATTTTCTGTTATACCTGCGTCGGTAGCAGCATAACATCGTGAGCTTGAGCTTGTTCCAGTCCTATCTCCCCTCTGGGCACTCAACCTCATTCTAACATAAGCACGTCCGACTTTTAACATTGCAACTTTGGATCTTAGTTCTATCATTTCATCGAGAGTTGATTTTCCTGAAGAACTACTTCTTTGAGCTGCAACCATTTTGGCCATTGTATTTCTTAAATCCGTGCAGCAGGCAAGTGCA
>CAYRDP010000021.1:0-11738 GCA_964423165.1 uncultured Bacteriovoracaceae bacterium | reverse complement strand
GCGACTTTGTTACTCAAAATGTGAAAGCTAAATAGAATTAGTATTGCTATATACTTAATAGTTTTAGTATTAATCAAATTTCTCGCCCTATATAAAAAGTTCTCCACTTGATAAAAGCGTACTAATACTTTTCGGCATTTTTTGAAAAATAGTTAATTATCAGGACTTACGAATAGGTGTGTTAATCCCCATATACTTAGCTTAGGAAGGTTTTTACTTATTATGTAGAAGAAGTATCTAAGTAATTTCAATGCTTTTAAAAAGGTAAAAGATACATGAAGAGTCGAATATATTTGAAATTATTAATACATAAGGTTACTTTTCATTAACTAATTTCTAACTAAGAAAGTAACGTATGTTTTCAAGACTTTTGAAATTATCAATATGTATAATATGTATTTTTATACTTTATTCCTCTTGCGGTAACAATAAGCAAGATGCCCCGAATGTAACAGCTGATTACCCAAGGCCTATTAGGGAAGAGATTAGGGTTAAGGAATGTCAAGAACTATCAATTATTAATAATTTCCTTAATAGAGATAATCTCAAAATTCTTTTAAAGTGTACGGGTTGGAATAATAAGTTTCCAAGTTTATTTAACTTAATCAGCGAAGTTGAAAAAGAGTCATGGGATTTTCTAGTAAGACCATTAAATAAGCATATATTTGAAAACCGTGAAAGACGAGAAAGATTAATTTCATATATACAAGAACTGGATAAAAGTGGAGCGCTTGACGATCTTAGTAAAATTATTACTCCAGGAACCAGTAAGGCATTCATAAATATTTTTAACAAAATATTTAATTGTCCTGATACATCAGCATGTAATGATGAAAGCTCTTTCAAAACGATTGATATTAAAAATATGCTTAAATTTCTAGTTGCAGACAAAGGTACCTATAAACAAGTACTGCAGTTAGCAAATAAGATGATATTTTTTATAAAAGAAAATGAAGAAATGGTTTTACGTGTTTTAAGTGAACTCGTTAATAATGACCAGTTTAAAAAGCTTAGATTAGCATTATTAGATGAGCTAGTATTAGAAATTAGCAAATCAGGGTTTGATCAAGCAAGTTATGAGATTATTGAAAATATTTTAACAAAAACAGGAAAAGATAAAATATGGATTTTAGAGTGGTTTAGAAATGAAAAATTATCTTTTACTACTTTTCAAAAAATATCGAGATCACCATATACTTTATTTGATAATTTTTATATGGACTTTGCAGCATTAGATAAGGCCTTGTCATCTGGGATTAAATGCAATCCAACTAGGAATAACTTTACAGTTACTTTTAATCTTCAAAGAGACTTGGAAGGCATTATTAATCACTTAAGGCAAAGATCTCAAATTACATTTTTTGACAAAATCCTTGAAGGTAGTCACTTAATACAGCTTGCAAATGAGACCTGTCCAGAACTAAGTAATTATGAAACAACTGTAGATAAAGTAACTTTACAAGATTCAAATATAATAAAAGAGCAAAGGTACTACTCTTTAAATCTTCTAAAGTTTAACTATAACTTCTCACATCTTATGGAGGAGGAATTAGTTTTTAATTTTACTAAACGTATAGCCGAAATCTCAACAAATGAGATTAGTGAAAATGTACAAGATCCATTATTCCTATTAAGAAAACTAAGTACATCACCAACAGATGTATTGTTGCAACTATTTAAAAATATAGATGATGTCTCTGTTCATAGTTTATTTTTAATATATAAATCTCTAAGTTATATTACTGAAGAAGATCTTAAAAGTGCAAGCGGCTTAACTAAATATTTGTACAAATCTCCCGAAGCATTAAGTTCATCATTAATTGCGTGGAAAAGGTTAGGCCAAGAAGATAAAGAGTTTCTATTCTCTTTCCTAGATAGATTCATTACAAATGATATAATGGTAAATGAATTACTAGATTTTTCCTCGAAAGTTCTTAATGAACTAGTAGAAGTTATTCCCGCAGCATCAAGTACATATATGAATGAGGTGGAAATATTTGAACGTTCAGTTAAAGATGTTATTTCAGCATTAGATAATGAAAAAGTTCAATCTGATTTAGATAAATTAATTTCAAAAGATTATATTATCAAAATCACAAAAATATTAAGCAGAAGTATTGATACGTTCAACTCAGGTAAAGAAGAAGTATATGAGCAAAGATATGTTGAGAGATTACTAAGAACAAAAGATGATTTATATTCCCTTAATATTTCTGGTGAAATCAGAAAAAAAATAGATTGTATCACCATGACTATTGAGGATGATTTAACCTTTCATGACTTTATTCGTGACCTGCCTTTGTCTTGCCAAAACCTAGATTCAGAACTCTTTTTCAATGAACTTATTATCTTTATGAATGAATTTACTAATGAGTTTAATAATCTTGTCTATACAGACAAAGTTATCAAAAGTGTTTACTCCGGTGATGGCCATCATGTACTTGATGATCATGGGATTTTCTCTCCTTCGATGATTAATATGAACTTGTCAGTTGCAGTAATTTTAGATGAAGTAGTTAAGAATACAAGATCAGGGCTTCAATATATAGTAGATACTATTCATGAACACTTATTTAAACTAGAGAGAGACCCGACGGTGTGTGAAAATTGCACTGGTTATGTTCATGTTTTAGACATGGGGTTCAGTTTACTTAAAAAATTAATGAGTATTGATATGGTAAATCAACAAATGTTGAGAAATATCTTTGTTAGAGATCTTGAAAAAGATATAAAAGACATAGGTAAGTTTGATGAGCTTAATTTACCAAGAATGCTAGGTGAAATGCTGCAGGAATATAGTAACTATGTGCCATTAAACCCAAATATCGAGTTTAGAGAGCATTCTCCTAAATACGATTGCAAAAATTATATGCAGTTTAACCTCGACACTAATCCTTGTTATACAAAAGAAATAGCAAAGAAATATATCAAGAGCACGTTGAAATTAGCAATAATGAAAAATGATCAAGTTCCAACGGTTGCAGATATATTAATTCAATCTATTATTCCAGAAGAAGGAGTTCTTATTCCTTATACTCAAAAGAGAAAGGATCAAAAAAAGTATGTTATTACATTAAAAGAATTGCTAGAGTTTACTTATGAAGCAACAGATGTAAATTTCCCTGCTCAGTCAAAATATGGAACACTAATAAATCAAATGCCAGTTGTTGTTCTCGAAAAGAATAAATCTAAAAAAGAGAATAAGGTACCTAAAGTTTTAAATACAGGAGAAAGGATAGAGCTTGTTTTAAGATCAGTTAGTTTTGATATGAATTACCTTGGTGCACACTATATGAACAGCGTGGCAAAGGGACTTGATTATAATTTTACAGTTGATAATAAATATAAACTGTTTAAAAGATGCGTTTTTGGATTAAGGTTTTGTGGGAAATTCATGAATAAAAATGAGTTCCGAATGGCACGCAATTCAGTTAGAGCTTATCCCTCTTTACTTGATGCAAACACCTTTTTCAAAAGAGCTGACCTTATGCAGGCAATGCTACGAATTATTGTTGCTTCATCATCTACTCAGTCTCAAAAAAGTAAAATTTTAAAGGTCGGTAGGAGAGAGCTGCCTATTATTCAAACAAAAAAACAACTAGAAAAACATAATGGTAGGATTTTAAACTATGTTGGTGAACTTTCTGTATTTAGTCATTTAGGAAGAGTGCTAAGAGATAGAGTAGGAAGAACAGTTGGAGCGGAGCGATCAGATCATGAGTTCTATAACTTTATTGACAGTAAAGAAATGGAAGTCATTAATAAATCTTTTATGAGAGGTTTTCCACTTAAGAAAACACAGAGAAAGACAAATGAATTGTTAAATATTTTAGCAAATGAAGGAGCGACAGAACATAATCCTATCTTAGATGATTTAATTGATTGGATAGCAAACTTGACCTATCAAGAACAAAGAACGATGGAGAATTTTGCAACTAACTTATTAGTAATTGCAGGTCATTTAGGTGATCCACAATCTGTATATTATGATTATGATTTTTCTGGTATTAAAAATAAACAATTAGTGAAGTCATTAGGCGAAAGGTACCAAAATAATAACTTATATAAATTATTTGACGTACTTGATGAAGTACTTAATCTTTGGCCTAAAATAAAGAAGATGATTCCTGCAAACTTTAATTTGGTAAAATTAGTTTCCTATATTAATCATGGAGCTAGCTTTTTGAAAGAATCCCTTTTAAATAATAGAAAATCTGTATTTAAAGATAAGTATTATCGTTTACTAAATGAGTCATTCATACTGTTTGATAAATGGATTCTAAAAGGGCACCGAGCAAATAGTACGGAGAAGCTTTATCGAGGTCTTGATATCGTTAAAAATATTATAATCAAACCAAAAATTATAGAGTCGATAACTAATCTTGGGATTTATTTGGGTGAATATATATCAAAAATTCACTTTAATAAAAATAATCAAAAGACAGGTGATAGTTTTGATCAATTAGGAAATATAATATTAACAACTTCTAAGGACTCAAGGTTAGATATTGATCCATTGTGGTCATATTTAGAATATACAACTATTCCTTATATATGTGAAAAAGAAACAGGGATTAATAATTGTTACTCAAATTATCACTACGATGAGATTGGTTCTGTGATATCCTATTTGGGAACTAGTAAAGATGGTACTACGAAATTAGTAAAGATAGTTGAGAAGTTTCTTTTGTCTAGGATAATGGATATAAAATCATTTATAGATGAATTTATTCCGTTAATGAATATAGAAGAGATAAAACAATATAAGGAAAATCCACAATTACATTAAGGTCATGAGTATATAAAAAAAGAGGTAGATTATAACTACCTCTTTTTAACTTATAAATATTAACAATTATTTAAAATTTTACACCAATGTTTGCTGTGCCTAATACTTCAAAGTCAGCACGCCCAACATTTTTATTTGGGACTGTATTTCCTCTTAGCTCTGCAGCAAGCTCAGTATGGATATCCATTAGGTCATTTTTAAATAACGACTTAGTAAAAGTAGTTCCAACGCATACTTCTACATTATCATTTGCTGTTGGTTGATATGTTAACTTTGCATTTGATTTTAAATCCCATTTTCCTAGTTTCATATCGTGTTGAACGACAAGACCTGGATCAAGATAAAAGCCATCTTCTGTTCTAAAACCTGTTGAGAGTTCACCACCTACTTTTAGTGGTATATCTCCCGCAACTTGAAAATCATATAAGGCACCAATTTTTCCAATATTTAAATCTGAAACATTTCTCCTTGAATCTCTAGAAAGTCCAAGTAATTCAATATTCATTTTTACAGGCATACCATCTTTAAATAAATCACCTTTTAGAATCATTAATTTACTATAAGGAAATCCAACTCTTAAATCAGTACGCAGATTAGATAAAGTATATTCTCCTATTTCAATATCTGAGAACTCTAAAAGTTTTGCACGTGCATCTAGGTTAAGGCCTGAGTTAAAAGAACTTAAAGTTGCACCTGTTCGAACTTCTACTCCATATCTTTGTGCTTTCTTTGTCATTGCAGGTAATGGCATTCCCGCTGATATTTTTTTGTGAAGACTGTTAGTGAATCTTTCCCTGGTTGCTTCTGGTATATCCTTAATTGCGGGTACTATTGATTCAACTTTATTTTGTAATACCTGCGGTACTTCTCCCGTGAGAGCAAATGTCGCTACTTCACCTTTATTTTGGATGAATAATTTACTCAGTTCATCTTCTTGTTCTTCTGATAATTGAATTCCTGTTCGTTTAATTTCTTGGACTAAACTTCTTGAAACTTTTTCGACATGTTTTTTAAATGATAGGTTTTCTACCAAGTTTATTTTTTTCTCTTCTAATGTTGAATTTTCTACATTACTTTCACTAAAACTTAAATTAGGTAGAATACCTATACTTAGCGATAATAAAATTAAACCTGTTTTTATTATTTTTTTTTCATTCTTCATATTTACTCCCGTTTTATTTATATGATATGAAAATATGAGCAATTCAAATGCCAAAAAATACAGTCTATATATCTTTGAATTCATCGATAATGTATTGAAAGTTAAATAGTGTTTAAAAATAATACATTTTTTAAAAAGTCTTTATTCTTACAATATTTAAGCAATTAGTCTTATTTTGCTATCCTAAGTTAAGTAATTAATATTAATTTAGAATTTTTTATATGACTTAAAAACTATATTTAACTTAGGGAAATAAAAATTATTAATAGGAAAATGTGTAAATACTCTAGAGTTAAGAAGTCATTTATTTACAATTTACTCCATGATTATAATCAGTGCCTATTTCCTCATTGATTAGAACAATTTGATTTTTATATAATTCACAATAGTCTCTACAATTACTGCAGACCGCCTGTGCATTATTACAAACTTGAATAAATTTAAGACAATTAGGATCTTTTATCTTGAGTACAGATAACATTGTTATATCATTGTACGCACATTCCTTTTCACATTCATTAGCCTGATGGCAAAGCCCTAATTGTCTAATAAAAGTGCAATAGAGCATTTTATCATCTGGTTTTTCTTTCTCTAGAATTTCATATCTGAATGAGTTAAATGGTCTTTCAAATAATAAAGTAAAAATTGGACAAAAATTAAGAATTTCTTCAAAATCTTACAATGCAAGTAAGGTTAGATTTTTTTTACCAGCATATTTAGGTAGTCAACACTTCGATTAAATTAATCATGAAAATTATTCAAATAGATGGCCTATTAATTTACAAAGTGTAAGGTCATTTACAGGGAGTAGTTTTCTAAATGAATTATTATATATATCGCACGATAGGTATTTTTCTTGTAATATCTTTTACTTTGATATTAGGGACGCTTGTTACTCAGTATTATTATTTTGATCATGAAATAATAAAAAAAGAGCAGTCTGAATTAGAAAATATAAATTTATTATTTAAGGAGTCATCTAATCAATTAATTCAAAAAGAGTTTAATTTAGTAACTTTTCTATCAAAAACTAATTATTTTTTAGAGGCACTTAAAATAAAAGAAAGAAAAGAATTATTTAAATTATTAAATACTACAAAGAGTAATAAGCAAGGTGATCTAATCTTATTTATTATCGACAAAGAACAAAGAATTAGAGGTAGCTTACAGGCAAGGAAATTAATGTCCCAGCTAAATAAGACTTTAATTGCTCAACTTGAACAAAAAGTCATTATTCCATTGAATGAAGTTGTTGTTTATCTAATCCCGTATAGAAATAAACAAGGTAAAATCCTAGGCCATTTAGGAGGCATACTACCAATACTTACAATAAAAAAAATTATTAATTATAAATATAAACAGTTAACAGATAGGTTTTCACGTATATCTTCCGAACTTGTATTGATTAAAATCAATACAAGTAAGCAATATTTTTATATTAATGAGCAACCATTTAGACTTAAAACGATAAATGACACTATTTATAATAATATTTTTACAATATCTAAAAGATTATTAATGACAGTTTTACTATTAATAATTGTCTCCTTGATACTAACATCATTACTACTAAGAAAAACAATAAAAGAACCAATGATAAATATCCTCTCTTTAGTAGACTCGATAGGAAAAGGTAAAATTAATTATAATTTTTATAAAAAAATAAAAGACAAAGACTATTTATTAATAGGTGATGCATTATTGAAAATGAATAAATCTCAATCCAAGCTTGAGATGATTAATGCGCAGGCAATTGCTTATAGAGAACGATTAGACATCTTGGAATACTTTAAACATAATTTAAAGTCTCCCCTTGTCACAATTGAAAATATTTTCCTTAATTTAAAAGAGAAGATTTCAAGTCAAGAGCATAAGTTGCTTGCATTAGCTTTTGAGAGAATTGAAAATATTACTTCAAGTCCAGTTGAACCTAATAGAATAAAAATCTCAAAAAATATAGTATCTTTAGATAGGGTTTTGTCAAATATCATTACTCAGAAGAAAATTGAATTTTTAGGTAAAGGTAGGGTAGAAATATATTACAAAAATAACTTAAAACAAGGTAATGATTTAATCTCAATGGATCCGTCAGATTTAAGAGAGGTGGTTTCAAATATAATAAATAATTCCATGGAGGCAATAGAGAACGAAGGAGAAGTTCTAATTGTCGTAAATCAAAAAAAAGAAAATATTTGTTTAACGATAACTGATAATGGTAGCGGAATCTCTAAAGAAAACCTAGGAGTAGTATTCAGCAAAAACTACTCAACAAAGATCGGGGTTGGTAGAGGTATTGGTTTATATCATGCTCATAATATTTCACGTAAACATAATCTTGGATTAAACATTAAGAGTGAGCTTGGCCTAGGAACGGAAATTAACTTAATATTTCCAGCGATAAATAAGAGTAAGAATAAATATAGATCTATTGTACTGATTGACGATGATGAGCTAGTTAGTACTAATTGGATGTTTAAGGCAGAGAAGAATAATATTAACCTGCAAACTTTTTTATCCTATAGGGCGTTTAAAGAAGAATATCACTGTTCGGGGGAAGAATCATTACTTTTTATTGACTCATTTTTAAAATTTGACTCAGCAAATGGAGAGTCTATATCAAAAGAAATTAATGACGATTACTCATTTTATAAGATATTTATCGTAACAGGCAAAGATAGTTTTCTAGTGGATGAATTCCCTTGGATTACAAAATGTCTTGGTAAAAGATTTCCAGGAAAGTTGATTGAGCAATACCAGCACTTTGATTAATTAAAAGATATTGATTTTATATTAAATACGGTGAACAAATATTTTTTGATTGAATAAAATGAATTTATTTAAGAGTTGCTAGCATTAAAATTTCACCACAAGAAATTACTCTTATTATAAATCCTCATTTACTTAAGGTTCAATCATGGCTCTTAACAAAACCAATTCCACCAATATCTTTAAATAATGCTCCTTGAGATAGTTACTTAAGAATAGAAATAAGTTCAATATTATCTGCCGTTCTGTCTCTTAAATTAATTTCTGTTTTATATTTCTCAACTTTTGTAGATAATATAGATATTATTTGCAAATAAAGTTGTAATTTTTTTGTTAGGCATCTAAAAGTTTTATCCACATCATAATTATCATAAAATAACAAGTATATACTTGAGCTATTTGTACCCCTATTTAATGGGGTACTGGACAATTTTAATTTCAAAGAATATCTACAAAGTGCTAAAGAAGAGATATCATTAAATTGTGGCAGAAATTAACCGCCCAGAATAATCTTTCATAGTTTTTTTATTAAATAGTATAATTTACTCTAAATTATGGATAACTTTTAAGTTATAATTATTTAGAAAATAAGAGATCAGAATGGATAAGGAAGATATAAAACTTATAAAATTAAGATGAAGTAAAAGAATATTATTTAACGTTATTTGAAGAGAGGGAGATTTAGATGCGATTTTTAATTGGAACTGTTCCATATGGAAAAGATAATGTGGGAGATGAGGCAATTTTGGCGTCTATAGTAAATGAGGTTAAAGATAAATTTTTAGATGCAGAAATAACAGTTAGTACTGGAACCCCAGAAGAAACTTCAAAAAAATTTTCAATTAGGACTGTACCTCTTTTTGGTTTGGACCCAGAAGCAACTAATAGTTTTAATCTTGCTGGTATTACGCGGGATTCAAAGCAATTATTACTCGATGAAATGAGAAGAACAGATGTCTATATATGGGGAGGTGCTACAGGGCTTTCAGATTATCCTGATTATGGTGTTTATGTTGCCAGAATTGCAAAAAAATTTTCCAAAAATTTGGTTTTATATTCTGTCGGTATGAATAATGAATTTAATCCAACCTTTTATAAGATTATGGAAGGAAGAAAAAAATATATTTTAGATATTTGTCAAAAACTTACATTTAATTGCATAGATTTTGTAAAAGCATATGAAAAATATTTAGATAAACGAATCAAAAAATTAATTAAAAACTCACTTAATAATGCTGATTTAATTATTACCAGAGACGATGACTCTAAAAGAGAGATAGAAAATTGTGGTGTAACAAAACAAATTATTACGACATCTGACCCGGCAATTTTATTAAAACCTGCTTCAGGGAAAAAGCTTGAAGCAATATGGAAAGATCAAGATTTATGGGATGAAAAACTTCCTATCGTAGGAATAGGTATATCATCACAAAAGATGATACATCAGATGGATGACTTTGTTCATTTACTTGATTATTTAGTAGAGAAAAAAAATGTCAATATTCTTTTTATTCCAATGAATCCGATTACAGATGCTGAAGTCATGGATCAGATTCACAAAAAAATGAAGTTTGGGGAAAGAGCAAAGATGTTAAATGGTTATTATGATCCTGATGAAATTATTGCTGTAACTTCAAAGCTGAGTTTAGTTATCAGTTCACGCCTTCATTTATTAATCCTCTCAAGCATTAACTACTTACCAATAATAGGTATATCGAGAGGAACCAAGATTAGCTCATTTTTAAGTTTGTTTGGAGAAGAAAAGTGTGGAACGGTAGAATCATTTAATTTTGAAACGATAAAAGAGACATGTGATAGGCTACTCCAGGATAAAAGTATATTTATGGATAAATCAAAAGATGTAGTAAAAGGTATGCAAATAGAGGCTAGAAAGAATATTGATTATTTAAGCAAATTAATAAAAACATAGTAAATAAGAATAAGATTTATTTATCCTATTAGATTATTACTTTAGTATTTTTAAATTTAACCTTTTGTAACTATTAAGCAAATTATCTGTTCTATATATCAGACATTTTAATAATTGTTAGATACTTAATAGAATCTAATTATAAGGTAAATAAGACAATACAATTGGAACAAATACAAGAAAGTAGTAATGAATAAAGTAAATATCCAACTGTAAAACTATGATTACTAGATTACAGAATAATATGATAAGACAGGAGACAATAATTTATTGTTTATTGATTTACTTTTAAAGTTTGATCTAATAAATGGTGAGGATCTGTCTAAAAAAATTGATAAAGATTACTCATTTCATAAGATATTTCTCGTCACAGGCAAAGATAGTTTTTCTGTGGATAAATTTACTTGGATTATAAAATGTCTTGGCAAAAGATTTCCCGAACATACAATTAAAAAATATTAGAACAAATAGTATTGACTTAATATTCAATACTATTCCTTATACAAATAGATTGGAGAAGACCATGCCCTTTGGTTTGCATGCCCTAGACAATCATTGTTATCGTCAGTCTCAAAACCGCCGGTGCATAAAGATATCTCGCTGCATTTATTATCTTTACACTCTATGCCATTTCCGTTAATAATTTGAGATTTTTCTTGAATTACCCTAATGTAATATATGGAAGGTCTATTATTTGTTAAAAAATTATCATCTTGGAGTGTGTATTTACATTCTACCTGGTTACATTTTAATATCTTCCAAGGATCTTGAATTAATGTTTGAGTAACGCAGAAGAAGTGGTAAAGATAAGATTGCTGAAAAAGTAACATATCTCACACCAGTAAATGGAAAGATAAAAGCGAGAGCTAAAACTAAAATATCCCTTAGAACTACTTTTTTCCTCGCTTTAATAAACGTAAAGAAGGCAAAGAACATCCAAGTAAACCATAAGATATACCAATTACCAGGAGGTAAATTTATAATACTATGCCACTCTCTAATATGTTCTCGCATATAGTTATGAGTAAAAAACATCAGAATAGATTTTTTTAATAAAGCAAAGCCAAATGGATTTATAAAGGAAACTAAAA
>CAYRDP010000020.1:0-25840 GCA_964423165.1 uncultured Bacteriovoracaceae bacterium | reverse complement strand
AAAAGGACTTGATGATTACAAAGTAGTTTGTGTAACTTTTGCAACTATACCAAACCTAACTACTGGTGCAGTTGCTTCAGATGGAACTTTTAGCGTGAAAGTTGCTAAGGATACTGAGTTTACTTGTTCTGTAACAACAGATGATTATACTTTGGTCGCATCATTAGTTGTTACTGGTTTAACAGATGAATTTGGAACAGATACTGCTGATTCTGCACTAATGGCATTTAAAACTAATGTTACCTTAGGTTCATTAACTCTTAATACTGATACTGGAGTTGTCTCAGTTCCAGCAGCTCAAATTGAATCGGCCGTAACCACTGCACCATCAATCAGTTTTGATGTAACCAACATGCATGACAAAGCATATCAAATGACTTGTGAAAGTATTACAGGTCAAAATGATGATGAATGCGCTGACTTTATCAGTGAAGGTAATACGGTTTATTTTAGAATCTTTCAAGCAACAAAGGAAAGTAAAACTATTTATGGAACTTCAATCTGGAAAGATAAAGCTAGTTTTACTACTTGTGAAGGAGATATGCTTCAATCAGTATATGATGATTTAATAGGTACTGGAATATCATTTAGTGATGATTACGCTCCAACAGTTGTTAGCAATTTCAATGCAGACGGTTGTGATAACGAGGGAGACTATGATGAAGATGGTAACGACACTGCCGATGGTGATCCTGACAATAGATATGGAATTGGAAAATTACATAAAAGGGCAGCAGGATATGAGTATCGTGATGAAGATAGTGATACACATACTGGAGGACCTGATAATACGTATGTGTGTGACTGGAGTTATCGAATGTCAGTCATTTTCACCCCTCTTTCTACTGATGGATCACTATTCATAGGAAGATTTTCAATGTCAGAGACCTTTTCAGCAAATCATGCCGGAGCATGCGGTGATCAAGATAATAGTTACTCAAGCTTTTTAGTTCGTTTTACTCAGCAATAAAAAATAATTTTAAAATCAATGCGCCCTAGTAATCCTAGGGCGTATAATTTTGATTAGAAATATTAATATGACTTAGTGCTAGTTTTTATTCTATCCTTTTTAGCAATGGTCTTTATATGATTTGCCCATTGTATTACCTGTTGCTCAAAGGGTGGGTTTTTATATTGCATACAAACATTAAGTTTTTTATGCTTTCCATTAAAAGATAAGTTTAAGTATACAAAATCAACACATTTTTCATTTTTTTTCTTTGATAAACTAACCTCTTTACTAAATATCTTATGAACACTGATTACACTTTTAGCAAATGCCATAACACCAAAAGAGTTCATTGCCATATACTCAATATCTCCCGATCTTGAATCTTTGACTAATGTTTTAATGGATCCATTTTCATCCTTATTAATTTTTAAATCAATAGCTACAAATTTAGCATGTAGTCCCTCAATTTTTAATTTTGCTGAAAATGTTTTTAAATTTGTATGCCAAGAGGCTGCACTAATACTTAATAGTAAAATTAAAAAAACAAGCAATCTTCTTATGGTTGACATGTTTCAACCCTCCCGTCAGGCAATTCATTCGGCGATTCAATGTCATCAATACAACCCAGACTTTGACGAATAGTATTACTTCTTAGATACATTGCATACCTATCCCAATACTTAGGATGAGTAATATTAAGAGGGCACCTCACCGGACCACTAGGTGTTTGAACTCCATAAACCTGACTACCTCCAATTGTCACATTTCCAATTGAAGCTGGATATCTAACTTCATTATTTTCATCGACCAAACAAGCAATTTGACCTTGTCTTTCCAATTTATCAATAGAGCTGCACATTGTTCCACCCATGGATTGTGCTAATAACTCTGCTCTATCTTCTTGACTCTCTATATCTCCCATCATTTGACCTAATACTTGTGCTGAAAACCAGTCCGCAATTGCTTCTGTTTCTAAAGTATTAGGCTGACTACCATTAAACCCTGTAAATCCTGGATAGTTAACCTTATCTCTCAAACAAGCTGAAAGATTTCCTAAAATTGAATCACTTGGATCCCCTGATTGACCTGTTATTGAATGTCCCATCTCATGAAGCAATAATGACATTACTCTTTTTTGTCCTAACTCTGAGTCCAACATTGCCATATAAGAAGTATCTAAGATAATACTTGTTCCATTACACTCCTGCCTTCCTGAAACAGGATTAGTTTCTTCGTGTGAATGACAATAACATACTCCCCACGATCCATGAGGTGTAGAAATTGCAGAATCAGGTTGAACCAACTCTATACCATTTAACCTCTCTTTTAATAATTCAATTTGAGCTGAATTCATACTAGTTGGAGGTCTAGAAAATTTATCAATCAATATTTCAAATTGTCTTTTTGCTGATTGCTCTAGTTGTTCTAACTTTTCCATCCTTTGATCAGTATAAACCTCTTTAATTTTTTGATTATTTGTTCGCTCAAAATCAGTATTTAGTTTCTCACAAGCCTCTCGCACTCCAACTTGCTCAACACATTGTTCTAACCTACTTTGACCTTGCTCATTTTCTTCTACTAAAAGAGTTGAATAGTATTGTCTCACATTTCTTACTATTGCTTTTGATAAATTAATTTGTAGTTGTTTTATTTCAGGAGATAAGGATTGATAATCTTGACGGTATGTATAATTCTGAATATTACCACATGGAGCAGCTGTCATTGTATTACAAACAACTGCCCTTCTTTTATTTGATAAATCTCCATAGCAAGCTTCAATAGAAGAAAGTAAATAATTTTCTTCTAATTCTGTTTGGTGAGAATCTCTTCTAGTATTTTGTTGTTCTGTTCTTTCACTCAATGTTGACTGTTCTCTTGTATAATCAGCAAGTCCTTCTTCTCTGCAATTAATTGCACCCTGTGCTTTTTCTCTTTTTTCATGTTCTCTTTCGGTAACACATTCATTAAAGGAACGTACTCTCCACTCTGCTAAGCATTGAGTTCTGAACTCTGCTAAAATTCTTTGTTGCTCTGTTTCTTCTGCTGCTCTAATCTGTGTATTATATCTTTCTACATCTCGAAGACAGGAGCTATAATGTTGAACTTGTCGTAAACAATATTGAGAAGTTTCACCTCGATTCTCACAGTCAGGTCTAGAACATATACTATAAGAAGATAATCTTTCTGAACTCCATGCTCTCCTAGAAGTGTCACAGTGGCTCTCGTATTCATCAAGAGGCATAGTTCGAGGGCATACTCTTATTTGTATAGAGTTATTATATTCACAAGCATCCTCAACCGATCTCTGTCTAGAAGGTCTTTCTACTTCAGGGTATCTAAGACCAGCTTTTTCAGCGGCCCAACGCTGAGCAAATTGTTCTGGGCCATTTGAACTCAGACAACTTGATTCATCAAGAGAGCTTGGTGGTAAATGTGGTATTGACCTTCTCCAGTCATTACCATCATTTAGAGTAATGCTATTTTTAAATCTATAACGTCGATACTGAAGGGCCCGAATTACTCCACCAGCATTTTCTGAATCATTATTAGGTAGTTCAAAATCCAATAAATCAGGAGAATATCCGGTTATTTTACTAAAAGTATACAATATCAAGGGATCACTACCTAAATCAATATATGAATTTATTGCTTCCGTATTATCCAGTGCTGCATTATAGTCTTCTCTAGTTTCTCTTTCTAATTCTCTTTGATTACTTTGATTGGCAGCATCGCTTTGACAAATTTCACGTAACTGGCCAAACCTTCTTGAACTATTATCAATATTTGTTGCATCTGATCCATCTCCTGTTTCTAAAGCTGAATGACTGCAAAATCTATTACTATTAGAATCACCTTGGGTTGATTGAAAACAATCTGCTCTGGAACTCCTGGGTTCAGCTTGGATATCACTAACTACTCGCAGTTGATCTACTAATTCTAATGAAACAGGAGGTAGCGAAAAAGCATTGAACGATATAAACAAAAAGAAATATAGATACCTCATAATGAATACTTATCGGTATTTACCTAATAAAAATTAAATATTAAATATTAACCAAAATTTAACTACATATGATTAAAATAAGCTATGGTGTTATTAGCTAGTTAGCTCATATTTTATAAAAATATTAAATTATTGATAGGTCTTAAATGAATGAAAAATTATTAATAGACACAATTATTCAATGGAACTTCTCTGAAGAAGAAGTATCTAAAACATATTTAAAAGCTTTTAGAAAAAAAATGATTCAGAAATTAAAAAATAAAAATAATTATCTTTCCTATGAATTCCACAATAGAAAAATTGAAAAACTTGTACTTGCTGAATTTAGTAATACTCCTTTTGAGTTGGATCGAATAAATATTCTCTGCTTTCATTTCTCTGATCAAAAATCAATTAAAAAAGAACTCATTTCAATAAGAGATTTTTTTAAACCAAAAAAGCTGAAGATTGTTTTATCTGTGCAACATCATCAAAAAAAATTGCAAGTACTCCTAAAAAGACTGGGATTTATATCAAATGGCATCAGGCTAAAGGGATCAATAAATGATTCTTATAACGCAATGACCAATATGAAAATAACTAATTTACCTGAAGAATACTCCATAAGACTGATGAATTTTAAGCAAGATATCGATAAAGTTATGAGCATTGAATTTAGAGCACATCAAAATGAACCATCCAGTGTTGTACATAAACTTCCTAGAAAACATTGGAAATTTTTTAGAGAATCGTTAAGAGCACTATCTAAAAAAAAATATACCTTCATTTTAGAATACAAACGAAAGCCGATCGGATTTATCGCTTACGATAAGCCCAAGGAATATAAGGGAAATTGTATCATTACAACAATATCACTTAACCCTAAATTTAAAGGAAAAGGTCTTTCAAAATATCTATATTTAAAATTACTTCAAGAACTTAAAAATAATCGAATTAAAAAGTATTATGGTTACAGCAAGACCGAGCAAGTATTAAAGTTTTCAAAAAAACTAAAAAGAAAACCATCAGTATATTCCTTTCTACTAGAAAAAGATAAATTAAGTATTATCTAAATATATTAGTATATTATTATATTATTAAAAGAATTTATAAGAAATGGTCGGAGCGAGAGGATTTGAACCTCCGACCCCTTGCTCCCAAAGCAAGTGCGCTACCAAACTGCGCTACGCTCCGATTTATTTTGGTATTGAATCTTATAGTGAATTATTCTAACTTTGGCAACGGATTTCCAGCTAGTTTCTAGATCGGGCAAAAAACTCTACGGCCCTTTGTGCTGCAACTGCTCTATGAGAGTTTTTCTCTTTCCATTCTCTCATGCTTGCCAACGTATCAGTACTTTTTCCAGGAAGAAATACAGGATCATACCCAAAACCATCCTTACCCTCTGCTTTTAATGCAATGGATCCATCTAACCTACCTTCAAAAAAATAAATCTCATCAGGAGAAATGTATAAACATAAAGTACAAATAAAGTATGCTGTTCTATCTTCTACTTTTTCTAGTTTTGCCAGCAATAAATTATACCTATCCTCTGATGAAAGGTTCTCACCTCCAAATCTTGCTGAGTGAATACCTAAATCATGGGGCAATGAAGCTACTTCAAGCCCTGAATCATCAGAGATAACTGGAGTCTTAAATTTTTGATAGTATTTCTCTGCTTTTAATAATGCATTATCTTGATAATTAGAACCATCTTCAATAACATCAATTTTCTTAGTAAATTGTTTAATTTTAATATTCTTTGAATCTAGTAATTTAGTTAACTCTTCTACTTTGTGAGTATTTCCTGAAGCAATAATAAACTCTGTCATTATAACGCATTCTCCTGAGCTTTAAATACTGTTTGCAACGATGTTTTAGCACAATCAAGTAATGCTAATAGTTGATCATGATCAAAAGGTTCTCCTTCTGCCGTACCCTGAACTTCGATAAACTTTCCAGATTTAGTCATCACTATATTCATATCTGTATTACATGTTGAATCTTCTTCATAATTAAGGTCAGCTATTACATTCCCATCTCTATTAACTCCAACACTTATTGCTCCCAGTGAGTCTTTCAATGGTGATTCTTGTATTTTCTCTTCTTTCAGTAAGTTATTTACTGCTAGCTTTAATGCCAGGTATGCCCCTGAAATAGAGGTCGTTCTAGTTCCCCCATCAGCAACTAAAACATCACAATCAAGTGTAATTGATCTCTCTCCTAATTTTTCTAAATCCACTACTGCCCTGAGGCTTCTACCAATTAGCCTTTGAATTTCATAGGTTCTGCCTCCCACTTTAGATCTTTCACGCCTACTTCTAGTATGAGTACTTCCAGGCAGCATTGAGTATTCTGCTGTTATCCAACCTTTCCCTTTTCCTCTTAAGAAGGATGGAACTGATTCTTCTACTGTTGCTGTTATATGAACTTTAGTATTTCCGAATTCGGCCATAACGCTTGCAGCAGCATATGGATTTATATTTGTTGTAAACTTTACTTCTCTTGGTGTTTCACGTTCAATTAAAGACATTAAATACCCCTTCTCAATATGTTGTACATTACCCTTAACATAATATATTTATAATAAAAAATTATTATTAAATGAGGATTTTTAGCAATGCAACATTTTAAATTACAAAGCTGCTCCTCTACTCAAGATTACTTAAAAGAAAAGATTACGACAGTTGAAAATAGTTTTTGTTTAGCTAGCACTCAGTCACAAACACGAGGCAAGGGGCGTCATGGAAATTCATGGCAGCAATTTAATAACGGCCTTGCTTTTTCATTTTTATTACGGCCAAATAAAGTAGTTACATTGACATCTTTAGAGATAAGTATCTTATTAACAGAATATTTTAATCATACTATTCAGCTTAAATGGCCTAACGACCTTTTAATTGATCGTAATAAGTGTGGTGGTATACTCTGTAATATTATTGATGATGTTGTCATTGTAGGGATTGGAATTAATTTAGGAAAAATTGAAAATTCAAATTACAACTTTAAACTTCCTGCAACAAGTATCTATCCAGAGAGAATTCTTTTACCAGATGAATATCATTCTATTCCAGATCAAATATATTCTTATATTATCAACAATAGAATTAAGCCTGAAGAGGTTCTTACTAGATGGAACTCTTTATGTGCCCATTTAAATATAGAGGTTATTATTGATTCTCAATTAGGTATTTTTACAGGTGTTGGAAGTAATGGAGAAGCCTTACTTAAAGTAAATGATAATCAAACTCAATCTATCTGGTCAGGATCATTATTCTTTAATGACTGATTTCGCAATTTCTTCTAACTCGTTTCTTATTAAATTTTCAGCTAGGTCAGGAATTACCTCCCATGCCACTTGTTCAATATTTTGCTTGCAATAATCTTTTACCAATTGCTCCATAATAGGGAGCATTGCCGTTTTAAGATCATTCACTAGCTTATCTTGATCAACCTCTTGAACCGGAGTAACTTCTTCCTCATCCTCCATTTTTAAGCTTGGTAGATCTTCTTCTATCTCCTCAATAGGTGATTGCGGTTGCTCTCCATCATCTAGTGCCCAAAATGAATCTGCATCTACTTCATCCTGAACTGCTTTTTCCAGATTATCACTCACCGCATCCAAGTTAATTATCGGGTCAGTTTCATCTTCAACTTTCTCTTCTTCCTCTTCAAGATCAAAGCTTTCCGTAGAGACTAATTGTGGTTGTCTAGGACCTGCATCTATATTTAGTTCGGGATAATCTAAATCATTCTCTTCTGGAATTATTATTTCCTCTGCTGGTTTACTAATTTGGGGGGGGATAATTTCTTGGGGCTCAGCATCTTCTCCTATTGATCCAGGGACATCGATTCCCCATCCCTCTAGTTCATCATTTAGTGGGTTTGAGTTTATATCCTCAATTGGAGCAACATCTTCTTTTGGTTTTTCTTCTGTTTTTGCTGCTGACTCTAAAACCCATTCATCAACATTTTCCTCTTCTTCTTCAACATCATTAAATTCATCTAAGTTGAAAACACCAGTCTCATCATCGTTATTATTTGGTTCTTTGTTTAAGTCTTGTATCTCTTCTACTTCTCCCAACTCTCCTGGATTTGCTTTGTCCGCTAGTTCACGACATTTTACAATTAGTTTTTCACTTTCAAATGGTTTAACAATATAATCATCAATTCCAGCTTCAGTTAAACCTTGTTCATCTACTGGATCAAAAGTTCCTAACATTGCCATTATGGAACATCCTGGGCGCACTTGTTTTATTTCTTCTGCTAATGCATATCCTGTTTTATTTTCAGAAATGGTAAAGTCCAAGAGCACTAAATGAAACTCATCTGTTTGTAACATTGTAATTAACTCATTTTCATTATGACATTCAACTAGATTGTACCGTTGACTTGCTAAAGTAATTGATATTACTTTTTGAATTGTCAGACTATCATCAACAACTAATATTTTCTCACTCATAAGTACCTCATACTTTATTGTACTTAATTCACTTCACCTTGCAATATTATTTGAGTGATTAGATTAAAATAGTTATTAATATTTTAACAAAATTGCAGATTGGTTATCTAGATTTCCTCTCGTGTTTGCGATGTGAAATAATTCTGAAATTTTTTTGTTAAAGGGTATATCATTTTGCTCAACTAAAGCACGCACTTCTTTGAGTGAAGTTCTACAATAAATTCCATCCGTCATTAAAATAATTAAATCTCCACTTTGAACTTTGACCTCTTTTGTTGTTAGGTATAAATCTGGAAATAGTCCAATACCACTTAATGGAAATGACTGAAATGTATTCGATGTTTCAATTTCTTGCATACTCCCCAATATATCTGGAACACAAACTGTGGCAATCGACCCATTGCGCAGTAAGTATGCAGCACAATTTCCCGTTGAGACAAAAGAAAGAACATTCTCTGATTGAGCAACTCCTAAGACAGAGCACCCTCCTCTTTGTGACATTTCTAAGGCAGAATTAGATTTTAATATTTTTGAATGAGAGCAGTGAAACGCATTAATTAATGCATTTCCCTCTATTAAGTATTTATAACTATAAAAAAATGGCAAAGTTGAATCAGGATCACTTGATATTCTAGTATAAAACGTTTTAATTGTTTCCTTAGATTCTCTTGTTGCCTTATCTCCAATTCCAGCACCACCGAAGCCATCTAATAATAAATATAATTTATTCGATAGATCAATATCAATATCATCTTCATTTACCTCTAAGTGAGGGCCTTGATGGGTTTGGGCAGCGTAACTTTTTAATTTTATCATCATTTATTCCAGGTATTCTTTTAATTTTTCAGTTGCTTTCTTATAATACTCGCTATCAGAAGGAGATACTTGCTGAACATCTTTAAACTTCTCTTTTGCTTGATCAAAAAGGCTAAGTGATTCTGAAATAATTCCTTCACGATAAATTTTCTTTGATCTCGCATTTAATATTTCTCTAATTGAATTCATTTTATTAAGCGCCTCTTCATTAATCGGATCATGCTCCAATACTTCATTGTAATGTTCATATGCTCCCTTTAAGTCTTGCCCTTCTTTTAGGGACCTTGCTTTTCCAAGTAGAGGGCCCACGATATTTTTTAAATTTTCCTTTGATTTTTTAAGCATATCTGTAGCATCTTTAACTAAATCTTCATCCATATCTTTTATTTCTAGAAACTCTGTTAACTTAATGGTTGCTCTATACCAATCTGATTGTAAATAGTACTTTTTTGAAGGTGCTAATTGAGAGACCTTCCTAGTTCTATCGGCTTTTTTCTGTGCTTTTTCAAGGGCAATTCTTTCTTGTTCTTTTTTCCACGCATCGATTTCAATTTTTAGTTGCGGAATATCAAAGTTTTCTGGATCAATCTCTAGTATTTTAGAAAACAATGCTTCCGCTACTGATGCTTGCCTATCTTTAACTGCTTTACTTGCTTTTTCTAGCAAAATATCAATTTTCTTTTGTCTTTCTTTCTTTTCAATTTCAAGTTGCTTTTTCTTTTCTAATTCTTCAAGTGCCTTTAGTCCTTCTCCGGCAAGCTCAATTAATTGTTTTGTATTTTTATAAGAAGGATCAATACCTCTTACTTTTTCTAGCTCCAGTATGGCCGAAGTGTATTTTCCTGTTTCAAATAGTTCTTTTCCTAAAATATAATTGGCATCCAAAAATTCTATTTGCTCTGGAGTATATTTACTTTTTGCAATTTTCTTTTTCTTGCGCTCTGCATCTCGCTCAACTAAAGATTTTCTTGTTTTCTTTTTCTTTCCACCTTTCTTACTCTTATCATCATCACCACCATCCATCATCATTAATGCTAATAAAAGTAGGCCAACAATAATTACAATCCTTTTCTTCTTAGGATCCTTCATTATCTTTTTTATAAATGATTTTTCTTCTACTTCTTCTACTTCCCCTGCAAGGCCTTCCTCATCATCAAAGTCTTCATCCACCTCTACAATTTCTTCTACTTCTATTACTTGGTTTTCCTCAACGGGCATTAACCTACCCTCTTCTTCTTGCATAAAGTCTGAACTAATATGCATAGTGAAAGTTGTTGAGCCAACTATAAATTCATCATCATTACCTAGCGTTACCTTATTAATTCTCTCACTATTTAAGATAGTTCCATTACCTGAATTTAAATCTTCTAATATACAATTAATTTTTGTTCGCTTAATCACAGCATGAACACTGGAGACTTCATTATCTGATAATACTATCTGGCATTTTTTCGAATCTCTTCCGATAAATACTTCGTCTGAATCAATTATATATTTATCATAGGGAGCATATTCACCCATAATGTCTAAACTAAAATGCAAAAAAGAAGTAAATACTTGCGTACTTTCTCCATCTGAAGTTTCTAATGCGTAATCAGAATCTTCTTCTTCATCTGAAAAACCATCATCACTAAACTCGCTCTCTCCATCCTCACTTTCTGTGCTCTCAAACTCTTCATCACTAGAAAACTCATCCTCATCACTTGAGAAGTTACTTTCCTCTCCTTCTGGTGATTCCGATTCTTCTTCCGTTAACTCTGGTTCTTCTTCTGTTAACACTGGTTCTTCTTCTAGTAATTCACCATTTTCTTCAGTGGAGTGTATTTCAGTTTCCTCCTCTGGCATTTCCTCGGGCGCTTTGGCCTCTGGCACAACAACTTCTGCTGGAACTACCTCTTTAACTTGCTCGGGTAAAGAAACGTTTAATGAGTACTGGCCAATAATTATTAAATCACCATTATCCAGTTCTTTTTCTTCAAGATTGCTCCCATTTATTAACAGTCCTTCAAAGCTTGACATGTTTTTTACTGTCCAACTTCCTTCAAGGTAAGTAAGGCTAGCATGTTCACGTGAAACAAGCATATCATCCAACACTAAATAACAACTATTTGATCTTCCAATAAAAAAAGAGACAGCATTCGATTCAACGCCTGCTACCTCTGAAGAAAAGTCCAACTCTTCAATCAGATTATTGTTCTTGTATACAGTTAATTTCACCTTCAAACATTCCTAGTCTATCTTCTATATTTCTAACTTGTACTTCTGCTCTTACATAACGAGCATCATCAGCATAACGTTGTAACATCTTCATAATAGAACAGTAAGTTCTAGATGATGTTCTAAACTTCAAAGAATCATATTCTCTTCTCGCCTTTAAAAACATTTCCTCGATCTCATTATCTAAATATTGTTTTGTTTTATTAAGGTAGAAGCTCGCTCGGCCATTTCCAGGATCTAAAACCAAAGCGAGGTTAAACTCTTCAATTGCTCTAAAATAATTCCTTTCTCTAAACTCTCTTTGACCTCTATGAATAATTGCATCTAGTTTTACTTGATTCTCTTTATCTGCAACTTTCTTCTTTTCACGTAAAGCATCTATGTAGTTGCTTGAAGCGTCTTTAAAGCTCTTTGGTTTTCTACTACGTTCTTTAGAATTCTTGCCATCTTCTCCCAGCAGCATAACGACACCTAATATTAACACTACTATAACAATTAGTTTCTTTTTTGATTTCTTAGGATTTTCTTCTTCATCATCATCATCTTCATCATTATTACTCATTTTTTGTGATGATGAACTTGTATTCAGCTTGAACTCTTCAACATCAATAATATTAAATTTTAAAACTGTTTTCCCTATTATAATTGTATCTCCGTCACTCAATGTATGCTGATTAATTTTCAAGTCATTAACCATGATGCCATTTTGTGAACCTAGATCTGTTACCACGTAAGAATTCTTTACTTTTGTTAACTCTGCATGCTCTCTAGAAGATTTTGCATCTTTTATTTTAATATCTGCTGTTGATCCTCTTCCAACTATTGCCCTGCTTGATTTTAAAAAATATGAGGTACCTTTATCTTCACCAGTCATACATAACAAACGAAAGTGTTTCCCCGCAGCTTTCGGTGCCTTAAATGACTTAACTACTTGTACAACATCCTTACTCATTACTCATCTTTAATTAAAGTTATGTAAAATGCTTTTGCAAAATTATCACTTCCTATCAATGAGCTACAAAAGACATTAAAGTCGTTCCCGGAAAGCTCATACATACTTGATTGGCTAGTACCGTTATTACTGGCCGAGTTATCACATAATTCAATAACTGTTGCGGCAAAGCCTTGTTCTCTTGCTACGTCTAGCAGGCTCATCCCTTCTGACCCTGTTTCTCTAATTCCCGTTATGTCTTCTGCTTCAGGATTAATTCTAATTAAATTCTTGTCTGAATCTAGAATTAAGACAGGAACCCCTGACCCATTCATGAACTCTACTAAAGTATCTATATATTTCCCTGAATCCTCTGCTTCTTCAAACTCTGTATCTGTTCCATCACTTTGTAATTCCCTCACTCTTTGAAGTAACGAATTTATTGAATTTTTTAATGGTACAATTTCTAGCATAAGCATTTTACTTTCTATATTTCTTCTTTTGCCCCTAAGAGATTCTTCAATCTGAAAACGCATTTCATGCAATGGCTTGGTCGTTAAATAATAAATAATCCCGAAGAAAAAAAGTGCTACAAGAGCTGACGTTGTTAATGCTTCCAAAAATGCTTTTGAACTTTGAGTTGATTCAACTGTTAAAGCAGTAGGAGTGAACCTTATAGCAATGACCCCGACAGCAACACTCATTCCAATTCGGGCATCATATGCCATAATTTTCTGAGCAATACCAATAGCACCATCATCCAGGTGCTTTTTCTTTGCTGGAACGGATTTATCTGCAGTATCCTTTGCCCAGTCTCGCGCAAACAGTGAAAATGAATCACTGGTATATTCATTTAGTTTTCCCATTGGTCGAACAATTCTACCTTCAAGGTCAAAAAGCTCGTATGATTTAACATCTGTTTCATTGTCTAAAAAATTAGTATCGACTCTATCTAAATTTTTCTGCTCCAATGCTTTTGCATTTAATCTGGCTATTTCTTCCGCAAAATGCTCTCCTCTTTTTGCTGTCTCAACTAACAAAAGTTTTTTACTTCCTTGCAAGACAGGGAAAATAGTTAACGAAATAGTTACAAAAATAAACAGTGCCATAATTGCACCTAACATCACTCTCCATTCATACTCTTCATTTATCCCATGAAATGTTGGCATTATTTTGTATTGAAAAATCCACAGCAGCTTTTTCGGGAGCTCCTTAGGGGCCGGAGGTGCTGATGTAAATGTATCTTCTAGATCCTCTCCCTCGTCCTCATCTGAGTCTGCTTTTTTCTTAATGATTATCTTTTTTTCTTTTACATATACGACCTGTAATATTGTGTCGGGTAAAGTAATTCTATCTTTATTTTTTACTGTACCACTCTTTATTATTTTACCATTTAAAAACGTACCATTTGAACTTCCTAAGTCTTTAACAAAAGCAACATCACCTGTTACGGTGATACTCATATGCCTTTTAGATACTCCTTCGACCGCAACGGCAACATCACATTCATCATCTCGACCAACAATATTCTCACCCTCTGAAAGTTCGAAGCTTTGACCTCTTAACTTTCCAGCGACAACAACTAGTTTATACATACTATCTCCAATTTATCTCCTTCACTAATAGATTGATCTAATGAACAACCATCTATTTCGATAACCTTCTTAGATGAAAGATATATATTACTCATTCTCCACTTTTTCATATCTCTAATAATTTTAACAATTGTTAAGTCTTTATCTAAAAATATGACATCAATATTATAGTTCATAAAGCAGGTATGGATGGAGTTACATGGATCTAATATCAGACCATCGAATTCACCTAACGATTTTGAAAACATCAATCCTTTCATCCTTTCATATATCCCTGATGCTAACTTGGCCCTAGAGCAGACCTTAATATTTGAATTTTTTTTTCTAATCTCAAACATATTTTACCTGTTCATAAATCCCAAAGCCATCGGCGCCGCAACTATAATAAAAACTGCTGGCGTAATTAAAAACAACATTGGAAATAATATTTTAGTAGCTGCTGTAGCTCCCTTTTTTTCTACTTCAGAAGAAGCTTTTTGTCTTATTTCATCTGATAAACTTTTTAAGATAGGCCCAATTGATGCACCTACTGAGTCTGCGGCAATCAAAGTTGCACAAAAAGATGAAACCTCCATAGAATTCACTCTCCATGCCATATTTCTTAAAGCTTCAGCACGACTTGATCCAATTTTAATTTCTTTAATTAATATTTCAAATTCTTCCACCAATGGGCCTGGCTTCGCTTTCTCTACCACTTTTGACATCGCCGCAATAAAATCTAACCCCGCTTCAACTGAAAGTGCCAACATATCAACGGCAAATGGCATTCCAGATAAGACTCCTAATTGCCGTTGCTCCATTTTTCCTTTAACCCAAATATCTGGATAGAAAAAACCAACAATAGCAACTACTGGAACTAAGGTTAACGGCCAGCTCTCTTCCAAAAATGTTCTTATCGCCATAAATAATATTGGAAAACCTAGAATTAAAAACAACTTAAATGAAAAGAAATCTTCTGGTGTTAAATACTCAGAAAGTCCTGCTCCTGCTAATGGATGCTTATATTTCTCCCTTATTTTTTTCTTTTGTTTCATGGATGAAACAATAGGAGAAACATACCTTTTAAACATAGGACGAGAATACTTTAAAACTATTCCATGCTTGTCTGCCTCATCTTTTGAATCCATTTCATCCAGCTGATCACCCGCTTGAAATTGACTCTCTTTTTGAAACATCAGGTTCGTTATTAAGAAAACAACAAAACCAATCAATAAAACAGAAGTATAATAAATTAAATTTGATTCTTCTGCCTTACTTCTTAATTGCTCACACGATTCATTCATTCCTCCATCACAAGATCTCTGCATGAAGAATTTTGATTTATCTAATTCTTCTTTTCCAATATATAAATTAGATAATCTCACACACCCCAACAAACGAGCAGAACTACATTTAGGAAACCCCACTAAGTCATATTTCTTTGACATTGGGCCTGTAACACATCCATATTCCTTAAGTCTGTATAATTGTTTCTGTTTATTTTTTTCATTTTTTTTATATTTTGTTGGACTGAAAAAATATCCACAAGCTTTTAAGTATGCCTTTTCGGCCTGACTTGTTTTTAGATTCTCTTCCATGAGCTCCCCGTAAGGAACGCAACTTTCTGGGCGGGACTTTCTAAATGCTCCGGCCATTTCAGGTGAAAATACCTTAGGACACTTATAGCCTTTCCATTCTGCTTTATCTTCTGGATTCATCTTTTCTTTGAATATTTTTTTCCAATTACTCAACTGATCTTTGGTCATACCTTTCGTGTGGCCATCAAAAATATCTTTACATTTCTTATAACCTTCTCGTTGAGCAAGTTCTTCTAGATAACATTCATCGCGAAATCTCTTTCCTCTTTCCTTATCTGTCTCTGGAGTATAATCTGCTTTAACTTCTTCTTGAGTAAAGCCATTCTGTGATACCGATATCAGTATCATAATAATGAAAGTAAAATACCTGAAATAAGATAGCTTCATATGTATAATAAACCCTCAGTTTCCATAGTGCGTTATAACTATAGAATAACAAATATTTACATAAGTTGTTTGAAGATTAACAGGTGGAAAATACGTCCTATAATATTACTGATTAATTTTATCTAGAATCTTTTCAATAAACTGATGATGCTCATCAAGTTTCATTTCTAAAGTCAATTTCGATAGCATTTTAGGAGCACAATCATGTAAGTACCTTTTCTTACAGTCAACTATTCTAGCAACCTTCTCATTAATACCGCTAATTGAAAGTTGACCTAATTCTTTTGCTTCAACAATTGCATTATATGCTTTTTGAGCTGAGTCCATATCTCTATACTCAATTATATCACTTCCTGCGTTTAGGGCCATTACAGCTGCTTTTTCTAAACTAAACTGATCCGTTATTGCATGCATATTCATATCATCGGAAATAATTAATTTATTAAATTTTAATTCAGATCTTAAATAATCATGAGCTTTTTTGCTTAATGAACATGGTAGATGTTGATCAAATTCTTTTAAAACTAAATGGCCCATCATGATGAATTCAACTTTTGCTTTTGCCGCTTTTGAAAAAGGGATAATATCTGATTCTTCTAAATCCTTTAGTGACTTTTTTAAATAAGGTAAGTCAAAATGTGAGTCTTCAAAAGTTGAACCATGGCCCGGGAAATGTTTTGCACACGCTAAAATATTATTTGTTTGCAACCCTCTAATTGCCGCTGTCGCGAAACTAGAAACTATCTCATGAGTATTTCCAAAAGATCTGTCTCCAATTACTGTGTTTTCAATATTTGATAAAATATCACAACAAGGAGAAAAATTTAAATTAACTCCACAAGCTCTTAATTCTACTGCCATAATCTGATGAGCCTCAAAGCATAATTTAGGTGAATTTAACCTAGATATAGATTGCATCGAAGGAAATACTGTAAATCCTGATTTAAAACGTTGAACCCTTCCTCCCTCATGATCAACAGCAATAAACAATGGATATTCACCTCTCAAAGATTGGATTTCATTAATTAATTCCGCTAATTGCTTAGCAGAATCATAATTATGACTAAAAAGAATTACTCCACCTAAATTAGAATCTTTAATAAATTGTTTTTCAGTAGACGTTAATCTTTTACTAGATATTCCTGAAATTAATAATTGACCTAATTGACTCATATTTCACCCAATTAATATTGTTGTACCACTGATAAACCCTGAGAAACCCAGTACATTTCATTCATAGATAAATTATCATCTAATAAATAAATAATTGATTGGGAACCAAACATTAATGAAAATCTTTTTAATTCTTTATCTGTTTCACCATCATAAACTAATCTAGCATAAACAAATAACTTTTCTTCCAATCCTTCAAATTGATTATTAATATATGGAAACCCATCCCAAAGTAGATAAAAACTCATCTGTCCGGCCTTAGCATCAAGTGCCTTTGAGAGAAAACCTGTATGCTTTGCACATTCAATTAATTGACTAAAAAAACAATATAACCCTTTTCCCTTTGTTGGAAATTCCACTTGCTGAATACCGCTCCACTTCTTCTCGGGCGAAATCATTTTAATTTGCATTTTTTTTAATTTAGGATTTAATTTTATTTCAGAAAAGTATTTATTCTGGTCATACCATGCTGTATATTGTGAAATTTCAGGTCGCAAGATTAATATTTTATTTTTTAAATTACCTCTTTTTGAAATTGTAATACTTCTTTCTAGTTCTTGTTTTTTATTGTCATTGGTTAAGATCCTAGTTTTAACTACTAACTCTTTCGATTTTCCTCTATGACCTGTTTCTCTTTCTAGAATATATTTTCCAAACTTATCAATATATATATATGTCTTCTTATTATGAACCAACTCTAGATGTGACCCAGATATCTTATTAACAAATGCACAACCAGCAAGAAGGTAAGTTAATAAAAATAATTGAGCAGTTTTCATTTAAGATAAAGTTGCTACTTGCCTTAATAAATCAATAGATTCCAGAGCTTTTCCACATCCTCTAACAACACTTGTTAATGGATCTTCTGCTAACGCGACTGGTAAACCTGTTTTTTCTTTAATTAAAATATCAAGGTTTGCAAGTAATGAACCTCCTCCAGTAAGAATAATACCATTATCAACAATATCTGCTGCAAGTTCAGGAGGAGTTTTTTCTAATGAAACTTTAATTGCCTCTACGACTTCAGTAATTGGATCAGAAAGAGCATCACGAATTTCATCGGAGGTTACTTCGATAATTTTAGGAGCACCTGCTATTAAATCTCGTCCTTTTACTTCAAATATTTTTACTTCATCATCGAATGGATATGCATTACCAATAGAAATCTTTATTGATTCTGCCGTCCTCTCTCCAATCAAGAGTGAGTATTTTTTCTTAATATATGATGTTATTGCTTCATCAAATTTATCTCCTGCTACTCTTTCAGATTTAGAATAAACTATTCCCCCTAAAGAAATTACGGCCACCTCTGTCGTTCCACCACCAATATCAACAATCATATTTCCTGATGGCTCCGTAATTGGTAAACCAGCTCCAATGGCAGCTGCCATTGGTTCTTCAATTAAATATACTTCTCTCGCCCCTGCCTGCTCTGCAGATTCTTTAACTGCTCTCTTTTCAACTTGAGTGATACCAAATGGAATACAAATAATAATTCTAGGTTTAAATAATCTCGACCCTGAAATTGATTTTTGAATAAAATATCTTAGCATTGCTTGTGTTACTTCAAAATCAGCAATTACTCCATCCTTCATAGGGCGAATTGCTTTAATTGAACCAGGAGTTCTACCAAGCATTTGTTTTGCTTCCTTACCGACAGCTAAAACCTTACTTACACCCTTCATTCCTTGATGAACAGCAACAACAGATGGCTCATTAACAATAATCCCTCGATCCTTTGCATATACCAACGTATTTGCAGTACCTAAATCTATTGCTAAATCATTTGAAAACCAATCTAAAAATTTTTTAAACATAATTAACTCTCTTGTAAATTGTTACCAACGATAGTGTCTTATCGTCTCACCTCTGTCTGCAATATCTGCCATTGCTTCAATCCCTAACTCAATATGAATATCTGTATACTTTCTAAAAACATTACTAGCGGACTCTTTCGTTTTTATCCCACCTCTTTTCATTGGACAATCTGATACTAATAATAAAGCTCCAATGTTTACTTTACTAACAAAACAAATTGTAAATAAAGCCGCCGTCTCCATTTCAACGGCCAAAACTCGTTCATCAATTAAATTATTTTGAAATTTTTCATCAAATTCCCAAAATCTGAAATCAGTCGAATGAATTGTTCCCGTTCTGTACTCATACTCATGCTCTACTAAAATCTGAGAAACAAATTTCTGAATTTTAAAAGTTGGTAATGCTGGTACCTGGGATGGCAAAAAATGACTAGAAACTCCCTCCGCTCTAATTGAAGCAATAGGAAGAACAAAGTCTCCAACTTTTAATGATGGATGAACTGCTCCACACATTCCTAAGAATAATACTGCCTTTGGTGCCGTAACTGAAATTAATTCACCTACTAATGCTGCCATTGCAGAACCAACTCCAAATTCTATAATTGTGACTTTAGCATTTTTTGAGCTAGAAGCCTTAAAGACTGATCCCTTCGTATAATGAGCGTCATCCATTAAATTATTAAATCTTTCAATATAGTAATGAAAGTTTGTTAAAATTATTTGTTTTTGAAAATCCTCAATATTATGTCCGGTGTAACGTTCGAGCATATCAACTGCTATTTTTCTTTTTTCTTTATTGCCGTGAATTCTTCTAGATAATTGTAACATTTTTCTAGGATGCAATAATAAGTCTTCAAAACTATCGTCAGATATAGCTGTTTTTTTAGCTGTTTTTTTAGCTGTTTTTTTAGCTGTTTTTTTAGCTGTTTTTTTAGTCATTTCTTAATCTTTAAATAAGTTATGGTAAATTTACCATCGCCTCTGTTTTATTGACAACTTATAACTTATATCTTTCTATTATTTATCAAAAAATCCTTACCCCGAAACGATGATGCCATACTTGTCAAAACATTTTAATTAACATACTATGCCGTACTTATACTTACCTTACGCGCGGAGTAAAAAATGGGAATGGGAAGAAAGAAAAGTCAAAGAAAAATGAACAAAAAAAAGTCACAAGCAAAATTAAAAGCTAGAATAAAAAGAAGAATAGAAAACGCTAAGAAATCGAGCTAAGTCATTGAATTAAATATTGTTAACCTCTAGTTTGGCAGGAGTTATCTTGCCTTTCATAATTTTTAATAGAGTATTATTTTTCAGCCAAATATCATCCTCAAGAATCCAAGTACCTGTTATTCCATCTAGTTGATTATGTGACTTTATCAAAATATCTAACTGGTCTCTAGTTTCAAAGTCAGATGACTGATTTAAAATATTTTTAGCTATGCTAATAGAATCAAATGATCTTAACTCAACAATATTGGGCCTATGTCCACTATATTTCATAAACTGACTTACTAAGCTTTTAGGGTATTTAATTATACTATCTCCTATGTAATAGAGAGGGCCTAACTTTTTACTTTCTCGTAATACTTTATTACTTTTCCAGCTAGAAATTCCAATAATATTTAAATCAAAGGCATCAAGATAAGAAAAAGAAGGAATTAACTGAATTGCTTTTTTAGGTAAGGATGGAATAAAAATCCAATCAAAATCAACCTGTGGTTTTAATGTTTGAACTCTTCTCACTGAGGTTGTTTTTTCAAGAGAGTGAATTTCTTTTAGTAAATCATATTCTTCCTGCCTTGCTCTTATATATTTTAGGCCCAATAAATTTTTTACTGTATCTCTAAAGTCTGTTGTATCCTTCATATATGAAACCATGCCAGTTACTTCAATATCATTTTGTACTGCCATCTTCCAAAATTCGTCACGATATACCAAACCTCTTTTAGTTCGAGGATATATTATTGCTCCTCTTTTCCCCATACTTTCAAGTAATTTGGGATTAAATATCTGTCTGACTGATGATTCTACACTTCCTGGTATCTCTAGCAGCAAATGATCTTTCATATTTTTTCCTATGAAAATTTCTGAAAGTGAAATAAAGAAAACACCGTGTTTTTTTGCTTCTTGATACTCCTTAATTGCTTCAGAAGAAAATAATCCACCTATAATAATAGAAACATTATGCTTCTCGATCATTTCTTTAACCCTGTGTGCACCGACAGCCCCACTACCCTTAGAGTCTTGTATATAAATATTATATGAATGAGGGTCATCTTTTAAAGCAATATTCATTCCCTCTAATGCTCTTTCCCCATATCTTTTTTTATCACCACTCATTGGTAATATTACCCCTATTGATTTTGGGTTAATGGTTAAGTAACTTTTCATTCGAAACATAAAGTTTTCTACTAAAGTGTGAAGCTCCGGTAATCCCAGAAAACTATTTTCAAGCCAACGTAATAATTCTTTTGCCTCTGCTTTTTTTCCACCATAGTATAAATGCTCAACTTCTAAATAAGAAAGGTATCCTGCTGCTACATTATTTTCATCATCAAATGATCTTAATAAATATCTTTTTTCTCTTTGTTCAAATTTAAAAAATTTAAAAATCATTTCTTCATACAAGGGATCAGATCTCAATGAATCCAAATCTTGAGAATAACCTAAATAACTAATCAATGACTTTATTTCTATTTCTCTTTCTGTTTCATCAAATTTGGAAGCTAATTCATATCTTAATTTATGTCCCTTCCTCGCTTCTTGTGGAGCTAAATATTTCATTTTTATTTCATGGCTAATTTCAAAGGACTTTTCAAAAAGAGATAACTTAAAGTAACTACTTGCTAGATTTAAATAAAGTTGCGATTGTAATGATTTATCTAAAGTATTATAGGTAACCCCGATATTAAAGTTAAAAACTGCTTGTTCAAAATTTTCTTCTGAAAAATACATAACACCCATAACATTTCTTCGAAAAGCAAGCTCTGAGATTGATAGTTTTTCTTCTTCCATCTCTTTAAGCATTTTGAATGCTACTTTAATTTCACCCTGTCTATAATATTGCTTAATGTTAGTAATTAAATTTGAAAAATCTTCTGAGTATAGTTCTGTTTTATTATTTTGGTTTGTTAAAAACTTAACTCCAGAACAAGAACTGAGTATCAGTATGAGAAAAAGGTAAACTGTTTTAAATTGCATATAATTTTTTTTATTAAATACCAAATATTACTATACAACTAGATATTAAGAAATTGCAATTACTTGCTACTGGAAAAGATCTTTTACTCTATCAAAAAAGCCTTTATTCATAGGATTATATGATCCATTTTCGAACCCTGATAATTGCTTAAACAACTCTTTTTGTTGAGAATTCAATTTAGTTGGGGTCTCAACGTGAATCAGTACAATTTGATCACCTTTACCATACCCTCCTAATTTTGTAATTCCCTTACCTGAAAGACGTAGTTTTTTACCTGATTGAGTACCTGGTTGGATCTTCAGCATTACTTTACCTGATAATGTTGGTACCTCTATTTCATCTCCTAAGGCAGCTTGAGAAAAACAAAGTGGAACTTCACAATAAACATCTGTTCCATCACGCTCAAATATTTCATGAGTTTTAACATTTATAATAACATAAAGATCTCCAGCAGGTCCACCTTGTTGGCCTGCGTCTCCTTCACTTGCTAATTTCAACCTTTGACCGTTATCGATTCCGGCCGGAACTTTAACTGCTAATTCTACTTTTTTAGATGATACTCCCTCTCCACGACACTTGCCACATGGGTCTGAAATCATTTGTCCTGAACCATGACATCTTGGACAAGTTGAAGCAACCGTAAAGAATCCTTGCTGCCTTCTTACTTCTCCCATACCATTACAAGTACTACATGACATTGGTTTTGCACCATTATTACCACCAGAGCCATTACAGCTGCCACACTGTGTTTTTTTATTGATTGTTATATTTTTCTCAACTCCAAAAGCCGCTTCAGTAAAACTTACAGACATTGAAACTTGCAAGTCATTTCCTGGCCGTCCTCTGCTTCTTCCACCTCTACGACGGCCTCCTCCACCTAACATATCTCCAAAAATATCTCCAAAAATATCCCCAAGGTCACCGAAGCCTTCTGCCCCAAATCCCCCTCCAAATCCACCAGTGCTGCCATCCACTCCAGCATGTCCAAATTGATCGTATCTTGATTTCTTTTCATCACTCAGTAAAACCTCTGCAGCTTCTGAAGCTTCTTTAAACTTAGACTCAGCTTCTTTGTTATCTGGGTTTTTATCTGGATGATACTTCATTGCAAGTTTTCGATAAGCCTTTTTAATCTCATCTTTATCTGAATTCTTTTGCACACCTAATATATCGTAATAATCTCTCTTGTTGCTCATTTGGACTTTCTCTTTTTATACAAAAGGCCTAAGTAATACTCAGGCCCTTTAGTTCATATTATATCAGTAATATATTAAACTTCTTTAAAATCTGCGTCTACAACATCATCATCCTGTTTCTTTTGGTCAGGCTGAGGTTGCTCTGCTCCAGTTGATGATTCCGGTCCTGCTCCTTCAGCGCTAGGACCTTGCTGTTGATACATTTCAGTTGCAATTTTATGTGAACTATTTTGTAATTTCTCTGAAGCAGCTTTTAATTCATCTAACACTTCACTATTTAATTTTTCTTTTGCTTCCGAAATTGCTGCCTCAAGTTCAGCTTTAGCATCATCTGATATTTTTCCTTCCCCTTCTTTAATCATTTTTTCAGTTGAAAGGATCATTCCGTCTAAGCTATTTCGAGTATCAATAATTTCTCTCTTTTTACTATCAGATTCTCTATTTTCATCTGCCTCTCTAACCATTTTCTCGATTTCTTCATCTGAAAGACCTGATCCAGCTGTAATTTTAATTTCCTGAGATTGGTTAGTTGCTTTATCTACTGCCGATACATGAACAATTCCGTTTGCATCGATATCAAAAACAACGTCAATTTGAGGAACACCTCTTGGTGCTGGAGATATTCCTGTTAGGTCAAAACGACCTAGTGTTTTATTATCATTTGCAAATTCTCTTTCTCCTTGAAGTACATGAATACTAACAGCTGGTTGGTTATCTTGAGCTGTTGAGAAAACTTGTGATTTTTTAGTTGGAATAGTTGTATTTTTTTCAATGATTTTTGTCATTACACCACCAAGAGTTTCAATTCCTAGAGATAATGGAGTTACATCTAATAATAATACATCTTTTACATCCCCAGCTAGTACACCACCTTGAACTGCAGCACCTGCTGCCACAACTTCATCAGGGTTAACTCCCTTAGATGCTTCTTTACCAAAAATTTCTCTGACTTTATCCTGTACTGCAGGAATTCGAGTTGAACCACCAACAAGAATAACTTCATCAATTTCATTTTTCTCTAAACCTGAATCATCAAGACAAGTGAGACAAGGTTTTGCTAATGCAGCAATTTGCTCTGAGATCAAATCTTCAAATTTAGACCTATTTAAACTTACGTTTAAATGTTTGGGGCCATTTGAGTCTGCTGTAATAAATGGTAAATTAACTTCAGTTTGAGTAACATTTGATAATTCATGCTTTGCTTTTTCTGCAGCTTCCTTCAGTCTTTGTAATGCCATTTGATCATTTTTTAAATCAATTCCCTGATCCTTTTTAAATTCATCAACTAAATAATGAATTAAAGACTCATCAAAGTTTTCACCTCCTAGGAATGTATCACCGTTGGTTGCCTTTACTTCAAAAACACCATCTGTTGTAATTTCTAAAATCGAAATATCAAATGTTCCACCACCAAGGTCAAACACTGCAATGTTTTTATCTTTTTTAGTCTCTAAACCATAAGCTAAAGCCGCTGCTGTTGGCTCATTAATAATTCTTTTTACTTCTAACCCTGCTATCTTACCTGCATCTTTCGTTGCCTGCCTTTGTGCATCGTTAAAATATGCTGGAACTGTAATAACTGCTTCTGTAACTGATTCCCCTAAATAATCTTCAGCGGCTGACTTTAGTTTACTTAACACACTTGCTGAAATTTCCTGAGGTGGCATTTCTTTTCCATCAACCTTGATCCAAGCATCTCCATTTTTATTAGCAAAGATTTCAAAAGGAGTTACTTTTGCAAACTCTGTTGCTTCTCTAGATGAAAACTTTCTCCCAATTAATCTTTTAATACCATATACTGTTTTTTGTGGATTCGTAACAGCTTGCCTTTTAGCAACTTGACCAACTAATTTCTCTCCCTTTGTTGAATAAGCAACGACTGATGGAGTTGTATTATGTCCTTCTGCATTAGCGACAATTTTATATTTTCCATTCTCTAAAACAGAAACACATGAGTTTGTTGTTCCTAAGTCAATTCCGATAATTTTTCCCATTTTATTCTCCTTATATTTATTTAACTATTTTTTACAACTACTACTTTTGCGGCCCTCATTAAGCGCCCATTTAAAACATACCCTTTTTGAAATTCTTGAATAATCTCTTCTTCTTCCTTTTCTTTATCTGCAATCTGAGTCATTGCTTCATGGAAATTAGGATCAAATTTTTCTCCTAGTGTCTTTACCTCGGTCACTCCATTCGTTTGCAAAACACCAGCAAATTGTTTTTGAACCATTGAGACTCCTTCTACTAATGATTTAACTTGCTCGTCTTCTACTTTTTCAAACGCAATTAAGGTACGATCTAGGTTATCCATAATATCAAGTAAAGATGATAGTACTTTTTCATTACCATACTTTATAAAATTTTCCTTTTCTCTACTTGTTCTTTTCATTAGATTGTCCATTTCTGCTGCCAAGTAGTAATATTTAGCTTTATAATCAACTTCTTCTTTTTCTTCTTTTACTTTATTGTCTGCCTTAAGTTCTTCTACATTATCTGCAGTTTCTGCAGTTTCTGCAGTTTCTG
>CAYRDP010000019.1:0-26292 GCA_964423165.1 uncultured Bacteriovoracaceae bacterium | reverse complement strand
ATTGGAAATTGATTTAAGGCTTCTCTCATTGCTAATTGCCCAAGATATTAAACTCTTTCAAAAATTAACCCTTTGCCTACAATTAGCTCTGAGGTTACACCATTATTTATCCACTCTCTAACAGCTGTATCATCTTCAGCCTGCGAATATTTCTCTTTCTTATCATTGTCAATCAAATTATCATGAATAAAAAATGAACATGACTCTTGATCACTTTGTTCTTTAGTATTACTTCGAACTGAAATGAACTCAACGTTGTAACGAGAAGCTACTTTTTCACACGTTACTACGAGAGCAGATTCATAGTTCTTTTCCTTACAAAGTTCGATTGATTCCAATATACCTTGAATCATCACTTTATTTTTACTATGCTGACAGATCACAGGCCCATCCCAGCTCATCGATTGACCGAAAGATACAGCACAGATGTTTGGTAATGTATAAACAAACTTTGAGGGACTAAATCTTCGGCCATTAACAAATGCAAAATCAGATTCATTGGATGAGCGACTTAAAGATACAAACAAAATTTTTGGGTTTAAAATATTTTCTTTATGTTGTTGATACGCCTCTGCAATAGAGTATGACATTGAATCCAGTTGATTCCCATAATCAATATTATTGCTGATCTTTGCGATGTCTTTCTGCTTAAAATCTATTTCTGTTTTTATATATTCAGCTGTAAACATATTTTTCCATTAATTTTGTATCTCTTTGTCTAAGACAAGAGCGCCGTGAGTTCCCCCAAAGCCCAGTGAACTTATTAAAACAGAGTTTATATCCATATTTTCAATCGTTTCATTCAAAAGGATAGAGGGGGCCATTTTTTTCTCAGGACAAATATTTTCATGTTCTAATTCAGCGGTATTACCAATCGGAAAGACCTTAGATGTCGATAAAATTTTACAGGCCGCTATCATATCGATTAACCCGCTTGCACCAAGACAGTGACCTACAGACCATTTAGTTGCAGTAATAACGGTAGAGTTATTAAATAAAGTGCTATAGACATTATACTCAATTTGATCATTTGTAGGTGTCGCTGTTCCATGTGCGATAATTACGTTCGGTTTGTTCTTCTTTTTTTCGATCACGTTTTTAACAACATTATAAAGCCCTCGCCCTTCTTCTGAGGGCCGAGTTACAGCAAATGATTCATTTTCTATATCAACACTTGTTATTTTATATTGAATCTTCCCCACACTTGGTCTGGTACTTAGGAGTAAAGATCCGCAAGCTTCACCTAATTGCAGGCCATCTCTGTTTTTATCGAATGGTTTGACCTTGGAAGTTGTCAGGGCCTTCAAGGTTTTAAATCCAGTCATAATAAAAGGACCTATGTAATCACATGCTAATATAAGAACATTTTCACACGTATTATTTTTAAGCCAGGTATTAGCTAGATATACAGCTGCGTGGGAAGATGCACATGCATTACTGATACATATACTTTTAACAATTTCATGCTTTAATTCACTTTCATTCTCTTCTAAGCTCCGACAACTAATATTATTAATAAATGACTCGAGAATTGGAGAAAGAGGATCTATATTTTGATTGTTAAAAAAACGATACTTTTCTTCATTCCAAATAAAATCTTCAATGATTCCTTTTGTTGATGCCAAAATGATACCTAATTTTTTTAAAGGCGTTTCTATTTTCATTTGATCAAATGATTTCACAAGATTATTTACTAATTCTGTTTTTACAGATTCTGTATTTGGAATAAATTTGCATGCTCTAGGGGTCTCTTCTTTGTCTGCCCAAAATTCTTTTGCCTTTGACGGCCAGGATGATAAATCAACATCTGCAGAATTATCTTTTTGCTTTATCAGTGAATTCCACAAATCATCAACACTCTCTCCGGCAGAACTAATACAACCCATAGAATTAATATATATAGAAGTATTATTTTCCATCCTTACCTTTGTTTTGCTACAATAAGGTTCATGATAAATCCATCAAGTACATTTGAGATAGATTCTATTACTCTCATTAAAAATGCAAACGGCTGGCGTTGTAACTGGACAGCACATGAAAAGTTACCCTACTTTGACGGCCATTTCCCTGAACATCCAATATTGCCGGCGATTGCTATTATCGATTTAAATCTGGAGTTAATTAAAAAAATTACCTCTAATCCAAATCTTCTTGTTGCACATATCGCCACTGCAAAGTTTTTAACACCAATTTTTCCCAACGAAATAGTCAGCATCCACCTAAATAAGTTAAATGATCTAAATTGGGAAATTATCTGGAACCGTTTAGAAAAAAAAGTCGTGAGTATTAAACTTACCCTAAAATCCTAGTTTGCGTATTTTTCAACTAAATTATATACATCATTTAATGTTCTAATCGATTCAAACTCCTGAGAGTCAGGATCCATTTCAACTGAATCACCAAGATGAGCAATCATATCAACTGCGTCAAGACTGTCGAACTCTAGCTCATTAAACAGATGTGCCTCACCAACAAGTCTCTCCTTCTTAATTTTAAATTCTGTACATAAGACATTATTAACTTTTTCAATAACTTCTTCCCTCGTCATCGGTCTCATTCTCCCAATTTTATTATTCACTAGATACTACCATGGAACAATTCATACCGCCAAATGCAAAGTTATTAGTTAGAAAAGTATTAAAGTTATCTTCGACTTTATTGGTTATGTAATTGCCGGCAGTTAGCATTGGATCAACTGTTTTCAGATTTCTTGTCGGTATAATAATATTTTTTTCCATCATCGCAAGAGAGGCAATCAATTCAATAGCGCCACATGCTGCTAGCGAATGACCGAAATGACCTTTTAAGCTCGATATTGGAGTTCCATCTGAAAAAATTGAATTTATTGATTTTCCCTCCTCCAAATCTCCCATTTTAGTCGCTGTGGCATGAGCATTTATATAATCAATTTGTTCTTTTTTTATTCCCGCGTTCTTTAGTGCACCTCTAACACATCGAATTATTGAGTCTTTTTGTGGTTGGCTCATGTGAGCACCATCACACAGATATGCTCCTCCTAATATATGCCCGTAAATGTTTGCGTTTCTTTTATTTGCGTGTTCTTCAGATTCTAAAATAACAACCCCCGCTCCCTCAGAGACAACAAGTCCGTCACGCTTTTCATCAAAAGGTCCTGGAATATTTTCTGGATTATCATTGTAGTTAACTGCAGCCGCCTTAACTGTATCAAATACGGCTACTGAAGTGTGATGGAGCTCATCTGCTCCTCCTGTAATCACAATATCATATAGCCCCGTTTTAATAAGCTCAGTACCAATAATAATATTTTGCAATGATGTGCTACATGCGGATGAAGAGGAAATTAGCGGCCCCATATAATTTAACCCAGACGCAACGTTTGCAGCAACTGAGTGATTCATAATTTTAAAAAATGAAGTGGAAAGTTGGCCCTTAGGCCCATGGTTGTTGACGTATTTGGTGTAAAATTGATCAAGAGCATGAGTGCTTCCAGTTGTCGATCCCATATTAATCAAGATACGATCAATGTCAGGTCTTATGAAATGATCTTCTCCTGCATAAGATCCAATTGAAATATGGGCATCATTTAATGCGTCGAGGGTTGCGATAAATGCCATTTCAGACATTGCCGACATTGTACGCCCTTTTTTCCGATCAATAATACTGGTATCGTATTTTTTTGCAGGTGCTCCAAGTCTAGCAAACAGACCATTTAGATCTTTCCATTTGGGAAAGCTTACTATGCCGGATTGATTATTTAATAAAGATGTGAATATTTCATCTTTCGAATTTCCGAGAGAACTAACAACCCCTAGGCCAGTAATCACTACATTTTTCATAAGTTAGTCTTTTTTATTGTATTTAAATCAGCTAAAATTGTATCTAGCTTTATCATATTGTCCAATGATCTTATACCTGAAATCGCAGATCCCAAAATTCCTGGGGTAAGAGTACTTTGTCCTGTAAGAAAAAGATTCTTGTAATGAGTCTTTGGGCCAATTGCTTTAAATCCGGTATTTTTAATACTATGGTAAATGCCATAGGGAGAGCCATATATTGAACCGTTATAGTGAATATATGTCAGGGGTGAGGAAGCTGTATAACTTTTAATGCAATTTTTAAATCCCGGAATTTTTTGCTCAACTAAATCTATTGCTTTGTCAGATAAATATTTTTTAAATTTATCATATTCTTTTGGACGGCCACCAAATTGAGATTTATTCCATTTTTCAAACCATTTGATGGGAGATGAAAAATGAATTGCAATAGGATAATTATGATTTTTTTCATCTTGATTATTTCTACTTGGAGAATTTATAAAAATGGTATCGATATCAAAATCTGTATTTTCTTTATCATTAGGATCACTATCCCTTGGCGACAGAGATGACGATGCAAATGAATTAGACTCATTAGAATAAAATAGATAATAATTTTTCAGTGGTTCTATTGCAGGCTTTTTATCACAAATTATCTGCACTCCAAACATGGATTGGGTTTCCTCGACTTTCTCTAACCTACTCCTGAAAGCAGGGCGAAGGATGTCCCTACCAATAAGATCAAAGGTTAATTTAGGATGAATCCCGGAGATATAATAATCAGCGGTTAGTATTTCATTATTTACTTCTATATTTTTCACCTTCTTATCTTCTATATTAATTTTTTGAACTTCTGACTTATTTCGAAACTCACCGCCAAGATCTTTAATCTTTTGAACGAACCTATTAACTAACTTATCTCCCCCATCAGAAAAACCATAAGCTGATTGCAATAGGGAATCAGTAACTAGAGAATGAATTCCAATTGAAACATCTTGCGGTGAAACTCCATGGAGACAACAATAGCTATAGAACACTTTCCTTAGCTTTTCATTGTCAGTCAAGGATTCAACAAATTCACTTAAACTAATAGACATGGCCCTTAAGGTTTCTGATTGTGGGCAGTTCCTTTCAAAAACATATGTAGGAAATAAATTTACTGTTTCTTTTATTTTCAAAAAATATTTGGTAATTGCTTGTTCTTCGTTTGGGAAAATTTTAACTAACTCATCTATATTTTTTTTGTAACCTTGGTAGAAACCACATCGAAATTCAGGAAAAATCATTTCATCAAAACATTCATCCAACTTAATAAAATCTTTTTGTTCATATACTCCTAAATAAGAAAGAAGTGTGTGAAACGGTTGTCCCGGTTCCATGCCTCCTACGTAGTGTCCTCCAACATCAAAACGTTTATTGCCTCGATTGAAACAATGAAGATATCCTCCAAGCTTATAATGTTTTTCTAAAACCAAAACTTTTTTACCACTGCGAGACAAAATCAATGCGCTCGTCAGTGACGAAATACCTGACCCAATAATAATAACGTCATAATGGGATCGAGAATAAGTTAGGTTCATGAGGGAAATAAACCTCCATTAACACTGATAGTATGTCCTGTGATATATGTGGCGTCATTGGAGCAAAGAAAGGAGACAACCCCTGAAACCTCGCTTGGTTTACCAATACGCTTGAGGGGAATCTGCTTTTTAATCTCCTCTATAAATGGAATATTTTCAATCATTTCAGTCTCAATTAATCCCGGCGCAACAGCATTTACCCGAATATTTCTCTTCCCTAGTTCCGTTGCCAATGTTTTAGTCATAGCAATAATTGCAGCCTTTGATGCCGCATAGTTAATTTGGCCAGCATTACCCGTTTGGCCCGAGAGTGATGAAATATTAACAATGCTTCCCGCTCTATGACGAATCATTTTTTTAGTTGCCCATCGAAGTAAATAAAAAGTTCCCGATACGTTGGTAGAAAGAGTACTATTAAACGCGTTATCACTCATTATTCCACACAGCGCATCGTCTTTTCTGCCCGCGTTATTAACGAGAACTGACAGTTGATAATCATTTTCCTCAAAATACAAATCTAGCCTTGAGTCAATATCCTTGGAGTTATTAATATCGAATTGAATAACAGCAGCTGATCCACCGCTCTCAACTATTGATGCCAATGTTCTATTGGCACCATCAACATTTTTATTGTAATGCACTAGAACATGATAATTATCAGCTGCAAGCCTTTTTGCAATTGAAGACCCAATACCTGATGACGCACCAGTGACAAGTGCCAATAATTTATTTTCATTCATTGTTAATTCATTATTTGTTTTTATATGTAATTATGTAAAAGTAAATTATTTTAAAATGCTTGATAGAATATGTCAAAAGTCAGGTTGCAGGAAATTGTTTTGAGGAAAAAATTAAATTTAATCTACTTTTTAGTGACTGGCACACTTGTCTTCTCCTTAAGCTATCCCTTTGTGATCTTTTTTTCTTTAATAGGAAATTTCTCTAAGACAGCATGGAGAATTCACGGCGTATACATGATGTACGTTATTCGTTTCTATCAGGCCATTCAACCATGGAAAAGTAGAAATATAAAAATAAATATTCCAAAAGAATTGCATCATAAAAAAATTGTGCTGATTTCAAACCACAAATCCTATCTCGATGTTTTTATTTATCTTACTCAGTTTAGAAACTTGCGAGTTGCTGCAAGTAATAAATTATTTAAATTGCCTATTTTTGGAACTATACTAAAACTTTTCCGCCAGATTCCTTTCAAAAAAGGAGATATTAAAAATTTCGCAGAAAGCATTGAACTTGCAAGGCAAGGTATTAGGGATGGTGATAGAATACTATTTTTTCCCGAATTAACAAGATCCGAATTTGGAACCCCAAACACCAATAAATTTTACTCATTCCCTTTCAGGTTGGCCGTTGAAGAAGAAGCATATATCATACCTCTTGTTATAAAAGGCAGTGACCATAGCTGGCCAAAGGGAAAATTTGAAATGGACTTTAGGGCACCCTTAAGTATAAAATCCTTGGATGCGGTTCATACCAAAGATTTTTCCTCTTTGTCCTCGCTAATGAACAATATTCAGGGAGCCATAGACTCAGAGTTGGTAAATGAATTATGATAATTAATGCCTGCGTTTGTATTCCCACTTTTAACAACAACGGAACAATTCAACAAGTTGTAAATGATATTTTATCTGAAACAGAACTTCCAATAATTGTCTTTGATGATGGCTCCCATACACCAATTGAAAAAATCATCAAAGAACACTCTCGTGTCACCATTTTAAGAAATTCTAAGAACCTAGGTAAGGGAGCGACAATAGAAAAATCCTTTCAGTTCGCCGCTAAGCTTGGATACACCCATTTGATTACAATGGATGGAGATGGACAACATTATGCGAGAGAAATAAAGAAATTATTGGCCCTTGTAACTGAAAATCCGTTTGAACTAATTATTGGCAATCGCAAACTTGTTGGAGAAGATGTACCTGAAATTTCAAAATTCGGGCGTAAATTTTCCAATTTCTGGGTGGATTATCAGACCGGATATAAAATTTCTGATTCACAAAGTGGATTTAGAACATACCCTGTTTTTCTTGTTCAAAATATGACTTTTTTTACTAAGCGCTATGACTTTGAAATTGAAGTAATGATTAAACTTCTTTGGAAAGGAATCAAAATAAAGGAAGTTGAAATAGATGTTTTTTATCCGGAAGAGAGTAAGCGAATTAGCCACTTTGACAAATTATGGGATAATGTCAGAATATCTATCCTTAATACTGTTTTGGTTGTACTTTCGCTACTTAAAACCCATCGGAAACCATTTAAAGTTTCAATCGCCTTGGCCGTTGGTGTGTTTGTAGGAACAACTCCTTTTATCGGGTTACATGCCTTAATAGTAGCAGTCATCTCTTTCATCTTTAGATTAAACTATATAGTTCTATTAATTGGAACACAGATTTCTATTCCACCATTAATGCCTATTCTCATTTATACATCCGTTCTGTTAGGACATATTGTTTTAGGCCAGGAAATGCTCTTTAGCGCAGATGATATCTCTTTGGCATTTGCTCAAGAGAAATTAGGAGTATGGCTTTTAGGATCATCTATTCTCGGAGGGGCCCTTGCTACTCTCACTTTTATTATCAGTTATTTTATAACTAAAAAAATTAATAAACCGGTTATAAACTGGAATGGGAAAAGCCGCGGCGGTGCTATTGGCAATATGTTCATGAAATCAGTTACCAAATATTTGGGTCTCAAAGCGGCCTACTCCTGTCTTTTTTTTATAACCCCCTATTTCTACTTTTTTTCACCTAAAGGGAGAAATGCATCTCTAGAATATTGGAAGATCATTCGTCCCAACCTGAACTTTTGGAAATATCGTTGGTTAGTTTTAAGGCATTATTATCGGTTTGGAACATTATTAATTGATCGAATGTATCAATCAGCTTCAGACAAAAACCCCTTTAAAACACATGAAAATGGAATTGAAAATATAACAGCAATTCTGGGAAAGCAACAAAACGGTATTTTGCTAAGTGCTCATGTAGGCAACTGGAGTATTTCTGCTGAAGAATTTAGAGACCACTTTAAGCAAGCAAAAATAAATATGATTGAACATAAATCGAATAAGCTAAAATTGATAAATGATACCGACAAGCAATTGAATAAAGATATCAAAGCCGACGATATGTCTAAGATATCGCCCTTAATGGAAATAAATGCACAATTAAATAATCATCATTCAATTGTTTTAATGGGGGATCGGCCGTTGGGAGAACATTTTGAGCTCATAACTTTTTGTGAAAAACTGGTACCGTTTGACTCCACTCCCTTTAGGATTGCTGCGATGAAAAAGTTGCCTCTCGTTTTCACCTTTGCTTTTAAGGGCAAAGATGAAAATTATGATTTCTATGCAGATGTTCCTGTTAAATACAATTATCAAGCAGGTGTTAACAAGCGCCAACAAGTTAGAGTCTGGATGCAGGACTTTTCAAAAACCCTTGAAAAACATATTAAAAACTATCCTGATCAATGGTGTAATTTTTATCCTGTATGGTCCAGCATCCCCGATCACTTACCGCGGTAACTGGAACGAAAAAAATAGACGACCGATATAATATTTACAATAATCAAACCGCCCAAAAACGATGGGCCAACTGATGTTGGTGTCTCCAAAAACATATGACGAAAGATCAATTCAAGAGAATAATAGATAATAACAATAATGAGGGAGTATTTTGTTAACAGAGATAATTTGTGGACAGATTGTTTACTCATATAACTTGTAACCTTTTACTTTTATTGTTGCAGTATACTTTTTTTCTATTAGTTTTATATCCCGAGGGATATTATTTTTGTCGTATTTACTGAAAATTAATCTATCATCTTGCTCGTTACGATTTGAATATTTTAATGTAATAATATTTTTAATAATTTTATAAATTTTAATAAAACGTTCCTTAAACGGCCTGAACTCTTCTATAAGGAATTCGAACTCTATTCGACCATCGATTTCTTGTACTTTAAAAAGAGTATTACCAAAGAGAGAAAGCCCCGTAACTGAAACCCCTTGTTCCTGGTAGTTAATAACGCTGGACAGCTGTCTAAGCTCACTCTTATTAATATTAATTTCAACCAAGTGATTATAAACTCCGTAAGGAAAAACCTTACCTGTTCTTTCTAAAGCAATTGATTTTTTGCTCTCATTTTTAGGTGACGTTGAGCAACTATGCAAGATAACGACAAGGATCATCGTAAAAACAGATATGCCGATTTTTTTTAATGATATATTCACAAAGATTGCTCCAGTCTTTTTATAAGTTTATTCTTTATCTTTTCATATGCAGGATTTAGAGATATTGCTATCTTCCAATTTTTTCTGGCATTTGGAATGTCTTTGGAACAATTAAAGTAATAATCACCAAGTGCGGTATAATATTTAACATGATTAATTTTGTTGACTTTAAGCGCGGTCAGGGACGGACAATCTTTATTTTTGATTAATTGGGATAAATTTAAAATATTCTTAAACCTTTTTTTATACTGGTAGAAAAATTCAGCGGAAATCAATGGATCACTCGGCAAGCTGTTAATTTTCACAGGATATTTTTGGGAAAATGACTTTTCAAGATTATAACCAATATACTGGCCTGTTAATGCAGGCCCGGAGCTAACAAATAGAGACCTTGAACTTAAATCATAAATAAAAGAATGTGAAGCAATCAGTGGGTCTATGGCACTTCGGTTTCCAATATTCAATTGATCTCCTTTGTCTCGTAGTATTGAAAGTAATGTATCATAGGCCTGATCAACGCTGGTAATATCTAAATAATTTATCTTCTCAAGAAGCATCTTCCCTCTTTCATACCTTTTTATTGTTGTTAATTCTTTTTTACGACGAGAATTGTTAGAATCATCTTTCCATATTTTATCTTGAACGTGATTGGTAATGATTTCTTTTGATTTAAGTTCAGTAACTGCAAATTTACTGGGAGATTTTTCTATTTTCACAATTCTATGAGTTTTAGCATCGGCCAACAGGTAAATATCACTAATAAATTGAGTGGATTCCGATATTATTTTAATTGCATCATCCATACTATTAGAAAACTGTAGCGCTTTAAGTAATATAATGCTTGTAGGTGTTCCATACCGTGCATGATCATCTGTACCGGCCGCATTAATTGAGATAGCAAGTCCATTTTCATTTACTCCGCTAACGACGCCAACCATTCCGGCCCATATAATTGATAAAAAGGCATTTCCTTCGTCGGGAAAGCTCCATTTCATAATCTTTTCTTCATCAAATATTCTCCCTGCTTCAAAATCAAAATTTCTGCCCACAATAAAAGAATTATCGTAGGGAATAATAATATATGTGCATCCTAAATCCTCTTTATCATAATCTACAAAGATTTGGCCGATTTCGTGGATTGCGTGGTAGGCAATTTGCCTTGTAAGTCCATCCGCTAAATAATCAAATTTTTTCGTCGAATGCTTGGAGACTCCATACATTTCATCTACGGCCCATGATTCGAAAAATTCATCAAACCCGTTAAACCATCTTGCTAAGATAGAGATAAATATTTTTTGAGAAAATGGAAAAGAAAAGATTTCATCAAGAATAGTAATAAGCTCATTTTCTTGTCTTAACATTAAGTCTTTAGTAAGTTCACCATACTTGTACCCACGCTCGTACGGAGTTCCAAATAAAAAGGCCTGGTGTATACCGTGCTCTTTTTTATCAATAAAAAATGACTTCTCTATTTTTTTTGAAAGAACATATTGTTTTTGAGGGGAAGGATAAACGGCAATATACATACCGTTTGTAACCCAGTTAACAATTAGTAATAATATTAAAAAAACTGTAAAAAAAACATTCTTAATCATTTCTAATTTCATTCACATATTTATTTTGAATTATCGAGTTTAAAATAGGTATTCCCCAAAATGTTCCAACAAGTGTGCCAATTATGCCTAAACTAATAGTAGAACCAAGTTGAAACAAAACAACATGCTTGCAAAATAATAACGGGAAAAACCCAATTATTGATGATAGCCCCGCAAAGAAAAGGGCCGTTGAAGAACCTGAATCATTCTTGTCAACAGTAAATGCGTCCACCGCAAAAATACCATAATCCAAACTGAGCCCACAAATAATTACTATTCCAAGCAAGCTGATAAAGCTAAATGATAACCCAAAGATATATATTGCCCAAAAAACGCTACCAATTGCCGTGACAAAAGGCAGTAGTGCTGCAACTACGTATGTTATTGCTTTATATTTAAAAAAGAGAACAAGTATTAAAAGTAATAAACTAACAGGGGCCATCCACTTAAGTTCGTTCGTTAGATTAACTGGAAAGCTTGAGACAATTTCAAACAGGGAATTTGCTTCAGGATACTTACCTTTGATAACGGAAACTTGATCATTATCTTTTGGAAACCACATTGCTAAGTGATATTTTTTTGTTACAATGTGCTTCAAGTAAGAAACATCTGACAGATCGGCAATCGCTATGGCCCCTTTTTTGAGGCCGTATTTAATAGAATCATTTAGTTTTTTCATAAGAAATTGTTTACTCTTATCATTTTTAAATTGAAGGCCCTTATTAAGTGCATCTTCCCATGTCTCCAAATTATCATTTTGTGTCAAGATGGGGGGCAAGTAATTTCCTATCGTTTCTAAATTAAACATATTTTTATCTGCAAATGATTTTAAATTTGCTGAATTCTTTAAGGTATTACGATCTAAATTAAATACCTGAAATAACGGGGGTACCATTTTGGAATTATCGAACAACCAATTTCTTGCTTCTTTCGTACTCTCGGATTGAAAATCAAACTTTCTTAAGCTCAAATCAGGAGAAAGGGATATCATCCCGGGGATTACCCCAAGATAAAGTACCATAGAAAAAGCTATTGCGTACTTATTTACAAGAGGGTGAACGACAAGATGAGTAATCGTGTATTCCTTCTTATAATAGTAGTGAATAATATAAAAAATAATAAATGAAAAGATTAGACCTAGGGAGGAAAAGAGGGCTATTTGCTGTATCAGTTTAATAGAACTTTGTCCTATTACTATTAAGACAACCAAAGTTGTTAAAAGACCGTATAGATTTGATTGCCATACTTGGTATTTATTTTTTTGAAAAAATGCATGTAGCCCATAATCAAAGCTCAGCCCTATTATGCCCGCTCCAAATGAAAGTGTTAAACCATGTATCCCATCAAAAACCATATGGGTAATAATTCCACTTAAGGCCACGGAGGCCAATACTGAGGGAATTAGAATCATCAGCCTCTTTATTTTATATATTGCGAGTAATAGAATACTCAAAAAAAGCGCGACGATACCCACAATTGATACTTTTTTGAGATCTGTTTCCACTTGATGCCTATTTTCAAATATTGATCCATGTGGGCCTATTAACAAAACTTTTTCTTTTGTATTATTGCCTAGCTTTGACATCAACAAATTAAGTTTTTGATGATCTTTTGGTGAAAAATTCAACTGTACAGGGATAAGGTATCTTTTAAGAGATTTATCATAAAATGTTCCGTTGTTCTTCGAAAGTTTAATTTTATTACGTGATGACATCATTTCAAAATACTGCTCATAAGTACCCAAGGGATCATTGAGAATTAGCTCAAATATTTCACGATTTGAGCTATAATTTAATAGAGAAATATTGACGAGGGTTTGAGAGAGTTTACTATCAAGTTGTTTATCGTTTAAATAAGGACTTCTTAATACTTGGTGATTCTTCCATTCTTTGAGCATCGTATGAAAGGAAGAAAATTCAGAATTACATATAATCTTGAACGATAACATTTTAAGGTCAGATCTTACCTTGTTGCAATAGGCATTTATATCAAACTGATCCGACTTTTTATCTATAACAATGAAATTCCACCAAGATGATGGAAACGAATGATACAAGTTTACCTTTTCTGCTAATTGCTTTGGGAAAAAAACATCCTGGGATTTTGATATTTGTTTTAAACTCTTGGCATTTCCAGTGACCGTCAAACAAACAAACAGAAAGAATAAGACTAAAGACGAATATAATATCTTATACATTTTAATCATTATAAGTGACCTTCGGAGTATCGAAAGTAATACTTATTTGATCATCAGACTTTTCAGTCAGGACTAATTTTTCCACATTTCCTTTTTCACTTAATATGATTGATATATTTTTAAAATAGTTTGTAACATCTATTTCTTTTTTTGATTTTGGTACAAATAAAAACTTACCTTGATTTTTTGTTATAACGTATGAATCAGTGATGGCATCGATATCCATTTTTAACCAGATCAGCAATTGTGAAATAGACTTAAATAATTTATCTTTCCGTTGATTTTTCGCTGTAATTTGTTTTTTTCCCTTTAGGTCATATTTTTCTATAATAATATTCTGCTTATCTATAGTAAGCTTCAACTTACTTGGATCGGTTATCTCCCAAAGAATACGCCAAGATGGTAGATCGGGATTAATTATTGCCAGATTGCCTATTGTTTCGATCGTTAAATCATAGGATTTCAATTTTTTTTTTTGAACAAAGCCTACATTGAGCTTTTTAATATTTGCGTAGTAGGAAAATAACTGCACAATTTCGACTTTGGTAAGCACATGAGGTTCTAAATTCCTGTCCTTGGCAATACTTTCAGCTATATTGCCGAAATTACAATAAATTAAAACTGCTAAGTACATTAAAATATTAGCTGACAATATTAAATATTTTTGTTTATTATTTAGCAAATTCATATTGAACCTTCAATAGACTCTAACAGAGTGGTTAAAAAATGAAAAAGATCTTTTATCTTTCATTGGGAGAATGGCGCTATGCAAGATAAACCTTTAATTAGAGAGATAGCAACAACAATATTAGATGCAGTGGGGATTGATAATATAGATATCGAAACAATAACTGCAGAAACAAGCCTTGGCGAAAATGGAATAGGCCTTGATTCTATTGATATACTGGAGGCCGTTGCCGCAATAGAGGATGCTTACAAGGTAAAAATTGTAGACGCAATAGAAGGGGCAAAATATTTTAAAAGTTTTGGGACAATAGAAGATTTTGTTCAATCAAATAGAAAATAATAAGAGAGTTTAGATTCCATGAATAACAATACCTTTATCGCTGGCATGGGAACATACGCCTGCATTGGCCAGAACGTTGAAACGTTCTGGAATAGTGTAATTAGCGGCCATGTTGGTACAAGCAAAGGTTTTGGTGAAATTACAACAAAAAGTAATAAGGAAAATAAAGACAGATTTGCCCTTTCAATGGCCTTAATTTCCATCGATCAGGCAATGAAGCAAGCCGGGTGGAAAGAGCTTGCCCCTTCTGACGGTATTATCTTAGCAACGACAACAGGGGCCATTAACAACTGGGAAACCAGACTTTATCAAATGCATCATAAAAAAATAAATTCAATTGAATTTTCAAAGTATTTAAAATACGAACCATTTGGAAATTTCATCAATGAACTTTCCAATGAACTCAATTTTTACGGCAGAAGAATTGTTATATCAAGTGCATGCTGTGCTTCGACTCAGGCGATAGCTGTTGCCCATAATTGGCTACAGACAAAAAAAGTAAAACGGTGCTTAGTTGTTGGAGTAGAATGTTTGTCCGATTTAACAAAGAATGGATTTTCCAGCTTAAAACTAATCGACACAGATACCTGCCGTCCATTTGACCAAAACCGAAAAGGCATTAATTTATCCGAAGGATCAGCGGCAATATGTTTAGAGAGTAACAAAACAGAAAGCAAACAATATCTAGCTCAAGTTAGTGGTGGAGGATATTATAGTGAAGGTTATCACATGACTTCTCCTCACCCTGAAGGAAAGGGATGTTTTCAAGCAATCAAAATGGCAATGAAACAATCAAAGATTAATGCAGAAGATATCTCATGGATTCATGCCCACGGAACTGCATCTATTTCTAATGATTTATCAGAATCAAAAGCAATAAATAAATATTTTAGAGATTGCAATCCAGCCGTCACCTCAACCAAGTCTTTACATGGACATGCTCTTGCTGCCTCAGGAATTATTGAATCCATAATATGCATAAAGTCCATTTTAGAAAATCAATATATTCCCAACTGGCACATAAAACAAAAAGATGAAAATATCAATTTAAACCTGCCCACGCCCCCTACTCTTAATAAATACACCAATAAAGTCCGTCATGTTCTAAAAACAACGCTGGGTTTTGGGGGAATGAACGCGGCCCTCGTCTTTAGCGGTGTTGAAAAAGAGCAAAGGACGCAAGGATGAGCGTTTTTATTCTCTCTCAGGCAATTATAAAACAGGATGATATAATTGATTTAAAAAAAATGCCGGAGTTTCGAAAAGCAACTAAAAATATGATCCTTTCTTACCTTGCTGCATCCAAAGTGCTCTCTTACCTCTCCGATAGAGGGCAATACTCTATCGGTATTGTTGTCGGTTCTGGACACGGAGAACTACAGGCCACAAACTCATTTTGCAAAGATTATACTTTATATGCTAAGTCTAGGCCTATATTTTTTCAAAATAGCTTGCACAATTCCACTCTGGGTTATCTCGCAAACAAACTGCAATTAAGTGGTTCAGCTACATCAATGAGCAATTCTTATTTTAGTGGAGAGGATGCACTTGATTTTGCCATTGATGAAATCAAACTAGATCTAGTCGATCTTTATTTGGTTATTGGAGTCGACTGTCTTTGCGATGAGCTATCAACCTCTCAGCAAGGACTATACCCATTAAATGTTAACCTTTCGGAGGGAGCTTCTGCCTTATTGCTCTCCTCTGATTCTTTTGTCAAAAACCATCCCACTGCACCGTTGGGCACATTAAAAGCTGTTGAGTATTCCTATCATGAAGATATGGACTCTGTTAAATCAGTCAATTTTGAAAACTTTTATGACTCTAATGCTATTGAACAAATTATTCTGTCAGACAAAAAAAGCACCTTGAATTTGCCAAAACCTAATGGCCAAACTTCTTCAATTATTTTTGGTGACATTCCTTACTCTATATCAGGATAAAAGTATAACTTTATGACTGTTTTATTATCTAAAATTTTAAAAATAAAAAATATAATTACCAGCTTTTTAATTGGTGAGGTTTATCGAACTGTTCCAAAAAAGTTCCTAAACGAAAAATCGATCTTTCTTACATTCGATGATGGCCCCAATAGTCACTGTACTTACGACGTACTCAATCTTTTAAAAGAGCATGATGTAAAATCAACATTCTTTTTAATAACAAAAAATGCGATAGATCACTCCTCCATCACTAAAAAAATATTAGATGAAGGACATTCTATTGGTAATCACAGCTATGACCATGATACAAAAACTTTTTTTAGAGGATATAAATATATTCTAAACTGGATTAATCAATCCCAGGACAAATTAAATAATCTTCTAGCAAGCTTCAACATATCCCATTTTCCTCAGATAGTAGGGTTTAGATCGCCCTTGGGAATTCGTACTCCTGTCCTGGCACGCTCATTGAAACTTAAAAAATTTCCTCACATCCTGTGGGATCTAAGATTTTATGACACTCAGAAGAAGCTGAAAATTGAAAAAATCCCAATATATTTCAGAACGATACAAAACGGATCAATCGTATTGCTACACGACAATCATAAAAATCAATCAAAAAAGGAATTTTTACGCTTTCTTGAACAATTTATAAAATATGGCAAAAAGAATGGATTTACATTTCCACCATTGGAAAAACGTTTCTTTTATTAGATAATCTGATTTCATCATTTTTGAGGTTGTAATGACGTTATTAAAAGGCAAAAAAGCATTAATTTTAGGTGTGGCAAACAAACGCTCTATCGCATGGGGAGTTGCCAAGGCGTTTCGAGAAGCCGGAGCTGACATTGCTATTACTTATTTTATGGAATCAAATGCTAAAAGAGTTTTACCTCTTGCCGACTCTATTTCTTGTTCTTTTGTAGAACATATTGATGTCAGTAATGATTCTGACTTAAAGAGATTGTCGAATGTCGTAAGAGAGAAGTGGGGAACTTTTGATATTATTGTTCATTCCATTGCTTTTGCACCAACCGAAGATTTGCAGGGGCGATTTTGTGAAACTTCCAAAGCTGGTTTTTTTAGGGCACTGGATATTTCTGCCTATTCTCTTATTAATATAACGAACCACTTAAAAGATTATTTTAATGATTCATTTTCAATTATTGCGATGACATATTACGGGTCACAAAAGGTTCTTCCTAGTTATAAAGTTATGGGTGTTGCTAAAGCTTCCTTAGAAGCAATTTGTAGATACCTGGCACATGACCTGGGAAAAGAAGGGGTCAGAGTTAATTGTATATCTTCAGGACCCATACAGACTCTTGCGGCTACTGGAGTCCCTCAATTTGGAACATTTTTAGAAATGATAGAAGAACATGCTCCTCTTCATAAAAATGTCACAACTGATGAAGTTGGTAAATGCGCTCTATTTTTAGCTTCAGAGCATTCAAGCTTCATGACAGGTCAAGTATTATTTATTGATTCAGGTATTTCAATAATGTGCAGATAGTTCTTACTTTTCTCATTCGTTAATTTAGTTTTAAAAATTATAATTATTACTCTAATTTTTTAAAACCAAACATTTACTACAATCTAATAATGATCTTCTCTAAATATCCTTATAGTTTTTCCTTATTTCGCCAATATTTTCTTTTTTTCATTATTAAATTCTTTTTTAGTAATTATCTTCTTTTTATACAATTTGTGGAGATCTTCAATTTGCTTAGCCTTTGAATCAATTTCATCCGCAGCAGTGTTACTCACTGACTTTCGACATTGAATTGTCATTAAATAATAATCGGGTCGTTTTTTTCCATCAGGCAGTCCCGTCATTTTATAATATAGCCGAGGCTTTTTAATAATCTTATATCCCTTTTGTGTTCTTGCACACAACTCTTGTGCCCTGATATAACATTTATTTTTTATCCGTCCAGGACACCTAACCTGAAAGCCTCGTCCACCCTTTTTTAAACGAACGCCCTTATGAACAGTCGCACAGCTTGCAAGTAAACTGAAAATGAATACATATTTAATAAGACTCATTACAAATCTCCTTGATAAAAATTTAAATAAAATAGTAACATGGATCAATTGAAATATCTTATTAAAGATGGTAATCAAACTTAGGGGACTAATCTCATCAACATAGTTTTGATCATTGACTTATTTTTGTTCTCATTCACTATAAAATAAGAATTTAACTTTGGAGAAATATTTTTTTTGACTCTATTTCTTTCCATATTTTTAAGCGGATGTTCTACTACGATCAATCAGTATGGTAAAAAAATTAGAATTGCGACCAATAAGGAAGTAAAAAACTGCAAATTAGTAGTATCTCTAGAGGGAACTTCTATGCAAACAGGTCTTATGAAATGGAATGGAATAAAGAACGCAAGAAACGATTTAATAAATCAAGCAGGAGAAAGCGGTGCTACTCATCTTGTTTTAGGAGAGGGTAAGCCTCACTATTGGACAACCGAGCAATCATTCTTGGGGAATGCATATAAATGTAAAAAATAATTATATCTCATTCTATTAAGGAATTAAACATTATAGATTTACCAGTGCCACTGTAAGCTTAGTAATAGCTTGTAATGTGTAAGGTCCGTTTCTTCTACTTGATAATCTTCTACTTCTAAACTATCGGTAGTAATTGTATAATCTTCCAACTTTAACATGGTGTACCAATATTCAACAAGGAGTGCAAAACTATTTCCCATAGCAATATTTAATCCGGCCCGCAAATCTGTCCCGTAAGTAGTTTCAGTTAGTGTTGACGTTGAAAAGCTGCTCGTTTCTGTTACTTGTATTTCTGAATTTATAATATATGTTGCAAATCCTCCTCCCAAAAAAAAGTGAAACTTATTCAATCTTCCAAAGTGAACCATTGCGTGAACATAAGGTGAAGATAACGTATATGTGCCAGAGGCAGTGTATGTAATTCCTGAAATACTGTCACTATCGTCTAGCGTACCACTCCCTCCACTTATTCCAAACGCCAAACCAAAGTTATTCCCAAAAAGTCTTTGATATTCAAATACTTTTGCTCCTATCATCTCCCATTGATCACTTGGACTTTTATCTTCATCTCCTGTGAATTTGAATGATCCAAATCCAAACCCGATTGAATTACGAGGTGACTTTTTTGTTGGCGCTTCTTTTCTCACAGTAGGTATTTCTTCAAATATCTCCCGAACCTCCTGTCCTTTTTTTATTTTATCCCTATTTTCGCACTTAGAGATATCAATGATAATCTTCTTTTTGCGAATTTTTGTAATATCTGCCTCGCAAGTTTTATCTTCATCATCCTCATCATCTTCATCATCCTCATCATCCTCATCATCTTCATCAAAATCGTTCTCATCATCCTCATCATCGTCCTCGTCATCACTATTATCTTCATTTTCAAAGATAATAACTTCTAAAGTATCGCCAACATCATAATCTGAAGCATTTTTTGTCCTAATAGATGCTCTGCTTTTTTTAGAATTAACCTTATGGATTTTACCAACGTAATCGTCACCGTCTACCGCTGCATTTACGCTAGGAAATAAGATCATTAGACATAACATAATAATTAAAACAATGAGTTTAACTGTGTTCATTAGTCTTATTCCTTTTAAATTCCAATCAGATTGTATTGGACATTATTTTGCACATACATTTAATTATAATTTAAAAGACAGAGTTTTCAATGGAGTATTAACCAGCAACAACCTTCTTTCTTCTCCTACTTATTGGGTAGGCTACCAGTGCCACTGAAAGCCCAAGATCAACATAGCATGGTCTAAATCAGTTTCTCCTTCCGATACAATAGATGTACTCTCTGTTGAAGTTTCTAGTAAAAGTGAATAATCCTTAATCTTTAATACTGTATGCCAGTATTAAACTAGAAGAGCAAAACGTTTTCCTATAGCAATGTTCAAGCCTGCACGTAAATTATATCCAATGCTACTAACATTTTCAATCGTTGCTGTACCTGTACTACTATCCACATTAAGTAACTCAAGTTCTGAATTAATTAAATATGTCGCAGGCCCTCCTCCTAAATAAAAGTGAAACTTATTTAACCTGCCAAAATGAATCATTAAATGCAAATATAAAGAATTCAACGTATAACTACCCGAAGTATCTATTCCTTCTATCGTATCATCTATAACTCCAAACCCTCCACCTAATCCCGTGGCCAGACCAAAATTTTCGCCAAAAAGACGTTGATATTCAATCGCCTTAATTCCAACCATCGTAAATTTATCACTTGGGGTATTATCTCCATCTCCAAGAAACTCAAATGATCCAAATCCAAACCCTATCGAATTTTTAGGGTAACTTTCTCTTTCATCTTCTTCACAGAAAGAAGATAATGAAATCACAAGCAGAGCTACACCTAAGAACAGTTTCATTATTTTATTTTGCATAAGATCTCCTTAGACTTACTAGTTATTATTATTTTAACAGCGTTGAGTATGCTTATTATTCAAAGTAAATTAAATCATACTAGAATATAATCTTCAATAAATTATTGTTTATAATGGCACTGCAGGCGATAGAGGACTGCTAAAGTACGATATAGGTTTCTATATTATGATTTACATATATTCTCATTTCCAATAAAATTAATTCAAGATCAATAACTGAAGAAATCTTCACTGGGGAGAATCCATGATATTATCACGCTCTACTGTAATTATGTTCATCATTTTTTACTCAAGTAGTTTATATGCAGATTATAATACGATGACAAAGTGTTTGAAAAATTTTAAAAAACATCCATTTAATTTGGAAAAGCTTGAATACAGAACGATTAGCAGTAAAGTTAAGGTGCTTGGAATAGGAAATGACATTATTGACGACACATTTACTGAAACACCAGAACTTGTTCTTGTAAAGCCTTCAATCAACGTCTTGTCTAATACAAAATATCAGTTACTAAATGCTAATGGTTGGTATTGCTTTAAAAGCAAAGTTAATGTTCTCGGAAAAGCAAATGTGGACCTTCATTGTAATGCACAACTTACAGTTGCCTCCAATGAGGTAACCGTTTTAGGTTCTGATGGTGGAAAAGAAAATGGTATCACCATCTTAGGCAAAACCAGCACGAAAAAAGTCAAATGTGATAAAAATAAGAAAATATAATCTCATTAAATTTAATAGAGCAACTCTTTAAATTTAATTTTTGCTTCAGGGAAATAATAACTTACCCTAACCCCGAAAGTGCTAGCATCCTCTAGGTCAGCTTTTATTGCAGTGTTGGCATATTCAGTCATAGCATCACTCCAAATATCATCACTGAAATAGGCACCCCGATAAAATATTTTTATATTAATCTTATCTTGTGTGTAAAAAGCATAACCAATTTCAAAACTAGGACGAAAAGAAAATGCAATCGCACTATCTGCATCCCAACTAATGTGATCATAGGCCAATGCTCCAATAAATCTGAGTGATGGGTATCCAAAAGGTGACTCTAACCCAATTTCCGCTCCATACCCCATGGCCAATCCATACCAATTGAATGATATCTTTGAAACAGAGCTTAAAGACCCTTTCGTTCTATTAAACTGTATTTGCCGAAAAGCAAAAGTAAGCTCAGGAAATGTTCGAGCAATAAACCGATAATGTTCTGTTAGTTTTGGACTTTTAATATTGGATACACTTATTCCGTTTAAATAGTTAGTTGGGTTAGTATCGGACTTATATTTTGCGTTGCTTCCACCAGCTAGCGTAACACTTAGGGGAGATGCGATTACCTCAGTTGAAAGGGCATTAGGAAAAAATGATATATAGGGCGATATCTGCCCCCAAAGTGTTGATTGTTGAAATTGAAATTTGTATATTTTTTTTTGAGAATATTTATTTGAAAAAGAGTCAATTGTTGCTTCTGTGAATATGCTGTAAAGATCAGTTTCTATTTCATATTCATGTTCATGTTCATGTTCTCTACTCATAATATGAGAATTAGCAATATGAGTTGCCTTCAAATCATTTTCAAGATGAGGTAAGTAGATTGCAAGTGGTTTATTGTTGTGAGTGAAAGAGTATGAAATGAATATTTTACTAGTCTTTTGGTAGGGCAATATGACTGCTTGCGGATAACGTTTCTTTAGTAATGACTTTAGCTTTATTCCGATTTTATCTGAGACTAGCTCATGCTTATGCTGAGGAGGAGAAATAGCAATTACTTTAGGAGGAGGAGGTAATTCTTCCATTACTTTATTTGAAAATAATGATGTTTGATGAATAGAATCGTATTCCCATGCAGCCCCCGTGACAAGATCAACTATCCATCCTACAGGTGCTGCAAACAAAAAGACCATATTGGCGAAGAAACTACTTTGCCAACGATATTTTTTATCAAGCCATATTTTTTTTGTATCATAACCCTCTTTCGAAAAGAGCGCCCTGGAAAAAAACTTCCTCTTGATTTTCATAAAACCTGGAGTCTTCCCAACGAAAGTGCCCTCCCCCACTCCCAACAAAGTACCGTTGAAATAAACTTTTGCGTCTACTGGATTTGAAGAAATCTTCACCAATTGAGTTGAATCCCTCATCGTCGCGCAAGAAGATAAAAGGAATAAATATAAAAATATGATTAGTTTTGTTAGCATATTGATCGTAGTTAAATTGTAGTAAATAATATATTAATTGTTACACAGAAAAACCTAAATTAAAATTTAGAATATATACCGAGTGAAAAATATCTTATTAAAAACGAACGATTTAATCTCTCACCTACAGTCCATATCTCAAGGCTCTATAGGCGAAACAAATACCTGAGCATCTTATTTTTTAACAAAATCTAAATTATCCATTGTAATGAAATATTTTCTCACACATTTCTCTATCGATTTTTTCGTTCGCATTAACAGGAAAATGATTAACGAGAAGATAGTTCAGAGGATTGAATTGACGTTTATAAACACCATCTAATAGCTTATAAATTTCTTTAAAAAGATCTTTTAAATTACTTTCATTCCCCATTACTAAAAATCCCAATTCCTCACCTAAACGTTCGTCTGGCAATGCCATAGCAATAACTTGCACTTTGAATTTGTCATTAATTAATATCTCAATATTTTCCAATGAAAACTTTTCTCCTCCTCTATTCAATATTAAGTCTTTTCTTGAGGAGAAACTAAAACATCCCTTTTCTGATACTTTTACAATATCAGGAATAGTATAATCTCCATCTGGATAAAAGATGCCCTTAGCATCAATTATACAATGACAGATATTTTTTCCTTCAACTCGAAGACATTGATTTTCATAAAATACTTTAATATTAGGCAAAGGATACCCAAGTGAAAAATCTACTATGGGTTTCTCTCCCGGGGGTAAATGCAAGACTCCGGGACTGGCCTCACTGCAACCGTAGCCAATGCTCGGTTGCTCAATTAGTAAACGTTTCTTTAGATTCTCCCACAAACTAATTTCAACTCCAGCACCTCCAACTATACATGAATATGATGAATGCACCTCACTTCGGTTCTCACCAAGAACGTTTAACAGGTCCTTAAAATGAGTTGGAGTACCTAAGACCAATGATTCCTTTTTTGTATCAGCTGACATCTGCAACCAGTCTAAATGAGATTCTTTTGAATACGGCCCACTCGGGGTAATTAGTTTTCTAGATTTATAAAAAGATAATAAATAACCCAAAGAAAGTCCAAAAATATGGTAAGGCTGAGGATAACAAAATATATGTTTAATCCTATCTTCTTCAAAAAAACTTAAAATCCCATTCAGAGAAGTTATGAAATTCTCTCTGGTATAAAGAATGAGTTTTCTTTTTTTTGTTGTCCCTGAGCTAAAAAGGCCAAAACAAACTTCTGAATGATGGTCACGTCCCAGAGAATTAAAAAACTGATCCTCTTCACGTCCCCAATCTCCCAATAATTTGACATTACACTGAGGTAACTGAGGTAAAAATGGCCTAATTTCCTTCCAGTGGGGCGGACATAAAATTAATAATCTGCCTCTCTTTTGCCAAGTTTCTTTTATTAAGCAAGAAATCTCCTCACTATGATATCCCTTCCAAATTAGGACTTCATTTATATTACTCTCCCACCTCAATTTTTGAGTCATAAATTTTTCCCTTTTGATGCGACAGTAAAGTTAATTCTTCTTTAATTTTATTTATTTTTTCATCAAGAGGCTGATCAAAAGAAATTGGCCCCACTATATCCCTGATCTTTTCATAAATAGGAGTGGATATTTTACCTGATAGCGTTCTGTCTTTTAAATCCAGCGCCTGAACCAAACAGAGAAGATAACAGGACATAATATTGTACATGCTTTCAATTTGTTCAAAACATTGAACGGCTGCGGTCATTCCTAAACTAACTTTATCTTGATTATGAGACTCCGAGGATCTTGAAAATATACCGTTCGGTACACTCTTCGACATCACCTCAGACGTTATTGCAGATACGTTCTGATGTACCCCTTTAAGTCCATGATGCAAAGATCGGTCTTCTTCTGGTATTTTATTTACGTTAACTAAATTTGCAGGTAATCCCCTGTTCGTTTTATCATTTATTAATAGCATGAGTTGCCTATCAACCATATCTGCCATATGTCCAACACAAATTTTTAAATAATCCATCGAATGAGATATATAGCCTCCGTAAAAATTTCCTCCATTTGCCAGAACTCCATCTTGATCTATAAGAGGATTATCTGAAACACCATTTAATTCTGTGCAAAGCCATTTTTCACAAGTGGTAATTGTATCTAAAATTGGCCCCAGAATTTGAGGTACACATCTTAAGGAATATGGATCTTGTATTTGATTACTTGTAATACCTGATTCTGTATTTTTTATTTTTTCATAACCCAACGAAGAATAGCTTTCTTCACTTAATACCAAACGAATCCTTTCTGCAATTTCTGCCTGTCCCACAAAACTTTTAGATCTATTATTTACTAACTCACCAAAAGCCTCCTCTCTCCCTTCAATAACAAGACAGAGCCACCCAGAGCAGAGAGTACACAAATCCAATAACATCTTGGCATTATTTAGATTCACTAATCCCAAAGCCGTCATTGCGCTGGTACCATTAACAATTGAAAGACCTTCTTTAGGTTTAAAATCATAAGGTGTATATTGTTTTTTTTCTACTACATTCTCTATCTTTGATATTTCGCCATTATGATAAACTCGCCCCTCACCTCTAATATTATTTGCTAAATAGGCCAAAGGAATAAGATCACCACTTGCTCCAAGTGATCCTTGCTGCGGGATGACAGGGAAATATTTCATTTCAAAAAGCTGCAACATTGAATCAAGTAGCTCCTCAGAAACTCCTGAGTACCCTCTACTCAAAGAGTGGATTCTAAGGAATAAAACGGCCCTTGAAATTATTTCTGGAAAAACCTTACCTGTTCCACACAAAAGGTATGATACTAAATTATCTTGTAACTCTCTTGACTTATCTAATGAAATCCATTTATTGCTACTCTCACCAAATCCTGTAGTTACACCATAAATAGGTAATTCTTTTTCGTACCAGTTAACAAATTCGAAGTTTGATTTTCTAACACGCTCTCTAGTTTTTTTAGTCAATTTTAATTTTGATATTCTGCTCCTATCAAAAATTATATCTAGCACCTTCTGTATATTTAGTGGTTCAACATCTAAAAAAACTTCCATTATCACTTCCTAAGATAAAAGCTCTTGCTAAACTTTTAATTTCTCACTACGCACCATGCGTCATTCTTGCAAAATAAAACCTTTCACTTATTATTAAATCTTCAAAAAACAAGCTACGGATCTTCGAGATTAGAGTATTATATAATTTTTTCTAAAAATCCAATATTTCCCACCTAAACTACAAAATAAAAGAATATCTACTTGTATCTATTAAACGCTAAGAAAAATGATCTACCACTACTG
>CAYRDP010000018.1:0-41682 GCA_964423165.1 uncultured Bacteriovoracaceae bacterium | reverse complement strand
GAAGAAACGGAACCCACTGATTTTGGTGATGACGAAGAAACGGATTCAACTGATTTTAGTGATGACAAGGAAATAGATTCAAATGATTTCGACAATAATGAAGAAGGTGAAAGCAATTTAGAATCCATCGATCTAACTGAAGAAACTCCCACTAATTTAAACAGTATTCCAGATGAAAAGATTTCACCTAAAGCTACTATTATACCAGAAACGCCACCTAAAGAGTCCTTTGGAGATATTAAGTCATTTGCAAATAATATTTCTTACGGAAGTTTGGCCGGTGTTGGAACTCCACCTTTTTCTATCTTAATCGAAAATATCAATGACTCATCAGATGCTAATGCAATTTTAGCAATACTTAAAGAATACGGTTTGCTTAATAACAGTAACCAACCTGATATTGAACAGGGAATAAAAAACGGATCCTTACTAATTCCGCAAATTTCAGAATATTCAGCAATTTTCCTTGGGCATAAATTTAGAAAACTCTCTGCAAGCCTCCAAATAGGCCAAAGCTCAGAAATCCATCAATCAAAAATATTAGCAGGAGAAAGCAACAAAGGAACAGCAACAAAGAATAATATACTTCAAAATAAAAATATCACATCAAGTACTTTTAATGATTCAATTAATATCGATGATATTATAATAACAACAACTCAAACTCTGCAAGGTTATGACATACATAAATATATTGATATTATAACTGAAGTTCACATTATCCCCTCAGATATTTTTGAACAAATACAAATCTTAGCAGAAGAAACAAAAGATGATGATCCCCAATTAAACAACACGAATAATTATATCTACAAACAATTAACAAACAAATTACGCGAGCAAGCACTAAAGCTAAGTGGAAATGCTATCATTGGCGTTAATTTTCATGTAAACCCATTAGTAATTGAAAATGAAAAGATGTATGAAATAACTTGCTCTGGTAATGTTGTTCAAGTCATAGGAATGAGCAAGGATACAGAGTGACAATAATTTATGATGCAGTTGTAATTGGTGGTGGAATTGTTGGATCCGCTATCTTTAGAGATTTATCTCTACACAATTTAAATACACTACTAATTGACAAATATGACTTTTCCTCTCAAACAAGTCATAGAAGTTCAAAGATGCTACATGGAGGTATCAGATATTTAGAAAATCTAGATTTTGAATTAATTTCTGAAGCATTAAATGAAAAGAACTTATGGATTAAACTAGCACCACACCTTTGTTATGAAAAGCCGTTCTACTTACCTATTTTTAAGAACTCCAAGCAATCACTATGGAAAATTTCAATTGGATTAAAAGTTTACGATTTTCTTTCAAGCTTTAACAATACTCCACACAAAATATTAAACAAAAAAACAATAATTAATAATTTTAAACACTTAAAATCAAATCAATTAAAAGGAGCAGGACTATATTATGATGGAATTGTAAATGATTCTAAGCTTAACCTCGAAGTTATTTATGATGGTTTATTGAACTCCCATAGCAAGGCACAAAACTATACTGAAATTACAGAACTTGAACATTGTAATAATCATTATAAATTAAGTTTAATAGATACTGTTACACTCAAAAAATCTACAGTTATGTCTAAAGAGCTCGTTTTTGCCACAGGCCCTTTTACAGATCAATTACTATCTAAATTTATTCCAGGTATCTGGCATGATTGCTTATTGCCATCAAAGGGAGTTCATTTATGGATAGATAAAGAAAAGTTTAATATTGATCACTCTCTTGTAATGATAGACAAAAAAGGAAGGTTAGTTTTTATTATTCCACATGAAAATGCTGTCTTAGTTGGTACAACGGAATCAGAAGTAAAGGAAAACTTTTTTAATATAAAAGCAAGCACTAATGAAAAAGTTTATTTATTGAATCAACTTAATGAATATTTTCCATCTTTAAACTTAAATGAAGACTCTATTCTTTCAAGCTTTGCAGGAGTTCGTCCTCTAGTGAAAAAAGATTCTAATCAAAACCGTGCCAGTACCGCGCGTAACCATAAATACTTTCAACCATTTTCAAACATGCATGTAATTGTTGGTGGGAAATATACAACATTCAGAACTATGGGCCAGGAAATTAGCAGAACTATCATAGAAAGAAATAATATTGCATATTCATCTATAAAATCAATACAGAAGCTTCGACAAAAATCTATTATAGTACAATATAAAAAAGGTAGCATTACTAAAGATAACATAACAGAAATATTAAGAAGTGAATATGTTAGAACATTTTCAGACTTAATTATTAGACGACTTGGAATCAGTAATAAGAAGTATTGGAAGGAAGAAGTTGGTTTTAATCAATATTTTATAGAATTATTACCGGTCTTGAATCAATTTATAAAAGTTACTGAAGCAGATATTATAGATTTTTAGTTTAATTACCATCTAAATGAAATTCCAGCTTGTAGTCTAGGGCCATTAACGACCTTACTAAAATCTGCATTTTCATCCTCAAAAGCATATAACTCTCCTCTCTGATAGTAATCAAGGATAAACTTTGCTCCAAAGCCATTACTTATATAATACTTAAGTCCTACACCCACGGTGAAGAAATTACTGGCCCCCTCAATTGTAACTAATGATGAGCTTGTATTTTCTAACTTATTCTCAGTAGTAGTTCCTATTCCAAATGAAGAAGAAACAAAGCCAATGGGACGATTAATACTAAATGGATCTGCAAGAAAATGCCAATTAACTCCAACTCCTCCCTCTAGAACTGATAACCCTATTTCACTTCCCTCTAAGGCCTTAACACTTTCATTTGCATAATGTATGTAAGAAATAAATGAAATATCATATAGAAAACTATGTTTTATATTAAAGTACTTCTCTATACCTAGGGAAAAGTCGATAATAGAAGAACTGCCTGAAGTAGTTCCATCAGAACCTAAATCAGAAGATGAAGACATCCCATTAAAATGCATTATTCCCCAAGTTTCAAGTGTCTTGCTATTATCAATACTTGCTACTACATCCATTGCAATAGCTGCAGGGAGTACACTTTCAAGCTCTCCTTTATCTAATGATGAAAGCTCTTCACCATCATCTTTTGCATCTTCGCTATATGGAATTGTAGATGTATTATCAGCAATTAACATTTTAGATCGATCTGATGTTAACTTAACAGGTGTAGAAATTTTAATATTCATAACTTTATCTAACATTAGGCCATCAGAGTCTATTATTTTATAAACCGACCAGACAGACCTAGAAGGTGATAATTTGACAAGTACTGCTCTAGCAACAACACCTGTTGTTAAATAAAATTTTGCATGGTCTCCTTTTGCTAACGCATCTTCAATTCCTCTATTAATCAGCAGTGTTTTTTTTGAGGAAGATAATTTTAAAACTCTGACTGTTAATTTTTCATCAATTTGCAGTGCATTTGCTAGTAATGGAATCATTATCAAACAAATAATAATAATCTTTTTTATTATCATCTCAACCTCTTAAAAAAAAACACTCATACCTAAGGATAATTTTACATCTGTAACTTGAACTTTTCCATCTATATTATCAAATAAATCTTCTGTTGCAGTTAAAGTTATATATTCTGCTGAGATCTTACTTAATAATCCAATTCCTATATTTGAATGATTACTCTTTTCATCTCCGGCCAAGAACCTGAATTTAACTCCTAACTGTGCCAGAGGTGCTAAATATTGATAATTATATGACCGACTAATACCAATTGCAGCGAGTTCAGAAATACCATTTCTTATACCAAGGCCTAAATATGCAGATAACCTTTTAACTGATGTGGGAGATCTAAAAAAATAGTAATTTAACGTACTATTAAAAGTCATATCTTTTGATTTTAAATTGATACCTCCAAAATCAATATATCCATTACCACCACCATACCCAAGTTCTAAGGTCCACTGTTTAAATATAGAGCTAATACGTAACAAATATAAATTATAATTTATATTAACAAACTTGGAAGTAGATTGAAAATTTTCATCATCAGGATCTATATTTCTCAATAATCCTAAACTAAAATCAAAGGTTAACTCATGTGATAATCTATTTTCAAGTGCAAGCCATTGCATATGCACTTCTTCCTCGAGACCAGTTTTTATAAAAAATTTACGTAGCTGTTTTTCTGTCATGTCTGATGACCAAAACTTTCCGGCCGATTTCATTTTTCTGGCGACCTTAGGTGAAATATAACTATCTGCTTTTTGTTGATAAATATATTCCTCATAAGTGGTTCTAGTAATAATATTGTTCTGTAATTCTTTTATATTTTTATCTCTTTTTTGATTTTTATAAAGAGAATCAAGGCCACCTTCTTCTTTGTTAACTTTTTCTATCGAATTATTTATTGTTGAATCAATAATGTTTTCTTCTTCTGCTTTTCCATACAACTGATAATCAATTTGTTGTTCAATATCATCAATATTAATATATTTTATATCTTCATCATATTCTTGCAAAAAAAGACTTCCTTTACTTTGTTCTAATTCCTGAAAATCTAAAACTTCTAAATTGTGACTTTGTCTACTACTAGAGTTAAGTAACTCGTCATGAGAAGTATACTCAGTATTATTTTGAACTAATCCATCTGAAACAGTATCATTACTTAATAATTCTTTTTTTCTTTTAAATGAATCACTTTTGTTATTGGTTAAAACTTGTCGATACAATGTCTTAAACTTGCTTCTTCCACGCATCAAATGAGTTTCGAGAGCAAATAATACGTAAGTATTTTTTTTAGATTTCAATATTTTAGTGTTTTTTAATAACTTCCAAAAAGAATAATTGGAATTAACTTTAACGGCCTCTGCATAAGATAAGTTTTCTAGATTTGGACGATTCATTTCTCCTGACTGTATAATCAGTCTCGCTATATCACCAACTTTGGTACCTTCAATTTCACCTCGGTCTAATATAATGCTTTTACCCGAAGATGATATTTCTAATATCTTTATTTGTTCAAAGGCAAAACTCGTCAATGAACTAAAATTAATAATTAAAAATATGATTAATTTGAATAAAAAAGCTCTCAACATATTGATATTTTAGCATATATCAAGATTCCTTCACTCTTAAGACAAAACTGCCGCAGCGCAACTATCAAAATATAATTATTTACTTTTAAGCTATTGAAAGAAGGTAAATAATTATCTATAAGATATATAAAACTTCACGAGGTGCCCAAATGGCAAAAAAAAGAAAAAGAAAAAGAACCTATAACTACAAATGCACTATTTCCAGTGAAAGCTTTAAAACAACAGCAGAAGCTGAAAACCCTGATGAACTAGTATCAGTTAGAGCATTTTATGAAATGTATCCAGAAGAAGATGATCGACCAGAAGTAGTCAAGAAAAGAGCATCGCTAGAAGAAGAAAGTTTTGAAGAGTCAGAAGATGAAGAAGAAAAGGAAGATGAAGAAGATTAGTTTGATCAATAAATAGACGGAGTACTCAATGCAAATTCACCAAGTAATTATTATAGGCTCTGGCCCTGCGGGCCATACTTCAGCACTTTATACAGCAAGAGCAGGAATGAATCCTATTATTATTGAAGGCCATGAGCCTGGTGGACAATTAACAACCACTACTGAAGTTGATAATTTTCCTGGGTTTCCTAATGGTATTCAAGGACCTCAGTTGATGATAAATATGAAAAAACAAGCTGAAAGATTTGATGCAAAGTATATTACAACGACTGTAACAGATATTGATCTTCGTAAACCTCCTTTTGAAATTATCTGTGAAAATAATGATAAATATCTAGCTAATACTGTTATTATTTCAACAGGTGCTTCTGCCAAATATCTAGGTTTGGATAATGAAAAAGAACTAATTGGAAGAGGTGTTAGCGCATGTGCTACTTGTGATGGTTTTTTCTACAAGGAAAAAACAGTATTAGTTGTAGGTGGTGGTGATACTGCAATGGAAGAAGCAACATTTTTGACAAAATTCGCAAAAGAAGTTTACATAATTCACAGAAGAGAGCAACTCCGAGCATCAAAAGCAATGCAAGACAGAGCAACTAATAATCCAAAAATTAAATTTTTATTTAACTCTGAAGTTGAAGAAATTTTGTTTAATCAAAATGGAGTTACAGGTGCTGTCATAAAAAATAATAAAGAAAATTCAACAAGTCCTATTAGTGCTGAAGGTATATTTATGGGAATCGGACATACTCCCAATACTGAATTCTTAAATGGGCAAGTTAAATTAGATAATAATGGCTTTATTACTACAAGTGATACAACAACAAATATACCAGGAGTGTTTGCTTGCGGTGATGTACAAGACCCGATTTTCCGACAGGCAATTACTGCCGCAGGGTCAGGCTGTATGGCCGCTATAAAAGCAGAGCATTTTATATCAGAATAAATATTACTTTGACAGATCGTCCAAAAAGCTGAAAGAATTTATAAAGGATACGGATTATCCTGAATTAGATACGCCAAGGAAGGTAATATCATGACAAATGAAGACTCTTTTCAAACTTTTACTTTTCAATTAAATTCCCAATATAAATCTCTCGATATAAACTTAAATACAAGCGATTCAAGTAATATATATATTAATAAAGAGTTAATATCTGAATTAATGTCTGTTTTTTCTTGGTGCCAACTACATTTAGAGATTTCCGCCATCTATATTTCATCAGACTATAATTTCAAATTAAAAGGAATAAATCCTAAGAAAATGAAACATCAAGAATTAAATGATTTAATTTCTCTGAATCAATCGCTGGAAAAATTAATAACTGTTGCAAAGCAATTACCCCAAACTATTATAATGGATATTTCATTGGGTGCTGAAAATATCGGAATTGAATTTACACTACTGGCAGATTTATTAGTTTCTCACCAAGAATGTAAACTAATATTTAATTTCTTATCTCAAGGTCTTGTTCCACGTTCTGGAGCTATTTCAATGCTATCGACTATATTATCACCTGTACATATAAGGAATTGGATTTTAGGCAATAAGGTGGTGGAACAAAATGAACTAGTTTCAAATGGATATATTTCATCTACTTATACTTTAAATACAAAATGCATCATCTTAAAAAAATTATTATTAAATATCTCAAACCAGTCATCTATCTGTAGAGTGCAAACAAAACTTGCCTTATATGAAATAATTAAGGTTGAATTAATAGAGAAACATAACAAAGAAAAGATTTTTTCCAACGCTGCATTATCGATAGGAGATTGGAAAGATTGTAACAAGAAAACAAAGTTAAATGAGATTAAAACTATTTTAAAAGAAGAGCTACATAATTAAAATAAATAGATTGGCCTTATTTCATGATTATTTAAATAGTTTTTCGCTTTATAAAGATTATCTGTAATTCCAATTATAAAACCACCTCCACCTGCTCCACAGAGTTTTAAGTGATAATGGTTATACTCTAATCCAGACTTCCAAGTATCGCGAAATAAAGTAGGTATCATTTGCATAAAATTTTTATACTGAAATGTAGACAATTCTTTAAACTCTGAAATTAAGCCAGCAATATTTTTTTCTAAAAATAAATTGATACATTGATTGGTTACTGGAATTAAATAATCTTCACACTCTTGCTTAAACTTTTGTGAGTTATATTTTTCAATAAATAAATTAACTAAAGGCTCAGTTCTTCTTGCTCTTCCTGTATTTAACAAAAACAATCCACCTCGACCTTCTAGATAACTGGGTAAATCAATATAATCAAAATTTGTTTTGTCATGCATTAATAAAGGTTTCTCATTATAACTTATCAAAGGATCAATTCCAGAGCTTGAACCGTGGAAGTGAGATTCCATACGTGAAAAAAGATCTCTTAAACTAGAAATATCTTGTACTTTAAGACTGGCCTTTACATAACGATCAAAAACAGACGCAGTTAATGCTCCACTACTTCCAAGTCCATAGCCCTGTGGAATAGTCGATTCAAAAACGAGTCCTTGTGAAATATCAAATTCAAATGCATCAATGTGCAGAAAATCTTCAATATTAGTTAACACTTTTAAATAATTGCAAAATGAACGTAATTCATTATCAATAATATTAGGTCCTGCTTCCTTACTATGAAATTTTAAGTTGCCACTAAATAAAGAGTATGGAACAGCTAATGCTTTGGAACCTATCATTAAGCTGTACTCACCAAAGAGTAAAATTTTAGATTTAAAATTTTCTCGTTCAAGGCTCAAGAAAAGCTCTCAATTTTATATGGGCCTTTGCCCAACTGATCATCTATCCAAGTATCATTTTCAAGAAATATTAGTAATTCCTTTTCAATAAAAGCAACAACTTCTTGCTTAATGCTAATTGGATAAAGTAAATGTATATTTGGTCCTGCATCTAAAGTAAAAAAAACAGGAATCTTTGTTTTTTCTCTGAATTCTCTAACTTTATTAATAATAGATAAGGAATTTGGTTTCAATAAAATAAATGATGGCCTAGATGCCATCATCATTGCATGTAAATCTAATGCTTCTGACTCTACAACTTCTCCCCATGAAAACAGATCACCTGCTTCCATGCTATTAGTGAGTAAATTTAAATTTTCAGATGCATTTTTAAACCTCATTTCGGAGTATGGATTAGAGGTCATCAAACTGTGTCCTAAGCTACTAGAAACTTTTTTGGGCCCGCTATCGACCACCAAAATTGAATCTTGCATAGACTTAAAAATATCATGCATTTTTATAAATGGTGTACCAAATTCTAAGCTTCCCTCACCTAATTCTTTATGCACTCCCCAAAGACTTGCATATGGGAACAATGAGCGACAAGCACTACCTGATGCAAGGCGTGCTAAAAAACTGGCCTGTTTCATTAAAGTATCGCTTGGGGCAGATATATTCTCAAGATTATTTCCTATAGATAACAAACATAAAGATAAAGATGACATACTAGACGCAGAGGAAGCAATGCCCGCCGAATGTGGGAAAGTATTCTCTGAGTAAATTTCTAAATTGCAATAATCTAAATAAGGTAAATACTTTGAAAAAATATTAATTACTTTTTCAATTCTTTCTTTAAAAAAACCTGAATCTTTGCCTTTAAAATTAAAAACAATACTTGGCGCTGTTGTATTTTTCGAATTATATTTCCATTTTATATTAAAAGTAGTTCTTGATTTGTCTAAAGTTAAACTGAGTGAAGGGTTACAAGGAAGTTGATTTCCATACTTTCCCCAATATTTAACAAGAGCAATATTAGATGGAGAACTCCATTCAACAACACCTTGTTTTTCTTCAGGAAAATCGCTTAAATGAAAATTAAATAAATCTAATTGTTCAGTGTAAGTACTCATTTTTTCCTGCTGTAGTCGGAAGTACTAATTCATCATAAGAAAGACAAATATCAAACCCTTTATCTTTAAAATATTTTATTGTTTGATCTTGAGATTTTTCACTTGTGGCCAAAATAAAATCTCCTCCCCATGCTCCTAATGACTTTACTTCTCCCCAAAAGTCTTCAAAATATAGACTTCTAACACTGTTTAGACCTAGCTTTGAACTAACTATCATTTCATGACTTTTCATTAAAGCTTCCATTTCACTTAAAGATTTAACTTTTTCAAACTGTTGAGTTAGTTGAGAAATTTGATTAGAAAGTTCCTTATCTTTAATATTTTTACTTTGATAATGTTTAATCGCCTGTCTTGAATCTTGTTTTTTTCCTAAATAAATAAAATATAATTTTTCCTTAAACTTTGGATTAAAATTACTTAATTTAGTCAAAGGACCATCACTAGTTATCTGATAACTAATAGGTCCTTTTGCATTAGCACATGCGATATCAAACCCAGAGCCGCCAATAGTATTAAAAAGTAAATCAAAAGGTAATATATTTGCCCATTGGGCAATATTATAAATTAATGATGAACTACTACCTAGTCCCCAGTTCAATGGAAACCCTAATTTAGTTTCAACACAAACGTCTATTTCATCTCGTAGAAAATGATTATTTTGCTTTCTGGCCTCTCGTAATATCTTACTCAAATCATTTGCAACTTTATTATCTGTACTACTAATGGGTTTAAAGTGCCAAAATTCAAACTCCCCTTCAAACCAAACATCACCGTTTACATCGCAACTTGTCCAGTAAAGCTTTGGTGAAAAAGAGTTTTTATAAGTGACAGAAAGCCCTTGTCCAAATCTAAGTGGCAACGCTAGTGATTCAGCACCATCGAGGACAAAATATTCACCACTGAGTAATAACTTGCCATTTGCATAAAAATGCTGATCTTGACAATCTGATTTATTTTGAACAGAGGAATCTAAGTTTTGATCAATCATCATTTAGTGATAACTCCTAATTGATAATAAATAATCTCTGACAGTATTTTGAGATACTACTTTGTCTACAAAGTACGCTTTTGCCTGTTGAAATTCATAATCAGTCGCTTTTAAGTGGTTTAATATATTCATTAAATGCATTTTCATATGACCTTTCTGAATCCCCGTTGTTACCAATGACTTAATAGCACTAAAATTTTGAGCAAGCCCAACACAAGCAATTATTTTCATTAAACCTTGAGCATTAGGATTACCAAGGAGGCTTAGCGATATTTTGGCAAGAGGATGCAATGTGGTAAGACCTCCTACTGTTCCAAGAGTTAAAGGAATATCGATAGAAAATTCAAATATACCATTTTCTAATTTAATATTTGTTAATCCTCTATAATCATTATTTTTTACAGCATAGGCATGAATTCCAGCTTCTATTGCTCTAAAGTCATTACCTGTTGCCAGAACAACAGAGTCAATTCCATTTAAAATACCTTTATTATGAGTAACGGCCCTATACTTATCTATTTTTGAGATCCTAACTGCCTTTTTAAACTTTTGGGCAAACTCTATAGGGCCCATCCCTAGATTGTGTTCATCTAATTCATTTATTGGGCATTCTACTTTTGCTCTAACTAAACATTCAGGAGCATAATTAGATAATATAGACATAATAATATCAATCTCTCTCTCTGACTCACTAAAACTTGTATTAGTACTAATTAGTTTAGAGAAGTTTGAAGAAATTAACTCTAAAATTGTATTAATAAAATTAGCACCCATTGCGTCACATGTTTCAAATTTAGCGAATATTTGAAAGTAGTTTTTTTCTTTATTAGAAAAATCTAATAACTCAAGGTCTAATAATCCTCCACCTCGAGACTCCATATTACATAAATAAGGAGATAAACTTGAAATTAAGTTTTGTTTTACCTGTTTAAAAAATTTATTAATTTTAGAATATTCACCTTTCCAAAAAAAATGAATTTGCCCTGTTTTAACAGTATTAATAACTTCTGCTTTAAATCCACCGCGTCCTTTCCAGAACTTTGCTGCCTTAGAACATGCTGCTACAACTGAGCTTTCTTCAATCACCATTGGAATACAGTAAGATTTATTATTAATTTCAAAATTTGGAGCAACGCTAAAGGGCAAATAAAAGTTCGTAATCGTATTTTCGCTGAACTCATCAAAAACCTTCTGAGATTCATCATCTGGGTGCCAATAACTTTTCAATTTATCTAGGAAGTTTTTATCCTTACTAAAATAATGATTAGCAAGATAGCTCATTTTTTGCTCTTTAGATAACTTAGAAAATCCTTCAAATGAGCTCAATCTTAATCCTGTTACTTAGGTTCCAGATAATTTTTTGCCATTTTAAAATTGGACAAATCTCTGGAAATCATTTTTTTTAATAAATTATAATCATTAGCAGCATATGATAAAAACTTATAAGCTTGACCAAAAATAGCATTTGGTACTAATTTTTGAGTTAAGTAATATCCGTCGAGAAAAGAATCAATTCCACCTGCTATTATATATTCATTACAGGATAAATTGCTTCCAAGTTCAGCAACTAATTTGTTAATGATTTCTACCATTTCACTAGCTGAATGTCCAACAAAGGCGAGAGGGTTATGGCCAGTGTCACTCCTCAATAATTCTAATTTAGAAAAATTAGTACCACCAAATGCACCAAATTCAATTGCAGCAAGAGGTAGTTGCATAAGGGCCTTCAATGACTTAGGTCCAATTCCTTGCCCTACTTCTTTGATAATGATGGGAAAACTTACGTAATCTAAAACATGCTTTATTATATCAATGGGTGCTTTTTTTATTCTGTCACCTTCTTCTTGAAACCATTCCTGAAGTGGATTGACATGAATAATTAATCCATCTGCAGAGAGCTTACTTACAACTTCATTTAGTAAGGATAGTTTCTTACTAGTTACAAGTTCTTCTACTTGAACAATTCCTAAGTTTGCAAAAAGAGGTAAGTCATCTCCTAAAGTTTTTCTAATATTAAAATCTTCGATAAAATTATCTGACTGTAACAAACTGCGACAAGAACCAAGCCCAATTCCTAATCTAAATTCTTTAGCAGCTCTGGCCAAATTATGATTAATTAATTTAGACCTTTCGCTTCCACCTGTCATACTAGAAATCCAGAGTGGAGCTCCAAGACTTTTATTCAAAAAAGTTGTTTCTAATGAATCTGTTTTATCTGGATGAATATTTAGCATTGGTTCGTAATTAAACCTGGTATCCATTGTTTTTTTATCTACTTGCGCATTTTCTGCGAGCTTAATATGATCCAGTTTTCTATTTTTCATTTTATAAACCGTGGTAAATATCCGTTATTTCTCATAGCAAAAAGATTGGAAATAGACTATATCTTTATTTTATATGCAACCTAATAAATATACTTTTTTTCTCGTAATTCCAATTGGTTTTAACAATATTGGAAAAACTGAGCTCATAAATAAGTGGAGTCTATATTTCCCCGATGAAAATATCCCTTCTTACGAGCTGCAACATGGAGGTATTGAACTACATACCTCCTTAGATTATGGCCATGCCTTAAATAAGATATTAAAAGTACCATCTAAAATTCTATTGAGGATTGATAAATTTAAATGCAGAGATTTTCCTAAGCTATTTAAGAAGGTTTCGAAGTTAAATTGGTCAAGCTACTTAATTGGACAAATGCCGATTATAAAAGTGAGTACACATAATTCGAGATTAATACATAGTGGAAGAATCGAAGATACTGTCGTAAAAGCGATCAATAAATATTATAAAGGAATGCCTGCATCAAAAGACAATATTAGCAAAATTCCATCAATTCCAAAAACAGTTGTTCATATTAGAGTTGTTGATGACGAGTGTACCCTAAGTATTAATACTTCAGGTGAGAGATTAAATATTAGAAATAAAAGAATTCTTGTAGGAGTTGCTCCACTAAGAGAAAATTTAGCTGCTGCATTATTGATTTATCTACAGAGTTTCATAAAAAAAGAAGAAAATACTGAGAAAATACTAATTGATCCTATGTGTGGTACAGGTGTGTTTTTACTCGAAGCAGCAACATTAAACTCCAAAAATATTGATAGACAATTTTCTTATGAGTCCTTCCCTTTATCGAACCCCACTCTGAAGTTACCTGAAATCAATACTTCCTTTTTTGATTCTTTCTTAGGTGTTGATATAAATTCTGATATGGTTGCAATTACAAAGGAAAATTTAAAAAAGTTTGACGCTACTATTCAAGTTTGTGATGTCTTTCATAAAAAGGAATTTATCCTACATGGAAAACAAAATTTTGTAATTGTAAATCCTCCCTATGGAAAAAGAATAAATATAAAAGGTGATAAAAATGTATTTTTTCAAGAATTATTAAATACAATTGAATTTAATTACTCGCCTGAATTAATAGGGATAATTCTTCCTGAAAAGAAATTTAAAAACCAATCAAAATCTTATCATTTAAAAACAAAATTAAACTTCTCTAATGGTGGGTATCCTGTTTGTTTTTATATTTACTCTAAAATAGATAAATAGGCTCGAGATCTAACACTTACTCCACTAATATGCTTTAACAAAATTAATTTATAACCTCGTGTGCTTTGAATTGACTCTCCAGTACTATTTTTAATTTCAGAAACTGAAGAAGTTTTATTTTTACCATCAGGAGTAAGTATGCTAATATTATCACCAATTTTTAATTGCTGATTACTTTTAATATGTATTGCAATATATTCATTCTTTTTTACTTCTAGTACATCTCCAATATATCCATTGTCTATTTTTTGAATTCTATAATTTTTTAGTTTTTTAAAAATAGCATCTGTTCTATTAATAGTATAAAAACCTTTCATTACCTTTCTAGAGTAGAATTCTTTAATTTTATAAAAACTGGCAAACTGGTGACTAGAATATAAGTTAGAGATTTTACTTAATATATTGTTTGATTTTTCAAATCGCACATCTATTCTTAAAAACTTTACTCCAAGTTCTATAATCTCTTCAAGATTATCAAGCAGAAAATGATCTTTGTGATGAAACATAAATGTCCCATGAATATTTTCAATAACATCCATGTTATGATTTGGGCTCTCATCGCTTTTAACATTCGCGATCAAGTTCTCATCGATGTTACCAGTAGGGCCAGCGGCAGAAAGTAAGTTCCTAGGTGAATAAAAAAGTAAAATTCTACCCAGTCCTAAGATTTCAAAATCTATATCAATTTGCTTTACAAATTCTTTAACTGATTCCTTTGCAACTTCAGTTGAGAGGATAATTCTATCTAGATTATCACCAATTAATTTTTCCCACATTTTTAATGACTCAATATTGTTACTTCCTCTTTCTACTTGAAGCTGAACTTTCATTTGGGGCATTGTTTCTATAATATAATTAATTGCCCCCGGGTCTTGTGCTCTAATAGCATGAAACAGATTAACATTGATTGATTCAATGATTGATTTTGCTCTATCAAAATTTTCCTCAACCATTAATATATCCCAGGATAATACGACTTTAATATTTAACGCTTGGCATCTTTCAGCAATAACAATTAACTCTTCAGTAGATAGTTCACCAAACTTAGACAATAAGCGATGCTCTAAAATAACTTCGTAAAGACCACAGTCTATTATTTCATCTGAATGTTTCATTTTTGAAATAGAAGTAACTAATTGCATGACGTATCCACTAACTTTTTTCGAACTATATTCATTACTTCAACGTTTGGTACAAAGGGAATCTTCACCAAACTTCCAGGTCGTGTTCTTGTATCTCGCCCTCCTATTAACGTATAAATGCGATCAACTTTTACAGGAAAAGCGTCTCCTTTACCTTTAAATGGTAATATTTCTAATGTATCTCCTTCATCGAAGGCACTTCTTACTTCTAAAACAATAAATTTATTTTCAACAATTTCTATAACCATTCCAACTAAGCAGTACTCTTGTATTTCATTTTCTCTTAAAGAGTAAATACTTTCGTTTCCTGCAGGTTGGATTAGATTTGCATCTGTATATTCTCGATGAGAGACTTTTTTTAACTCATCAACAAAATTATTGTTAAAAGTTCCATCTACTTTTAGTTTTTGTAATGCATCTGAATAGACTTTTGATATTGTAGATACATATAAGTAGCTTTTCATTCGTCCCTCTACTTTTAAGGAGTCTATTCCTGCTGATTTGTACTCATTTAATAACTGTATTCCTGATAAGTCCTTTGAACTCATAAAAAATGAATTAATATCTTGATCATGATTTTTAAATTTTAAATTGTAATTAAATCGACAACTATGTGCACAACCTCCACGATTACTATCACGACCTGAAGTATAATTTGAGATCACACAATTTCCTGAGTAGGCAATGCACATTGATCCATGCACAAACATTTCAACTTCAAGCCCTGACTCTTTTTTAATTTTTTGGGCCGACTCTATACTTACTTCTCTACCCAGGACTATCCTTTTCACTCCAGCTTTTTTCCATAACTTTGCAGCTTCAATATTTAAACAAGATGCTTGAGTTGAAAGATGAATATCTAATTTAGAGTTATGAGCGACTAACGAAATCACACCTGGATCTGAAACAATTACTGCATCAACACCAACTTTTTCAATAAAAATAATAAATTCTTGTAAATAATCAAAGTCTGCATCATGTAAAAAGCCATTTAGAACAACATATACTTTTGCTCCATTGTTTTTAGCGAATAAAACACCTTCCTCTATTTCACCTTCAGTAAAATTTTCAGAAGCTGTTCTTAAACCATATTTTTGTCCACCAATATAAACGGCATCAGCTCCATATAATACGGCCAATTTTAATTTTTGTAAGCTTCCCGCAGGGGACAATAGCTCAGGAACATAACTCATCGCATCCTTTTTTTTTCATAAAATATTAAAACTATCTGCATTTATCAAAAAAGTTAGATAGAATAAAGAAATAAACAAAAAATTATTGAGGGCAAATGAAAAAAATTTTTATATTTCTCACACTAATTTCATTAGCTTGTGGAAGCTATATCTATTACATAATTAATACAAAACCTACAATGATTACACCTTATCCATATCTATTTAGCTATAATCACTCTAATAATGATGAAATCCAACATTCTCAAATCCTTATTTTAGGTGATCAGCAAGGAAAAAACCTAGATGCTTTCTTACCAGGGTTAACTAAAGAATTATCGAAGAACTTAAGAAAACCAATCAAGATATTTAATTGGTCAGAGAAGGGGGATGGACTTCATCGAAGCTTAGAAAAATTAAAATCACTCAATAAGATCCCTCCTTTAGTGGTATTTTTTGGCACTTCACAAGAATTCTATGAAAAAAAGTTTAATATCAATGACCATAAAACTATTTTTTTAAACTTTAAAAGATACCATAATAGCAAAATTCTCACTGCAATTATGAGTTTCCCAATTCTTTCAAAGTTTATTTACAAATCGCTTCAATATTACAACTTATCCCAAGTACCAGTTGAAGACACCAAGCAATATAAAGCCGCAGCAAAACAAATGCAAATTAGTTTGACTTACAAAATTTTCGAACATGAATTAAAAGACTTTACTCAAATAGTTCTAGAGAATGAATCTAGTCTAGTACTGGTTACTTCACCTATTAATTTAGACTCTCCTCCAAAAACAACTTGTTCAAATGCAATAACCAGAACTATTCAGATTCAAATAAATGATATAAAAAAAATTATCAAAAAAGAGCTATATAAAGTTGCATACAATAAGTTAAAAGAATTATCCTCTGTAACAGTTGGGAATGCACAAGTTTTTTATATGTTAGGAGTTGCGAGTAAAAATATAGGAAGAATCTCAGAGTCTAAAACATACTTTCAAAGATCTGCAGCACTAGATTGCTCTACGTGGAGGTCCAATATAGTTTTTAATAATATTATGAGAAAATCATCGATGGAAAATGGTAGTATATTACTTGACTTTGACTTTTTAATTAACCAAGACTTCGGAAAAAACCATCTTTTCTTAGATGAAATAATCCCTCAAGATTTATATCTAAGGTCAATGCTTAAGACTTTAAAGACAATAATTTCAAATATATTTAAGATTTAATGAATTAGTATCTTTATATCACCGACTATTCTTGTTCAATCCTCATTTGACACCAAAAAGTAAAATATTTCCCTTATATCTATGGCATGTAATTAGCATATATAATTATTAACGTAGGCAACAGGAGGTACTTATGAAATTTTTAGTTATAGCAAGTATTTTAGTTTTCAGTTATGGCTGCAGTACAACAGGCAAAAATAGTAAACATCGTCACACTATAGAAAGCAAGGCTGAACAAATTAGTGCTAAATATGACAGATTTTAAGTGATAATATTATTATAGATGCGTAAAACAAATACGCATCTATAATAGTATCATTTCATTGGAATAATTATGGCCGCAATTTTTCATATCATAAAAAAGGGTGATCTCAATTTATTAAACGAAGACTATTACATACCAGCGAGCCTTGCTAATGAAGGATTTATCCACTGTTCAAAGGCAGAACAGTTAGAAGGAGTTATCAATCATCTACTTAAAAATGAAAAGAAACTAATTATTATAAAAATTAATGTTGATAAACTAAAATCTGAAATAAAATTTGAAGCTCCTATCGAAGCCCCTCAAAGCACACAATATTACCCGCATATTTATGGCCCACTGAATAAGGATGCTATTGAAAAAAAAGTGGAATTGACAATCGGAGATGATGGAAAATTCCACTTACCAAAAAAAATAATTTTCTAATTAAATAAGTCCAAGACTTTTCACTGTATCTCTTTCTTCTCTTAACTCATTTAGGGTTGTATTCATTTTTTCATGTCCAAAGGAGTTATGTTCTATACCATTTACAACTTCAACTTTTCCATTTTTTGTTCGACACGGATAAGAAAATATCAACCCTTCATCAACTCCATACTCACCTCGAGAGGATAAACACATGCTATAAGTATTATTTCCTTCTGTGTCATGGGTTAAACTATAAACACCTTGGACAACAGCATTTGCTGCGGAGGCAGCGGATGAAAGACCCCTGGCCTTAATAATTGAAGCACCTCTTTTCTGAACAGTTTGAATAAAATCATTTTGTAACCAACTTTGATCATCAATACAGCTATTCACATTTTTATTTTTAATTTTTGCATTATAGAAATCTGGATATTGGGTAGCAGAATGATTTCCCCATATGGTCATATTTGTTACATCTGTTACAGGTACATTAGCTCTTTGTGCCAATTGTGTTTTTGCTCGATTTTCATCCAAAGCAGTCATAGCAAAAAATCTTTCATTTGGAATATCTGGAGCAGCATTCATTGCGATTAAGCAATTTGTATTACATGGATTTCCCACAACAAATACTTTTACATTCTTTGCGGCATTATCATTAATTGCTTTTCCTTGCTTAGTGAAAATACCACCATTGATGCTTAATAAGTCAGCTCTTTCCATTCCATCTTTTCTTGGTACAGAACCTACTAAAATTGCCCAATTTACATCATTCATTGCAACATTTAAGTCACTAGTACATGTAATCTTTTTCAATAGAGGGAAAGCACAATCATCAAGTTCCATTGCTACCCCTTTTAGTGCACCTAAGGCTTGCTCAAGTTCTAATAGCTGTAACTCGACTTCAGTATCTGGTCCAAACATTTGGCCTGACGCTATTCTGAATAATAATGCATATCCTATTTGACCAGCTGCTCCAGTAACTGCAACTTTTACTCTATTTGTACTCATGCTTTTCTCCAATTACAAGGTTAATTTTATTTGATATATACATATCATTAAAGCTACTATTGAACAACTGAACTATAAAGGAACCAACTAAAATGTCTTCTCAAAAAGCAAGACCAAATAATAAAAAAAAATATCATTCCAAAGACAAGAGATTTTATAGAAAACATAAAAACTCATCACAAAAATTATCTCCAGACAAAGAAGTTCAAAAATATCAAAACTTATTTGACCAATACCTAAATGCAAGACGAAAATATTATGAAAAGTTTTCAATTGTAGGAATAAAGCAAGAGATTGACCTAGAAAGAAAATTTATTGATCATAGGAAAAATCTAATAAAATTTGAAAAATCTCTAAGTACTGAAGCTAAAATTATTTTAGGTATCACAGAACCACCTATTGTTTATAATACTGAAACTATTAAAAGTGAAGATTCATCATCTCCACATCTGCTAAAGTCACAATCCGAAAGTGACTTCAGCAGTGATAATGAGGAAAGTTCCGGAAGCATGGAAGATTATTTAAAATATAAAAAAACTTAAACTTATAGTGTATAGTATTAAAGTTTATTATCCTGAAAAGAGTTTGACTCTTCTCTGCTATTTCCTAAGTAGTTTTCAAGTGTATCTTTATGATCATCTAAAATTGCATCTCTTAATTCGGACCTTGGGATTTCTAGAATTTCTGAAATCTGACTCAACATCTTTAATGGTATATTACATAATGCTCTTTCGACATTACTTATGAATTGTCCATTTTTATACCCTAACATTTTTGACAACTCAGATTGTGAGTAAGATTTTGGATGAGACTGTCTACTTGTTTTTATTAGCTTGGCAATATTAGTGAATTTTCGCATTAAGTTACTCCTAAGCAATACTTATGGGTATTTACAGCTTTTTTCTAATTTAGAAAAATAATATATCATTATGATATCGCAATACTTAATGAATGGGTATCAGAAAGTAGGTATTTTTCAGGTACCTTTTCAGTCATGCCGCATACCCGCCACAACTAAACCAAGTCAATAATACGTATTTATATTACAACACTTTAAAATAGAAAATCTATTTATAATGAATATGTTGATAAATAGTATAGTCTTTCTCTAATAATAATATGAATACTATCTATCAAAGTTAACGCCCTGGACAAGCCGAAAATTATTTTCCTTGCCCCGACCCTAAACTTGATAAATAATTTTTCAGACTGGTTTTTGAGTTTGTTAGCTTTAATTTTCGACGAATATTCTTTTTATGTGTTTCGATTGTTGAAAAAGATAAATTTAACACATTAGCAATTTCTTTTCCTAATAATCCTTGCCTGATATAATTACATACTTTCTTCTCAGCTGTCGTTAGTAACTCAGTCAACCTATCACCAGTGCTAATTTCGTTTAATAGTATACTTGAAAATAAATTTTCTATATCTACTACATGTTTCTCAAAACGAGGGTCGGAATATTTAATCTCATTTAACAAAGGGGATATCGTATCTTCTATTCTTTTTGAAATTTGATTTTTTAGTTCGTTCTTCTCATCATGGAAGTGATTCATTAAAATTTTCAATGCTATTTTTGACTCATATGCGTTCTCAATACTTTCCTTCTCTTTTGTAATATTTCTCACTACTATTGTAGCTAATTGTTTTTTTCTAACAGTTGCTACATGCCCAATATTAATTTTCACCCATTTAAATTCTGAACTATAATCAATAAATAAATCAAAACTTTGTGGTGTTAACTCTTCAAATGCTCTGGTCATTTTTTCTTTAACCCTATTTTTAATTTCGTCATTTTTTAAAAATTCAAAAATATTATGATTTAAAAAATCATCAACATGAGATGAATTTGACAATACTCGATTAAGATATTTAATGTCTCCTTTCACATTCACTGTCAAAATAATATCAGTAATGGTTTCTGATAGTGATTTTAGCTTTTCTTGATCTGAATTAGTTTTAACATAATACAAATGTGAATTTATTAAATCATTCATCATCCCAAGCAAATGCATTTCTTCAATTGTCCACTCTCGTGGTAAATCAAATTCTTCCAGCATAATCATTCCATGTATTGTCTTTCCATGCCCAAATGGAATGATTAAACATGAATCAGTTTTATAATTACTAAAATAATCTATTTGACTTAATTCATGATCATTGTTTTGAATGGAAATAACTTGATTCACAACAAAATCAAATGGAAAGTCATGTTGAATAATTAAACCTTTACGAAAGAGTTTGGTTCTTTTTGTAAAACTATCTATACACTCCCAAATATCATTTTTATATATCCAAATTCCAGCACGGGATACCTGCATTTCATTAGTGATAAATTCAACTATTTTTTTTGAAAAGCTTGTAAAGTCACCAAATTCAAACTCATCTATTTTAGTAATATCATCTATAAATTTCTTATAGATGGCCGACCTATCCAATAACTTTTTTAACTGCAACGAAACTCTTTTTTCTTCAGTTATATCTTGTAATGAAATCAAAACAGTATTCGACTCAAATCCTTGTAATAAAATCCCTGAAATTTTTCCCTCAAGAACCATTTTATCTACAGTAAAAAATTTTTCATTTAACAAAGGTGCCGTTGGATTAACGGGACTATATTCTTTCATTCTTGCAAGTACATCTTTTAAGCTATCAGGATGCACAAAATCTAAAACTGACTTTCCTACTACATCATCATCATTTTTGGCATGAAGTAGCTTCATTGTTTCATTATTTGCAAACTTAATTATTCCATTACAATGAATAAGTAAGGGGGTTGGCACTGCTTTCAATACACCACAAAGACCATTCTCCCCTAAAGAATTATAGTCAAACATTTTTACATCTGATTTACTTGTCAACTTTTACCTCTAACGCAGAAAAGACTTTAATACCTTGATAATAAGTACTCTCAATTAAATTTAAATAATTTTCTCTTTTGATATTTTGATTTATTATACTCGTCAATATATCTTCAGCATTATTAAATGCTTCTTTTGGTTTCTTTATACATATAAAATTTGCCCATTTACCTGGTTCAAAATTACCTGAAGTATCAGCCACTTGTAAAATTTGAGCACCTGCAAGGGTTGACCTAAAAAGTGCTTTTATATAAGTTGCATTCATATTACCTTTATTTTGATTAACAAATGAGTTCATTACGTCCAACATTGATAAAAATGGGCCACCGCCAATATCTGAAGCTAATGCCCACCTTACTCCATATTCTTCCGCTTTTGAAAAATCAAATAAACCTGAACCTAGGCCCAATTCTGAAATTGGAGCATTTGACGAGGGGCAATGTGCAACAACAGTATCTGTATTTTTAAGAATTTTCCATTCTTCGTCGGTTAAATGAACTCCATGCCCAACAATTGTCTTATCTCCTAATTGGGAACATCGTTCATAAACTTCTGTATAAGAATTTATATCGTGATAACCTGGATAGCTTCTAATATGATCCAATGTCTTTGATATTTCAAATCGTGTTTCTGATAAATGAGTTTGAATAAAACTGTTATAATGTTTAGCTATTTTTGCAGTTTCTTTCATTAACCCAGGAGTGGCCGTGAGAGCAAAGCGAGGAGTTAAAGCATATCTATCTGTATATTTTTCACTTAATTGTTTAACAATTTTCAAGGCATCACTCTCTGATTGTACAAGATACTCAGGAGAATTTTCTGTCATTAAAACGTTTCCAACAATAAAATTGCCAATAAAACTATCTAATGCATACTCTGCAGTATGAGGATGAGTAGATGCAAAACAAGCTCCTCCTAATGTCCCAACTGATAGAAGTTTTTCGGTAAATGCCATTACTTTTTTGAACGAATATTCTTTTGATTTAAATTTTGCTTCATACGGCCATGTGTAATTAGTTAACCAAGATAATAATGAATCTTTTGGCATAGCAGAAACATCATCTTGCACCCAATGAAAATGCATATCAAAAAAACCAGGTAAGATGACTTGACCTTTGAGATCAATCAGTTCTGCGTCTTTCTTATATTTCTCTAGAAGTACTGATTCTTTGCCTAGTTCGTAAATTTTGTACTTTTCATTAACTCGGCGCAAGACAAGTGCACCATCCTCAAAGTAGTCAGCTTTTCTATCAGATAATGGATTTACAATCGAAGATAAAATAATCTTATAATTTGGGTTATTCACTATCTCTTCCTCATATAAATCGTTAGTATACTATAAATCAATATATCAAGACGAGGATATTTATGAAATTTTTAATTCTTACTCTATACTTTATTATATTTTTGATTTCTTCCAATCTAAATTTTACTTCTGCATCAGAAACAAATTCTCAAACTTTAAACGTAGATAGGATACTTATTCAGTCGGTTAACTCATCAATTAATCCTGCTATATACAGTTATTTAAAAGAAGGCCAAAAAGAAGCTCGTAATAAATCAACTGACCTAATCCTAATTAAACTTAATACTCCTGGAGGGCTTGTTTCCACAACAAAGGAAATCATTAATTTAATTGGGGAAAGTGATATCCCTTATATTATTTGGATTACTCCAGAAGGAGCTTCTGCAACAAGTGCAGGAGCAATTATTGCTAGCGCTGCTCATGTTTTATATATGTCAGAAGGAACAAATATTGGAGCGGCCACACCTATCCAAATGAGCGGAGATATCAAGGAAAGTGACTTAAAAAATAAAGCTGTTAATGATTTAGTTGCACTAGTACAAAGCTTATCTGAAGCGAGAGGTCGTCAGGGTAAACTATTTGGAGATATGGTTGAAAAAGCATCATCATTTAAAGCTAGGGAGGCATATAAAAAGAAACTAGTTAACGGGATCATTAATAATAATGAAGAATTATTTAAAATTATGAATGGACAGGAAATTATATTAAAAGGCCAGAAATTAAAAATCAAAATTAATTCACCTAAATTAGATTACTTTGAAATGGACTTAGGCCAAAAAATTCTTGATATATTCGCAGATCCAAGTATGGCCTATATACTTTTTTTAATTGGTGCAGCATTACTTTACCTTGAACTACAAGCGCCTGGAGGATTTTTGGCCGGAAGTATTGGGGCAATTTGTTTAATCTTGGCAGGAATTGGATTTCAAGTCTTGCCATTAAATTTCGGAGCATTAGGGTTAATTATCTTATCTTTTGTTCTTTTTATTTTAGAAGTATATATTACTAGCTATGGTATTTTATCACTTGCAGGAATTGCTTCTTTAATTTTTGGATCATTATTTCTGTATCGCACAAATGATGCATATATCACTGTGAGCACAACAATGATTGCTTCGGCCGTAACAGCTATTGCAATTTTTCTAAGTGGAATGTTATATTTTATCATCTCTGACAGGAAAAAAAATAAGGGAAGCCATGTCTTTAATCAACTAATTGGAAAGCATGCAATAATTATAACAAGTAAAGAAAGTGCTGAACAAAATCAAACATATGAATACCAAGTAAAAATTAGCTCCGAAATATGGAAAGCACATTCTGTAAATAAATATGAAATAGGTTCCTCTCATTTAGTTGTAAATCAAAATAAAGAAACCTTAATACTTGAAATATAGTTAAAGTAAACGATAATATTAATTAATTTTAACCTAGGAGAAATTCGTGTTTAGTTTTATACCATTTATAGTTATTCTCATTATTCTATTATTTAATACAATTAAAATATTACAAGAATTTGAAAGAGCAGTAGTATTCAGGCTTGGAAGGTTCACTGGAGTTAGAGGTCCTGGACTGATTATTTTAATACCTGGACTAGAGAAAATGACTAGAGTCGACTTGAGAACAGTAACAATGGACATACCATCACAAGATATTATCACAAGAGATAACGTTACATTAAAGGTGAATGGAGTTGTTTACTACAGAGTGGAAAATCCAGAAAAATCAGTCATTGAAGTAGAACACTTTCACCATGCCACTAGCCAAATTTCACAAACAACTCTTAGGTCAGTCATTGGACAATTTGAACTCGATGAGATTTTATCTCAGAGAGATCAAATTAATGTCAAACTACAATCTATCTTAGATGATCAAACTGAACCATGGGGTATTAAGGTGACAGCTGTAGAAGTAAAAGCTATTGATTTACCTATTGAAATGCAAAGGGCAATGGCTAAACAAGCAGAGGCAGAAAGAGATAAAAGAGCAAAAGTAATATCTGCCGAAGGTGAACTAGAATCATCTAAGAAGCTATCAGAAGCTGCAGCAATTTTAGATCAAAATAAAAATGCAATTATTCTTAGGTACCTAGATACAATGAAAGAAATTTCTACTGGAGACGGAAAGTCTACAACCTTCTTTCCACTACCTATTGATTTTATGAATAAAATAGCAAGTAAGTGATTGTTCCTCTTTCTATTTTTGGGAAAAAGCCATCAATCTATCAAGTTAATGCAGAAATTATCTTGATAAAAAAAACGTTATATTTAAAATACATAATCAGTGGCAATATTTCACAAATTAAGTTAACCCCAAGCAAACAATCGAGTGAACTTTGGAGAAATACATGCTTTGAGCTTTTTTTATCTAACAATAATATTACGGAGTATCTAGAGTTTAACTGGTCTCCAGATGGAAGATGGAATACATTCAAATTTAATGATTACAGAGATCGAGCTAATCAAAACATTTTCGAAGAATCTCATTCTAGCGTTGAAAGACAAAACAATAATATTATATTTAAAACTAAAATTATTTTACCCAAATACAATCACTATATCTCTTTAGATCTAAATAACTTATTAATTGGAATGTCTGTTATTGTTGAAACCGATACTCTTGAATATTGGTCAAACCAACATTTGCATCATAGGCCTGATTTTCACAATAGAAATAATTTTCTTACTCTTCATAAATTGTAAGAAACTTTTCTCTAGGGTTTAAGTTCAGTTTAATAGGGTTGCCTAAATTAAGAGCATCTGATCTTGATAAAGTAAAAATTTCATTATGTTTCAATTGATCAGGGTCTAAATCTATTATATCTTGTCCTAAAGGCATAGTACCATCTAAATTTTTAAAAATAAATTTAGTATTATACATATTATGAACAACTAGAATAATATAATTGTATGCAGAGAATCCATTTCTTGGAACAAAAGCAGATGGTACTGTTACTGAAATATCATTTTTAGTTACAGGTAAATTTCTCAATGTTGATAATACTTTTCTTACCCGAGGCCTCGAACCAGACATACCAAAACCAGCTTCACGTGCAGATACAAATAGTACTGTCATCATTCGCCCATGATAATAATCAAGACCACTAATATGCATCTCCCTAGACCTTTCCCCTGATGCACCCGAAGAAATATTTATATTTAATAGCGATAATATAATTATTGTAGTAAAGATTCTTGTTTTTTTCATGCAAATTGCTCCTATAAATTATAGTTTAAAAATATTATTAAATGTCCATTATTATCTAGTTTAGTTTTATGTAACTTAACTGTTACTCCGCCAATAGAGCTTGGGATTGGCAATTCTTCAGACAATATATATCCCTTTAAACCTCTATTCATTTTTCCTAAAATTTTTCTGATCTTTTTCCGAACTGTTTTCCTAAAGACTCTTATATATTTCTTTTTTATACTTATTGAATCCAAGTCAATTTTATCCACTAACATTTGCAGCTTACCTTCATCATTAATTTTAAAATGAACTAAAATATCCATTTTGATGACCATAGGGTTACGTATAAATATTTTCTGAAAACCAGTTACTGTATATTTTGTTTTAATAGTTAAACGACCGGCGTCTTTATTAAAGATAAGATAAGGACTTTCAACTAAACTAAGATTATCCCCACCTTCTAATGTTATCTTTTTAAAATAGTCTCGATTATGCCCAAGCTGCAATAACCTATTTATAAATCCTTGATTTAAAGAAAGTGCTAAATCATAGTTTACATTATCAAAGCTGGATTTCTCAGGAACTCCACTCGCCATTTTCTCATCTTCTACTGGAAGTACATTAATTAGAGTCGGATCTTTAACAAACCCCTTTAGTCCTACGTGTAGATTCTCTCCAAGTAAACCTAACTCTTGAAGCGAGAGACCCCATAAATACCTTCTGCCGATACTGCCATTTGGAATACCAACAGGATCCATTGAACTTACTTCAGTATAAGGATGTCCAACATATTGATTTAGAACTCTGCCTAATTCAGGTATTGCAGAATCATCAACGACTTTCTGTATATTTTCCTTAAGTCCGTTTACAATAGTGCTCATTTTAGATTTTAAAACTCTTTCTACTTCTTTTAATCTAAGCCATGCTTTCCTTCCATTTATTTCAATTTGAACTCTTGGCAGCCTCATTGGGCTTCTAAACCCCGACTTAAAATCAACATCTAAAATATTTGTGATTGTGTCTTGCACTTTAACCTTAAGTGAACCGTCTTCCTGTACAAAGATTTTAATTGGTACTGAAATTGTTAAAGGATCACTTGCAGGGTCTAATTCAAAATATAGACCATCCATTCCAACATCACCAATAAATTTATGTAAATGATCTTTTGCTGTTACCTTATCAACAAATACTTTAAAATTCTTAGCAACTACTTCTACAGTAAATAATAAATCAGAGTCTGAATCTATAGAAGGCCTAACACCAAACTTTTCCCACTCTGCTGTTACAACAAGACCATCAACTTCAACTTCTAAATCATGAGTTGATCTAATCCAAAGTCCCTTAAAAAATTTTCTAAAATAATAACGAATCGATCTGGCCACTTTTTGCAATTTATCATTATCTGGTACTAAATCATTAAAAGCAGTTCGCCCCGTTCTTTTGATGTATTTATCTAAATAATAATCTGTTGTAGCAAAACCATTTAATTCAAAAACTTGATCTAGATTATGTTCAATTGGTGACAATCCTCTTTTGCTTAAATATACTCCAACCATATGATTTATTTTAGCATCCTGATTCTCAGCTAAAATGATAGTAGAACCAATAATATTTAATAGAATGAAAAAAACGAAATAACGCATAGCAACCTACAGTACTACATCTAGTTATTTTTACTATTACTTTTAAAAATATTGAAAGTTTTACATTTAATCCAATGTAGTTACTGATATTTAGGCCCGTTCTACTAACTTCATCGCAACTTTAACACCATCAACTGCAGCAGATGTAATTCCACCTGCATATCCAGCCCCCTCCCCGCAAGGAAACAATCCTTTAATTGAAGTAGATTCTAATGTTAGTTTATCCCTCGTTATAATAACAGGCGAAGATGTTCTCGTTTCTGGTGCAATTAATAAACCTTGCTTGGAGATAAACCCTGGCATTTTCCTTTCAAAATTCTCAAGTGAAACTTTTAAATGTTCTGTAATAAACTCGGGTAAAATACTTTCTAGATTAATAGAAATCAAACCTGAAGGACAAGATGATTTTAATAATGTTCTGCTTTTATTCCCTGCTAGAAAATCTTGAATTCCTTGAGCAGGTAGCTCTTTACCTGTCGCAAACTCTTTTGAATAAATATATGCTTTATGCTCAATGTTTTTTTGAAACTCAATACCACCTAAAACACCATTAAAATCTTTTCCTGCAACTACAGATGTTACAAGTGCAGAATTGGACCAAGGAGCACTTCTTGAAAAATTACTCATTCCATTAGTAACAAGACCGTTTGCTTCCGTACCAGATGATAAGATATACCCCCCTGGACACATACAGAAACTATAAGTACCTCTATCTGTTTTTTTATTATGACATGTTAATCGATAATTGGCCGTTTCTAATAGTTCAGAATTTGAAAACTCTCCTAATTGAATTTCATTGATAAGATTTCGTCCATGTTCTACTCTAACTCCAACTGCAAAATCTTTCGCTTTTAAATCACAGTTTATTTCAGCTAAATGATGATAAACATCTCGTGCAGAATGCCCGGTAGCTAAAATAATTTTGTTTGAATAATGAATTGTGCCATCTTCGACTTCAATGCCATGGACTTCTTCATTATTCAAAATAATTCTTTTCATCTTTGTATTAAAGTGAATAATACAACCTTGTTCTTTTAAATATTTTGTTATTACTGTTATCAACTTTCTTATTTTATTAGATCCCAAGTGAGGGTTTGATAGATAAGCGGTTTCTTTTGGTGCACCAAAATCAACTAACTTTTTCATAATATATGAAACATATGGTGATTTAATTCTTGTAATAAGTTTTCCGTCACTAAATAACCCTGCACCACCTTCTCCAAAAGACACATTACTTTCAGGATCTATAACCCCACTTTTCCAATATTTTGAAATTTTTACCATTCTTTCAGATGAAGTTGTTCCTCTTTCTATAATCGTTGATTTTATTCCATATTCAAGAAGCCTCAATGCACAAAATAGGCCTGCGGGGCCTGATCCTACAATAATTGGGTTTAAATTTTTACTTGATAAGTCCAAAAACTTTTCATAATGTGCTGAAAAGTTTTCTCCTGCAAATATTACTTCAATCTGATATTCATATCGAGGTTTTTTACCTCTATTAGCTCCTCTCGCATCAAGTGATTTCCTAACAACTCGATAATCTATATAGTTGGGATATTCAGTTTTTAAAAATGAATCAATATTTTCATCAAAGTCTAAAATAAATTGTAATTTTTTACTCATTAGATGTATTCTTAACCTGATAATTATATTCCGTCTAGGAGTTATTATTAAGGATAAATTATGAAAATTTCTCTACTTATTATAGGAGATGAAATACTTAATGGTAGAACCATTGATATAAATACTAAGTGGCTTGGCCAATTCTTAGAGCAACTTGGACTACGTCTTTCAACAGTTAAGATTATCGCTGATAACCAACAAACAATTTTAAATGGTATTAATGATTTGGCCAACTCTCATGATATTATAATTACTTCAGGAGGTATTGGGCCCACAAAGGATGACCTTACAAAAAATTGTTTGGCCTTATATTTAAATGAATCACTTGAAGACTCTGAAAAAGCCAAAATAATTACTGAAAATAATTACCTCAGGGTCAATAGACAATGGAATAAAAGTTTTAACAATTATAGTTTAATTCCACCCTCTGTCACTCCAATTAATAATCCAATCGGTCTTGCCCCTGGTTTACTTTATCAAAATGATTCAAAGACAATTTTTTGTGCACCAGGTGTCCCCTCTGAGTTTTCTAAAATAATCGAGCAAGAATTTAGTCCATATATTTTGCAACATAAAAAATATGTTTCAAAAAATATTTCAAAAATTACTTTTAGAACTTGCAAAATTCCAGAAGAAGTTATCTTCTCAACCATCCCAAAATTATGGGAGGATTTAAGTAGTTTTGGAAAAGTTAGTTCCCTTCCAAACATTGCTGGAGTTGATGTAATTCTAACATTAGATAATATTGATTCGGAACAAGTGCTACAAGAAATCAAAAGCCTTGACTCCATTAAAAAGCTTCTCGAATATACCTGGCAAATCGGGAATAAAACATTACCTGAATTTATTGTATTAGAAGCAATTAAAAAAAACATAACTTTTTCTATAGCGGAGTCCTGTACTGGAGGTTTAATTTCTTCAAGGCTAACTGATATACCTAACAGCTCTCAAGTTTTTTTAGGTTCTACTATTAATTATAGTAATCAAAGCAAAGTGGAACTTATTGGAGTCTTACCACAAACAATTTCTAGTTTTGGTGCAGTTTCGCAAGAGACAGCGCAAGAAATGGCAAATGGGGTTTTAAATAAATTTAATTCCGATATAAGTATTTCAACGACAGGAATTGCTGGCCCTTCAGGAGGAAGTTTGGATAAACCAGTTGGAACTCTCGTAATTGGTAGTTCTACAAAAAAAGAAACTAAATCCTTTATAATCAAAACAGTCGGAAATAGAGTTAGACTAAAAGAAAAGTTTAGTGAGTATGCCCTATTTCAATTATTAGACTTAATCCACAACTAAGAAAAAACTGCCTACTTTTTATGCTATAGTATTCATTTAATTTCAACTTATTAATCATATTTTTATGCTTATTTTAGACACTTACGTACCCCGACAAATCAGGTCACCTAAATTACAGTAAAATATTAACATAATTGGCCGTGAAGTTTTTAAGCTAGGGTTAGTTTTTTCCGATGTGATGGTAGTAGAGGGGCATTTGAGAAGTATGAACATTAAAATTAAACCTATATTATATTTCCAAAATTATTTTTTATTAATTTTGTGCTTTGTTATCACTTCTTGTGTTCAACAAGGCAATGGAACAAGATTAAACCAATCAACAGAAAGTGCTTCTACTTCAACAACAGAGTCATTGGATAACCCTAGTTTTTCAGGAAGTATCACTAGTTATATTCAAAAAGGATCAGTACAAAGCTTTAATACAACCATCTTAGAACATGATTTTAAAGACTCTATTTATATTAGAGGTCAAATGATACATGATTACTTCCAAGGTTATACTGATGTTAGATACGCATGTTTACTTGCACACTTTAAGGATATTGGTGGATCTCAAAAAATGATGATCTTAACTGCTAATGTCCAATCTATGATTAATTATTCAACTAATTCTAAAGAATACTTTGTCGTTATTGAACCGAACAATCAAAACTTAAATGAAACCTATTGTAAAACTACAGGAGTACTTGATTATGTTACAAGCTATGAATCTGAAATAATCGAAAATATCTATTCGATTAATACTCTATGCACAGATTGTATTAATAGCTCACTAGTTAGTGAAGGTCTTGCTATGATTTCAAGTGATGGTAATACATTACAAAATGTAAACCTTACATATTTAAATCTAAGTATTAATACTGACCTTTCTTATACTGAAACGAACTCAAGCTGTGAGAGTCAGTCTGATTGTACGAAAATTGGTTTTGATTGCTGCGCTTCAGGACAATGTGTAAATGACTTAACACTAAAAAATGAAGTTGATAAAACTTCTGAATATTACCTTCAAGCAACTCATGACATTATTTACAATCCTTCTAATATTTATAACTACCCCGACCTATATAATATATGCTCTACAAATATTATTGACGACACAATTGAGAGCTCAGACTTCAATCCTTACTCAGAAGAAGAACAAAGATTCATAACCTTAAAAGAACTTTATGAATGCTCTACTTTAATTGATGGAGAAATGTCACTATGTACTGTTAGTTATGAAAATGCATCTCTTCAATTAGAGCCTTTTTATACAAAAGCAGATGATAGAACTTTTGAGTCTACATATTCTGGCAGCGTTGATATTGAGGAACATAGTATTTATAAAATTGTACATGCAGGGGTTACTCTATATGAGTCAGGAACAGCACTCCATCAAGACCACTTTGGAATTGGTGATACCCTCGGAGAAATTAAAAGTGGAAATGATAACTTAGATGATAAATTATTAATCACTTTGGATCATACTCCAGACCAAAGTGCTCCTGATGATACGTTAAAAATTCAATATCGAATTGACGGCAGTTGTACTGAAATTAATCCAAACTTGGCCAAATGTGAAAAACACTATACCCAAGGTCAAAATGAAGGAAGAACAACAGACCATTACCCAGCATCAAATAAATTTAAACTACCCCTTTATGCAGACTTTTCTAGAAGTATTAATGTTTACAAGGATGGTATTGAGCAAGTTGTAGATGTTGACTGGGAATTAACGATTGGAAGCCCTTCTGAAGTAAAGTTCGTTGGTACTTCATTACAAGTAATGGATACTCAAGCAGTTCAAATTCAATTCTATGTTGATTTAGAAACGAACAAAGTGTTGAACTCTAGAAAAGATGCTTTAGATAAAATTGATGAAATATGTCAATGTGGAGGCCCTTACTGCACATTGAAAGAAGAATATAACTCTACAGAATCTGAAGTGATTGACTATAGTTGTGTCTATCCTCAACCAGTAACAGTACCTCCGCCAATGGAGGTTTCCATTTTAATGAACTCTAAAAGTATTCCTCGTCGATATTTTGACTCTCAAGGCATATCACATTCAGAAATTTTAATTGATACCCCAGAACAAGAAACATCTAACACTGATGGATTCGCTTTTGAATATACTGATGGTAATTTATTAAAGCCTAATAACCTTGAAAACTATATTGGCTTTGATGAAATTTATGGAACTATTAGCTTTGATACATCTGCTGCAAAACCACCCGCTGAAATTGATCTTGTGGATGGAAAAACATATGATATTTTTGTCAATTCTGGTACTTACTCATCGTGCTTTTATTGTGGCAATGATTACTATACTCATATTGCAAAAATCTTTCCTAAAAATTTAACTCATCGGGGAGGCGGTTACCGTCCAGATGAGAGTGAAACCAGTCGAACTGACACCGACAATTATCGTGCTGATGACTTATTATTTGGCCGAGCATGTTTCTTACCTGCAACAATGATTGCCTGGACTCATAAATATAATGATGACATTATTGACCAACGAAAAAAACGACTAAGTGCTCAACATTTTCTTTTTGCAAATGGGTATCAAAGAGACTGGTATGGATTTGACTACGGAGCAATTATTGGTTCCTTTGATGGTGTAACCTGGTTTGCAATTGGAAATCAAAGAAGAATAAAATCGACATCTAGTAAACTATATATTGCAATTAACTCATATTTTGCAGACCTGACATCACAAGATAGTTTTAACATCACTGTTTCCGATGCATCTTTAGCTTTAGGAGCAGGATCACAAATAACAGATGATAATGACAGTGACGGAGCAGAATGCCGTCAATATCATCAATGTGAAATTGATACTGATTGTGTCGCACAACTTGGTTGGGATTATACTTGTGAAACTATTAATAATTTTAAATCATACTGGCCTGAATTTGATAATAACGCTTTTGAACTACCATCGAACGAAGATGGAGGAAAAACATTATTTAATAGATTTTTACAAGGTGATACCTCTGGAAAAAGGTGTGTATACCGTGGTATGGGAGCTCCTTGTATCGAAAAGTATACTAATACAACAAATTCATATAATGACTCTGATGAAATTGGTTCATTAGCTTGTGCTCCTAACTATTACTGCCAAGATATCAGTAATGGCATTAGTACTTCAAAATTTAACAATAGAATTACAAGGTATGGAAAATCAGCATTAATGCAAAATGCTAGCGAAGATGTTTCTGATGACGAAGAGCATACCTTTGGACTTTCAACTAGAGTTATTGGTAGGCCTTACAATTATATCGGAGATGAAACTATTGAATCAAGTAGTGTCATCAGTAATTTAACTCATAATAATGTAGAAGGAATTTGTCTTCCAGGTAAAGATTTATCACAATCAACTTACGAGGATCAAAATTCATCCGAGCCAGATAGCGTTGATGGAGAAAAATTTGACGGTGATCGAGTACTTGGGATTGGAATGACACTTTCTAAAGCAGCGGCAGAGCTAGATAAGTATGACCAGGAGTTATACTTAAGCGCCTGCGGTATTTTTGACTATGAAGGAAATTATATTTATAAGGATAGCTCTAAAGCAACAATTTCACTACTGGATGGAACAGTAGCAGAGGATGAGGATGAAAGTGAAGAAGAAGAATCTAATCTAATTGTTACACAAGCACTTTCTCAAGTAACATCAACAAATGCGTTAAAAGTCTTTAGTAATTATCACTTAGGTGGACTTGAAATAACAAAGAGCTTTTATGATGAACAAATTGAAGGGATTACTCTACAAGAAAATAGATGTTTAAGATTACCTGGTTCTGTTTGCCATACAAATCTTGATTGTGCCGCTTCTGAATATATTACTAACCTCACTCAAGATATTGATGTAGAGAATAATCATTTTGATGGTGTTTACGATGGAGGAATTAATAGTTATGAAATTAAATTTTGGCAAGAGACAATGGTTTGCTCACAAAAATACAAACCAGACCATGAAGATTATGACTTAAAATTAAATCATTGCTGCCGAGAAACGGGTAACACAATTACATTAGGCCAGACGATATATGACCCAGATGGTAATCAATTTGAATACACCCCTGATGATCCTAAGCTCACATCAAGTAAATTATTATTTAAAGATATTACAGACTTAAATGACCCGACTAGATACACAAGGTTGTCAGTTTATGCTAATGAAATAAATGATGAAGAAGCATTACCTTCACTTCAATACCCTACTCCAGATATATGTGGAAACACTGATATTGGTTGCATGGATTCAGATGATGAAGGTAATAATCTACTAGAAGAACAATACCTTAGCCTTCAAGCATCAATGTCAAAAATGTGCTGCACCAATCACTGGGTCAGAAACTTTCATGATGATAATGGAGGAGGCCATAAATTCTTACCCGAAAAAGCGCAAGTAATATCAATGGAAAACTTTCATTGCTTAAATTGGCACCCAGATGATGAGCAACCAAATGTTATAGATGATTTGCTAACATGTGAAAACCAAGAATCAGTCAATGACTCTGATTGTGGCATTAAGGATTATGTCAGTACTGCAGGGCAAAGAGAAGCATTCACCTACCTTAATTTCTTAGGTTCACTTGAATTAACAGGCATTCCACAAGTAGCAATTAGCTCTAATAAGGAAGATGATAACGATGAGCACCCTGACCCTACTTGTAATATTAATATTACAGACCAAACAGATGTTTCAGGTATAACAAATAACTATATCCCAGGAACATTAGTCAATGTGGACTCAGTTAATACTGTAACCGAAATAGAAAATGATGGCATTAAGTACTACTCGGCCGGAGATATGGAAAACTTTCAAACAGATGAAGGAATTAAAGAAATTTTTTCTCATGATACATTTTCATGCTGTAAAGAAGCTGGAGCAGAGTTAGAGGCCGGAGAAGATGGTGAGGATGCATGCTGCTCTGGTACGGCCTTTAATATCGGTGGTAAAGTCACCTGTGCTCTGAAAAGCTACACTAATATTTCAGTCTATACCAATTTATATGTCTCTTCAGCACTTTCAGGAATTGATTTAGGTGACAACGTTGACAAAAAAACAGGCTTTGTAGATTCGGAATACTTAAAAAGTTTAGCATGCAATTTGCGTCTATGTCAGTCAGGAGCAATTGCGAGAGGTTTTGTTTTAAGTACTCTTAGTATCACTGGACATGAAGATAAAGATGATAAAGTAGTAAGATTTTCAACCAATGAAGAAGATGGAGCTGGTGGTATTTATTATGATATAGGACCTAGGTGGAACTCCCACTTGTACTGCGTGCCTGCTTCTGCTAGTGTTTTTGCCGCAATTCCAGAGGCTGAATACATTGAATGTAGCTTTTAGCTTAATGTATAAAAAATATAAATAGCAAATAATATTCTATAAATAGAAAAAATCCATAAACCCATTTGTTTAATTATTTTTAAAAATAAATGAATTGTTAGTAAACCAATAAATAAGGATACCATTCCTCCCACTAAACAAACCTTAATATCAATTGACGGACTTGATGATAAATCTGGAAGCTTTAATATAAAACCTCCTAGAATAATAGGAAGTGAAAGTAAAAAAGAATAACGAGAGGCTTCCTCTCTGGAAAGTCCTAAGAACCTTGAGATTGTAAGGGTTGAACCAGACCTACTGACTCCAGGAAATACTGCTAGCCCTTGAAATAAACCAATTAGAAATGATTCTTTGACTTTGATTGAGCTATCCATCTGCTTATCAGCACCATGTCTACCCCATTTGTCAGCAATAAACATTAAAATACCAAAGATAGTCAGGTTTAAAGATATAAAAAGAACAGACCGTCCTATTGTTCCCGCAAAATCCTTAATTACAAGTGCTAAAATAACAGTAACTATTGTTGAAAATAAATAATTAATACAATAAGCATTTTTCTGAAAGACTTTCTTGCTAAAAACTCTACACTCCCAATATTGAGTTAATAATTTATGCACATCCTTCCAAAAATATATGAGTACGGCAAATGCAGTTCCAACATGCATAGTAAGATCAAAGGCAACACCAGGATCATCAATATTCATAAAGTGAGGTAATAAAGCTAAATGGCCACTACTACTTACTGGTAAAAACTCAGTAATTCCTTGAATAATGCCATAAATGCTTGATGATAAAACGTCCATATTTCTCCGATATTACTCAAAGAAGTTTTTCTGATTTGTACGTAAAGCATTTTGAATACTCTGCAAAGAAATCAAAAATCTTTCTGAATATTTTTTTTGTCCAACCTTTGCTAACAGCATAGCAACTTCATGCATTCTAGACAAACTATTAATTACTTCGTTCTTAAATATACTTTGTTTGGCCACTTGAAAATAGTAATGATAAATATATTCTTCTAATGCTGTATTTTTATTTTCAGACAAATCTTGATTAATAAATAAGTCTAAAAATATTGTAATATTCAAATCATTAATATCAACTGATGACCCAATATTTTCCTGTAACCACTTACCTCCATGAAAAAAACTTTGTTTAAACTCCTTAATTGACTGTTCGGGGTTTCTCCCTCCAGAAAAGCTTAATTCCAAAATATAATTTTTTTTGTAATTTAGTGATAACCATTTTTCTTTTACAGAAGTTTCTCTCAAAGCATCACGACCAATAAGGAATTCACCCTTATTAATTTTAGTCCAAGCATATTTTGTTAAACTATTGTGATTCAATAATTTTAATAACTCATTTCTTAAATCAATTACCCCAGAGACAAAAGGCCCATTTTTAATAATGTAATGTAAAAAATTATTTATTGTAAAGCTAAATGAGTCTTGAATTAATAATTTAACCTCATTTATAATCTCTGAGCTAATTTTTTTATTATTAGAGATTCTTATCTGATTATCAATAATGAATCTTTCAATGTTGGGAAATCTAACACCTGATCTTAAATTTGATCTAACCCCATTACTTAAAATATTGATTAAATTAAAAGGCATACCTTTTTTTAATACACCAATACTTGAAGTTTTTTTATCCAAAATAATTAACTCAGGAGTAATATCTAGCTTCGAAACGTCTTTACTTAAATTAAAGTGTGGAAGTAAGATAAAACGATCATTATCTAAGTTAGAAATATTTGAAAATTTAAAATAGTTAGAGGAATATATACTATAACTTCTATAATCGCCTGTGACTTTACTATCACTATCATTATTATCGTTTTTAATATTTATCTTATGATTAAGGTCAAAGCTACTCAGCAATGGTGAAAAGGCCGCAAACAATAAAATAAATGGAAAAATAATAAAAGTAGAAATTGTATTAAGAGTAATACGTGATAAAACTATTTCTTGATTTACAATATACTCTTCTAAAGACCTCTGTTTAAATAAAATAAATATTTTACCAATAATAAAGCATAAAAAGATATCACCAATTACCACTCTTAGAATACCCAGTACTCTTGATGATTTAGATGTAAACCCCATCAGAGCTTCACCTATTGTTACCTTTAAGACTAAAGTAGAAATTAATCTTAAGAAAAATAAACTAACAATAAATAAAAGAATAAAGCTAAATGTATCATTATTCAAAAAGTAAAAAAATTCAAAAAAATTATATTCTTTGGCCAAGATTAATACAAAATCATTAAATATTTTATGAAAATTAACTGCTTGAAAAATAAATACCATTATATAGGAAAGACAAATATCAATAAGAATTGAAAATGATCTAAATATTATTACTTTCATATTACCTACCAAAACTCTAGACTTTCCAATGTGAAATTGCCGTAATTTATTGGCACATTTATTTATACTCATTATTTAAATATATAATATCAATGTCTAAAACTTATTGTAATTAGGTATAATTTCTCCGAAAAACAAAGTATTTGACTAAAAGCCTAAACTTTATTGTTTAAAATTAAATCGCAGATTAAAATTATTATTAAGTAACCGTAAAAAAACGAAAGATTTTGCGTAGTTGGCCGAAAAGTATAATGGTTACTAATTAATTTTGCATAGGATATTAATTCATGAAAAACACCAATCAAAAATTTACAAGAAAAATGATTTCAAGTTTTATTATAATTTGTTTACTTATAGTTCCAATTACAATTAGCTGGGGAGGGTCCAGTGAATTAGCATCAGGAATAATGGGTGCAATTAACACCGTAGGTAATAGCGCTATGCAAGTCATCCAACAAAATCAAATGATGGCACAAAATCAGTCATTAATTAATTCATTAACTCCACAAAGAGTTCAAGATCCATTTTTTGGATGTCCACTCACTGCTGCTAGATCAAATTTTCCTTCAGATATTTGTACTAACACAACAGACCCAGATCAGAGTGATTATCAAATGGCATCGACTATTAAACAAGTAGCTGAGCAATATGAAGTTTTATATGACAAAATGTCTACTCAATCTCAAAACTCTCCATTTCCAGAAGGATTACAATGTATAGAAAACTCCAGAAAAAAAGTATCATCGCAATTAAATGATAGAGTGCAAGGCCTCCAGGCTTTTGCTAATAAAATGAAAAAAAGAGCTCAATTATTTAGAGATCTAAATCAAGAAATTCTTGATGATTTAAAAATGTCTAATGAACTTTTAGATGGTGGTGGAACTGATAATACGGCGAAGTCACGAGATTTAAGAAAGGATTTTTTTCAATCAGATGCATGTAATGAATCACTTCCAGATGCTGCTGCAGCACCAGGAACAGGACTTAGAGGAATTATGTCTACTTTTACAACAGGAACTGGAGGCAAGCCAAGTTTAAGAAAACAATCAGCTGACTTTAATAGAAATACAGGTGCAATTACTAAAGATATTAAAAAACAAGTCTCAAGAATGAAAAGTGACATTAAAAGGCTTGGAGTAGAAAGATGGCTTAATGGCAGTGACAAGCAATTATCAGGACTTTCAAGAGGAGGACTCTCATCATTTGCAGGGTTAAAAGAAGCAATAGATAGAGAAAAAGAAGTTTTTACAACTGAGTTAACTGATATTAAATCTAACCTTGATAGCGTGGGCTATGCTTTACCTAAGATGGACAAAAACTTCACTCGGAATGTGGGAAGGTTTTCATCTGGATTTCAAACATATTTTAAAAAGAAGTTTGTTAGTGAATGTACTAACTCTTTTACATCTTCAGGTAATTTAACTCAAACCTTACTTAGTGCAATTGAAAGTGAATCAAGTAAAAGAAGTGGAAGAAATTATCAAGATTATGCCAATGACTTAAAGTCAATTTTATCTCAGGACTCATTTATTGAAGACAAAGCAGGCCAAATTTCAGCACTTGATGAAAAGTATGGTGGGGTTATCAGCCTTGACTGGCAAGAAGGTGGTGATATTTCACAAAAAAGACCTTCAGAAATTATTAGTCAACAAATTACAGTATGTAACCAAAAGTTCAGTCAAAATGAAAGTTTTTCAACAGACAGCAGTAAGATTGGTACGGCCTCTCAAAGTACTCAATTGTCTGAGGCAAAAGCTGAATTAGAAAGAGCAAAAACATTAGAAAGTAATATCGTCAGAAATCTTGAACAGGCCATGTTAGACAAAGTTTTAAATTGTGATGGTAACCCTACTCCCAAGGCAGGAAGTTGTAGTGGAAGTACTTTAAGTACGAGTGATGCAAATTTTTGTGTTCCACATGCTCAGAAATGCGCTGCTAATATTCAAGCATGCTACGCTCAAGTTAATAATAAGGTGGTACAAGTTGAAAAACATATCAAAGCAAGACAAGGGCAATACAATACAAATATGCGAGAGCTTGTAGCTTCTCAAGAAGCAGTACTAAAAAATATACAGGCAGATGTAATGAGCACTAGCACATTTTTAAAGGGATATTTCCCAGGTGCTGAATTTGAATTTCCAAAAGACTTATTTGTTAAAATGCCCAAAATGCAAGATTCAGAATTTGGAGTAAAGCTAATTGGGGGAGGAAACCTAGATTTCCTAGAAAAAGACCTCCCTGAACAAATTGAAAAACTAAAAAAACAACTAGAAGAGCAAAAAGAAAAAGTAACAGGAGATTCTGGAGCAATTGCTTCCTATATGCAAGAACAAGAGCAGGCAATAGGTGAAAATAAAGCAAGATATGAACAATTAAAATCTGACTGTGCGGCGGTCCTCGATAGCTTTGAAAATAATGCAAGAACTGCAAGAGCAGAAGCACAGAAAAGCTTCGCTGAAACTTCACAAAACGTAAATGAATTTTGCACAAAATATGGATCGCTCACTAGTGCAAATAGTCCACTTGCTGGCTGCGAAGGAGATTCTTCTCCAGCTAGCTTGCAATCAGATATTAGTAAAGTAGCAGCTCACCTTGATGCCAGAGTCACCCCCAGTATAAATGCTTACAGAAATATTTGTGCAGAGTTCAATGCCAATGGAACTGAGACTTCATCTGACAGTAATGATGATAAACCTATTATTCAAGCATACTGTGAAGGAAATAAGAGAAAGTTTAGAGATGACATCGTCAATGGTTATCCAGAAAGTGAAAGAGAATCACGAAGAACGGCCTTTGACGATATAGTCAATACAGGAGGTGGAAGAGTTCATGGAGAAACGGACTCTACAGCAAGGGAAAGATTAGCAGGAGAAATCACGAGTCTGAGAACAAATATAAATAGTGCAGAGATAAAATCGACTTGTACTGCTATCAAAGAACAAATGCTAGCAAAGATTCCAAGTAATCTTACTACAAGTTATGCCTCTGCCACAC
>CAYRDP010000017.1:0-64006 GCA_964423165.1 uncultured Bacteriovoracaceae bacterium | reverse complement strand
AGAAAAAAGTAGCAAAGAAAAAAGTAGCAAAGAAAAAAGTAGCAAAGAAAAAAGTAGCAAAGAAAAAAGTTGCAAAGAAAAGAGTTGCTAAGAAAAAGAAATAAATAAACTTAACAATTAGTTTGTTTGGGCCTCCTGATTGGAGGCCTTTTTTATTTTCTAGAACACTCTTGCAACGCGTCGCGCCTCCCCGCGCGTATATCTTGATATTTGACATTTATATATGAAAGATCTATTAATTCATTCGAATAAACAATGCATATACCATAATGCTTTTTAATAGGGTGATGTTATGGAATCAGGGTTAGGGTTACGTCAATCAGGCGTAGAAGAAAAAATTTCTATTGATGAAATAAGTGGAAAAAAATTAATTAAAATGGGCAACTTATCTTTTCCTCCAAGAAAAGTTTGGATGAAAACATTTGGCTGCCAGATGAATTATCATGACTCAGAAAGAATATTATCCCATTTATCCAAATTAAATTTTGTTGAAACTAAAGAATTAGACGATGCTGATATGGTTCTTTTTAATACATGTGCGATTAGAGATCTTGCTAATACAAAGTTTTACTCACAATTAGGTGAAATGAAGCATGCCAAAAAGAAAAATAATTCATTAATTGTGGGAATTGGTGGATGTGTTGCCCAAACTGAAGGGAAGTCTTTAGTGAAAAAATACCCTCATCTAGATTTTGCTTTTGGTACAGATGTTATTGATTGTATTAATGATATGGTTTATCGCATATACTCAGGGGAAAATAAGTTTTCAGTCAATAATTGGGATAGAAGCTCAAACTTTTCGATTCAAACTAAAATTACTCACGGCTCTCCTCAAGCCTTTGTTAATATAATTAAAGGATGTAATAAGTATTGTTCTTATTGTATTGTTCCCTATACGAGGGGAAAGGAGAAGTCTCGTCGTAAAGATGAAATTGTTTCAGATGTAAGAAGGTTAGTTGAGTATCAAGGCATTCAAGAAATCACATTACTAGGGCAAAATGTTAACTCCTTCGGAAAGGAAAATAATGAAAACCTAGCAGGATTATTAATGGATCTAGACGAGATTAATGGACTAGAGCTTTTACGATATACGACTAGTCATCCATATGATGTCTCTGATGACTTAATAGCAGTTCATGGGGAAGCAAAAAAATTATCTAAACATTTACATTTACCGGTTCAGTCGGGATCTAACTCTGTGCTACAAAGAATGCTCAGAGAGTATACTGTAGAGCATTTTTTAGGACTATGTGATAAGTTAAAGCAATCTCAGCCTGAAATAGTGTTATCAACGGATATTATTGTTGGATTTCCAAATGAATCAGATGAAGAGTTTCAGGCAACGATTGATTTACTAGATAAAGCACAATTTGACTCTATTTTCTCTTATGTTTTTTCAAAACGAAATAATACCAAGGCAGCAAATATGGAAGATTTTCTTGATGCTAAGGTAAAATCACAAAGATTAAGGTTATTGCAGCAACATCAACTTAAAATTCAGGAAGGTATTAGACTTCCTTTAGTAGGAAAAACTTTCCGAGTTTTAGTTGAAGGCCATGGAAATATGAAAGGTATCAAAAAATGGAAGGGAAGAACAAATTGCAATAGAATTGTACATTTCTTGCCTGAAACAGAGAACTCTGATTATCAATGGCATTGGGTTGACTTAAAAATTGATTCAGCAACATCTCTAAGTTGTCAGGGAAGCTTAGTGAGGGATCGGGGAAAACTAAGGTAACTTGTGCTCATCTTACTTAATATCTAATTGAAAGTTAAAATATAGAGTAAGGAGAGAGTATGAAGTTAGTTCTATTTTTACTATTTTTAATATTCATAACAGAAACATCTTTTGCTTATACCGAAATGGATTTGGATTTTTCATATGATAAACAAATATATGGCAATTCAAGTAATAACTATATATTAACGAGGAGTTATGGCATTTCGATGGCCAGATATTTTTCAAGAAATATTGCATTTGAAATAAATTACTCCGATATAAGCCAAGATCAGAGTGAGAATGATGAAGTTTCTATTTCAGATACTGATTTAAGCTTAACGAGTGTTGAAAATAATGTATCTACCAGGATTTATGGAGCAGGATTAAGGTTTGTATTTGGCAATCGATCATCATTTTTTCTTCCAATGTTTAGTGTCGGGTACGCAGTCCAGGAAGTTGAAGATTATACAAATTATACATTTAAAGATAGTTCTTCAGGAAGTTCAGTTGTATATCATGGAGATACAACGACAGCTAAAGAGAGTTCAATATTTAGTAGCTTTGCTCTCAAAATTAAACTTGCGGAGCGGTTTTCAATAAAAGGTTCAGTTAAAACGGTATTTCCGGCATTTGAGTTTAACAAGGCAAAAAATTATTTACAATACGCATTTGGTATTTCATGTATTCTCTGAGAAGTGTTTTCTGTTTTGTTGTTTTTTTATTCACTTTAAGTTCTTGTGCTAAAATGCAATACCTTATTGAGCAAGGTGTTGGACAGGTTAAATTATTAAACCAGAGTCGTTTTAATGATGATGTTTTAATGGATAAATCAATATCTAAAGATTATAAAAGAAAAATAAAATTAATTGAAACCTATAAGAAGTATTTCTACAAATACTGGCAGAAACCCACTACTGATATTTACTCTGAAACAACAATCTTAGATAGAGAGGCAGTTACTTATCTAGTTATTAGATCTTCAGAGAATCAGGTAAAAGCGTTAGAAGAATGTTTTATTTTTATGGGGTGTTTTCCTTATTTAGGATTTTTTAACTACGATTCTGCAATGGAATATGCAGAAGAGAAAGAAAAAGAAGGAGAGCATACTTGGGTAAGAAAAGTATTTGCTTATTCAACATTAGGTTATTTTACCGATGATATTTTATCATCCTTTTTTTATTATGATGATTTTGAGTTGGCCGAGCTTATTTTTCATGAACTTTTCCATACTATATTTTTTATTAAGGATGAGGTGGGGCTTAATGAGAATCTGGCCAATTATATTGGTAAGGAAATGGCAATAGAGTATTTCTCAGATAAAGGTGATTTGGTTAATAATAAAGTAATCAAACGCCAGAATCATGCAAAAATTAGCTTGAAAATAGTTTCATTAATTACAGAGCTTAACCTTAAGTATAAAGAGATTAGCTCAAAGCAAGAATATTCAAATGTCTTGGCCAATTTCATGGATGGGAGGTTTTTGCCTGAAATCAAAAAACTATGTAATGAAATTGGTATTAACTTAACAGAGTGTTATCCATTGAACAGAGAATGGAATAACGCTTCGCTCGCAGCTAAAATGACTTACTCTCAAAAAGTAAATAAGATTGAAGAGTTGAGAAAAGTAAATAACTACTCCTTGCGAGAGTTATTTAGCTTTATTAATCAAAAATATTCTAAATATAAAAAACTAGATATAGGTTCAACTTTCTTTGAATATCTATTTAAAAAGTAGTATAAAACTCAAATGGCACATTGTTTTTTTATTGACCATATTGACAAATTAGTAATCAAGAAAGATTCAACTATTTTATTGGCAACAACTCTTAAAAATATGGGAGAAGAAGTATATGTGCTCTTTGAAGATGATTTTTATATTGATAATTACAATAATTCTCAAATAGATATTTATGAATTTGAATCAATATTAGAAGATGACCAAATTCATATTAAAAACTTTAAACTAACTAAACAAAAACAAATACAATTAAGTGAGAATGATACAATTCATATGCGCTTAGACCCTCCCTTTGATACTAGATATTTAAGAATTTTATGGATGCTCGAGTTTCTTGCTAAAAAAACGGGAGCAGTAATTTTAAATAATCCTCAAGGTATCATGCTTAACAATGAAAAAATACTAGCATTTGAGCAAACAAATTCTTTAGATTCTTTCATTGGTAATTCAGTAAATGGTTTTGTTAAATTTCTAGATGATTCATTAAAGCAAGATATTAAGTCAATTATTTTAAAACCATTGGACTTATATCAAGGGATAGGAGTTGAAAGAGTATTTATTACTCATAAGAATATTAATGAAGTAGTAACTATTTTTAAAAATAAATCAGAAAAATTAAACGGGGCCATTATTGCTCAGCACTTTGATGAAAGTATTTTTGAGGGAGAAGTAAGATCATTATATTTTGATGGTATTGAATTAGGTTCTATTTTAAAAGTACCTCAAAAAAATAATTTCCTTGCCAATATTGCTCAAGGTGCAACTTATAAAAAATATATTTTGAATAAAGTTCAAGAAAATTCATGTAATATAGTGGCAGAAAGTTTAAGAAATCATGGAGTTCGTTTTATTGCATTTGACCTACTTGGTGATAATTTGTCTGAAGTAAATATAACTTGCCCAGGATTATTGGTAGAGGTCTCCTCTGCATTTACGGAAAACCTAGCAATGAAAATTTGTGATAAGCTAATTTAGTGTGGAATATCTCTAGTATAGTCAGTAGATAGCTGAATTCCAATTTGAAAACAGTCTAGTTTTGGTACATACCAATAAGGGCAGTAAGAAGCTAAGTCTGGATCATCTTCATCATATCCAGAGTTAACATAAACTTGACAAGTGTAATCAAACTCAGCATCCATAACTTCAATTACTAAAGGATCAGAAGTTTGAGGGACTGAGAATTCGTGAACTTCTGAGCAACTATCCACAATAATATCTTCAAAAGTAAATGTATCAGAGTAGCTAGAACTTCCTTGTGTTCTGACTCCTATCTTTAATTTGAGTTTGGAGTAATTAAGAGCATCATAAACGCAACTTTTATTATATGAATCAGTTGTTTTACCCGGAGATGGGTGTGCTAAAATTCTAATATTAAATCTTGAATCAGTTGCAAAAATATTTTGAGCATCGCTTGATTGAAAGTCGGGATCAGTTGCTGAGCTCCACACAACTCCTCCTTTCCCAAGGCCATGTGCTGTTATGTCTAAATTATAATAACTTGATGATTGATCACCTTCGCCATCAGCGGTGCAATCACCACTACTTGTAGTGCTATTTGATGTGTCATCAGTTGAATCATTTGAAGACGTAGAAGTTGAATCTGTATCACTTGTCGTAGTTGAAGTACTGCTACTACTACTTGTAGAAGTACTTTCTTTTGTACATCCAATAAAAGTTAAATTAGTAAAAAGTAAAGTAAGTAAAAAATATCTGAGTTGTTTCATATCGTACCCCGGTAGATCATCTCTCATTACATTAACTTATCGTCTATCTGAGATTTAACTTGATTTAAATATAGAATATTAAGTATCTAATTTTATTATCTTGGATTAATAAGATTGATATAAAGATACTAGGTTGTTAGAATTAGTTTATGCTTAGTTCTAAATTTAATAGATATATCCTACAGCAATATAATCAATACTTTAACTTATCCTTTGTTATTACAAAAAATATGCAAAGCTCGAGGCAGCTACTAACAGAAGTATTAAATTTTACATTAATGACTGAAAGCTCTGAGTTAACAACTAACTTTGATATTGATTTCGATTATTTAATTTATTCCAATATTATTAAAATTGGAAAATTCCATCAGCAAAATGATTCTGAGTTAATAGAACCGAAGGTAGTTTCAGATCATAAAGCTTTTTTTAATTTGGGAATTGAAGATAGAGTTATTTTATTATTAAAATATCAATTTAACTTGTCTCCGGATGAAGTGTCTCAGGTACTTAGAATGGAAAAAATTGGAGTCATTTCTAGTTTAAATTTGGCCAGAGATAATTTAATCTCGTTGGATAACTCCAACTTAGATTTTAAGCAATTAAAAAATAAGTCTTCATGTCCAAATAAAAATTTGATTGCAAGTTTGGTGGAAAATAGTGATCGAGAATTGTATTTTAAAAATCATATAAATAGTTGCAGTGATTGCTCAAATTATTTTGATTTTTTTTACAATTATATTAAATTAATAAAAGAATTGGTCCCACCTTTAAACTTTAATTCTATTAATTCAAAAGTTATACGAAAAGAGATTACTCACCTGATTAAGAAATCAGATTCTCAATTTTTAGACAAGTCCATAATGGGTAATTATATAATTTCTCCATGGGAAAGAATAAAGAGCAAGTTAAGTCGATCTCAGTTGATAGTAGATTGAAAATTGCTGTTTTTTATTGAGTAGTTCTTTTGGCGGATTAGGGATGAAATTGATCTCTTTTAATGTTTCTTCAAATAATAATTGAATATTTTTTTTATCTACCTTGTTTAGTATTTTTAGAGAAATAATATGTCCATTATGGTCATAAGTTAGTTTCCCAAATAGTTTAAATCTGTCACGAAGTATTTCATCTTTTAGGTTAGGATGTATAGTTTTTTTATTTTGATATGACTTAAGAAAGTTTTGAATATATTTTTTAAATACTCTCTTTTGAAAAGAGAAGAATTTTTTATCAACTGAATTTAGTTTATCTAATTTGGTTTCATCAATTGGGGCAATGCCAATATTAAAGTTTGTATTGTTAATCATCTTATTTGGCAGTGAAAATATTTTTGATTTCTTAATTTGTTTTAAATTGCTTTTTTGAACAGAAAAATTATCGAGTGTAAGTTTCTTTGGATTAGATATAGGTACTTGATCAATATGTTGAATTTGAATTTTGATAGGAGCATAAGTAGAAAAAGTAGTATTGCTGTTATTGGTGCTGGGAAAAAGCAATAATCCATGAAAAATCAAAGATAATATTAATGATAATACTGAATGTTTTTTATCTACCATGCTTCGCATTAAGTAATCCTAGATGATTTTTGTCAATTTGGAAACTGGAGAGAGGTAATTAAGTCCCATTCTTGACGATTATGGCCGTGATTGTAAGAATATAGATAAGATGAGCATACTGCGAGATGACAGAAAAGGCATGGAATTATGAAAATGATAAGCTTAAAAAAAATTGATAATAGTCGAGCTATGGTAATTTTAGGGTTATCAGTTTTATTACTTGGGGTTACATACTTTTTAAATTCTTCTTATGTTTCTTTAGAAAAGATTTCAGTTGTTAATGAGGGGGTGCAGACCTGCTTTAATCGAGTCGGCCAGACATTTAATTCTGTCTTGGTTAGTAATAGTAATAGAACTTTCACTCGGCAATCATTTTTCTTAGATACAGAAGACTGTTTTGGTGAAATTCTGCATATTTTAAATAAAGAGTTAATAGTAGGTGCTGACCAAGTTAAAAAGCATCTTAATGAGCTGTCATTAAGTATAAATTCATTTCATGAACAAATTTCAAGTAGCAGCTTTGGTGTTGGAGGGAACAGTGAACTCAGGAATGCTTTTTATGATATTGAAACATTAAAGTTTTCATTAGAAGATCAAATTACCTCATCTACTAACTCTCAGTTGGGAACGATTAATAAATGGCAGAATATTTTCTACCTTTTATTTGTTGCTCTTCCTTTGTTATTAGTTTTTGACTTGATATCTTCATTTAAAAAGAGAGAATTACGAACAGAGCTTGAGACAAGGGCCACGGATGCTCTATCTGAAGGAGACTTTGCAAACGGAATAAAGGTAGAGGGAATAATTAACGATGCTTTTGAAGCGAATAAATTGCCCCAAGTTAAGCATTTATTTCATAGATATCATGAGGGAGTTTTAGAGGGAAATATAATTTATTATCAAAGTAATAAGGATGATAAATCAAACGGAGATTTTGCCTTTGCCCAACAAGGTAATGTATCAGAGAAAGCAATTGATAAAATTTGGAATCCTCCGAAGTTTGATAATGTTTCAGAGCTTAATCAAGAAGAAGAAATTAACGCTAGTTTGGACCTTGCGGTGACTAGAGCATTAGATGCTACTGCGAGTAAGTTTTTTACTTCAGGAATTGGAGTAGACTTAGATATTTCAGAAGAAATTAAAATAGACATACCGCAAGAGGATATTGATCAAGTTATTTATCATTTAATTTCTCTCCCCTTAGAAGGTGTAGATAATACACAAAGTAAGCATGTTGGAATTAGCTTAACCTCGGATAATCAGTTAGTTAGGTTGGAAATAATTGATGATACAGATTACTATACAATAGAATCTGAGCAAGATATGCCAGTTGCAGTTATGATCTGTAAGGAGTTATTAAAAGGTACTAATGGAGATATTGCAATTAAAAATTTACAAGATGCGAATGGTAATCTTGTAGGATCAAAGATTTCATTAGAGATAGAACTAGATCAAACTCAGGATATCAATTCACCAAAATTAGTTAATCTAAGAAGAGGAACAAAAAAAGAAATTTTAAAACAGATTTCGGGCTAAAAGAATCTTTTTTGTTTCTTTTTGAATGATTCATCCTTAAATAGAATTAAAATTAACTTATTGAAATGCTGCTCAGACAGATCAATATGTAAAATATTTTCTTTTAATAATGAAAATTGTTGGCCCTCAGTACGGTAGTGATCTTCATAAATAGTCTCTGCAATAAAATGGCCTATTGACTTGGCGGCGGAATAGATCTTTTTAATATTATAGTTTGCAAGAATTATTTTGAGACTGCTTTCAGTATCAGTTAATTGATCGAGGATATTTAGCACTAGGTGGTTAGGTTTTGGATTATTTTTAAAGTCTACGTATAAGTCACACTTCATATAAGGGTTGAATATTTTCGATGATAAGTATGAAACTAAGTTTTGATAAAATAGAAAAATAAACTTTTCTGTTTGACCTTTGTTGAACAATTGGTCTTCTGTTTTTTTTGTATGTTTTCTCCAGTGAATATAGTGAATATGAATTCCTGCGAGTAGAGCAATTCTATTTACAGAATAATTAGAGCAATAATAGTCGTGAGAAGTTGGTATCTTAAAGCTTTCTCCTTCCATAATCAGGTATTTCAAAAAATTTTTAATATTACTCTGTGATAAATTATTCACTTTATCTAAGATAAGAGGGAGAGCATTATGATCATAGAGATTAAAATCCTCGACTTCAGATGGTAAAACGCTATGAATATTAAGGGCGTTTAAAACTTCGTAACAAATATCCACAAAGTTTTCTTGGATATTACTTGTGAATGACTTGATTCCAGTTTGCATTATATATTCATGAATATCAAAATCGGGATCATCCAGTAAGTTTTCGTACCAATAAATCATACTTTCGTATTTGATCCAAGGAGGGGAGGTTTGAAGAGAGTATTCAAAATTATTAAATTTAACGATTTGAGTTTGTTCTTTCGTCAATGGAGAACTTTCTTGTATCTTCCAATAAACATCATCTAAGTTTTGATGAATAATCGTTTGGTTAACCTTTGGGCCAATCATTTTTTCAACTTCAGATGGAAGTTTATTAAGCATGATATGGAGTTCTCCAAATAGTATTAATGCTGTAGAGTCAGGATTGTTCTTTACATATGTTGAAATAATATGTGCTGCTGTTTGATCCCTTTCTGGTAAAGTACCAACAGAGTTCAGGGCCAAAATATGAAATTGTTCTTTTTTTGCAAGGTCAAAAAACTTTTTATAATGAATCCAAGGAAAACGCCATGATTTTCCATAATTAATATTTTCTAAAAATTCTTGTTCCGTAATATTTCTTTCTAAGAATTGGTTAAGCGTTTTTTGATGTTCTATATGTACAAGTTCTACACCGAGTACGAGCTTCTTTTTTTCTTTAGTAACTGCCCTGATTAAACGTTCTAGGTTTTTACTACTTTGATCAAACGTATGAAAATCGCCCAGATAGACAATCTTAGATTGCTCTATTGATTGTAGAAGAGAAACTATATCAGAAGGATTAAAACTGCGACTTGCATACCGTTGTTGATCTTTTTGATAGTCTTTAAGTTCTTGAGATGATTCTCCTTCAAGCCTTAAAGCTTTTTTCTTCATATGTTGATATATTTTCTTCTGTGATGCTAAAACTTCATCACGGGTGATTTTCAAAGTGTGCCCTTAATTTAAGTATTAATACTTAGATGTTACTAGTTACTTGGATAAAGATCAAAGTTAATTAATTTTTTTTAAAGTCTACGGTGTGATTATTTCTTTGGTTAATATTGTTTCCTTCTTACCGGTCTAACCTTTTTAATATTGCTAAGTAAATTATGTATGAAACTCTGGCTTATGACAGTATTTGAGTAACTCATGTTATTTATATACTGTTTAATTTTTAAAATATATGAATATAAAAAAAATAATATAATTTGGTAAAAAATTATAACGGTTATGCTTAGTCTATTTAACTTCCTGTAGTTGAATATAAACTACAGGAAGTGTACCCCCTGCCGCTTTAAAGTTTAAAAACTCTTCTTTTTAACTCTTAAATTCTCTTTAGTTAACTTGGAGCTAGCTTTCTTTTTTACACAATCAAACGTTCTGTATTTAGCAGGGATCTCGTTTCCAGTTAATTTATCTGTTACCCCTATTGGGTATTTACAGCATGTACCTTTCCCCTCATTTTTGTTATGTCCCGCTTTTATACTAATATATTTAGTTTTTATACCAGTCTTTCCTTTTATCTCTGAGTTTTTACAAACATTTTCAAATGCTTTTTTAAATTTCGATTCGGCATTTTTTGACAAAAATTCATCTCCTTTCTTGCAAGCTGCAAGTGCGGCTCCTTTGTAGCTATTTCCAGTAGCTGAGTATTTTTTAATAAAGCCACTTTTACCATAACTTTTATTATCAATCTTAAAGCCAATATTTACCATTGCCTTACATTCTGCAGTGTGTTTTTCTCGGGTAGACCTTTTACTTCTTTTGACCAATCTTTTTTTACTTAAGATTTTGTTTCTTCTCTTTAAATTGTTACTTTTAGAAACTCTCTTTGTTTTCTTCTTTGCTTTCTTAATAATAACGACAGGTTTTTTCTTTTTCTTTTTGCATACAGGGTCCTTACCTAAAGATGCTGGTGTAACAGTTTCTAAACCAGGACAACATTCAGGAGGGAAGTATGCCCCAGAAGTTTTGGGGTTATAGAAACCAAGCTCTTTTGCTGGAGATTTCTTGCAGCATTTTTTACCATAGCATACTGCTTCTGCTTTTGGTGTATTGATTACAATAACAAATAATGATAGTAATGTTATTGCAAATAGATTTTTTAATTTTAATAAAGTCATAACTAAGCGCCTTTGTTAAATTGGGTAATTAAAACATTTCATACAAAGAATAAATCGGAGATATAATATCTTATATTTAGGTTAGGATATTAAATAACGTTTTTCAGCGTAAAATCAGTATCATAGAGAGTGACTGAAATTAGGTCGATCACTATTAAATATTCCTTAATTAAATTACATAAGGACTCATATTATTGGTTTAGTTAGCATTTTATTTATTCTTTGATTACATAGTGAAGCTTTGGTTCATCTTGGAAAATGGAACCTCTTCAGGCGGTTATCTTGAAATACTTTAATGAAATCAAGTTTGTTCCTTTGAATATTTATCAAAATTAAAAATTATTTTTTGAAATTTGTTGTGTGATTATTTCATCGATTAAAATTATGGTCTTATTTAAAACTTTTTGAAGGGTTTTAGTTGTTGCTTTATAATTGGAAACAATATTAGTTAATTCTGCGATAGAAGGAACCCCAATTGATTGTAAAAGAGTGGAGACAGGGAGAGTTTTACTTGAGTTCATCACAAATTGCATGAATTTTAATAATTCAACATGTGAGTATATTTTCACAATGGACATTTCGCCAGAGAAAAGCTCCAGGAAATCACTTCCATTTTCTGATTTTAATTTAGTACTAGTTAAAGGGTAGTGAACTTCGCTTTTATGGTTAATTGTCAGATCAATAAAAACTTCTTCATTTTGTGGATAAATTTTACTAGTTTTAAGCTTCAAAAGTGAATCTATAATAATAGGATTATTATAATTAATATTTGAAGGTGTACTAATATCAATATCATTGCAGCTTTTTTCAAGATTGTGTTTGAATTCAGAAAGCATGTTGATTATTTGCCATGTATACTGACTTGAAATATCCATGATTAAATTTAAAGCATTATCAAACATGGTTTCAATTTTTTCAGGATGAATAGAAAGAATTGTTTTTTCATCGGATTTTAATAGGTTTAAATGGTTAAAGATATGCTCTGGCATTAACTTTGTTTTAGTAAAAAACTTAGGTACAAGCATTGCCCGAAGCTTAGATTTAATTTTTGTTAATCCACCAGATATTGAGAGTTGAATAATTTGTTTACCAATTTCAGAGTTAAAGAAATCTCTGATAATATTAATATTTAATTCACTCTTTTTTGGGATTACTCCAAAGTACATAAAGTAAGCAAAACCGTATTTTTCAGTTGTTGCTTTATATGTTTCAGCATGAATTAATTCTAGTTTAATATTATTACTGTTAGAATAATTTACAATTAAAATGAATGGGTAATTTTCCTCATTCTCTTGTTGTTGGATTCCTAATAACCCCGGAGCTGTAATTATGTTTCGGGGTGACTGATCTTCTTGTTTTAAGCTTGTAATGTAAAATAGTTGTTCTAAAGGAATACAAGACTTTGTTAAGTTTTTAAAAAAACTAGGGTGAGTTATTTTTGAAGGATCTTTATTTGCTGAGTGTAGTAGTTTTCCATTTAATATCGCATCTTGGTGAAATTCAAAGCTTAAATTTTCTTTTACCTCTGATTGAAAAATAGGAATTGTATTAGGTTTAGATTTAAAGAAAGTATTGAGCTCGTTTAATAATAGAGACAGTTGTTGAAATTGATCGAGGTCACCGTGCCATCTAAATGTTAAACAAGGACGTTTTATTTGATTCTTTGATGGATTTTCAAGAGGAGAGCTTATATTGCGTGAAAATATATAGATATAGCTTGGCAGTTCTCCTTTTCCTCTTAGGGATTCTAGATTAAAGTTTCCTTCAAGACTTACTTCAGTTAAGAGTTGCTCTACTTTATCACTTTTGCTTGGTACAAATAATTTTTGATTGGATAGAATACACAAATAACCTTCATTGTTCATATAGGGTATTTGTTCAGATATTTTACTTAGCAAGTAATGATGAGGGTTTTTTCTCGGTAGTTCCCCAATGTTTAAAACAATTCTGTCGTAAAGCAATGATGATTTATCATTTTGGCCAAACATGCTCATCTGCCCAAATGCTTGATCTTTTGTTTGTGAATATTTGTCTTTCATGACACTGGAAATTAATGGAACTGGTCGATGATAAAACTTTTGAGAAAATTTGATTAAAAAAGATAAAAAATATAGTTCGTGACAAATTTTTATAAATGTTCCATTTGAAAACTCTTCACCTTCAAAATTAGGGCATAGCAAATGCTTCCAAGAGATATCAAGTTGGTCCTCCTGAGCAAGCCAGTGTGATTGTGCCATTGAAGTTAAGTCTTCGCCAAGGAACTTAGTATTAAGTATTTTTGTATTGTTATTTGGTGAACATGATGATGATTGACCTTCTAGCCATTTTGGAAAATTAACCAAAAGTTGATTTATCATAAGTCCAAAACTTTTATGAGAAATAGCATGTGAAAAACTTAAATCTGCAGGAGATGAAACTTCTTTTTCTGATTTATATGTACAAACTTTCATGAGCTCAGTTATAGATATAGAATTAAAATTTTCTTTTAACTTCATAAGATCGACTTCAAAGAGGGATGAAGGTCGAAACCACCCATATAAGTTTGATTTCAATGATTCACAATGTAACTCATTAAGACTAAGCCGAGGAAAAATTTTGGACAGAAAGTAATTTGGGTTTAATAAATTTTTTGCTTCGAGATCTATGTTTAACTCTTGACCTAGATCGACAATAAATTTTAATTTAAATAAATATATTGCAACAGTTCTGTAGCAGTAGATATTTGTAAATTCTTGAAGGATTTCTTTGTTTGCCGATTTTGGGTTTTTGACTTCAGATAAAAGTTGATAAAAATCTTGAATTTCATAACAGTCAATTTTTAAGTATTCAGTGTATGATTTAAATTGTTCATATATTGCTGACTCTAACGACCGGTTGACTTGCGTGAATGACTTAAATTGAGTCCTGGCATCTTCCCATAGTGCTTCCAGTAATTTCTTTGCATGGACTGCTTCTTTTGAGAATAAGCTATCTCCCTTCCAGCCAGGAGTGAAGAAGTGAGGAGGATTAAAATTTGATAAATTGAGTTCATCTGTCGCATATTGCATCAGCTCAGAGGTTTTATCTCTTGATTCAAAAAGTTTTTCTGTTGAAAGCCATGAGTTAGCTTTAAACTGATGCTTCAAGTATTTCTCCTTCTTGGAGTCATTATGGTTTTGTTCCTGATCAGAATTTAAAAATTATTGTAAGAAACAGGATTAATTTTTTACCTAAATATGGGTATGATGTCACTTATTTTATCGAGCAATTTATTAAGTTATAAAAATTATTTATCATAACTATCTTAAATCATAGTTTTTTTGTCGGACAATAGAATATTAGCTTACTTAAGAAGCAGTGCGAGATAAATTATTCTCTAACACCTTATTTCAGGAGTAAGATATTTTAATATAGTGATGTAGTCCAATATTTTTATTATGGGCCTTGAAAAATCTTAGCACAAGGAGTTAGTATCAAAAATTAATTTGTCTAAGTATAAATAATCCCATAAAAATATCAGCAGAATACATACAAGGATAATAATGAAAACAGCAATAAACCCAACAAGGGAAAACAATTTTAGTGAATGGTATCAGCAAGTTGTAAAAGCAGCAGATTTGGCGGAGAACGCTCCCACTAGAGGGTGCATGATTATAAAACCTCACGGATATTCTATCTGGGAGCGTATGCAGCAAGTGTTAGATATTCGATTTAAAGAAACAGGGCATAAAAATTGTTATTTTCCATTATTGATTCCTTTGAGTTACTTGGAAAAAGAAGCGGAGCATGTGGAGGGGTTTGCAAAGGAATGTGCTGTCGTAACTCATAGAAGGTTAGTAAAAAACTCAGATGGTAGCGGGCTCTTACCAGATGGAGAATTGCAGTCACCCTATATAATAAGGCCAACATCAGAAATGGTCATAGGCGAAGCTTTTTCTAGATGGACTAACTCTTATCGAGATCTTCCAATTAAAATAAATCAGTGGGCAAATGTAATGCGTTGGGAAATGCGGCCTCGAATATTTTTAAGAACATCAGAGTTTCTTTGGCAAGAAGGTCATACTGTGCACGCTTCTAAAAAAGAGGCGATGGAAGAAACGTTGCAAATGTTAGAAGTTTATAGAGATTTTTTTGAAAATACTTTGGCGATACCACTTGTCTGTGGTGAAAAAACTGAATCTGAAAAATTTCCGGGCGCTGACTCAACTTTTACAGTTGAAGCAATTATGCAAGATGGAAAAGCATTGCAAGCAGGAACTTCACATTTTTTAGGTCAAAATTTTTCAAAAGCACAAAATATATTATTTACAGATAAAGATAAAAAAGAAAAATATGCTTGGACTACTTCATGGGGAGTGTCAACAAGAATGATTGGTGGTCTGATAATGGTTCATAGTGACGATGATGGATTAGTAATGCCTCCTAAAATTTCATCGGTACAAATCATGATTTTACCTATTTATAGAAAAGAAGAAGAAAAGCAGGAGGTTCTAGAGTATATTAACTCTCTTGTTTCTGAGATCTCTCAATTACAATTTAACGGAAGTAGTTTGTCTGTTGAGGTTGATAATCGAGAAATGAGAGGAGGAGAAAAATACTGGTCTAATATTAAGAAAGGATATCCGATCATATTAGAAGTAGGGCAGAGAGATGTTAAAAATGACAAAGTATTTTTAACAAGAAGGGATTTGGGCCAAAAGGCAAAGCAGGGAGTAGACCGGTCTGAATTTATTAAAAATGCATCAACTTTACTTGATGATATTCAATTGAATATGTTTAATACGGCCAAGAAAAAAATGGATGAATCCATTATTGAAATATCTTCAAAAGAAGAATTTGAAGATGTATTTTCCATCAAGCAATTTCCGATGAAATTAGTGTTAGCTTATGTTGCAGACTGTCCTGAAGTGGAAAAAATTCTAAATGAAAAACAATTGTCATTTAGGTGTATTCCTCTTGATGAGTCTTTTAAAGATGAGGTATGTATTTTTACAGGTAAGTCAGTTAAGCGGCGTATTCTTGTGGGACAAAGTTACTAAATATGTCAGTGAAGATACTAGGTGGAACTTTTAAAGGAATATCGCTATTAGTCCCTAGAGATCAAAATGTTAGGCCGACTGCAGCTCTCTTAAAAAGAAGAGTTTTTGATGCAAATCAAAGGTTAAATGATAAAATTTTTATTGATGCATGCGCCGGATCTGGATCTGTTGGATTTGAGGCACTTTCGAGAGGAGCAGAGACAATCTATTTAATCGAAAATAGAAAAAGTTCAATTAGAGTAATTAATGAAAATAAAAAAATAATTAAAAGAAAGTCTAATATTGATTCTTCGTTATCAATTGAAATTATTTCAAAAGATATAACCAACTGGTTGGATAAATTTAAAATTCAATATAAGTCTTGGAGTGAAAACTCCCAATGTAATACTATCTTTTTTTTCGATCCTCCTTATTTCATGCATGAACTTTATTTTTTCATTGAGAAAAATCTTTTATTAGAAGATTGGTTTAAGGGACAAGTTTGGCTAGAGTCTGATGAAGTGACTGGAATTAAAAAAGAATATTGGGAGAAGTACTCATCAAAATCTAAGTTTTATTCACATGGAAAGAGTTATATTGCCATTTTTGATAATGAGTAATATCTTTTTAATAGAATTAATTTTATAGGAGATGGTTTCAATGAATATCAGCAAAAGAGCACAAGAAATAGATGAAAGTATTACTCTTAAATTAAATGCAAAAGCAAATTCATTATCAGAATCCGGTAAGCATATTTATAACTTAACAGCAGGGCAGCTGCCTTTTCGTCCCTTAAATGAGTTTATTGATTTAATTAAAGAAGAGTTAAGTTTTATTAAAAGTTACCAATATTCACCTGTCGCTGGAGTTCCAGCTCTGAGAAATAAAGTAATAGAAAGAATTGAACAAACTAGAAAAATTGATTTTTCTAGTTTTGATACTGAGTTTGATTGTATTATCAGTAATGGTGCAAAACATAGTGTGAGTAATGCTTTGTCTGTCTTGATAGATAAGGGAGATGAAGTTATTTTGTTTGCTCCTTACTGGGTTTCTTATCCTCAAATGATTAAGTTATATGGAGGAATTCCTAATTATATTAAATCAAATGTATATGATGTATTTATTCCTTCGATGGATGATATAAAGAAATCATTGTCACCAAAAACAAAGGCAATTATTTTAAATAGTCCAAATAATCCATCTGGAACTCATTACCCAGAAGAGTGGTGCCAAGATTTTGCAAAGTTGATGGTTAACTACCCTGATGTAGTGATTATTTCTGATGAAATTTATAATGATTTGTATTATTTTGATCCTAAGCCAGTTCCATTTTATCAAGAGTGTCCAGAGTTGTTAGAAAGAACAATAATAATAGATGGTATTTCAAAAACGTTGGCATCTACAGGTCTTAGAGTTGGTTATGCAGTAGGCCCTAAAAAAATAATTTCTGCAATGATTAAAGTGCAAGGTCAAACTACATCCGGGGCAAATAGTTTAATGCAAAAAGCTCTTTCAAATTTTGATTTTTCAATGATAGAAAAATACCTGGAGCCAATAAAGCTCCATCTAAGAGATAATTCTCAAATTTTACGAGAAAAATATCGTAGTTATAATCTTGCTCATTGTTGGTATCAGCCGGTTTCTGCATTTTATTATTTAATAGATTTTTCTAAAGTTCCTTTAATTGAAAAGTTTAAGAATGACCACGATGATTCTAGTGACTATGCTAATGAGATTTGCAATTACCTACTTGAGGAAAAAGGTTTAGCTATGGTGCCAGGATCTGACTTTGGTATGCCTAATACCGCACGAATTAGTTTGGTTTTAGAGCATGGCCCATTTGAAGAAGCAATCGAAATTTTACTTGCATCCATGACCTCTTCTTAAAGTTTAATATAACTTTTCATTTTATATTTATTTGCATTAGAATATAATAATAGAGAAATCTTTATTTAATAAATAAAGGACTACGTCTGTTAATTTTAATTAATCTATTACCTCTTGCTCGCAATTTAATTTTTGACAACAAACTAGGAGTGTAAATTGGGAAAAGTCTTTGTTTTAGATACCAATGTTATTTTATTTGACCCTCAGGCCATCTTTAAGTTTGGAGATAAAAATAGTGTTTTCATACCTCTGATTGTTATTGAAGAAATTGATCGATTTAAAAAAGACCAAACCGAAAATGGTAGAAGTGCGAGACTTTTTTCTCGACTCGTTGATGATTTACGAAAAAAAGGTTCTTTGATTGATGGAGTAAAATTAGATAATGGCGGAACACTTATTATTTCAGTTGACCGTCGTGATAATGATAAAAATATCTATATGATTGATTTATCTAATAATGATAATTTGATTTTATCAACTGCTTTAAGTTTAAAAAAAGATGGAAAGAAAGTAACCTTAGTTACAAAAGATATTAATTTAAGATTGAAATCAGACGTATTGGGACTGCATGCAGAGGACTATGGAAAGCATGATGTTACCTTAGATGAAGTTTATTCTGGTCATCGAAAAATTGAAGTCGCAGCAGAGTATCTTCGACAATTTGAGTCAGAAAGATTTTTGTCTAATGAGTTATTTGACTCTGAAGGATTACACCCTAATGAATATATCACTCTTTGTGAAAGTAATAACCCTAGGCACAGACATGTGGGAAGATATTCTTTAACAAAAAAAGGAATGGTTCCTTTAATTAAAATGCGTGAAGGAGTTTGGGGGATTTATCCTAAAAATCTAGAGCAGCAATTTGCTTTCGATGCTTTATTAAATGAAGAAACAAAACTTGTTACATTAGTTGGAAAGGCCGGAACAGGAAAAACATTATTAGCTATTGCTGCAGGGCTGGAAATGACTATTTCAAGTGAACGTTATTCTAGGCTACTGGTTTCACGTCCAATTCAACCCATGGGAAGAGATTTAGGTTTTTTACCAGGTGATGTTAATGATAAGCTAGGTCCTTGGATGCAACCGATATTTGATAATATGGATTTTTTATTTGGTAATCATCGTTCAGGAGAAAGCTCTCAAGGTTGGGAGCAGTTAATAAATCAAGGATTGCTTCATGTTGAACCACTAACTTATATCAGAGGTAGATCAATCCCCGGTCAGTATTTAATAGTTGATGAAGCACAAAACTTGTCACCTCATGAAGTAAAAACAATTATTACTCGAGCTGGTGAAGGAACAAAAATTATCTTAACTGGTGATTGTGAGCAAATAGATAGTCCGTATTTAGATTCAATTAATAATGGATTAGTTTATTGTATTGATAGACTTAAATCTAGTGAAATTATTTCACATACTTCACTTGTTTCAGGCGAGCGATCTCCTTTATCTGAAGTAGCATCAGAGTTATTATAATGGCAAAACGTAAGTATTTAAGAGCTCCTGTTAATGGCCCTATATTATTTGATGATAATGGAGATGCTTTAAGAGGTGTTATGTTGAATATTTCTGAAGGGGGCGCATTATTAAGTGAGTTGTCTCATGTGCCTGATATAAATTTAATTCCAATGTTAATAGGATTAACTCAATTTCCTGATTTTTCAAGTATGCCAACGGATCATATCTTGGAATTAAAACGAGGTATTTTTACAAAAAAAATAATTAGGGCACGTGGAAGGTTGGTCAGGGCCAAAAAAGTTAAATCAGAAGTAGATCAAATTTTCTTAAGCAATATCGCCTGTAAGTTTTTTGATTTAGATGATAGCTCTCAAAAAGTTATTCATAAGTATGTTACTGTTTTTGCTAAAAATATTATTTTTTTGCTTCAGTTATTTGAAAAAAACTCATCGAAGGGCAGTAATGTTAATATAATCAGAAAAATTGCATTTTTAATGAATTATGATGGAAATAAAAAAATAACAGATTTAAAAAGAGAAGTATTACATGATTATCAAAGTCTAGAAGGATTATAGACTTGTTGAAAGTTTATTAATTCTGACTGAGATATTATTTTTAAGTTCATTTATTGATGAATTAGAAGAGCTTCTATTGGTTAACTCTTCTAATAGAAGCTTTCCTTTGTGTAGGGGCCATACTTCTAGGTTTTCTACTTGAAGTGTTTTTATTAATGAGTTTGTTTCTTCAATTAATTGCTGAAAATTTAATGATTGGTAGTAGTTTTGAATTTCAATTGATTTTTTTTCAATTTTACTTTGTTTATTCCATGAACTTATTGAAATTACGTTATTGTTTTGAATATTGATCATAATAATAGTTTCTTGTTAAAATGTTGATTGATATATCTGATATAAATTATGGTTTAACAAGAATAATAATTATTTTTGAATAATACTGAAAAAAATATTTACTTAAGGCGTTAAGATTAAATCTTATTTGCTACCTGCAATTTTCTTTCATAAAGCTCTATCATATTAGAAAGATTATCAATTAATAGGTCTATTGACTTAGATTCAAGATTTAATGAACAAGAGTTTGCTAACTCTAAATCAGAAAGTTTATTTTTTTCTCTTCTATATCTTTCTAAACAAATAATATTATCTTTCATAATTAACCCGCCTATTCATGATACTTCAATCATATAACTATAAACTTTATTTGAGTTCAATCCATGAGTAGAGATATTTGGACAAAGTTAAGTCTTGGAAAGAAATATTTTATTTTCAGGGACAAAATATTTTTTGGCTTTCGTACTATGTAAAAAATACATGATTTAGTAGAACTTTAACAAAAATGTAAAAATAATAATCAATTATGATAAGTTCCTTCAATGATAGGAATTGATTCATTAAATAATAAAACAAATATTAGATTAAGAATTTGTCAGCAAATGTCCTGTGACTTAAACTTATTGCTTGAATCTTATAAAAATAAAGATATTGGAACTAGGTTAATCTCAGAGAAAATTAATGTTGGTGAAAAAACTCTGAAAAGAATTTTGAAGCTTAAGTCAGTGCCACACATTAATACAATCCAAAGGTTTTACCAATATTACTTTTTATTAACTAATATAAGCAGTGAAAATCATCCTTTGTATAAAGAGATTAATGAATTAATTCAAATTGAAGAGCTGGATAATGCTAAGGAATTAAATTTTTATTTAGAGGGTTTATTAGAAAAAGATAAAGTCTTTAGAAAAATTTATCTTTTATCTAGGACAGGAGTAATTACAAGAAATTGGATACAGGATGAATTTGGAAATTTTGGGCTAGAGCATTTAGAACTAATGCTTAAAAATAATATTTTATTAGAAATTGATAAAGATACTTTTGTTGAAGGAAGTATTTCTATTTCCAAAGGACCGAAGTCGGTTAAATCAATTATTAGTGACTTAGTTGAGGACCACCTATCTTCAGAGAGATTATCTGAAAAAGGGTTAAATTCAGCTTTCTATATGGTTGACAGAGTAACAGAAGATGCTTATGAATCCATCATTGAAATAACAGAGCAATATAAAAAGAATGTGGCCAAGTTAATTCAAGATAAAAGTAATCGAGGCCTAAAACGAATTTTTGTTAGTACAGCAGTTGATAATATTGATAATAACTTGGAGCAATAAGTGAAGCTTATATATATATTTATTTTATTACTTAGTTTAATATTCACACCGATTTCTTTTTCTGGTGATGCTGGAGAAGGTGGTGGAGTAAGCATAACAAAAGAATATTTGCCTTTTGAATTAGTAAAAATACCTCATTCTTTAACTTATTATTTTTACTTAGATGAATTATTTCACTTAGGTGATGCGGGAGAAGGTGGTGGAACATCATCTTTATGGGAAACTTTAGGAAAAAGAATTGAGGCAAGAGTTTCATCTGATACTGGAGTGACTTTAGAAATGATCGATGGTGAAACATTTATTTTTTATAGAAGTAAAATTCCATTAGAAGAATTCTTTAAGTTTGAACTTAGTTCTATTATAACAATATTTACTCAAAGTTTTGGAAATATAACGAAAAGTGAAATATATAGTTTTCATATAATTGATTCTTTTTCAGATCATGTACCACAATCCTTAGGAGAATTATTAAGCATTGAGACTTTAGATGGTACTTTAATTCCCTTAAAAGAAGTTATTGGTGTCGAAATTCAGATTAGTACTAAATAGTATTTTTATTTGATGTTAATTTTTTTTTAACAAGGTAAATGATCAAAAGAATTAATACAGTAGAAAAGATGATTATATTTCCTTTCTTTACGTAGTGGATTACACTTGTCCCATAATTATAATAAAGAGTGAAATAAACAAGATTTGAAATAGTACAAGCAATTAAGTCTGAAATTGCAAACTTAGAGAACTTCATTTTTCCAAGGCCGGCAGTTAAAAAAAGTCCATTCCTTACTCCAAAGGGAATAAATCTACCAAATATTAAAGTTGCAATTCCATATTTATGATAAAAACCAGAAATTTGATCTATCTTTTGTTTGGAAACCATATTGGCAAAGAATTTAATATTCCAAAGTTTAGGGCCTAGTTTTCTGCCGAGCCAATAACAAATTAAGTCACTAAAATAAGCTCCTCCATAGACTCCAAGAAAAAGAGGGACCATATATTCTGGATTTTGACTCGCAAGCAATGCAGAAATAAATAGCATTGCATCTTCAGAAACAGGTAGGTTTAGTCCAGCAAAAAGTAATGAACCAAAAATAATATATGGTGCATATTGAATATTATTTTGGATTATTTCTATTAATTGTTCGATAATTTATTCCATATAATTTGTTTCAAGTAGTTTACTATAATTGAAATTTAATGAGCAAGAAATTTTTATAAAGATGAGCTTCTTTCATTATTGGCTAAAGATTGTTATCGTAATTTACGATAAGTATTTAAATAAATTAAAAAACTAATTAGTTTTTATCAAGAATTATTGGAGAAATTTATGACTTTTACATCCTATATACCTAACCCTATAGTCATTGAACAGACTGCCAGAGGAGAGAGACAGTACGATATCTATTCACGTCTTTTATTAGATAGAATCGTTTTTTTAGGAACTGAAGTTAATGATGTTGTTGCCAACCTTATTATTGCTCAAATGTTATTTTTAGAGCAGTCAGATGCTGAGGCACCAATTCATTTTTATATAAACAGTCCTGGCGGATCAGTTTATGCTGGTCTTGGAATCTATGATATTATGCAGCACATAACATGCAAAGTGCACACTTATTGCGTGGGGCTCGCCGCTTCAATGGGATCTTTATTATTAACAGCAGGGGCCGAAGGGTGTAGGCATGCAATGCCACATAGTCGAATTATGATTCACCAGCCATTAGGTGGAGCGAGAGGACAATGTTCAGATATTCAGATACAAGCAAATGAGATACAAGACTTAAAAAATCAATTAAATAATATTTATATTAAGCACTGTGGCAAAGAAATGAAAATGGGACAAATAGAAGAGGCAACGGACAGGGATAATTATTTAAGTGCTTCTGAAGCAGTCCAAATGGGCCTGATAGACCATGTAATTGAACAAAAAGAGAAAAAAGGTTAATAATAACTGATAATTTAGCCGATTAGTGTATTGAACAATAGGTTCAATAAGTATATTTTGATTTGTAAATTAGAGGAATAAAATGAGCAAAGATAAAACTAGTTCAGGAAATACATTGCATTGTAACTTTTGTGGAAAAAGTCAAAAAGAAGTAAAAAAATTAATTGCAGGCCCTGGGGTATATATCTGTGATGAATGTATAGAGCTTTGTAATGATATAATTTTTGAAGATTCCGTAAAATCAACTGCCCAAGTTTCTTTAGAAAGTGTTCCTAAGCCCAGTGAAATAATGAATCATTTAGATGGATATGTTATTGGGCAGTCCAGAGCAAAAAAAATAATTTCAGTGGCAGTACACAATCACTATAAGAGAATTACAAATAGTAAGTTACCAACTCAAGATGATGATGTAGAGCTAGCAAAGTCAAATATTTTACTGGCGGGCCCAACTGGTAGTGGTAAAACATTATTAGCACAGTCACTTGCAAAGTATTTAAATGTGCCATTTGCAATTGCTGATGCAACGTCTTTAACAGAAGCAGGCTACGTAGGTGAAGATGTTGAAAATATCATACTTAATTTATTGCAAAATTGTGATTTTGATATTGAAAAAGCAGAAAGAGGAATTATTTATATTGATGAAATAGATAAAATTGCTAGAAAGTCAGAAAATCCATCAATAACTAGAGATGTATCAGGAGAAGGAGTTCAGCAAGCATTACTAAAACTTATTGAAGGTACAGTTGCTTCAGTTCCTCCTAAGGGTGGTAGAAAGCATCCGCAGCAAGAGTTTTTACAAGTAAATACAAAAAATATTTTATTTATTTGTGCAGGTGCATTTGTTGGTCTTGATAAAGTAATAGAAAAAAGATTAACTAAAAGGCCTATGGGATTAGTTTCAGATACAGAAAGTCAATCACAATCAATTGTTGAAAAACTGGGAGGAATAGAGCCAGAAGATTTAAGTAAATTTGGTTTGATTCCTGAGCTTATAGGACGCTTACCTGTCAATGCTCTACTAGAAGAGTTAAGTGAAGAGGCATTAGTTAAGATTTTAGTTGAGCCCAAGAATGCAATTACAAAACAATATAAAAAATTATTTGAATATGATGGTATTGAGATTGAATTTGAAGATACTGCTTTAAGAGAGGTGGCCAAAATTGCAACAAAAAGAAAAACAGGAGCAAGGGGATTGCGTGCTATTTTAGAACAAACCATGCTTGATGTAATGTATGATATTCCTTCAAATGATAAAGTTAATAAAGTATTAATTACTTATAAATCAATCTTGGGAACTGAGTCTCCTATATTATCAGAAGGACCTAGAAAATACTTAAGCGATAAATCCAAGACCTCATTAAAAAGTAAGAAAGAAATAGAAACAGCTTCTTAACTTAGTAGTAAGAATATTCTTGACATTATTTTTTTAAAAAATATCTACCTATTTACTAGTACTTATTATAATTATTAAGCATTATTAAATAAAAAACAGAGTGACACGTCTGGCCAGTAAAGACTATGAATTCAATTAGATGGCCATAATTTCCCATAATTTTTTTTTGACCCAAAAAAAAAATTAAGAGACAATATAATTAGTCTTTGGAATGAATACATGAAGTATGATCATCCATTGATTTCAAAAATAAATAGTGCAGGAGGTACTATGTCGAAAAATGACACAAATAATACTTTAAATCTACCACTTTTACCACTAAGAGATGTGATAATTTTTCCATCAATGGTAGTACCTTTATTTGTGGGACGAGAAAAATCGATTGCTGCTTTGGAGGAGGCTTCAAGTAATAATAATGAACTTTTTCTTGTGACTCAGAAAGATGCAAGTATATTAAACCCAACTCAATCAGATGTTTATGGAGTTGGAACAGTTGTGAATATTATCCAAATGCTAAGACTTCCTGATAATACTGTAAAAGTTCTTATAGAAGGAAAGTATAGAGCTAAGTTAAAGAAGTTTGATTCAAATGAAAAGGGTATATATGGAACGATTCAAGAATGTAATACTAAAGTAGGTAATCTTGTTGAACTAGAAGCAGTAATGAGAAGTATTAAAAGTACTTTTGAACAATATGTAAAATTAAATAAAAGAATACCTCCAGAGTTATTGATGAGCATTTCATCAATAATGGATCCTGTTAGATTATCAGATATCATAGTTGCTCACCTCACTATGAAAATTAACGAAAAACAAGAAGTATTAGAGTCTGTAGATGTTAAGAAAAGACTCCATTTATTACTTGAAAAAATGCAAGGTGAAATTGAAATCATTAATGTTGAGAAAAAGATTAGAACTCGCGTTAAGTCTCAGATGGAAAAATCTCAAAAAGAATATTATTTAAATGAGCAAATGAATGCTATTCAAAAAGAACTTGGTCAAAGAGATGATGGGAAATCAGACTTGCAAGAGTTTGAAGAAAAGCTGGCCAATAAAAATATGCCAGATGAAGCGAAAGAAAGAACGGCCAAAGAAATTAAGAAGCTAAAGTCAATGTCTACTATGTCTGCCGAAGCTACTGTAGTGAGAAATTATATTGATTGGATGCTGTCTTTGCCTTGGGATACTTACACTGAAGATGATAATAGTATTGAGCGAGCACAAGAAATACTTGATAAGCAACATTACGGTCTTAAGGAAGTGAAAGAAAGAATTATAGAACATTTGGCCGTAAAAACTTTAGTTAAGGGAGAGGGGAAAGGAACAATTTTATGTTTAGTTGGTCCTCCTGGGGTTGGAAAAACTTCTGTTGCAAAATCGTTAGCGGAATCTTTAGGTAGGAACTTTGTTAGGATTTCGCTCGGGGGAGTTAGGGATGAGTCCGAAATTAGAGGACATAGAAGAACATATGTTGGAGCTATGCCAGGTAAAATTGTTGCTGCTTTAAAGAAAGCGGGCACTAGTAATCCTGTTATTATTTTAGATGAAATAGATAAGATGAGCAGTGATTACAGGGGGGATCCAGCAAGTTGTATGCTAGAGGTATTAGACCCAGAGCAAAATAAAAACTTTAATGATCATTATATTGAATCGGATTATGATCTATCAAAAGTATTATTTATAATGACGGCCAATGATATTTCGAATGTTTCAGGCCCATTAAGAGATAGAATGGAAATTATTACAGTTCCTGGGTATACACCAAATGAAAAGTTACAAATTGCTAAAAATTATTTATTTAAAAGGGCAATTGTTAATAATGGGTTGGATAACTATAAAGTAAGTATTAGTGATAAAATGTATATGAATATTATTAGAGGTTATACAAAAGAAGCTGGTGTTAGAGAGCTAGAAAGATTACTTCATACTGTTTCTAGGAAGATGGCAACAGAAGTAGTAACCAATAAAATTAAAGAAGGTAAGCAGTTTAAGTTGACACCAACTAAATTAAAAAAATTATTAGGTGCTGTAAGATTTGATAGAACTCAAATTGAAGATAATCCTCAAGTTGGTTTAACAAATGGTCTTGCCTGGACTTCTGTTGGCGGGGAGTTATTGCATATTGAAGTTGTAACAACTCCTGGTGCAGGAAAAGTTCAGATTACAGGTAAGCTTGGTGATGTAATGCAAGAGTCTGCTCGAGCAGCAATTAGTTATGTTAGATCTATTAGTGATAGACTTGGAATTGAACATTCATGGTTTGAGAAAAATGATATTCATATTCATGTACCGGAAGGGGCAACACCTAAAGATGGCCCTAGCGCAGGAATTACAATGGTTACAACTTTAACATCAGCAATTACAGGTATTAAAGTATATCAAGATGTTGCAATGACTGGTGAGGTTACAATTAGGGGGAGAGTCCTGCCGATTGGTGGATTAAAAGAAAAAATTCTTGCAGCTAAGTTATCTGGCATTAGTAAGGTGATTATTCCGAAGGTCAATGAGAAAGATTTAGAGGAAATCCCAGATGAAATAAAGCAAGGAATGTCTATCTTCCCTTGTGAAACTGTTGATCAGGTTTTAAAGCAGGCACTGAGTCTTGCAAGTCCTGATACTTTTATGCAGCAAGTTGTTGGATTAAAAGTAATGGATGATGCGCATAAGCTAGAGGTGGCCAATTAATTTTTACTAAAATTAATTGACAGGAAGTAGATCAATTATTATTCTTCTTTAGTTTTAGAGAGGGCGATTAGCTCAGTTGGTAGAGCGCTACCCTTACAAGGTAGATGTCGGCGGTTCGAACCCGTCATCGCCCACCACTTTCATAGATATTTTATTTATAATTAAAATTCAGTGCCTAGTAATAATTCATATTCAGTTGTTGTGAGTCTTGAGGTTTCGTTTACATCTAATACAAGATTGTAGTAATTGATAGCAAGAAATATTGGGTTCTTTCTTTTAAATGTCCAGGTTAGGTTTGCTTCAGTTTCTTTTTGATCTTTTGGGATAATATTAAAACCATCATCTAGGGATGTGTATTTCACATGGGTAGATAGTACGTTTTGACTTTGAAATGTCCAAGAAATGCGAGGCATAAATTGAAATTGAGTTAAGTCACGATATCCAAATGTTTTATCATTGGATATAACTGTTCTATAAAACAATCCTCCATGTATGTTAATTTCCAGGGGAGCATCGATAAAAGGCAAGCGATAACCAATATTAGTTGTAGCACTTAGAAATTTAATATTAAGATCAGGGGTGGCAGAAAGGATAGGTCCTTTGTAAGTAGCGCTACCGATGAAACTAAAGTTATCAAATATATTTTTTCTTTCATACTGAATGTTTGTTGTTAATAAGTTAATTTTAAAATTATCAGTACTTGTTTGTTGAATAGTAGTAGAGGTACTGCCTAAAGCAAACTTGAGTCCGTAGTTCTTTTTTATTTCTTTTGTTATAGATTTAAGTTGTGGAATATTATGAGTTATTGTTGTTTCATCTATTTTAAATGTAGGAGCTTTTCCTAGTTTCTTTTTCCAAAATTCAAAGATTAATTGGTCACCATCTTCCTTTGAAATTATAGGGGGGGTTTTTATTATTAGTTTTTGTCCTTGTTGCAGTCCATATGGAGGGACTAGATTATTCCATTCTGCAATTTGTTGCCAATAGCTAATAGTTCCAAACAATCTATAAGATATCATAGTTAAATATTTAGCTTCATTATCAACAACGTAAACTTCTTGATATTCATCTTGAGCATTTAGGATAAATGATTGCAAAATAAATAAACAGATAATGTACAATTTAATTTTTATCATGCTTTACCTCTGTAATATAACTAACTTAGTTTAATTATAGCTAATTAAATTTATATTGTTATATTTATTTTGATAATTTAATTAATAGTATATTAATGTATAATTTATCAATGATTAATTTAATTATAAATATACTATTTATACTGCTTGTTACGCATGTAAAAATAGTTTCAGCAGGTGATATCTCATTTGAAGTAAAGAAGATTAGTCGGATAAGAGGATTAGGTCTGGTTAAGAATACATCTTCAGTAGAACTAACGACAGGGATGAATCTGGTTTTTAAAAAGAATAAAAATAAACAATGTATATTAAAGATAAAAAAAATTACAAAAAATAATATTATTTTTAATATGAAAAAATGCAGATATTATAAAGATATTAAGGTTGGATCGAGGTTAAAGTATATCTATAAAACTTATGAAGATATTAATTCTTTTGAGTTTTTAGTAGATACGTTCAACATTAAAAAGCATCAAATAACATTGGTTTTACCTCATAACTCTCGAATAAAATCAGGGATGGAGTTCAATTTATTTTCTCGTGACTATAACCATTGTGCTGTATTAGTTAAAAAAGTAGTCCGTAATAGAGCATACCTTGACTCTTCAACATGTAGTTTTGAGTATGAAATAAGAAAAGGCTTGAAGTTAGATCTTAAGTCTACATTAAGCATAAAAAAAGAAAAAAAAGTTTCACAATTAAAGTTTCGAAAGTCATATTTTAATTTTATGTTTAGTTTGGGTTATCCTTATATAAAATATGCAGATAATGATAATTTCATTATTGATAAATATGGAAAAAATACTAATAAAACCCACATACCTATTACCACTGATTTAATTGGTATATATACTTCATTTAACAAGTTTCTATTAGGAATGACACTTAATTTAATAGGTGATATTTATTTTGATTTTTCTAATTTGGCAAACTCATTTCAAATTGATCAGATTTCTTATTCTTTTAGCAGTATTTATTTTTTTAAAACAATGAACAATTATAAATTTTTTATAAGGTCAGATATTGGTGGAGCAAAATATTTAAGTACTCAAGTAGAAGAATTGATTGATTCTCCATCAAAAAATGGATTTAGCTTTGTTTTTGGGCCTGGGTTTAGTTATAAGTTAACAGATGGTTATAGTATATTACTAAGTTCCCTTTATTCATATAAAAAGATGCAAAGTTCAAAAATTCATTCAGGCCTATTAATGCTAGGGTTTATGTATTAAATGACAGGGTATAAATATCGCTCTTTTTTCATTTTCATCTTTGTTAGATAATATATATATGAATAAATTTTTATCTATAATTTTAGTATTATTTTCTAGTTCGGTATTTGCTGCTAGAGGGTCTATTAGTCAAAATGAAATGATAAGTTTTAATATTAGTGATCAAGTTTCAAGGCCAATTGCAAAGCATTGGTTTGATTATTTTACTGGTCAAGGTAAGGGTAAGCTTGAGCAGTATTTGAATAATGGTGAGAAATATAAAAAAATAATTTATTCTATATTAAAAAATTATAATATTCCAACAAGCATTTATTATGTAGCACTAATTGAAAGTGGATTTCAGATCAGGGTTAAAAGCTCCATGGGAGCGGTGGGTACTTGGCAATTTATGAAAAAGACAGGGGCTAAGTATGGGCTTCTTATTAATAATAATATTGATGAGAGAATAAATATTTATAAATCGACAATTGCTGCCTCAAAGTATTTAAGAGATTTATTTAATATTTTCCATGACTGGCCTTTGGCATTAGCGGCATATAATGCAGGAGAATATAGAGTATTAAATGCAATTAGAAGTGGAAAAACAAGAAGCTATAAACAACTTTGTAAAGATAAAAAGTTACCAAAAGAAACTTGTAATTATGTTTCAAAAATATGGGTAGTTAAAAAGTTAGATAAATATTATAAAAGTTTTGGTTTTAAGAAAAAAAATACAAATATTCCAATAGTAGTTTTAAGTAAATTTGAATTAGATAAAAAGATGAAAGTTAAAGACATATCAAATCTTCTTGAGATATCAACTGCAGAGTTTAAAAAATTTAATCCGGATATTATAGGTGATGAAATAATTCAACCGACTTCAATTTACTTGCCAATCTTTAAGGTTTTAAACTTATTTGATGGCCTTAGATTGAGTACTATTTCCAAAGTTAATAATTATACATTGTTAAATAACCTTGGTATGCTAGACGCTAAAGATGGAGACAGTATTCATTTAAAGAGCTTAGGGAAAAATACTTTAAATCTAGAAAATTTAAGAACAGGTAAAAAAATATTTCTGAAAACAAAAAATTATTTTAAGAATTAAATTGTTTCAATATCATTTTTGTCTGCCGGCCATAGTAGCTCATATTCATGCTTGGAGCAGAGCTTCAAGACTAGTTCTATAAGTTCTTGTTGAGTAATAATAATCTCAATTACTGAATGCTTAAAACCTGGCATAAAAGTGCATTGATTTTCACAAAAAAAATCAGCTGTTAATAGTTCAATATTATTAATTGGAGGCTTATTCTGAAGGTTGTTACACCAGATAAGGTATTCTTCAATTTTTATAGAAAGTTGTATTTTGATATCATCCTGAGAATCTTTTATTTGATTAAAAATAAACCTGCCTGTTGATAATGATTTATCATTGATAAAAACTTCAATAACACCATTTTTTTTTAACTTAAGAGTATCATTCATGCAATTAGGACAATAAGGCAAGGACAGTTCCTAGATTAATTATTTCTAGTCTTCAGTGTATAATACTTTTATTATTTTTCAATAGATAGCTAATCAGAGTTTTGCAAATATATTATAATAGCTATAGAATCAACAATAATAAAATAACTTAAAAAGGAACATTGTGGAAAGCGAAATTAAAAAAATAGAAATGCGTGATGGCGTTAAAATTAATTCAAAAATCAAGGAAGTAGGTAGTTCAACATGGATTATTGCCACCCATGGAGTGGGTGAACATTTAAGTCGACATAACTATCTGAGTGAAATGTTCGGGCAATACTTTAATATTTTTCAGTACGACTTACGAGGACATGGCCATAGCGAAGGAGATAGGGCATATATTGATGATTTTTCAGGCTATATGAAAGATTTAAAAGAATTAATATATTTTTTAAAAGATAATTACAGAATGAAGAGGTTTATATGTTTGGGGCATTCGATGGGAGCATTAATCACGGCATCATTTATACAGGATTATGTGGAAGATGATCTTTATCCAGATATGGTTTTTTTATCAGCGCCTCCTGCTGGAGTTTATGGAGGTTTAGGTAAAGTAGTTAAATATACATCAACAAAGTTTTTTGATAAGTTATCAACTATTCCTGGAAGTATAAAGGTTGGAGGGATGGTTGATCTTAATTACTTGTCACATGATCCTATTGTTAAAACACAATACATTAATGATGATCTGAATGAGTTAAAACTACACTCTAAATTATTATTAGGTATGATTACAACGGCGAAAAAAACATTTTCTCGTCCTATTAGGCCTAAGTGCCCCGCATATTGCTTAGTAGGGGAAAAAGACAGAATTGTATGTCCAGAGACCCTTACTGAATATTTTGCAACAACAGAAAAATCATTTTATTTTGAGTCTGTGCCTGAAGCATATCATGAAATGCATAATGAAATAGAGAAGTATAGAAATCACTATTTTGATTTTATGAAAAAAACATTTATGGAATGTTTGTATCAGGAATAATATTTTCTAATACTTTATCGATAACTGTCTTACTATCTTGTTCTATTGAATTAAGAGTACTTTTACTTATTTGTTCTTTAACAGACGTTTTGATAAGTGACATTGATGCTTCGGGGTGTGCTTGAACACCAAAGTACGGATAGTCTTTATGACAAACCATTTCATATGGGCAATCTTCAGAAGAAGCAATAACATCGAAGCAAGCAGGTAGATTAATAATTTCTTGTTCATGTAAAACAATTAAATTGTATTGCTTTCCTCTTTTAAAATTCCATAGATCATTTTTAACTGTGATATTTCTGTGGCCATTATAGCTTTTTTTTGATCCGATGGTTCCACCAAATATATTGGCCACCAATTGATGCCCGAAACAAATTCCAATGACAGGGATATTATTTATGATTCTATTTTTGATAAATGAGGATAGCTTAATTTGCCACTCTAGTTTCTGATATACATGAGAATAGCTGCCGAATATAAAATAAGCAGATGCTTGATTGATTGAATATTCTAAAGAATCAAAACCATTTAAAGGAGGGGCATGATAAGTAAAAGGGAGTTTATAAGTAGTAACAAGCTGGTTGAAACATGAAATTGCTGGCTTTTCAATAGCACAATCAATAATTGCAATTGGTTTCATTATTTATCCTCTAATTTTTTCAATGATTCTAAAAACTTTACCCTTACAGAAGCAGGAGGGTGTGAGTGATAAAAGGAACTATAAAGATTATCTGGTGTTAAAGTACTAGCATTATCTTTATAAAGATTGATCAGTGCTGAAACTAGGTCAGAGGCAGGAGTGTAAGTGGCTGCAAATGTATCAGCTTCAAACTCATATTTCCTTGAAATATATGAAGAGATAGGAGTCAGCAAAAATGTATAAACAGGCCCCACGATAGAAAAAAGTATTAAGGCCATGTAAGAGGATTGAGTAGATACTCCATGTCCATAAAAAAATAAATTAGATTGATAGCAAATACCAAGAATATAAAATCCAATTAGTCCCATGAAAATAGATCTAATTAATCCTTTTATAATATGTTTTTTCTTGAAGTGTCCAAGCTCATGAGCAAGAATTGCTTTAACTTCCTTAGGGCTTAAGGTATTAATAATAGTATCAAATAATACTATTCTTTTATTTTTTCCTAGTCCCGTAAAGTAAGCATTGCCATGTGCACTTCTTTTAGAAGCATCCATCACAAATAATCCATCATTTTGAAAATCAGTTTCTTTAAATAACTCCTCAAGTGATGTCTTTACTTCTCCTGGTTCAAGTGGAGAAAATTTATTAAATATTGGGGCAATGAATGTTGGGTAAAGCCACATTAAGAAGAATTGAAAAGAAGTAACGGCAATCCAAGCATAAATCCACCAATTGTTTCCCCAGTAATTCATTAGGTAAATCAATAAGGCAATAATGGGTATTCCTATGATTAGGCCTAAAAATAAAGACTTAATCATATCAGTGAAAAATATTTTTTTTGTAGTTTTATTAAACCCAAACCTTTCTTCTAAAACAAATGTTAAATAATAAGAAATGGGTAGGTCAATGATAGTTGAAATTAATGAAAAACATATAATAAATAGAATTCCTGATACTATTGAACTGAGGCCAAAGTTTAATATAAATAAGTTTAGTAATTCAAGACCTCCTCCTAGAGTCCAGGCCAAAAGAATTATTACGCTTATAAATCTAGATATTTTTCCTATTTTCATTTTTGCCAAGGTATAGTCTGCTGCTTTTTGATGATCTGCTAATGATAATTTACTTGAAAACTGATCTGGGACCTTGTCGTAATGCATAACAATACTATTTTGGTTTCGATATTCTAAAAATGTTTGAATAATTGCTTTAAGTAGTAAGAATACTAAAAATAACTTGGTAATAATAATACTAGTAAACATTTGAGTCCTTGATATATGATTTAATAAAAAAATACCAAATTAATCATCTTATCTCAATGATTAAGGAATTAAATATGAAAATTCACACTATTAATACAAATAATTCTTCTAGAAATATTTATTATTTTCTAGAAATTAAAAATAACACTTTTTATGTGATTGATCCATTTAGCTTTGAATGTGCTGAGAATTTCTTGCAATCAAAGAATGGAAAATTAGTTGGTATAATTAATACTCATGCTCACTTCGATCATATAGGTGGAAATACTCAACTATTTGAAAAGTATAAATGTGATATATTCGTTTACCAGGATGCATTAGAGATCATTCCTTGTGCTACTAAAGGAATAAAGGATGGACATATTTTTTCTTTTGGTGACGATGCGTTAACCGTTATGTTTACACCTGGGCACACTAAGTTTGATATTTGCTTATTGCATACATATAAAGGTCAAGAAGTGGGTATTTTTGTTGGTGATATATTGTTTAGTGGTGGGGTTGGAAACTGTTTTAATGGAGGAGACCCAGAGGTTTTATTTGATACTATAACTAAACTACAAAACCGTCTTAATGATGACATTAAGTTATATTATTGTCATGAATATTTACAAAATAATCTTGGCTTTACTTTAAGTATCACTCCTAATAATACAATTGCTAAACATCTCCTTTCATCTATGAAGGATAATACTTTAAATGAATTTAATTCAACATTAGGAATAGATAAGCAGATTAATACTTTCTTAAACTTAGGGTCTCTTGAAATAAGAGAAGCATTGAGAATGAAAGATGTTAGTAATAAAGAGGTATTTTTAGAGTTGAGAAAATTAAGAAATAAGTGGTAATTAAATTATTTCATTTTTTAAAATTGTAATTTGGCATGGGCCTATCAGTGGATCTAAAGTGTATTTTAGTTCGTTTTCTAGTGAAATATCGGTTTTGATATCAATATCTCTAAAACTGTCTCCTGTTATATGAGTTAAAGTAGAGTAAAAACATATGTTTTCATTTGCTTCTAGGGTAAAGTACACAAAAGCAGATTGTTCTTTGGGTACCCTAATAACAGTCTGACGTAGTTGACCGTTTTTGATTGTTTTACCAATTATCATTGACTTAATTCCTGCATCCTTTAAAATATAACTAGTATGCTAATGTAAACAAAAATTCAGCTTTTCTAGTATGTCACGGAGGACAATAAGTGAAATGGATGTATCAATGCTTCGGTCATAATGTAAAGCTATTATTTTGCTTAATTATTCTATCTTCCTGTTCATATTTATCACGACATAAGTCTGAAACAGTTCCCAAAATTGAATATGATAAATTATATGAAAAGTATGAAGCATTATTAAAATCTACACGCCCTACTCCGAAGAAAGAATTAGTTGATACAGTAGATATTTTTCCTGTTGAAAAAAAGAAGGTACCTCCAGTTATCAGTGAAATTCAAGGGAAGGAGTACTATGAATACAACCAGGAAAAAGTAAGAGGTGAGATTGAAAAACTATTTTCAGCTCAATCATTATTAGAAGAAAAAAAGTATGATCAGGCCCTGAAGTTATTTAGAGAAGTCAAAAAATCTCAAGTTAGGCAAGTAAGAGTGTATGCACAGTATTATATCGGTGAATTATTATTTAATCAGGATGAGTTTGATTTATCATTACAAGTATTTGAGGAAATAATTCAAAACCATGCATTTTCAGGTGTCGTTTTAAAATCGTTAGAAAAATTAGCTCTATGCAGTGAAAAATTATCTCTGACAGAAAAAAGAGATCAATATAATTCAATTTTAAATGATTTTTTTAAATATAACTTGGCAATATGATAGGTAAGGAAAGTTTGATGACAAAAATTATTTTTATTTTCACCTTGCTAAGTATTGGACTTGTTTTTGCCGTAGATGACTTAGATCTTGTCGATGGGTCTGATGCAAATATATTACTGGATGATCAAGAGATTAAAAGTACTATTGATGTTGATGATTTAAACTTATCGGCATTAGAGGAATCAGATGACCTTCACTCTTTAAAAAATGATGCCGGAGAAATTATATTTAAAAATGATGGTATAACAAATGATTCAGATCTATTTGAAGATGAAACCATTGATGTTTCCAAAATTGTAAATGACCAGCTAGTTTCGGAAGAAACTTCTCAGCTTAAACCTGAGATCTTTGATGTTGGAGAAGAGGAAAAAAAACTATTAGAGTTATCTCATTTTGTCGAAAATAAAATTCCAGATAATGAGTGGAGTGAAATTTCTGCAGTCTCACAAACTGCAAAGTATGTGGTGCAAGAAGGTGACTATCTTTGGCAAATTTCTAAAACATTATTTGGATCAGGATTTTATTATTCTAAAATTTGGTCCTTAAACCCTCACATTACAAACCCTCATGAAATAGAGCCTGGAATGGTTTTGGTCTTTGAGACGGGAGATACTGACCTTATGCCTCAAGTCCAAGTAGGAGAATTTAATAATTTAGGATTAATGGGAGGTAATAAGACATCTACAGACAAGCAGTTTTTTGATTTTAAAGAGTTTGGAGATGATGCTGAGCCCAGTTGGGTTAAGCAAAGAAGAGGTTTAATGAGTCAGGGGATTTATTTTCAATATGCTTCTGATGCAACATACGAGGATTTATCTGAAATTGGAAAATTAAATTTAAATAAGGAGTACCAAAAGTATGAACCTCCTTATTCTGAAATTATTATTGAGGAGCCAGGTGAGCAGTATGATGAAACAGGGTTTGATAAAGAGTCCAAGATTAGCTTTAATATTAAAGAAGGTTTTTTCTTAAATACATTTATTACAACTAATATTGTTCAAGATTTAGGCTTTATAGAAGCAATTCCCAATGAGTCTATTTTTATCCAAAAATTTGATAAAATATTTGTTAACTTTGATGAGGACGTCAAAGTTAGGCCAGGTGATAAATTTTCAGTATATACAGCTGATGGAAAAATTTCACATGAAGTTTCAGATAGGTCGGGATATCGCTATACAATGGTTGCGGAGATTAAAACTTTAAGAAAGGTTAATAATTTATGGGAATGTATCGTAGAAGACCTGTCAGGAGTTTTACAAAGAAATGATAGGGTTACAATATTTACTCCCAAAATTACGAGAATAACAAAAACATTTGTAAAGCAAAATATTGAAGCAGCAATTATTAATACATTTAAAAATACGGACAAAGGAATTTCATTTGGGGATGTTGTTTATTTAGACCGCGGTAGAGGTGATGGAGTTGAGCTCGGAACAATTTTTGAACTTTATTCTTTTTTTGATAGAGGTACGGAAAGAAAAATAACTCCTGACCCGGCCTACAAGATAGGGGAATTAACAGTTATTTCAATTACTGATGATTTTGCAACAGCTTTAGTAAGTAATAGTTCAAGTGAAATTTCAGTATCGACTATTGCTTTATCTAAAACAGCAGAGCAAGCTGCAAGGTCAGCTAAGTTAAGAAATAAATCAATGTTAAGTGGTATTGTTAATTTAGAGAACTCTGCGTTAGAGCAATTAGATGTAGAGTTAAACTTGGATGGATTGACAGAAGACTTACTTGAAAAAGCTGATAGTATTAAGTTAACAGAGGATGAACTAGAGGAGCTGGAAAGGCAAGAAAGAGAAAAATCGATTATTAAGGATCATGAAAAAGACTTGAGAGAATTGGATAAATTAGAAGAAGAATTGATTGACGCCGAGGGCAAACTTGGAGAATCTAAGCTTGACGAAGATAAATTTTTAGAGCAACAAGATTTAGATAGTATTGAAAAAGACTCAGTAACGGCCCAGGATCCAAATTCATTCGGTGCAATGGATGATATGGAAGAAGAGCTAGGGCTTCAATATCTTAATCAAGATATCAATGAAAGAGAAAATCCTTACGGACTTACTGAATTTGACCTTGAAGAAATGGATGAGTTGATGAATACTGAATCAGATAAAAACTAATTAATTAATTAATTGATATTGAAATATAATAGAGGTTCCTATGGGTACGGTGACAAGCCGCACAAGCGCTGCAGCGTCAAAAAAAACAAAGAAAAAGAAAGTTGCTAAGAAAAAAGTAACCAAAAAAAAGGTTATTAAGAAAAAATCAAAAGCAACGACAAAGAAAGTTCAGTCTAAGAAAGTAACTAAAAAGAAAGCAAAAACGACAAAAAAGAAGGCCGGCAAAAAAAGGGACCTTGGAATTTATAGCTTAGTTGTTGTGGAGTCTCCTTCCAAAGCAAAAACAATTAAGAAGTATTTAGGTAAGGGATTTCAAGTTGTAGCATCAAACGGACATATTAAAGATCTTCCCAAGTCTAAACTTGGTGTTGATGTAGAAAATAACTTTAATATTGATTTGGCCGTACTTTCTGGAAAGCAAGATAAGATAGATAGAATTAAAGAGTTGGCAAAAAAAGCTCAAGAAATTTATTTGGCACCTGATATGGACAGAGAGGGAGAAGCTATTGCTTACCATATTTGTGAAGAGGTGGGTAAAAAGAAAAATATTCATAGAGTTGTCTTTAATGCTGTGACAAAGGCTGCAGTCGTTGCAGCAATAGAGAATCCCGTTGCATTAAATAATAATATGTATGACTCTCAAAAAACAAGAAGAGTACTAGATAGGTTGGTAGGTTATAAAATTTCTCCAATTTTATGGGATAAAGTGCAAAGAGGTATTTCAGCAGGTAGAGTTCAATCAGTTGCTCTTAGAATGTTAGTAGAGAGAGAAGATGAAGTAAAAGCTTTTGTTTCAGAGCAATGGTTTTCAATTCAGGGTGGGGCCAATAAAGATAAAATTGATTTTGCCGTAAAGTATTATGGCGACTCCCCAAAGAAGAAGGCTGATTTATTAGATGAAAAGATTGTTGATAAAATTATTTCTAATTGTAGTGGAAAGTCATTAGAGGTAATAGATGTTGTCAAAAAAGAAAGAAAGCAAAAACCATCAGCTCCATTTACGACTTCAAAACTACAACAAGAGGCATCTCATAAATTAGGTTTTACAGCAAAAAGAACAATGATGGTGGCACAAAAGTTATACGAAGGGATTCAACTAACAGAGCATGGAATGCAAGGTTTAATTACTTACATGAGAACAGACTCAGTCAGAACAGAGCCTGAATCATTAGATAGTTTACGTTCATATATATTAGATAAATATGGAAAAGAATATTTATCAGATGTGCCTTTAATGTATAAAAAGAAAGGAAAAAGTAAGATTCAGGATGCCCATGAGGCGATACGTCCTACCAACTTACTTTATACTCCTGATTCAGTGAGAGGAGACCTAGAGCCTGAACAACAAAAATTATATGAATTAATTTGGAATAAATTTATTTCAAGTCAAATGAGTTTTGCAGTGATTGATCAAACGTCAGTCCTGTTTAACTGTAAGGACCATTACTTTAAGTCAAACGGTTCTATAATAAAATTTCCTGGATTTAGAACTGTTTATCTTGAGGCCCAAGCAGAAAAACAATCACAAAAAAATGAATCAACAGATATAAGTTCAAGTAAAAATTCTTTATTACCAGAACTAGTAAAAAATGAAAAAATTAAATTGAAAATCTCTTTGGAAAAAGAAGAACATTGGACTTCTCCACCACCTCGATTTAATGATGCTTCTGTTGTTAAGTCATTGGAAGAAAAAGGAATTGGACGTCCATCTACTTATGCTTCAATTATCTCTAATATTCAAGACCGTGGATATGTTGAAAAAATTGAAAATAGGTTTTTCCCAACCGAATTAGGGATAGTTGTTTGCAGAATGTTAATTGAATCATTTCCTGATGTCATGGATATTTCTTTCACTGCTAAAGTGGAAGAGCAACTTGATAAAATAGAAGAAGGGGATATCAAGTGGAAAAAGGTATTAAAGGAATTTTGGAAAGGTTTTGAAAAAACATTAGTAAAAGCTAAAGAGGAAATGAAAAACCTTAAAAAACAATTAATTCCTACTGGTGTTGATTGTGTTAAATGTACTGACGGGGAGTATCATATTAAATGGGGCAGAAATGGTCAGTTTCTTGCTTGTTCAAATTATCCAGAATGTAACTCCACTCAAGACTTTAGAAAAGATGTAGAGGGAGTAATTCATATCTTACCCAAAAATTATGCTGATGATCCATGTCCTGAATGCAGTAAAAGGATGGAGGTGAAAAAAGGAAAATTCGGCCGTTTTGTACGTTGCGAAGAATACCCTCAATGTGAGACGACATTGCCATATACAATTCCTGTCATTTGTCCCGATTGCAAAAAAGGAAAGTTTGCAGAGAAAAAGAGTAGATTTGGAAAAATATTTTATGGATGTACTCAATATCCTGATTGCACAAATACTTTATGGTCGGCACCAAAAGAATTTAAATGTGCAAGTTGTGGCTATCCCTTAATGGTAGAAAAAACGACTAAAAGGCTTGGGGAACAATTGGAGTGTCCGAAGTGTAAACACCGAGTAGACCTAGAAGAAACACCGTTTGCTAATAAAGAAGAGGTTGTTTAGAAGTGAATAATTCATGGAAGAATATTATTTTAAATTCCAAAGGCCCTAGTTCAACATATCAATGCATAATCCTTTATTTAAAAGGAATGTTAATGGGAATTGCAGATCTAATCCCAGGGGTTTCAGGTGGAACCATTGCGTTCATTACAGGCATTTATGAACAATTACTTGAGGCAATATCCTCAATCGATTCAACTTTTTTTAAATGTCTTTTATCTTTTAAATTAAAGGAAGCATTTTCCCGAGTTCATCTTAAATTTTTATTAATCCTGTTAGCAGGGGTAGGAACGAGTGTATTAGTTTTTGCTAGGTTGATGCATTTTCTTATTTATGAATATCCAATTCCAACATGGGGGATGTTTTTTGGGTTAATAGGAGCATCAATTATTATTTTAGGCAAAGAAATTGAAAGTTTCTTTTCTGTTAAGAATTTGTTCTGGGTAGTCTTTGGAACAGTTTTTGCTTTTGTTATCGTTGGTTTAATTCCGGTTACTACACCCGAATATTTCTGGTGGATATTTATTTGTGGTGTGATTGCAATTATGGCAATGATCTTACCTGGACTTAGTGGATCTTTCTTACTTTTAATCTTAGGAAAGTATCAATATATTACAGGGGCAATTAAAAACCCTTTTTTAAGTGAGAACTTTCTTATTTTGTGTGTTTTTGCTGCAGGAGCTATAACTGGTATTCTTGGGTTTTCAAAAGTATTAAATTATTTTTTAAAAAATTTCCGTTCTCAAACTATTGCTATCTTGACAGGAATTCTAATTGGATCTCTAAGGAAGGTATGGCCCTGGAAGGAAGTAATAGAAACGGTTAATATTAGAGGGAAAGTAAGAGTATTGAGAGATCAAAATATATTACCAACACAATTTGACCTTGAGTTTTCGTTGTCAATTACTTTAATTATTTTGGGATTTGTTTCAGTTCTAATTTTAGAAAAATATTCTAACAAAAACAAAACAATTTAATGACTTTCAGTTTTTGATATGTTTTATTTTGATTAGTAAAACTCGCGGGATTAGCTCAGCTGGATAGAGTAGTTGGCTTCGAACCAATTGGTCGGGGGTTCGAATCCCTCATCCCGCGCCATTAATTTTATGAAAATCTTTAAACACTTATATGCAACTCCTGAATTAAATGATTGGGGTATTTCTGTGCCTCTCTTGAAAAGTCGTGGGGATAAGATTTCTGAAGAGCTGGATCAAGTTCATTTAATACCAGAGTCCAAGAATATCACGAAGGAAGATCTCTTAAGAGTTCACAACTTAAATTTTGTAAATAATTTATTTGATCCAAGTAAGATTGATCAAATTATGATGGATTGCTATGAGCTTATTAATCATGATGGAAGTTATAATAGATTCAATCCAAATAATAAACAGAAAACATTTTCAGAACTAAGAGATTGTCACCTGAATGAAGTAGAGGGTACATTTTTTTGCTCTAATGAAGCATTACGAAGTAATAGTAACGTATTTTTTCTAGGTGGTGGGATGCACCATGCAATGAGTTTTGGAGGGAGAGGATTTTGTTTAGTTAATGATTTAATAATATCTATTAGAAAGCTTCAATTCGAAAAAAAAATAAAGACTGCTTGGATTATAGATGTAGATGCACATAAAGGAGATGGTACCGCAGAATTAACCAAGGAGGATAATTCTATTATTTCTCTAAGTGTTCATATGCAAAATGGATGGCCTTTAGATTCTGATCAGCTTGGACCTTGGAATATAGCAAGTAATATAGATGTTGAAATTGCTGAAGGGCAGGATAACTATTTAGATAAATTAAAGCAGGCACTAAAACAACTTACTAATAATTTTGAAACCCCTGATTTAATTTATATTGTCGACGGTGCCGATCCATATGAGTTTGACCAGCTGGAAAGTGCAAAGTTGCTGAAGTTATCCAAAGAAGCATTACTTCAAAGAGATTTATTACTTTATGGTTTCTGTCGGGAGTTGAGCATTCCTAGTATTTGGGTGATGGCAGGAGGGTATGGAGAGAGATCCTGGGAGATATATACTAATTTTTTAAATAAAATTAGACATTCTTAATTCAATTAAGGCTTAATATTTACTTAAATTATTAATTGGATTATTTATGAAATTCATCTTGTTTTTGTTTTTATTAATTTTTAATCAAAATATTTTTGCAGCGGCATCTATTCATTATGATACTTTACCAATTGGTGAAAGAGGGTTTTTGCAAGGAGGAGCTTTTATTGCTCGCTCTGACGATGCTTCAGCCTCCTGGTATAACCCTGCAGGGTTAGTTATGCATGAAGTGGATTCAGTTAGTGCTAGTGGATCAATTTTTGCTTTAGCATCATCAGAAAGGTCTGATGGTAATACCTTTAATGACTTTATAACAATTCCTTCTTTTGTTGGTTCTATTGGACATATTTATCCTAACTTAGTTTGGTCTTTTTCTATTGTTTCTCCAGCGAATGCTACCAGTGAAGTTAATTCATATTCTACGGGTAATTATACTTCAGATGGACTTGAGTATAAGGATATGAAGGTTTTTGATCGATCTTCTTTTACCCAGAATACTCTAGCACCAGGTATTTCATTGGCTGCAAGCTTAAGTTCAGATTTACGCTTAGGAGCAGGAGTAAGAATTTTTAATACTGGTTTTAAAACGGAAGTTCAGCAAAAGTATATAAATTCGGGATCAGGAGAAGCTGACAGTACTTATAATAAAACTTTAGAATATATTCTTTCGGCTGAAGCCTACAATCTTAGATTAGAGTTTGGAGCACAGTATGATTTCAATGAAAATATTTCATTTGGCCTATTTGTGAGAACACTTGATTTATCTCTTTCTTCACCTGCAGTGAGTTTCAATGCATCGACTTCAACTTCTGGAGAAGGCATGACTACAATGAGTGCATTAGTTATAGGAAGAGATGGGATATTTAATTACAAATATCCAACTTCATTAATGTTTGGTGCCTCTTGGACTAGTAAGATGTTTGATTTTGAAGCATGTATTAAATATTATTCTTCCATTGATTCCTTTAACATGGTTGAAGGACTAGTAGGAGAGCGAACAATGTTTAGAACGGATTCAAATGGAGATACTACAGGTGATTCTAGTTTAGAACCTTACTTATTATCAGAAAAAGAATCAGATTCAGTTTTAAATTTTGCGTTGGGAGGTTCTTATAAATGGAGTGAAAAGATATTATTGCAAGCAGGTTTTTACACAGATGGAGATCCAAACCAGATAAATGATAATTTAGGATTTACTTTAGGAACAACAGTTTTTAATAAGAATTCATCAAGTTCTATTGGTTTTATTTATGTTGTTGGATCAGGAAAGGAAACAGTAAATCAAGATCCTTTTTCAGATAGTATGACACCTGTAGTTACAAGTAATAGTATTATTGGAATAAATATGTCGGGCAGTGTTTATTTTTAATTAGAGAATGGAAACAGGAAAATAGTTATGAAGTTACTTATATGTATATTATTATTTATTTTATTTTTATCTTTGCCTTCATGTGGAGTACTTAAACAAAGATTTTCATTAAAAAAAACTTTTATTAATACAATGTTAGTTCCATGTGTACAGGAAGCTAAAGAAGATAAGCAGTGTAGTCCACCTCTGAATATAATATCAGAGCAAAATGATACTCCAATATAGTGTATTATCATTTGTTTTATGATTTACTTTCTCTGCTTAATCTATAAGTATTTTATTGCTAATTGTATTAGTTTTTTTACCCTGTTGTTATATGGTGGGTAAAATAGTTTAACTGAATCAAAAATTTTAGTTTGTCTTAATACTGCTCTTTCATGTGAAAAAGTTTTAAATCCAAAATATCCATGATAATTTCCCATTCCACTATTTCCTACACCGCCAAAGGGAAGTGAATGATTTGCTAAGTGAACAATTAAATGATTAATGCATGTTCCACCAGCTGATGTACTTGATAATACTTTATTTATATTTTGTTTATTGTTACTGAAAATATAAAGTGCAAGGGGTTTTTCTTTAGATTGAATAATACTAATTGCTTCATCAATATGATCAAATGTCATAATTGGTAGAATAGGGCCAAAAATTTCTTCTTTCATTATTTCCATATTCTTAGTGACATTAGAAATAATTGTAGGGCCTAGGTATTTTGTTTCATGGTTTGCTTCACCTCCAAATTCAAGGGTTGCTCCTTCATCTAATGTCTTCTGGAGAACTTCTTGTAATCCTGAATGATGATCTTTACTGATTATTCGACAAAAGTCTTGAGAGTTTTCAATTTGTTGTCCATACCGTTGATTAATAGTTTTTTTGATTAGTTGAATTAATTTTTGTTCTTGATTTTTTTCAACTAAAAGATAATCAGGAGCAACACAAGTTTGTCCTGCATTGATAAATTTTCCCCATGACAGTCTTTCTGCTACTTTTTGTAAGTTGGCAGATTTATCTACGATAATAGGAGATTTTCCACCAAGCTCTAAAGTGACTGTTGATAAATGCTTTGCCGCTGCATTCATAACGACCTTGCCAATTCTTGGACTTCCTGTGAAGCAGATATGGTCAAAAGGTAGTTCAAGTAATTTATTAGAAATGCTAGAATTACCTTCAATAAAAGCAATTTCATTTTCATCAAATAATTTGGAAATTAATTTATGTATGAAGCTAGCAGTATTTGGTACTTTACTCGAGGATTTTAGCATTGCACAGTTTCCTGCGGCAATGGCACCAATCATGGGACCAATTAGAAGTTGGAAAGGATAGTTCCAAGGTGATAAAATTAGGACTACTCCTCTAGCTTCATATTGAACAAAGCTTTTAGTTCCAAAAAGAGATAGTGGAGTTTTAACTCTTTTGGGTTTCATCCACTTTGAGATATTTTTTATTGCATATTTTATTTCTGACATTATAGGATAGATTTCAGTGATATCAACTTCACTTGGATTTTTTTTAAAATCTAAGTAGATTGCTTCTTGAAGTTCTTTTTGGTGTTCGGTAATTCCATCTTTTAATTTTAGTAACTTCTCTTGTCTCTGGTTTGCTGATGTTTGAGAAATTTTCCATCTATTTTGTTGTTGTTTTTTAAATATAGAATCAATATCCTGCATAATTCACCATAGTATAGTTAAGGGGTTATTGTATTATAACCTTTTTATATTGGAAGTCATTACTGCGTAGTTAAGATACTAAAAATACATAGAATGTTAAATAATGTATAAATATAGTAGTTTTTTACTAATCACTTTAAGTATTTGGTCCGATCCGTTTTCTATAGGAGAGTTCTAAGTGTCTGAAGAGTCATATGTTGGAATAAATATTGAGCGCCCGATGTCGGAGCTGATTGCAACTCGTGAAAAAACGATTGAGGCACGCCCTTATCCACTTCCTGAAGATTATCTAAATGAAAAAATTGCTCTAATAGACACTCCCGGCCCTGAGGATAAATTTAAAGAGCGGGTTATCGCAATAGTTAAGTTTACGGAATGTTTTCAATATAAATCGAAGAGAGAGTTTTATGAAGATAGTCGCTTACATCATATTGAAAGAGATTCAGAGTATGCATGGGAACGTGGTGAGATGTGGGGTTGGAAAGTTGAAGTAGTCCAAGAACTAGGAACTCCTAGGACATTAAACTTTAGAACAGATGAAAATAATGAAGTTTTATATGAAGGAACAACATCATTAAATGATATTGCAGGAAGACTTCATATGGATGTTCAAGAGGTTGAAGATTTTATAAAAAGTTTTTTAGAAAGTGGTGGAAAAAAACAAATTATGATCGATGGACTTCCTGGAACTGGAAAGAGTATTGTTGCTCAAACTTTAGCAGATTATTTAACTCAAATGGGGGAGGGAGATCCAGGGGTATATAAAGTTATATCTTGTGATCGTGCCATGACATTTGAACATGTTTTTCAAGGGCTTGCTCCAGGTTCCGATGGTACTTTAAATGTTCAGAAGGGTATTTTTACGGAAGTAATTGAGGAAGCAATTGATTATCCAGATGCTTATCATGTTGTTGTCCTAGATGAGATTAATAGGTGTAATTTGCCTCAAGTTTTTGGACAACTCTTATTTCTACTAGAACATAGAGATAAAGATCATAGTGTTGATTTGCCTTATGAAGGTGAAAGTATTTATTTACCCGAAAATTTATTTATTATTGCAACTTTAAATTCTGCTGATAGAGCATCAGGTGTACTAGATTTTGCTTTTCGAAGAAGGTTTGCGCATTTTTTACTAGAACCTAGTGCTGAGATTTTACAAAGGTTTTTAGATAAGAATTTTTCAAATGATTCTAGAGTAGAAATTGATTTAATAATGAGTTTGTTTAAATTATTAAACGAAAAACTTGCAGTTCATGATTCTAACTTTCAAGTAGGTCACTCATATTTTATGACAAGCTTTCCCTTGAGTATGGATGAACTAAAAAGACTTTGGGTAACAGAAATTGCTCCATTATTAAGAGAGAAGTTCTTTCATATGAGAGATATTGTTGAAAGTGAGTTTGGCTTAGAAGTGATGTTAGAAGAAATCAATGATAATCAAGAATCCGAAATTGAAGAAGTTGAGGATGAGTTGGAAGAAGAAGAAGAAGAAGAAGAACAAGAAGAACAAGAAGAACAAGAGGTTCGTCCTATTAAGAAAAAAGTAAAGCAAAAAGTAGCAACAACTACTCCAAAAAAGACGAAGAAAGCAAGTTAGCTTAATGCTACGTTGGAGACGAATTGAATAATAAAAACAGTATTGCTATTAATATTGATTATCCTTTGTCAACTTTGATTGCGGAGAAAAAAAAATCAATTGATATTAGAGAGTTTCCATTACCTGAAGAATATTTAAATATTAAAGTTGTCTTAATTGAAACACCCTCTGAAAATGATGACTTCGGAGAAAGAGTAATTGCTCATATTAAGTTCACAAATTGTTTTCAATATAAAAATAAAAGACAGTTTCTAGATGATGAGAATAAACATCATATTACATCAGATTTGCCTGAGTCTTGGGGACAAGGAGACCGGTGGGGATGGGAGATTGAGGTGATAGAAACTTTTTCTACTCCACAGAGATTAAACTTAGATAAAATTAACGATGATGGCCAGGCCGATTATACAGAGAGACTTACAGTAGAAAAAATTGGAGGTATGGCATACACAACATCAGACTTACTTGAGTCCTACCTCTTAAACTTTTTAGAAAGTGGAAGAAAAAAACAAATAATTTTTGATGGAGTGCCAGGAACAGGCAAAACATTTATAGCTCAAATGTTGGGAAAGTTTATGACTCAATTGAAGGATAGTTATAAAATAGGTTCTTATAAGTTTATTTCTTGCCATGGTGGTATGAGCTATGAATATTTATTTCAAGGATTAGCTCCAAGTGACACTGGAATGCTTCAAGTTCAAAAAGGTATTTTTGCTCAGGTAGTAGATGATGCAATAAATAATCCAGATATATATCATGCTGTTGTCTTTGATGAAATTAATCGTTGCAATATCCCACAAGTATTAGGTTCATTATTATTTTTACTGGAGAATAGAGGCAGTAAATATGCTGTTGATATGCCCTATGCGGGACAAAGTATATATTTACCTGAGAATTTATTTATTGTTGCTACTATGAACTCGGATGATCGTTCAGTTGGTATTTTAGATTACGCTTTTAGACGAAGGTTTAGTCATTTTATGTTTGAGCCTAGCTCCGATGTGTTAAGACTTTGGATTACCGATAGATATGAATCCCATACTGACGTAGATATTGATCAACTAATTAATATTTTTATTGCTTTAAATAATAAACTCTTTGGTTATGACCACAACTTTCAAGTAGGTCATTCTTATTTTATGACTAGTTTTCCTCTTAATCCTACAAATTTAAAAAGACTATGGAATACTGAAGTTTTACCCTTGTTAAGAGAGAAGTTTTTTCATATGCGAGCGACTGTTCAGGAAGAGTTTTCTTTAGAGCAAATTAAACTGGAAGCAGAAGTACTTCTTGAGAAAGAAAGTATAGGAGAAGAAGAGGACGTAGCTTAGATAACTTTCTTTTTTCTCGAAAATCTTTTTTTGCTGGACGGTTTTGGCCTTTCAATACTTATAGATTCAGTTCTGAATGGGTTTGGATATTGTTCTTTTTTATCTTCCTTTTTCTTTGACATATCTACAAAAGGATTCACTCTTTGTTGTTTGTCTTGTGTGTTGAGGTATAGGTTTGCTAAGTCATTTGAGCTTCCATGGATTTGATCTGTAAGTGAAGTCATTCCCATCATTTTATTATGAGTAGTATTATGTTTACTTCTTTCATTGAAAGATAGTTTTATATTTGTTTTGAATATATCAGGTTGAGTGCTTGATTCATTTTCTATATCATCAGGCAAGTCATTAGATTCTTCTTCTTTTATCTTGCTTTCTTCTTTAGAAAATGAAATGACTTTGGAAATATTTTTATGTGTTATCTTGGTTTCTCTTTGTTCTTTTGGAAGTATTGAAATCTTTGCATTTAAGAATTTTATAATTTGTTCACTCATCTTTCGACAGTTGGATTTAATAATCGCAGGGTTTAGACTTTGATGATAAATTGTAATAATATATAAGAGGTAATTATTTATTTTTAACGGTAAAATATAAATACCTTCATTTGATAATTCAATGGTTATTTTAGGGGATGTTTCTCTATTGCTTTGAAAAAAAGATTGGCTTTCGACTTGCACAAGCTTTAATTTTGTTAAAATTGATTTAATTATTTTTTGATTCTCTTTTTTTGTTGCTATTGATTTTTGATTCTGAAATGAAGTTTCAAATTCTTCCGTTGCAATAATTAAGTCATGAGAGTCTAAATTATTACTTAGCGGAAATAGCTCAAAGTATTGATCTAATAATAAATTAAATATATTTTTCATTAATGACGATACCTCTTTGATCAGCGTCACTAAGCTTATCGACTAATTTACTTTTTTATTGATTATTTCTTATCAGTGACTCAATTTGATTCATTGTTTTCTCAATTGTGAGACGTATGCTTTGGGGGGCACTGTTAAAAAGAGTTATAAGCTTGTGATTTTAGATGCTTATGAGTAGTGAATAATGGCAGTTTAATTGCAGATAGTTGAATTTATATAGGAGTTGTTAAGGCCGTTAATTGAAATATTTAATTGAAAATACATTCTCTGAAAGTCTTCCCATCTCAGTTTTAGAAGATGATCAATTTAGATTAATGCTAGGTATAAAAGATTCAGATGGTAAAAATGTTATTTTAATTGAGTTTGAAGATGATCAACATTTTAAATTTCTAGTCAGAAATCATGTAGGGTATATAAATATTGAAGATAATCAATACTTTATTATTCCATCGTTAGGCGAAGATTTTCTAAAGACATTAATACCATTCAGTTCCGGTGCTTTTTTTAATATGTTTGATGGTGAAGGTAATACTCATATTGATATTGAAGTTCCTGGATTTGGAAAGGGGTTAGTTGACACTAGCCCTAAAAAGGGTTTTGATGAATCTGTGGGCCATTCATATATTGAACTATATGAGAAAAAAATTCAGCCGTATATAAGGTCTGGCTACCTTCAGACCAGTGTCGAGTCATTTCGTTCAGCGGGAAGGTTAAATATTGAAAAGTCAAAGATGTTTTTGTTTTATGGAGGAACAGCTCCAGTTTGGGATACATTTATTTGGGAACAAAATATTTCTATTAATGCGGGAACTCGTGCTACGTTTGAAATTTTAGTAGGGACTTTAGATTTACAAATGTCGACTAAAATCAGAATGCAAAAAATAATGGAAGAAGTATGCCCTGTTCCAGTAAAAATTGCTATTGATTATGATGCCTTAATTTCTAATCTCGATAGAACAAGTAGTCACTATCGTGAATTTTTTGAATTAGCAAAATCATTTGGAAATAAAGACAAAGATGAAAAACTTTCTTATACAATGTTAGTACCTACTAAAGTATTAATTCAATCAGCTTGTAAGAATGTGATTAAAAAATGTATTTCAAATAAAAACTATGATTTAAATCTTAAGTTTGAAAAAACAATAAATTTGATCAAGGGGCAAGACATTCATATTGCCGCTGATATTACACTCTTGGATAAAAGAGGTAAATGTGCTTTTTTAGGTAATGTTTATGCAAAAGAAAATGAAAATTTAGATTTAGATTTAAAAGATATATTTAGAATAAATACTTTAATGGATGCTTACAAAATTAAGCATGCTGTTTTAATTTATCCTTCTGACTCTAGTTCAAATAAAACTTATACTCTTAGCTGGGGAAGAACTGTCACTATTTTTAAATTAGATATGCTGAGTACAGAAGGGTTTGTTGAAGGTCTATATGATATTCTTGAGAAATTATATATTCGGACAAATAGAAAACAAGAAGCTATTTAAAGTACACTTCAGGTCTTTGCATCCAAATACCTCTTTCCCCAATTGGCATGTCAGTTTTAAGAGAAGGAACTGTGTGAGGTTGTCTTCCATAAAAATCTGCTGATTGAAATGTAGTTAAACCAACTGCTGTAGTAAGCAAGTCAATATAAATAAATGCAATGTATTCAGTGTCAGTTTCTAAAACTATATTATTAAAGTTAACATCAACAGAATCTGCTATTATGGCATCTGCTGAAAACAAATCTGCTATAAATAAACCAAGCTCTAAAGCATAGAATGCATGACCTATTTTTACGGGAGCTTTTTTAGCAATTACTACATCACCTAATGATTCATCGATTGCCGTAATAACAAAGTCTTGAGCATTATTAAACATACCTGGTTTTTTAGCATTGATAATATATTCATGTCTTATGTTTGAGCCATATAGCATATTGGTAGTCAAGGAGCTTCCCTTGGCAATTCCGACACCAATTTTTACCTCCCAATAAGTAGCACCCAATTCTTGTGTTATGGAATCAAGATATCCCGCAAATTCTACTGGAAGTTTTATATGTGACAATGTAGCACCATCTTGAGGCCCTGAAACTTTAAATTTCCAGCCTGTTCCCACTCTGGCCTGTGCAATATCTTCCCATTCCCAAGGGTAACATACATACCCGCTACAATGCTCCATGCTGTCTGCCCATACCCAGGCCTGTGCTCTTGCATAATTACTTCCACTTTCATAATCAGCGTCGTATAAATTTGTATAGTAAGGGGATACTATTCCACCTATTGAGTTTATTCTTGAAATGGTAAATGGAAGTTGTTTTACATATATAGTTTTTGTAAGAGTTGTATTAACTGTTGAATTATTTAAGGTTGATGTTATAAAATACTTTCCTTCTTTGCTAGGAGTCCATGAGGTGGTAAATGATTGAGCTGCTTCTGACTGACTGCATCCAAATGTTGAAATGTTTTTTGATTGAGATGTGAATGTATGAACTGTATTGTCAGCAGCATCCTTGACTTCCACTGTAACAGAGGTAGATTTATTTGTTCCTCCAGTATTTATTACATTGGTTTCAATCTCAACAGGGGTATCTTCAATTGGGTTTTGTTCATCTAAGTTGATATTTTGAATTTTTAGTTTGGCCGTATTATCTTCAATCGTTGTTGTTATGATTTTCCAATCATTATTTGTATTTCTGTCCCAAGTATCAGTAGAGTTAAATGAGCACCAATCATTTGATGATTGGTTTGTCGTATTTGGAACTTGAGTATTATCGATTTGGGGAATTGCAATAATACAATAATTTCCTTCAGCAGGTGGTAACCAATTGAAGTACTGAAAACTGAGCGTTGTTTGATTTAATGAAGGTAAAGATTTTGAATCTATTTCAGTTAATTGAGAAATAGCAGGTTTTGTTGAGGTATCTTGAGAACAATTATCCTTATAGTATAATTTTATAGAAACATTATTAGCATCCTTAAAACCAATATTGTTAATACTTAAATCAATAGGGATATAGGAGCTTTTTCTGGGGTGTTTACAATCAACTTCGAGGTGACCAATATAAAGATCAGGTAATTTAGGAAGAACACAAAAGTCTTTTTCAACTGAAGACGTATTACTTTGGCCGTAATCAGTCACAATCCTAACATGATGTTTACCTGATGTTGTTGGATTAAAACTTCTTTTACCTCTGAACCATTCTTCATATTGTAGATTTAAGTTATTAGTAGCAATTGATTGTCCTGTCGTTTCTTCTGTTCCATTTGGCGGTGTATGGTAAACAGTAATATCAACTCCAGAGGCCGTATTTTGATTTGAATCATAATTTCCAACAGAGACATATAACTCAATGGGATTAATATTTGATTCAAAGAGACCATCTAGAAATGCATCCTCAGAATCTTTATCTCCTTGAGTTATATTTATTTTTTCAATTGTTAATTCTGGTGGAGGGACAACTTCAACAAATCTATCAAAGTCATTATTTTTACCATTGCTTTCATTAAAGTTTCCTTGTGTATCTATCCAAACTTTAAAAGTGTGAATTCCTTTATTGGAAATTGTGAAATCTTCTTGGGCCAATTTTTCAGAAATGGATTGCCCTGAATTTAATGTGCTGTAGGCCTGACATTTCGTAGTAGTGTTATTATTTGTATTTGGGGTTAATGCATTGTCATTGCCGATAATACTACTTCCATCATTGCTACTGAAGTCATCGTCAGTGATATAATTTCCTCCATTATTAAAAGTATATCCTTCACTCGCTGTGTAAAAACTTGTAGTTAAACTAAAACTATTACTTGGAGGAGAGGTAACACTAAAACAGATGTTATAACTTCCAGAGTCAGCATCTCCTTGATTATAAATTTCTGCACTTAGAGTAATATCACTTTGAACAGCAGGACTTGCTGATGGATCAGCATATATTGCAACTGAGGAATATAAATATTCAGGGTCTGTTAAATTTTGTCCTTGGTCTTTTATCCCCAAGCTAGAGCAACTTACACCTGTTGTTCTGCAGTTATTATGATAAAGAGAATAACTTAATGCGGGATTTGCTATAATTAAATCAGGCATTCTAATATGAGGCCTATGGGCAAGGCGATTATTTTTTTCATCAGACTCTTGAATTAAGTCTGTTGGAGCATCTTCATCAATATGAGCAACAATTACCGATTGAAATTTAATTCCCTCTGAGGAGGTGCTAGTTGTGGGAGCTAGGGTGGTTTGAACAGAACCTTGATGGTTAATCGGTGTGTCTGGATTAGTATCTACGTTTTGACCTTGTTGATTTGGAGTTGAGCTACTGCAGCTATGATCTGATGGAAATGGCACCAGAATTGTTTGCGGATTAAGGGAGCTGATAATTGGAATAGTTTTAGTTGTTATTTTTTCCAATTCTGCCATCTTTCCATTTCTTAAATATACATTTAATTTCACATTGAATGCCGAAGTAGCATTCAAGTTTTGTGCTGTTATTTTAATGCAAATAGGTTCATCTTCAATGGGATCATTAGTGGAGTTACTGGGGATAACTTCAATCTTTGAAATAGTTAAATCTGGTAGAATATTATTTGGATTTGTTGACGGAGATCCACCGTCAAAATAATCTTTTAAATCAGGGTTTTTAATATGAATTGGAAGATCAATAATCTTATCAACGTATAGTTGCATGCCTTCATCATGGCCGGGAAAATTATATTTAAAATTTTCCATGAATTGATCTGTTCTTGTTTCTTTTTCTTCAATAGAGATATCTTCTTCATCTAATAAATTCATAAAAAGACAGATATCAGTTTCGACTTTATAGTATTGTAATGAATCGCTGTTGCATGGGTCATATGTTGAATCATATGCTTCTTGGTTAAAGTCAGCTAATGGGTTATATACTTTATTAAGCGGATCTATTTCTGCTCGATAACTATCAATATTTGTTTTATCTCTTTCGTCATAAAAGCCTTCAATATTATCTTCTGTAAACTTTATTTTAAAGTTTGGATTTAATTCTAGTTTTCCTTTTGTGATAAAATCTAATTCTGCTCCAGAAATATTAGGAGGTGTTAAATCTTTATCTTTAGACCATTTTGTTACCCCTTCAGAAATTTGTTCAATAATAATCTTAGTTTTAGATGAAGGTATTAACACCTTTATTAATTGTCCATCAACATCGATTTCGCTAGAATCTCTTTGTTTAATTTCCTCTTCTAATTCTTTAATATATTCAAATTGATTTTTTCCTTCATCCTTGGCGGCCATTGCAATTCCAGCAAGAACTGTGGAGTAGATAGTTTCCTCTGAATCTACTTTTTTGATCTCTTTGTTTAAGTTAACTGGGGGAGTATCAATATCTGTAATTCCAAACATTTCACCAACTTCTTTCCAGCAATTTGTTTTACCTGCCTCCCAGTCAAAATCAGCTTGTTTTAATTCTTGACAGCTTGAAGTAGCAAGGGTTGTGACAGGAGTGATGGTTGCACGTCCTTGAATTGATTTTAGATTATTGTCACAGGTATTACTGATAATTGTTTTCATGCTTGCAATTTCTTCGTTAAGTTTTGTCGCTTCGTTTATTCCTTTTCCTCCATAGCTGATCAGAATAATTGCACCGCACTTTGTAAATGTCTCTTCAATGTTTAGTGAGTACTTTCCGTCATCAGAACTAACACCGAATCCGATTGAGTTTTCTTGATTTAAGTTTTCTTCAGTAAGTATATTTCCTGATTTATCTGTTGGATTTCCACCTTCATCTAAATTAAATGCATAAATTGTAGCACCCACAGCAGGGCCTGCCTGGATGATACCAGAAATGGCTTGTTCAGAACTTTCGTTTTTCTTTTCCCCTTCGCTAACTTTAATTCCACAACTAACTAAAGTTAAAAGAATAAGGTAGTAGATTACTCTCATTTTTGTCCTAAATTAATTTATTCTCTATTGTCTAGAATATCATAGCGTATCGGTTGGAGAAGAGATGAATGTTATAGCTAAAAACTCTTTTAAAAATAGATGTTTAGCATGCACGATCATTAGTAAGATAAGTAACAAGCTAATAAATGCCCATTATAATTGATAGTTAATATGGTAACATATTATAAATACGTAATGGAATGAGTAATGGGTAAATATACGTTAATTGATGATGAAAACTTAGATGCGATAATTGAGCATGATATGAATACCCTAATCGATGAGTTTAAGAATGAGTTTGGAAATAATATTTGTTCAATCGTTTTAATTGGTGGTTATGGAAGAGGAGAGGGTGGAGTACAAGTAATTAACAATCAGAATATGCCAAAAAATAATTATGATATTTTACTTGTTTTAACTAAAGCAGGGTTATTATCAAGAAAAAAAATACAAAAACAATTAGTAAAATTTAAAAATAAAATTAATAAAAATAAAATATTATCTAATTTATTAGAAGTTACTTTTATTAGTAAATTTCAAGCAAGCACAGTTCCAAATATTATGATTTATCAGGATGTCTTTAACTCAGCAAAAACAATTTATGGAGAAAGTATACAATCGATACTACCAAAAAGAGTCAAGGATCCTCTTTCTAATATAGAAGCATTAACAATTATTAGAAATAGAAGTATGTTACTGATTTCAGTTCTGTTAAATAAAAGCCAAGAAGGATATGACGGTTTTAATGATCAGCAGTTAAAAATTTGGATGGCAAAAGTTTTAATTGGATTTGGAGACGGGATTTTAATTATAAAAAATAATTATGTTACTGGTTATTACGACAAAATGGTTGAAATTTCTAAGTTAGACTTTTCTGATATATTTGACGATAGTGAGGATTATGAATTATTTAAAAAATTGCATAAAACAGCATCTGAATACAGGTTATTTGGCAATAAATTTTTATTACCAGAAGATAAAACAAAAGTTTTACATACTCTTTCCGTTATAAATTTATTTATAATTAAATCTATTAAAAAGAATAAATTTGAATCATGGGATAATTTAAATAAGGTTAGATTTAGCTATTCTCAATCCTTAAAGTCAAAAATTAAAAACATTATTAGTAATTTTAAAGAATATGGATTTGGACAAAACCTTCTAAGGTCTCATTACGGCCCTTGTGATCGTTTGTTTATTGCATTGCCTCCACTTATTTATGGAGATCATGTACCTTACTTTGCTATTTCAAGAAAAGTACTATCAATAGATAATGAAAAAGATATAGATGACGCAAGAGAAGAGTGTAATCGGTTATTTATGAAGTATTTGTATTGAAGTAGTGACTAGATAAATCAAATATGTTACTGAGTTATTCTACAAAATACTGAGGTGAAAATGAATTCACAAATTATACAAGATATAAAATCCTCAATTGAGGTTAAGCAAAGAATCCTAGAGGACTTATCTTTAATTTCGGATATAGAAAAATTAGCTGAAAAATGTATTGAATGTTATCAAAATAAAAATAAAGTTATTCTGGCCGGAAATGGTGGTAGTGCCGCTGATGCACAGCATATTGCGGCAGAGTTTGTTAGCCGTTTTGAACTAGATAGACCTGGTCTACCTTCGATTGCTTTAAACACTGATACATCAATGATAACTGCAATTGGGAATGACTTTGGCTATGAGAAAATTTTTACACGACAACTAGATGCGAATGGAAATAAGGGAGATATTTTTATTGGTATTTCGACATCTGGTAATTCAAAAAATATTATAGATGCCGTTAAATTTGCAAAAGAAAATGGAATATTTACCGTTGGCTTTTCAGGGGACAGCGGAAAGTTAAATGAATTATCAGACTTATCAATTGCAGTTCCTTCAAAAAGAACAGCAAGAATTCAAGAAGCTCATATTATGATCGGTCATATTCTATGTGGCATTGTTGAGAGTAGATTATTTAAATAATAACTGTCTAAATACTTATCAATACTTAAATAAAACCAGATTCTTAGCTTTAAAAATCAATACATTATCAACCTTGCTCAATATGTAATTGGCATGATAATTGATAGTTAAAGTGTATGGAAATATTTAAAACTTTTACCTGGAGATATCTCCTATTCACACTGTTTATTTGTCTTCTGTCTATTCCCTGTACTGTATTTTCTGAATCAAAAGCTTTAAGTAAACAACAAACACTATTAATAAAAGCAATAAAAAGAAATAATATAAAACAAGTAAAAGAAATTTTAGAAGAAGGGGTAAGTTTAACAAGTCAAAATAATGAATTTAATCCACTTAAAACTGCTGTGTTCTTTGACAATAAGAAGATAGTTGCAGAGCTGATAAAGTCTAAAGTAGATGTTAATAAGAAAGATCTGTTGGGAAGAACTGTTTTGCAATTTGCTCTTGATACTTATAGGCCAAAACTTTCGATTATAAAACTATTAGTTGAAGAAGGTGGTGCTAATATAAATACCATTGACTTTATTGGTGAAACTCCTCTTAATACTGCGGCACGATTTAATTCACATGAAATAGTTGAATACCTTTTAGATAAAGGTGCGATTATCCACAAAAGTTCTTGTATTAATGGAGCTCCTAATTCCGTTCATATGGCGGCCAAGAATGGTAATCTCAAAACGATAGAAATACTACTTCGGCATGTCGAAAACTTTATTAATGAAAAAGATAAGAAACAAAATTCTCCTATCATGTATGCGGTGAAGAATGGAAAATATAAAATGTATAAATACCTCATCGAACAAGGAGCTGATTTAAATGTAGTGGATGATGACCAAAATACCCTATTGATGCTTGCTGTTAGTGGTAATAATAAAAGAATAGTAAAGGATTTAATAGAAAGAGGGGTAGATATAAATGCTAAGAATAAATATCAAGAAAATGTGATGCATAAAGCAGCGGTGGACGGTAATAAAACTATTACAAAGATTTTGCTTGAAGCTAGAGCGGATGTAAATATTAAAAATTCAACCTTTAGTCGATCTCCTCTCGATGATTCTATTACATGGGGAAATAAAGGGGTTTTTAAAGTTTTACTAAGGGATGCAAATCAAGAAACTATTAGGAGAGCTTTACTTCACTCCCTAAAAGGAAATAGAGATTCATATTACTATAAAAGATTGCTTAAAATGGTAACTTTTGATCAGAGCTTAATTGACCAAGCATTTTCAGTTGCTCTCCAATATGAGAACTATAAAATGGTAAAATATTTTTTAAATAAAAATGCTTCAATTAATAAACAAGTCAAGACTTACCATCCTCCTCTGCATCTTTCTATAAGAACAAATGGCAACAAAATATTTGATTTAATAATGAAAGAAAATAATATAGATTTTTCGGTTAAAGATAATGAGGGAAATAATGCTTTAATGTCAGCGATAAAGGCAAATAGTAGTTACAAAATCAAAGAACTGATGAAGAAAGGAGTAACGGTAGAAACAATAAACAATAATGATGAAACTCCTCTTTTTTTAGCTATAGCAAACAATGTAGATCAAGAAATATTTGATCTAGTCTTAGAGAAATCTTCTCCCTTAGCAATCTCAGGCAATGGGAGGTTTGATCAAACTCCTTTATATGTAGCTATTTCACAAAATAACTTTTATGTTATTAAAAGACTTTTAGATAAATGCGCTAATCCTTTTGTCAAAGGAAATACATTCTCTACAGCTTATTATCTTGCGACAATAAAAGGGAGTGAAAAAATCCTTGCGATGATTAAAGAAAGTCGAAATGAATGCGCTAAAAATAATTCATTAACGACTGTTGTTGATAAGAAGAATAACAAAATAGATAGCTCTAAAGTTAAGTTTAACTCAAGCACCTATCAGTTTCCAGGCAAAATCAAAGAATATACCATATCCTCTGACCGCACTAAGATGGTAGCTCTGCTTGAGGATGGATCTTTAATTTACAGAGATTTATCTAGAGGTATCACAGTACTTTATCCCAACAGGGTAACCAATATCCGGGAGTTAAAATTCTCTAAGGAAGGAGGAAGGGTCAGTTTCCTGAAAGATTTTCAAAATGATGAAAAGTTAACACTGAATGTATGGAATCCTGGAATTAATTCAGTAAGTTCTACCCATTTTAATGGTGTGGTTAAACAAACTGTAATCCCTAAAGACAGGGAGGAAAACTTATTCTTTAATAGCGGTGAGGAAATTATCAAGCTTAACCTTACTACGGGGAAGCAATCTACAATTACGGAGGCCTCAGAAGATAGTTCCTTTACTTTTTCTCCTGGGAATAATTTTATAATTATTAAGGATAAAAAAGGTTTTAATAATGAAATCGTGAATATTTCATCTAAAGGCAAAAAATATTTAACTAAATTGTACCTTGGCAATTCTTATCGAAGAAGAGAGAATAAAATATTCTTTAATCATGATGAAAGTATACTTTATTCCACAGAACATGATGAATACGTAGTTTATAATTTGAAAAATACAAAGAAACTTATGTCAGGAATTTCAACTACTGTATATTCAAATATTCAATTTAGTAAAGACAATAAACTAATTTATAAATTAGGAAGATCTTATGGTAAATCTGAATTAAAAATTGAAGACTCGGAAAAATTCAGAGAGAAGTTATTGATTGAGTTACCTATCCGTGCTCAGAAAATGAGTTTAACAGATGACCCTAATTTAATCATATTATATTCTTATAATAATGCTTTTATTTATAACATAAATGAAGGGAAGACTTATGACCTTAATCATAACTCTTCAAAAAAAACGATAAAAACAAAAGGAAATCTTGTACTAACTCAAAGAGGAAGAGGTGTTTTTATTTCTAAGGACTATAAAGATAAAGATTCTACTATGTTATTTTTTGATACGGACAACTATTATTATTCAAAAAAGACAAATCAAGTTTATGGAATCCAAGGATTGGATACAAACAATCCAACTATTACAACTATTTCTTTTGATTAACTGATCTTAATTCATTGTTAGTTTGATGGTCCGTTTATAAAGCTTGGTAAATAAAAAAAGAGGGGCGAGAGAAATGACTATTCTGTAAAACTCTTGTACATAGCATTTATAAAAAAGTTATTGAAGCCCAATTGAAAGTTGACCTCCTGTGAGGGTAGGGCTTGTAAGGTTGCCTCCCGAAAGGTTGCCTCCCGAAAGGTTGCCTCCCGAAAGGTTGCCTCCCGAAAGGTCGCCTCCCGAAAGGTCGCCTCCCGAAAGGTCGCCTCCCGAAAGGTCGCCTCCAGAAAGGTCGCCTCCAGCTGTAGAGATACATATATTATTATTAGTATCGCAAGTACTATTGGAATCACAATCACTGCTTTGAGTACAACATCTACCTGCAGGGTTACCATTCGCAACTGGAATACATTGGCATGTGTTTCCAGATGCATTATAGGGCTCACATGTAATCCCAGTGGGGTTAGTTAAGCAATCACTTGTTATATCACAGCATCCACCGATTGGTGTTTGTCCGGTAGTAGGAGCAGGGTTACATCCACTTGCAATAATATATGTTAAATTAAGGCACTGAGATGGACTATCAATACTCGTTGAAAAATTATATGTGCCTGGCACTTGAGGGGTTATGTTATAGTCCTGAGAAGAGTCGATTTGTGATTGGCCAACAGGGCAATCTAGCTGAGGTGTTAAAGTAGTTGTTGCTCCACCGGGCATATCGTTAAGAAGAAAAGTAATGGTATATTCACTGCCAGAGTATGTATTATGTGGACTAGAGGTAGTTAAGCTGACATCTGTATTATTAGTTTCTAATGTAAAGCTAGGAGAAGGGGCAGGGTCTGGTTGTGTGTCAGAATTATTATTTGAATCTGTTGAAGTTATGTACCTCCAAATTGCCATATTATTTCCACTTCTACCTGAAATAATAACTTCACCTTGTGGCCCAATCTTTATCTTATACCCTATATCAATATCCTCATCTTCTATGTAAAATACTTTAGTGCGATTATAATCATTATTTTTTGCGGCACTATCACTTAAAGTATAACCCAGACCATCTTTAGAATAGTGGTTACATGGAGCTCCGGAAACTTCATAGCACCAAACGGCCATTTGCTTTACATTATTTATGATATTTTGACCTGTTAACCAAATACGATCTGTTGATTTTTCAAAATAAATACTTTGAGGATAATTAGCACTTTTTAATGTAGGAGAATAATTACTGTATGGAGTGGTTATTGGTATAAAACCAATTTTATTATTAAAATCTTTATCTATTTTACCTGTTAGGGCATTCATTTTCCATATTCTTCCTTCTTTATTATCTTGTCCAATCCTTGCATATCCTGCAATAAATAGATTTCCTCTACCATCGCTGGTGATATCACTTCCTTCTGTATTTAAGGTACTTTCATTAAAAAAATTGTTAAAACGGTTACTTTCTAATGATGTATCTTTGATATAGTTATAGAAATCAAACTTTAAATTTTCATTTTCATTTCCCCATGGGGCGCTTGGGTTATTAGGGAGTGTACCATCAGTACTTATTTTCCAAACGGCCATTGTCCTTTGTGTTCCATTAGACCCACCATTTGTATACCCTGTTATATAAAGTTCACCCGTCTCAGCAGAGGGAACAAATGTCATTTTATTTGTAATTTTAGATTTATTATTAAACTCAAAGTTAACTTCTCCATTTGATCCAAAGTTTTCATTAAATTTTTCCCCATTTTGTGGCGTTTCTAGGTTAATAATCTTAAAGTAGTTTTTTGAAGTTTGTGGGCCAATGTTGATCAACAAGTATACGTTTTTAACTATTTTAGATAATGCATCTTTTGTTACTTTCATATCAGTAATTATTTCATCTTGTTTCCAATCCTCTGGCCCTGTGGGATTAGTGAAGAAAACATCCATGTTAGAATAATTACCAGTTGCGGGACTTTTCCATATGTAGGGCGCCCTTTTTATAATAATACTTCCATTAGCGTTAGTGATATCTATAGAGTTTGGTACTTTTTCAAATGAAGATGCCATATAAACATCATTATTATTATCGAGAATTACAGATACTCCAGTATGAAATTGATTTAACCAAGTGTTAAAGTGAGCATCAGCATGAGTTGTATCATGGTAATTAACGGTAACAAAACCTGATCCGTTATTTAGGTTGGCATTAGGAGTTGTTACACCACCTGATTCATTTTGTGAGTATGCGGCACAAAAGTCATTATTTCCAAATTGAGTTCCTGTTGCTTTTGTATATAGGGACCCATTATTTGCGTAATGCCATAAGCAAGGAACCGATAGTAATTCTTGATTACCGCTTGCATAGTCTTGCTTGGATGTATATCCACCTGATAAAATAATATCATAATTCTGTGGCCCATCTTTGGCCTTTAAAATAAAGTCCTTGGCGTATGAGTAGTCATCATCTTTCATTGAAAGGGCCCAAGAAGGTGCATCAAAAGCTTTCCCTGAGGTTGGCTTATAATGAATAGCAATACCATCTCCTTCTCCGTCGGAGTTATCATCAGCAAAGGTATCATCAAGTTTAAAATTAATTTCAGGGAGATCAAGGGTATATATTGCAGTGCTGTCATCAGAGTAGCAAGATGATGTTTCACCTGTGGCAATATTTGTTGAATTGGAGGAAAAGAAATATTCTTGCTCAACGGTCAATGGAATTGTGACAGTAATCGTTGCTGTCTCGTTAGAAGTTTTATTTGTTGTACCAATTATGTTTGTACAATTGGTATCTGAAAAGATTTTAACATTACTACCATTATTAATCCCTCCAATTTCTAAGGTTGGGTATTTTTCTGAGCTGGTAGGTTGTGTCGGATTTATTAAGGTAATTGATGTTGGAGTACTTTGAGGAGCACTTACTTCATAGGCAACACCAGAAGAGCAATTAGATGTTAGGTCACCAGTCTTAGTATTTGCATAGAAAGTATGAGCGCCAACACTTAATGCATTACTTATTAATAGATCAATAGAACTACTTGATGTGATCCCTGCAATAACGAGAGTAGAACAAGAATCATCACTGAAAATTTTAACAGCATCCCCACTTGTGACACCGCTGACGGTGAAAGAAGGAGTTGTGTCAGTACCAGGAGAACTGGCGGGGCTTTTTAAAGCAATAGTTGGAGTAGCGGGAGTAGTAGGAGCAGCAACGACTTGGTAATCAACACCAGAGGAGCAACTAGATATTTGTTCACCAGTCTTAGTATTTGCATATAGATTATGGTTTCCAACACTTAATTTATTACTTACTACTAGATCAATCGAGTTACTCGATGCGGTCCCAGTAGCAGATAGAGTAGAACAAGTATTATCAATAAAAATTGTAACAGTATCACCGCTTGTTACTCCAGTAACTGTAAAGGTT
>CAYRDP010000016.1:49128-66865 GCA_964423165.1 uncultured Bacteriovoracaceae bacterium | reverse complement strand
TTTTATATTAAAAGCCATTTATTAATTTAAATGGCTTTTTTTTTGCCCTTTTATTGAAAAATTGGACAATTAAGTTAATCACGACATAAAATAATTTCATGCTATCTAAATTATTAAAATTTGAACTATTATTTACTTTTTTTGTAACTTTGATATGCCTAATTTCATTTTTATATAAAAGTATTCTACCAGATAATTACTTATTAATAAGCTCTGACTATGATTATTTTAGTAATATTTTTTATTATATCACATCATTTATAACGCTTACAGAATATTTTACTGGAGCATGGGTCTTTGTCGTTTTTCTTTCTTATAGTATTTTATATACATTTTTATTTTCTAAGAGAGAATTTATACTTGATTTGTTAAATTTATTTTCATTGTCTGCAGTCGTATTGATCTTTTTTCATCTTACTTGGCCCTTTTTTTTAGGAAAAGGAGTTAATTTTTTATTAACAAGTAACCTTTCTTATAAGGTTGAAATATTTTTATTTTTTATTTTTCTTATTTTATTTTTAGCAGGAACATTTCGAAGCAAGTTTTATGAAGTAATAAATAAGTCATATATATTAGCGGTGTCATTTTTTAAGCCTAGAAATATTAATAATTTAAAACATTTTTCATTTCAACAACTATATAGAAAAGGGATATCTAACTACAAGGTATTATTGTCCTCCGTAATTAGAAGAAATTCAAAAACAGATAAATATTTAGAAGATAAAATAGTAATAAAAAATGAAAACAAAAATATAAAAAATAGTATTAGAGAAAACACATCGACCTTAAATATGTTAGATGAAGTAATCCCAGATGTTATGAAAGATAAGAAGAAATTAAGGTTAAGAAAAAAAAATATTACAAGTAATGATAATGATTACAAAAAATTAGTGATTGGTATTTCAAGTAAGTCTAATAATAAACAGGTTCCAAATCCTGATGAATCTTATTTTACAGATATTATAACTAAAATTGAAGAGAAGTTAGGTCAATTTAAAATAGATGGTTGTATAATAAATGTATTAAAGGGTCCCGTCGTTGATACTTTTGAATTAGAGTTAGGGACAGGAGTAAAAGTTTCTAAAGTTACTTCTAGCACTGAAGATTTAAGCTTGGCATTATATGGCGCACCCATTAGAGTAGTTTATCCGATGAAAGGAAGGACTACAGTTGGTATTGAAGTACCAAGAAATCCAAGAGAAATAATTTTCTTAAGTGAAATATTAGCAACGAAAGAATTTAGTTTAGATAGTTGTCGTTTGCCATTAGCGATGGGAAAAGATGCTTTTGGAAGTCCTTTTATTGTAGACCTTGCCGCAATGCCCCATATGCTAGTTGCAGGTGCAACAGGTGCAGGAAAATCTGTATTTATAAATACACTTTTGGTTTCATTATTAATAAAAAAATCACCTAAAAAAATGCGATTAATTTTAGTAGACCCAAAACAATTAGAATTAGCACTTTATGCAAAGTTACCACATTTAATAATGCCGGTAGTTACTGAGGCCAAAACTGCTGCAATCGCATTGCTTTGGGCGGTGCAGGAAATGGAGAGAAGATATTCAATATTAAAGGAATTTGGAGTTAGAAATATTGATAGTTTTAATTCTAAATTAGCTACAGCAACTCCAGAAATGCTAGCATTAATTCATCAATTTTATGATAATAGCGATGAAGAATATGAATTACCATCTATCGTCATTATCGTTGATGAATTTGCAGACTTAATATTAACAAAAGCGGGAAAAGAAATAGAAAATAATATTTGTAGGCTAGCTGCAAAAGCCAGAGCAGCAGGAATTCATCTGGTCTTGGCAACTCAAAGACCTTCCGTTGATGTTATTACAGGATTAATTAAGTCGAACTTTCCTACAAGAGTTTCATTCAGGGTAACAACCAGTATAGACTCTCGTACAATATTAAATTGTTCAGGAGCTGAAAAGTTATTAGGTAAGGGAGATATGCTATATAAGCATGGAGTGGAAACAGAAAGATTACACTCCTCATATATTGAAGAAAATGAAATTGAACAATTAACTAAAACATTAGAGACAATAGAAAATGACTACTCTCAAAATGTGATTGACTTTATTGAGAGTGGCGGAGAATCAGAAATTTCTCCATATTCATTTGGATCTCATATCAATCCGACACTTAATGACGCGCCAGGCAAGGACTTGTTGTATGAAAAAGCAGTGCAGGTCGTTATTGAGCATAGGTCAGCTAGTGCATCTATGCTTCAAAGAAGATTAAAAATTGGTTATAATAGAGCGGCTAACTTGATCGAAGAAATGGAAAGCAAGGGGGTAGTTGGCCCTGCACAAGGTGCTCGTCCTCGTAAAGTTCTAGCAAGTTCTAATTAGTTTATAAATAATGATAAATTGATCCATATTTCTTTACGCATTATTAATGAAATGCTAGAGATACTACTAATTAAATAACAGTCGCTTTACCTGAGGTCCTTGTGTTTTTACGAGGAAAAAGCGATCAGATTAACCGAAGGCGAGTAAGGAGTAATTATGCAAACGGAATTAACACTGAAAGAATTATTAGAAGCAGGAGCACATTTTGGGCACCAGACTCAAAAATGGAACCCAAAGATGAAACCTTATGTTTATGGTGAAAGAAATGGAATTTATGTTATTGATTTATCAAAAACAATAACTTTGGCCAAACAAGCATATGATTTTATTTTAAAGACAAGAAAAGAAGGAAGGCCGGTCCTTTTTGTAGGTACTAAAAGACAAGCTTCTGAAGTAGTAAAGCAAGCGGCAGAATCTTGTGGTGCTTTTTACGTAACACACAGATGGCTTGGTGGAATGTTAACTAATCATAAAACAATTTCGCTTTCTATTGATAAGTTAAGAAAAGTTGAAAAAATGAAAGAGACTGGAGATTTTGAACTTTTAACTAAGAAAGAACAATCTAAAATAGATAAAGAAGTAATTAAGCTAGAGAGAAACCTTGGTGGAATTAGAGATATGAGAAAGCTTCCAGGAGCAATTTTTGTAGTTGATCCTGACAGTGAAAGAATTGCTGTTCAAGAAGCAAATAAATTAAATATCCCAGTAATTGCTATTACAGATACAAATTGCGATCCAACGGGAATTACTTATGTTGTTCCAGGTAATGATGATGCGATAAAATCAATTACTTTATTTGCAGATTACTTTGCTAAATCAGTTGGTGAAGGAACAGCAAATGTTAGCAAAGGAAAAGGTCCGAAACCAACAAAAGATACGTCTTTAGAGGATGAGATTTTAAAGAAATTTGATAAAGATATTGATTTAAAGACAGAAGCTTAATAATTAATAATAAAACAAGAGAGAAAAAAGATGAACTTTACAGCAGCAGATGTAAAAAACTTAAGAGAGAAAACAGGCGCAGGAATGATGAAATGTAAAGAAGCGCTTAAAGAATGTGATGGCAATGTAGAAACTGCTGTTGATTATCTACGAAAAAAGGGCCTTGCAGCAGCAGAGAAAAAACAAAGTAGAGTTGCGGCAGAAGGAACAGTTGGGTCTTATGTTCACAATGGAAAAATAGGTGTTTTGGTTGAAGTTAATTGTGAAACAGACTTTGTTGCAAAAAATGAAGATTTTCAAGGATTTGTAAAAGACGTAGCCCTTCATGTTGCAGCAGCATCTCCAAAATTTTTAAAAGCTGATGAAATGGATAGCACCTATATGGAAAAGGAAGCTGAAATTTATATTGCTCAATTAAAAGAAGAGGGAAAACCAGAAAAAATTATACCTAAGATTGTTGAAGGTAAAATGAAGAAGCTAGCTTCTGAGGTTTGCTTACTAGAACAATCCTTTATAAAAAACCCAGATGTTAAAGTGGGTGAATTAGTTAGTGAATTGACTTTGAAGCTGGGTGAAAAAATTGAAATTAGAAGATTTGTTAAATACAATCTAGGAGAAGGGATTGAAAAGAGACAAGATAATTTAGCTGATGAAGTAGCAAAACTATCTGGGAAACAATAGATAATTTAACTAACAAAAAAGGGGACTTTTAGTCCCCTTTTTTTTTGTGAAAATGAAAGGAATTAACATGCTTTACAAAAGAATCTTATTAAAATTATCAGGAGAAGCACTGGCCGGAAGCCAGGGAAATGGTATTTGTCCAGATGTTTTAAATAGTTTGTCTGAAGAAATTAAAAGTGTATCAGATTTAGGTGTTCAAATATCAGTAGTTGTAGGTGGGGGGAATATACATAGAGGTGTCGCTGGAGCAACAAAGGGAATGGATCGTACAACTTCGGATCATATGGGAATGTTAGCTACAATAATTAATTCTTTGGCCCTTCAAGATAGCTTGGAGCGTAAAGGTGTTTTAACTAGAGTGTTAACAGCAGTAGAAATGCAGGAAATTGCAGAACCATATATTCGTCGGAGGGCAGTGAGACATTTAGAGAAAGGAAGAGTGGTTATTTTTGCAGCTGGTACGGGAAATCCATATTTTACAACTGATACTGCAGCAGCTCTAAGAGCGAATGAAATAGATGCAGAAGTAATATTAAAAGCGACAAAAGTTGATGGAATTTATGATAAAGATCCAATGCTTCATAAAGACGCGACCATGATAGATGCACTGAGTTATCTTGACGTTTTAAATAAAGAAATTAAAGTAATGGATTCAACTGCTATTAGCTTATGTATGGATAATAATATAAAAATTATTGTTTTTAATGTTTTTCAAAAAGGTAATATTCAAAAGGTAGTAATTGGGGATAAAATTGGTACTACTGTCAGCAAAAAATAATAAGGTAAAAATATGATTAATGAAATAAAAGATATTGCAGAGCAAGTAATGGCCAAGTCTGTTGAGTCCTTAAAAGTACAACTAACTAAGGTAAGAACAGGAAGAGCATCAGCAAGTGTTCTTGATGGAATAGTCGTTGATTATTATGGGACACCAACCCCAATTACTCAAACAGGACAAGTGAGTACTCCAGAAGCGAGATTATTACAAATTCAACCATATGATAAATCTATGATTGCAACAATTGAAAAAGAAATCTTTGCTGCCAACTTAGGACTTACTCCATCAAATGATGGTAATTTAATTAGAATTCCTTTTCCTGCACTGACAGAAGAAAAAAGAAAAGATCAAATAAAAGAAATAAAAAAATTAGGGGAAGATGCAAAAATATCTATCAGGAATTGCAGAAGAGATCAAAACGAAAAAATCAAGAAAATGGAGAAATCTAAAGACCTATCTGAAGACGATAGCCGGTCTCATCAGGGTGAAGTTCAAACGATCACAGATAAATACACAGAGGCAGTAAATAAAGTTATCACTAATAAAGAAGAAGAGTTGATGACAATTTAAGGGATGAATTGAAATAAAAATGCAAGATGCAAATAATTTAAAACATATAGCTATCATTATGGATGGCAATGGTAGATGGGCACAATCGAGGTCTCATACAAGATGGTGGGGTCATGTTCGAGGAGCTAAAAAAGTTTCAGGAATTGTAGAAGAGTCAGAGAAACAGGGTGTTAAAGCATTAACTTTATATGCTTTTTCTTCTGAGAATTGGAGTCGTCCTTTAAATGAAATACAGGTTTTATTTATTTTATTAAAGAAATTTCTTTTGCAAGAAAAAGAAAAGCTTATTAAAAATAAAGTTAGATTTAAAGTAATGGGTGACATTTCGAGACTTCCTATCGAGACAAAGAAATTAGTTCAGGACTTGGAAAATGAGACAAAAGATAACTTAGGAATAAAATTAAGCTTTGCTTTTGGTTATGGAGGCAAGGATGAAATAGTCTTTGCTGCAAATAAGTTTATTGCAGAAAATCCTGGTAAGCAATTATCAAATATAAATGACATAACAAATAACTTAATGGTGCCCGACTTAGGAGATGTAGATTTATTAATTCGAACAGGTGGAGATCAAAGAATTTCTAATTTTCTTTTATGGCAAAGTGCTTATGCTGAGTTATTTTTCACAAAAACAAAATGGCCTGATTTTTCAATAGATGAATTTAAAAAAATTATCAGACAATTTAATGGAATTGATAGAAGGTTTGGAAGTATAGAAAAAGAAATTAATTTATATTCATCAATCAATATAGCAAGTAAAAACAAAGTTGATTTTCTAGAGGTGAATTAATGTCAAATACACAAGTAAGAATTATTTCAGCATTAGTTCTCATGTCAATGGTGTATGGACTATACTTGCTAGGAAGTGAAGTAGCAGCAGCAGCATCTCTTTTGGTGGGTATTTTGTTAATAGATGAGGTAAATGTTAATTTCATTAAATTAGAGAGGAAATCACTTTTTTACTTATGCAATCAATTAATTCTAATCGTTCCATTTATATTAATTATTTACGTATTTAAATTAAATTTGTTACTAAATATTTTTTTATATTTTGCTATGGCTTTAAATATAATCCTTTTGGGTTACTTATTTTATACCGATATAACATCTGCAAAATTTAAGGGTTTATTACAAGAAAAGTACTATATAAGTGCTATTTATTTTCTTTCAATGTTTTTAGTTTTAGGGATTCTTTTGTCACATGAGAAATGGTTTCAGTTAGTGGCAGTATTATTTTGTATCAGTTTTGGTATGGATACTGGGGCTTGGTTCTTTGGTAAGAATTTTGGTAAGCATAAATTATGGCCTTCGGTTAGTCCTAAAAAAACAGTGGAAGGATTAATTGGAGGTTCAATTACATCAGGGGTTTTAGGAGGTATTGTGTGGAATATTTTCTTTAATTCGATGGGTGTTTTCATATTTTTTAGTTTTTGTATGCTAGGGGTGATGTCCCAGTTGGGAGATTTGATTCAAAGTAAGATTAAAAGACAGTTTTCATTAAAAGATAGTTCATCTATAATTCCTGGCCATGGTGGAATTTATGATAGAATAGATGGGTTAATATTTTTAGCACCTTTTTATATGTCCATTTTGAAAAATTTTTACTTTTAGAGGTTTTGTAATGTTTGAAAAATTTTTAATATTTATTCTTTTTTTATGTCCACTAATTTTTTTCCATGAGTTAGGGCATTTTTTATTCGCTAGATTATTTAAGGTAAGAGTAGAGGTCTTTTCTTTAGGGTTTGGCCCCAAGCTGTTCAAGTTTAAAAAAGGTTTTACCGAATATGCCGTTTCCTTAATCCCTTTAGGTGGTTATATAAAAATGTTTGGTGATGATCCGATGTTAAAAGATGAAATACCGGAAGAGGACAGGAAATATAGTTTTTCATTTCAGAAAAAGTGGGCAAGGTTCTGGATCGTATTTGGGGGGCCTCTGGCAAATATTATTTTTGCTTATGTGTTGTTTTTTTTATTATTACTTGTAGGAGAAAAAGCCCCTGAAGTTAAATTTGGAATGATTCATAGTAATACTTCTTTTTATGAAAAGGGAATTAGAACGGGTGATATAATTAAAAAGATTAATGGGGATGAGGTTTTTAATCCAACTGACTTGGCATTATCAACAGGTGAAATTACAAAAACAATTACAGTACAAAGAGGTAAAACGACAAAAGAAATAGCCCTGGGAATGAATCAAAAACAGTTTATTGAGTTTTTTATGGGCCGGCCACCTTTCTTAAGAAAACCAATAGTAGTAGATAGTGAGGGTGTTAAATATGGAGTGTCATTAGACAGCATCGGCGTGGATTGGTCTATGTCATTTGATCAAATGGCAGATAAGACAGGAGAAGTTAATTTTTATCTATTTAAATTTTTATCTAATTCAGATGATGAGCAATTGACAGTTCCTTCCCACTCGAAAGTGCTAACATTAAATATTAATAAACAATCTGACTTCTTCGAAGGATTTTTAAAATTAGGGTTTTTGTCATCAGACTTACTTGTAAAAAGTATTGAGATGAAATCCCCGGCCGATATTGCAGGCATAAAAGGAAATGATGTAATTACTGGGATTAATGGTAAAAGGCTTATGAGCTTTGAAGAGCTACCAGTAAATCTACAACAATCGAAGGATGTAATAGTTAAAATTGATCTATGGAGAAAAGGAAAAGAGATAAGTTTGGATGTTACTCCTAGGCTTATTTACAGAGGTGACGTTCAAGTTAAACAAATTGGAGTTTATAGTGGCGTTGAATATATTGGGTTAAACTTTGTACAATCAAAGTCTAAGGGTTTTTTTAACTCACTCTATTTAGCCGTGGGTAGAACTTCAAATTCTATTATTAAGACGCTTGAAGGATTTAGAAGATTAATTACAAATGAAGTGTCAATAAAAAGTATAGGTGGTCCAATTGCGATTGGTAAAGTAGCAGTAGACTCTTATAATTTAAGCTTATCTTATTTCTTTCAAATTATGGCACTGATATCTATAAATTTGTTTATTATTAATTTATTACCTATACCTGTATTAGATGGAGGGCATATTTTATTTATTTTTCTAGAAGTAATAAATAGAGGCCCATTATCTAGAAGAAAAATGGAGATAGCTCAACAAGTCGGACTATCTCTCTTACTACTGTTAACTTTTGCAGCACTTTATAACGATTTCTCTAGGTTATTATAAATGCCAGGCCTATTTATTGATACAAGTGATGAGTTAATAGTGGCCCTAATTTCCGATGATTATAAATTTTTAAAACAAGTTAATCGAGGAAAAATAAAAACTAGTAAAGAGATCCATAAAATTATCTATGATACGTTAACAGAGTATGATTTATTCTTAGATTCGATAGGTTTTATTTTTAATATTTCAGGCCCAGGTTCCTATACAGGAATGAGAGTAGGGGAAGGAATTTCACAATTATTAGAGTGGCAATCTATACCAACTTATTCTTTTAACCATTTTCAAATACCTTATTTACTTGGTGAGAAAGAGGGGGTTTGGGTTTCAAATGCATTTAAATCGGAGTTTTTTATTTATAGTTGGAAAGGTGAAGAAAATGCTATCAAATTGGTGCATGAAAAAGAGATTGTTAACCAGTTAGATTATATTAACAAAAGTAATGTTAATATATTTTGTAAAAATAATGAATTAGGGTTACTGGATATAGATTTCCATGAGACTTCGTTACTAATAGCGGAAGAGTCAGAAAAATTATTTTCAATCGTAAGGAAAAAAAGATTAAGAGAGACTCCGTTTTATTATCGTACAGCAGAAAAAGAATTTAAGGTGAAGAGTTAATTACAAGAAGGACTTAATTTGTATAGAACTTATTTGTCAAAGAGAATTATTGTAACTTTATTAATATGCTTAATATTTATTTATTTTAATTTTACATTATTGATATCGATGGTCTCGTTTACTTTTGTTTTTGTTTTTGTTTTTATGTTTAGAAAAAAATATAAATTGAGCGGAGCTAGTTCGGGTATTATGTCACCTGCTTCAGGTAAAATTATATCGATCAAGAAAGATGTTAATTGTAATCAATTAGGGAATAACCTTACTGAAATTAGAGTTTCAGTAAGTTGGTTCTCTGAGTTTGGATTGCGTATGCCAGCTGACACTAAAGTAGATAATATAATTTCTCAGAACGGACTGTCATTATTACGATTTTCAAAACTAAAGGAACGATTAAACTTACAAGATTTGCAACATTCTTATATAATTTTAAAAGGTCTTGATAATGAGATGAAGGTTGGAATTAAAGTAATAAAATGTCCATTAGGAGGAAGCTCTGTGTTGCAGATTTTGTCAGGAGATAAAGGCAAAAAGGGAGCAATATTTGGTTATTTACCTTTTGGTGGTACTCTGTTTATATATTTAAATAATAATAGTAGAGTTACTTGTAGTATTGGAGAGAAAGTATGTGCAACCAAATCTGTATTAGCAACAAATAATTTATAGGAAATTTCATGAATAGTGCATCTGGAAATATTACTCAAAAAGAAAATAAGAGAATAATTTTTTATTTTTTACCTAATACTTTTACCGCCTTAAATATGGCATGTGGTTTTACTAGTATAATTCTTTCTTGGAGAGGGGAATTCTACCAAGCAGCATTGGTTTTAATCTTAGGTGCCATTTTTGATTCTGTAGATGGAAGAGTCGCAAGGCTAACAGGAACTCAGTCTTCTTTTGGAGAGCAATTTGACTCTTTAAGTGATTTAATTTCTTTTGGTATGGCACCAGCATTGCTAATTTATAATAGATTTTTACTTGAAGCTGGCAGACTTGGTTTAGTTATTTCTTTTATCTTTGTTCTTTGTGGCGCCCTGAGGTTAGCTAGATTTAATTCTAGTATTGAAAAAGTACCTTCTTCTTTTTTTCAAGGATTACCAATACCAGGTGCAGCTATTGCAATTGTAGGCTATGTCTTAATTTCATTAGAATTTACAATATTAGATGATCATGCCTCGATACCTATGATTTACACATTGTTCTATGCCTTATTGATGATATCAAATATTCCATTTAATAGTTTTAAGGACTCTAGGTTTATAAAAAATCACAAGAAATCGATGTTGATGATTATTTTTATTTTACTTGCTCTCGTTTTTATTTATGAACAAATAATGGTGGTTACAATAATTACTTTATACGTAGTTTCATCAATCATTTATTTCTTTTTACATAAAGGAGAATTAAAAAATGTCTTTGAGTGGAAAAATGAGTAAAATATTTTTTGTTCTTTACCTCTTAATATCAATTCCAACACTAATGGGGATAGAGAGATCTATTAACCAACCACTTTCTTTTGATTTAAAGAATAGAAACAGTTTAATTTATAATGAAGATGATAAACTTTTATCTGAAATTAGTGATGTTGGATCTAATAGCTTTTCAATCTCATATTTCCTTGTTGATAATTATAAAATAACAGACAGCAAAGATATATTTGAAAAAGTGTTTGAAAATGGTGATGATTCAATAAGTACTGGTTACCTGATTTTATCAGGGACAAAATATTTGTATCGAGGTTGGGTCGACTTTACGTCAGGAGTTAACTTAGGATTGAGCTTCAGTTCGGGAAATGGTTACTTTGAAAGTAATACTATTAGTAATACTAACTTTAAACTTTGGTCTATTCCTGTCGACATATCTTTAGGAATGGATGTCTCACTTGGACGTTTTATCAAGATAAGCATTTCGGGTGGGCCTTCTGCCATGATGTTATCACAAAGCAGGGATGACATGGAACAAGGTGAAGAATCTAAGCGAATTAGGCAATTTGGATATGGATATTTTGGAAATGGTAAAGCAATGATAAGCTTATCAAACATATTTACTAGATCAGGTTTTTCATTGTATAGCGAGAGAGGGGTATCACAAATGTATCTAACTATTGAAGCTCGTTATCATAGTTTTGGTAATTTTCAAGATGAAATCACAAATGAAGGTCTGTCTTATGGCCTTGGATTAAGTTTTGATTACTTATAAAATAAAAGTTCAATATAAAGGTACAAATTTTCATGGATGGCAGATACAAAATAATTCTGCTTGTAGGACAATTCAAGGAGAAATCACAAGAGCAATTAGTACAATATCTAAAGCTCCATTTAATAAAATACAAATAATAGGAGCAGGTAGAACAGATGCAGGTGTTCACTCATTAGGTCAGGTTGCTCGGGTTACTTTGCCTGTGCAACTACCATCAAGTGCATTTTTACATGGAGCAAATAACTTGTTAGGGCCTGAAATTAAGATTATAGATGTAGCGCCATCAAGTTTAGATTTTCATCCCATTAGAGACTCAAAATGGAAAGAATACAAATATATTTTCAGCTTTGATTCACCTAATCCCTGGATTTTAGATTTAATGACGTTTTGTAGTTTTGATTATGATAAATCTTTACTTAGTTTGGCGGCAGATAAATTTATTGGAAAACATAATTTTATGAATTACTTTTGTGTTGGTTCGGAAACGATAAGTACAGTTAAAGATATTTATGAGTGTAATATTGAACAAAAATCAAATGATGGATTTTTTAATAGTAATTATTATGTATTAACGATAAGAGGTTCTGGATTTTTAAAACAAATGGTTCGTTTAATTATGGGCTCTATTTGGTCGGTTGCAAAAGGTGATTGTAGTATTGAGCGGTTGGAAGAGTCTTTGGTTAAAAAATTATCTAATAAAATAGGGGTTGTAGCACCCCCCCAGGGCCTATATATGAGTAATGTTCAATATTAGTCTATTAAATTGACAATTAGCAGAGAAAACGCTATTTTTCTCAAAAACTTACATTGGAACGTGCCGCATTATAAGGGGTTGATTATGTCATATACAGTTGAAAATATTAATGGATGTAAAAGAAAAATAATTTTTTCTTTTAATGAATTAGACTTAACAAAAGAATTTCAAACAGAGTTAGCAGAGAAAAGAAAAACTGTAAGTTTGAAAGGATTTAGAAAAGGTAAAGCTCCAAAAAATATGGTTGAAGATATGTATGGGCCTCAAATAGAGACAGATATTGTTAATAAATTTGTACAAAATAAATTATATGAAACAATTTCTGAAGAAGATTTAAGGGTTGTAGGTTACCCTGCATTTGAAAATATGAAATATGAAAAAGGTCAAAGTATTAGCTTTGATGTAACATTAGAAGTTTTTCCTGAGGTTTCTTTAGGTGAGTTTAAAGATTTTAAATTTACAAAAGACAAAGTGGAAGTAACAGAGCAAGATATTGAAGAATTAAAAAAGAATTCAGTAGCATCTAAAGCAGAGATGGTAGAGTTAACAGATAAAGATGCAGAAGTTAACAATGGTTTATATGCAGTAATTAATTTTGAGGGTATAAAAGAAGATGGTGAGCGTCCTGATAATATGAAGGGGGCTGAGCATTTATTAGAAGTAGGCTCAAATAGCTTTATTCCTGGGTTTGAGGAAGGAGTTATTGGTATGAAAAAAGGAGATAAAAAATCATTAGATTTAAGTTTTCCTGCAGAGTACCATGTTGATGAATTAAAAAATGTAAATGTAACATTTGAAGTAGAGCTTCTAGAAATAAAAGAAAAACGATCACCTGAATTAACGGATGAATTAGCAAAAGAACTAGGATATGAATCTATTGATGACCTGGTTACTAAGGGAAAAGAAAATTTTCTTAAGCAAAAAGAAAGACAAGCACAAGAAAAGTTACATCAAGAAGTTTTAGAGAAGTTTATTGAGGAAAATACATTTGATGTGCCGGCAACAATGATCCAGCAGCAAAAAGACCATTTGAAAGATGACTTAAAAAATAATTTAAAATCACAAGGTTTTGATGAAAGTATGATGGAAGACTATTTTGATAAATGGGCCGGAGATCTAGACCAAAAAGCAGATTTTCAAGTTAGATCAGGATTAATCCTAGATCATCTTGGAAAAAAATATGAAGTAGAAGCATCAGAAGATGACTTTAACGCAAAGTTAGAAGAAACTGCTGCTGGTACAGGAATGGATATTGAGCAAATTAAACAATATTATACTTCTAATGATAAAATTAAATCTAATTTAATGTATGCAATCAAAGAAGAAAAGACATTTGAAGCAGTATTAAAAGAAGTAACGGTCTTGTAAAATATTTATGTCCTTAAAGATTTAGGGGCATAAATATCACCTAAACTTTAAATTATATTCATTGATTAAATTATCAAATGCTTGGTAGAAATGGTCCATTTCCGTTTTGGTTCCAACTGAAATACGAATAAAATCGGGCATATAATTTACTTTTAAAGGCCTGATAATAACACCTCTATTAAGTAACTCTTCAAAGAGCCAATTACTTGCCTCCAGTGATCCAGTGGGAAGACAAACAAAGTTGGTAATTGATTTGATTGGTTTAAAGCTATATTTTGTTAAATAATTAATTAATCTATCATATTCTATTTTGTTATTATCTAGTGTTCTTTTTAAATGAGGTGAGTCATAAATAGCTCCACATGCACCAAGTTGCGCTATTAAGTTAGGCTCAAATGGAAGTTTAACTTTACTTAAGCTAGTCACAAGGTTGCGATGAGCAAATCCGTACCCTACTCTAATGCCGGCAAGGCCATAGGCTTTTGAAAATGTCCTAAGTGTGATTACGTTATCATAGCGATAATCCATGGAGTCAGGGTAGTCGGACCGTTCTTTTGCAAATTCATAATATGCTTCATCTAAAATTACTAATACGTGGTTTGGTACATGTTCCATTAAATTATCAAACTCAGATTTTGTAATATAGGTTCCTGTAGGATTATTTGGGTTTGCAATATAGATTATTTTCGTTTTATCGTGAATTTTCGCTATAATTTTTTTTATATCATATCTAAAGTCTGGAGTTAGTTCTGTTTTTACTATTTTAGCTCCTACGCTTTGGGCAAGAATATAAAAACCAATGAAAGTATTTTCAGAAGTAAGTACTTCCTCCCCTGGAGTTAAAAAAGCGCGAACGATATATGCCATTATGCCTTCACTACCATTTCCGAGGATAATGTTTCTTGTTTCAAGGTCATATAATTTAGATAAGGCCGTTTTAAGTTTATGAGCATGCATATCTGGATAATGATGAAGACTCCAGAGTCCTCTAGTCATTTCTTTTATCGCATAAGGTGATGGCCCTAAGGGGTTTTCATTACTTGCTAATTTGCTTATTTTAGTTAATCCTTTTTCCCTGGCAAGCTCCTCAATTGGTTTGCCGGCCTGGTAAACTTGCAGTTTTTGGATATATTCAGGTACGAGTTGTCTCTTTATATTTGTCATGACATCTTTTATTATAGAAGTTAATATTTATTGAATATTTAATTTATATTAAATAAATAAGTTGATCAAATAGTCTTTTTAAAAGTTGAGATATAATTATGAAGCTTTTTCTTCTTTGTATGAAAAAATCATGGGGTCTGATACTTTCTGATAAGCCTACTGTAATATTAAGTGCTTTACCCATTTTTGTAGGATCATTATTATATTATTTTTTGGGTTCATGGATTTATACTGATTTATTACCTTTTGGAAAAAATTGGATTGATTCCTTTTTGTCAGGCAGTAGTTGGGGGCTATTTTTTTATTATGCGATTACAGGGATAATGATGGTTTCCTTATTCTTTTTAATCAGTTGGACATTTGTAATAATAGTCTCAATTATAGCTGCACCATTTAATGATCTAATTAGTTCCAGAGTTGAAAAATTACTTTTGAACGAAGTTCCAACAGGTCTCAGTGAATCAATTATGGGGATGGTTTCAAAAATCCTAAATATTATTTTAACAGAGCTTAAAAAAATAGTATTTATTATAATCCTAACTTTAATTTCATATTTGTTGAGTTTAATACCTATTTTTGCACCTTTTGCTATTTTGATTTCGGCATTATTACTTGCCGCGAGCTTTTTAGATTATAGTTGGTCTCGCCACAATTTATCTTTTATAAATTGTCTGAAAACATTTAAATCACATTTTCTAGTAACATCTATATCCGGGGGACTTTTTTTATTTTTGCTTGCCGTTCCAATAATTAATTTATTGGCATATCCATTTTCGGTTATATTTTTTACTGTAATGTTTGTTGAAAAAGATTTAATTAAGTAAATCTTTTATTTTTATAAGATCCTTAAGCCTGATAGTCGTTTGCTCTTTTGTTTTCATGTTTTTAATTTGAATAGTTTTATTATTAACTTCGTTATCACCAATAAAAGCTATTAGTTTACATCCTTTATTTTCGGCAAAGTTAAAAGCTTTTTTTACTTTAATTTCACCAGGAGGGATAATAGTTTTAATGTTAAGCTTTCTTAATTCAAGTCCAATATGTAAAGTATAGCTCTCTGATTGTGCGTTTTGATAAGTTAATAATATATCATTGATTGGATCGGTAAAATCAGGTAATAAATTATGGTTTTCCAGGAAATGGTTTAGTGTTACATCTCCAAGGCCAAAACCGACTCCAGTCATTTGAGCCTCATTAAATATTTGAAGTAAGTTATCATAAACTCCGCCACCACAAAGTGCTCTATTATTATTTGGTGCTTTATCAAAAATTTCAAAAACAAGTCCCGTATAGTAATCAAGTCCTCTTACAATAGAAGTATCAAAGTTAATATATTGATCTATTTTTAGATCTTTTAGGTTTTGGTAAAAGTTTTCAGCATCCCATTTCGTAAATTCAAAATTGTGATTTTTTAGAAAGATAATGAGTTCTTGAAAACTATTAATTTTGAGGTAATTTGTGAAAATAGCTTTTGCGTCATTGGGGAGTCCAAGTTCATCTAAAAGTATTTTAAATTTATCCGGCCCTACTTTTTTTGATTGATCAATTATTTTATAAAGTTTGTAGCTATCATTTTTGTTTAAAGTCATTAAGTCATTGAAGACGAAATCAATGATAATTCGATTATTGACTAAAATTTCAAAGTGGTTTTCATCAGCACCAAAATTATTAAATAGCATGATTGCCATCTGAATAATCTCTAATTCAGCAAAGTCATTTTTAGCACCAAAAATATCGACATTAAATTGCCAGTGTTCTCGTAATCTTCCTTTTTGCGGCCTTTCATATCTCATTAGATTGGGAATTGAGTACCATCTTATTGGACGAGGTACCTCTTTGCATATTTGTGCCACCATTCGAGCAAGAGTTGGGGTCATTTCTGGTCTTATGGCCACTTCTCTGTTGCCACGGTCAGTAAAACTATATATTTGCTGATCTATTAATTCTTCGCCTGATTTAGCTTTGTATAGTTCCACTTCCTCGAGTAATGGCCCATCGTAAGGTTCATAACCAAATAATTCAGCAACTTCAGTCATTTTACTAAAGCAATAGTTTTGATTACGTTTTAGTTTTGGAAAAAAGTCCCTAGTTCCTTTATATGATTTTTTATTTAATGTCATAATATGACTCCATTTAGATATTAGTATTCATACTAATATTGTCCCTATTAGGCAATATTCACATGTCTAATATCCAATCGTTAACAGGTATAGGTAAAGTTTTTGGCGGTATGTAGTCCGGGTCTATTTTAGGGTAATCAGGTGGAAGAAACCTAGCTGAAATATCTGTTTTTGCAGGAATAATCTCATTGGGTTCTATATCTAGTATTTTCTCAATATTTGTAATTTTCTTAATTTCTTTTGTTGTTTCTACTTCATTAAAAAAAATTAAATTGTTAAGAGTTAAGCTTTCTGAATTATTTATAATAATCTGTAAATTAAGATCAAGAGAATACAGTATATTTATAATTACTTTTGATACAAGTTGGTTAAACTCCTGTGGGCTTACTTGCATTATATGGTTTATCCATGGGAGTATAAATTTAATTTTTTTCTCAAGTGTTTTATCATTAAGAGTTATTTTAGAAGGTTGATATTTTAATTTGTTTATAAAAGTTCTAAAGTATGGTGTATCTACTAATATGATAAACCCATTTAATAGTGAATTAATTAAATATAATGAAAATGGATGATAGAGATTTCCTTTGGACTGAATTAATTTTTTTATTTTTGTGATTTTTGTTTTTATATTTAGGTTTAGATCACTTTGATTATTTCGGTATTGTTGTAAAATGATTTTATTAATTTCAATAGTGAGCACTCTATTTATATTATGAATTTTCCTTAGATGTAAGTTAAGTTTATTTAATAATTTGTTTGCATCTGCCCGTGATTCACCTTCAAGGAGATTTATTGAATCTACGATGGCCTTCATTTCGGTTGGTATGGTTTCGTTTGAAGTCCATTTTTGTGCCCCAAAGGTGACAGACATTGTCAGCATGCTAAGTACAAAATAAAGATAATAAAAGTTATAACCTTGTTTCATTTTTTCTTCTTTTTAGTATTGTTAGGATTTGGGATAAGCTTAGTATCCTTAGTATCCTTAGTATCCTTAGTATCCTT
>CAYRDP010000016.1:0-49028 GCA_964423165.1 uncultured Bacteriovoracaceae bacterium | reverse complement strand
CTTAGTATCCTTAGTATCCTTAGTATCCTTAGTATCCTTGGCGTCTAAAGAGTCAGTCGTAAGATTACTTTTACCCGATAATATATAAAACTTTCCAATATGCGGAATTAGTAACCGTCCATCGATATCAATAATATTAGTGACATAATTTAGGTCGCTAATAATTTCTAATTTATTATCACTTAGGTTTAACTTTGCCGCTTCTGTTCTAAAGGTAAATTTATCTTTTGAAATATTTTTTATAAAATAAATTTTTTCTTGATGATGGTTGCAAATGATATTGCCAAAATCATCTTGGTTACTTTCATAAACAATTTTTCCATTATCACTAAAAAAGTTATTCCTATCATACTGTGTTATCTTACTGCCTAGTTCTGAATGATTAATTCCAAATCGTCCTACGTAAATATATTTATCACTTAAGCAAAGTTCAATCTTTTCTTCATGAGAGTCGCTGACAATTATTGGCGTGAACTTATTTGTTTGACGTTCAAATTTAATGATACCAACATTTCCTTTTTGATTAATATCAGAGTATATAAGTGTCTTCTCCGAAAGCATTATTAATTCAGGAATAAAAAATGGATTTATTTTATTTTGTAATTTTATATCAAAGTTGATTGATTGTTGTTTAAGGTTTTTAATATATATTGTCTTGAGTTGAGATGAATAAAAAGATGCCCACTCATCATCTAAATGCAGTTTAGATGCAAGCCCAACCCCAATTAAGGTAGGAGAATTTTCACCAAAACCCACGGAATAAATATTGTTTGCAGGCCTAGCTGTAAAGTAAGTATGATGGTTTGTATTTTGCTCAACAAGTATTTTTTTTCTACTAGGACTACTTTTAATAATATACTGTGTGTTTGGGCCCGACATTAATACTTTGGAAACGCTGTAGTTTGTTGATAGAAGGAGGTTTCCAGAGTTTTTTTGATAGTATGTAAACCTTCCATCAATAGAAAAGAATCGGATGTTATTTATTGACTGCTTACTGGATAGTGTTTGTAATTTAGTATTATCAGCATATACTTCGAAGCTATTAATCAATATGAGGACAAGAAAAAGACATCTATTTAATACCATATAGTGCCCATTGTTTATTTGGTTGAATTTTACTGTAAGTAAGAATTGCAGAGAAAATATAATTCCAACTTATTAATCTCGGAGCATGTAAGTTATCAAGAGAGGTTCTTATTGAAAGTAATATTTTATCTTGTTTTTTTATAAAACCATCAATGATAAAAGGCATAGGAGTACATTGATTAATGGAGATTTTCTTGAATGATTGAGGGAGAATATCTTCTAAACATCCCACACCATGAATTAGAGAATTTAATGATGAGTCTAAATAAGTTGTTAGCTCTGTTAGGTTACGTACAAGCTTATTTTTAAAGTTTAATGACTGTTCCATAGGTTTAAAAAGAGATATCATTTTATCGTTTAGTCTTGCCTGAAAATAAGAAAAAATAGGTCCGCCTACATACTTAATTCCAGTAATTTCTCTTGTGTCATAAATTACTTTTTTAGGACAATGTAACGGAGTACAGTTTGCCTGCTCATAAACAATGAAGCAACCATGCTTATATCGTAATAAAAAAGGCTTATAACTATCCTTGTCAATCAAATTACATTTGAGTGAACTTAGTGCTGGTTGAATTCTTTTAATGATGCTAGCAACAATATTATTTTCGGATTTAGCATTTTTGGAACTATCACCTGGAATATAGTTTTTACATATTTCTTCATTTTCTATTTGATCTTCATAACATATTTTCAAGGGCCATTTTTCATCATTGTCAAATACTGAGTATAGATTTTCGAGACTTGCGTACATCTCATTGGTGCATTGATTGATATTACTATTTATAGTTCTTTTTTTAAAGTGCATTGAAATTCTATGAATATTAGTTATTGCTAAGTTGTCAGCATTAACAGGACAGTCTTGGTAGTCTGTTTTAAGGTGTGAAATTGATAATGCATCGGAAATTCTATTGCAATTAGGCCTAGGGAAAAATGCCAAATTCTTATTCGCAGATTTTTTAGTACATAATTTGGGTATGTCAGTTAACTTCTTGGCACAACTTGTAAGCTCGTTTAACCCAATGTTCTTATTTGGATAAATATATTTACATAAATAATATAATTTATACTTTGGTAAATCTCCAGTTAGAACTTTTTTCCAAGAGTTTGTAGTAAGATATATTGAACAAAATGTTTTTTCATTTTGTAAATTGGTACATAAGTTTTCTAAATAGTTTTTAGTAAAGAAAGATAATTTTTCCTTCAAAAGTTTTGCTTCCCTGACACGTTTTTTATATGAACGAATTCTGTTTGCGTCATTACCCGTTAACTTAAGTCTTTCATTTGCAATTCGGCCAATTTGAATTTTTTTTGTTATTCCACACAAAAATGGAAGGAATTTATTTTCTTTCCATGTGTTAAATTGATTTGAGCATTGTTTTTGATTTTCAGGCACAATAAATTTTAAACTTTTTACCGTTGAAGTATTATTTTTTACTGAAAAGAGAGTCAATATTTCACTTAGCTTAAAGCAATCTTTTTTGATAACTGCTTCTAGGAATTTTTGTTTGTCGCCAAGAATAAAATTACCATTTTTATTTAATAAAATATTCTGGTCAGAGACAAAAGTTGTTTTTAATAAATTATTGTATAAAAGTGCATAAAAATCACATTTGGTTTTTGATAATCTTAAAAACTGTTCTTCAGAGTTAGCAATGATGGATTCAATATAAACTGATGAAATACTTATTTTCTCATTTGTATTAAAATTACTTTCAGGAGGGCCACTTTTTAATAACTTATGTACTAGTGTTTTATATTCATCTCTTTGTTGTGAGATTTGTTTCTCCAAAGATTGTATTGGCCCTAAGATATCATCTTGTGCAATGACAATATTTGATAACAAAGAAAAATAGATTAAATATCTTTGGAGAAATTTAATCCAAGACTGATTTTGCCAAGATTGATGCAACATCATTAATTTCAACTTCTTTTGTTCCTTCTACTGTACTTTTTGATGAGTTAAAATTAATCATACAATAAGAACAAGCAGTCGCCAATTGTTCCGGCCTTACAGAACTTATATCTTTTAATCTTTCAATTGCAAGATTTTCACCTTCAGGTAATTCATACCACATATTTCCACCACCCATTCCACAGCACCGAGACCTATCCTTAGTTTTCTCCATTTCTTTAATGCTTATGCCTGGTATTGATTCGAGTATTTGTCTAGGAGAACTATAGTCTCCATGGTGCCTTCCTAAATAACATGGGTCATGAAAAGTCATCCTACTATTGATAGGATTCTTGGGTTTTAGTTGACCATTTTGAATTAGTTGTGCCAACAACTCTGAATGGTGAATTGTTTTAAAATTTCCACTGTCAAACTTACCATACTCCTTCCCTATGGTATGTAGACAATGAGGACAATGTGTGACAACCATTTTAAAATCATATTGGTTTAAGTATTCAATATTTTCTACAGCAACTTCATAGAATGAATATTCGTCACCAAACCTTCTGATAGGATCACCATTACATTTTTCTGCCTTGCCTAAGACCGCAAAATCAACATTTGCACTCTTAAGTAATGCGATTGTATTTTTAACTACTTTTTGGTTTTCAGCATCATATGAACCAGCACATCCAATATAGTAAAGGTAGTCAACTTTTTTATTAGTCGAAATCACAGGTATATCAAGTCCATCAGACCACTTGAATCTTTCTTCCTGAGAAAGCCCCCAAGGATTTCCATTAATTTTTATTTTATTAATGGCATCAGCTGCAGCAGGGGGAATATCACCGAGTGTTAATGCTTTATATCTTTTTGCTTCCATAATAATATTAACATGTTCTATATTTGCTGGGCACTCCTCCATACAAGCACCACAAGTAGTACAGGCATCCAATTCATTAGATTCATAGATGGGTTTATCTCCCCAAAATTCAACATCAATATTAGAAGCAGACTGAGTCAAATCCCTCGCTTTAGTAATAATTGTTTTAGGATTTAAATTTTTCCCAGAGTGAAGTGCAGGGCAAACATTTGTACATCTTCCGCATTCAACGCAGGATAATAAATCCATTCTATTTTTCATAGTCATTTCAGATAGCTTACCTAAACCAAATGATTCAGCTTCTTCATCTTCAAAATTCATAGGGTTCAAGATAGCACCTTCTCTTTCCTTAGATAAAAGAGCATTTAATGGAATAATGAACATATGTAAAAATTTAGTATATGGAATAATGGCCAGAAAGGCTAAAGTATTGACCATGTGAACAAACCAAAAAATTCTATAAGTAAGCCCGAGAGAACTGTCTGAAAAGTTAAAAGCCTTGATAATAACAGCAATTGAATAACCAACAGGTGCCCATGACTTTTCTCCAATTGGCATTCCTGTACCTACAATTCTTAAAGCCTCAATTAAGTAACCCAAAAGCACAAGCGCTAATAACATTGAGTACATTATTTTTTCACTATCAGGCTTCGACGCTGCAAGTATTTTTTCTTTTTTAAAATACCTTCTGTAGTATGCTAGAATAATACCGGCAATCATCATCAATCCCGCAAGATCAGCAAGCATAGAAATTATAATATACAATGGGCCTTGAAATATTTTAAACGGCGTGTCGTAATGAATTGCAACAATATCTGTTGCAATCCAAAGAATCAAAAAACCATAATAAATTAAGGCATGCATCAATCCAGCATAATGATTCCTTGCAAGCTTTTTTGTGAAAAATATAGTTTGGAAAAAATTTTTTATATTTAAATATGAAAATGATGGAATAAGCCCATTTTGTCCGAATATCTTGCCATTTCCAATAATAAATTTAAGGTGTTTAAACATCCCGTAAAAGAAAATACAAATTGCAATTACCAAGAAAGAATACATGCTTACTTTAAATGAAGACGGAATATTCCACATAATCTCTCTTGTAGCCATACTGACACTCTGTTCCATTTCTTCAGTCTCCTTGGTATATGATAGAAATTGTCCTATGTAGAATAATTGATATTTAATAATAATTAAATGAAAAAATGCAGCACATTTGATGGATATAGAGTTATTATCATCAATGATTTTTATTATTTTGAAAAAAATGGTGAGGTTTAAGAGTGATTAACAAAATTTTAGTTTTTTTGATAATAATTATTGCAGGATGCACCAGTGGTAGTCACTTAAATTTAAAAAAACATCACTTTAATCAAGTTCCATCTCAAATAATTTGGGTTCAAGTTCCAGGCCTTGCAGAGGAACACCTTGCTAGCTTGAAGTTTACACTTACTGGAATGGGTCAAGAAACTGCATTTGAGCAAATGACCTGCCTTGGCAAGATTTGGCATTATAATCTATTTGAATTAAGGCCAGATATTAGATCTAGTTTATTATCTCAAATCGTTGGAAAGAAGAATATTTCTAATAGCTGTGATGATTATGAACATCTGCCATTTTGGTCTTATTTTGGAACAAAGGGAATTCCTGTGGGGATACTTGAAGCAGGGGTGTCGAATAAAGATTCATTATATCATGCCAATAGATGTGGAGATAAAGGCGAGAAATTTACTGAAGGTATGAGATTATGGTTAATGAATAAAAAGAAACATAAAGAAGATAAAATGTTTCATTTTCAACAACAAATTATAACTGAGCCTGGAGTTTATTTTGATAAATCTTGCCAAGGAAAGGAGTGCTTTTCATCTGTATCAAACAACTTCTTTGCTATTTATCGCAAGTTTATTAAAGAGAATAAGCAATCTGCAATTATTCTGAGAGATTTTGGATATATAAATGCCTTAAAAGCGAATAATTTCAACAAAGCAAGAGAGCATCTATTAGAGTTAAATAATATATTAAGTATGTTGCTACAAAATAAACTTCCTAATCAAAATAGGCTAGTGTTAGTAACTTCAACATCTTCTCGCAGATACTTATTTCCTCCTAGAGGTAAAAAATGGGGAGAGTATGAAAAGCAAGGGCGCCATATTTATTTTAAGGATACTTCATTAATGTCTCCAGTCTTTGCTTCAGGAGCAGGGGCAGAAAATTACTGTGGTATATATGGAGAATCAGAACTACTCAAAAGAATTATATGGGGCCCTGAAAAAAACATTCTAGATTTAACAGTCTTTCAGTAAAGAAGGCTAAAGAGAAATATTTTGTTGAAAATTGAGTATTATAAAAAAATAGATGAGTTATATTCACTCAGTTTTATTAAGAATTCATATACAAATATTATTATCTGCCCTTCTCCCGTCATTACAGATAGTATTAGAACTAAATTACCTGAGAATATTGAATCAATAACAATTTCAAAATTTCTACAGAATAAATTAGAAAAAATTTCTAACGAAAAAGATAAGAAAATACTAGTTCGTAAATCAGACTTGTTAATAGAATTAGGAAATGTTTGGAATAAAGTATTCAAGGATTATTCTCACGAGATATTTGGACATGCCTTTAAGTTGTTAACAGAATTAAGAGGACATACACTACAAATAGAGCTGATAGAAGAAATTTTTAATGAGCTCGACAGTGATGTTGTCAATGTTTTAAAAACTTTTTGGCAGTACTTAAATGAAGTAGAACGACTAGATGAGCATAAGGTTTATGACTTATTGTCTGATCTCTATCGGTCAGGAGAATATTTTGATGATTTTGATAGAGAAAGAAATAATTTAGTTTTTATAGGCTTTACTCACTTGTCAGCAGTCCAAGTCGATTTTTTAAAAACAATGGGGTTGAGACATAATATTTATATTCCAGTTCCTGATAGTATTAAGTCAAAAATAAGAAACTCAGATTGGATACATTGGATTGATCCAACGAAATACGAAGTTAATGAGGTATTAAAAAGAGAAGTTAATGCAATTACTTTTGCGAAAAATAGAATGTCATCAACGATATCAAATTTTTTAAAGCAGAGTAAGAGCACCTATACGTTCGTAATCGGAGATTCAAATTTATCTCAAAATAGCATTGCGGAAATCCCACAATCTAATTTAAATTTCAAGACGCCTGTCGATATTTTTTCAGAAGTTATAAAACAAGTGTTCAGCGAGATAAGAGAAGAGGTTATCTATATTGATAAATACAAGCAGGCAACGGGACTTAATAAATTATTAAAAGAAAAAATAGTTAATCATTTGACAAGCAAGCAATCACCTCGATATCTGAAAGTAGTGATGCTAACTTTAGAAGCATTAAATAAGTGGTCAGAGTATAATGAAGTAGATTTTGAGATCAGCTCATTTGAGCTAAATATATTAGAGGAAGTGGTACAATTAAACCTACCCCGAGTTTATTTTACACCAGTGTCAAGTGGTATAAATAATAGAATTGTTGGGATAAATCAATTGGATGACTGCGATAATGATGAACAGATTATAATCTGTGCTTCATCAAACTACACAAGCTTGATGTCAACAAAGTCGGTTCACAGCGAAAAAGTTTTATCTTTTCTTTCTACCATTGGACCTGTTAGAAGATCAGAATTAGATTTTTTATTTCTAAGAGTCAAAATAGAAGAAAAGCTAAGTCTAAAAAATACTACATTGTTAATTGAAGATGGACTGACTGAATTTGATTTGAGCTGGGACGAAATATTAGAAAGTTTTGATTTAATTGATAAAAAAATAGTGAGCAATGGACTAATGGCGTCAAAAAAGGATGAGGTGTCGAAGTTTGTTAAAAATGAGTTTTATAATCTTCAGAAAGTTTCTCCGACGAAATTACAAACTTATATTGATTGCCCCAGAAAATTTTATTTTCAATATGTAAATCCATTGACGGTACATAAAAATTCTCAGCTAGCAATTGAGCCTTACTTATTAGGTCAGGTTGAACATAAAGTAATTGAAAAATATATAGAGTCAAATATTGATTGGAACGAAGAAAATCATATAAGACTAACCAAAAGCATCCTGAAACAAACAATAGATAAAAATAAATTAGTAATAAGTAATAATAGATTTAAAACTTACTTGATTGAAGTAATGAACTATTCCAGGGCCGGGATTGAATATTTATTTAGTTTGAGAAATACCTTAGGTGATATTGAGTTTTTATTTGAAGTTGAAATAAATAAGCAAACTCATCAGGGAAGTATTGACTGTATTGTCAAAGGAGATTTTGGAGTTGGTATAATTGATTTCAAAAGATCAATTGCAGGAATTCCTTCTACTAAGGAAGTATTATCTTATAGCAAAATTCAATTACTGTATTATCTAACTCACTTTAATCAAGATCCATTAAAATATAAGTTTTTTGGTTATTTAAATTTATCAGAAATATTAAAGTCGAGATTGTTTAGCTTAGGTCCAGAAATAGAATATGATGAAATAGGCAATATTACAGAGTTAATTGACGGTTATAAAAAGAAGGAAAATAATCTAGTTGAGATGATTAAATCAGATAACAACTTTTATCCATCACCTGTAAATAAAACTGTGTGCAAGTTTTGTATTGTTTCGAAAGTATGTACACGAAACAAAGAGCAAGAATGAGAACACCAAACGAAGAGCAAAAAAAAAGCAGTAGAACATCATGGAAATGTTTTACTTAGTGCAGGAGCTGGATCAGGGAAAACATTTGTATTAGTTGAACACGTAATTTACTTGATACAAAAGTATCTAGATAAGACAGAACTTACCAATGAAGACCTTTTTCTTAAAAAAACAAAAGAGTTTTTGTCGGCAAAAGTTATTATGACATTTACAAAAAAAGCAGCAGGAGAAATTAGTTTGCGTTTACGTGAAAGAGTTTCACTACAAGTGAAAATGTCGACTTTACCAAAATGGAAATATGTTCAAGAGTGCTTGAGTTCGCTGACAGTGAGCACAATTCATGGGTTTTGCTATAAGTTATTAGAACAAGGTAATTTTACAATTTGTTCTTCTGATATAGAAATTATTACAGAAATTAAATTTAAAAGTACTATTGAAAACTTATTTAATACATGGATGTCAAAATACCTTAGTCATAATAACTGCGATAAAGATATTTCGGAGCTGTTGCTCGTAAATCAACATCAAGTATTAAGTGCATTACATAAAGTCTTTGGTTCTCCTGAGTTAAGGTTGCAGTGGCAACAAGATGAAACAACTGAATCATTAGATGATATAACGAGATTTTTCTCCAACTGTTTTCAGGTTATTAATATTCGCTCTATCTTTATGGGGGGATTATCACTTGATGAATACTCAAAAGATAAAACAAAAAGCTGGTATAAAGCAATACAAAATTTTCAAAATCTTTCCATCAATGAGATTAGATCATCAGAGGATTATCAGAAAATAGAGAGTTTCTTTTTAGAACACAAAAGGATAGTAGCCCCGAGAGATAAAGAAACATACTCTGAAATTATCAAGTTTTTAGATAAACTTAAGGTGTTAAAAAAGTTTTGCAGGGATAATTCTGAGTCAATACATGCATACTTTGAGCATAGGTTAGATGCTTGCTCTAAGTGGTCTCAAGTTTTAAGAGATATGTACCAAGAAATCGAGAAACGATATTTTGAAATTAGAGGAATGACTTTTTCAGACCTTGAATATTATACAGCATTAGGTTTGCAAAATAAATCATCGCGAAAAAGAGTTTATGATTCTTATAATTATTTTATCATCGATGAATTTCAAGATACTTCATACATTCAGTTCGAAATTATAAGGAAAATAATTAATAATGATTTTCAGCGCTTGTTTTGCATCGGTGATCCCAAACAGGCAATTTATGGATTTCGGGGGGGTGAAATAGGAGTGTTTAATGAATGTGTTGAACTTTTAAGTACTAATTTATCATTAAAAAATAACTATCGATCTGACTTTGAAGTAGTAAAGTTCAACAATTTATTATTTGAAAAGTTGTTTAAAAAAGGAGAAAAGTTTCAAGGGGAAGACTCAAACAAAATAATAGCAGAAAATCAACGATACCCACTTGAAGAAGAGCATACTGGTACAATAAATCGTATTGTTGTTAATGTTGAAGACAAAAGCTCCCTAGATGAAAAAGTTAGTTCTCGTGAAATTAATTATTTTGAAGCGAAAATGATTATAAACACAGTGAATAAAATTAAAAACGATAACGATAAAGAAACCGTATGCATTCTTTACAGTAAACTAGCTCCAACAAAAATTTTATTACCACTGTTGATTGAGCACAACATAAGTTTTTTATCACAGATGAAAGTACCAACTGAAGATGATCCTATTATGGGAATCTTTAAGATTTTAATTGAATCCTTTATGGATTTCAGGTTATGTTCCACAGACCAAATTCAAAACTACACAGAGATTTCATTGAAGTGCTACCTCTCCTATCTTAAGATTACTTTTGATCATGACTTAAATTTAAATATTTCACAGTTTTTTCATGATTTAGCAACGATGGGAGTACTTGCTGCATTTCAAAAGTTTATTTTCAAAGTAGGAATATCAAATTCAAACTACGTAAATAATATGGTTCAATTAGAAAATATTATCCAGATTTCAAATGGAAATATAGATTTGATTTGGGAAAAGTTTAATAATGAATCGGAAAGTAAATATTCAATTGATTTTCAGTTTGGTACTGAGAATAATAAAGTTATTATAATGACTTCTCATGCTTCTAAGGGCCTTGAATTTGATCATGTGATCCTAGGAGGAATTCATACAAATGGATCACCTGTGCCTAATACCCAAATGTTAGGAAGCTTACCGAACTCATTTAAGTGGAAATTAAATTCACGACAAAAAAAGATGTATAAATCACCTAATTATATATTAGAAAGCTATCTCAATTCAAAAAAAGAATTCTCTGAGAGCAAGAGGTTATTTTATGTTGCATGTACAAGAGCTAAAAAATCACTAACTTGGGGAGATATTAATATTAAAGGAAAGCCTAGCAGCAAATATGGCAATAGTTGGATCAATGGATTTAGAAGTTGTGATTTAGATATTGAAATTAAGACCGACTATATGACTGAAGATAGAATTGATTTCAAGGCAAATTATAACAATAAAAGTGCCGACTTACCTTTATTTCATAGCGACCCTGTTGGTATTAACTTTCGAGATGGTAGCAGCATTCTTGGGATTACATCGGAGCTATCGGTAACCAAACTAGCGTCAATTTCGGAGTGCCCTCATAAATTTTATTTACAAAATATTTGCAAGTTTACTGATGATGATCTTTCAACTATTCAAGAATTGACTGGGAGTAAGACTATTCAGCAACCTCAAAGTTCTGGAACAGTAGTATCAAATTCAGATAGGGGAACAAAACTGCATGCGGTAATTTCAGAGATGATTAAGCGCAATTGGGTCATTCCTTATTATATTACTGACGATAATGATATAAGATCTTTAGAATGGATAAAATCAGTTCTAATCTCAAAAATAAATGACTTCAGGTTTATTTCTGAAGAGGCAATAAAATTTTCATTTTTTGGATTTACAATTTCAGGTACTCCTGATTTGGTTCTAATTCCGAATAGTAGTAAAAATAGTGCTGAAATCTGGGATTACAAAACAGGCCAAGTAAAAGAAGATAACTTATCCTACTGGTTTCAGCTAATGACTTATGCATATGCCTTATACCAGCTAAATATTATCAAGAAAGAAAATTCAATTAAACTCACCTTAGCATATTTGGATCATCAAAAGATTGAGGAAAAAACCTTGTCTTTTGAAATAATAAAAACTCAATTATTTGATGATTGGAGTAAGACTTGTAATTTAGAAAATAAAAATACCCAACATTGCAGCTCGTGTAATTTTGGAAATATATGCCACAATTAACAGATGATATTGCTTGAAAAACAACCTATGTTAAAATAAGTACATGATAATTAAAGAATGAATCTTTAATTAATAAGAATAATTTTGTAGCAGGATGCTTCTTATGGTTCTCATTATGAAAAAGGTCATATGTTTTCAACTGGCCATAGTTTTTTTTATTATACCTATTGTTTCTCAAGCTGGGATTAACGATACTTACGACTTTTCTTGGCTTGACCCTGATAAAGAAGTCTATGTCCTACAAAATAGAAAATTTAGAAAAGTTAATAGAGCTTATATGTATATTGGAGGCGGGAAAACAACCTCCGGTGCATTTGTAGATTCTAATCCAATTCAATTTAGAGGTGGATTCTTCTTGAAAGAAGACCTGGGATTTGAAGTTATTTATTCTAAAAACTTAACTGGTGAAGAGAGCGATGCAGCTGAAGCTGTAAGAAATATAGGAGGAGGTGCCGGGTCACGTCCATTCAGAAGAATTGTCGATAATTACTATGGTGGTTATTTAATGTGGTCACCCTTTTATGCAAAAATTAATACCTTTAATAAGATTTTATATTTTGATTGGTTATTAGGGGTTGGGGCAGGGAAGCTAAAAGAAACAAATAACAAAGAGGAAGTTATTCAAGGGATAGATGCTGACTCGGAGACAGAGGATCATTTTGCAATAATGTGGGAAACAGGTTTCAAGTTTTATATGACTAAGATGTTTGATATTAGAACTGATATTACGGCTTTGCACTATAAAGCTGAAATGGTGTCAGGCACTGAAACTTTGTATTCAAATTATGATTTAACCGTTTCATTAGGAATAAATTTTTAGTAGGCCAATTTTATGCAAAAATATTTGTTTGTATTTTTACTTATTTTAAACTTTGCTATAGCAAATGTAATGGCAGCCTCATTTAGGCCAATAAGTAAATTAAGTAGCGGAAGAATTAGAGTGAATGATTATATTTCTATAAGTTCCTCTCTCGTTGACCAAGGTTTATATTACACCGCTGTTCCTTTTGTTAAAGAATATTTACTTCAAGCAAAAATAATAAATAATCGAAGGGTAGATAAAGTAATAGATCAGATCGTAGGCCATGTGGGAGTAAAACAATTTGAATTACTTCCTATTGAAATTTTATCAAAATCAAGTGCTCCAACACTACAGTTTATCTTAGGCAAAAAATTATTTAGAAAAGGAAAATATAAAAGATCTCAAAAAATATTAGAAAGTATTGGAGCAAATGATCATGCAATAAAACCATTTGTGTTGCTATTACTAGGAAGTATTAAATCATTAAATAAAGAGTTTAATAGTTCGGTAAGTATATTTAAAAAATGCGTAGAACTATCAAATAGATGGATTGATAAAACTCAAAATAAAAACAAAAAAAGACAACTAGAAATTACTAGAGATAGCTGTATTGTTGGAATCCCACGTAGTCAGTTTGCTAATAAAAAGTTTGCTGATGCAACTCTTTCATATTTAGATTTACCAAAATCATCACATATATGGCCTGAAATATTATTTGAGGAAGCATGGAATAGCTTTTATCAAAGGAATTATAATCGCACACTTGGAAAATTGGTGACTTATAAAGCCCCCGTTTTTAATTATTACTTTAACCCTGAAATTGATATTTTGAGAGCATTAACTTATTTGGAATTATGCTTATGGGGCGACACTAAAAAAACAGTAGATGATTTTTATAAAAAATATCAAAGAGATTCAGTGGTATTAGCTCGCCTTCTAAATAAACGAGGTACTGATTATAAATATTTTTATTTACTAGGTAAAAAAAGAAGAGGGCAAAAGGTTAATGGCGGAAAGCTACTTAACAATTTATTAAAATCTGTTATTAAGGATCCAACATTTATCAATTTATATAATCAATTTCTAGAAGGTAAGTCAGAAGTTAATACATTGAAAACAATTCAAAATAAAAGAGTACGGATTTTATTGGCCAAAAATTTAAAGGAATCTTTACTAATGCAACGAGACCTTGTCGGTGCTTATGTAAGAAAACGATTAAGAGTTTACAATAATCAGCTTTATCGCTCACTTGAGGGAATGAGTTATATTAAATTAGAAGTGCTATCAAGAAAGAAATCTGAATTGTATCACTTAACAGATATGAATCGTAGTCGTGGCGATATTGCATATTTAGAAAGAAACGATAAGCAATATTTCTGGTCATTTAACGGTGAGTTTTGGGCCGATGAACTGGGAGATTACGTTTTCTCATTAACTTCGGAGTGTAGATAGAAATGATTGTTAAGTTTAAATTACTTTTTATTATATTAATACTTAGTCTTTTCACAATTGCAAATGGCGAAGATCGAAGAGTACGTTTATTAAGCCTGATAGATGAAGAATTAACTGAAGTTGTAAGACTTAATAAGCAAGTGAGGTCATCCAGGCCAAATCTGCTACTTAGAATAGCAGAATTATATTTAGAGAAGGCCAGAATTATAAAAGAAATTGAAAATGATAAATATTTATCAACAGGCCCAAAGGAAAGAAGAAATAAAAGCAAAAAATCATTTTTCAAACGTTCACGTCGTTATTTTATTAAGGCACAAAAGACTTGTTATTTTATCTTGAAAAGATTTAAGAAGTTTAAAGGAAGATCAGACGTACTTTATATTCTCGCATTTAACGCGAAAGAGTTTAAAAAAGATAAAGATGCTAAAAAATACTTTGCATTATCAATTAAGACTTCAAAAAAGAATAGCTCTACTAGGAAAAGATCAGGTCTTGCCCTTGCAGAAATTTACTTTAACAAGAAACAATATAGAAAAGCATTAAAACTGTACAATCAGACTCTAGTAAGCAGAAAGAGCAAATGGTGGACTAAAGACGCATATAATTGGGCATGGTGCTTTTTCCATACAGGTAAAGTTAAGCGCGCTATCAAATTAATGGAAGAGATTTATCAGTTAAGTAGAAAGGATTACTATTACAATATGCAAACGGAAGTAAAACGAGATTTGGCATTCTTTTATACTGAAAGTGGTAGAATTAAGGATGCTGTTTCGTTTTACAAAAAAGATGGATCAAATATTGCCAAAAGCTTAGTAAAGGTAGGTAAACATTTAATCGATCAGGGAAAATTTTCTCAAGCTGAAAATATATTAATCCAATCATTAAAATATACTAAGGATAAAAATAGAATAATCGAAACTAATAATGTTTTACTCAATTCATATGAAAAGTTTGGAAAAAATGCCAAACATTTAACAACCTCCAAAAAACTATTTAAGTTTCATCAAAAAACAGGATTAAATGAAGCTCAACTGACTAATTTAATTTTTCATGTAAAAAAGATGTCAGCAGTATTACAGAAACAGGTGGTGGGAAGCACCTATATTAGACGGCCTAAAATAAGAAAAAGTAAAGCATTGATGGCCGTTGATTATTTTGATATGGATTCTAAATTAGATAATGCGAAAGCACATTTAGCAATATTTCATGCTGCGGAAACGCTATTTTCAATAGGACATTACAATAACTCGCTGGAGAAATATAATGCATCAAGAAATCTGTCTCTCAAAGCGAGAGACAAGAAAATAGAACGATTATCTATTGATGGTATGATGGCATCTCTAGATAAGAAAGGTATTACAAAAAATAATCGCAGTAAGTTTTTAATACCCATGTACCAGATAGCATTAAAAGACTCCCCCGGTTCAAAAAAAGCTTATACAATTTATCAAAGACTATTCAGTACTTTATTAGAAAAAGGTGATATTGAAGCATCAGAAGTCATCCTGTTGAAATTTCAAAAGTATTTTCCAAAAGATTATAAAATACAAGAAGCTATGCTTGCAAAAATAATGGATTTTTACAAAAATAAAGGAAACAAACAACAAATTCTAAGGTGGATTAAAAGAATCAATAATGAAGAATTTAAAGTTAGTAAACTTTATGCTAATAAGTTACGCCAACTGATTTTAACTATGCAGTTTGAAAAAGTGGAGCAGGCCAGTAATAAAGGTGATAAGAAATGGGCATTAAAAGGTTATGTAAGTATTTATCGAAACAAAGCGAGCTCTAAAGAAGCAAAAAAAAATGCAGCATATAATATATCATTACTATTTTACGAACTGGGAAATATTAACTTTACTATTGATTGGTTAAATAGGGCATTATCATTAATGACTCGTTCCGATGTGAAGAAATTTGAATCAACATTTTTAACTTTAGTTTCTGATTTTTATGCACGAGGTAGATTTAAAGAAGCAGCAAAGTTCTATAAACTTATCTATAATAAAACTTGCAAAGTCAAAAGTACTAATAAAAAGATATTTTTTGAAAATTCAATCACAGTATATCTAGCGATGGAGAAGTATAATAGGGTTAGTACACTCTTGGCCGATGCATCAAGATGTAAAATTAGTAAAAAAGTTGTTCGTAAATCCCGGATGAAGTTAGTCAAAGAACTATCGTCAACATCAAAATTTAGTCTACTGGAAAAAGAAGCAAATCAATTGATTAAAAATAAAAGTCTATGGCCAAACTTGATTTATCCTTTTTTTAGATTAGCAAATCATTACAAGGCCAGAAGTGCAAAGAAATCAAAAAAATTCATTGCTGATTTAAAAAAGTTCTATACTTATTCTGTGAAGGCAAAGATGGAGATCCCTCTTGATTCGCTAAATGCATATGCAAAAATAGAGTTGGGGAAATTAATGTTTGAAATAAAAAAAATAGATTCAATAAAGTTAAAGTTTCCTGAGAAAACCTACAACGCTACGTTGCAAAAAATGTTTAAACAATTGGATAAAATTACAGTAGCAGCTACTCGTGTTTTTAATGTTGGATCAGGTGAAGCAATTGTAGAATCATATAAGTTACTTATTCATAGTTATAGAAGTTTTGCAGATAAAATAACAAGTTTTATACCTCCAAAAAAATCGGCAGATTACTTAAGCTCGTTTAAAAAAGGAATGAAGGATTTAGTAGCACCTATTTCAAAAAAATCAATAGAATTAAAAAAAGAGGCCTGGGGGCATATAACCAAGAATGAAATATTATCAAAACATAACCATTTGTTTAATGACTCAAGTTTCAACATAGAATATATCACTCGAAAGCGTGGCATACTTATGGATAGAGGAGGTTGGAAATGATTAAAGAAATAGCTTTTTCCATAATCCTTGTCGGATGCACAACTACTCAAAATAATGCTGTAAAAAAGCATGATGATTTTTCAGAGGACTTAGAAAAAGAGTTTTCTTTTGTAACAGACAAATCATTTAGACCAATTCCCATTGTTAAATATGAAAATAAAAAAGATGTGTTTACTGATGGCAGTAGCGATGACGACGTTTTAAGTAAAGAATCATTAGATAAATCACCTGCACCTCGAATAGAAGATGTGGTAGATTCTGATGATCAAATCTCATCCCTTATTTCTCTGTGTTATAAGCAACATTTTCCAGCTGCATTTAAACTTATTGATAAGCTTTATTCACAATACAAGAAAAATGTTGGTTATTGGAATCAAATAGGAACATGTTACTTATTAAAAGGAGATGTTAGTAAATCAATCCTTTTTTATAATAAGGCGAGAAGTTTGAGGCCAAACTTTGCTCCGGCCATTAATAATTTAGGTGTTATAAGTCAATTGCGAGGAAAATTTCAAAAATCATTATTAGCATACAAAGAAGCAGCATCCTATTCACCGAAGTCACTAACCCCCAAATTCAACCTTGCTCAACTGTACTTAAGGTTCGGGCATAATAAACAAGCATTAAAATTATTTAAGCAGCTTAATGATATAGGTCAAGATGACCCAGATATCTTGAATGGTTTAGCAGTAACATATCTAAGCATGGGAAAAGTAAATAAATCATTAGGTTATTTCAAAGATATTGACTCTGATTTATTAGAAAATGAGCATTTTGGAATAAATTATGCTTATGCATTAAGTCTAAGTGGAAAGAAAGAAAAGGCAACGAAGATAATGACTATGATAAATAAAAATATGTCTACTAAAAATAGTGAGTATTTTGCAAGAGTATTTGAAAGAGTGAGAAGCAAATGAATAAACTTAAATTAGGATTGATCTTATTGATATGTTTACCCGTGTTTCATGTATTTGGGGCCGGGGTAGTTAAAGGTCAGCAGAAAATAATTTATAAATATAAGAAGTATGAAAAATTCGACTTTGATGATCTTCAAATTGAAGGAGAGTCAGGTGGTCCTGGTGATTTATCAATATCTCCCAGGTATCAAAGGAAGTTTAAAAATAAACTGCCTTATAGAAGAAACTTTCATCCTGAATTAAGACGAGCAATTGAAAGAGTAAGATAAAATGGGAGAAACAATTTGGACTTAGAAACACTGCCAAATGAAGTATACGAATTACTACCTGTAGATAATTTAGGTGATGCTGTAGGAATAAATAGGAGTAGATCTTTAGTCGGGAGTTCCGAAACTTGTGACATAGTTTTAAAAGATTCAACTATTTCAGGCGTACATGCAATTTTAGAAATTAAAGGGAATAATTTTAAATTATATGACATGAACAGTGAGAATGGTTCATATATTAATAATGAAAAAATAGTAGTTCAAAACTTTAAGCTTGGTGATGAATTAAAGTTTGGTGGAAAACAATATATTTTCCAAGAGTTTAAGGAAGAAGATGTTCCGCCACCTATCCTAGATATGTTGTCAGAGAAAAAAACAAATTCAGATTTACCGACTATGCCGAAAAGCTTCAGCCTAGACGTCGATACAAATGACAATATCCCATATCTGATTTATCCACTGGCCAAGGATACTAAAGCGGAGTTTAGTGAATATATTTTCGAAGATGTTGAAAGCTTATATCCTATATTTAATTACAACTTAGACTTAGAGTCAGTCGAAGTTATTATTATGTTTAAAAATAGAATTTATTCAGTGGATTATATTTCATTGAAAGAAAATTATAATTATTATCTTTCCGGAAAATCAGATGATAAAAACTCTCTCGAGTATGCTTATTTAGGAAAAAATGAAAAACTACCCTTCATTCATGTTAATAATCAAGACGTTGTAGTTGAAACTATACCTGGCTACAAATGTACCAACATCGGAGGAGATCGACCAATCGAGTCCGACGCAGGATTAAATGTCTCATTGGGTGAAAATTGTATTTTATGTATGTCTCAAAATGACTTGCAGGTTTTTATTAGAAGATCATCTGCCCCTCCCAACGTTAGGTCGGCGCCATTTCTTCGCAGAGATCCAGAACTTAAAAGAAATATCATTGTCACCTTGGCAATAGTCGCCTTGTTTTTATTAACAACATCATTATTTGAAGTAAATAATGAGCTAGAAAAAGAAAAAGCACCGGAGAGAATAGCAACAATTTTATATAAAAAACCAGCAGTAACAAAGGCGATAGCTAAAACGAGAAAAAGAAATAAAAAAGTAGTTCAAAAATCCTCAAAGAAAAGAAACCAAGAAAGCAAAAAAAGCAATAAAATAAGCAAGATTAAAACAAAGGTAAATAAAAAGAAAACGAAGGCAAAGGTTAAAGTAGCAGGTTTAAAATCAAGCAATAAGATAAAGAAAGTAAAGAAAGCAACACCACGTAAAGGAAAGGTTAACAAAAAACTTCAAGTAGTTAGAAAGAAAAGTAAATCTTCAGGAGCAAATAGTACGAGAAAGACAGTTTCTAAAAGAAGATCAAATATCAAAAATGCAAAAGGTAGTATTGATACTTATAAATCGGTAAATTTTAAAAGTACAATAAGTAATTTAATGGCAAAAGGCGGTTCGACTAAATCACTTCAAGTAGCAAAAGATACAGTTGAAGACTCAGGGGACACTTCGATTACTGGAAGTGAGTCCTCGACACTTAAGAGAGCAAAGGTTTCACAGAATATTGGAAGCCTTTCAGGAGCTGCCAGTGGAACTTTAGATTCTAAAAAAGGAGTTTCAGGTCTTGTTGATAAAAAAAGTATCTATACCGCAGGGTTGCCATTTAAAACGGTTATTTTGGGCGGAATGGATCCCGATACTATCAGAAAAATATTAATTGATCATATTCCACAATTTAGATATTGCTATCAAAAAGTTCTTGATAGGGCACAAAAAGAGTTTCAAGGAATTGTTAAGTTAGATTTTGTAATTGGAGCATCAGGCCATGTAACAAAAGCCGCAGCAGATAGTGTTGAGCAAATGCCGTTTGAGGTACAGGGTTGTGTTGTTAATGTTTTAAAAGGAATTAGATTTCCTGAACCTCTTGGAGGTGGAATAGTTGAAGTTTCACAACCAATGAACTTTTATCCCAAGTTGAAATAGATATAAACGATGAGACTAATTAATATTATTAGAAGTATCGGCCCGATTAAATGCATGTTGGTAATTTTGTTTATTATTTTGCCAATTTTTGAATTTATAGATAGCAGTTTTGACATTGGTGACGTGAGTGCAATCTTATTACTGATATTATTATTAAATGATATTTTCTTGCCTAGGTTACCTGTTTTATATACTCCATCAGTTCTTTTCTTTGACCAACGCTCTGTAGATTTCCAAATGCTTAATTTTGAATTTGCAGAAAAAATTTCATTCATGGGGAAAGTTTTAGTTTCTCGCTCTCTGCTGATCAATCATAACGCTGTTAGTTTTAATCATTATTTAAACTTTAGTTCTAAAAGCGAAATTGCTGCTTCCTATGATCCAGTCTGGAGGTCAGCTCCAATGGAGGAGCATTTAGCTGTGAAGAGAGTAATGAATGTCATTTTTCTTGTGATCACATTAGGGCCTATACTACTTGATTCAATGCATGTAGGTACTTTGGTTCAGCAAAGATTATTTTTTATCGGTCTTATGGTATGGTCCTTAATTTTACTTGCAGTAAGTCTTATTTCTTGTATTAGAAACTTTAAATTAATGGCACTGTTTTATTGTTTTATTTCTATGTCAGTTCTTATAATAAGTGTTTTAATGGTTTAAATATTTTCACCTTGAACAATGAATTTGTACTTAATATATCCCGCTTCTGCACAGGTGAATAATAATTTTTTGATATAATTATACCTCAACGATTTATCAATCATTAAATTTACTATACCTGAGAACTTTTTTGCATTTGGTGTTGCTTTACTGACTTGAGTTACCAATTCTTTTTTCTTAACGAGTTCATTATATAAAGGAACAATTCTTTTTCTTCCCATGTCATATATATTTCTGCCTGTGGACTTGTTGATATCATAAATGACTTTATTGTCGACCCAAATAGTAGTAGGGGAAACTTGAACAATTACCCCGTATGTATTTATATTTTGTGATTCTGATATCGGCAATTTTAAATTCTTAGGAACATTTAAGACAACACCAGATGAGTTATAACTTTTTAAAAGAAAGACAAGCATAATAACAAGTATGTCCAATAGAGATGTAATATCAATATCAACGGGAGACATTTTTTTTCTTTTCATTCTTTTTCTAATTGATTTAGTTTGTCTCATTCAATCTTCCTACTAGCTTTGAATATTTCCAAATACAATATTATCAAAAAGACTTTTTGCCTTTTTCTCCATCCCATTTTTATCTTTGTAATAAATCGCAGTGTCAGTGCTGTTTAACATCCTTACTGAGTCCATAATTTTAACGAGCAGTTCATAATTAACATTATAAATAGGCTCCATGATTGCTGTACGTTCTGTTGGTCGTTGTCTTTTTAGCTTTAGTAAAAAATCATGCAGGGTCGCAAGATCAAATTGACGTTTTGAAATTTTGTTTATCGTTTTCCTTAACCTTGAAGGAACCCCTGTATAGATTTGAATTTTATTTTTCTTTATTTTTAAAGTTAGTGCTAATGGTTTCTTTTTTGATTTTAGTGGTCTTGATGTTGAAATAATGGGTACATCACTAGAGATTTCAAAAATTTTGATAAAATTTGCAGACATTAATAGAAAAAAAATAAAGATAAAAACAGCATCTAAAATAGGAATAAGGTTGGGCTTACTCGCATGATGTTTTTTCGTTCTTCTACTGGGTAGACGATACATGATTATTCCTTAGAACTATTTTTTGTACCAAGTAAATCCATTAACTTTACAGAATATTCATCGATCTCATTAACGATTTTTTCTGACTTAGCAGATAGAAATGAGTGTATCATCATGATGGAAATGGCAGCTAATAATCCCATAAATGTAGTGTTCATTGCTTTTGAAATTCCAGAGGCGAGTAGTTCTGCTTTCTGTGCAGGATCAGCAGCAGATACGGCAGCAAATGATTGAATTAAACCTTGAATAGTTCCCAGCAGCCCAAATAATGTTGAAATATTTGCTATCATTTGGAGATATCCCATTCTTCTTTCAACTTTAGGAATGACCTCTAGTGCCGTTGCGTCAATGGCATTTTGTAATTGATCTGAATTGTGCTCTGATCTTTTAAGCCCACTTTTGAGAACTTTAGGCAGCATTGCAATTGATCCTGAGCAAACTCTAATAGCACCTTGTATATCGTTGGATAAAATATGACGTTGTATTTCATTCATAAATGAGGGCCCGTCGATATCAAACTTTTTTAACTTGGAAAAGCGTTCTAGGCAGATTGCAATACCTACGGCCCAAACAATGAGAATAACCCACATGAAAACGCCACCACTTTGAATAAATGCAGCAATGCTATTGAATGTATCTGTTAATACTGATCCTTCCATGGAAATTGAACTCCTTGTTTAGTAATAAGCTTATATCTATTTTATAAAAAAAAGGAGTTAAGGGTCGAATTTTACTTATATGGAATTTATTGCCGCAATTTCTCTCTTTGTTGAGGAAATTACTTTGGCCTAGACTAAGCCTTCTAGGGTCTTTTTAATTTCGTCTTTAGATTGCACGCCGACTAATGTTTTAGCAGCTTCACCGTCTTTAAAGAAGATCATAGTAGGGATACCTCTAATACCATATTGTTGTGCTAGTTCACCATTTTCATCAACGTTTAGCTTTACAATTGAAATTTGTTCACCAAGTTCATTAGCAACTTCATCAAGTAAAGGGCTTAATGTTCTACAGGGACCACACCATTCTGCCCAAAAGTCGACTAGAACTGGTTTATTAGATTTAATAACTAGGTCATCAAAGTTATCTTGGTTTACTTTATTTACTGAACTCATCAGTTTCTCCCATTTTAATTTCCAATATTAATATAATAACTGCTGAAAAATGTACAGAGAGAGATCATAATTTGTTAACTTAGAAAAATATGCCTAATATCTCAATAGGTTACGTTATGTGTAAAATAGAAGAATATGAATAGAAAATATTTATTAAAATCATCATTAAGAGTTGCAAACCTTTCGAGATTAATTGCTAAAGGAATAGACCTTTTTATTTTATTAATTCTTTCTATTTTTTTCTACCCGTTAGGAATTATCTTGTCCTTTGTTTACATGAGCATAGCTGACTCGCTGCAAAATGGTCAGTCAGTTGGGAAAAAGTTTATGGGATTTGCAGTTATTTCTCTTGAAGATGGTAAACCTTGTACAGTGAGACAGTCATTCGTGAGAAATTTACCAATATTAATACCTCTAATTTTTAGTATTTTTCCATTGTGGGGATGGGTTATCTCCTTATTAATTGGGGTTCCATTAATTCTTTTGGAAGTATATTTACTATTTAAATTAGATTCAGGGCATAGATTGGGTGACGTGATGGCCGATACGTCAGTTTTACCTAATGATGGAATGCAGGTTCCGGTGAAAGAAAGAAAGGATACTTGGTTTACTTCAGAAGCTGGTCAACCTCCTGTTTAAGTGATAGAAATTTCAAAAAGTATTTCTAGGATAATTCTCAATGAAGAAAAAACTTATCATTGTCGATATAAGCAGTTTTATATTTAGAGCATTTTATGCAATTAGAATGCTGAACTCCCCAGATGGAACTCCTGTCAATGCAGTTCATGGTGTTTGGTCTATGATATTTAAGTTAATTACTAAATATGGCCCAACACATATTATTTTGGCCAGAGACCAGAAAGGGCCTAATTTTAGGCATGAATTATATGAAGACTATAAGGCAAATAGAGTTGAACCTCCGGAGGAATTGGTTCCCCAGTTTTCATTAATAAATGAACTTGTGGACAAGATGGGGCTACTTAGTGCCTCAGCTAATGGGTTTGAAGCTGATGATATTATCGCAAGTATTTGCGAACAATGGTCACAGGATTTTGATGAAGTAATTATTGCTTCCAGTGACAAGGATTTAATGCAGTTGATTGATGGAAATATCAGAATGCTAGATACAATGAAGGACAAATTTTATGACAAGCAAGCTGTATTTGAAAAGATGGGGGTTTGGCCAGATCAAATAGTAGATTATTTATCAATTGTAGGTGACGCTTCTGATAATATTCCTGGAATGAAAGGAATTGGGGCCAAGGGAGCAGCAAAGTTATTGGAAGAATATAGTTCTTTAGATAATTGCATACAACATAAGGACGAATTAAAAGGTAAAAGATTAACAACTGCTTTTAGTGATCATTTGGATGATGCGATGATGTCCAGAAAACTTATTACAATTGTAAAAGATCTCGATTTAGGCAGTAATTCTAACGATTCTTTATTTTCTTTTTCGCGCAATGAGAAATTAGAAGCATTCTTAGAGTCATTAGGCATGAAAACTGCTTTGAAAAAATTAAAAGAAATTGAACAACAAGAATATAAAGTTGAGCAAACGAATAAAGAAGGCAGTTTTAAGGTTGTAGACACTAAAGAGCTTCCCCAGGTTGGTTTTACTGTGATTGAAAATGAACTGATATTTGAATCTGTTCTTAAAAAGATACAAAAAGTAAATCGATTAGTTTTTCATACAGAATATAATTCAGAAGAAATATTGATGAGAGAAATAGTATCAATATCAATTGCAATGAATGCAAATGAAATCTTTTACTTTCCTTTTGCCCACGGTGAAGACCTTCTGAGTAAAGAAAATAATTTACCTAAAAATTTATTATTAAAATTACTGAATTGCTTTTGGAGTGATTCTAAAAAGACTATTATTACGTCTCACTCCAAAAGAGATTTTTCATATGCATTAAGTAATCATATTGAGTTTAATGCTTATGTGTTAGATTTAGTACAGCTTCATTATGTAGTGGACCCTTCCAGCAGTCATAAAATAGAAAAGCTTTTAAATCGTTATTTAAATATTGAGGTTGATGACCGGCCGAAGGATGCACTATTTTTAAATTCTTACCCTGCTCATGATGCAGCAGAAATAATTTCTAACTTAGTCGCAGGTCAATTAAATCTTGCGATAAGTCTAGAGAAACAAATACAAGAAAATTCTTTAAGTGATATTTATAAAAAAATAGATCTACCACTATTGAAGATATTGAATATAGTAGAAGGCCATGGCGTATTGATTAATGTGAATTATTTAAAAGAGTTGGAAATAGACTTTGAAGAAGAGTTAATTGAAATTGAAAATAAAATCACTGGAATAATAGGGGAGTCAATTAATTTACGATCTCCTAAGCAAGTTGGAACCTTGCTATTTGAAACATTAGGTCTACCTATTATCAAAAAAACTAAAACAGGTTTCTCAACAGATTCATCAGTATTAGAAGAATTATTATTAATGGGGGAGAGTGATATCCCAGAGAAAATATTAAGATATAGAGAACTTGATAAATTACAATCAACTTATGTAAAAGTTCTGCCTAAATTAATTAATGAAAAATCCGGTAGGATTCATACAAACTTTAGCTTACACACGGCCGCAACAGGCAGGCTGTCCTCAACTCATCCTAATTTACAAAATATTCCAGTGCGCTCAATCGACGGGAGAAGATTAAGAAAAGCATTTATTGCAACTCCCGGAATGATTTTACTTTCTGCTGATTACTCTCAAGTCGAGTTGAGACTCCTCGCTCATTTCTCAAAAGATGATGTGATGGTAGAAGCATTTAATAATGATGATGATATTCATACTCAAACAGCAGCAGAAATACTAGGGAAAAAAATCAGTGATGTTTCAAAAGAAGAAAGATCCAATGCAAAAGCAGTAAATTTTGGACTAATGTATGGACAATCATCTTTTGGACTTTCAAAAGAATTGAAGATTTCTAGAAATGATGCCAAAGAATATATTACAAAATACTTTGAAAGATTCAGTAGCGTGAAATCATACTTAGATTCTTTAAAAGAAAAAGCTGAAATTGATGGGTTCGCTCAAACAATGCATGGCCGAAAAAGACCACTTTCAGAAATAAATTCCAGTAATAGAAATATTAAGTCACAAGCGGAAAGAGTGGCAATTAATAGCCCAATTCAAGGAACAGCAGCTGATATTATTAAATTAGCAATGATTAAAATAGATGAAGAGTTTCAAGAAAGAAATATCGAAGCAAAAATGATCTTGCAAGTTCATGATGAATTAATATTTGAATTAAAAGAAGAAGACTTGGAAGCAGTTCACCAAATTGTAAAAAGTAATATGGAGAGTGTTGTTTCCATTGATGTTCCTTTAAAAGTAGATGTAAAAGTAGGTGTTAATTGGTTAGATTTAAAATAATTTATTTATATACTAACCTTGAATCATTGTCTGCTTCAGTAATATGAAAACCAAAGCTTTTTACAATATCGTGAGCTGTAATAATTCCGAGTAAGTGCTTATCATTTAACCGGCTAACTACTGCAAGTCTGCTAATATGATATTTTTTTAGCTTGTGGAATGCGACTAGAAGCGTTTGATCAGGGTATAGCTTAATAACATTTCTAGTACAAATATCACCAATAATAGAGATTCCACATTTTCTTTTCGCAAAAGCAGTATGAATTTCATTTGAAGAAACGATTCCAACCATTAACCCTTTATCCATTACAGGGTAACCAGAAATAGAATTTTTAAATGCCTTTTTTTCTGCATCCTTAATAGGCATATTAATATTCATAGTAATAGGATTTGTTATCATAGCATCTTCAATGGTCAAGGATTCTAATGTCTCATTATCCTCATGAGAAGGTAAATGTATTCCATCTTGTTCCGAAATATTTTCATAAATTGAACCATGATGAATTTTCTCCGCCAGAAGGTATGCCAAAATATTTGCAACCATTAAAGGTAGAATAATATTATAATCCCGAGTCATTTCAAAAATTAATAAAATAGAAGTAAATGGTGATCTGATAACAGCAGCAAAGTATGCTCCCATTCCAATTAAAGCAAATGCTCCTATATTTGCCGCAAGCTCAGGAAAAAGAATCTTTGCAATAGACCCAATCAATCCTCCTAAAGTAGCTCCCATCAGTAATGTAGGCATAAATAGACCACCGCTAACACCTGATCCATAACAGAGAGTAGTAGCAATAAACTTAAAAGCAAATAATGATAATAAAACTTTCCAATCTAAGATTAATGACAATAAAGTATTTTCAATAGTATCGTGTCCACTACCTAGAACCTGTGGATTTAAGTATGAAACCAAAGCAATAATTACAAAAACTGACATGATTAAACTAAGTCTATGGTTTCTAAATATTTTAGGACCCCACTTTCTAAATGCCAAAACAGAATTGACCCACAAAGTACCAATTAAAGCAGCAGCAAGTCCTACAAAGGCATAAAGTATGATTTCTCGAGAATCATTTAATTGATAATTTAATTCAGCAAAAGTACTGACATTGCCCTGAAGAGCTTGTGCAACCACAGAAGCAATTACAGAAGAAATGACAATAGAACCTAGCATTTTAGCATTTAAATCTCCAACAACCTCTTCTAAGGTAAAAACAACAGCAGCAATTGGCGTATTAAATGCAGCGGCAATACCACCAGCAGAACCTATTGCAACTAATGATTTAATTCTCCGATTTGATAAATGAAAAAATGACCCCAGGGCGGAGCCAATTCCCGATGTAATAGCAACTGTAGGGCCTTCACGGCCTAGAGAAAAACCAGAAGATAAACTTAAAATAGAAGTAATAAACTTAGCGACCGTTGATCTATAAGTAATTTTTCCATGGTATACAGCTAAAGCAATTTTAACTCCAGGAATTCCTGATCCAGAGGTTGAAGGGTATTTTCTCGTTGTAATATATCCAGATATTAACAATGCGAATCCACCACCAATGAATGCTCTCAAGCTAAATGAATCATTGGTTCCTAGCATCATTGTTAAGTATTTGGTTGTTTTATGTAAGACCACGGCAACAATGGCAGCTGAAATACCTGTAATCAAGGTTAAGATAAAATACGTTCTTTCTTCAACCATTTGATTTTCTAAAAACTTTTTTAGAATTGAAGATCGTAATAAATTTGTAAATTTGCTACCTAGTTTCATAGTTACTTAATATTTTTCTGTGGAAGGTATCTCGATCAAATAATTAAGTAAATTAGGTGCTTGAAATTGTGAAAAAAATGCACTGCTTTGCGCGGTGCGCGCAAAAAAGATAAATTACAAGGCTTGACATGGGGCCAACAGCTATTACATTGTCTTTTATGTTAAATAACATTGATATAAATATCAGTTTTGATCAGCTAAACATAGGAGGCATTCATGCAAGTTAGACCACTACAAGATCGTGTTTTAATTGAGCGAAGAGAAGAAGAAACAAAAACAGCAAGCGGAATTATTATTCCTGACAATCACACAGAAAAACCAGCACAAGGTAAAGTAGTTTCTGTCGGCCCTGGTTACAGACTTGAAGACGGAACTGTACGAGGACTTGATGTTAAAGAAGGTGACCTAGTACTTTTTGGCAAATACGCTGGAACAGAAGTGAAAGTAGAAGGAAGCGATTACCTAATAATGAAAGAAGATGATATTTTAGGTGTTTTTCAATAAAAAAATTAATTTTAATATAGGAGTTTAAAATGGCAAAGGAATTAAAGTATTCAGAAGATGCTAGAGGGTTAATCCTTCATGGCGTAAACGCTTTAGCAAATGCAGTAAAAGTAACATTAGGGCCAAAAGGTAGAAATGTTGTAATTCAAAAATCTTTTGGAGCACCCTCAGTAACTAAAGATGGTGTTTCTGTAGCAAAAGAAATTGAATTAGAAAATAATTTTGAAAATATGGGCGCTCAAATGGTTAAAGAAGTAGCTCAAAAAACTAATGATGATGCAGGTGATGGAACAACCACTGCAACTGTTTTAGCTCAAGCAATTTATCGTGAAGGAGCAAAATTAGTTACAGCTGGCCATAATCCAATGGAACTAAAGAAAGGAATTGATCTAGCAGTTACTGAATTAGTGACAGAGTTAAAAAAATATTCAACAGAGATTAAAACATCTGAAGAAATTGCTCAAGTTGGAACTATTTCATCAAATAATGATATTGAAATTGGTGCACTTCTAGCTGAAGCAATGAAAAAAGTTGGAAACAATGGTGTTATCACAATTGAAGAATCTAAAACTGCTGATACAACTTTAGACGTAGTTGAAGGTATGCAATTTGATAGAGGTTACTTATCTCCATACTTCGTAACTAATCCAGAAAAAATGGAAGTAAATTTTGATGATCCAAATTTACTACTAGTTGATAAGAAAGTTTCTAATATGAAAGAATTATTACCAGTATTAGAAAAAGCGGTTCAAACAGGTAAACCTTTATTAATTTTAGCTGAAGATGTTGATGGTGAGGCACTAACAACTTTAGTTGTGAATAAATTAAGAGGAAGCTTAAATGTTGCAGCTGTTAAAGCTCCAGGTTTTGGCGACAGAAGAAAAGAAATGCTAAAAGATATTGCAGCATTAACTGGTGCAGTTGTTATTTCAGAAGAGTTAGGAATGACTTTAGAAGCAGCAACTTTAGATGATCTTGGAACAGCAAAGAAAGTAACAATTGATAAAGAAAATACTACAATTGTTGACGGTGCTGGTGACAAAGATGCAGTTGAAGCAAGAGTATCTCAGATTAATTCTCAAATTGAAGCTTCTACATCTGATTATGATAAAGAAAAACTTCAAGAAAGATTAGCAAAACTTTCAGGTGGCGTAGCTGTAGTTAACGTTGGAGCTCCAACTGAAACAGAAATGAAAGAGAAAAAAGATAGAGTAGATGATGCTTTAAATGCAACAAGAGCAGCAGTAGAAGAAGGAGTTGTTGTTGGTGGTGGTGCAGCTTTATTACATGCTTCAAAAGTACTAGAAAATTTCACTCCAGAAGGATCAGAAGAACTGACTTTTGGTGTTAGAATTGTACAAAGAGCAGTTCAAGAGCCTTTAAGACAAATTTCAGCAAATTCTGGAATTGAAGGTTCAGTTGTTGTAAATGAAGTATATAAAAATAACGAAACTTCATGGGGATATAACGCAAGAGAAAACAAATATGAAAATTTAGTAACAAAAGGAATTATTGATCCTACTAAAGTTGTTAGATCTGCGTTACAAAATGCTGCTTCTGTTGCAGGACTTATGTTAACAACAGAAACAATGGTAGCTGATCTTCCAAAAGAAGATGCACCAGTTGGAGCACCTCCAATGGGTGGCATGGGTGGAATGGGCGGAATGCCTGGAATGATGTAATTCCACACAAAAAAAATAAATTAATACGAGGGCCGTTTAATACGGCCCTTTTTTATTGCTTTACATGGTTTCTTTATGACACTTCTAGTCCGTTTTTAATTTAAAGTGTTTACAAATATCATGAGGCAATCTGCCACCATAAATGTTTTCGTCTCACCTTTTATTCAAATGTTAGCTAAATTATTTATTGGCATAGCGAATGCATTGATTATCAGCAGGAAACAGGAAGTTTCTTAAAAATATATCATGGAAGATATTTATTAAAACAGATCTGAAGGGGAATTCGATTTTTTGTATAATAGGTGATTCCCGGCCTTAGTTGAGGATTCCCTTTCAGATCTTTTTAGTCTGTTAATCAAAATTATTAAACTTGAAGTTTACAGTGACGATAAGTCATTATGACAAATTTAACATCGTTGCCAATAGAAAAGTTTATTCTATTTATTCAGCTTGATAAAAAGCTGCCTAAATATTTTTTTAATTTATCAATCAAACTTTCTAAAGAAGGAATTAAACTAATTCCAATTCCGGCAAAAAATTTAAATATTTTATCTAAAAAGAAACATTTTTTTATTATGTCAGTAGTAAGTACTTTAAAAGCATGTAAGGAATATCAAGTGTTACGTCATAAATTTTTAGATTATGCATTATTAAATAATAGATTTAGTATAATTGAGGTGAATTCATTTTATAAATTCGAAATTTCAAATAGGTTACAAGAAAATCGTTCTTACAGCTTTATTAAATTACCTGTTTCAATGAATAATCTAGTCAATGAGGTAACAGATATTTATAATAGAAGAAATCCACTTTGGCCTGGAGGACGCAAGGGAAAATTGCCCCTAATGGAGTCTTAGATGCAACAAGATCAAGAAATATATACTAGAAATTTATTAGTACTATTGAAACTAGATTCAGAAAATTTGTACAAAAGTATTATCGAACGCTTTGATGATTATATGAAAATTTTCGCCTTAAAAAGAACGAGAGATCATTTTTCGGTAATCTTTCGTTCAAGGTATTTAAATATTCCAATAGTTGATCTTGCAAACTGCGGAGAGGATGTCATCTTGGCATTAAATAGTTTTTATGAAAAAGCTTCGGATTTATATTGGTATCTTATGAGCACAGAGGATATGCCAGCAATGGTTAAAGATACTGTTAGACAATATCTACGAGAAATTACCCCTCTCTATGAAACTCTTAAATTATACTTAACAGGCGAGCTAAGTCATATTTCATCTGATGAAGAATCAGCTCATCAAGCAATTAATACACTTTGACTTTTAACTCAATATCAGGATATTTTTTGTATATATGAATAAAAGTCTAAAAATTAAATTATGTATTTGCTGTTTTTTACTAAGTATTCAAATAGTTTTTTCTCAAGACAAGAAGTTTACTAATCGTTTTGAATTATTATCAGGTGTTCGTCGCCCGAAAGATGCTCAAGCAAATTGGGACCAAAGGTATAATAAGCAACAATATATTTATGGAAAGACTCCTGCTGATTTTTTATCAGAGAACTACAAATACATTCCAGATAGTAGCAATGTTTTAGATATGGGTATGGGGGAAGGACGAAATGCAGTATTCTTAGCAGGGAAAGGATATAAAGTTATTGGTGTTGATATTAGCCCTATCGCAGTAAAAAAGGCACAAGCATTGGCAAGAGAGTTCGGAGTCAGGATAAAAGCAGTAGTTTCTTCGATGGAGGATTATAAAATTTCAAAGAATTCATTAGATGCAATTATATGTTTTTACTTTGTCGATAGATCATTGCGTAAAAAAATAATTGATTGGTTAAGGCCAGGAGGAATTTTAATTTATGAAGCACATAATAAATTACAAAAAACTGTTCCTGGTTCAGAAAATTATGATGATAGGTTTTTACTTGAAAAAGGTGAATTATTGACAATGTTTAAGGGAATGAAAGTTCTCAAGTATGAAGAGCCAATGCATAAACCAGAGTTTATCAGTAGTATAATTTTACAAAAACCTTCTGGTAAAAAATAATTGATGGATATTTTCCCTTTATTCCTATTTTTCTACAATTAATGCATAATAGAACTATGAAAGTAGTTCTAATTTTTATTTTATTACTAAGTAGTAATATCTTATTTGGAAAACAAAAGAATACAATCTTTTCAGGTCGAGTATCCAGGGTAACTGAACAGGCGAGCTTACTGCGGGTTAGAGTTGATTTTGCAAATATGAAATATCTAAATAAGAAAGATAAAGTAAATTTTTGGGATGTATATCGGCCTAGAATTAAGTGCAGTGCATATATTATAGGTAAAAGTAATGAATATTTGTTACTAAAAATTCCTGACTATGAGTCTTGTTCCAAACATCTTCATCTAACGATTGGTAAGTACTTTCAATTTGACTCACAAGACTTAGAAAATAATTTGAAAATGGGGCAAGAGCTTGTTCAAATATTACTGAAGAAAAGATTGGCACTGAATGGACAAATAAGCAGGACAAAAAAAGAGTTGGATTCTCATATTGAAAAAGTAAATGGCATAAATAATCGTTATGAAATATTGAGAAGTAAGTTAGAAGCAGAGTGGCAATCTGAACTAGGGGCATTAGAAGAGTCTAAGTTAAACTCACTAAGAAATTATAAAGATTTAGAAATAAGGCTCGGTGAGCTAGACCTAAAACTCGAAAAATATAAAATTAGTGATGAGAACCTAGTTTTAGATCGCTGGGCGTTAGACCCAAGACTATTTTATAAGAAATAATCCTCTATTAGATTTGCAATTCACATTAAACTTTATTAACTTGTTGAGTGTTCTAAATTAGTAATACTAGTAATAAACAGAAATATTGGAGCACTGCGATGAAATTGTCATTTTTATTAATTATATTTTTAACCATTAGTCACTCAATCTATTCAGCACCAACACCAATTGGAAGTAAGGATGCCACTCAAGGTGGTACTTTTTATTATAACCTGGGACAGGCCCCAACTACTTTAAATCCTCTTAGTTCTACTGATGCTTACTCTAGCAGGGTACAAAGTTATGTTTTAGATTCATTAGCAACAAGAGATTTAGAAACTTATGAGTGGGAACCAGCATTAGCAACAGGATGGACAATCTCTAAAGATGGAAAAGTTTTTGAATTTACGATTAGAGAAGGCGTAAAATGGCATGACGGAAAACCTTTAACAGCAGAAGATATTAAATTTAGTTTTGATGCTATTGTTCATCCTGAGAATAAATATAAAACTGCTCATTTAAAATCATATTATGAAGATATTGAGGGAGTAGAAATTTTATCTAAAAATAAAGTTAAATTTACCGCCAAGAGAACTTATTTTAAAAATTTTGATGTAGCAGCAGGTTTAACAATTATTCCTAAACATATTTATGAAAATCCAACGAAAAAAGAACAAAAAAAATTAAATAAAACTTTAATTGGCACAGGCCCATACATTTTCTCTGAATATAAAAGAGGAAAGAAAATTATTTTAAAGAAGAACGAAAGTTGGTGGGGGAAAGATTTAGAGTATTATAAAGGATATTACAATTTTAAAAAATTTGTAATGAAATTTGTTAAAGACGACACTATTGCCATTACAATGACTGAGAAGGGGCAGTTAGATTTTATCTCCATGAGGGCCGAAGCTTTTATGAAAAAGGCCACAAGTAAAAGATGGGGGGAAACTGCACATAAAGTAAAGTATCAAAATCAAGCACCTAAAGGCTATGCCTTTATGGGATTTAATTTAAAAGAACCTTTGTTTACAAGTAAAAAAACTCGTCGAGCATTATATCATCTTGTAAATAGAAAGCTAATGATTGAAAAGTTCTTATTCAACATGTCCGAACCCGCAACAGGTCCTTTATATCGTCAAAGTGAGTATTCGAATAAAGATGTAAAAGCAGTTGATTATGATCCTAAAAAAGCTCTAGCAATGTTAAGAGAAGATGGATGGAAAGATAGTGACGGTGATCAAATCTTAGATAAAATGATTGATGGAAAGAAAGTTAAATTTTCTTTTACTATTCTAGAACCTCTTCAAGATTTTATTAAATATTTAACGATATTTAAAGAGAGTGCGAAGAAAGCTGGAATTGATATCAAAGTAAAATTTGTTGAATGGAATACATTTATTAAGCTTTTAGATGAAAGAAAATTTCAAGCAGTAAGATTAGCATGGGGAGCAGGATCAGCAGACTGGGATCCAAAACAAATTTGGCATTCAAGTTCAATAGCAAACTCTGGGTCAAACTTTGTTGGGTATAATAATCCGGAAGTAGATAAGTTAATTGATAATGCCAGAGGGACAATGGAAAAAAATAAGCGTAAACAGATTTTAAATAAAGTATTTAAAATAATTGCTAATGATACTCCTTATATCTTCTTTTTTAATTCTAAATATGGGTTTTATGGCCATACACCAAAGATGAAAAGAGTACAGAGTGCCTTTAATTACGGAGTTGGTTTAGATACTTGGTGGATCACAAAATAAGGAAGACATTCATTGTTTGTTTATATTCTTAGAAGAATTTTAATTATGATACCAACTTTACTTGGTGTTACTGTCATCGTATTTGGTATCATTAATTTAGCTCCAGGAAGTCCCATAGAGCAGAAAATTCAACAGTTAAAATTTGGGGGGATGGGAGAAAGTGCAGGGTCGCACGATGCAAGTTCAGATCGAGAAAATGCAGTATCAGAAGAGGTCATAGAAGCATTAAAAAAACAATACGGATTTGATAAACCGGTTCATATTAGATATTGGATCTGGCTAAAAAATTTGGCTAGATTGGACTTTGGAGAAAGTTTTACTTACGAAGAACCTGTGATGGATGTGATCGTGAGTAAATTTCCAGTTTCTTTACAGTTTGGAGTTACATCCTTATTGCTGAGTTACCTAGTTTGTATTTTCTTAGGCGTCATAAAAGCAGTTAGAAATGGTGGAACATTTGATATAGTTTCTAGTTTTGTTCTTTTTGCAATGTATGCTATTCCAGGATTTATGCTTGGGATCGTTTTAATTCAATATTTTGCCGGAGGAAATTATTTAGAGTGGTTCCCTATTGGAGGTCTTTATAGCGACCAATATGAAGATCTAGGACTATTTGATCGGATTCTAGAAAGAATTCACCATTTTATTTTACCACTTGTTTGTTATATGGTTGGGAGCTTTACAGTTTTAACCATGCTCATGAAGAATTCACTTTTAGATGAAGTAAAAAAAGATTATATTCGAACTGCAAGAGCAAAAGGTGTTCCTGAAAAGGCCGTATATTTAAAGCATGCTCTTAGAAATGCACTTATTCCGATTGTAACTGGCATCGGAGGATTTTTATCTATCTTCTTTGCCGGATCTTTACTTTTAGAAGTGATTTTTCAGTTAGATGGAATTGGATTAATGAGTTATCAGGCCGTACTTGAAAGAGATTATAACATTATTATGGGATCAGTATTCATTCAGAGTTTCCTGATGTTAATAGGTAATTTAATCAGTGATCTAGCTTACGTAATGGTAGATCCTAGGATTGATTTTTCATGATTGAAAGTTTAATTAAAAATGATCTGACATTAAAACGCTACAGAAGGTTTAAACGTAGGAAGTTAGCTGTAATCTCAGTGTTTCTATTATTAATTTCGATTGTCCTGACATTTATTGCCCCAATGATAGCTAATAGCAAACCTTTGTATATAAAATATAAAGGAGAAAGTTTTTATCCTGCTTTTATTAATTATCACCCAAAAGAATTTGAAATATATGATTCAATGTCAGTGGATTATAGACAATTAAAAATCAATGACTCAGATTCAGCCATATGGCCATTAATTGAGTGGGATCCATTTGAGAGTAATGAAGAAGTTGATTCTTACCCATCACCTCCGGATAAAAATAATATTCTAGGTACAGATGATCGAGGAAGAGACGTACTAACAAGATTATTATATGGATTTAAATATAGTATTGTTTATGCCTTTCTAGTATGGGCCATAACATTTTTCTTGGGAACAGTTGCAGGTAGCTTAATGGGGTATTTTGGAGGGAAATTTGATTTTTTTGCCCAAAGAATTGTTGAAATCTTAAGTACAGTGCCACAATTTTTCTTATTAATTATTTTAATTTCTATTTTTACTCCTAATCTAACAATGCTAGTAATTATTTCAAGTATCTTTGCTTGGATTTCGATTAGTTATTATGTTCGAGGGGAATTTTTAAAAAATAGAAAACGAGAATTTGTAGAAGCAGCAAGGTCTATGGGAGCATCAAATTTTTCTATTGTCTTTAAGCATATTTTACCAAACTCCCTAACCCCAATTATAACATTTGCCCCCTTTACCATTGCTGCCAATATCGTTGGACTTGCCAGCTTAGATTATTTAGGCTTCGGTTTAGAAGTTCCAACTCCAAGCTGGGGTGAATTACTAGCTCAAGCTCAAAAAAATTATACCATTGCATGGTGGCTGGCAGTTTACCCTTCACTTTGCTTATTTAGCATTTTAACTCTATTAAATTTAATTGGTGAAGGCGTTAGGGATGCTATGGACCCTAACATGACTTAGTTTCATGAAAATTGTAATTGTTGTTTTTTTACTTTCGATAAGTATGAAGTCTTACTCCATAGATAATTGTATTAATGATTTATTAAAGGATAAAAACACATACCAGGTAATTGATTATTCTGGATTCACTGTAAACATATTTAAAAATTTTAAAATTTTATATGTAAAAAATCCATGGAGAAATACACTGAACGGTATTTTTTATATATTAACAAGAAAAACAGAAAGAATTTGCAATGGTGTGACTCATATTAAGCTTCCAGTTGAGAAAGTAATGTTATTCTCAACAACTCATATACCTGCTTTTTCTTATATGAAGGAAGAAAAAAAAATAATTGCTGTTATCGGCGGTAAATATATATTTAATCAAACAGTTCAAGGATTAATAGCAAATAAACAAATTACAGAATTTGGAAGTCCACCCAATATTGAAAAAATAATTAGCTTAAAACCTAATTTGATTTTAGGTTATGTTATGGCAGATCCAAAAATTGAAGGTATTCTTCCTTTTTGGGATTTAAAAATGCCACTAGTTTTAGTCTCAGATCATTTAACATCAGGCCCTCTCGCTCGTGCAGAATGGATGATTTTTATTTCATATTTTTTTGAAAAGGAAGTTGAAATTACCAAACTATATGAAGTTATTAAAAAAAATTATTTAGATTTAGCAAAAAAAGTAAAAAATATGCACAAGAAAAAGGTACTGATTGGAAGTAACTTTAATGGGTCGTGGTCTGCTCCAGGAGGAAAAAGTGATTTGGTAAAGCTTGTGACAGATGCAGGGGGAAACTATATCTGGAGTGATAATAAATCGAGTACTACCATTTATAAAAGTTTTGAAAAAGTTCTTTACTCATCTAGAGATGTAGATTATTGGCTACCTCAGAATTTATGGAAAACACTTGACGATATTTCTAAACAAGATGAGCGCTATAAATATTTAAAAGCTTTTAAATCGAAAATGATCTATAATAATAATGCAAAGATGAATGAAAATGGTGGTAGTGATTATTGGGAATTAGGGCTGATGAGACCAGATTTATTATTAAAAGATCTAGTAAAAATTTTTCATCCTGAAGTCCTAAAAGACTATAAGTTAGAATGGTTTCAAAAATTAAAGTAGATTATGATACAGTACTACTCAAAATTTATATTATTATTACTATGCTTATTCATATTGTCATTTAGTTTGTTATTAATAGGCCCTGTTGATATAAACTTTATAGATATTGTTGAATTATTTAGCACCCCCTTTTATGCAGATACAATTGAATATTCTATAATTTGGGAACTTAGAATTCCTAAGATTATAACAGCAATTCTTGCTGGTGGCAGCTTAGCGGTAAGTGGACTATTAATGCAAAGCTATTTTCAAAACCCTTTGGCAGGTCCATTTGTACTAGGGGTTCATAGTGGAGCTTCCTTAAGTGTTGCTATATGGCTTTTGGGAGTAAATTATTTTTCTATTTTTCAAAATGAATTACTAAGGAATTTAGGTAGTACATCGATGGCAATCATTGGTTCAACGCTTACTTTATTAATTCTAGTGACAATTGGAGCTAAATTTAGAAATAAATTATTTTTAATAGTTTTTGGACTAATTTTAGGACATTTAGTTTCAGGAATAATTCAGATTTTGATTGTATGGAGTAATTTGGAAAGTATGAAAACTTTTTTTCTATGGAGTCTGGGAAGTTTCCAAAGAGTTTCAGGAATGAAATTACTAATTATGTCTGTCGTCTCAGGTATTACAATTATTGCTTCATTTTTTCTGAGTAAACCCTTAAACCTAATTTTACTAGGTGACAATTATGCAAAAAGTTCAGGCCTCTCACTTAAAAAGTTTCAGCTGATAATTATACTTTTGACTGGTATTCTAGCAGGAACGGTTACTTCATTTTGTGGCCCAATTGTTTTTGTAGGAATTATTGCACCTCATTTAACAAAAAAGATAATTCAAAGGGATGATCATAGAATATTATTACCAGTAACTTTTTTAATCGGAGCTTTAATTTCAGTTTCAGCAGAGCTACTCTCTACTTTATTTGTAGATTCAATGCTTCCACTTAATGCGGTATTAGGGTTAATTGGAACTCCTATAATATTCTTCTTTTTAATCAGTAGCTACCGGGAATCAAAGTTATGAGTTTACTAACATGTAATTCTCTTTCAGTAGGTCATAACAAAAATAATCCTATTTTAAATAATTTAAACTTAAATGTTGGGCCGGAGCAATTAATATGTTTAGTAGGACAAAATGGTAGTGGTAAAACTACTTTATTAAAAAGTTTATGTGGAATTATTCCAATTCTTTCTGGGGATGTTTTATATAATGGCAAAAACCTAAGTAGTCTTTCTGCCAGAGAGTTAGCTCAGAAACAGAGTATCGTTTTGTCAGATAAGTTCAGTTCAAATCTAACCGTATATGATATCTTGAAATTAGGAAGATATATCCATACTGATATTTTTGGACGCTTAAGTAATGATGATTCACAGCAAATTGATGAGGTTATTCAGATTTTAAATATTGCTAATTATCGAAACTCTCTTTTTTCTAAGTTAAGTGATGGGCAAAAGCAAAAAGTTATGCTGGGTAGGGCATTGGTTCAGGATGCAGAGATATTATTTCTAGATGAGCCAACAAATTTTTTAGACCTTCCAAATAGGCTAGATTTAATTAGTAAATTAAAATTAATCTCTAAACTTAATAAGAGAACAATAATTTTTTCTTCTCATGATTGGCAAATTGCCTTAGAGCTTGCCAACATAATCTGGGTCATAAAAGAGAATGGAACGATTCAGGTTACTACTCCTGAGGATTTTATTGTCACTAAAGAAATTGACAATTTTTTTTATCATCCTGAGTACAGATTTGATTCAAATCAGGGGAAATTTGTTAGTAATATTAAAACGTTGAGGCAAGTTAAGATTGTCGGCCCCAAGGAAAAAGCATATTGGGTAGAGCACGCTTTATTAAAATATAATTTTTCAGAAGTAAGAGGATTAACAATTTATATTTATGATGATTATTACGAAGTAGATTATCAAAATAAAAAGATTAAATATAAATCAATTTATAAATTATTAACGAGCTTAAGGGATATCCTATTTTAGCTCGATTAAATTAACTTTAGTAGAAAGAGATCTATTATTTCTAATATACTCCACAACAACTTGATCTCCAATTTTTGTTTTATCCAGAACTTGGTAAATGTCATCGTATGTATTTACTTCAGTATTATTGATTTTGGTTATTATATCTCCAATATAATAACGCCCCCATTGATCTTGTTCCATACCTTTAAGTCCATTTTTTCCCAATGGCCCATTTTTATCAATATATGAAATAACAATTCCTTTATTAATTCCAAAACGAGATTTGATATGATCTGGTAAAACTCCAATACCTAGTCCTGGTCTAATTATTTTTCCATATTTAATTAGCTGAGGAGCAACTCTTTTTATAGTATCAACTGGAACGGCAAAGCCAACTCCTGAGCTTGTACCTGAACCACTAAAAATAACTGTATTCATTCCAATTAATTTTCCCTGGCTATCAAGCAGAGGCCCACCAGAATTTCCAGGGTTAATTGAGGAATCAGTTTGAATCATTCCGTGAATTTTTACACCTCCGACTCCTTCAATTTTCCTTTCGAGAGCAGAAATTATTCCAGAAGTAATAGTGTGGTCGAGTCCAAAAGGATTTCCAATGGCCACTGCTTTCTGTCCCACTACCAAATCTGTTGAACTTCCAATTTGAATAGGGAGAAGTTGTTTGGGTTTTTTGATCAGTTTTAAGACAGCAATATCTTTTTTGGGTTCAACTCCAACGATTATAGCGTCGTACTGGTTTTGATCATTATGAAAAGAAACTTTGAATTTATTACCATTTTTAACAACATGATAATTAGTGACAATATGGCCTGAATTGTCCCACAAAAATCCGGATCCAGCTCCAGAGGGAACTTCGTTATCTCCATAAAGCCAATTTTGATTATGAGATTGAAGGGTTGAAACGTTGACCACAGAGTTAACCGTATTTTTAAAGATACTGATCGTATTTCTTTCATTTTCAATAAATTGATTAGCAAGAGAAGGTAGTGCAAAAATGTTCATAAGTAGAATAAATATAATAATTTTTTTCATCATAAACTCCTTTAAATTTAGGATTGCTTTTGTACATATCTTAATTAAGGATATATTATTAATTTTAATAATTTTCAAGGTGAACAATGGAAATTCAATACATTAATAGAGAAAATAACTGTAAAGAAGTTGAAAAAGTATATGGGGACAAGCTCATTAACTTTATTTATACAAATTCAATTGGCAAGCTAGCATGCGACGCGCTAAAAAATCCAATGTTTAGTAAATTTTATGGAAAATGGCAAAATACTTCATTTAGCAATAAAAAGATCCCAAAATTTATAGAGCAGTATGAGATAAATCTAGATGATTACTTACCTGAGGTTATTAATGAAGGTGCTATCCCATATTCAAATTTTAATAATTTCTTTATACGAAAATTTAAACCAGGTAAAAGAACGTTTAGTTCAGAAAATAACAATATGCCGGCTTTTTCAGAGGCCAGATATTTTGGTTATCCAAAAGTACTTGAAAGTGAACGATACCCTGTTAAGGGAAAATTTTTAAGTTCAGAGGGAATATTAGTAGACGAGAGATGGTCTTCAGAGTTTAAAAATGGGCCCATGTTGATTGCGAGACTATGTCCCGTTGATTATCATCGTTTTCATTTTCCAGATGACGGTAAGGTAATTGATAGCTATAGAATTTCAGGGGATTATCACTCTGTAAATCCAGTTGCGTTAAAAAATAAAGCAGATATTTTCTTAAAGAATGAAAGGCATGTTTCTATTTTAGAAACAAAAAACTTTGGCATGATTGCTTACGTGGAAGTAGGTGCCATGTGTGTTGGGAAAATTATTCAATCTTATGATGACAATTATTTTAATCGTGGAGATGAAAAGGGTTATTTTCTTTTTGGTGGCTCTACCGTAATTGTTTTAGGTCAACAAGGATTATGGTCTCCTTCAAAAGACATAGTTGATAATACAAATAATGGGTTAGAAACTTTAATCAAATTAGGTGATAGTGTAGCAGTTAAAAATTAAGAATACACTTAACTGGAAAATGATCTGAAGGATAAATATTATTTTCATGAGACTGTTCCAGATATATCTTTTCTTTGTTAAATATTTTATCTATTAATATCCAGTCTATTCTTAATGAATTTTTATTATTACCATCAAATTTATGGTGAGAACCACTTTCATCTGCGTCCCAGGGATCGATCAAATTAGGTAATTTTGAATTAATCTGACTTCTAACTTTTCCATTAGGGCCTTCATTAAAATCACCCATAAGAATAATAGGTAAGTTACTCTTATTAACTAATTGAAGCTGCTCAATCAAAACTGAAATTTGTTGTTCTCTTGTCGTTTCATACACGTGATCTAAGTGGGTATTACAAACTAATATTTCTTGATTTTGGTCTTTAACTTTTAATGTGGCCCAAGTGCATAGCCGGGGAAAAGCACTTTGAAAAGAGATACTACCAGCAATATCAGGAGTAGCAGATAGCCAAATATCACCAGAATCAATTACTTCTAAAACATTAGAATTTATAAAAAGTGCTGGGTACATTCTCTCTTGTAGCCAACTTCTATGTTTATCAATTAAGGTTAGGCTTGAAAATGTTGAAGCAAGCTCATTAATTTGAACTTGCCTACCCTCTTGAGTACCTAAAATTAATGGTGAGAAATCATTAATAAGTTTTGATAAAACAGGTAGTCTATTTTGCCAACAATGATTTCCATCCGTTTTGTTGGAAAACCGGATATTTGAAGTGATTAGTTTTATTTCCATAATATTAATATAGGTTCAATCTTTTTCTTATATTATAGTTGTTGTTACGATATATGCAAAATAGTATTATATGGAGTAATTAAAATGAAGTATTTTGTTATATTTTTTCTTAGTCTTATCATCAGTAAATTACCCGCACAGACAAATGATCAACAGTTTAGAGATTTTTTGAATGATTTTGATCAATATAAAAAGGATTTTGATAAGTTAAGTAATTCTAATTTCGAAAAGAAAATAGAAAAAAAATTTAATGATTTAATCAATGAATTTGAATTTGAGTCTTTTCGGGACTTTTTTAGTGAAAAACACTTTAATAATTTTTTTGAACATTTTAATAAAATGAATAAAAATCAAGGCATTGCTCATAAGTGGATTGAAAGTAAAACTGAAAGAATTTTAGTTATTAATATAGATGTTGGTAAAAAAGATACCCTTGATATCCAAATTAATAAAAAAATGGTGAGCGTGAAAATTAAAAAGGTAGAGGGGCAGTCTTCTTTTTCTACCAATCAATCAGTTAGCATACCCTATGATGTTGATACCAGTAAGGCAGAAGTAAAAAATAAAGATGGCAAAATAATGATTATCTTTCCAAAGATTAATAATAAAAAAACAATACCCATAAGCCCTGGCCCAGGTGATATTACTATTTAAAATAGTAACGTTCTCTTTTAGTGTTCTCCTTGTTCTCTTTTAGAGAACGTATTAAATCTTTTTCATATAAGAAAACATATACTTAGTTAAAAAAAAATGGCACTTCGTTTGCTTTAAGGTTTTCAAACTTAAACCAAGGGGAAAAAATGTGTTTACAAAAAGAAGTACTAACTCAGTACATGCAGCTAAATCAGTTACCAACATTAAAGTATATTTCAGGTGATACTGGTATTCAGTTAACTCGAGTGTTTCGTATTCTGCATGGGGCAGAAATGAAACTAAAAGAATTTGAAATCTTTAGAAATAGAGTATGTCATGGCCTGGGTGAAAATGAGTCCTTAGTAAAAGTAGCTCATGATTGTCAGGAGTCTCTTTCACCAAGAGGTATAGAATTATTAAAAGTAGAACTAAATAGATTATTAGCCATAAAACAATTAGCAAGTTAAGGAGGAATAAATGTTATTATTTGAAAGACTAGTCCTTGAATCATTACAAAAAAAGGCAAGAAATATTCAACGATTATCAGCTGATATTAATTTAAATGGAAAGATCATCGATAATGTTTTAAGTAAGTTTCAAGAGATTAACTTAATTCAAAAATCAAAAGAAAATATTAGTTTAAATTTAACCAATCTAAAGGATTATTTAAAAGGGCAAAATCAAGAATCTTTAAAATATGAATTGAGAGAGTTATTTACTTATATAATTGATCTATACTGTGCTGAAGGTAAAAGTAAGTTTAAACTAAGAAAAGTATACTTAACTCCAGGTGAAGAGAAAATCTTACAAAGCTATTGGTATACAATTGAAAAATTCATTAAAAATATCGAACAAGAAAAACGAAATGAAGCACCTTTAGTAAATCATAAAGTGGTTTTTTGGGGGGAGGCAAATTATCTAGATATTATTAATACTGCTAATTCTAAGTTGTAATATTATTGTCTGGTCTCAAATATTTTTGGGGCCAGACTCACATTAATCTTCAGGAAGATAGGCAAGATAATTATCTAGTCTTCTTTCTGTATTCTTAAAACTTTGATTCATACGAGTTGCATAGTCTTGAACCTGATCCTTGCTGATCTTCCCAATATTAAAGTATTTTGCCTGAGGATGAGCAAAATAAAGTCCTGAAATACTAGAAGCAGGATTAATTGCAAAGTTTTCTGTTAAATCAATATTAAGGTGTTTTTTTACATTTAGTAATTCCCAGATATTTTGTTTGATTGAATGATCAGGAGTTGCAGGGTAACCCGGTGCAGGTCTAATTCCTTGATATTTTTCATCTAATAACTCTTGCTTAGAATACTGTTCATCTTGTTCAATATTCCAAAGCACTCTTGTTTTATGATGAAACATTTCTGCTAGTGCTTCTGCTATTCTATCTCCGAGAGTTTGAACCAAAATAGCATTATAGTCATCGTTGTTTTCTTTGAATCTTTTTGCATATTGATTTATTCCATGGCCGGCAGTAACTGCAAATGCTCCGAGATAATCTCCTTCTTGATCAATGAAATCAGCAAGAGAGTAAGAAATATTTTTTTCTGATTTAAGTTGTTGCCTTAAAAAACACAGTTTTGTTAATCTCTTTGTATGATCATTATTATCATAAACGATAATATCATCTCCAGATCTTTTTGCTGGAAATATTCCCGTAATAGCAGAAGGAGAAACCATATTCTCTCTTGTCATTTCTTTAATCATTTCCTGGGCATTATCAAAGAGTTTTGTTGCTTCTTCTCCGTATTTGGGGTGATCTAGTATTTGAGGATACTTTCCTTTTAGGCCCCATGCCCAAAAGAAAGGGGACCAATCAATATATGGCACTATTTCTTCAAGTGAAATATCCTTAAAGACTTGAACTCCAAGCTTCGATGGATTTGTAGTATTGGGTTTTATTTTAAGATTATTTTTTCTAGCATCACTAATGGTAAATAATTGATCAATTGGAGTCGCGTTATTAAACCTTTCTCTAATTCTCTCTTGTTTTTGTTTTAACTCTTGAATAAATTTAGTTGATTTAATATTTGAGCAAACTTCAGTAACTATTGAAGCATCGCTGACTCTGATAACTGGGCCATCATAGTGGGGAGCTATTTTGATGGCAGTATGAATTGAGCTTGTTGTTGCTCCTCCAATAAGAATTGGTATAGTAAGATTATTTCTTTTGAATTCGTTCATATTGAAAATCATTTCTTCCAGTGAAGGTGTAATTAGTCCACTAAGTCCAATAAAATCAGCTTGATGTTCTTTTGCTGCTTTTAGTATTTTATCAACAGAGACCATTATCCCAAGATCAATGACATTATACCCATTACAAGAAAGGACAATTCCGACAATATTTTTTCCAATATCGTGCACGTCACCTTTAACCGTAGCAATTACAAATGTGCCATGTTGACTTGTCTTTTCTCCTTTCTCCATAAAAGGTTCAAGGTGTGAAACTGCTTGCTTCATTACTCGAGCACTTTTAACTACTTGAGGTAAGAACATTTTACCTTCACCAAAAAGTCTTCCGATAGTCTTCATGCCATTCATTAATGGTTCTTCTATTACTCGGAGAGGTATTTCATATTTTTCTAATGCTTCAAGTGTATCTTCTTCTATAAATTCAGTAATTCCTTTTAAAAGTGAATATGAAATTCTGGATTCAATACTTTCAGATCTCCATTTTTTATCTTCTACTTTTTTCTTACCACCACCTTTTAAACTTTGTGCAAAAGTTAAAAGTTCTTCCGTTGCATCCTCTGATTTATTCAATAGGATATTTTCAACTTTTTTAAGTAATTCTGGTTCAATCTCGTCGTATACTTCAATCATTCCGGCATTAACAATACCCATATCTAGTCCATTCCTAATAGAATGATATAAAAAAGAACTATGCATTGCTTCTCTAACGGGATTATTTCCTCTGAATGAGAATGAAACGTTACTGATTCCTCCGCTAGTCAAAGCATATGGGCACTCACTTTTAATTTCCTTAACTGCTTCTATATAATCTTTGGCATTATTATTATGTTCTTCCATACCAGTGGCAATGGTTAAAACATTTGCATCAAAAATTATATCTGCGGGATCGACTTGGGCCTGTTCAATCAAAATTTTATAGGCACGTTTACATATTCTAATTTTATCTGATTTATTTGCTGCTTGTCCGTCTTCGTCAAATGCCATAACAACCATGGCAGCACCAAATTTATTTATTTCTTTTGCTCTTTGAATAAACTCTTTTTCATCATCCTTGATTGAAATAGAGTTTACTATTGCTTTTCCCTGAATACATTTTAGTCCCGCAATTATTACTGGCCACTTGGAACTGTCTACCATGATAGGAACATTAGAAATATCAGGTTCCGATGAAATTAAGTTCAAGAATTTAGTCATGGACTTCTCACCATCAATCATCGCTTCATCAAAATTAATATCTATAATATTGGCACCATTTTCAACTTGTTGCCTTGCTACTTCTAGTGCAGTTTCAAACTGTTCCTCTTTTATTAAACGAGCAAACTTTAATGAACCCGTTACGTTAGTTCTTTCACCCACCATAATAAATGGCCGTTCACCACTTGAATTTAAATTAAGTGGCGTTAGCCCACTTAGCCTTGTTTGTACTTCAATTGCAGGAATAGTTCGGGGAGAGTATTTTGAAAGAGTTTCTACCATTGCTTTAATATGACCAGGGGTTGTTCCACAGCAGCCACCAACAATATTTACTAAATTATTTTGAGCAAATGCTTCAATAAGTTTTGCTGTAATCTCAGGGGTTTCATCATATCCCGTTTCTGAAAGTGGGTTAGGAAGCCCAGCATTAGGGTAGCAACTAATAAAGCAGTCTGCTTTATTAGATAACTCTGTCAGATAAGGCATCATTTCTGCTGCGCCTAAAGCACAATTGATTCCAACACTAATTGGCTTTGCGTGCCTGATTGAGTTCCAGAATGCTTCAACCGTTTGTCCTGACAAAGTTCTACCGGAAGCATCTGTAATAGTTACAGAGATCATCAGGGGAATTTCAATATCAAACTCTTCCTCTAAATTTTTTATCGCATAAATAGCAGCTTTGGCATTTAGAGTATCAAAAATTGTTTCAATAATTAATAAATCAGCTCCTGCAGAAAGAAGACTTTTTGCTTGCTCGTAATAATTTTTAGATAATTGATCAAAATTAATGACTCGATAACTAGGATCTTCAACATTAGGTGACATCGAGGTTGTAATATTTGTAGGACCGATAGATCCAGCGATGAAGCATTCACGCTTATTTTTTAAATTGTATTTTTTTATTGCAGATTTTGCATTTTCAACAGATGAAATATTTAATTCTGGAATAATATTAGCAAGTCCATAATCTTTTTGAGCAATTTGAGTAGCACTAAAAGTATTTGTCCCAATAATATCTGCTCCGGCATCAAGGTATTGAAAATGAATATCCTGAATTACCTCAGGACTAGTAATACTAAGAAGATCATTATTTCCCTTGAGGTTATAGGCGTGTTTATTAAAACGTTCACCTCGGAAATCTTCTTCAGTGAGTTTAAAGGTTTGAACCATAGTACCCATTCCACCATCGAGAATAAGGATTCTTTTTTCTAGTAAATTAAGAAGTTTTTTTTTAACAGAAGATAAGTGTTTCATTTACTTTTAACCTCTTCAATAACTTTTAGTACTGAATTAGTATCATTTAGTATGTAAAAGTGAAGTACTGGAGAGCCAAAGTCGATTAGTTCCTTGCATTGCTTAATTGCCCAATCAATCCCAATTTGAACAATATTGTCTTGATCGTTCATAACTTGATCAACTAGTTCATCTGGAAGATCAATATAAAAATGTCTTGGAATGCTTTGTAATTGCTTCATGTTTTTTAATATCTTGATTCCAGGAATAATTGGTATAGTAATTCCCTCATTTCTGCAGATTTCAACAAAATCAAAATATTTTTTATTATCAAAAAACATCTGAGTAACGATATAGTCAGCTCCAGCATCTACTTTCTTTTTTAAATAATACAAATCTTGCTTTAAACTCGGTGCTTCAAAGTGTTTTTCAGGGTAGCCTGCAACTCCTACACAAAATTCTGTTGGTCTGGCATTTGAAATGTCTTCGAGGTAAATTCCTTGATTCATAGCAGACACTTGTGCAACTAACTCATTAGCGTAGATATTTATTGATCTATCCTTACTAACAGGTTTTTTATAGTTAAGTCCGTCACCTCTGATTGCTAAAATATTATGCACCCCAAGATAACTTAATTCAATTAATGCATCCTCTGTTTCTTCCTTGGTAAAGCCATTACAAAGTAGATGCACCACAGTATCAATATTAAAACGATTTTGTATAATTCCGCAGATTCCAATAGTTCCCGGGCGCTTCTTAAATATTCTTCTCTTAATATTTCCGTCATCTAATTCATTATAGTATGCACTAGCTGAATGTGCGGTAACATCGATCCATGAAGGGTTATAAGGTTCAAGCTTTTCAACAATATCAACAATGTCTTGCACACTTCTGCCCCTCGGTGGAGGTATTATTTCGAAGCTAAATAGAGTCGATTTTGCATTTTTAATATGGTCAATTACTTTCATAGGTTTTCCTGATTTATTGTATTATACATAAATACCATTAAGTTTACGATTAGTTTTTCAAGTGTAATTATTGGGAGTATTGTTGTATATTA
>CAYRDP010000015.1:0-89216 GCA_964423165.1 uncultured Bacteriovoracaceae bacterium | reverse complement strand
CTTAGAGTTGCTTGGTAGATTTAAACTGTAGAATAATTTAGTTAATTATAATAAAATTAAATCCAGGGGAAGAACACTTTTTCTGGATTTTTTTTTGAGAACAGCTTATGAAAACTTATTTTATTTTGATACTTCTATTTTCTTTATTTTCCACTTCATGTGAAAAAGTAGAGCGCATATCAAAAATTGAATTGTTTAAAATGGCAAAAGCAATAGATCCATCCGTTACATATATTTTGCCTAGAGATCTAAAAAGTGGAGTTCGGTGCATAGGAGTGGAAGGAGAGCTATATTATGGAGAAGGTTGTATTGGAGCATTTAAAGTTCAGGTTGGGGTCTTAGATCTAACAGTCTTAGAGTTTTCAACTCCTGAACTGGCCAAAAGAGAAGCGAATAGAATTAAGCAATTTTATTTCAAAAACTGGGTTTTCGATGAGGTAAGCAATGAGCCTATGCTAGAGCATTTCGTAAAGAAAGCATTTAATGCCCAAAAAGCTAGGCCCTAGAAACTACTTTCATTCTCTCTTGCAGTGTTTGTCCAATAGACTTTGATTTTGAATGAAAGATATTTCCTTTTTCTTCCAATTCTGCTTCTGTTTTACAATTAATACATAAATCAGCAGTAGGCCTTGCCATTAATCTTTCGTAAGAAATTAAATCGTCACAGTCTTTGCAACTACCGTAAGTCCCTTCTTCTACTTTTTGTAAGCTTTGAGTAATTTTTCTTAAATATAATAATTCTCTTGTTCTAAACCTTAGCGCCTGATGTGCCTGAATGTTTGCAGAGGCTTCATCTACGGTATCACTTAATTCATTTTTATCTAAAATGAAGTTGTCTAGAGGCTTATCATTTAGTGTTAACCTCTCTTTTTCTGATAGTAATTTATTACTAAGTTTTTTTAATTCTGATTTTTTTAATTTTGTGCCCATAAATCATTTACTCCCTGGTATCGCAACAGTTATTTACTGCAGTGATAGGTATTGATTACACTTGCGTTAAATTTTATATAAAGACACTACAAAAATATTAACCACATAGTAAACTGACAGAATCGATATAATTCTAACAAAAGTTAACATTAACAAGAACTTAACTTTGTTGAAAACTGATATAAGATGCGTAAATTACGTCCCAATTTCATTGGGAAACTGTTTTTCACAATAAGGACAAAAATGCCAAAACTGTATATCAATAATATTTTTACAGCTTTCGCACTTAAGTAATACCTCTAGGTCTTCAAACCCTTCTCCACCAACAAAGATATCTTTTCTCATTGCTCTAATGGTTGTGGGATGAGCAACATAGTATCCATCCATGAAGGGATGTGGTTTAAATTTAGCAGGTGCAATATTCTTGTCAGGTCTTATATGTACTTTAAATTCATCAGGTTCATCCATATTAAGTAATTGTTTGTCCCCTGCATTTGTTAGATTTTTTAATAGGTCATATTGTGCATTAGGATCAAATTTTTTGTTTGGCATGGTTTCTTCCTATTTTCTCATGATAATATTATGCCATACCTTGAAATAATTACTAGTTTGAACGTATTTTTCATAAGTTACTTTCAGTTAATTACTAAAAAGTTTAATAATTAAAATTGTTGTGATAGTGATACGCGTAATATGAAGTTATTAATAAATTCAATATATAGAGCAACAGAAGGTGAGGGAATCCATATCGGGACTCCTCAGGTCTTTATTCGGTTACAAGGTTGTCGACTTTATTGTAAAAACTGTGATTCAAAAAATACTTGGAAGTTTGATAGTAATTCAGCAATGAGGTTGGAAGATATTTTAGAAAATATATCATTGTTAAATGTGAATGACTCTATTCGAAGAGTTTCAATTACAGGAGGAGATCCTCTTGATTTACAACACTTGGAAGGGGTTTTAACCTTAATTAAAGCACTGAAAGAAAGAAATTACTTTATTAATATCGAGGCTTCGGGAGAGAGTATTGTTCATGAATGTTTTGATATTGTAGATTTTATTAGCTTTGATTTTAAAACTCCATCTACTGGAGTTTTGCAGGATGTTTCTATTTTAGATAATTTAAGCAAACATTATAGAGGTAAAATTCAAGTTAAATCGGTCATTGAAACTAAGCAAGATTTTAACTTTGTCTTAGAGGCATTTCATAAATTGGGAAATAAAGTAGCTTTTCCGTGGTGCTTAACTCCTGCGTATAATAGTAATGAAGAGTTTCCACTTAAAAGGTTTCAAGAGGTAATTGATTTAAATGAACAAGAAGGATCTTTTTTTAGAGTTATAGGTCAACAACATAAATGGATCCATGGCCCTAATAAGCTAGATGTCTAGTTTTAATAATAATATTAGCATTAAAATCCATCCAGATATTAATACAAAACTTCCCAACGAAATGAAAGAGTAAAAAATATGAGCTCCTGTGAATGCATACAAATAGCAATGTCCTGAGAATAAAATTGTTCCAATAATAAATATATATACTGCCTTGTTGAGAAAGTTTTTATTAAGAACTATTTGGAGAATTCCAATTAATATAATAACTACTCCATGTAGCATTTGATACATAATCCCCATTTTAAAAAATGAAGTCAGCTGAGGTAAGAAGTATCGATAGGAAAGTTTAAAAATCAATTGATCCATAATAACTGCTGAAAGAAAGAGTAATGATGCTATGATTAAGAAGTTTTTATTTACTTTTTGTGTCTGCATGAACATTCCAGTTAAGTTAATAGAAGTTTTTGATTTGCCTTGTTCTTTATTGCGGGATTAATAGATAATTTTTTTCCCATTATTTGTCCTAGGTTGTGGGAATCTTGACAAAAATTACTTGTGCTTGATTTTAAATTTCCTGTTCTAGGGTAAGCGCGTTTAAAATGATTTTCGAGTGAGTTATTTAGACATATTAAAGATTTTTTTTCTATTTGTTGATGGATAGAATTAATTTTTTGGGAATAACCTTTTGATATTCCTTTCATAAAATTATTCTTAGCATTAGTGCCTTTCATCTTGGAGTTACTGATTTTTGCATGTTTCCATAGATTGTCTAATTCATAATCAAGAAAACTTGCAATATAGTCCGCAAGGATAATATTGGTTTTTTCTCCGATTACTTCTAAATAAAAACCATTATGGCCATAATTGAAAATGGGAGTGACAAAAAAATGTTTTAAAATTTGATAGATGGCTTTATGTTTCTGAGTACAACGTTTTCCATGGAGAGTTCTTTTAACATATGTAGTTGGAATATTTTGAGAATGTTTTTGGTTTACTAATTCAAGATTATGTTTAAGTAAAATTTGATTTGCCTTGATTGTCGCTTGTTCTGCTTCAAATTGATTGCTGCTTGAAGCAAGTGCCAGCAGCTTTTGAACTTTGGCAATAATTTTTGTTTCTTTTGTTTCTTGAGTTGTATCTAGTTTAAGTTTTGTTTTTGATTCATAAACTTCTTTGTTCCACCCAAAAGATCTACATACAGTATGATATTCGTGCCCATGAGGGGATATATTTGATCCATGTTTCAAATATGTGAATAAATGTCCTATTTCATGTCTTAGAATATTTGAAATAGTTTTGACTTCAGAGGAATACATTAAGATTTTATTAATACCAATTTGATAAGAGTGAGAATCAAAAAAACCTAACGTTGATTTATGTTCAAAGGCAACGACTTGAAATGGGATATAGTGCTTATTGTATAAAAATCTTTTTGTAAAAACATCGACACCTACTTCTTCAGTTAATATTTGTTTTACTAAGCTGGTTAAGTGCTTTGTAAATGCATCAATTGTTTCAGAAAAAAGTATCAAGAATATTCCTTACGCAAATCGTCCTTTTATGGCAGAGCTAAGATAATTGCGATTCATTCTTGCAATATTACTTAAATTGATTCCCTTAGGACAAGATGCTTCACATTCAGCTTCATTCGTGCAGTTACCAAATCCGAGTTCATCCATTTTGTTGACCATATTAATAACTCTTTCATCTGCTTCAATCTTTCCTTGAGGTAGTAGGGCCAGTTGAGAAATTTTGGCCGAAACAAATAGCATAGCAGAGGCATTATTACAGCTTGCCACACAGGCACCACAGCCAATACATGAAGCTGCATCCATTGCTAAATCGGAGTCTTCTTTTTTTACCGGTGTAGTACTGGCATCGGGAGCGTTTCCAGTGTTGACTGAAATAAATCCTCCCGCTGAAATAATTTGGTCAAATGCAGACCTATCTACTGCTAGATCTTTCATGACAGGAAAAGCTTTTGCTCTAAAAGGCTCAATTACAACAGTATCACCATCTTTAAATTTTCTCATGTGAAGCTGGCAAGTTGTTGTTTCTGCTTCTGGCCCATGTGCTTGTCCGTTAATAACGAGACTACACATTCCACAAATTCCTTCACGGCAATCATGGTCAAAAACAATGGGGTCTTTATTGGTTGAAACAAGTTGTTCGTTAAGGACATCAATCATTTCTAAAAAAGACATATCAGGAGAAACATCAGTTACTGTATGATCTTCTATGAACCCTTTTTCTTTTGAGCTTTTTTGTCTCCAAATTTTTAATTTTAATGTCATTGAATTCATTGAATCTGACATGCTTTTCTCCTAATTATTTATAACTTCTCTGAGCTAGTTTTACATTTTCAAAGGTTAATTCTTCAGTATGTCTTGTTGGAACTTCATTTTCTCCATTAAACTCCCAGGCCGCAACATGGGAAAAATCCTCGTCATTTCTTTTTGCTTCATTTTCAGGAGTTTGAGATTCTTCTCGAAAATGTCCGCCGCAAGACTCCACTCTTTCTAACGCATCTCGAGCCATAAGTTCACTTAGTTCCAGGTAGTCAGCTACTTTTAATGCCTTTTCTAGTTCTGAATTAAAGTCTTTTGCAACACCTGTTATTTTGACTTCTTTCCAGAATTTTTCTCGGAGTAAAGGTATTTCCTTAATTGCTTTATTAAGGCCTTCGGCGTTTCTTCCCATGCCGACATATTCCCACATTATTTTTCCTAAATCTTTATGAAAACTATCGACTGTTCGATCTCCGTTGATATTTATTAATTTATCAATTTTTTCTTGAGTTTCATCGAATGACTTTTTAAATTCAGGGTGGTCTGTAGTTAAGTTATCTGTTTTATGGTTTGCTAGGTAATTTCCGATGGAATAAGGAGCAACAAAATATCCATCAGCTAATCCTTGCATTAAAGCTGAAGCTCCTAGTCTATTGGCACCGTGATCTGAAAAGTTGGCTTCACCTAGTACAAATAGTCCATCAATATTGCTCATTAAGTTATAGTCGACCCATAATCCACCCATTGTATAATGAACTGCTGGGTAAATTTTCATGGGAACTTCATATGGGTTTTCATCTGTAATTCTTTGATACATATCAAAAAGATTTCCGTATTTTGATTGAATAGTATCTTTTCCCTCTCGCTTTATTGCATCTCTGAAATCTAAGTATACAGCAATTCCTGTTTGTCCAACTCCTTTATTATTATCAACTTGGAGTTTTGCATTTCTAGAAGCAACATCACGAGGAACAAGGTTTCCAAATGAGGGATAAATTCTCTCTAAATAGTAATCTCTTTCATCGTCGGGAATATCATTAGGTGCTCTTTTATCACCTTGCTTCTTGGGTACCCATACTCTTCCATCATTCCTTAATGATTCACTCATTAATGTTAGTTTTGACTGATAGGATCCATGTACAGGGATGCAGGTTGGATGAATTTGTGTGTAGCAAGGGTTAGCAAAATATGCTCCTTTTTTATACGCTTTCCACGCAGCAGAGCAATTTGATGCCATTGCATTTGTGGATAAGTAGTATACATTACCGTATCCACCTGTCGCTAAGACTACAGTATCAGCAACATGTTTTGTTAGTTTTCCTGTAACAACGTTTCTGACAATTATTCCTCTCGCTTTACCTTCAATAATTATAAGCTCTACTAATTCACATCTAGTGTGTAGTTTTATTTTTTCCTTTCCTACTTCCTTCATTAAAGCAGAGTATGCGCCTAGTAAAAGTTGTTGTCCCGTTTGTCCTTTGGCATAAAAAGTTCTAGACACTTGAGCTCCACCAAAAGACCTATTAGATAAATAGCCACCATAATCTCTACCAAATGGAACTCCCTGGGCCACACATTGGTCAATGATATTTCCAGCTACTTGTGCTAATCGATAAACATTTGCTTCTCTTGATCTAAAATCACCACCTTTAACTGTATCGTAGAATAATCTCCAGATAGAGTCACCGTCATTTGGATAATTTTTAGTTGCATTAATTCCACCTTGAGCTGCAATAGAATGTGCTCTTCTTGGAGTGTCTTGAATACAGAAAGATTCTACTTTATATCCTAGTTCAGAAAGAGAAGCTGCTGCTGATGCCCCTGCTAGTCCTGTGCCCACGACAAGAACTTTATATTTTCTTTTATTTGCTGGATTGACCAATTTGTAATTAAATTTACAGTTATCCCACTTATCTTTAATAGGACCTTCAGGGACTTTACCATCAAGTTTTTTTGTACTCATTTTATTGAACTCCTTGGAAGTAAAAATATATCGGAAGAGAGGAAAATCCTAAACCAACAATAATAGCATATACTTTAGAAATTATTTTAATTTTTTTATCATATTTTGGATGTTGAAATCCAAGCGATTGAAAAGAAGAGCTTAGTCCATGACTTGTATGGATTGCGATAGCACTCATCCCAATAATATATCCAATGGTATGCCAAGGAACGGAAAAGTATTCAATCATTAATTTATATAGATCTCTCATTTGGGTTCCATCAATCGTTGTATGATAAATAGTTCCATATTTAAGACCGCAAATATGCCAAACTAAAAAAATTAATAAAATCATTCCAGTATATGGCATTGAGGATGATGCTAATGTTGCACCTCGACCAGTATTGGTTTTTAGGTAATATTGCTCAGGTCTAGCTTTTTTATTTTCAATAGTTAATTTTATGGCCATAAAAATATGACTAATAAAAATAATACTTAAAGCGCATTCTGCAAAATAAATAGCTGGATTTGTAACTAATGTGTGAGCATATTTATTAAAAGTATCGGCACTAACAAAAACGAGTAAATTTCCTATTAAGTGCCCGATGATAAAGCCCGAAAGTAAAAGGCCTGTAATGCCCATTATTTGTTTTTTTATAATTGAGGATGACAAGTAGCGTGAAATTTGACATGACATTACAATAGTTCTCCTTAAAATGTAGGAATGGCAAATTAATAATTAAGATTATAATGAAACTACACTATTATTAATGGGATGAAAATGAACAATATCATTAAAACAATTTAACAAATGAAAAAAGATGAATTATCCAGAAGAGTATTACTTAGAAATAGATGGAGACAATAAACTTCGAGGGCAAATATTAATCAATCAAAACACTAAAGATAAAATTAAATATTATTATTCTGAAATAAATATTGTCAGTATGGAGTCTTCAAAGATTTGGTGCCATGTTACAATTTTATATGATTATTTAGATAAAGATGATTTACTCAATCAAGCAACTCAAGAACTAATAAAATACTTACGGGATCGTTAGTTTAATGACGCTATTGACGGTGTGTCATGGTCGTTTCATGACACTTTGTTTCTGAGGCTGCGTATAATAGGGGGAAAATTATGGCATCTAGGTTGCATTAATAATCTCGTGTGTTGAGAAATGGAAAAAGGATTTTTCTGTTTTTCTCCAGATGTCTCTTTAAAAGGTCTAATTGTAATGATTAGGCCTTTTTATTTTTCACTAAAAAGTTATATAACAATGATGAAATTAATTTTGTGCCTTTCATTGATAGGTTTTCATAAATTGGATTATGTTCATAAATACCTAGAATTTTCAAACCTTTGTAAGACTCATAGTAAAAATTTAAAATTTCTTCTATGTAACGAGAAGGAATTCCATCTGGGTTAACAGCACTGACTCCTACCATTTCAGTTGAGGAGATAGCATCTGCGTCAATACTTAAAATAGTAATAGTATCACTATTAAATAAGTTCAGCTTTTCTAGGATTGGAGTAATTGATTCTTGAAAATAATTAGTTTCTATTTTTAATTTTTCCATAGACAATATTTTCATATTACCATTTTTGAGTTTATTATAATTTTTTGAACTATTGCTGTAAGGATGGGCCCCTATTTGAAAAATATTATTAATATTATTTAACTCATTAGATATTTGCCTAAACGGAGTCCCCGAGTGGTTAACTTGGTCTATTCTTGTATCAAGATGTGCATCAATATTTACAATATTAATCTTTCTATGAATTTGAGAGATAGCACTCACTAAAGGGTAAATATGATCATGACCACCACCTAAGTGAATGAGAGGAGTGTTTGGATAATGACTTACAATTTTATATATTGAGTTTGTATATAGTTGTTGTGCCTCATTGAAGTCATTTGATTCAATTTCATTATCACTGATTTTAAAAAGTGCTAAATTTGAATTTGAAATATTATTTGATAGTGACATTTTTTTAAAATTATTAATAATTGACTGAGGGCCATAGCAAGCACCACGCCTTCCTCCATTACGGCAGACTCCCAGATCAGATGGAGAACTTAGCAAAAGAGCTTGCTTTGTTCCTGGAGAATCATCTGTAATTTTGTTGTTAACTATCTGATATTGATTAATTATGCTTGAAAGTTGATCTTTTTTACGTTTCTCTAAATAATTTGAAGTATTAAACATAATTGGTCCAGCATGGTTTAATTTAATATTAATATAAATAATAAGAAAAACCAAACTTTACCAACATTGTATGTTTTTGACGTTGAGAGCAATCAAGGTATAATATTTAACGAGATAAGAGAATTGAGATTCAACGATGCCAAAAAATAATAATTGGTTCATATTAAAAGAAGATAGGCATTTAGGCCCATTTAATTCTGATGATATTTATAAAATGTATCATGAGAAACTTCTGGATGATCATTCTATGCTTTGGCAAAATGGTGCAAAAGATTGGATGAAATTTCAAGATTGGTCTGAACTATTTAGTGCTGTTAGTTTTGATGCACCTATTGAGAGAGATTTACCACCTGCTGTTCCTGAGTCATTAAAAAATAAGGCGAGGCTATATGAATCTGTTGATCAGTTATTAGTTTATCCTGATTTGGATGATATTAAGGAAATGCCTGAATTACCTTCACCGCCTGAAAACTTAGAAAATAGATTAAATGAATTTATAGAAACAAAACAGTTGGATAAACTATATAATTTAACCGATGATACAACTGAAATTGAGGTAAAAGAAGATTCAAATATCTATTTATCCGAAGATGAGAATATATTTTCAAATCCGACAACACCTATTTCACCAGAGCAATTATTAGTATCCCTAGATCCAATTGAATTAGAAGTACCTAAAGAAAACATAACTCAAGAAATGAGTTTAAAAGCACCTAGTGAAGTTTCAGAAAAATTATTTAATGAAGAAGAAGTGTTAGCAGAATATGAAGACAATTTAGAAGCTTCAATTGGATCACATCAATCAACTGTTCCTGAATCAGACTTAGAAAAATATAATTTTTTAAAGGACGCAAAAAAGAAGAATAAGTTTATTCCATCCGTACTTGTCATGTTACTTTTTGTAGCCTCTATCATCGTATCATTTAACATGCTAATTTCTGATGGAAGAGATAATATCAAATACCCCCGAGGTTATTCAGACAAAAAAATAAAGAAATTAAATAAAGTTCTTCAAAAGCAACTGATAGATGGAATTGACTTTCGTTTTGTTCTTGCTGATTCGGGGCAAAATATATTAGTCACATCAAATTACTCTAATGACTATTTTATTAATGTTCAGATAGAGTCTGTAAAGCGGAAGGTATTATCTGATTCCTCTATAAAACTTCACTCTCAAGGATTATTGAGTAGTAATACTTCTGAATTAAAGAATTTTAATTTTTATCTAGGAACGAAGATACAACCAGGTCTATATAATATAAATGTTTCAGGAAGAGATTTGGGGTTGAAAGGAAAAATTATTTTACAGTTACAAAAGTTAAAAATTTTTAATTTTATTGACGCAATAAAATACTATACCCCTGATTTTGAATATCGTAATAGTTTTTTCCTTGCACATAATGATGGCACTGAAACTATTGAATCAATAAAACAATATAATAAAGATTTAGTTCGGAAACTTAGGCAGCCTGTTTTAGATACGATTGAAAATCTTAAAACATTCATTACACTTTCAAATAAAGTATTATCTATTTTTAAAAAATCAATTAATAGTCATAGTGTGAAGTTTCTAGCAAAAAACTCATTTGAAAAGAAATATGCTAAGAATGTGGCGCCAATCCTACAAAACATGATTGTAAATAATAAAATGGCAAAAAAAGTTTCTGTATCAAGTCTAGAAATAAAGATTTCTCCTGAAGTAACAAGTGATGAATTATTTGATTACGGAAAGAATATTAGTGCTTTATCAACTAAGATGTCTAAATCTATCATGAGAAGATCTCGCAAAAAATTAACTTATTCAACCCGAAAGCATTTAATTTCAACTTATACAAAAAAGATCAATTCTTTAAATCAAATTGGTCAAGGTTATATCAGGGTATTAAAAGATCAATATAAATCTATCAAATAGCTGGGTGCTGCGCATCATGTCTTATTGATTAAATTAAGATTTTATTGGGCATTGCTCCTTTCTTCTAGAAACTCAAAGCATTATTATGGGGAACAATAAATTTCATAGTTTTAGCTTAGCTATTTCAATCTATTTTACCATAACTGGAGTTCTTAAATATGAATGTACATGAGTATCAGGCCAAGGAGCTAATGAGAAAGTTTGGAATTACGACTCTTGAAAGTCGAGTTGTAAACAAAGTTGATGATGCAGTAAGTGCAGCAGAAGAAATTGGAGGTACTTGCTGGGTTGTTAAGGCACAGATTCATGCAGGCGGTAGAGGTAAAGGTGGAGGAGTTAAGCTTGCTAAAAGTCTAGTTGAAGTTAAAAGCTTTACTCAAGAAATTCTTGGAATGAACCTTGTGACTCACCAGACAGGCCCTGAAGGAAAGAAAGTAAATACAATTTTAATTGAAGCTGGTTGTAATATTGAAAAAGAATTATATTTGGGTTTAGTTTTAGATAGGTCAGAAGGAAAGGTAAACTTTATTGCATCTTCTGAAGGGGGCGTTGATATTGAAACTGTGGCCCATGAAACACCTGAAAAAATTATTAAAGTTCCAATAGATCCTGCAGTTGGGTTTTCTCCATATGTTGCAAGAAAACTCGCAATAGGAATTGGAATTAAATATGAAAAGTTAAAAGAAGCAACAAAATTTTTCTCTTCGCTTTATGATTTATATAATAGTTGTGATTGTACCATTGCTGAAATTAATCCGTTAGTAGTAACGAAAGAAGGTGATATTATAGCTTTAGATGCGAAATTAAACTTTGATGATAATGCATTATTCAAGCACTCTGATATTGAAGCATATAGAGACCCAGCTGAAGAATCAGCTAAAGAGTTAGAGGCAGGAGAGTATGGACTATCTTATATTTCCTTAGATGGGAATATAGGATGTCTCGTTAATGGAGCTGGTCTTGCGATGGCCACTATGGATATTATACAATTAGAAGGAGGAAACCCTGCAAACTTTTTAGATGTTGGAGGAAGCGCTACTAAGGAGGCTGTTGAAAAAGCATTTTCTATTATTTTGTCTGATTCTAGTGTGAAAGCAATTCTGGTTAATATTTTTGGTGGGATTATGAAATGTGACATTATAGCAGAAGGAATAGTTTCAGCAGCAAAAAACCTTGAAGTTAGGGTACCTCTTGTCGTTCGGCTAGAAGGAACAAATGTGGCTTTAGGAAAAAAAATATTAAATGATTCAGGCCTTGAAATTTTGGCCGCAGAAGATTTAGGAGACGCTGCGAAAAAAGCAGTTGAAGCTGCAGGAAAAGGGGAATAGAAATGGCAATTTTAGTAGATAGAAATACAAAATTAATTACAGTTGGATTTACTGGAAAGCAAGGTACTTTCCATTCTCTGCAATCAAGGGATTACGGAACAAACTTTGTAGGAGGAGTAACACCGGGCAAAGGCGGCCTTGTCCATGAAGGTTTCCCTGTTTTTAATACAATTCATGAAGCAGTAATTAAAACAGATGCAAATGCTGCAATGATCTTTGTTCCTCCTAGGTTTGCAGCTGATTCAATTTTAGAATGTATAGATGCAAAACTTCCTTTGATTATTTGTATTACAGAAGGCATACCAATTTTAGATATGGTTAAAGTAAAAAAAGCATTAATTAACTCTGGTTCGAGATTAATCGGGCCTAATTGTCCGGGAATTATTACACCAGGTGAATGTAAGATTGGTATTATGCCAGGCCATATTCATATGCCAGGCAAGGTGGGAGTAATTTCTAGGTCAGGTACCTTAACTTACGAAGCTGTATATCAACTAACACAAAGGGAAATTGGACAATCAACTTGTATTGGAATTGGTGGAGATCCTGTTTCTGGAACGAACTTTATTGATTTACTGGAGCTGTTTGAATGTGATAGTGAAACTGAAGCAGTAATTATGATTGGAGAGATTGGGGGTTCTGCAGAAACAGATGCAGCAAGATGGATTAAGCAAAATATGACTAAGCCTGTTGTTAGTTTTATTGCTGGAGCATCAGCACCAGCAGGAAAAAGAATGGGCCATGCGGGAGCAATCATTTCGGGAGGAGATGATACAGCAGAAGCAAAATTTAAGATTTTAGAAGAAAATGGTGTTACCGTAGCTCGATCTCCAGCAGATTTAGGAGCAAAAGTAGCTGAAATATTATAGTTTATTTTAACAGGAGAAAATACAATGACATTAGAAAGAACATTTAGCATTATCAAGCCCAATGCAGTTACAGATAACAATATAGGAAATATTATTTCTCGTTTTGAAAAAGAAGGTTTAAGAGTTGCGGCAATGAAAATGGTTCATTTAAGTAAAGAAAAAGCAGAGGGATTTTATATTGAGCATAAAGAAAGACCATTTTTTGGATCATTAATTGGGTTTATGACTTCATCTCCTGTGATGCTTATGGTTTTAGAAGGGGAAAATGCAGTTGATAGAAATAGAGAAATTATGGGAGCAACTAACCCTGCAGAGGCCGATGAAGGTACACTAAGAAAACTTTACGCTAAGTCAATTGAAGCAAATGCAGTTCATGGATCAGATTCATTAACCTCAGCAGAGAGAGAAGTTAATTATTTCTTTGATAAAAATGAAGTTAACACTAGATTTTAATAATTAATTAATAAAGGAGTTGTTGTGAACGTAAAATTTTTAATATTTTATTTAGTTATTATATTTAGTATTAATGCTTTTGGTTCTTTACCAATAATTCCTTTAAATTGTTTTAGCAATAATCAATATTGCACAAAAATAAGCATAGAAAGAGATCAAAACTCTTCTAAAATAATTAGAATTAAAGCTTTTTTAAAATTAAATAAAAGTAAATTTGGAGAATTAAATGATGTTTTAGAAAGATTTTACAACTTTGATCAATGGGACTCTTATGTCGCTGATTCTAATAATATCAATTTTATCACTACTGAGCCTAGAGCAGTAGAGTCTAGAGAAGAATTAACTCGTCATTTTACTCACTATAATGTGAAAGTACCTTGGCCATTGAAAAGGTTAGAAGTAATTGATTTAGTAAAATATATTAATATTTCTAATAAATTTCCAGATAGCCTACATAGTGCATCTTTTTCTTCAGTTTCAGACTTTAGAGATAGGGAAGGAATTAAGTATTCTAATGGCTTTCTACATATTGCGCTTTCAAGTGATGAATCTTATTTTGTACTTTATTATATAACAGATGTACTACCTTCTATAAGTATTCTACTCTCAAAGGCAGCACCTTATATTGAGGCAGCACTTATGGATATTTTGCTAGGTGTTGTAAGTAACTAAAATCATGGCATGTGACATTATTTGTTTAATCTAAGCTATCTAATTTATAGTAGTCTTTACATGGTCACTTGAAAAAAACAACGCTGGGCGATATAAGGGTATTGTCAATAATTTAATACAGAGGTTTTCAATGTTTAAAATAGGTGATTATGCAGTGTGTCCAGGTCATGGAGTGGGACAAATCTGTGATATAGAAGAGCGAGAGCTTGGAGGTGCAATAAATAATTTCTATATTGTTAAAATTATAGCTAACGGAATGACAGTTATGGTTCCAACTGAAAGTGAGCTAGGAATTAGGCAATTAGCAGAGCCAGAAGATATTCAATCAATTTATTCATTATTAAATAATCATCAAGTTGAAGTAGATACTTCAACTTGGAACCGAAGATATAGAGATTATATGAATAAAATTAAAACAGGATCCCTTGTTGAGATTGCAGAAGTATTAAGAGCATTATTTTTATTAAAATATCAAAAGAACCTAAGCTTTGGTGAGAAGAAAATGTTAGACCAATGTAAAGGCCTTATAGCTCAAGAGATTTCTCTTACTAACGGTATTGAAGTGAAAGATGTAGAAGAAAGAATAGATTCTTGTTTTGCTTAAAGTTAATTTAGAATAACTTCGCTTGGCTTTTTACGCAAATTATAAGTTGAGCACATACTATAACCATAAGCTCCTGCGTCACCTATAACTAATAAATCATTTTTTTTTATTTCAGGCATTTCTTTGTTTTTTGCAAAAAAGTCAGAAGATTCACAAATAGGCCCTACAATGTTAGTTGAAATATTTTGAGAGTTTACTCTATAAGGACTTGGTAAAATATTGTGAAAAGCTTGATATAGAGCAGTCCTGGCGAAATCATTCATGCCACCATCAACAATTACAAAGTTGTAACTTTCAGATTGTTTTATTCTAATTACTTTTGTAACAAGTGCTCCTGCGTCAGCGACAATATACCGACCTGGTTCAAAAATAATTTTTACATTTTCATTAATTTCTTTATCTAAGCATTTTTTTATGATCTTCATATAATCATCGACTGAAGCAATTGTTTTTCTCTCTTTTGGGTTATAAGGAATTCCTAAACCTCCACCTACGTCGATAAATTCTAAGTTAAGTTGATGATTATTTATTAATTCTTTTAATTCATACAGAGCATCTTTTGTTGCTTCGAGGCAGGTTAGCTGACTTCCAATATGAATACTTAAGCCTACTAAGTCAGTATGTGTCCATAAAGCTTTTTCTTTTAAAGCGAGGTCAATATCTTTTGAGATAATGCCAAATTTGTGATTATCATATCCTGTCGAGATATATTGATGAGTTTTAGTTTTGACTTGTGGGTTTAGTCGAAATGCAACTCTTGCTTTTAGTGAGCATTGTTTTGCGATAGTGTTAATGGTTTCAAGTTCATCAGTTGATTCTACGTTGATAGAATAAATCTGGGAAGACAGTGCAATTTTAATTTCTTCCTCCGTTTTACCAACTCCTGAAAATACTATTTTTTTGGGGTCAATTCCATTCTTAAGAGCGCAAACGAGTTCGCCTTGAGAGACGATATCAGCACCAGCATCCTGGTTTTTAAGTAATTGAATTATATCAGAATGAGAATTTGCTTTTAGGGCATAACAAATTAAATGATTTGTTATGCCTTGTTTAATGGCAGCGTTCTTAAATTGGTTAAAATTACTTAAGATTTGCGGTAGACTATAGATATAAAAAGGTGTTTTGTATGTAGTTGATAGTGAGTGAATATTGTGTTTCTCAAAATGTAATTTATTATCAATATAACTAAAAGGTTTTTTATAATTAATTGTCATATAGTTATGCTACTAATCAATAATGAATTCGGAAAGTAAAATATGAATAAAAAAACTTTTGACCTTATTTCGCCTTTTGCACCATCTGGTGATCAGGTGAGTGCCATTGCTGTACTCGAAGAAGGATACAGAGAAGGAAAAAGTATTCAAAACTTATTAGGGGTTACGGGGTCAGGAAAAACGTTCACTATGGCAAATATTATTCAAAAACTAGGAAAGAAAACTTTGATTCTTGCTCATAATAAAACACTTGCCGCACAGTTGTATGCAGAGTTTCGTGAGTTTTTTCCCCATAACTCAGTTGAATATTTTGTTTCTTATTACGATTATTATCGTCCTGAGGCGTATGTTGCGGGACGAGATATTTATATTGAAAAAGATGCTGCGATTAATGATGAAATTGATAAGCTTAGACATAGTGCTACTAAAAATTTATTAGAAAGAGATGACGTAATAGTTATTGCCAGTGTGAGTTGTATTTATGGAATTGGGTCCCCATCAGAGTATGCAAATCAAAAAATAACAATTTTTGATGACTCTGAGTATGATCGAGATGATTTTATAAAAGATTTAATTTCAATTCAATTTACTCGCAATGATATTGAATTATCCCGAGGTTCTTTTAGAGTTAGGGGGGAAAGTGTATATGTTTTTCCATCAAACGAAGAGAGTAAAGTAGTTAGGATTGAGTTTTATGATAACCTGGTAGAAAAAATAACATTGGTTGATCCATTAAGAGGAACAACTTTAAAAAAACTTAACAAAGTCATAATCTATCCCAAATCTCACTACGTAGTTAGTGATGTGAAAATGGAAAAAGCATTAGAAACAATAAAAGTGGAATTAAGAGAAAGAATTAATTGCTTAGAAGTAGAAGAGAAGTTAGTTGAAAAACAAAGGTTGGAACAAAGAACTTTATACGACTTAGAAATGCTAGAAGAAATGGGGTTTTGTTCAGGGATCGAAAATTATTCAAGACATTTTACGGGACTGAAAGCAGGTGTGGCACCACCTACATTGATAGATTATTTTGGAAATGATTTTTTATTTATAATTGATGAATCTCATATCACGCTACCTCAGGTGGGAGGGATGTTTAGAGGTGATCAAGTTCGAAAGCAGTCTCTTGTTGATCATGGATTTAGACTACCAAGTGCTTTAGATAATAGACCGTTAAATTTCAAAGAGTTTCAATCAAAGTTTAAGGATGTATTGCTCGTAAGCGCTACTCCTGGTGATTTTGAACTCAGTTTAACAAATGGAGAATACACAGAACAAATAATTAGACCTACGGGGTTATTAGATCCAGAAGTGATTATTCGTGACGCAAAAACTCAAATTGATGATCTTTGTATAGAAGTAAAAAAAACAATAAAGAATGGGTATAGAATCCTTGTTACTACTTTAACTAAAAAGTTAGCAGAAGAAATCGCTAATTATTATACAGGTTTAGGGCTTAAGATTAAGTATCTACATTCAGATATTGACACAATAGAAAGAGTAGAAATAATTAATGGATTAAGGTCTGGAGAGTTTGATATATTAGTAGGTATTAATTTATTAAGAGAAGGATTGGATATTCCCGAAGTAGCATTAGTGGCAATATTAGATGCTGACAGAGAAGGGTTTTTACGATCTTATCGATCTTTAATTCAAACAATTGGACGAGCAGCAAGAAATGCTAAGGGGAGGGTAATTTTATATTCATATAAGACAACGAAAAGTATGAAAAAAGCAATTGAGGAAACAGATAGACGACGCCAAATTCAAATAAAATATAATTTAAATAATAATATTCAACCAAAAACTATTATCAAAAAAATAAACACTGGAGTAATTGAAACTTTAAGAGGAGTTAAGCGTAAGTCTCTTGTCAAGAGAAGGAAAAAACTAGTTAACCTAAATATAGAATCAATCGATCAGCAAATTACCATATTAAAAAAAGAAATGAAAATCGCAAGTAAAGAATTACGGTTTGAAGATGCTGCAATCATCAGAGATGAAATAAAAGAACTTGTTGAAGCTAGGTTACTTATTTAATTGGAACTAGTGATTAGATGAGATGTTAGATAACAAATTCTTGTTTGGGAATCAATAGAATTATCATCAAGAAGTACATCCTGGAGTTCATGTCCAAAGCCATGAATTAAGGCAAAGTGATCAGCTGCAATTTGAGCTTCTAATATATCTATTATTTTATTTCCATGGCCTAAATAAATATGTCCCAATTCGTGCATTAAAATTGCAATGCCTCTTCGTGGGCTTGCAGACTTTAGCATATTAAACAATTGTGGGAAAATTAATATATAGTAATTATTTTTTTTTGTGGATAGTGAAAGAGAGAGGTTTCCCATTGCCTTTTGAAAGATAACTTGTTCACTGATTGAGTATAAAAAAGTTAAAGCATCATTGTTTAAGGCATTAATAAACTCCGTAAATGAACGATTGATAAATTTATCTTGGGTCAGCCACTTGTTGTGTGGATTATTTAGAACTTTTGTTAAAACCTCTAACTTTAAGTTCTTGATAGTTTTACTAGTGAAATGTCGCTTTAGGCTTGAAATATTAATCATAGTTTATCCTTATATAATCGATTCGGATAAAAATACTATATTTTTACTAATCTTTTATTTGTAAATAAAAGGGTAAAAATGTTCTTCTTATGATGTACTTCATAAGTAAGTTATAATAAAAAATACAGGAGCATTTTCTGAATAAAACAATTATACAAATATATTTTCTGGTACTTGTAACAATTTCTGTTGCTTGGGGATCACAAAGTTATAAGTCATTTATTATTAGAATTTTTAGTGAATACTCAAAGGTTATTTCACCACGAATATTTGCTCCTAATATCTCTAGTATTTTAGAAAATAAGTCGCAAACAACTATCAGAGGTAGGTTACAAAAAAATAATGGGGAAGTAATCAGGAGATTAACTCTTGCGCCAAATAAAACAATGAGTGTTATTTTGAATTTACGTAAAGGTGAGTCAGCATACTTTATTCCTGAATCTCCTCCATTTCAAGAATTAGAATTATCAATAGGGAATAATACTTATGAGATTCCTCAAAAAAAATAATGTCAAGAAAACTATTATTGTTTTATCTGACTTGCATCTTGGTGCAGGGGTTTTTGTAGATGGTAGATATAATTGTTTAGAAGATTTTTACTATGATGAAGAATTAGTTGAGCTACTAAATTATTATAGTTCAGGAGATTATAGCAATAGGGAAGTAGAATTAATAATTAATGGAGACTTCTTAGATTTTTTATCAGTTCCTTATGTACAGTACTTTGATGATCAGTTTTGGAGTGAGTCTGCAAGTATTGAAAAGTTAAAATTAATACTGGAAGCTCACTCTGAGGTCTTTTCTGCTATCGATGAATTTATTTCAAAGAAGAATAAAAAATTAGTGTATATACTAGGAAATCATGATTCAGAGTTAACTTTACCTAAAGTAAAGGATTGTTTTTTTAGTGTCTTTAACTCAGATAATATTAGTTCTTTGGAGTTGATTGATAGCCAGGCAAGTATTTATTTACCTCACCCTTCAATTTGTTTACAGCATGGGCATGATAATGATCATGCCAACAAAATAGATAAAATAAATTGTCTATTGAGGGATTCTGCTGGAGAGCTTTACTTATCTCCATCTTGGGGATCTTATTTCGTTACAAGGGTTATTAATAAGTTTAAACAAGAGAGAAATTATATCAATGAGGTAAAACCAGTAAAAAGGTTTGTTATTAATGGCCTTATTTATGACACTTTATTTACTTTAAGGTTTATTATTGCTTCCTTTATTTATTTTATAATGGTTAGGTTTATTTATTATTTTAAGATAAGTAAAAGCTTAGATAGTATTAAACAAAGTGTGATGGATGAATTAAGTCTTTTTAAAGATGGAGAAGAGGAAGCAAGTGAGTTTTTGGAAAATAACCCCGAGGTTAATATTTTAATTTCAGGCCATACTCATCTTGCACATTTAAAATCATTCCCCAACGGAAATGTTTTAATTAATACTGGAACGTGGACCAAAACTTATAATCTTGGTTTTGAAGGTCGTCAAGAAGCGGTTAATTTAACTTATGGAAAAATCGACATCATTACCGACAGAAATAGTCGAGAACGAGTCAGTCCAAATTTATATGTTTGGCAAGGAATCAGGACTAAACCTTTTGTAGACTTCAATTAACTTTTTTGAAAAAACGTCTTTATTAAGTATTTGACGACTTGGATTATATATTTTTTTTATCATGGTTCCCGAGTGAAAAGCGATGTCATTATTTTTTTTAAGCTAGGCATTTTTTTCTTAAGATAATTTTTCCCCGTCCGATTTATTTTTGTAGGCACATAGAGTGTGCATTTAATAATTACTTATGAAGCAGTAAGCTTTTTTAGTCATCAAGGTTATATGAGACTAAGTTCAAGGAGGGACGAAATTCCAAGGAGGAAATAATGGGTTTACGCATTAATACCAACGTAACATCTCTGTCTGCACAGAGAACTCTCGGTGGAACAAATGCCAAACAACAGAAATCTTTGGAAAAACTTTCTTCTGGTACGAGAATAGTTCGTGCTTCTGATGATGCTGCAGGTTTGGCGATAAGTGAAAAACTAAAATCCCAAATAAGAAGTGTTAAGCAAGCTGAACGAAATGCAGGAGATGGGATTTCTATGATTCAAACGGCAGAGGGGGGACTGAATGAAGTCTCAAATATTCTGAATCGTTTGAGAGAATTATCTGTTCAGGCAGCTTCTGACACCATTGGTGACACGGAGAGAAAATTTTCAAGTTATGAGTATAATAACCTGAAAGATGAAATTAACAGAATCTCACAAGTAACGGACTTTAATGGTCTGAAACTTCTTGTCGGAGAAGGTGCAAATTATGAGTTACAAGTGGGGATCAATAGCGACAGTTTTAATGATCGAATTGAGTATGATGTCAGTAAGACAAACTCAACTACAGCAGGTCTTGGGATTGGAGAAATTGATATTAGTAGCAAGCAAGGTGCTCAAGCAAGCTTATCTTCCCTTGATGCTGCTATAGAAAATATCTCAGGTCAAAGAGCCGACCTAGGAGCAAAGCAAAATAGATTAACTTCAACAATTCAGAATTTGCAAGTTTCTGCAGAGAATTTATCAACTGCAAATTCTAGAATTAGAGATACTGATTTTGCAAGTGAAGCAGCTGAAAACACAAAAATGAATATTTTGGCAAATGCAGGAGCGGCAGTTTTAGCTCAGTCAAATGCTCAGGGGGCAGCAGCTTTAAAACTAATTGGTTAATAAATTAAATATACTACAGCATTATAATAACGACCTTTTGAATGAAAGGTCGTTATTGTTTATTTAGAGCAATTTTCCAGGCTAACCGCAATTCCCTGGCCGACACCGATGCACATCGTGGCAAGTCCATGTCTTAAGTTCGGATTACTTTTCATTGAGTGTATTAATGATGTTAATATTCTTGTACCAGAGCAACCAAGGGGGTGGCCGATTGCAATTGCACCCCCTTTGGGGTTAACTTTTGTAATATCAAGGTTTAGTTCTTTAATACATGCAAGAGCTTGAACAGCAAAAGCTTCATTTAATTCAATAATATCAAAATCTGGTATTGAATAATTAAACTTATGACAAAGTTCTTTTGTGGCAATTATAGGGCCTAGTCCCATGAATGTCGGATGAATTCCCTTTACTGTTGCTCCCGTAATTTTAGCAATAGGATTAAGGTTATGTTTTTTCATAAATGTTTTAGAGACAATACAAACAGCACTTGCTCCATCATTCATGGGAGAAGAGTTTCCTGCTGTAATGGTTCCTTCTTTGGAAAATACAGGCTTTAATTTACTTAATTTTTCAATGCTGGTGTCTTTTCTAATGCACTCATCAAAGGAAATATCATTTATGGGAATAATTTCCTCATTAAATTTTCCATTGTTCATTGCTTCGAGTGCTTTTAGGTGTGAATTTAGAGCAAATTGATCTTGGTCTTCTCTTGATATTTTATATTTTTTCTGAACTTCTTCTGCTGTTTGTCCCATACTTAGTAAGGGAAATATATTTTTCATTTTAGGGTTTTCAAATCTCCACCCAAATGAGCTATCAATTAGCTTTTGACTTGCATCGAGATCTTTTTCTGTTTTGCTTAAAACATACGGTGCTCTGGACATACTTTCGGCCCCTCCTGCAATAATACAATCAGCAAGGCCTGCTGAAATTCTAGCAAATGCTCCCATGACAGTGTCTAAGGAGGAGCCGCAGAGCCGGTTGAAAGTGCTACCTGGGACTTCTTCCGGGAATCCGGCCAGGAGTGATGACATTCTTGCAAGATTACGATTGTCTTCTCCTGCTTGATTTGTGCATCCGATTAATACATCATCAATAAAACGAAGATCAAAATCAGAGTTTTCCTTAAAGTCTTCAAGTACAATCTTCATCAAGTCATCAACTCGAATATGAGATAATGCTCCGTTAATTTTTCCTATAGGTGTTCTTTTAGCGTATGTAATATAACAATCATTCATTAAAATTCTCTTAGTAAATAATCTTTATTTTAATTAGTATAAATTTAGTAGATTACTTTGTATAGGAATAGAGTGAATTTGCCATTATTTTGATGTAAAATTCAACTGGAGAGAAATATGAAAGAAACGGTAACTGCTGTAATAACTTCTCAGCAAAGTTTATTTTTGATTAAGAGGCAAGGGTTCTTAAAAGATTACCCTGGGTTTCATTCTTTTCCTGGAGGAAAAGTTGATGAGGTTGATTATGAAAAAACTGCAAGTAAAGAATTAGTAAATTTGAACTCATCTATTTCATCTCATTTATTAAATGCTGTGGAAAGAGAAGTATTTGAAGAACTTAGTATTGTGCTTTCTGATTTTGCCAAACTTGGTTTAATCAAGAGTCTTCAAATCGTTGGAAGGTCTGTGACACCTTATTATTCTTGTAGTCAGTTTAATAATTATTATATTAATATTGAATTTAAAGAAAAAGTATCAAGTTTTAAAATTAATCCTAATGAAATATCTAATGCATGGTGGGATCAATCAAGTAATATTTATCAACAATATTTAGAGGGGAAAATATTAATTGTTCCTCCCTCACTGGAAGTAATTCTTTTGCATTCTCAATCTGTTTTAACAACTAGATGTGTTTATAGTTTTCCCAAAGAAGAATTGGATAAGGTGCCAATTGTTGAATTTATTCATGGGGTAAGTATATGTATGCCACTTTCAAATACATTTCCTCCTTCATATCGTACGAATTGTGTAATCTTAGGAGATGAGGAAAAAATAGCAATCGACCCTTCTCCGAAAAATAATGAAGAAGTGATTAAGTTCATCAATACAGTAGAATCATTAAAAATAGATTCAATTTTAATTTCACATTACCACCCTGACCATCATGAATATTCAGTTGATATTGCAAAAACCCTTAAAGTAAAGATGCTGATGAGTAAAAAGACTCATGAATTAATATTATTGAATTTCGGGGGGAATTACTTTGATGATGTGGATGTTAGTTTTATATCAGATGGAGATATTATTACTAAATACTTAAATGATGAAGTATATACAATTGAAACCCCTGGGCATGCTAGTGGACAAGTAAGTTTTGCCTCAAAGTCATTGAATTTTTGTTTTGTTGGGGATTTAATTCAAACTATTGGTACGGTCGTTATTGGAGGAAGTAATGGGGATATGCAGCAATACTGTGATTCATTAAGAGAAATAATTAATTTAAATCCAAGAGTAATAATTCCGTCACATGGAATGCCCGTTGGTGAAATAAATAGGTTAGAAGAAACATTAGAACATAGACTAAAAAGAGAAAAACAGGTAATAGAGTTATTAAAACAAGGTTATACTATAAATGAAATAACAGACCGGATCTATTTTAATATTAGTATTAAGCTACGGCCATATGCTTTCAAGACAGTAGAAGCTCATATAATAAAAATAAAAAAAGAAGGATTAATTCATTGAGTGATTTAGTAATAAAAAATAGTTTTCCTAGTGAGTTGCTTGAATGTGATGCAACTGAACTTTATAAGTTTTTGTCAGGGCCAACATTATTTCATATTGCAGGAAAAAGCTCCGAAGTATTATTTATTTCAGTTTTACTTCATGGTAATGAGCACTCAGGCTTAATCGCAGTTCAAGAAATTTTACGGAAATATGAGAATGGAAAAACTCTTCCTCGGTCGATCAGTTTATTAATTGGAAATGTGAATGCTGCAAGAGATAACTTACGTGTCTTGCCTGATGGACTTGATTTTAATAGAGTATGGAACGTTCAGGACTCTTCTCCTATCAGTTGGGCCTATCAAGTTGTTAATGAAATGAAGCAAAAGAATTTGTTTGCTTGTATTGATATTCATAATAATACCGGAATTAACCCTTATTATGCTTGTGTAAACGCGTTAGATGTCTTTTCTTTAAATTTAGCTAAGTCATTTTCTGATACTATTGTTTATTTCTTAAAACCTTCAGAGGTTTGTTCTATTGCGTTTACGAAACTATGTCCTTCAACAACAATTGAATGTGGATTATCTAATGATATAAGCGGAATAAGTCGTGCTTCATTAATGATTGACAATGCACTTATTAACTCAAAAGAAAGTTTTGAAGTTGAAATTAACTGGGATCAATTAAATGTATTTCATACTGTTGCTATTATCAAAGTTCCTAATGATTGCAATGTTGCTTTTGGAGATGAAAATACAAATGCAGACTTTCTCTTTCCTGCTAACTTTGAATATTTTAATTTTTCAAATATAGATCAAGAAATAATATTAGGGAAAAGATTAAATGATTCAAGAAAGTTAATAGTTGTAGATGAAAAACAGCAATTGCTGAATGATGAGTTAATTACTTATCATTCTAATGAAATAAGATTAAAAAAGGGGTTGGTACCGTCAATGTTTACTAAAAATAAAGCCATTATTTATCAAGACTGTCTTGGTTATCTTATGGAGAAAATTTCGAAAACAATCAAAAAATAATTTATAGCTTTCCTTCGATTAGCTGTTGAACAATTTCAGGATTTAATAGAGTTGATATATCTCCAAGTGAGCTAGTGTCTCCGGCCGCAACTTTTCGAAGGATTCTTCTCATTATTTTTCCTGATCTTGTTTTAGGAAGTCCTGGTACAATTTGAATTTTGTCGGGTCGAGCAATTGCTCCAATAGATTCAATTACCTTTTCATTAATTTCTTTTGTTAATTTATTAATATCATCATATTTAGTATTGCAAATTAAATATGCATATATTCCTTGTCCCTTTATTTTGTGAGGGTAACCAACAACAGCAGATTCAATAATATTAGGATGCTGATTTATAGCATCTTCTACTTCAGCTGTTCCAATTCTATGCCCTGAAATATTCATTAAATCATCAACTCTTCCTGTAATTCTGTAATTTCTATTACTGTCTCTTTTAGCGCCATCACCAGTGCAGTAGTAACCAGGAAATTGAGTGAAGTAAGTTTGCTTATATCTTTCATTGTCACCATAAATGGTTCTTGCTATTCCCGGCCATGGGTGTTTAATGCATAAATTTCCTTCAGCATCATCATCTAAAATTTCATTTCCATCCGAGTCTAATATGACAGGCAGAATTCCTGGAATAGGTTTAGTGGCAAAACATGGTTTTAATTCAGTAATGCCCGCAAGAGGAGAAATCATAATTCCGCCAGTTTCAGTTTGCCACCAAGTATCAACAATCGGGCAATTTTCTTTACCGATATTTTTATGATACCAATTCCATGCTTCTTCATTAATAGGCTCACCAACGCTTCCAAGAACTTTCAAGGAACTTAGATCATGTTTATTAACATAATCTAAGTCAAAGGCTTCCAACGCTCTAATGGCAGTAGGTGCTGTATAAAGATGTGTAATTTTTAATTTTTCAACAATTGACCAAAATCTACCAGCGTCAGGCCAGGTAGGAACGCCTTCGAACATTACTGTTGTTGATCCTGATAATAAGGGGGCATAAGTAATATAAGTATGGCCGGTAATCCACCCAATATCAGCAGTGCACCAGTAAATATCCTCTTTTTCGACTTGAAAAACATTTTGAAAAGTATGTTGAGCATAAACCATATAGCCGGCAGTTGAGTGCAATTGTCCTTTAGGGCTTCCTGTTGATCCTGAAGTATATAGAATAAATAATGGATCTTCAGAGTTCATAGTTTCAGATTCACATTGATCACTAGCTTTTTCTAAAAGTGGAGTTAACCACTGATCTCTATCCTTATTCATATTAATCGAATTATTCGCTCTCCGATGAACCAGTACATTTTTTATAGAGGGGCAATTCTCAACTGCCTTATCAGCAATTTCTTTAAGAGGGATAATTTTATCTCCTCTTAAACTTCCATCATTGGTAATTAGAATACTAGCATTGCAATCTTGAATTCTTCCTGCAAGAGCTTGAGCTGAAAACCCACCAAAAACTACTGAATGAATAGCTCCAATTCTCGCTGTTGCTAAGACGCCAATTAAGAGTTGAGGCACCATTCCCATATAAAAACAAACTCTGTCACCTTTTTTCACTCCTTGAGATTTAAGGACATTACTAAACTTACAAACTTCAGAATGAAGTTCTTGATAGGTAAATGTTTTTGTTTCTTCCCCTGGGCCATTTGCTTCATATATAAGAGCCGTTTTATTTGCGTTGTTTTCAAGATGACGGTCTAGACAATTGTCTGTAATATTTAATTCTCCACCTTCAAACCACTTTATATCTAAATTATGAAAATCTCCCGAGCAAGTTTTGTCCCACTTTTTCTTCCAGGTAAAATTTTGAGCAATATTATCCCAATAAGTTTCTGGAGATTCGATAGATTGCTGATATTGATAGTTATACTCTTCTAGTGTTTTAATTCTATTCATATTTGTTCTCCAGATAAATATATTTTTTTTTTAGGTAATTATATTGAATTACTTTATTAGAAAATAGTAGAGGTGACAATTTTTTGAGTCAGCAATTTATAGTGATATTTAGTTTTGCAGTATATTTGATTTTTAAAACTTATCCAATAATCTTCAGCACATAAGAATAGTATTGATTGATTTTTAAATGAATTAATTATTAGAATTGAATAAAGATTGATCAAAACAACACAACTGTACAATAATTAGATAAGCAGAGCTTACGACTCAAGTATTTTAATTCTTCACCGAGTAGATCTGTATGGAATTGTTTTTTACAATTTAACACTGCTAGGAAAATTACTATGAAGATAAAATTCTTACTTACATTTGTTCTCTGCTTCATAGCTTTTAACAAAAGTACGAGTATGATTAGTTTTGTCAGTGCAGAGGAAGTTGAAGATGTTGGTTCGGATATTAGAACTACTACAGATCCAGGATTTGTAGACTTACCAACTATAGAGCAGTTTCATATTGTATCTGATGAATTAGCAAATATAGAAAAAATTCCAGAAGAGAATAGATCGGATGAACAAAGAGAAGAGTATGACCGTCTTAATGAATTGTTGAGATCAGTTAGACTGAGACAGGTACGATTACGTCAAGAAATGGATAATACAGTAATTGCAGGACTAGGCCCTGGAGCTTACAGGTCGAGAATTCAGATTGTACAATCACCCACATCAATAAATCAAATACATCCGCAATCTCTTTGCTTGGACTCAATTAATGTTACTCAGAATCGTTCAATAGAATCATTATCATCCGAAACCGAAGGTTTATATTGTAACGACCAAAGAATGGCCGATAATATTGAGGGGTTTTGCTCATGTGTATCGAGATCATCAGGAGTTAGTGATGGACAATATTCACCAATGAGTAGCAATGCTTTGCAGTTAATGGCGGATTTATTAGTTAAAAAGTCAATTGGAGATCAAGCAGTAAATATAAGAAAATTATCTGATAGTATTCAGAAAAAGCATCGCTGGCTATCACTAAATAGCAATATATACACCCAACATTCAGATAGCTTAAATAGCCTTTCTTGTATTTCAGGGGGTATTGACTCAGTCTTTCAAGAAATTGGTGTTAATGAAAACAATAATTGTAATCAGAGTGGGATAGATTTTATTGCAGAACAATTTGATATAGCAAATACAGATTATGAATACGAAGGTCGCCCAGGTATGAGTTTTAGGGCACGAGCAGGAGAAGAAAATGAATCTTTTGGAAATTACTTAGATAGAATTGGGAGTCACCAACAAGCATACGTAAATAGTGGAAGAGTGGGATCCACAGGGTTGATTGATCCAAGAATTGTTGATCGCAGAGCAAGAAGTAGCAGAATTCATGAGAACGTGTTTAATTATGGCGATACTATAGATCGATTATTTTCTGAGTATCAAAACTCTAGATCAGTTCTTACAGAAGATCAAAAAACAGCAAAACTAGATGCAATGATTGCTATTTTTAATGAAGATGAAAACTTTATAAAACTAAAAAATGATCCATTTTTATACGATATATTTCAGCAGCAAACACAAGCTTGTGGAGAACGTTGTGGCCCTAGAGATAAAAAAGCGGGTATTGCATCTATTATTGAAGTCATAGCTGTTTCAACTTCTAGCAGTAGTGGTTTAAACTTTTCTGATGCTGTTTTAGCATTTGAGATGCAAAAAGCAGAAGAATTTGAAGAAAATGAATGTTCTGAGTTTAAAACAAAGTTTGAAAAACTTTGTTCTGATGCCACAACCAAAGATTTTAAATTAACTGATTATAATGTTGGGCGAAATCCATCAGGAAATATAACGCTTGCAAATAGTTTGATTAGTATCGGGAATGCTTCAGAGTCAGAAGAAGAAATAATAAGAAACTCAACAGATCAACTTATGTGTAGCTTAACAGGTGATATTGCCAATATTTTTGATGAATCAGGTTATTATGAATTTTACTCCAGAAGAATGCAGAATTTATTCACACCATTTGATTCAGCTGAAAACTTTATTGCTCAAGCGACAGGTACAGCAAGCGATTCTGTACAAGAGGCACAGGATTACGTTGCTAGTCAAGTAGTTGATTCAATTTTTTCCGAAGAGTATGGTCTTACTGATGAAGATTTAGCTCAAATTATTACTGACTCAAATGCAATCAATGGCGGAGCTGGATCAACTGCCTCAGATGAGAGTAGTACTTCATCCTCAACAAGTAGTTCAAGTTCAAGTTCAAGTTCAAGTTCAAGTTCAAGCAGTACTTCTGCTTATTTGCCTACAGCTTTACCAACGACAACAACATCAACAATAGTTGATTCGGCAAAGGACGAATCAATAGAAGATACGATTGGTGTAAATGAAGAAGAAGTAGCTAAAAGGAATGAAGAACAAATGAGTAGACTAAAAGCAGAAATCGAGGCATTACGAAAAAATTTAGCTCTTTTGGAGAAATCAAAAGAGACCGGAGGTCCTGGTGACTCTATTGTTAGTTCCTCTAGCAAAGCTGAGATTGATGCTTTGAAAGCAGAGTTAGAAGATAAAGAAAAACGATTAAAAGAATTAGAGGATAAGCAAATTGCAAATAATAATGAAACTTCTCAGGGAGAAAGTAGTCAAAGTAGTTCCACTGCAACAAATGATAACACTAGTAGTTCAACATCGAGTTCTAATACTAGTACCACAAGAGAACTTACAGGATCAGGTCGTCTCCCTAGCTCTCGCTCTTCTTCTTTACCATCATCAACAATGAGTTCATCCTCTGGATACTCAGACTTTACAGATACTGGTGATATTCAAGAACAAAATAATCCATACAGTGCTTTTTATATAACTAAACTACCAGATGATGTGATGTTATCAGATGGGTTATTAAGTGCTAGACAGATTGCAAGCCAAATTGAAAATAATGAAATTCAAGTCATCACTTTAGAAAAATTTAGAGAATTCAAAAATAGTCCCCAAACTATTAGGCTTATTTCCAACGCAGAGGGCGGAGAGCTATTTGTACTAGATAAAGAAAATAATCGTTTGATTAAGGTCGAAGTTAATCAAGCAAATGAATTTTGCTTATCAAGTAATGAAATTTCAGAATGTACAGCAGTGGCAAGTGTTGAGAAAAGTAGAGTATCAGATAAAAGGTCACCATCTAGCTCAGATACTGAGCAGCAAGGTCCAAGAGTAAGATTAAAGGGATTAAAAGGATTATTAGATAAAAGTATTAATAATTAAATGGGATAAGTTATGAGTAAAGATCAAAAGGGAAAAGTGTTACCATTTGTAAAGAGATCTGAATGTGTCAGGTGGACAAAAAAACGTCAGAAAATGCAAGATGAAATTATTATTCAATATTTACCTTTAGTAAAAATGGTTGCAAAAAAAGTTTATTACCGAACTCCGCCCAATGTGGAGTTTGATGATTTAGTCTCATGTGGAATCATAGGGCTGATGGATGCAATTAATAAGTTTGACGAAAGTCGTGGAGTCTTATTTCGAACATATGCAGAGCACAGGATTAGAGGAACGATACTGGATGATTTAAGAGCACAGGATTGGATTCCTCGATCAATTAGAAGTCAAGAAAAGATGTTGGAAAAATCCATAAGTAAATTAGAGCTAGCTCTAGGTCGTGAGGCAACAACAATTGAAGTTAGTAGTGCTTTAGATATGGAAGTACATGAGTATTATAAACTAATTAATAAAGTGAAACCAGCAAGATTAATTAGATTAGATGATTTGTACAAGTGGAGACAAATTGATAAAAAAAATGCTCCAAAATTTTTATTTAAACATGATCCAAATGATCCATTCTTGGCAGTAGGTCACAATTCTTCAAGGAAATTGATTTTTGAAACTTTAGAGACTCTTACAAATAACGAAAAATTAATTGTTGTTTACTATTACTATGAGGGAAAGAACTTAAAGGAAATTAGCGAAATTCTAAATATAACTGAATCAAGAGTATCTCAAATTCATATGAGGGCCAAGGAAAAGTTAAAGGATCGTTTGGAGTTAGATATAGTTTCTATTGATGATTTAGCTGCTTAATTACTTTTGATGTTTGGTCAATCATTTTATTTTTTAAGTTGCCTGAATAAGTCATATTATCAACATTAATTACAGAGTTTTTTTCAATGAGAAGACATTGGTTATTATTACTACATATTACTTCTTTTAAATTACCCGTAGAACTATTAAAGTAAATAGCATTATTGTTATTTGTGAATGTTGATTCATTTATTTTAATTTGTGAGTTTTTTAAAATTTTAATTCCTATTTTATTCTCGTAAATAGATGAATTACTTAATTGATCTATTGTTGAGTTATTATTTATTCTTATCCCGTTATTATTATTAAAGATTTTACATTTATCAACAATGATTTTTGAATTATTTGTGATGTCAATTCCATTTAATTCATTTGATTGAATATGTGTATTTAAAATACTTCCTGTAGATGAATTTCTTAAATAAATACCTACAATATTATTTTGAATAAAAGAATCTTCGATTTTAAATTTACCACCATATAAAGCAATTCCCGCTGATCTAGATTTAAGGATTTTAGATTTAATTACATGAATATTTCCAGAAAAATTATCAATATTGCCATAAATAGCCGTTTTGTTATTTTTGAAAATACAATTAGATAAAATTGAACTACTATTATTGAATAAATGAATTGCAGTAGATCTATCAGAGGTGGAAAAAAAAGATGAATCAGCATCAAGGTAAGAATTATTAAATAAAGCAATTGCAGATTCTTGATTTGAAATAAGTAAATCAATATTTTGCAATATTAAATCTCCATTTATTACGGAAATAAAAGGCCCTTCATAGGTTTCATGGGAAGATTTAATGGTAAGGTTCGTAAATGTTACTTTTGCGGTATCAGTTTTCTTGAATTCTATATTGCTTTTAGATTTTATTATTAAAGTAACGTCTTCAGGAGAATCACCTTGTCCAACAAAATTTAGTGGCCTATTGATATCTAAATTAAATACGGTATAGGTTCCTGAGTGAATGTGAATAATATCCTTTGGCCTTGCACTGAATATTACATCATCGATATTAGAAGTATCCACTTTTGGAGAAGTTTCTTTTGAAACGATCCATATGCCCGTTTTTTTAGATTTTATTGCAGTTCTAGCTTGATTATTTAAAAGGTTATCTTGTCCCATTCCTTTAATTTTTGTTTTGAACGGGCTATTTTTAGTATAAAACTTCGATGAAGAAATTTTATCCCAAAATTTTAATAGGAATAAATTTACCGATGGAATATTTAATATAGTATATAACCCTATTGAAGCTAAAAGCATTACTAGAAACGACCAAGTTTTTTTTATAATATTTCTATTTTTCAAATACGAATCTCCTATCAAAATTATATCATTAAACAGCGAGGAGTGCATCGCGTTAAGTAACAGGGTAAGTCTTGTCACATTGTCAACTTTTGAAATATTGTGTCTATCAGTGTATTTAATAATAGAAGGACCAAATAATGGATGTACTTCATTCTAAAATAGATTCTAACTCAGATGAGTTTCAATTAAATTATTCATATAATTTATCATTAAAAGAAGAATTGCAAGGTTTTGTTGATCAAGTAAAAAAAGCAGGTGGCGAAAAATCTGTAGAGAGACACAAAAAGAGAAAAAAGAATTTAGCAAGAGATAGAATTAATGCAATTTTAGATGATGGTTCTCCATTTCTTGAACTAAGTTCATTGGCGGCAAATGGACTTTATGGAATGGATGTTCCGTCAGCAGGAATTGTAACTGGTATTGGGATTGTTCAGGGAATTGAGTGTATGTTTGTCGCTAATGACGCTACCGTAAAAGGAGGCACATACTTTCCAATGACAGTAAAAAAGCATGTTAGAGCTCAAGAAATTGCAATGGAAAATAAGCTGCCTTGTATTTACTTAGTAGACTCAGGTGGAGCATATCTACCAATGCAAGATGAAGTTTTTCCAGACAAAAATCATTTTGGAAGAATTTTTTATAATCAAGCACAATTATCCTCCCAAGGAATTCCTCAAATTGCTGTTGTTTGTGGATCTTGTACTGCTGGAGGTGCTTATGTTCCGGCCATGTCAGATGAATCAATCATTGTGAAAAATAATGGAACTATTTTTCTGGGAGGCCCGCCTTTAGTAAAAGCGGCAACAGGAGAGGAAGTAACAGCTGAAGATTTAGGTGGAGCATATGTACACTCCTTCAAAAGTGGTGTTACTGATTACTATGCAGAAGATGAAGAAGAAGCATTTAGGTTCACAAGAAATATAGTTGAAAACTTAAACTATACAAGCAAGGGAAGCCTGCTTGGACAAAAAAAATCTCAAAAATCAATTAAACCATTATATGAAGCGGAAGAAATTTACGGTGTCATACCAAAAGATACAAAAACTCCTTATGATGTTCGAGAAATTATTTCACGCATAACCGATGGGTCAGAATTTAGTGAATTTAAAGAACATTATGGAACTACATTAGTTTGTGGTTTTGCAAGAATTCACGGCTATTCGATAGGAATTGTTGCAAATAATGGAATTCTGTTTTCTGAAAGTGCACAAAAAGGTGCCCATTTTATTGAGCTATGTGGGCAAAGAAAAATACCTTTATTATTTTTACAAAATATAACTGGATTTATGGTGGGAAAATCCTATGAAGCTGAAGGTATTGCAAAGCATGGAGCAAAGATGGTTACTGCAGTTTCCACAGTTCAAGTACCAAAGCTGACTATTATTATTGGAGGGTCATTTGGAGCTGGCAATTATGGAATGTGTGGCCGTGCTTATTCTCCTCGATTTTTATGGATGTGGCCTAATGCGAGAATTTCAGTGATGGGAGGAGAGCAGGCAGTGGGAGTTCTAACTACTGTTCGCCAAGATGGGCTTAAGGCAAAAAATGAAAAATTAATGAATGAACAAGAGATTCAAAAATTTCAAAAACCGATATTGGATAAATATGAAAAAGAGGGATCTGTTTATTATAGTACGGCAAGAGTTTGGGATGATGGGGTAATTGACCCAAAGGAAACAAGAGATATTTTAGGGCTTGCGTTGAGCACAACCCTAAATGCGGAGATTCCTGATCCTCGCTATGGAATTTTTAGGATGTAGGTAAAAAAATGGAACTATTAAATTTTGATATAACAGATAGTGGTGTTGTCACCGTAACTTTAAATAGACCCGAAGTTCACAATGCTTTTAATGATCATTTAATTCAGAAAATGATAAATATATTTTCTAATTTAGATGAAAAGGTGAGAGTAGTAATTCTAACAGGTCAAGGTAAATCATTTTCTGCTGGTGCAGATTTAAATTGGATGAAATCCATGGCCGGCTATTCAAAAGAAGAAAATTTTGATGATAGCAAAAAATTATCAAAATTATTTAGCTTGATAAATAATTGTGAAGTCCCTGTCATTGGAAAAATTAACGGTCATGCTTTAGGTGGAGGTGTCGGACTAGTTGCTGTTTGTGATTATGTTATAGGGGTTGATACTTTAAAAATGGGAATGACTGAAGTTAGGCTAGGGCTTGTTCCCGCTGTTATCTCTCCTTATCTTATTAATAAAATCGGAGAGAGTAATGCAAGGGCAACCTTCTTATCAGGTGAAAGATTTTCTGCATCTCAAGCAATGAGAATGGGACTAATTCATCAAATCGTTTCAGCGGATAAATTAGATGAAGCAATAAATATAAAAGTAAATGAATTCTTAAAGGCAGCTCCGCAAGCGAGCCGAAATGCAAAATCATTAATAAAAAAAGTGGTACTAAATAATGAGACTAATCAAGAAGATTACTTATGTAACTTAATTTCTAAATTGAGAGTTAGTCAAGAAGGTCAAGAAGGAATGAGTGCTTTACTAGAAAAGAGAACTCCCAACTGGTAGGAATTTATTGTGATAAAAAAGATTTTAATTTCTAATAGAGGTGAAATTGCTTGTCGAATTATTTCAACTTGTAAAGAATTAGGAATAACAGCAGTTTCAATTTACACCAAGGGTGAAGAATTTCTACCACATGTTTTAAACGCAGATGAAACATATTGTCTTGGTTCAGGCGAATTAGCTGAGACATACCTAAATATTGATAAAATTATTTCAATTGGGAAGCAATATAATGTTGATGCAATTCATCCTGGATATGGTTTTTTATCAGAGAATTCAAACTTTGCGTTAGAGGTAGAGAAAAATGGAATTAAATTAATAGGTCCTTCGGCGCAAATTATGGCAATAATGGGAGATAAGCAATCAAGTAAAGAGGAAATGGAAAAAATTAATATTCCATTAATTCCTGGTTATTATGGAGATCAGCAAGATCATGATTTCTTATTAAAAGAATCAATGAAAATTGGCTTCCCTATTTTAATTAAAGCTTCTGCTGGTGGTGGAGGTAAAGGGATGCGTATAGTTGAATCAGAATCCAAGTTTATGGAATCACTGGAAGGGGCAAAGCGGGAAGCATTGAAATCTTTTGGGAATGATAAAGTACTAATAGAGAGATATATTCAGAGGCCTAGACATATTGAAGTTCAAGTATTATCTGATCAACATGAAAACCATCTACACTTTTTTGAAAGAGAGTGCTCTATTCAAAGAAGATATCAGAAAATTATTGAAGAAACACCTTCGACTGCATTATCCGAAGAGTTAAGACGGAGTATTACTCAATCAGCGGTAAAAATAACAGAGTCAATTAATTATGAAGGTGCTGGGACAATTGAATTTATTTTAGATGAAGATAATAAATTTTATTTTCTTGAGATGAATACGAGATTACAGGTTGAACACCCTGTTACAGAGATGACTACTGGATTTGACTTAGTGCAATTACAAATTGAGGTAGCAGAAGGTAAAAAACTTGCAATTAAACAATCTGAAATATTTCAACAGGGCCATTCAATTGAATTAAGATTGTATGCCGAAGATCCTGCAAACAACTTCCTGCCTTCAATTGGTAAACTAAAAACTACAGGAAATATTCAAGGTCGTGGTATTAGATTTGATTGTGGACTAAATCCTGGAAACAAAGTGACTATTGATTTTGATCCAATGCTGGCAAAATTAATTGTCCATGCTGCAACCAGAAAAGATGCAATTGTTAAATGCTTAAATGCTTTAAAAGAAATAAGCTTTTCTGGAGTACAAACGAATAAAGAATTTTTAAAAGAAATTCTTCAAAATCAAGATTTTCAAAATGGAGTTACCTATACAAGCTTTATTTCTGAGAATAAGGAAAGTTTAATGGTAAGTAAAAAGACAGGGAATGAAGATATTCCTCATATTATAGCTTCATTTTATTTGTTTCAGTCTGGCCAAAATAAAAATATTGCAGATGATCCCAATGGGCCTTGGAGTAATTTATCAGGCTTTAGGAACCTTTAACTTATGAAAAGAAAAATAATAATTAATAATGATGAAGTTGAAATTGATATCTTGTCTCGATCTCAGGAACAGATTGAATTTACTTGTAATGGAAAACATTTTTGTTTTGAGAAAGTAACTCAAGAAAATAATAAACTATACTTAAAAAATGATAATCGTATGCTTTGCTCTGAAGTTTATAAAAATGGAAATACGACAGATATAATTTTAAATGGTAATATTGCAACAGTATCAAAAGGAGGAGCAAATTCTCGTAAAAATAATATAGTATTAGGAGAAATGGTTTCACCGATGCCAGGGAAGATATTAAAAGTTAGTGTTAAAGTCGGAGATCTTGTAAAGAAGGGGACAGAGGTAGTAATTATAGAAGCAATGAAAATGGAGCATTCGGTTAAAGCTGTCACGGAAGGTGTAGTTGAAGAAATATTTTATAATGATGGGGACTTGGTAGACGGTGGTGTTGAACTATTAAGAATTAAGGATTCTGAATGAGTTTAGACCTTCCTAAAAAAATTGAGATTATTGAAGTTGGTCCTAGAGATGGACTTCAAAATGAATCAAAAGTATTGAAGACAGATGATAAGGTTGAATTTATTAACAGATTAATATTAGCTGGATGTAAAAAAATAGAAGTAACTAGCTTTGTTCGTAAAGATAAAATTCCACAAATGAGCGATGCTGAAGAGTTATTTGGTAAGATAGGCCATCATTTAAATAAAGGTATAAACTTACTTGGATTAGTGCCTAATATGAAGGGGCTTGAAAGTGCAGATAATTGTGGAGTTAAAGAGATTGCCATATTTACTTCTTTGAGTGATACCTTTAATCAGAAGAATATTAATTCAACAATCAATGAATCGTTAATTACATTAGAAAAAGTAGCAAAAGAGGCACAAAAAAATAACATAAAAATTCGAGGTTATATTTCTACTGTCTTTGGTTGTCCTTATGAAGGACAAAGCTCAAATAAAAAATTACTAGAAGTTTTAGTAGAGTTAATTTCTTTTGGAGCTTATGAAATATCTTTGGGTGATACAATTGGAGCTGCTAATCCAGGTCAACTAACAAAAATAATTGAATTGTTGTCAGAGAAAGTAGATTTATCAAAAATTGCACTTCACTTTCATGATACAAGAGGAATGGCATTAGTTAATGTATTCAGAGCAATGCAGTTAGGTATTACCAAGTTTGATAGCTCAGCAGGTGGAATTGGAGGTTGTCCTTATGCAAAAGGTGCGACAGGTAACCTTGCTACTGAAGATCTTGTTTATTTTTCTAACTCTTTAGGAGTAAATACAGGTATTGACCTTCAAAAACTCACAATTGCATCCGGCTTTATTTTAGATAAACTAGAAAAAAAATCTCAATCAAAAGTTTTCAATGCTTTGAAAGCAAACCCATTTTAAAACTTCTTCAAATTATTGACAATTTGTTCTCTGTTTTAGAAAATTAAATAAATTAATTAAAGAGGGAAAGTGAGAAAATCATTAATAATATTTTTCCTTATTTTTCAATCTTGTACGACCGTACATTTTAAATCTTCAGGCCAAATACCTATACATTTAAGTCCTAAAAAAAAACATGGATCAATTCAAGAGTTTTATGGTGAGACCAAATTTTACTTATGGGGACTGCTTCCTCAAAATCATACTGTTGATATTAGTGAAGTATCAAGAAATTTAGGATATTCAAGTAGTGCAAATATTTTTATTTCAGAATATCAAACTGTCCCAAATTTTTTTATTACGATCTTTTCTTTAGGAATGTATATGCCTAGAAATTATTCAGTAAAGGTCTATGGTGAATTAAGATATGATTAATAATTTCTTTAAGTTACTTATAGTTGTACTTACTGTGTCTTCTTGTGGAAGTGCTATTATAGTTAGCCCTCTCGGATGCTACTCTGACGCACGGTGGCAAGAGTTTTCAGATAAGGACTTTTTATATGATCAAAAGTTTTATACAAGCACTGAAAATGAGATGAAATCCAATTACGATTTTTATATCACTGAAAAAATCAGAACACCATTTGGATTCCTAGAAAAGGAAGAAGTCAGAATTAAGCTTATTTTAGAAAAACATAATATTGAATGTAAAAATTTATCAAGTGTAAGCTACTCATTTCACAATGATTTTTACGATATCTTAAGTAGTTTTATACCATTTCGTTCACAGAAAACATTAATTGTAATGGGAAATTTAAACTCACGATCAAAGTAAACCAAATCAAGAAGATGCGGTTAAGGCCAGGATGGCCTACAATATTGATAATTTAATATAAACCTAATCATTATGTATTTTTTACTACTTTTTTTCTTTTGTTGACATTTCTTAGAAAAGAGTCGATTTATTCAAAATAAAATTAATTAACTTTTTAATAGGAGAATTAAATGAGAATGTTAGTAGCAACACTTTGTATTTTATTATCATTAAGCTCTTTTGCTGATGATGCTTCAGATCTATTTGCAAAAAGAGGTCTGTCAAGAGATGGGAAAGCAGCTTTAGAAGCAGCTGAATTAGTAAAAACACTTGCAGCAAAAAGTACAAGCAAGGATGAGAAAGCTGGATATAAGTCTAGAGAAGCAGAATATATATATTTTTATGGAACAAGATTAACTTCAAAAGATGCAAAAAAGAAATTTCACATAAGAGGTTACGAAGCAGCACTCGCTTCAATTAAGTTATTATCAAAAGATACTGAAGGTAAAGTACCTACAACCCCAAACAATAAGATTCCTTTAGCAAAAGCACATTATTTTTATGCGATTAATTTGGGTAAGTGGGCAGAAGCAAATGGAGTTCTTTCATCATTAAGTAGATGGCCAAAACTTAAAGGTCACTTAAATATTATTGATTCTTTAGATAAGTCAGTAGAAGAGTATGGATCTGCAAGAGTAAGAGCAAGAGCATTACAAAAATTACCTTTTGGTAGCAACTCTGATGCAAGAAAATTATTAAAAGAAGCTTTTAATAAAACATTATCAGACATGATTGAACTAAGTAGAAATGCTACAACAGTTAGTTATTACCTCGATATTTTAGCTGCAACAGGTGATGATGATGATACATTCTGTGAAGTATATGAAATGTTTTTAGAACTTTCAGAATTCACTGATGAGGAGCTTTTAGAGTACAATAATAAAAAACTTCCTGAGACTAAGAAAGAGTTAGAAAACTTTTTACAAGGTAAGGGATTTGAAGAAGACGTTAAGAGATACTTCGATAGAAATTGTTAATTTATAACAGACTTAAATAATAAGAAGGAGGAACATTCCTCCTTCTTTATTTTTAGGAGATTAGAAATGAAAAAAATACTATTAGGAGCTGCTTTACTTTCTATTTGCTCTGCTTATGCAGGAGATTTAAAGGCACCATTCTCTTTACCTAGCGCAAGGGTTCTTCCGAAAGGAGTTAGGAACTTAAGTTATAAAGGATTAATGGTTACAGCTGAAAATAAATTTAATGCTGAGGGAACAAGCTTAGTTTTGGCAGATCCATTTTTTAAAAATATTACTTTTGGTGATGCCATTAAGGGAAAATTAGATCCTATCGATCAAGGATCCTTGACTCAAGCAATGTTGTCAGTAGGAGCAGATGAAGAAACTTCATTTGGAAGAACTACTGGACAAATTAATATTAAAGCTACTGCAAATGTTCCTGTTTTTGCTTGGGGGATTTCACGAAAATTAACTCTAGCAATGGCAGTCCCAGTTATTCAATCAAGCTTAAATGTTTCTACTGGTGTTATTCAGGAGAATGTTAACTTACATAATGATATGAAAGCTTTACTTGCTGCTAAGGGTGTGGACTCTAAAATTGCTGAGTTTGATGATAAAATGAGTATGCCTATAGCCTCAAAATTATCAGATTATGGTTATGACCCATTATTGAATGAAGACAAGACTGAACTTGGAGACATTAAACTTGTTGCCAAGTATTTATTATCTGATTTGCCAAAGAGAAGAATCGTTTTGTCAGGTGATGTAACTTTAGCAACAGGAACAGATCAAGATGTTAATAGAGTTGTTCAAGTAACAAGTGGTGATGATCAGTATGATGCAGGACTATCTCTTGCTCATGATTACATACTTACAGATAAAATCACATTATCTTCATCAGCAGGATATACCGTTCAATTGAAAGATAAAAATCCAGAAAGAATACCAATGTTTGACAACAGCAAGGTTACTCCAGATATTGACTTGAATACTTCAAGAGACCTGGGAGATGTAGTTGTTGGTGCTGTAGCAGGAAAGTTTAGATATGAAGGCTGGAAAGTTGAAACTGGTTATACGTATCAATATAAAGAAGCAGATAATTATTCAGGGAATTTATATTCTGCTGAAAGATATGATTGGCTTGAGCAAAATACTGAACAAGAAATGCATACAGTACAGTTAATCGCTGGTTTTGATACTTTATCTTTATTCAAAAAGAAAAAGTTTCCAGTTCCTTTGTCTTTAACCGTAAATCATACTCAGGTTGTAAAAGGTAAAAATGTTGTAAATGATCCTTTAACTTCAGTTGATTTTTCAATGTTTTTTTAACGAGAGGTAATTATGTTTAATAAAATAATTTATTTAAGCTTTTTAGTTGCAATCGGTTGTGCACCAAAAGCTGAATTAAAAAATGCAGATTTTAAAGTATTTCCTAAAAAAGTAATTAATGCAATGTCTTCCGATGTTCAAAAATTAGAGTTTGAAACAGAAATGAGAGAAGTTACGATTATTGCTTACCCAACACTTGAAGAAGTAAAAGGGTTTATTTTTACTCCTCGAGAAGAAATGCAACCAAGTTGGGATAACGTTATTTCAAAACTTCCAGATAATTATCAAAGTAAGTTACAAACTACAATTGATGATAAAATGAGTGACGAGAAAAAGCTAGGAACAATTGTTACTTTAGTTCAAACAGCAGGGGAAGTTAGAGACGGAGAATTTCAAAATAAAGCTCCATTAGAAATTAAGTCGGAAGAAAACTGGATCAAAATTGCTGAATTAAAAGCTGAAATGGAACCAAAAATTGACGAAATTCTTGATTCTTATCCTTGCTTCTATGTCAAAAGAGCACCTAGTGGTCAAATGTGGACTTGTGAATTAACAAATATTAACGGAACAAGAAGTAGACCTAAAATAGCACGGAAATGTAATGTCTTAGAGACTTTTAACTACTCCAATATGACGGCAGGTGATATTCAAGCATTTGAAACACAAAAGAGTGTTTGTACTGATCTAGATGAAAGTCTAGGTAGATCTACAGAGTCATTAAAAGCTGAAAATAAAGAAATTGTTAAAAATTTACGAAACATTAAACAAGCAAGACTTGATGGTCAAAGTGTTGTACTTGAACTTTTAGAAAGTGTTGAAAAATACTCTGAAGGAACTTTTATATCATCAAACTCATCCATAAGTAAGAAGTTAGATTGTCCAGGGGATGAAGTTGGCACAAAATGTCTTTCATCAATCAAGTTTTCTAAAGATAAAAAAACGATTGAGGAATTAAAGTTATTTACTTCATTTGGTGTTTATGCAAAAGATAAACTTCCTTTAGAAGAATATAGCTTAGAAAATGGAAGAATAAATAACTTAAAGTTTTACAGAACAACCTATGGTGGTCAAATTTTAAGTTTTACCCTTAGTACTGATTTATTTAAAATAAAAGCCGAGTTGTCAATGTCGTACAGAGGAGATTTTGGGCTAAGGTTTGTTGGTGAAACAAAAATGTATCATGACGGAAAAGTTAAAAGAGGAGTCATGAAGTTAGAAATAGATAAGAAAAAGTAAAGGTTAACCTTAATTTAAGTTTATATATAGGCCCTAGGTAATATTCTAGGGCTTTTTTTATTTAAAATATCATGTAAGTTCTGCTATAAAGAAGTGTGTTAAAAAAACTATTAAATAAAATTACAAAAAAAATAATAAGTTGCCCATCATGTATGAAGATGATGCGAGTACCTATTCGACCTAGCAAAACACTTTTAGTAAGTTGCCCCGCTTGTTCAGTGCAGTTTCATATGCAATTTAAAACAATTTTCAGTAATTTACCTCGATGGGATGCCCATAGGAAATTAAGTTATAATTTTAAATCTTATTTTTTATATTGGAAATCAGTTTCAACTTTGAATAAGATATTAATTATTTCCATAATATGCTTTTCTATTACTTTAATTTCAACCACAAATAAGACAGAAGTTAAAAGAAATAAACTCCCACATGTACAAGAGTTATAGTAAACAATTGATCTAAAGTTTTTATTTAGCTAGAATAAGTTATAATATTGATTAATTTGAGGTCAAAGTGGATTTTTTTGAAAAGGTAAAAAGCCCAAAGTTAAAAAGCACAAAAAAGGTTAATAATGATAACCCGGCCGGTCTTTGGAAAAAATGTACTGAATGTGGAGAGATAGTTCAACACAAGAAGTTGATTAATAATAATCAAGTTTGTCCATATTGTGATCATCACTTTAGGTTAAATGCTCAAAAAAGGCTTGAATTACTAATTGATGAAAAGTCTTTTGTTTCCATTGAATCTAATTTAGACAGTTCTGATCCTTTGCAATTTAATGATAAAAAGTCATATAAAGAAAGATTAGAGCAAGCACAAAAAAAAACAGATTTAATTGATGGAACAATTGCAGGTCGGGCAACAATAAATTCAATCCCAGTATCAATTGCAATTATGAATTTTGAATTCATGGGTGGTTCAATGGGAGTTGTAACCGGAGAAAAAATTTCACAAGTATTAGAAGTTGCTTTAGAGAAAAGAATTCCAGCAATAGTTATATCTTCTTCCGGAGGAGCGAGAATGCAGGAAGGAATTTTATCTTTAATGCAGATGGCAAAAACCAGTGCTGTTATTTCTAAGTTAAAAGAGGAAAATATTCCATATATTTCTGTTTTAACAGATCCAACTACTGGCGGGTGTGCTGCTAGTTTTGCGATGCTAGGGGATATTAATATTGCTGAACCAAAGGCATTAATTGGTTTTGCAGGACCGAGGGTAATTGAGCAGTCGATTAAGCAAGTACTGCCCGATGGCTTTCAAACATCGGAATTTTTACTGGAGCATGGATTTATTGATCGTATTGTTCATCGCTTAAAAATGAAAGAAGAACTCACTTCTATTATTAAAATGTTTACTAATAATGATTGAATGCTCTGATACCGAAAATCAGCTCAATCAATTTATGGAACAAAGGTTTGGCAAGGAAAGCTTTACTCCTGGTATTGCAAAACGACGAAAAATATTTGAAACATATATATATAAAATCAAAACTCTAGGTTGTAGAATAATTTCAATTGCTGGAACTAATGGTAAAGGTGAAACGGCTTTAACTTTAGAAAAGCTATTTTATCAGAGCAATTACTCCACGGCACTTTGGACATCTCCTCATATACTATCCATATGTGAAAGATTCTCTTTTAACGGAGAAATCATTTCTTCAAGTAAGCTACTTAAAGTTTTTAATCAGTCTTGGGACGAATTAGAAAAGATGAAAATTTCTTTAAGTTACTATGAGTTTTTATTTCTTTGTTTTTGTAAATTATCCTTAAAATATAGGCCAGAGATACTTATCTTAGAAGTAGGTCTTGGCGGTAGACTAGATACTGTAAACCTTTTAGATGCAGACTTCTCTGTTATTACTTCAATATCTCGTGATCATCAGGAAATATTAGGAAATTCTTATAAGAAAATTCTCTTAGAGAAAATTGCAATATCAAGAAAAAATAGGCCATTAATTTCTGCTCTTGAAACAAAATATTTACGTCAAATTTGTCATCAGTACTCCAATGATAATAATATAAAATGGTATGATCTCTTTAGTAATGACTCAACGCTAACAGATGAAAGTTATTCATTTAGAAATCAACTGTTGGCAATCAATGTGTTTTATATTTTTACAAATAAATATCTCTTATCAGAATTAAATAAATTAAAGGCACTGCGGAATAAATTATCAGAAAAGACATTATTTTCTTATAAAGCACGCTCTGAAAAGATGACATTAGGAACTAGAAGTTTTATCTTTATAGGTGCACATAACTTGGATGGAATTCGTAAATTAACATCTTGCAGTATTAGCAAGCCATTTGATTTTACCTTACTTTCATATTCTCATCGAGATAATAATGAAATATGTATAGGGATTTCAATGTATTTACGAAATTCGGATAAGTTTGGAAATATTTTATTAACAAATTTTACTCATCCAAGGGCCATGGATATGGATGATGCTTATAATAAATTAGTAAATGATAAAACGGTCTTCTTTGAGAAAGATTGGAACAAATTTTTTGAGAATGATAAATACGAAAATAAAACAATCTTGGTTTCAGGTTCTTACTATTTTTTTGGTGAGTTTCAAAAGTTTTTGCTTAATTATTCCAGTCGCATCACACGCTAAACAACAATTTCAGTTTAAATTAGGTGATACCATAAATGTTCTTTCAGATAAAGGTTATCGCAAAACGAGAGATAATAGTTTTGAAGCAGTTGGAAATGTAATTATCACACATGAAAATCAATCCATCTATGGTGAAAAGGCCAGCATGTCTATGCAAACAGGAGATTTAAATGTTGTAGGACATGTTAGATATATTGACCCTGAACTAACACTATATGGTTCTGAAATAAATTATAATTATTTGAATAATTATTTAGTTATTAAAAATGCGAGAGTAATAAACCAGTATTATACTATTTTAGGTAAGAAAATAATTAGAACTTCCTCAGGTGAACTAGAAGGAGAAAATGCAGAATATACAACATGTAAGGATTGTCCCGAATCATGGAGCATTTTCGGAAAAAAAGTAAAGGTAACTTTTGGTGAGTACGTAAAAATAACAGATGCCTATCTCAAAATAAAAGGCGTGGTTGTTATGTATATTCCTTACATAATTTTTCCCATTAAAAAGAAAAGAGAAACAGGTCTTCTTTTTCCTACCATTGGTTTCACTGATAGTGAAGGATTTAGATTTCAGCAACCTTTTTTCTGGGCATTAGGTTCAAATAAAGATGCCACAATAACTCCATCCGTTTGGGGTGAAAGAGGCATTGGCGGGGAAGTCGAATACCGACATGTTCTGGGAGAAAAGAAATGGTTTCACTTAAATTCAATGTTGTCATGGGATAAAGAATATCGAGACAATCAAAGTGTTTCTAATCGTCTTTTTAGACAATACGGTCAATTGGAACAACAGTTTAAGTTTGGAAATAATTGGGGACATTATCTTTATTATCAATCAGTAACGGACTTAGATATTTTTCGAGATTATGATTATTATTTAAGTAAGTATATTAGCGGAAGTGAGGCTCTTGGAGAAGCGACTCTTTCATACAGAAGTTCTATTTTTGATATTAATTTAGAGGCATATCGTAATAGAAATATGCTTTTTCCTAATGCAGAGGAGTTTGATAGTTCTTATGTTCAGATTTTACCCAAGCTAAATATATCGCTTATGCCTTTTGGCTTTCAGAATAGTAATATTGCAATTATCCAAAATATGTTTTGGGGGGTAGACTTAGATCTAACTCACTTTAAGCAAGATAAATTAGATGAATTAACTTATATTAGAAATGCCTATAGGCTGAATGCAAAGCCATATATGAATTGGAGTATTGGATATATAGGTCCAGTGTATTTAAAATCACACATAAACTTTGATTATCAATCATATTATTTCCCTAAAGAAGAAAGCAGCAATACTTTCCAAAAGAAGGGAATTATTTATGAAACAACTGCATCCTTGGAGTTAAATAAAATATTTGGGATATCGTATAGACAGAAAATTCCAATAGAAAAAATAGAAGCAAAAGAAAATAATACCAAAGAGAACTCTATTTATATAGGTGAACTTCCAGAATTGAAAAAAGGTAAAATACAAGAGTATGTTGAAAAAAATCATAGTAGCTATCAACATAAGCAGACTTATAACTTGAACCATTTCTATATTTCAGATCCATCGAGTAGTGGTAGTCGAAAATTTTATAATCAAATCGTAAACACTGATAGTTCCTCTAATAGTGCTGGAATGTTTGATTATCTTGATTCTGTCATAGGAAAAGAGCACGAGTTAAATTCATTAGAATCAAGAACTTCGTTGCCTAAAAGCAATACTTTAGAGATTCAATGGAACAACAGTTTTATAAAGAAAACAGCAAAGAAGATTAATCCATTTGTTGATACAGCATACTCTAGAAACAATTATACATATTCAGAAAAATTTTATTTTAATATTTCTCAGGGACTTGATTTATATACAAAAGGTAAAGGAGGAGGTTTTTTAAGCTCATTAACTCGGCTTTACCTTTCAGGAGGAATAAATATTTTTGGCTATGATATTACAGGGTCTGAATATTACTTCCATAATAAAGGTGCTCATATTTCTAGCTTAAGTTTGAGTAAACAGTATGAATTTGGTAAGTATTCATTTTCCTTGACTCATGATTTACTTTCGGAACCAATTAATAAGTTTGCTACTTTTAATATTACCTTTAGCCCTTTTGATATCTTACATTTTTCATTACTTTATGATTTTGATATAGATCAAAAGATCAATACAAGAAGTTATTATAAGGTTTCATACCATCCATACAACAATTGTTGGAGACTAATTTTGAATTATGATATTACTCAAATTCATAAACAATTTTCTTTTAATTTCCTTATTAACTTTAATGAAAATAATTTTTTAGAAATATGACAGATTTATATTATAACAAATTTAAGTTTGATGTTTTTATTATTGATTTTGATGATAGCTTTACTTTCAATATAGTTAACGCCGTAAATAAGTTGAAATTAAAAACTTGCGTCGTTTCACACGAAAAATCTAAAAAGTTTTTAGAAGAGTTTATATCTTTTAAGGCGAATGATGACAGAAAGCATGTTATCTTACTAGGCCCTGGACCTGGTCACCCTAATGAATATCAAGATATTTTTCATTCATTAAAACAGATTATCAAACTTTCCTCTGTTTTTACTATTGGAGTCTGTCTTGGTCATCAGATAATTGGGTCTTTACTTGGGGGAGAAGTTGTCAGGTCAAACTTTCCTAAGCATGGAGAAAAAGAAGAGATTAAAATTCCTTGTTGGCCTAATATATACCCAAGGGAAATGTGGAATGAAAATATTTCAGTACAAAGGTATAATTCTTTAGTCGTCAAATTTAATTATTTAATTGATGGAGTATTGTACTCTGTTGATAATGGTGAAGTTTCCCAAATAGTTTCTTCAAATATTTTTTCAATGCAATTTCATCCTGAGTCTGTAGGAACTTCTTACCCAAATCTTTTTTTTAACTCCATTTTAAAATTTTTATATAATATATCTAATGAAGAATTTAAAAATTTCCGGAGTTTACAACCTAGAGACTGTTCGTTTACTGCAAGAACAAGGAATTTATAATATTTCATTTGATTTACGGCCTAGAAGTTTTAACTTTATTCCATTATCAAATTTATTAGAAATTATAAAACATATAAGTGAGCTGTCGACTATTTCATTACACTTTTCTAATGAGAAAGATTATGTAATTGATGAAATACTTCAAGAAATTAATGGTCTGGGAAAAAATTGTTTTCTCGAATTTTCGGACCATAACTCATTAGATTATTATGAATGTTTTAATGTACCTTTTTATCTTTATTATTATCCTCAGATTTTGCAATTAAATTGGCGTTATGTAAAAGATTTGAAAGGTATCATTATTCCTAGAAATTACTTAGTTAATTCATCTCAAGTCGTATTCCATTTAAGTCAGCTTAAGAATGAAAATAAATTTAATACAATTTATCTTTCTAATTCAGTTGAGTCTAAATTTAACCTTAGTAATTTTAATAGTTTAGAGTTATTTCCTCAGCATGAAGTCAGTTATCGAATTCCTGATTATTTTAAAATTAAAAATTCTATTTCAAAATTACGTAAAGATAATACACTGTAATTACAATAATAGGTATCCGAGGAAAAAGGTCTAAACTATTTAGTCTTGTTTCCGAATAGTCATTATAATTGATCAAGAATATTATAATGAATATTTGTAAAACAAAATTGATAATATTATTTAATTTACTATTAGTGTTTCTTTTAAGTTCTTGTAGTTCTATCCAGAGCGGGCAGTATATCCAGTTAGTAGATGGATCAAGTATTAATGAAATAGCAAAATCTTATCAAGTACCAATTGAAGAAATCAGAAATTTTAATATTGGTAAGAAGTTTGTTTCTGATGAGTGGATATACATTCCACTTAAGAGAGGTTTAGTAAATAAAATTTACAGAAATCCAAGTAGCTTTGGAGAGATTCCTTTATTTATTTGGCCGTTACCAAGTGTTAGAAAAATAAGTTCCAAGTTTGGAAGCAGAAAAGGACGGCCTCATGATGGAATAGATATACCAGCAAAAACAGGTAGTCATATTCTAGCAGCCGCCGATGGTGTAGTTGTTTATTCTGGAAATGAACTTGGTGGATATGGTAACTTAACTGTTATATCACATCAGAATGGTTATTTTACTGTTTACGCTCACTCTAAAAAGAACTTTACAAAGAAAGGTGATAAGGTAGTTTCAGGTCAAGTTATTGCTCAAGTTGGTAATACTGGAAGATCAAGAGGGTCTCATTTACATTTTGAAATTAGAAGGGAAGGAAAAGCATTGGATCCGTTAATGTTTATTGCCTTCCGTTAGTCTCTTAGCTGTTTAAGCTCTGTCATATTTAAATATAGTTGAGCAGTATTAATTGCATCTTCAAGAGCAGTGTGAGCAACATCTCCCATTCCAAAATAATTCATAAGAGAGCTTCCTGAAATGCAATCATTGGGAAGAAGGCCCATATCAATAAATGACATTACGATTGAGCTTAAGTCTAGAACTTGATGAGAGAAAAATGATCTAAGGTAGCTCCATCCTAGGTCTCTAGTTAGAAAAGGTAGATCTATAGAGTTCATAGATTTTCCAAACAGTATTATTTTTTTATTTTCTTCAAGGTCAAAATAATTTTTTATTTGATCACTTTCTAGGTAATTTGTCAGGTTCTGTTTAAATTCAATTAAACTAATTCCTTCTTTTGCTGATTTTCTGATAAGCTTTTCATTATTTTCTATGACCCATTCATTTAACTTTGGTTTTAAGGTTTCAAATGTTGGGCATTTTAAATAATAATGAATTGAAAGTTCTTTGCTAATATATTTAGTTTCAGTGCAAAATGGGGCCATTGCAAATTCAATTATGATATCTTGTTCGTCTAGGCCAGTTGCCTCAAGATCAAATGATAGGTATTTCATGAATGTCCTCTAACTATTTGAAGGATGCAACAACTGGACAATGATCACTTACTTCTTGGTAAGTAACTCCTAGCAAGTCAGCAGCAGCATCACGACATGATAATTTCATACAATGTGATTTTAATTGTACTGAGTATGTAGAATAACTGTCAAAGAATTCTTCTGTAACTAAAACATGGTCAAGTAAAGAGCTATACTCAAGGCCATCATCAATTCCTCCCCACCAGTAAGAAGTACATTCTAATTCTGAGGAAAAGTCTAATAGTTCGTTGTGGTCGACAAAGTCAATAAACCTTGCATAGTTTTGATTTCTTAAGATATAGTCTGTTGTATTAAAATCTCCCATGATAACTATTTTGGTATTTTCATATCTTTTGATATTGTTAATAATTTGAGTAAGGATTCCATACTGTCTATATCTTAAGTCTGCGTTTTGTTGACGACCTCCTGCTTTTAGGTGAACTACTATTGCTGAAAAATAGTCTCCAGTTCGCAAGTGTTTAAATGATCCAATGGCTGCTGGCCTTAAGCCTGTATTGCAACCTTTACGGTCTGAAATAGTATCGTCCTCTTTAAAGTTAAGTAATTTTAAGGTAGTACTTTTGTATAAAAAACCTAGCTTTTGTCTTCCGCCTCCTCCGCAGTTGGTAAGGGCAACTTTATAGTTAGGTAGGTATTGAGCGACAAATCTAATAAAAGCGTCTTTGTTTACAATCTCTTGAACGCCAATTAGGTCACTGTTTACGCTTTCGATTATTTTTAGTAATTCACTTTTGTTGGTCATGATATCTTCACGAGAGTCGTAATCAAAATTTCTTATATTATATGTGGTTATTTTAATTTTGCTAAAGGAGTTGATTGGTAGCAATAGAATTGGTAACAAGGCTAAGATTATAAATAGTTGTCTCATTAATTTTCTCTATTATAAGGTTTAATTATAGTAGATATTAGCTTAGAGTTATAAAAACGTACACTAATATTATATAATTGTTCGCTTGTATCTATCTAATTATAGTATTTAAAGAGTAAAATTTGCAAATAAAACATCATGATGAGAGTTTTTTTTAGAAATATATATTACTTTGAACAGGCTTCACTTTTATTCCTGCTAGTATCAGTAAAAACTCTGGTTTCCTCTGTTCCAAAATTAGATATCATTACCATATGACCCATGTTGTCAGAGTGATAAATGGGAACGTTATATTTTCTTAGTTTTTTTTGAAGCTTTAAGTCTAGATCCTTATCAGCTTCAAACACAATTCTGGGAGGGGAGGGTAAAAATAAGTGTCTTGACTGTTTTGCCTTATTTTCTAAATCTTTAATAGATGTTGATAGAGGAATTTTTTCTTTTATGAAGTTATATAAATACTGTCCGGGGTCACGGCCTTTTACTGACACTAGGATTAATTTAGATTTTTGAAGAGAATTAACTACTGAACATAATGTAAATGTATTACCTCTATCTACGCTATTGAATAATAGACTATTATCTAGCTCTGCAGTATTTTGAGTGCTTAAATTAGTGACGGCTATAAAAATATTATCATTATTAGCAATACTGAAAACATTTCCTTCTTTTTGTGTTTTTGTTGTTAGATAAATTCCATGATCATAAAGGTTTAAATCTTGATTACACATTATACTTGTAAAAGGTAGTTTCTGATTTCTTTGTGTATTATAAGTGAAAAGATGATTTGATATTTTGTAATTATTCTTATCAAACTTTTGATATTTATTAATAATTTTACTGTAATTAAGTTTAATTAAGCTTTCATTTTGTTTAATTATTTGATTAGATTTTAAGTAGTGAATTCGAAGGCTTTTGGAGTTGGCAATAATTGATTTATATTTTTTTAATCCATTGGCCAAAGAATAACTTATCTTATGATACTTAGGTAAATGTTTATCGAGCTTGCTTGCTAGCACTTGTAAATTATGCCTGCTTTGATAGTGTTTTAGTAAATGGCTGAGCCCAAAGATAAATGGATAAGACTGAAAATTTTCTTTTCTTTTAAAAAAGTCCCAATATTGTAATTGATTATCAATGGTAATAATTAATTGTAATCTTGATCCTGGCGTAGAAAGGTCTGGACGTATATTCATTTGATACAATGACCATAATATTGAATTATCAATAAATGATAATTCAATTTCTTTGGATATTTTTCTGATAGCTTTTTTAAAAACCAAAATTGCTCTTCTATTTGTGCCTGAATAAATAGTTTGACTTGAGTGATTTATTTTACAAGCTTCCTCTTTTTTAATGAACTCTTTGAGCTTTATATCATCATTTTGTAGCTTATCTAATTTAATAAATAAGCTGCAGTTAGTACTAATGATTATTAGAAGGAAAAATCTTATATAGTTAAAAGCTAACCTCATTTAAATCTCTAGTTTCTCAGAGCTATCAAATTCAATGTTTTGATTTGATAAAGTATCTGAGTAATAGTCTAGGTTAAGCTTGTCGGCCTTTTGATTTAAAGCTCTGACAACGCAAACTATCCACATACCGGAGTGAGAAGTATTGGTATTGTTTTGTGTTGTTATGGATAATATTTCAAATCCTTGATTAATAAAATCATAAAACACTTTATCAAACTGTTTTTCTCTGTATCCATTTTTTCTTTCAGGGGGAGATGGGATGTAATATGTAAAGCTTTGAATTTTAAATTTCGTTTTTTTAAATAAGTTACTTAACATAAGATCCTTCCTTAGACATTTATTAATAACATAGTAACTTTATATGAAAAACCTCGTCAATAATTGTGGCAAGATTTTGGAAAAGATTACCTAGATAAATTTATTCTGCTTTTAATTAGAAAAATAGGTATAATGGTATTAGTTAAGACAGGATGTCTTTTCTAAGTCAGTAGGCAGGATGCCAAAAGAGGGGGCCTTATTTGCAGGGGGCCCCTTTTTTTTTACTCTTAAATCTAGTAATAATGCTATATATATGAAAAAGCTTATTTAACTAATCGATATGCAAAATGTTATTATTTATTTTTAGATCTTCAATTAATATATTTTTACTAAGTTCTATAATATGAAATTTTCGATTATTAATAGAAAAAATACCTAACTCTGTGACAACAAAGTTGACTACATTTTTTCCAGTCAATGGCAAGCTGCATTTATTTACAAGTTTAGTTTCTCCAGCTTTGCTGAAATGGTTCATCATGATAACAACAGATTTTGATCCATTAACTAAATCCATAGCACCTCCCATACCTGTAATCTTTTTTCCTGGAATCATCCAGTTTGCCAAATTACTATAAGTATCAACTTGCATTCCTCCTAAAATTGAAAAATCAATATGACCACCTCGAATCATTCCAAAGCTTAAGGAGCTATCAAAGAAGGATGCACCTTTTTGAATTGAAATAGTTTCTTTGCCTGCATTTATTAATGTAGGTGAATAATTGGAAATACTTGGCCGTCCACTTACACCTAGTACTCCATTTTCACTATGGATAACCAAGTTCTGATTTTTTGGCGCTGTTTCTGCTATTAACGTAGGAAGTCCAATGCCAAGATTTATAGAAGATCCATTAGGGATCATTTCTAATACCTTTTTGGCCATCTGAGTTTTACTCCATACCATAATGATACCTTTATTAGATTATTGAGTTTTAAGATATTCTATTTCATTTTTATAATTTCTTCCTTGAAAAATTGCTTGAACAAAAATTCCAGGTAAGTGAACATCTTCTGGCTTAATATCTCCTAGTTCAACTAGTTCTTCAACTTCAACAACTGTGGTACTTGCGGCCATTGCCATTAAAGGAGAAAAGTTTCTAGCAGTTTCTTGAAACCAAAGGTTTCCAAAGGAATCTCCTTTTTGAGCTTTAATTATTGCATAATCTGCTGTCAGAGCAGTTTCGAGAATGCAAGGGACATCAAATATTTTTTCTTCTTTCCCTTCTGATATTATTGTTCCATACCCTGTTGGAGTGTAGAAGGCCCGAATGCCCATTCCTCCGGCCCTTATTTTTTCGGAGAAAGTTCCTTGTGGGGTAAGTTCAATCTCAATAGATTTATTTAATATACGTTCTTCAAGATCAGGGTTTCCTCCAACATAGCTACAGATTGCTTTTTTTATTTTATTTTGTACTAAGATTTTAACTAAGCCTCTTCCTGAGTTGCCTATATTATTTGAAATAATAGTTAGGTTTTTTACGTCTTTTAACGAAATTTCATCAATTAAGTTTTCAGGAATTCCACAAAGGCCAAATCCTCCACTCATGATAGACATATTTGATTTGAGGTTTAGGAGTGCTGCTGAGGCAGATGATACAACTTTATGTTTCATAATTTGGGCCTTGGTTGATAATCGTTTCTAGTAATTTAAGATTTTGGGATAGTATTGTTGGATCAAAGTTATATGAAGGAGCAAGAATAATTTGATTCTCTCGTAAAATACAAGAGATTCCTTGAGTTAATAATTGGTTGTGAGTTAGAGAATATGTTAATTCAATGGCAGTCAAAAGTCCGATAGATCTAACTTCTTTAACAAATTGAGATTGCTGTATTTGATGATTAAATTGTTTTATAATTTGTTCATTTGTTTTATACTTGGTTTGAATTTCTTTAGTTTTCAACAAATCAAGAACCCCGTTAATGGCAGCAAGACCAAGAGGGTGTGCATAATTAGTGAGGCCGCAAGATAAAACTTTATTTTCATAATATTGATAAACTATAGGGGTAGTCCAAATTGCACCCATCGGAATCATTCCGGCCGTCAAAGATTTTGCTAAACAGATGAAGTCAGGTCGAAGTTGAAAATGATTAAACCCAAATGGTAAACCAGTTCTATGGAAGCCACATATTACTTCATCTAGGATTAATAAAATTCCTGATTCATCGCAAATGTCCTGGATTCCTTTCCACCAGCTTTTTGATGGGATAATAACTCCATTTGCTCCTGTAATTGTTTCAAGAATAATTGCAGCAATATTACTTTTTCCTATTTCTTGTATAATTTGTTTTGTTTTAGTTAGATCTGGATCATCTTTAGGTTCAGGTATTCTTTTGACCCAATCTTCTGTCGTAAAATGGTCATTATTTCTCCAGTCTCCAGTGACAGAAATTGCTCCTAGAGTTGCTCCATGGTATGACCGTTTTCTTGCGAGAACAATTTTACTATTTCTTATTTGTCTTGCCATTTTTAAAGCATTTTCAACTGATTCAGCACCAGATGTCGTATAAAAAATTTTTCCTGGTCCTAAATTAATATAATCTAGAAGTTTGTTTGTTACGCTAACTTTTTCATCAGTTATTACTTTAGGTCCTGACAATGGCATTTCATGCAATTGTTTATTTATACTTTTAATTAATAACGGATGCTTAAATCCAAAACTTGCTTGAAAACTAATAGAAGATAAGTCAAAAATTTTCTGCTTTTGTTTAGTGATAAAGTAATGATCACCAATAGAATCTATTTGTAGTTGTGTGGCATTGACCTGTTGAGACCAAGTAAAATAAAAAGGATAATCCATAATTCTTCCTATTTCTTAGAGAAGTAATTAATCTTACCTTTATTTTGTAATGAAAATCTATAATCGACAAAGTTTTTATCATATTCTTGGCAACCTCTCCAAAAATAGCAACAATTATCATTAAAATCTACTATACCGCCTCCGCAGGTAAAGCTTGGGTCTTGTGTATTGCTTTCAAAGTGTGAGCAAATAGATTTTGGGAAATTTTCATGAGACTTCAATATTTGCTCCAAGTCGGTTAAACTTTTTGTATTTTTAAGGTTTTTTTCTAGTAAATCATATCTAATATTAGTAGTTGAATTAACTGATAGACTATCTTCAAGTGGAATTATTTTTTTTCCTAAGCAATGATTTGTATGAAAAATATGTCCTTTCTTGTTATCTAAAAGTTGGCCAACACATTCTTGTTCGGTTGGGGTGATTTCCCAATGTTCTCCTGTTCCTAATGTTGAAATCAAATAATTATGGCCAGAAGTTACAGGGGCAGTGATTAGCTTATTTCTAAATTGTTCAAATTGATTTTCAAGTAGAACTTTACGGATCAGCACAGGCCAGATGACTCCTGATTTGGCATTTTGAGTATTAATATTATTTACTCCAATCATTAAATTGTGAGTATTAATTCCCATCATGCCCACACAGCCGACAAGGGAAAAGCATATAGCTCCAGGGTTGTTATTATGCTCAGGTACGTCTATTAGGCATAGATAGTTTTTGGCAGATCCATGCATGTCCCAAGTTTGGCCAGCAATAGTTGAATTATTATTTATATGAATTGTGGAGCAACCTTCGTCAGGAAGAGGAATATCTCTAAAGTCAGTATAGTTATTTAAAATAATGATATCTGTTAAACTTACATCAGCGCCATCAGATATTCCTTTTAGCTCTTGGCAAATGCTAGGAGCAAATTGCTCTGATATTTCCCATTGCTTATTGGCCAAATATTTAAGATGATTTTGGATATTTGGGTTTCTTTCAATCATTAATTTTGTTCTAATTTTGACTAATTCTTGGATACCTTGTCTGTATGTTTCTCCATGCTGGAGACCCCATTCTCTATATGAGGATTCAGGGTCATACTTTATAAGTGGAAATCCTTGGTCTGTATAATTCATTTTGTTCCTAAAAATTATTATTAAAGTTCACCATCATATCCTTGCTTGGCATAACAAGGTATCTGTCATTATTCCTCAAAAATAACTCTTGTAACTCAAATGGAATGTCTCCCGAAAAGTGACCCACTCCGTTTTCAATCTTGATATTTGAAGTATTATATTTTTTTAATAGGTTCGTTAATTTAATTGTAAAGTCATTTTTAAGTTTATCATATGTACTTTTATTTTTTTCAATATTAGAAAAGACGTTATGGTAATTCCCGAGCGCAAACTCATCTCCATCCCATGTACTGATCATCATGAGTGGTTGTTTTACAAAATGCTCCTTCCTCGTCATGGCAACTGCAATTTGACCACCCATGTATGACATAATGGCATCTGGAGTAATAGATTTATCTTCCGAAATAAAAAATGAGTTTTTATCATAACGATATAGTGAAGATGCGGTTTCATTAAATACCAATGGCGTTTGGAATTTAGTGCAAAGTATTTTTAATTTTTGCAAAAATACTAAAGATGTCTTATCCATAAACTTTTGTCTTATTGGTTCAATCCAAACTGCAAGAGTTTGATTCTTAGATAAGACGGACTCAAGTTGATCAATTACTTCAGATTGGTTTTCTTCTGTCGGGTGTGGAAGTATCGTTGTTGGGAAGAATTCTTCTTTAGGTAAAGATAAAGATCGAGATAAAAAGCTTCCTCTCCCAAAAAAATGTCCTTCAAATGTAACGAGGTGACTTCTTGTTCTATTGTTAAACCAAATCGATTTAGTAATTTTGTCGACAGTTTCTGATTGTCCACTTGCTGTATATCCATGTCTTAATAGTTCTGGTGCTTTATTTATAATATCAGATATATTTGATAAAAATTTACTACTAACAAAATTTGACAGACAGATTTTATTAACAAGAGTTGGTAGTTGCTCTTTCATAAACTCTAGAGATAAAGACTCAACGTCTAAAGGAGAATTAATTCCATTAGATAAATTAAGCTGAGAAGATTTCCAGTTTGGTTGTGAAGTGTAATAGTAGACGTCTCTAAATTTTTCAAAGTCAGGATAATCTTCTTTTAAATAATCAATTTCGTAACTTCCTAAAGACAAGTTGATTGAGAGCATACTACTTGCTATCCGGTCTCTATTTCGGCCATTTATCTTTTCATATTTTTTTAAAATAGCAGCGGCGGTTAATGCGTATTTAAGACTTCTGCCAAGACCTAGGCCCCTTGAGCTTTTGTCGACAGTTGTATCTAGCATATATAAACATTTTGGATTACTAAAAGAAGGATCTCGTCGTACACCCCTTTCAAGAGGGAAGTTTTTTAGAGGTGAAGTAAATGCTATTCCAATCAATTTATCTTGATTTGATACAGCAATAGCAATTCCATTTGCATCTTTTGCGGTTTGTTCAAAAAGATTGATGGATGTTTGCCTTGTTGGTTCATAAGTGTTTTTTTGAAGTTCGATAATTTTTTCTTTAAATTGAATGAAGTTATTAATATCGATTAGCTTTATTGAATACTCAGCAGGAAGTTCAAATAATTTTGTGATTTTCTCCCACTCTATTTCAATATTGTTTTTGATCCCTTTTTGATTGTTTAGTTTAAGGTTAAGTAAAAGTTCATGCCAATCATAAACATTATTAATGTTTTTCTTTTTCCTCTTGATTGTTGTTGGAGGAATAATTTGTTTATTATTAAAAATTATTTCACATAATGACCTTAAGTTGTTAAATAAAAAATCTAGATCCTCAGTCGTAAAACTGGTGTTTAGCCTAAAACGTAATGTATTCTTTCCTGCAGGGTAATATAATAGTCCAAAATCAAATCTATTTTTAATAAAGACAGGTATTTTATCTGAATCATTTAAGTCAAAGGCAAATGCCAGACCGTTGCAGCGAGGTGAATGGATATGTGGTGCAAATTGCTCTAATAGCAATTTTAGACGGGAAAGTGATTCTTTCTCAAGCCAATGGATTTGATCTTCTTGTTGATCTAAGGTCACTGCATGAATATATCCCCTAACGGCCGATGCTACTTGAAATTCTTCCTCAACTTTTTCTTCTTGATGAGACAAAACAATACCTACTTGTGATTTTTTAGCACATACAACATAATCAGGAGTGAGGAGTTGATTGTTGTCATCAGTGAGGTTTAATTGGCGATGCCAAAAAAAGTTTCTTCCAAGATGAAAACCAGTTTGTACTTCATCAAAAATTACTTTTACATTAAATGAACGTGCCATGAGTAAAAGTGCAGTATAAAATCTAGAAGTTCCATAATTGTCACCTCCTTCACATTGCATAGGCTCTATAATGATAGAAAATATTTTCTTTTCAAATAATAACTTATGGACAGAGAGGAGTGATTGAATTTCACTGTTGAGCTGTGGGTCTTGCTGCCATTCGCCAGGAATATCTATTGATGCCAAGCAACTATTGCTCCAGAAGTTTTTCCACTTACTTGGTACCTCTGGATGAATTTCTGTTGTTTGAATTCCTGGGTACTTTACATATTCAGTTTGAAACTCCGGCCATTCAAAAGGTTCTCTCTTGCTTTTGTTCCATGTGGATGTAAGAGTCATCATCATTCTTCCATGAAAGGATCCTTCAAATGCTAATATTTTTTTTGCATTTATGTTTTTTCTGTTTTTATAACAATAACCTAAAGCAATTTCATTTGCTTCTGCTCCGGAATGACAAAAAGTTGTAAAAAGTCGTGTCCAATTTAGTTTTCTTTGTAAAAATGCTTCAAAACCTTTTCTGAACTGTTTAAATTCTGATGAATGAGAATTATTTGTCCAGGATTCAATCAAGTGTGCCGTTCCAAAAAATTGAGATGGGTTAAAACCTAGTCCTAGTGTTGCAATTTGAGATGCTGCATCCATAAGGTAGTGACTTTCTCCATCTTTAGATTCGATACCCATATAAGGGCCAATTGATGATCTTAGGTTTGTTAGGTATTTTTTCTTTTCAGCAGGAATCATGTCAGTTTGGTAATATTGGTTAAGATAAGTTTCTGCGAATATTTCATCACTATTTTCTATTAATTTTAAATTTTTCATTGTTTGCCTTTCTTAATAATTATTGATTATTTGAGTTAAAAAACTTGTAATAGAATGTCCGTTTGATTCAAGCATTTTGGGAAACATTGAAATTGGGGTCATACCAGGAAAAGTATTAATTTCATTTAATAATATTTTGTTGTCAGAGGTTAAAAAGAAATCTATTCGTGATAAGTGATTTAGGTGAAGACCTTCAAATGCTTGTTTGGAATATTGTTTGATTTTACTTTTCTGGTCTGTTGTTAAATTCTCTGCCTTGACTTTAGTTTTAGTTTTGCTGTTGTCATTATATTTTTCTTCATAACTATAAAAATTATTAGGACAAATAATTTCTCCAGGGTCAGACACATTAAGATTGCCATCGTACTCATAGACAGATACTTCAAGTTCTCGTCCGGTAACAAGCTTTTCTGCTATAACTTGATTTGAGTACATAAATGATTTTGGTAAAAAGTCTTTAAGTTCTTTTTCATTCCTGATGGGATAACAGCCAATTGAAGATCCTTGGGAAGATGATTTAATGAATATTTCTTTATGGAGTTTTAAAAAATGAAGAGCTTTAAGATAATTGGATTCATCTTGATTTGTAAGAACAGTGAATGGAGTGTTTGGAATTGAAAGTAGGTTAAGCCATATTTTAGTTGTAATTTTATTAAAGCAAATTATACTTTCTTCTGCTCCTGACCCTAAATAAGGAATGTTCATTAGTTTTAAAAAAGATTGAATGTCTCCTGATTCACCAATATCACCATGAATTACTGGAATTACAAAATCTATTTTAATTTTTTTGTTATTTGAAGTTAAGATAGAATTGGAATTAAAGTTATAAGTATTATGATCATTATCAATAAACTGAAATTCTTTAGTAAGCTCTAGTTGTAAAATATTATAGTTGTTTATAGTGCCAAGCTGTTCTTCAATATACTTTGCTGATATTTTTGATATTTGATGTTCTTCACCACCACCACCATAAATTATTAATATTTGCTTTGAATCCATAATTTCCTCTATTAAATAACAAAGTGTAAGCTATTGTAATTACACCCTGCAGGTGATGGTCTCGTATCATTAACTTTTTTGATATGTTATTATTTCACATTTATAACAATCCAATTGTTATAAATCAATTAGTTAAGTTCATCTTTAATATAGATCCATCTTGGTGTTTTTTGACTAATAGTATAGCCGCGTGTTATATCTTTTGATAATTGCTAACCATATGGCGGAATGTCATTGTGTTAAGGTGCTTTTTATGATGAATGAATCAGGAATAAACTTAGATAATAAAGCTCAGGATTTTAATTGGTCTACATTAAATAAGATAGATCATGAACAATTTTCAGAAACTGAGCATGAAGATATTGGTAAAACATGTTATAAGTTAGCTAAAGTTCACTATGATAAATCGGACTTAATACTTGCAGAAAAGTATTTTAAAAAATCATTAGAACTATCAAATATGCCACAAGATGTTTTTACAATATTTAAAATGTTAGGATTTTTAGTTCGTATCCACTCAGAAAAAGAAGAAAACAGTCTGGCCGTTGAGTATGTCAAACAATCAGAAGAACTAGTCGAGAGCCTAACAACAATTTTAGGTAGTTTAAATGCTGAATATTTCTATAACTTAGGGATTGTAAAAAACTATAAAGGTGAATTCGAAGAGGCAAGAAAAAACTTTGAATTATCTTATAAAAAATCTAAAGAAGAAAATGAGCCAGGCGTATTAGCAAAAACGTTACTAGCTCTTGCAACAAACTATTTTGGAACACAAGAGTATCAAAAAGCTTTGGATTACCTCGAACAACTAAATCAATTGCTTGTAATTATTGATAAGTCATATTTACGCGGTTCAATGTATATGTTTGCAGGTAAAATATATATGGAAATAGAAGATTATGAAAAAGCGTTGCAATCATTTGATAAGGCAATGGTTTGTTTAAAAGATAAAAAATCTTGGAACTTATATGGTTATGTTCAATTGGGAAGAGGTATTATTTATAAAAGAAAAGGCCAATATGATAAGGCGTTAACTTATTTCAAATTAGGTCAAGAATCTAGTGATGAAAAGTCATTTAAAAGACTTTCAAGATTATTAAGCACTGAAATTCAAGATGTGAATGATAATAGTATAGATTTATATTTAGATCGTATTAACAGGAAAGTTATTGAGAAAAATTTAGGCACAATTGATTTTAAGCATAGATTTGTTTTACTTGAAATTTTATTTTTACTAGCTCAAAATACTGGCGAGTATTATGACAAAGAACAATTGGCAAAATCTATTTGGAAAGATGAATATAATCCATTGATTCATGATAAATTAATATATACTTCTGTTAGTCGATTGAGAAAGTTGATTGAGCCTAAAAATGCTCAGGGAGATAAAAGAAAATACATAATTCGAGGCAAAGATGGCTATACATTCAACCCCAGAGTGAAAATAAGATTTCATATTGAACAAGTCAAAGTTCAGCCAGATAACACCATTGCCAACATTGAGCTAAGCTCACCCGTATAATACAATAGTGAAAAAGATATTATTATCATTTATTATTTTATCAATCTCTATATTTGCCAGTGATAAAAAGATACCTACAAAAGACATTGCAATTTTTCGAATTATTAATGAAGTCTATTTTCTATCTGATGTAATTAATTTTAAAAGTGATCTCCAAAAGCTAGATTGCTTACTAGGTGGGGCATTCCTAAATGAAACTCTTAAAATTCAATATAAAAAACAGTTGATTAATGGGAACTCTAATATATCTGAAATAAAAAACAATCACTTAGAAATTATCAAAGTCATTAAAATTAAAAAACTGGAAAAGCATTTTGAAAATCATAAGAACTTATATTCAAAAATTCAAATAAATAAACATATTAAGCAAAATAAAAAGGTATGTGGATTATTAAATAGTGAGGACTTAACAACAAGATTAGTTAATTTATTAAAAATAGAGTTCTTTTTACAAGAAAGGTTTTTGGTTTCTAATATTGAAGGTGAAAATTTAAAACAGGTCCAATTAGTAAACAACGTTTTAAAGTTTATTAATACCATATCCGCAAAAATAAGTCATAATGTGTATTATTAAAGTCAAAGAGCTAGGTACACAAGAGCTGACTCAAACACTGTGTGAATATCTACACAATATTGACATTCAATACTTTTCAATTCCATGGACAATTAATAATTGGATTAACTTAATTAATACATATAATAATAATTATAAAATCTATCTTATTTACAGCAATAAACAAATTATAGGCTTTAGCCTGCTTAAATTATCACTATATGAAAACTTGGCACATCTATTAAAAATAATAATTATTGAAAGCCATCAAGGAAAAAACCTTGGTAATACTCTACTTTCCAATTCTCTAGAGATGCTATCAGCGGAAGGATATAGTAAAATATATTTAGAGGTAGAAACAACAAATAGGCCAGCAATTTCATTGTATTATAAGTTAGATTTTTCTAGGTCTCATGAAATAAATAATTTCTATAGCGACGGGTGCGACGCGTTAGTCATGACGAACTATGCTAGTCATAGTTACCTTAGTTAAATAATTAATTCTATTGCATATTCAACCTTTCCTTGATAATAAATGTAACGTTAACTATTGAAATTTTTTGATGGTTAATGGCCACATTTAAATAACCCTACTTTTATTAGTAGTAATAGATGGGCGGATAAATAAAATTTATCGGCCCTTTTTTTTTAGGAATATTTTAGGATGGTTCTAAAACCAGAAAGAAAAGGTAAAGAAAAATTATTTTTTGATTTGTGTACACAGGTCGTTAAGGAAAATATGCTTGAAGTTTACGACCTCGATTACTTTCCAGGTCAAAGTTTATTAAGAGTTTTTATTTATGATAGAGCAACAGAAACAGCAACATTGGATGATTGCGCTAAAATTGACCGTGCTTTAACACCATTTATAGAAAGTGAGGATTGGATGCCCCAAGAGCTAAATTTAGAAATATCATCTCCTGGTATTTATAGATCATTGAATAGTCTAGATCATTTTAGCAAGTCGATTGGTAAATCTTTGTCTGTTTTATTATGCAGGAAGTTAGATAGTAATAGTTTTTCTGGTTTACCTAAAAAGCTTCTTAATACTAAAAAAATTAACGGTCTACTAGTTGAATGTAATGATAATGAAATTTTATTAAAGAACAAAGAAAGTAAACTAAGACTAGAATATAGTGAAATAAAAAAAGCAAATATAGAAAATTAACAAAAAGAAGAGAGGACACTATGAATTTTTCAGAATTAGGACGAGTAATTGATGCTCTTGGGAAAGATAGAGGAATACAAAAATCAGTAGTTGTTGATGCAATTGAGCAGGCATTTCTTGTTACTGCAAGAAAAAAGTTTGGCATACAAGGTGAGTATGAAACTCGTTACAATGAGGATGATGATGATATTGAAATTTATCAATATAAAAATGTAGTTGCTGAAGTAAGAGATCCAATTGTGGAAATTACTGTAAGTGACGCATCTCTTCTAGACGAAGAGGCACAATTAGGAGACCAACTGGGCATTAGAATAGAAAATCCAAATTTTACTAGAGTTGATGTACAAACAGCAAAACAAATTATTTTTCAAAAAGTTAGAGATGCTGAAAGAGAAATTTTATTTTCCGAGTTTAAACATAGAGAAAATACTTTGGTTACAGGTATTGCAAGAAGATATGAAAGAGGAAATGTGATTGTAGATCTAGGGAAAGCGGATGCTATCCTACCTCGAAGAGAAATTATTTATGGAGAAAGTTATAAAACAGGAGATAGGGTTCAAGCATATTTAACCGAAGTTGTTATGACTAATAGAGGGCCTGAAATCAGACTATCAAGAACATCGCCATTATTTTTAGTGAAATTATTTGAAGTAGAAGTTCCTGAAATTCAAGACGGAACGATTGAGGTTAAATCAGCGGCTAGAGAACCAGGTCAAAGAGCAAAAATTGCAGTTTTGTCTACTGATAAGGATATTGATCCTGTTGGTGCATGTGTTGGAATGAAAGGTAGTAGAGTTCAAAATATTGTAAATGAATTATCTGGCGAAAAAATTGATATAGTGAGATGGTCTGAAGATCTTTCAACCTTTTCAAGGTCAGCACTTGCCCCTGCTGAAATTACAAATATTATGTTTGATGAAGAAGATCATTCAATGGATGTTGTTGTTGAAGAAGATCAGTTAGCTCTTGCCATTGGGAGAAGGGGGCAAAATGTAAGATTGGCGTCAATGCTAACAGGTTATAAGGTTGACATCATTTCAAAAACTAAATTACAGGAAAAAATTAAAAAGTCTCTCTCAAATCTAATGCAACTAGAATTGATTTCAGATACAAAGGCACAAGTTCTTGTTCAGGGTGGTGTAATGTCTCTTGGAGATTTAATTTCAGCGGAGAAGGAATTTTTAGTAGAATTGCTTTCAGTAGATGAGTCAGAAGTGGATTCAATATTATCTGCTGTTAATAAAGCAGTTGAAGCTGAAGAAGTAAGTCTGACCCTAGAAGAAGAAGAAGATCTTGTTTCTGCTTCTGCAGTTCCTGCTTATAATGGACTATTAGATAAGTCACAAAATGAAGATGGTCCTACTGAGGAAGAAAAATTCTCAGAAGCAGAAAAAAGGCTAAGAGAAGAATTGGCCGCTTTTAAATTGAAGTAAAAGGTAAAAAGTAGTTAGGCAGAATCATAACGTGGAGATTATTAATGCCAAAAAAAATATTTGAACTTGCAAAAGAATATGACATGCGCCCTTTAGATTTAGTTGAGTGGTTGAAAGGGAAAAATATTTCTGTTCGAAATCATATGTCTAGCTTGGATGATGATGAAATAGAAAAAGTAAAGTTATTATTTATAGCTGAGAATGAACAAAAGGCAACAACGACTAAAAAGAAGAAGACCAAGAAGAAAGTTACCAAGAAGAAAGTTACCAAGAAAAAAACAGCTAAAAAGAAAACGACTAAAAAAACAGCAAAAAAGAAAACAACTGGTAGTACTGTTAAGAAAACAAGCTCAATGAAAGGTGAAACAGTTGAAGATGATTCGACGGTAGAAAAAAAGAAGAAAAAGGTAGTTAAAAAGAAAACAGTAATTAGACGAAAAACTAAAGAAGGCACAGATAAAGTTCAAGTTGATCCAACCCATGAAGTGGAAAATTTTACTGAAAATGTTGAAGGATCAGAGGTGAAGACCGAATCTGTGACTACAAGTGCTGAAGTCACTCAGGAGGTTGATAGTGCTACTGACTCGAAAACAGACGAAAATGGTGTAAATGGATTAAGAATTGTATCAAGGACTCAAATAAAGAAAGCGCCAGAAAAAGAAAAAACTAAAGATATTGAGGAGGATAAAGCTTCGACTAGGAAGTTTTCTCCAACATATACACCATCAAAAGATCCAAATAATATGGTTTCACCTGCTGATGCATCTGGAGATGAAGACAATAAAAGTAAATCTGAAAATAAAAAGAGGTTAGGTGGGCTAGCGACTATGATGTCGACCAAAAAGACTTCTATGTCAAAGTCCCAGTTGTTGACGAAAGACCGAGCAGATTCAGAGATGAAATCGTACTCTACTTTGAATATTCTGGGGCGTCCTATTTACTCTGAAAGAAAACGAAAGAAAAGCTTTTCAGGCCTAGGAAGTCAAACTGAAATTACGGAAGTAAAAGATTCAAAAAGAGTTGTTAATATCCATAAAGTTGTAACAGCAGATAACTTAGCCCAAAAGCTAAGCCAGAAATTTGCTAATTTAGTTGATAAATGTTTGGAGATAAATCTGCTTATTAAACCAAATGATGTAATTGGCTTAAAACTTACAGAAAAAATTGCATCACTTTATGGTTATAGAGTTGAAAATAAGGCTTTTGATGAAAGTACTATCATTGGAGGTACTAAAAATGAAAAAATTGCATCCAAGAACTTAACAGAACGTACACCTATTATTACGATCATGGGACATGTTGATCATGGTAAAACAACATTACTTGATTATATCAGGAATGAAAAAGTTGCTGAAAGTGAAGCCGGAGGTATCACTCAGCATATTGCCGCGTATTCAGTTAAGGTAAAAAAACAAAATCTAACATTCTTAGATACGCCAGGCCATGCGGCATTTACATCAATGAGACAAAGAGGAGCAAGTGTTACAGATATTGTTGTTTTAGTAGTCGCAGCGGATGATGGAGTAATGCCACAGACAAAAGAATCGGTAAACTTTTGTATACAAGCAGAAGTTCCTATTATTGTGGCGGTAAATAAAATGGATAAAGAAGGTGCAAATCCAGAGCGAGTAAAAACTGAGCTCTCTGAATTAGGATTAACATCAGAAGACTGGGGAGGAGATGTTCAGTTTTGTAATATTTCAGCGCTTAAAGGTGATGGAATTGATGGTCTTTTAGAATCAATCGCTCTCCAGGCGGAATTAATGGAGTTAAAAGCAGATAAGAAGGCGCAGGTTGAAGGAGTGGTTATTGAGTCACAAATTCAAGCAGGAAGGGGGCCGATTGCAACAGTCTTAATTCAAGAAGGTACATTATCAAAGGGCAATTATTTAGTCGTAGGTGAGAGTTTTGGGAGAGCAAGGAGCCTTAGTGACTCTTATGGGAAGCAATTAAAAGAAGCAGGTCCCTCAACTCCAATTCAAGTTCTAGGCCTGGATAATGCGCCTAGCCCTGGTGATATTTTAAATGTAGTAAAAAATGAAAGAGAGGCAAAAAAAGTTGTTTCTAATAGAATCGCTGATAGAAAAGAGCTTGAAACAGCTCCTGAGAATAAGAAAGTCTCTTTAGAAGACTTCTTTGGCTCAGCGCCTGTTGCTGAAGGAGATGAGAAAAAAATTCTTAAGTTATTGATAAGATCTGATGTAAATGGATCTTTTGAAGCTATTAAGCAATCTGTTGAAAGTTTAAGTAATAGTGAGGTTGAGGTTCAATTAGTTGGAGGTGGAGTTGGTGCCATCAATGACAGTGATATACAATTTGCGGACTCTGCAGGGGCTTTTATTATTGGGTTTAACATGAGGCCTATATCAACAGCTAGAAGAATTGCAGAAAGAATAGGGCTTGAGATCAAAACATATTCTATTATTTATGAACTTATTAATGATATTAAATTAGCAATGGAAGGATTATTAGATCCTGATGTTGTAGAAGAGTTTATAGGTCGCTCTGAAGTTAGAGAAGCATTTTCAATTACGAAGGTTGGAGTTATTGCTGGAAGTTATGTCACTGATGGTAAAATTGAAGTTGGGTGTAGTATCAGACTTCTTAGAAGTGGGAAAATAATTTTTGATGGGAAAATGTCCTCGTTGAAAAGATTCAAAGATGAAGTAAAAGAAGTAAAAAGTGGGTTTGAATGTGGTATTGGTTTAGAGAATTTTAATGATGTTAAAGTTGGTGATATTTTTGAAGCTTACAAGTTAATAGAAAAGAAAAGAACTTTAGAAGATGTTCAGAAAAATTCGATAAATGAAGAATCGACAGCTCATCTATAATTAAAGGTCAGTTGTGTTGAAAGAAAAAGATTTAAAAAGAAGGCGTTTAGAAGATCAACTATTAAGAGAAATGAATGTAATTTTACGAGGTTTGTCTGATGTTAGATTTAACTTTGTTTCAATTACAAAAGTAGAGGTAAATGCTGATTATTCAGTAGCTTTATTTTACTGGGATACTTACAACGAAGAGAAACGTGGAACAATTAAGCGAGCTGTTGAAAAAATAAGGCCAAAAGTTAGATCTATCTTATCATCAACTTTAAAAATGAGAAGTGTTCCACAAATTGAATTTAAATATGATGGTCAGTTTGATGCTGAAAATAAAATTACAAAAATTTTAAATTCTGAAGCAAATAAAAAGTTTTCTGACAGTGAAGAAAGTTAAAGAAGTTTTATTTCCACCTACAGTATTTAATATTAATAAACCTCCTGGTATTACTTCTACAGATGTTATTAGGCATTTTAAAAGACACTTATTACCAGGCTTTGGAAAAATAGGACACTTTGGTACACTTGACCCTTTTGCTGATGGAGTATTGCTTATTGGAATTGCAGGGGCTTGTAGATTAAATGAGTATATCAATTCAAGCTTTAATAAGGTTTACAAAGCAACTGGAGTTTTTGGTGTTTCTACTGTAACGGGTGATTTAACAGTTCAACCTAATGAAACAATTAGTAAAGAGAATTTTACTCTATTGGAAAAAAGAATAACAAACAAAAAAATTAATGATACGTTAATCACTTTTCTAGGTGATTATTGGCAGCGACCACATTGTTTTTCTGCCACTAAGAGAAACGGTGTTCCTTTGTATAAGCTTGCAAGAAAAGGTGAGTTTATTAAAAAGGAAAAAGTATTAAGGCATATTCATTCAATTAAATTAATTAGATTTAATTTTCCCGAAATAGAGTTCGAAGTTAGTGTAAAGTCAGGTACTTATATAAGGCAGCTGTTTATAGATATTGCTGAAAAACTTGAAACAATCGGAACTTTAAAATCATTAACTAGGATAGCAGTAGGTAATTGCGTAATAGATAAATCAATCAGTGAAAAACTGTGGCCATTAAAAGAGATTGATAAATCATTTATCAATAACTTCGGTCTCTCTTTAAATAATGTACTTCCATTTAAAAAGTTAGATGTCAGTAATCCAGATGGTGCTAAATTTATAAATGGGAATCCTGTTGAAATTAAAGGTACTGACTTGAACGGAGAAGTATGGGTTTTGCATAATGATCAATTGCTAGGGATGGGAAAATATGAAAACGGGATGATTCATCCCAGAATAATTTTTCCAAAAATAAAATAATTGAGTAGAAAAATCTATATAATACGTGATAGTATCTAATTATAATTAATTTTTACAGGAGCTTATAAGGTGAGTTTGACCTTTATTTCGATGAGTATTGCGTTAGTATTATCGATTGTATTTATTTCAGGGGTTGTTATTTTAAATTTTGCACTTGGGGGGACCGAGTTTCTTTTTGGTAATCCCAAGATGACATTTTTAAAAACAACTCATGGTACTACAGGATTTGCTTTTGGTTACTCTTGGAATAGCGAAAAGGAGCCTGCAAACTTTGACACTGTACGCTTAAGATTATTTAATCCTTTTGGAGAAAAAAAACAAGTTGAGATAACATCTAAGCTTGTTCCTGCAAAGAGAACATTTGCTAGAGATATTGATTTTGGCCAAGGATTTACCACTTTGATTGAAGCAATTGAGGATAAAAAATCTAAAGTCACAGTTGAGTTTCTGGCAACTAAAAGTGGGCTTGCTAGGCATTTTACTTTTGATTCAACTAATTTTAAAAAACAGATTGCAAATGCAAATTCTTCTGTCAATCTTTTTGAAAAAGAAAATGAATTACCAGAATTAAAAACTTATAATAAGGCTCCCAAAAGAACCTTTGTAAGAACGGTTGAAACTTCTAATAAAGCAAAGTTGAAAATATCAAGCAATCCTGAGTTTGCTAATAACTTTACATCATCATCTGACGCAGCAGAAGTTGAAAACTTTGCTGTTTCAAAGGTTTGGATAGAAGAAGGTTGTATTGTTTGTGATGCTTGTTCTGACATATCACCTGAAGTATTTGAAGTTCTTGAAAGTGGTTGTATTGTTATTGAGGGTGCCCCATTAGACAATGGTATAGCTATTGCTGAAGCTGCTGAAGCATGTCCTGTAGAAATTATAAAGTTTAATAAATAATAGCTACTTTTCCAGCTCTAAACTATATTGAATGGTTTGGTTTCGCCCTGTTTCTTTTGCATGATATAATGCGAGATCCGCTTTTTTAATAATCTCTGAATCTTCTAAGGTACAATTTTGTTCAAACTCTGCAATTCCTAAGCTTATTGTGACCTTTATTTCTCCTTGAGGCACAATAAATTTAAAATTTTCTACATTCTGTCTTACTCTTTCTGCGACAATTAATGCATTATTAGAATCAGTATTGGGGCAGATTATAGTAAATTCCTCTCCCCCATATCTACAGACTATATCAACTTCTCTGACAGTTTCTTTGAAAATATTGGCCATATTAATAAGGATATTATCTCCTGCTTGATGTCCGTGAGTATCATTGATCATTTTAAAGTGGTCAATATCAATCATAATTGTTGAGAAATTTCGATTATGGCGCTTAAAGTGTTCAATCTCTCGATATAATTGCATGTCGAGGTATCGTCTAGTAAACGTTTTTGTTAGTGCATCAGTAATTGCTTGTTCATATAGTTGAGCATTATTAATTGCTGTGACTGATTGAATACCAATATTTTTCAAAATATGTAAGTCAAAATCATTAAACGTATCATTATGCTTATTAATAACCTGTATAACACCAATTAGGTCTTCCCCATGAATTAGAGGTATACAAATCATATTTTTTGTATTGTATGATGATTTTGTATCTACTTGTTTAAAGTGTCTTGGATCATTGGCAACATCATTGACAATTAAGTCTTCTTTGTTTTGTGCTACCCAGCCAGCGATGCCCTGTCCTTTAGGGATTCTTATTTCTTGAATATCTTTACCTTTTTTTCCTAACGCAATATCAATGACTAATTCTTCTGTTTTCTGATCAAGAAGTAGCAAGCTACATGATTCCGAGTCTAGGATATCTTTTGCTTCAGTCATAACCATTGTTAAAACTTCTTTTTGATTCAAACTAGAGGTAATTAAGCTATTTACTTTAATTATTTGTTGGTAAATATTTATTAAGCTTTCAGCTTCTTGAAGTGATGTTGGTTTTTTTAAATTTTGATTATATGACATAATTTAACCTTTAAGAGTTCATATCAAATATTATAACAATTTAAATAAATATATCTAGGGTACAGTTTATTAAAATATGAAATTATTGATTGAGTATAATTTCTGCATTTGGAAGTAGTCTTAATTTAATATGTCTGGGGAGAATCTCTATTGGATGCGCTTTATTTTCATAAATATTTATAATTGTACCTATATTAGGCTGTGAGACACCGATATCATCTAAATAATTTCTAATTGTAGCTGACTGCGGAGGGAATGGTACTTCTGCTTTTAGTGTACTCCTTGTGTCAACTGTATATCGATGGTTACCGTCAAGCAAATAAAATTTTCCATCAAGCCCGATTTGAGTAGGATAGTATGACCTTCTTTGATAGTTGCCAGATGTTAATGTTTGGATATATTTAAAATCTAGTGGATTCCAAGCAGGGTGTGTAAAGTGATCTTTTGGGACATCCATTAATAGAAATTGATGTCCATTCTTTGTAATCAATTTTCCTGTGTAAACATATTCCCCTATTGTTACTTCGTAGGTCGTCCGATTTATTTGCCTATATTTAAATTGGAGTCTATATTTAACATACCAGAGGTTAGTAGCATTTTGTCTATTCACTTTTTGCACAAAATGGTTTTCTAGCTCTCGTAATTTATCGGGTGAGAGTTGTTGAATTTTTTGTAGTTCGGTATCAATTTTATTTGTTAATAGTTGTTCTGAATTATATTGTGCTATCTCTCGTAGTCCATTTAGTGAATTATGTATAATATTATTAGTCTCAAGGTTAATTTCACTAACTAAATTATTTCTAAAAATATTATAATCGGATAAATTAGTTGGTGCTTGCTTAAGGTATTCGACCACGGGAAGAGGAAGTTTACTGAATAGATACCAAAAATGAATTGAGTTAACCTCGGAGTAACTTCTCCAGTTAATCTTAGGTATACTTTTTTCTTTTATATCTAGAAAGGATTGTCGTTGAACTTGAGTTAATTGCGGAGCTTGATATGATGGAGTAATTAGTCTTTGATAAAATTGCTTTAAGAACAATGGACAAAATGATGTCGTGTGACCAATAGATGGGGTCAACCAATTTAATAGGATTAATAAAATAATTTTTTTTATCATACTTTCTTATACTTGAAATTGTGGCCGTAGATTCTACTACGGCCATATATTAGTTAAATTCCAAAAGTATTACTTAACATTAACATCCACTCTGCATTGTAATTTGTATGAGGTAAAAGTAGTAATATATTTTTCATATGTGCATTAACCGTTTCCAGTTGGTCTTTTAAGTAAAAATTTAATGTTGTAAGTGGTAAGGAATAAAGTTTCTTTACCATTCCAGATGCTCCACTAGGTGCCGCTCCTAAATTCTTCTTTATTATAATTAGCTCTGTTAACTTTTCTAATCCCAAGTTATATGCTGTAAATAAAACCTTACCAAGTTCTGGCCCGAATGCTGTTTCTAGCTTTGGTAGGGTTAACTCAGCACCTTGTTTCATTACTGATTGAAGTAATTCCAGTAGTTGAGTTTCAACTTTTAGAATATTTTTTTCACCTTCAGTTAATGAAGTCGGTAAATCGGGATTAAGTCTTTTATCAATAATAAATTTGATCAAGCCTTTCTTGTCTTTTTGGCAAGTTTGGTCTTGAGTCAAGTTTTGACAGTTTGGGAATATAAAGATTTTTGGTATAACTAAATTTCTTAAATAAACTTCATCATTGATAGAATTTATTGCAATACCTGCAATTCCATTTTTTTCTATTGAAGCATATAGAATATCATTAATTTCAACTCTTTTGATCTCATTATTCGGTATACCATCTATTATATTCTTTTTAATTACTTTAATATAATTTTCCAATGATTTTTTCTGTCTTTGAATAGTGGGGTCAGAAGAGTTATTTGCGCTTAAGGCCGTCTGTAATATTACTTTATTTAGCAATATTGGATCATCAATAGGTAATTTAAATGCAACGATAGGGTACCAGTGCGGTTGAGGTTGAATTATGAAATTACTGCTTCCTTGAAATGGAAATATGTCTTTACCGTTTTTATCAATCACATTATGAGGATTATTAATTGGTTCACCAATTGTTAAATTGTTTATATAATTCATTACTTTTGGTCTATATTCTGCAAGGTCTGCAATACTAAGCTTGCTTGTAACTTTAATCCCTGATGTAATATTTCTGCTAGTTAAAAACTGCATAGCAAGTAGTTTGTCTGGCCATATACCTCTGACTTCAATATCTCCAGAGTACTGGTGATTAGGATCATGACCGTTATAACTAGCAAAAGGTTTTCCAGCTTCACCAACAAGTACTAATTTTTCATCTTTGAAAATACTCTCAAGTCTTTTGTCAAAGCAAGATGTTATAACAGATTCATCGCTTGAGCTTCTTAGTTTACTATATATTTCGGTAAATGTTTTATATGATACAGAAGGAGTTGTATTATTTGTATCAAATACTGCACATGTTTTATTTGGTGTTTTAATAACATCTACAAAGAAGTCAGCCGCAACTTTCATAGCATCTCTTCTGTCATTAATATATGTACAGAATGGGTATTTACTAACAGCTTCAGGTGGACAGCCTTGTTCCATTAGTTCCTGTCCTACAATTGATGCTAATACTTTAAATTCAGTAAAACTTCTATAAATTCTTTTGAACTCAGATGATCTTGCAGAAACATATCCTCCTATTTCATATTTCGAGAACTGATCACGGCCATTTCTAAAGTTTCTTAGTTTGTAGTTTTCATAATATGAATTAACGTAATTTTGAGTTATTTCTGTTAGGTTCGTTCCATCATCAAATCGGTTACAAGTCGCAGAGGTGTAAACATTTTGGTCTGTACAAAATCTGTATTCTTTTAGTTTGATGGCTGAATTTTGTATTAAATCGTTAATGGAAGAACTTACTTTTTTAAACTCTCCAGGTGTTGAAGTTTCAACTTCCCTTGCATAGCCAAATCTCAAAGCAGCTAAATCATATTTACCCAGTATTTGCAATTCATTGAGTTCACTTTTTCCATAATCCATTATGGAGCTGTATTGTGGTATATTTGTTAGTCCTTCTTTTTCAGCTTCATCTTTAGAATAGAAGTTTTCTTGATCAACTGAGCCTTCAAAATTGTGTCTAAGTCCTAGATTGTGCCCTAACTCGTGAGTTAAAGTTGTCATATAGGCGTGGCGTACAATTAAATCACTTGCTTGTTTTCTTTGACCGTCATTTAAGTCGTCCCATTTTTTTAGTGTTTTATCGTTATTTAAAATACCTTCAATTTCTATAATACCTTTAATATATCTTTTTCCGTGTACTTTTAATTGATAAAAGTCTTTATGAAAAGCATTATGTTTAGCATAATTATCAAGCATGGATTCATAACCATTATGCTTACTAAAAACATTATTGATAGTTCCTCTATTAATATGATCAAAATGTTCATGTGAACTGACTTGGTCACTTGTATTCATGAAGTCAAAAGCTTCAAATTTTTCTGCTGTTGAGTTATCTTCTTGTTTCGCTGATCTAATAATTTTACTTTGGTTAGCTTCAGAAAGGCTTTCTTCCAGTTTACTTTCCATATTAGAACTAATTGATTGTAATAATAATTTATTTGCTTGTGATTGATACGATAAATTACTTGGAGTAAATGATGGAGTAACCTCAAGCGAAATATTTGTGCTAGATGATTCATCGGTATTAGTTGGCAATTCGCTACTTAAGTTTACCATCTGGTTATAAACGTACCTTGTCATACTTCGTAATACTCCACTATACATATTAGTATGAGCTTGAACAATTTCTCCTGTTCTCGGATTTGTCACACTAGGCCCATAACCTAACAGACCGTTTGCTAGTGGATCATCAATTAATACAATTGAATTTATTCTTAAGTCTCCCGAGTGAATATCATCTTCATCTTCTTTTGGAGGTGCAACTAATTTTATTTGAATATTTGTTTTTGCTTTATTTAATGATTTATTTAGTTTAACAATAACTTCCTCTGTTGCTTTCTTTAAAAAATCATTTTCAGGGTAACCAAAAGTTTTACTGAGGTGATACTTAATAATACCTTTTTTGGGGTTGAATCTATTAAGAGTATACTTTTCAATCATTCTATTCCTATCAAAGTCTACTGAAAGTTTTGTTTCTTTATTCTTAAAAAAACCAAACTTATTATGGTCTTTTTCTGGGTATTCAACGACCTCATAGTTCTCTGATGCTAAATCTTTTAAACGAACTATAGAATAAAAATATTTAACTTTAAAACTTGCACTTCTTAAATTGTCACTATAGAAAAGTCTGACCATACATCTACTTTGTGCTGAAACTTGAAATGTTTTTTCAACTTCAATATTGATTACACCATTCGTGATCTCGTAGCCTGTAGTTTCGCTATTAGTTTCATTAATACATCCATCAGATACCGTAAATAGGTTTAGTGTATTAACTTCGTGAATCTCTAGATCGTTTAGCTCTGGTATGAAATATTTTCTTGAACCCCATTGATTATCATTGTTTTCGACCAAACCGTTTGTACATACTTCATTGCTTGAATCAATGCATTTATAATCAATATGTTTTCCCGGAATAGTTAGAACGGGAGCGTGGTTATATTCATTTCTTGTAAATCTTTCATCTTTCTCTTCTTCATATACTTCAAGTCCATTTCTTGTAATTTTAATTTTTACAATTTTTTCTGTTCCTTGAAAAAAGGCATCAGCCGCTGCAACATCTTTTGGAGTATTTTGAGTTGAAGGAACATAAAGATATTCTGCGGATAAATCTAGGTCTTCGATCTTATTCAATAGAATATTATTATCGATCCCAAGGTCAGAAACAAAAGAATCTAACATCCCTGCAGTAGATACTAGCTTCGTTGGAGTAATTTGAATAAGTTTTGCAATGTTCTCATTAACTTCATCTTCTATTTTACTCGTCGCTATCTCTTGCTCATCTTCATCTTTGTTTTGAGATAATTTAATATTTTTTATTGGCAAGTAATGCTCTGCTCTTAAGAAGCATTCACTTTGTTTTATATTAGCAGCATCAGCGTCAGAATTAGCACATCTTCTTAGTAATTTTGTTTGTAGTTTTAGTTTTAAAATTGTATCTTCGGCAGAGACGAGTTTGGACTGTGGCACGATTGTATATAGGTACAACTCATTTTTAAATGTTAGTACTTTATATCTTTCATTTTCTTTTAATCGTTTACCACTTACTTCTGAAACTAGTTGATTTGAATTTGATTTAGTTAAATGATGAAGTTGAGTTAAATTCCATATTCTAGTTTCAACTTTATTTTTGTTGAATATATTTTTTTGGTCATCAGCACTTAAAGATCTAAGTCCAGCTAGAATTCTTTTTTTGGCAAGTACAGGAACTTTAACATGAGTTGCTTCTTCTTTATCTGTTGTAATAAACTCGATACTTCTGGTTTCTTCTCCAAGAGAGTTCTTAGATCTTCTCTTGGTTCCATATGCTGATATTGGATATTGAAACAATGGAGTTTGCTTTAATTCTTCCTCTATTATGTAGGCAACAAGAAAGTTTTTAGTTAGTTTAAAGGATACTTCAAGTTGCTTTCCTGACAGACTTCTTTCTAAAGTTAAATCCTTAAAGAATGGATGTAATTCCTTGCTTCCTTGTTTAACATCTATTTTCAAAGAAGATTGCTCTTCTTCTAGAGCATAAATGGAGTTTATTTCTGCAACTTGTTGTTGAATATTATTTTCTTGAACTTGTATTGTCACTTCTTTATCAAAAACAGAAATAGGAAACACAGTATCTTTGATATCATCTGACTCTTGTATTGGGAGTTCCTTTGCACAACTCGAAATTACCAATAATAGAATTGCAATTAAGCTTCTACTTAAAATGAGCGAGTGAATTGTTTTTTTTCCTGTCAACTTTAATAACATTAAATTCTCCTAATCAAGTTTGTATTTAAAATGTATAACTTAAGCCGCTATGAACGGATGATTGATTACTATCAAAAATATTAATATTTTGATCTGTACCATTTGAAGCTAATGCACTTCCCCCTATACTATGACCTATTGTAATTCCGACTTGAGGGTTTAACTGGTAATTAATGGACTGATCAAAATAGTAACTATCTTGAGAGATACCAGTATATGTGTAAGACCTACTATAAACATTTGTAGCAGAAATTGAAATTTTATCTGAGTATGTATAAGAAAAAACTAAAGTATTAGATAATGAATACTTATTATTTGAACTTCCGTATGCCGAAATGGCGTATTTATATAGTGAGTATTTTAATGATGGAATATATATAATTCCTAATTTTGGTATTGATGACTTTGATAAATCAATAACAACTGTAGGAGCAATTGATATTGCTGTTTGTAAAGATGTATTTTTTCGCGAGTTTTCTGAGAGTGGTATTACTACAGAAGCTTTTGCTGAGCTAAGATTAATTAATTTATAAACATTTTTATTGATCTTAGCTTTAAAAGTTAAAGCCGCATCATTAAGATAGGATAATCGTTGATTGGTTAATTCCTTGTACGCACTTAAAGATATTGAGCTTGAATAAATTTTTGATAAATTATAGTTTGAGCTTAACCCAAAACTTGAATCAGCATAATATTCTGTAGAATCAACCTTTTTTAAGTTAGATGAAAAATTAGCAGATAGTGAGGTTGAAAGTGAAAATGCGACATTTGGCAAGAATGAGCTATAGATAATAATCATTGATAAATTGTTAATTGATTTTTTTATATTTATAGGCATACTTTCCTTCAGGTGCGTGATAAACTTATTTTTGGTTAGAAATATTGTCACTTAGAAAAATTACAAAGATACATGTAAAAAAGTATTAGTAATATCTTCTACCCTGACTTTAGATTTTCTACGTGATATCCTTATCGCTGTGGCATATAATAACAGTATGATCGTTTCAGTACAGTTAATGCGTTCAGTCTTGTAAAAAATACTTACTATAACTATTGAATATACAAAGGACTTTATAAGAGAAGGTGTTAACTATCTTAAATAAGGTAGACTAAATAAGATTACTAGAGAATAGTTTTTTAAGGCCTTCACTGTTTATTTCCCATATTTGCTTCAAGGAGTTTTTTTCTGAAATAACTGGAAGTTCATAAGTTAGGACTTGTGCTTCAAATTTTTCTGGGCCGTACTCGCCTAAGCTTCCTGGAGTTGGATGTCCTTCAATATCTGGAACAACGGGATAATTATTATATTGAGCAATAAAGTTTGCATATTTTTCACAATCACTACCATTAATATTTAACATTGGTTTCCAGGAGTGAATGGTTAAAATTAATTTCGGAGGGTATTTTTCAAAGAGTTTAACTAAAAATTGATTTTCAGGTTCACTAAGAGGGGATTTTCCAGGGTTATATTTAGATGCCCTAGCTTTTGGTGTCCAATGTTTACTTGGAAAGTTTCTGTTTAGATCAACTCCGTTAGCATTTATTCTTGTTCCATTGCGGTACCCATCTACATTTAAAATGGGAATTACAATAAGAGGCAAGTTTCCATCTATGTCATTATTTTCTTGTAGCCACGTAAACAGAGAATTAACAACATATACTCCCTCTACTTCATCACCATGGACACCACCCATTAAGTATGTATATGTCTTACTTTTCTTACCAGAACAATAAGCTTTTATTTCAGTTCCTTCTACAGAGCTTCCCGATTTGAGTTCTAAAAAATCCATTAGAATTTTTCTCCAAGTAGTTTATTTATCCATTGTAAAAAAAAAATGCATAAAATGAAATACTCTTTATTATCTAATTGTAGCAAGATGCGGTGTGTTGTTTTTCTTTTATAAAAAATTATATACTCATCTTATTATACTTAGTATAAATGCTATTATTTTTATTATTTTGAGAGGTCAAGCTTGGATAGAAACAGTTTTGAATTAAACTCGGAACAAAATACAGAATTTCAAAGACAATGGGAGATATTGTCCTTTGGTACTGCTGAAATTGTACCAGAAGATGAATTTAAGTATATGTTGAAAAAATCGATATATGAGAATGTTCCACTTCGAGTTAAATGTGGAATAGATCCAACGATTTTAGATGTTCACCTAGGACATTTAGTACCATATAAAAAAATGAGGCAATTTCAAGACTTAGGACATATAGGGGTAGTTATAGTTGGAGATTATACTGCTTCTATAGGTGATCCTACAGGAAAAAATGAATCACGCCCACCTCTAAGTAGGGAAGAAGTTAAGAGTAATGCAGATAAGTATATGGAGCAGCTATTTACGGTTTTAGATAGAGATAAAACTGAAGTTTGTTTTCAAACAGAATGGTTTGATGACGTAGGCTTGAACGATGTTTTGAAGTGGGCATCACAAACAACGGTTGCAAAGTTATTAAGTCATGAAACTTTCAGGAATCGTTTAGATGAAGGAAATTCACTTGCTCTTCATGAGTTATTTTATCCCGTGTTGCAAGGTGTTGACTCGGTTTATGTTAGAGCAGATGTAGAGTTAGGGGGAACTGATCAAAAATTTAATGTCCTCATGGGGAGGGATTATCAAAAGCAAAATCAATTACGTCCACAGACTGCAATTTTACTCCCATTAATTACTGGAACTTGTGGAACTCAAAAGATGAGCAAATCATTAGGTAATTATATTTCAATTTTAGATGAACCATTTGATAAGTTTGGAAAAGTAATGAGTATTCCAGACGAATTAATGCCTGATTATTTTTTGTATATTGCAGGCAGTTCTACAGAAGAAATAAAAGATATCAAGCAGGGCCTAGATAATGGACAACTACACCCTAATGAATTAAAAAAGAATTTAGCTAAGAAAATTGTTTCTTTTTTTCATGGGGATGATTTAGGTCAAGAAATGCTACAGAAGTTTGAAAATGTGTTTAAGAAAGGTGGGGTTCCTGAAGATGCTACTCAAGTTACTTTCAAGAGAGGAAGTTGCTTATTAGATATTATGCTTGATGCGGGATTGATTAAAAGTAAAGGCGAAGGAAGAAGATTGTTTAAGCAAAATGCAATAGGTATCGTTGATGCAGAAAAAATTCAAGATGCAGAAATTATTTTAGATGAAAGTTTTTCGGGTAAAGTAATTAAAATTGGAAAAAGAAAATTTCTTAAGCTTTTTTAGGATAATTGATGGACAAGAAAATAATTAATTCATTATTAAATAAATTATCAGATCTATTTGATAATGATCGAAATGCTGAGGATGCTATAAACGTACTAAAGCAAAAAGTTTTAGAGTTGCCAGAAAATAAAATATTGCGAGCAGGAAACTCAGTACATGATGCACCCATTGAAGTGTCTGGGAAGGATGGATTTTATGCTGTTTTTAGTGATGGTGCTTGTCGTGGAAATCCAGGGCCAGGTTCGTGGGGGGTTATTGCACAAGATAATCAAGGGAAACTTTTATTTGAGTCTAGTGGTTTTTCGATGAACACAACTAATAATAAGATGGAGCTAAAAGGGGCGATACAAGGTCTGGTTGAATTGGATAACTATCTACGAACAGAGCAGGATGGTATTTATTCAGAGATATATCTTTATAGTGATTCCCAGTATGTAGTAAAAGGTGTTGAGCAATGGATTGCTGGATGGAAAAAAAGAGGATGGAAAAAAGCTGATAAAAAATCACCTGAAAACTTAGAACTATGGCAGGAGCTAGATGGTCAAATTCAAAAAATGAGTAATATAACTTTTTTATGGGTTAAAGGTCATGACGGCCACCCTCAAAATGAAAGATGTGATGAAATAGCTAACCAGGCGTTAGATGACCTTGGTTATTAATAAAGGAAAGAAATGAATCAATTAATAATTATTTTAATGTTTGTACTTGTTGGCTGTGCTTCAAATACAAAAAACGTTCAAAAGACAAATCAAGATCACTTAATTGCATCGACTTTGTGGTTTCAGAGTGCAGGTGAGGTTAAAGCACTTTCTTATCAGGCATTTAATATTGCAAAACTACAATTAGATGCAGACTTAAGAAATAAAAGTAATAAAAGGAGAGCAATAGTAGTTGATGTAGATGAAACGATTGTGGATAATAGTCCTTATCAAGCAAAAAATATATTAGAAAATAAAACATACAACTCAGATAGCTGGGGTAAATGGGTGAGCAAAGCGAAGGCCGCAGCGATGCCTGGTTCTGTCGAGTTTTTACAATATGCCGATAATAAAGGTGTTGAGATCTTTTATATAACAAATCGAAAAGTTCGTGGCTTTGATGCGACTTATAAAAATCTGGTAGATTTAGGTTTTCCTGTAAAAAAAGGAAATATGTTTCTTCGTAACAAAGACAGAAGTAAAAAAGAAAGACGATCAAAGGTTTTGAAAGAGCACAGAATCGTATTATTAATGGGTGATAATTTAGGAGATTTTTCTGAAATATTCGAAGATAAATCAATAAAAGATAGAGATAAAGCAGTAGAAAATAATCGTTTTGAATTTGGAAAGAAATTTATTGTATTACCAAATCCAATGTACGGCGACTGGGAAGGCGCGTTATATGATTATGATTTTAGAAAATCATTAGTTGAAAAAGAAAAGATTAGAAAATCATTATTAAAACAATAAAACTAGAACTTGCTTAATATTATCCGGCCGTGTAATCTATTAAGTGATTTTGTTTAATTTAAATAAAGGAACATTAGGATGAAAAACTTAACTACATTTACTACATTGTTAGTAATACTTTTCGTATCAGCTTGTCAGCAACAATCTGGCGGGGCCAAATCGGTTAAATTGGAGAATGATACAGATAAAACTTTTTATGCTGTTGGAGCAATGTTTGGTTCAAGATTGAATAGCTTAGGTTTAAGCGAGCAAGAACTAAATGCGATAATGATGGGTTTAAGTGAATCAGCAACAGGAAAAGAATCAAAAGTTGCTCTTCAGGAGTACCGGCCAAAAATTCAAGCATTATTTAAAGAGAGAATGGCAAAAAAATCTGAAACATCTAAGAAGGATGGTGTTGCATTTTTGGAGAAATTTGTAAAATCAGAAGGTGGCCAAAAAACAAAAAGTGGACTTGCTTATAAAGTATTAAAGAAAGGAAAGGGCAAAAAGCCAAAAGCAACAGATACTGTAGAGGTTCATTATCACGGTACATTAATTGATGGAACTGTATTTGACTCATCGGTGGAGAGAAAGAAAACAGTTTCATTTCCTTTAAACAGAGTAATCAAAGGATGGACAGAAGGACTACAATTATTAGAAACTGGTGGAAAAATCAAGTTAGTAATACCTGCTGATCTTGCTTATGGTGATAATGGCGCACCTCCTAAGATTCCAGGTGGATCAACATTGGTATTTGAAGTTGAGCTTTTCTCAATCAAAGACCCAAAGAAGCCTGGACCTAGTGCAAAGGCAGCGAGTAAATCAGTGAAGACAAAAAAAGTAGCAACTAAAAAATAGTATAATTTAATATATTGATTGATAATTAAGGGAAGCAAATGCTTCCCTTTTTTATTTCTTCTTAGTCTTAGTCGTAGTCGTAGTCTGATGAATTAGATACTCATTAGCTTTTTTGTTTTAGTATCCTTGAAGTTTTGTTTTCTGCCTTAATGTTACTAGGAAATACTTAATGATCGTAGGAGGTAAGAATAGGATATATTAAGTCATTCTAATGTTATAAAAAAAGGCCCTAGATATGTCTAAGGCCTTTTAGTGGTAAATTTATTTTATAAGATTATCTATCTGAGGGTTTGTACCAGCAAAGAGGTCGAACTCCTGTCGCGAGTCCTTCTTCTCTTGAACAAACAGCTGTGTTAGCATCACTATCACTAACGTCTTCGTTAAAGTCTTTGTCGCATAGAGCTCCAGCAAAATAAGTATCTAGTCTACATTGTGGTGCCGGGTGTGAGTCATTAGTTCTTGTAACTTCATTTTCATCAGGAGTATTAAAATGTATTTCTGTTTCCATTCTTCTCAATGCTCTAAAAAGGTTTCCTAAACTTTCACCTGCCATAGCACCTCTAATACACATTGCAATTTCAGTTTCATTAGTAAAGTTACCTTCACATTTTTCTCTTGCATATTCATCAACTTCCATTTCTGAAACGATTGCAATATTATCATCTTCTTCCATATATTTTCTTAGGCATTTTAAATTACCGAAATAATCAGCTTGACCTTCATTTGATGCCCAAGATGATCCCCACCATCCAGCTTTTTTGGGAGCTCCTCCAAGGTGATGACCTAATTCGTGGCATGCTACTAATGCAAATGCATCATCAGTTATTGTTTCGTGTCTTGCCAAACCACCAAACATTGAAATTTTCCAAGTTGATCCAATTTGTTGTGCGTAAGCATTAACTGTTCCATCTTCCCAGTTTCTTGAAATTTCTAAATTTTTTCCTTTTTCTTCAATGATTGGTCTGTAAATAGTATCAACTCGATCTAAGATTTCATTGAATTTTTCTTCAGTGACAGTAGAAACAGACTTTGCTGTTGTACTGATATAAAGATTGTTTTCTTCTACTATTCCTGATTGGCCTGTTACATCACATGTGAGTGCAATATTAGAAAAGGTAAGTAGTGGTATTGTTAGAGTCGCTAGTGTTTTTAGCATCCTGTCTCCTCCTTGAATTTAGGACAGTTGATATTTTATTTAAATAATTGTTAATTGGAATTTTCCTAAAGTCTAGATTTGAGTTAATATAATCTAGTTTGTAAGAAAGTATTTGAATGGCGGAGTAATCCACTCCATTTTTAGGTTTTGAAATGTACAAATTAATAGTATTTGTTCCTTTAGAATATAAAGAAATTTTAAAGCAATCATTGTTTAAGGCAGGTGGTGGAAAAATTGGTCGTTACGATTGTTGTTGTTTTGAAACCCTTGGGGTTGGTCAATTCAGGCCTCTAGGAGAGGCACGGCCTTTTGTGGGAGAGTTGGGTAAGGTTGAATACGTTGAGGAAGTGAGAATTGAAATGGTTTGTAATCCTCAAGATTTAAAAAATGTCATAATTGCTTTAAGATCAAGTCATCCGTATGAGTGTCCTGCTTATGATATTATTAGGTTGGAGCAAGACCCGTCTGTCTAGGTGATTTTTATTTATTTGACCCTGATAATCTTAATGCTTTTAATTATAATTCCGATAATGTCGTATGGGTCTATACTTGATAGGGCCTAAGTCGTTAATATTGGCATTGATATGAAGGTAATGATTTCAGTTTTTTTTGGCCTATTTTTAATTTTATTGTCACATTTTGTGTTTGGAATTGATCAAGTTAATTATAAACATTTAGTGAGAAAATTATCTGTCATTGCATCAGAAACGGGGTATTACCCAAAGAAAATTATTGCTTTTCAGGGAGAAGAATTAAATTTATTTATTACATCTACCACCGAGAAGCCTAGTTGCCTTATTTTACCAGAGAAGAATATTTTTCTGTCTGCTAAAAAAGGTGAGATCTCAGAAAAAAAAATTATTTTTAAACATGCAGGAGTGTATAAATTCAATTGTCCTTCTGGTCAAATATCAGGTGAGTTTATCATTTTAAATCACAGAAAAAGAGAAATGGCGTCACTGGTTGAGTATGAAAAAGGGGGGCTTGAGTAATGTCAGTTTTTGATGATGCGATTGAGACCTTTCTTGCGCCAATTAAAGATTTATTAGATGATGATACAATTTCAGAAATTATGATTAATGGGCCAGATGATATTTTTGTAGAACAGAAGGGGCTTGTTTTTAAGACTGAGAATGTTTTTCCATCAGAAGATGCACTTTTAGCAGCAATGAGAGCTGTTGCTCAGTCAATGGGGAGAGTCGTAGATGATGAAAATCCAAGACTGGATGCTAAGCTTCCTGATGGTTCAAGAATTGCTGTTGTATTGCCTCCAATGGCAATGAATGGGACGACTGTTGCTATTAGGAAATTTTCAAAAGATGATTTAACTTTAACAGATTTAATAAAGTTTAATTCCGTTTCCAAAGTTGGTGCTAGGTTTATGGATATTTGTATTTACTTGAGCAAAAATATTATTGTTTCTGGTGGAACTGGATCAGGTAAAACAACTATGTTAAATATTTTAGGAAGGAGAATCTCTAAAACTCAAAGGTTACTAATTATTGAAGATTCACCTGAGCTACAAGTTGAAGCTGAGCATGTTGTCAACTTTGTCACTAGAAAGCCTGATCCTACTAGAGGTATTAGTGAAGTTTCCATTAGGGACTTGGTAGAATCTGCCATGCGACTAAGGCCTGATAGAGTAATTGTAGGAGAGGTTAGAGGGCAAGAAGCTTTGGATTTAATTCAGGTAATGAACACTGGACATGACGGATCTATGGGAACAGTTCATGCGAATAATCCTAATGATGCTTGTACTAGATTAGAAACTTTATGTTTAATGGGTGATACTAATATTCCTCCTGATGCAGTCAGAAAAATGGTTGGATCTGCTATGCAGGTTATTGTTCAGTGCTCTCGTTATCATGATGGAGGAAGAAGGACTTCTCATATTTCAGAAGTATTGGGGCTTGATGATAATGGTAATTATATAACTAAGGATATCTTTAGGTGGATTCAAACAGGAAAGGATCCAGAAACAGGAAAGTATATTGGGGAAATGGTTCCATGTAATTATGTACCAACTTTCTTTGAAGATATAATTGTTAATAAATTGCCATTTCCTAAAAGTAGTTTTATTGCACCAGATTGGGCAAAGAAATTATTAAAAAAATCTGCTTGAATTTACTTTATTGATGAACTGTTGTTAATAACAATATCTTTCCCAAGCTTTACTTGTTCAGATGTTTTAATTTGAGATAATATGGTCACTAAAAAGGTGAGCAGTATTAATGATTTGATAATATTCAATTTGTTCTCCCATTTCTATTTTCTTGCAGTTTGGTAACGTACCGTGTTGTATGTTTTGATTCTATCTTAATAAATTTTCATGAATATATTACATCTTTACCAACTTAACGTACCAGAAATACGATAGAGGGATCATTGACACTTAGATCTGCTGCTACATACAATTTAGTTATCTAAAATATCATGGAGACGATTATGAATATTGTTCGAGTATTATTGATTGCATTACTGACACTTTTCTCATCTAACAGTTTTTCTGCTCAATCTAAAAAAAGTTTTATTTACCAAGGTAGTAGATCAACTGTTGACTTTGAATTGGAAAGTGAAAAAACGCATATTGAATATCGTCGTGAATATAGGGAACAAATTTGTTATCGCCCTGTTTATGTCGGGCACCGTCCATATTGTTATACTCGTGTAGTTAATTATTGTTCCAGAGATATTTATGGGAGGCCATATTGTCGGCCAGTTAGAAGGCAGTTTTGTGAATCTAGACCTTATTATGAAAATCAAGCCTACCGTTGCACAAAACCTACAACAGTGCCAGTTGAAGTAAAAGATTTTGATGTCTTGGGTAAATTTACGGTTAATTTTTCAGAAGCTCCAGGTAATATTACTCCTAATGAAACATTTGAGATGACTCTTAATGCAATGAATTTTAACCTTGAAGGTCAGAGTGGTCAGGAATTATTAATTTATCAGGAAGTAAGTTCTGACATTTCGGAGAGTGATTTATTGAAAGAAATGGATATTGTTTATAATTTATCTTTTAAAGAAATGGAAAAAATTGTTGCACCGGTTATAAATGGAATTAATGAAATGAGGTTAGAGGGAAGAGCTTTAAAGTTTAACCTTGGTAAAATAGATGAGTCTACTCCAATCAAGGTACATTTATCTGTTGTCCATCCTAGCTGGAGAGGTAATTATACTGTATTCCGTCGGGAGTTGAATGATTTTGAATTTACACTTGAAGATAATGATTATGAAACTTCTTTCAATCTTGATCTAGATAGGATTTTGCCAGGAATTAATCTGAATATAAAACATATTTTTAATATTTCAATAAAGTTAGATTTAGATTTAGAAAAGGTTGTAAATAAACAAGACCTACCCCCGTTGAGTATTAATAGATACATTGAATACCCATGGTAATCAATCTGCTTTTCTAAGGTCTTTGAAAATCTAATTTGCTTGGACGTTCTCTGAATTAATCGTGATATAATATTATTATTACTATTAATAAGGAAAGAGATGAAAAAATGGCCTTCTGGATTTTCAAGGGTACCAAACGAAGAGTGGACTAAATTACCTCTTGAAGATCTTGCTTTGAAATATGATTCAGTAGAGCATCATGGTTGGTATGATAATTTAGATTTAACTGTTCAGCAGGTTGCAGATCGGTTGAACAGTAATGATATTATTATTGATTATTCTGGTGGAACAGGAATTTGGACAAGAAGGTTTCTTGATAAAATTCCAGATAGTGAAAGTGTTGGAGTTATAATAGTAGATTCTTCACCGAAGTTTTTAAGATTGGCCTATGATAAATTCCATGATGACTCTAGGGTAGCATTTAGGCTTATTAAGTACTTAAAAAACTTAAAAAGATTAGAGTTACTAAATGAAGTAATTGATAATTCTGTTTATCAAGAGGGTGTAGATAAGATTATTTCAACTAATGCTATTCACTTATATTATGGACTCGATCAAACATTGCAATCTTGGAGGGATATTTTAAAAACAGGTGGTGAAGTATTTGTACAATCCGGAAATATTAGAAATTCAAAGTCAGAGAGTGGTAGTTGGATTATTGATGAAACAGTTGAAGAGATTCATCAAGTGGCGATTGAAATTGTGCAATCTTGTGATGAGTATTTGCAATATAGGGATTGTATAAAGGATAAAAGTTATATGATTCAGCATGATGATTTAAGGAAAAAATATTTTTTACCCGTCAGAGATGTAGAGTATTATCAAGATATTTTTGCTAACTCAAAGTTTAAAAATGTTTCTTGTGATGTTAAAACTATTTTGGCAAAAGTTGATGACTGGTATTCATTTTTAGAAGTTTACCATGAGGGAGTTCTTGGTTGGATCGGTGGAGCTGAGAAAATAACTCAAAAATTACCAACTGATCAAAGTATCAACGACAGGAAAGCTTTAATGAAATTGGCCATGAATAAAATTTTTAATTCTAAAGATACATTTAAGGCAAGTTGGACTTATATGGTTTATCAAAAATAATATTTACTTTGCCTTAATTTAAAGCGTTAACTATTCGATTTTATAGAAAGTGTTTAATAAAAAAACAACTATGAAAAATATTCAAGAATAGAAGTTATTTTTTGGGTTCTTTTTAGCTATGTTCTATAATTACAAGCGTATGATAAATCGAAGAAAACTAATATTGCTAGCTTGTATTATAATGCCATATTATTCCATAGCAAGTGAACCTCAAAATAAATATTATAATAAATATAAATCATTAAGTAATAATCATTATAATTTTTCTTACTCAGATAAAACGGGAAATGGCCTATTAAAGCTGCAAAAAAAACTAAATATAAAGAAAAAGAAAAAGAAAAAGAAACAAAAAGACAGTAAAGATATTGATTATAAGAAAGTATTTACTAAAGCTTTTTCAAAACATTTTAATTATTAATAAAATCATTAATTAACAGAGATGTTTCGAAAGGCATTTCTAATGGAACTAGATGGGTTGCATTTGGAATTGTTTTTATTTTGGATTTTGTTCCTACTGCTTTCCATTTTTTATAAATATTATCAGTAATTACGTTGCTATTTTCTCCAATTATTCCAAGAGTTGGTATATTTGATTGTTTTAACCATTTCCATGGATTAATCACTGTTGAGAAGCAATGTTCTTCCCACTGTTTGCTAAATCTTAAAGTTTGATTACCATCTGGGTTTGAGATTAAAGCAGCTGAAAGGTAGTCTTGAAAAGATTGTTCTGAAAATTTTCTAAATAATTTTTTATTTCGAAGGTCTTGGTATGCTTCTTCTTTTGAGCTCCATAGATCTTTTCTTCTATATGTTTTAGATATAATTGGGATGAATTTTCGGGAGAAAGATTTTGGAGATAAGCGAAGTGCAACTATTGACCAGGTTGGCAAAAAAGTGGGGTCTATTAAAATTAATTTTTTAAATATATGTGGGAGATAACAAGATGCACGAAGAAGTAAAATTGCTCCCATAGAATGGCCAACGCCAATAATAGGCCTATCTAATTCTTTAATTTCTTGTATTAATCTATCACTATAATGAATCCAGGTTCGGTCTTGATCTTTGAGCAAAAAGTTTTCAGTGTATGGGATTACTTTGGGGCAAATTACTGAATCATCAATTTGATTGAAGAGTTGTTTATATGAGTCGGGTGGAAAACCATTAGCAGCTGAAAAACAGATCATAATTTTTTACTTGTAATTAATAGTTTAACTAGTTTCTATTTCTTTCTCAGACTTGTCCATTAATTTTGTCTTTACCAGCTGTTGATTCAAGACTATATTTCATAACTATGGAACATGTTAAAATTGGAATAATAGACT
>CAYRDP010000014.1:0-111177 GCA_964423165.1 uncultured Bacteriovoracaceae bacterium | reverse complement strand
TTATACAACGCTGTAGATTTCTTATGTCTAAAAATACGTGCAAGGTAATTCCTTGCATAAACAACCTTTTTGTGATGGCAGCCATTCTAAGATGAGTTAATAACGAAGAGTTGCTTTCATTGCTTCTAAAATCTTTTCTTTATTAGGAAGAGTTTCTCTTTCTAAGTTACTATGAAAACCTACTGGTGTAAAAGTTGATCCCACTCTATTAACAGGAGCATCAAGTAATTCAAATGCCTCCGCCATAATTAAGCTGACAAGCTCTCCTCCAAATCCACCAAATACCTTATCTTCGTGAATGACTATTGCCCGATTCGTTTTTTCAATACTTTTTAAAATTGAATCCTTATCTAAAGGAATTAATGATCTTAAATCTATAACCTCTGCAGAGAACCCCTCTTCTTCAAGTTCTGCAGCTGCCTCTAAACAAAAATGTGTCGTATTACCATAAGTTACTACAGTAAGGTCAACTCCTTCTTTTCTAATACAAGCTTTACCAAAAGGTACTTCAAAATCATCGGGAACAGGAGTAATTGCACTTTTAGAATTGTAAAGTATTTTAGGTTCAAGATAAATCGTCGGCCCCTTGGACCTTATGGCCGTTCTAAGTAAACCTGCTGCATCATCAGCAAATGAAGGACAGACAACTCTAATACCAGGAAGAGTGGTAAATACTCCCTCGAGGTTTTGAGAATGGTAAAGTCCTCCACCAATATAACCCCCTGAAGCAAGTCTAATAACAATATTTGGTGTAAAAGCACCATTAGTTCTCCAGTACTCATGGGAACATTCAATTAATTGTTCCATTGCTGGCCAAAAGTAATCAGCAAACTCTGCACCTTCAACTACTACTCTAATATTTTCATTAAAACGAGAAAATCCATTTGCAGTACCAATAATAAAGTCCTCTGCTATGGGTGCATTAAAGACTCTTTCTTTACCGAACTCTTGTTGCATTCCTTTAGTAACATTAAAGATTCCTCCCTTCTCTTTATAAGCAACATCTTGTCCCCAAATAAATGTATCTGGATTATATCGAAATTCAGCTTTGAGAGTTTCATTAATAGCTGTAATAAACTTTATTGGTTCACCTTGATAATTATGTATCCCCTCAGGATAAAGAGATGCTTTATATTCTTCTGGATAAACAAAATCGTGAATACTACTAGCTTCAGGGGCAGGTTCTTTAATACACTCTTGATGGGCATCAAGTACAATATTATTTGTTTCTTCTAATATTTCTTTAATTTTACTTTTTGTCAGAACTCCAACATCAATTAGTTCTTTTTCAAATAAAATTACAGGATCTTTTGCTTTAGCCTTTTTAAGCTCTTTTTCATCTCTATAAAGTTCGTGCTTATCTGAATTCGAGTGAGGCCCTATGCGAACACAATCCGCGTGGACGATGACAGGGCCCTTACCTTTTTGGCAATAATCTTTCGCTTTTGTCATTGCTTTAACAGAATCGTAAATATCTTTTCCGTCACAATAAATAATTGTTGTATTTTTAAACCCTTTAAAATTATCTGCAACTTTTTTATTGGCTGTTTGGTCAGATTTAGGAACTGAAATTCCATATCCGTTATCTTGAAAAACAAAGATTATAGGAAGTTGCTCACAATCAGCACCGTTTATAGCTTCATAACAATAGCCTTCAGAAACTGAAGACTCTCCCTGACTCGTAATGACTACGCCTGTTTTTTTATATTTTTTAATTGCTCTAGCAAGTCCAACTCCATGAAGGGTATGATTTCCAGTACAGCTTGAAACGTTATGAATATTAATTTCTGGTTTAGCAAAATGATTACTCATATGCCTTCCGCCAGAAGCAGGATCTGTTGCTCTAGATATTCCATTTAAAATAATTTCTTTGGCAGTGAGCCCTGCTGATAAACAGGCAGTCAAATCACGATAGTAAGGAAAAAAGTGATCCCCTGCTTCGTAAGAAAAAATATGTCCAATTGCAAATTGAATAGCGTCATGTCCTGCACATGGTGCGTGGTAAGACCAGCCAATAGCTTGCTTTAAATAGTTGGGGGCTCGTTCGTCTAAAGCTCTTGCTAGACGCAAAGTTTTATACCAACTAACAAGTTGCTCTTTCCCTACACCTACGGGACCGTAAGTGTCTGACTTTTTTCTTTTTTTCTTTGTTTCTAATTCTTTACTCATGTGAATATCACCATCAATTAATTCTTATTACTTACAGATTTATTTATGCGGATAATAAATTATTTTGACATGTTTCACAAGAAATAAGCTTAGTGCCTGTAAATACTTTCCTCTAAAAAAACATATAAAATAATATAAGCTACTGATTTTACAAATACTATTTTAGATCTATCTATGCCTACAGATTCTTAACTTCTATTAAATATTTAAACTCCAATACTAGATGATGAATTATTAGAATTAAGATCATAGTGACTTTCATGATGTCCACTATTAATAGCACTATCATTAACATCAAGTGCAATCTGGCCATTATGAGGGGATTCGTTCATAGAATCAAGCGATGACAATACTCCTAGAATTTTTTTTCTTCTTTGAATGATTTCATCTAAGTAATTTACACCTTTTCTACAATCACTGATAATTCTTCTTAAAGCATTTTGATTGGTCGTCCAATCTTCCCATCCATAATTACATTTATTAAGGATTGCAACCTTATTTCTTGATCCTGAAATCAGCATTTCAGCAGCAATATCAACACCAATTTCACATACCTCAATATCGGTATCATGAAAGATTGATTCAGATGTACATTGTGCCTTGGCCTCCCTTTTAGCTACATCAATAAGTGCTAATTCGTTTTGGGTACAAGCTAAAGATAGAAAAAGTATTGTCATTAATATTGTAGCGTTATTAATTTTCATTTTATTCTCCCATTAATTATTATTAATAATTAACTAGCAAGAGAGATGCCAAGATCAAAGATAGAGTAATTCAGTATATATCTGAATTACCTTGCAAGTGCCATATAATCCGGCCAGTTATAACTGCTAAAAACAACCATTATTTTTACATTGTGTTACTTTTAAGCAATTTAATGGAAAACTAAATAAACAAATTACTAAAGCATAGATTAAATTATATTTGAGCGAGAGTTCTTCTAACTTCACCAATCGTTGTGAGACCATATAATGCCATTTTTACTCCAGACTCTAATAAAGTATTAAAATTATCCTGTCTCACAGCATTCATCATTTCAATATTACTAGAATCTCTTTGTAAAATAGATTCAACTTGACTAGTCTTTCTCCAAATTTCATAAATAGGCAATCTACCAGCAAAACCAGATCCTTTGCAGTGAGAGCACCCAGCTCCCTTTTTCAAAGCAGTTGGAACCTGCATTTGATGACCTAAAACTTGATGAACATAAGTTAACTCTTCATTTGTAACTTTATAATCAGACTTACAATGCTCACATACTTTTCTCACTAGCCGTTGTGCCATTACTCCAAGTAAGCCACTTGCCATAGTACCTGGTTCAATTCCTAATTCCTTTAATCTGGGCCCTACATCAAGTGAACTACTTGAGTGTAATGTTGAAAGTACTAAATGACCTGTAATGGCCGCCTCAAAAACAATTTTTGCAGATTCTGCATCTCTTATTTCCCCTACCATTATAATATCAGGATCTTGTCTCAAAACGCTTCTGAGAGCACTTTTAAAAGTTAATCCCTGTTTTTCGTTTACTTCAACTTGCACAAGACCTGGAATCTCTAATTCAACAGGATTTTCGAGAGTAATAACGTTAGAGTCAATTCTATTAACTTCATTTAATAATGAATAAAGTGAAGTTGTTTTTCCTGATCCTGTCGGGCCTGTAACTAAAAATAATCCCTGCCTACACCTAGTTACATTTCTTAAAATATTTATAACTCTTCTATCTGGAGCTAATACATTTAAAGGGACAACACTATTTCTTTCAGGTACTAATCTTAAAACTGCTTTCTCTCCTTTCTTGGTTGGCAAAGTAGAAACTCTTGCACTAATTTTACACCCGGAAATACTCATTGCAAGTTGACCATCCTGAGGGCTCATATGATTTGTAATATCTAAATCACTAACAACTTTTAAGCGATTCATTATTTCACTGCCCCCCAATTTAAAACTAATCTTTTGATCTCTCTCTTTTAAAACACCGTCGACTCTATATCGAATACAAAGAAAATCACCAACAGGCTCAAGGTGAACATCTGATGCTCCCATTTGAACACCGTCTAGTATTACCTTCTCTAATTCCGCAACTGGGTTTACTTTAATCTTTTGCTCTTGAACTTTCGCAATTGATACTATATTTTCACCTGAAATTTCCTCTATCATTTTCAAATAAGAATCGAGCCATTTATAGTAATTTTTTTCAGAAATTTGAACAATTGAAACTCTGAAGTCAAGAAGGTAACGGCCAACAATATGGTATAGATTTTGAGAGTCTGAATTCAATACTCCTAATGTTAACTCATTATCTTTTAATATTAGTGGTAATATCTTTTTTTGCTGAACAATTGATAATGGTATTAGGTCAATTAATCCATCGAAGCTTAGCTCCTCATTGGAGTCAAAGATTTTGATACCTGAAATTTGATTATCTTTTTTTAAATATTTTGCTAAAATCTTAGATACTGCAACTGAAAATCTGGGCCGATTCATTAATTCTAAAAAATATCTTTTTTCTATAGAGTAAATACTAATATCTGTCACTGCTGTTACCATCAAGGTAGAAAGATTATCGCTCAAAATTGACACCTCTCCAAATCCATCTTTTGGATTCAACTCTCCAACTTTTGCAAAAACTCCCTCTTCTTTCTGAAGCTTACTAATTTCGACCCTACCTTTTTTTATTAAAAAATATTTATCAACTTGATCTCCACAAGAAATTATTACATCACCTGCTTTATAATCTTTTTTAGTAAATAAACTTATTAATCTCTTTTGAATATTTGAGTGCAATTGAGAAAAATAAATATTATTTTCGATTAAATACTCTAGAGTATTTTCATATTGATCATCATCTGGATGACTGTACTTATTCTTTCCTATAATTCCATTATTATTTTTATAAAATTTAACTAATGAATCTAATTGAATTTTAAATTCATGTTCTGCAATTAAGCAAACATCTATTTGCAAATTTGAATTCCTAACATTGAGTTGGCGAAAAAACTCAACATTGTTAGGATTAATCATTCCTAGCCTTAAAATTGTCCCATCTAGGCTTATGGGCAATACTTGATATCTTTCCCATAATGAAATAGGTAACAATAATAAAATATCCTTATTATATTTAATATCATCGGGACTAAAATAAGAAATATAATTATGAGTTTCAACAAATTGAAATACTAGCTTTGCTAGAATTATTGATAATTGCTTTGACACGAGAGGAAAACGCAATAATATTTCAAGAAAGCTTTTACTATCAAGTCTTAGTAATTCACTTTCTTCTAACGCAAAAGCAGATGCTGATTTATTATCATGGTTTAAAACTGAAAACTCTGCAAAATGTCCTCCTGCTCCAATAATTGCTAATCTGTTTATTTGCTTGGACTCAGTATGAAAGCTTGCTATTTCAACCCTGCCGCTTTTTACGAAGTAAACATGATCACTGATCTCATTTTCTAAAAATATAGGATCTCCAGATCTAAAGCTTACAACTTCAAGCCTGCTTGCAACAAATTCTAAAACAGAATTTTCTGCTCCCTGAAATAGCAATGACTCTTTTAATAATTCAGCCATTTCTTCTCTATCATTCTGAAAATTTGATACTTTGTTACTCAACTCCATAGAGATAGATTCGGGTTAATATTTAATTAGTTAAGAGCATTGTCTGTAACTAGCTGTTTTCACAAAGAGTGGAGTTTTTTTCCCCATGAATAAAACATCATAAATACTGACAAATTCAACTATTTTAACTAAGTTAGACCTCAAAACATCTGTATAAATGAGGTTTTAATGTGCATGGAAACAGAATCAAATGATTCTCTTTATAAAGTTAGACATAGTCTTGCCCATATTATGGCACAAGCTGTTTTAGAAATACGTCCTGGTTCCAAGCTAGGATTTGGCCCTGCTATTTCGGATGGTTTTTACTATGACTTTATTCTTTCCTCTCCTGTTACAAGTGATGATTTTAAAGAAATAGAAAAGAAAATGAAAAATATAATTAAACAAAAACAAGTCTTTGAGAAAGAAGAACTATCCTTTGATGACTCCATGGCCAGACTGGGTGAAATGGGAGAACCTTATAAACAAGAATATGCAAAAGACCTATTTGAACAACAATCACTTGATCATCTAACATTTTATAAAAATGGTAGTTTTCTTGATATGTGTGAAGGGCCTCATGTTGAAGATACTAAAAAAATTCACCCTGGTTGCTTTAAGCTCCGAAATGTAGCAGGTGCCTACTGGAGGGGTGATTCAAAAAATGTCATGATGACAAGAATTTATGCTTGGGCATATGAAACAAAAGAAGAACTCCAGATTAAAGTTAAAGAATATGAAGAAGCTGTTAAGAGAGATCATAAGAAGTTAGGTAAAGATCTGGACTATTTTCATATTGATGATGAAATAGGGAAGGGCCTCCCGTTGTGGTTACCACATGGAACTATTCTTCGAGATGAAATTGAAAAACTAATGAGAGAATTAGAGTTTCATGATAATTATGAAAGAGTTTCTACTCCTTCTATTACTAAAACAGGACTTTATCACAAGACTGGACACTTACCTTATTATAAAGAAGGAATGTTTCCAACCATGGAGTTAAATGAAGGAGAAGACAATAAAGAGAGTTATGTTCTACGTCCTATGAACTGCCCTCATCATCATAAAGTATTTGGCTCTAGAAAAAAATCTTATCGAGATTTGCCCGTGAGATTAGCAGAGTACGGAAATGTTTTCAGGTTTGAAGACTCTGGCTCCTTATCTGGACTTTTAAGAGTAAGAGGCATGTGTATGAATGATGCTCATATCTACTGCACAGAGGATCAAATTGAAGAAGAGTTTTTAAAAGTAATGAAAATGCATGAGCACCTCTATCAAATACTAGGACTTGATAATTACTATATGAGATTATCAACCTGGGACTCTGAAGATCCAAAAGGAAAAGAAAAGTATGTAAATAATCCAGAAGGATGGGAAAAATCTCAGGACCAAATTAGAAAAGCAATGACAAAGTCAGGGCTACCATTTAAAGAAGTAAAAGGAGAAGCCGCCTTCTATGGCCCTAAAATAGACTTTCAAATGAAAACAGTAACTGGGAGAGAAGAAACAATTTCTACTAATCAATTAGATTTTGCTGTCCCTGAAAGATTAAATCTAACATATACAGGAGAGGATAACCTGGAACATCACCCATATGTTATTCATAGGGCACCAGCAAGTACTCATGAACGATTTATTGCATTTTTAATTGAACATTTTGGTGGAGCGTTTCCAACATGGCTTGCTCCAATTCAGGTTAAAGTTCTCTTTGTTTCTGAGGTTTTTAAATCATACGCAGAAGACTTTGTTAAAGAAATGAGAAAACATATGATTAGAGCTGAATTAGATGATTCAGGGGACTCATTTAATAAAAAGATTAGAACTAATGCTAAGAAAAAAATACCTAATATTATCATTATTGGAGAAGATGAAGTTAATACTAAATCTGTAACATTAAGGCGCTATGGTATTAAAGAGCAGGAAAAAATTAATAAAGATCAATTTATTACAAATATTTTAGAAAGCATAAATAACCGTAGCAAAGACTGAGAGAAAATAAATGGGTGACTTACTCACAGAGAAAACAGAAAAAATATTAGATAAGCTTGGGATGATTATTTCAGGAATTTGCGTTGTACATTGTTTATTAGCTCCCATAATTGTTTTGGCCCTACCCTGGATTGAAGATATTTTTTCTCATGAAATTATTCACTTATTCTTATTATTATTTCTTTTTCCATTAGCAATTTTTACTTTTACCCACGGATATAAGATACACAAGAAGGTATCTATTATTATTATGGGTATTACTGGAATAAGCTTAATTTCTATTCCAATAATAACTCACCCTAGTAGTTTTACAGAGAAAGTTTTTACAATTACAGGAAGTATCATATTGATTATTGCACATTATAATAACTTAAAAGGTTGTAAGTGCCACAAATACCACCGTTAAGATGTAAGTTTTGCTTAAATTATTGATTTCAAACTCACTAAAACATTTAAAAATGGATGTTTCAGCCCTTCGTAACCTGCTGTTTTTACACGCTAATTGTTTTTTTTTTATTTTTCAACTGCAGTAATTTAATTTAATGTTAGAATAATTGATGCAAAAGGATTTGCATTGTTTAAGGAGATAGTAATGGCGCGTAGTTTAACTGCAAAATTTATATCAACACAACAAGAAAAATTGCTCGAACTTAGAAAAGAATTATTAAATAATATGAGAGCAAAAAGTAATGATGATTTACATGTCGCTAATGATGAAGTTATTGAAGATGGAGACCAGGCACAGACTTACCTTAATCAAAACTTAAGTTTTGGCCTTAGAGAAAGAGAGTTATTGCGACTTCATGAAATAGAGGATGCATTGGCGCGAATAGAGCATGGAATTTATGGAATTTGTGAAGAAACAGATGAAGTAATCGAAAAGAAACGATTAGAAAAAATGCCATGGACGAGACTTTCAATAGAGGCAGCAGAAGAGCTAGAAAGAGAGCAACAAAGATTTACTCGAATTGGTTAGTGAAATATAGAAATTTCTTTTTTCTAATATTAGTTTGTAGTTCATTAAGCTTAAAAGCAGAAATCCCACCTATCAATTTCATTGTAATGGATGAGAATAATAAAATTATAAAAAGTAGTAATCATAATCCCATTATTCTAGCATCAGTAACAAAACTTTTAACCAGTTACTTTGCTTTAAATATTCTAGGGCCTAACTTTCAATTTCAAACTAAGTTATTTTACTCAGGAAGAATCAAGGATAATATTCTCCACGGAAACTTAATACTACAAGGAAATGGAGATCCATTATTATCAAGACATCAAATCCTCAACATGGCGCTACAACTTAAAAAGTTAAATATCAAAAAACTTCAAGGAAATTTCTATTTTGATGATTCACACCTATATTCATCTCATCAAATATCTTCAATAGGGATGGGAGATCAAACATACAACCCTGGTATCAGTGCTCTTTCTGTAGATTTCAACCGAATGACAATTATAAAAAAAAATAATAATTTTTACCCCTCGTCTCACCCTATTCCCAATATTAAGATTAATCCCATAAGCAATAACTTCCAGGAGGGTAAAAAGTTTAATTACAAATTAAACAATAACAACTTTGAAATTTGGGAGTATTCACAAAAGAAACTTTATAAAAGAAAAGAAGAAATACCAATAAAAAATCCATCTCTTATTACTGCAAGTCTCTTCAAACTATTTTGCGACCAAGATCAAATTACATTGCCTTATCCAAAACAAAAAATAAATATTAATAATGGCAACCTAACACATATCTATACTAATTACAGTATTCCTCTTAAAGATATTATAAAACTGGCCCTTGAATATAGCAATAATCTCATTGCAGAACTCATCCTTTTAAAAACAGCAAGGAAATTATCTAATTCCCCCGTTACTTTAAAAGAATCCTCTCTCTTGATGACTCAATGGTACAAAAATAAATTTCAAAACTTAAGTTTTAATAGTATGAAGTTAATTAATGGTTCCGGAATTACCCCATTAAATACAATTTCCATAAAGTTATTAATTAAATTACTTCCAAAGATTTTTAACTTTGAGATAAGTAATATTTTTTTTAAATCATTACTTCCTATTTCAGGGTTTAATAGTTCTATAAAGAAACGATTAAACAATGAGCTTTTAGCTCAAAATGTTTATGCTAAGACGGGATCGTTAGATTATGTAAATAATATTGCGGGGTATATTATTACAAAATCAAAGCGCAAATTATATTTTGTTGCTTCCTTCATAGATCAAGCAAAGAGAAGTAAAATTGACACAATTAATAGTTCCTATACTAAAAAGTTAAAGATTGATGCGCCTAACTGGAAAAAGCATACTGACTTACTTCTAACTCAGTTTTTAATCAAATTAGCAAAAAACTATTAATTTTTTTTATAAATTTGATACTATATAAAATATGCAAATGCTAATTTATATTATTATTATTATTATTATTACAACATCGATAAACGCTCAAGTTATTCTCATTGACCCAGGCCATGGAGGAGAAGAATGTGGTGCCTTTATTATACAAAAAAAAATAAAAACTTGTGAAAAAGATATTGCACTATCAATTGCAAGGACTCTTCATTCTTTGCTGAAAGACCAACATCCCACTTTTTTAACAAGAAGCATCGATAGAACTCTTTCGCTTGAAGAAAGGGCATTAATGGCCGAAAAAATTCAAGCGACCTTATTTATTTCCATTCATGTCAATTCACATTCATCAAAAAAACCACAAGGATTTGAAACATTTTATTTAGATAATCATAAAAATGCTGCCGTAAAAAAATTAGAAATGATTGAGAACAAGGACCTAAAGGGAGAGAAAGTAATTGTTAATCAAATATTAGCAGATCTTGTCATTCAACGAACTGCTCCCAGGTCTAAAAAGCTAGCTAGACTAGTTCATAATAATCTATCTAATAGTTTGACAAAAGATTATAAAATGCTTGATCGAGGATATAAACCTGCACTATTTTATGTTTTAGCTCTTACGAAAAGACCTGCGATCTTGCTTGAAGTTGGATTTATCTCTAATACTCACGATCAAACATTACTCAAGAATAAAAAATTCCAGGATGATTATGCCAAAAAAGTATATAAGGGAATATTAAGCTTTATAAAGTCCGAACAAAAGAGTAACTCTTTACTTTAACGATTCTTCAGATTCCTTAATATCAATGTCAGAAATTACATCAGTCAAGCGAATTGCATAATGATCATTAGAAACAACTACTTCTCCTCTGGATACTAACTTATCGTTAACAAATAACTCCAGAGGTTCCCCTGCTAATTTATCTAAGTCTATAATTGAACCATCTTTAAGCTTCAGTAAATCACGAATAGTAATCTTTCCCTGACCTAACTCTACTGTTAATTTTAAAGGTACATCATTAAGCCAAGTCAGGTTTTCACCATTGTTTTCAATCTCTTCTTCTGACATATTAAACCTTTTTAGGATATGGATTTTTATTTAGAAAGATATATTCATGTAATACCTGTGCTAAATCCAGTTTATTATTTTCATAAAAATATAGTTCATACTCCATATTACCAACAAATAAAGTCATGTTTTCATCATCTTCATAATTATCACTTAGTATATTATCAATGAAAATAGCTTGAACATCAAGATTAAGATCATCATTCATTAACTCACCGCTCTGAGCACATTGAGTAATATAAGTGACATTTAGTGAACCTAGTAACTTCACTATATCTCCTAATGAATTGTCTTTATCTCTAATTAACTCACCATTGAAATTAATATCTAAATTAAGTTCTTTACTATCTTCTGATGATAAACCACTACTTAATTCATGAAGTATTGACATCAACCATGGAGTATTTAAGTCAAGTGAGAGAGTTTCTTCCTGTCCCAATTTTAATTTTGGTAAGGAAACAATATTATCCATTATTATACCTTTCAATTGTTTATTACGGAATTTACCAGAAGGAAGAAAAACTTTCAATACTTTACTAGTTTAAAACATGAATTACTTTCATCTTACCATTATCACAAGAAGTACATTGTGATGTTTCTTGAACAATTAAATTTCCGCTATCTGGATAGTGAGATAAGGTTAATCGTCCCCCACAAGATGAACAGTAGTTTATAGATTTTGTAACATCTTCTGCACTTCCAAAATAACCTTCGTATGTTTCAAATTTATAATCTTCGCTTGAATCCATAAAGAATCTCCAATATAATTACATATCGGAAAATAAAAATAATCCTTAAATTATATAGTTTCAACTAAAGAGGTATTCATGGGGTCAATATTTAGTAAAATTATCAAAAATGAATTACCTTGTTATAAAATCCATGAAGATAAATACACTTTATCTTTTTTAAGTATTCATCCTATACAGCTTGGCCATACTTTAGTCATTCCGAAGATAGAGGTTGACCATTTTCTTGACATTCCTGAACCATATTATACTCAGATCTTTACAAACGCGAAGTTTATTGGGAAAGCAATTCAAAACGCTACCAATTCTCCCCGAATTGCAACTTCTATTCAAGGATGGGAAGTACCTCACTGTCATTATCATTTAATTCCAAGTTGGGGGCCAAGAGATTCAGAGTTTAAATATGCAAAAGAAAGATCAGAGAAAGAAATGAAAGATATACAGAAAAAAATAATTTCAGAGTTAAAGCTTCTATAAAAAAAGGGGAAGTTAAATAACTTCCCCTTTCAATTTTATTTAAAGCTCAAATCGTTAATCAAGCCAAACAAGTTGCGTTGATTTCACAGGAAATAAATTAACTTCTTCTGTATTTAAAACTGTTCCTGCAGGAAGTTGAGGTCTTGCAGTAAATTTTACGCTTAAATTTGTATTTGAGAAATATCTACCAGCTAAAAGCCTTCTTAGATTTACTAATACTTTTGTTACTGGTTCTGGATTATTTCTAAATCTAAACTCACCTTCAGTTAACTCTCTATTAAATAATACAAGTCCCCTTTCATCTTTTAAAACAAGTTTAAAAGTCACCGAATTTGGAGCTAAAACTTTTCCAACAACAACTTCTAAGTGTCCATTTCTAGTACCGGAAGCAATTTCAGGCTGCCTTGAAACAGGAGAGGAAAAACGTTTAAGATTATAAACGCTTACTGCATATGACGCTCTTAAATACTCTGTTCTTCCCGAATAGCTTCTGCTTTCGTTACTATCTGCAATGAAAAGTGCTTTATTGAACTCGTCAACATTTCTTGCATTAACTGATAATTGGTTATCTCTTAGAACTAGAGAAAAATCTGCTTGTACATCATGTACATTAGAATTATTTATAAAACTAAGTCCAACTACTGCCTCTGTTCTTCTTACTAACTCGTTAACTGTTCTACGCTCAGTTCTTGTACAGCTATAAGATTCATTTCTGTATCGAGTTTCAGTCCTGCATACTCTTTCTTGATATGGAACTTGACGACATGTTCTTTGAGGAACATTTCTACAAACATTTTCAACTCTACATACTCTTCTACCATTTACTCTACGACAAACTTGCTCACGCTTACAAACTCTTCGATTTGTGGTTGTACATCTTTCTCTGTACCTTGTTTCATTGCGACAAACTTGATGTGAATATGGAACTCTACGCGTACAAGTTGAAGGAACTTGAACTTCACGAGTCACTGTCCGATAAACACTGGTTGTTAAATCTCTAGATGTTCTTGTTTGGTCACCATAATAACTAAAGCTATCTCTATCAAGCTCTGATGATGCTAAAACAAGTGAACTCCAAGTTAAGACTGCTAGTATTAATAATCTCTTCATGTCCCCTCTCTCCTTATTTATATTAAAATAATAAAATTTCTAATATCTATATTTCACTATAGAATATGAATGAAAAGTAATTTTGAAATAATTACTATTAGAATAATCTAAATGTAAGTTTTTGTTACTTTCGAGTCCGTTAAGTGGTTGTTTTCACTTGAACCCATTATCCCTTGCAAATTAACTTTAATTTTTAGTGCCATTAATACACCAATATTAGGTAGGAGGTTTCTCAAGAGAATTCAGGACTTCTTTTTTATAATTATGGTATTCCTTTAATTTCTCTACTGAGTCTTCTCTACCTTCAGAGTAGAAAACCTCATTTATAAATTTACGTATCTTTTTCTTTTCTTCCTCACCAACACAATGAATAATTGCCTCATAAAATTTCTTACCTTTCATTTCAATATAAGTAATATCTTTGTTTATTGCAGGTACTATTGTAACCGCCATTGGTACTGGGTCATCAATCCAGTAGATGGTATTTACAAATAAATCTTTATCGGTCATTAATAGAACTTCAGACTCTGAAATAGAAAATATTTTAGTTTTGTGAGTATAGTTTACATTTTTTAAGTTATTTTTTTTACGAATAATATATCTTTTTGCTTTAAAATCATTCACCGATATTGATTTATATTTTACTGGTTGTTCTTTTTTTAAAATACTTAATTTATTATGGATAATTGAATTAATTTTTTTATCCTGCTTTTCTTCATACATATCTGCCATTTCGACAATCAAGTTAAAATTAATTTCTTCTTTGTGAGCAAGTATAAGTGGATAATCAAACTTTTGCCTCAAAAACTCAGATGAAAAATCTTGAGTATTAAAGATAACAAAAAAAGGGCTATAATCTCCTATATTTTTAATTTCATGAATTATCTTTTCTATTGTAAACAACTGCTCCTGCTCTACCCTTAGCTTAATTGAATCAATATCATCTGATTCTACTTCGGATTCAGGAACTCCCTCTGGTTCAATTGCAATAATATGTGGACGAAAGTAATCTAAATAATATAAGTATTTTGTTATATTTTGTTGATAGCGAAAAGCATAATTATACTTATCTGGTAAAGTATCAGAAGTCCTTAAAATATTATAATTCTTATCCACTACTAAAATTTTTGTATCCCTAGGAACTATTCCGGCAATATTACCAATAACCCACTTTCTGAAGTCTTGCTGTGTATTTCTCAGAATATTTTCATGCTTTGCCAAAATTTCTTTCTTGCTTAGTGTAGAATAAGCATCATCCTCAGGAGAATGGTCAATAAAATTATAAGTTAAATCAAAACCAAAGCGATAATCGTAGTAAAGGTTACTTGATGATATTTTTTTAACCGTAAACTTTCTGGATGGTAAAATATTTTTAGGAATCTCTGTCTCCAACTCTACTATATCACCTTCTTCAAATCGCGTGTTTCCCTCCATGTACAAATTCAACGGAGAAATACAGCTCAATCTCAACCTTTCGCTCAACTTAATATCTTTCAACAATAACGCCTGAGCAAACTCCAACCTCTTCTCTATATCAGGAAATGCTGCCCTGACCGGGCCATAGACTATATCCTCAAACTCACCACACTTAATAAAAATAAAATTTATAAATGATGTAAATAATTGCTTTATATTATTACTAGAATCAACAATCATTACATTAATACATTGATCAATCGTTAATTCTCTTTTAACCATTCTTGCTAATTGTAATTTTTGTTCTCTATGATTACTTAGATCATAGTAAATAATATTGGGGTTTTGATTTAAGATGCTAAAAAAACCATTGATGGTACTTTGATCACTCAGCTCTGAGAAAATAAATTTTTCTCCAGGATATATATCAGTGAAACTTGATTTTAAGGTACTCCAATATTTAAGATCATCTCCAATATATAGTGCTTTCTTTATTAATTGATCCAAGTTTAACTGCCTTAGCTAATTTAAAATAGTTATTAACTATATTCTAACAGTTACAATAAATTTTTCATTAAATTATTGTTGCCTAGTGAAAGAACTAAAAATCTAATTCATCATAATCTTGACAGTACTTATCATCCTCTACTCTGGTAAAATATCTTCTAACAAAGTACTGACCAGAGCGAATAGTAGAGATGAAATCATAATCCTCTAACTTCTTCAAGGCACTATAAATATCAGACATCATTACTCCTAATACTTTCGCCATCTCTGTATGTGACATTAACTGAGAAATTCCATACATCTTATATAAGTTTGGCCTGCACCAAACCCTGCGGTACAAGTACATCAAAACAAGTATCTCTATTCTTGAAAGCTTATACTGCACCAAGATTTCATCAAAAAATATGTCAGGAATATCACTACATGTCGGTAATTGATCGATAGAGTCTTGATCTAAAGATTCACTAACCTTATCTTTCCTCGTGACATGATCGGCCAAAATCATATGTAAATCATCCATTATATCCACCCTGGAGTTTAATGTACTACGAACATATACCTTATTAATTATACCTTTATTAATAAATGATTTACATTTAGGAAAAAAATGCCCTACCCATAAATAAATAATTATAATTATTCAAATCTCTTTGCTCTAAAATAGAGAAACCATTTGCCTGGTAAAATCTTACATTTCTAGATTTGGGATCAGTAATAATATGAACCCCTTTAACATCTGAGTAATTCCTTAACACTTCTATATAACAATTAATAAGCCTGGTTCCAATACCCAGACCTCTAGAACTTGGCCCACAATTAATATGAAAATGAGCATTATAATGAACGAATAAATCCGAAAATAACTTATAGCTTTCATGTGGTGAATATTTTATAAACTCCGTAGAGTTCATACACCCAGATAAATATCCTAATATTTCTTTTTTTTCATTCATTGCTATAAAAAATATTTTTTTATAATTATTAAAATAAGGCATTACCCAAGTATTAAAAAATTTTTCCTTTTCACTATCATCTCCAAACTCTTTCCTCGCTGAAGATAAAAAAAATATTTGTTTCACCCTCTCCTGAACATAAGCTGAAGATAATTCGAACTCCTCAAGATCTAACAACGAAATTATGTTCATTTAGCCCTCTTAAATTCAATCAGCTTACTATAAATAATAAAATCATTCTTATCTTCATCTTTTAGTTTAGATAAATCCAATTTCTTTATATTTTTTATATATAATATTTTATTTAAAGTAATATATTTAAACTGATTGCTCTCTGATAATAAGCTTATTATTAATTCTTGATATAATTCAATTTTTATTTTGACTTTATCTAAAAGCTGTAGAGCTTTAAAAAGTGGCAATTCTTTTACCATCGAATAATTTTTTACTTCTATCTCCATTTCAATTGATGGAAGCAATTTCAATAAGGATGATAAAACTTTCAAGGTACCTACCCAGATTTCTTTTAATGACAACAATTTAATTAATCCATCAACATTCTTCACTTTCCCTGAAATAGATAATATTATTAAGGCCTCTGTTAAATTATTTGTATTAATCGCAATACCGCAGTCGAGATCATCATAATTAATGTTTAATAATTGTAACTCTGTAGTACAAGGAATTTGATATTTATTAACATAATAATAAAAGCATTTCGAAAAGTGAAAAAAACCAATTTTTGATGACTCTTTATGATAGTGAAAAAAGCTAATTTTCTGCAAACTAAAACTACTTAACTTCTCAATAAGAATTGGATCAATTTTATAATTTTTCTGAATATGAAACCTAATTAAACGTAAGAACCTTACAGGATCTAAGAAGAAATTTGTATGGATATACCTCAAAGTTAAAGAGTTTAGATCTTCAATCCCATGGAATGGATCAATTATTTTCTCTTCTATTTTATTATTTTGTTTTTTTATTTCAATGCCTATTGCATTTATAGTAAAGTCACGACGTAAAAAAGACTTATAATAATCTAACGATGAATCAATTTCGACTTCAAAGCCTTGATGAGAATATCCATTTTGAGATGTCACGCTATAATACTCTTTCCTCGGAGGAGTAAACTCTAAACATAATTTATCACTTAGGCATCTTCTACCTCCAAAAAGAAGTTTTTCAATTTTTAAATTTTTATTCTTCTTATTTAAAAGGGTAAAGGTTTTATCAATTTTGTCTAAGTATTCGCTGCCTATATATTGTACTTGAAATCTAATTTCAAAATCTAAATCATCTCCAAGTTTTTCGTTTGTAATTAAACTTCTGGCCCCTCCTCCCACCAGAGTTAAAATATAATTATCATCTAATAGATCTTCTATTATTTTTTTAGCTATTTCAGGAAATTTCTGAAGGTAAAGTGACATCCGATTGTCCTTACTCTAATCCAGAAGCCAAAGGGTTTGGTATAGATTTTAATCTTTCTAATGTTTTTTTAATTCTTAATAAGTCTTCTGATTCTTTATGATACACAAGATAAAAATTTCCATTAGAAATTTCAAACTCTGTCCCCAATGTACGTACCTTATCTCTATAGTAACTTCTTTTGAGAACATGATTGGGAACGACGGCCAGTCCAAGACCTTGCTGAACTGCCTGTAGCATATTTCCATGTGAATTTACGACATAACGAACATTTAGCTTTTTAGGAGTTGCATTAAACTTTTCACTACACCAATTCAAATATAAAGGATCATCATGTTGAAAAAGCACAGTCGGATAAGAAGTTAATTCATCCAATGTTGAACTTTTCGTAATATTTTCAAACTCTTCTGTTTTTGGAAAAACTAAAGTTGCTCTCTCTTCACTGAGTAGCATTTTTTCTCCTACGGGAGGCAGAGATTCTTCTGGTAAAATTAAAATATCTAATCGATAATTTTTAAAATCTTTAATTAAACTTTCTTGAAACCCAAGTGTAATACCAACAGTTAACTCTGGATATTTTAGAGAGTACTCCAATAATTCAGGAGCAAGCCATGATTTACCCACCCCTGTCAATGTTCCGATTCTAATTTTACCAGACATACTTAATTTATCGTGACGAACTTCCTCAAGAGTATCATCCATTTGAAGAAGAAAGTCAGATGCAAGACCGTATAACTTTTCCCCTTCTGGAGTTAAGACAACTCTTTTTCCAGACCTTTTAAATAGCTTTACTTCTATTTTATTCTCTAAGTTTTTAATACTTTGACTAATTGCGGATTGAGTTACACCTAACTCTTGTGCTGCTCTAGAAAAGCTTCTCGCCCTTGCAACAGCGACCAATGTTTGTAATTGAGATGTTTCAATCATAAAATTCCATATGTTATGAATCAAAAAGTACCGTGATATTAGTTCAAACTAATAGATAAATCAATAGGTTTTAATATTATGAATTATTTACACAAAAAAAGGGCCTATAAACTATAGGCCCTTCAACTCTTTTATCCAATCGCTCTACGACTCATCATTACTAACAATTAACTCTACCGGATCTGTATCTAAGCTATTTTCAGGAATTTCAACTATAACACCTTCAGACTTAAATTCATTATGCTTAAGCTTAAAAATAAGTTCACTATATTGCTTACGTTTTTCAGCAATTATTTTTTTCTCTGCTGCTGTTAACTCTTCTCCACTTTCCTTAAATTTCTTAACAAGTTGCTTTAATTGCTTCTTTGCTTCTTTAAGTTTTTGGAGTTCAAACTTATCAAGCTCGCCTGACTCTACACCTTCTTTAACTCTGGCCTTAAATGCTAATTTCTTTTTATCATTATGCTTAAGTTTAAAAATAAGCTCACTATATTGCTTACGTTTTTCAGCAATTATTTTTTTCTCTACATCAGTCAGCTCTCCACCACTTTCTTTCATTTCTTTTACCATCTCTTTTAAGTTATTACTTAATATCTTTAGTTTCTCAAGTTCCAACTTATCTAACTCTCCTGATTTGACACCTTCTTTAATTCTATTTTTAAAGGATAATCTTTTTTTATCATTATGCTTATAATCATATATTTTCTGACTCAACGACTCTTTCTTTTCTTTTAATATCTTTTTCTCTACATCAGTCAGTTCCCCACCACTTTCTTTCATTTCCTTTGCCATCTGCTTTAAGTTATCACTAAATTTCTTTAATTTTTCTAATTCAAACTTATCAAGTTCGCCTGACTTAATTCCATCTTTAATTCTTTTCTTCAAGCTAATATTCTTTTGGTTGTGCTCATTATTCTTAAAGACTGCCACTTTTTTACTAATCGACTGAACTTGCTCATGAATTTCTTTTCTTTCATCTTTTGTAACTTTACCATCATTTCTTTTTGCTTTTTTTAGCATTTTCTTTAATTGCTTCATTTCTTTTTTTATAATTCTTGACTCTTTTCGATCAATTGTTCCTGATTGTTTCCCTTCAGCAATTCTTTTCTTTAGCTGCCTCTTTATTCTCTTCGCTTTTTTGGGTGGACGTTTATTCTCATTTGCATTTGCAAATTCAAGTACATTTGCAGAAATTAAGAGGAATGAAACAACTGAAATAGTTTTAATTATCTTCTTAAGATTATTGGACCTTTTCATTTTTTTTCTCCAAGTTATTGTTAAAAATATTAACAAATATGATTAATGTTGTGATTAATACGAGTTAAACTTAAAAAAGTTTCGTAAATAAACATTTTATCTATAACCACTTGTTTTTATGTGAAATAATAAGCAAGAAAAATAAAAATCTATAGTATAATAAAAATATAGATATTGCCGATATTTATTAATAGAGGTGAAAATATGAATAAATTAAATTACTTATTAATCTTCTGTTTGTTTTTCGGTTTAACAACACAAAACTCTTTTGCATTTATTGAGCTTGGCTCAATGCTTTTTGAAGATGAACCAATACTTGAAAAACAAGAACTTAAGAAAATTTTAATAAAAAAAACAATCTCTCAACCTAAAACGGCTAACTTAACTAAGAAAAAACAAAAAAAAGCTCACAAAAAGAAAATATCAAAAAAACTTAAACGAAGAATATATAAAAAGTTTGCTCGCAATGAAAGAAAGTACCATAAACAAAAAAAGAACAAAAAAAGGATAAAAAAACAAATTAAAATTGCTTCATTTAAAGCACATAAAAAGGCCCCAGAAAGGTTAGTTAAAAAATTTCCTAAATTCAAACAAGGAAGAAAAAAGAAGTTTTCGAAATTCCAACGAGGAAACAAAAAGAAGCTTCAATAACAGGATGTTAAGTGTCAAAAAATATATTTTTTTTTATAGCAATCCTATTTATGACTTGCTTAACAGATTCAGCCCTGAGTGAGAATAGATCCAGCTCAATATACTATGAGTATTCCCTTGCCTCGGATACTGACAGTACAGATCATACTATTGATCTAAGCGTTGGTCTTTCAGAGGAGTATAAATTAAATTTAAGCTATGGAATGTCTATTGCTAATGAAGATGACTCAACTGAGAACTATTCATATGGAGTAAATTATCTTGATGATAATTATTTTTCTACTAGTCTAACTTTTACTAGAACCCAAGAAGATAGTAATGTTTATTCAAAGGCAATTTCGGGGTACTTTAGTAAAAGTTACTCTCTTTTTTCAAATTCATACTTATTTACCAGTCCATCCCTGTCCTGGGCCGCAACATCATATTGGCAAACAGGGTCTGATAATATTATCAATTTAAAAGAATCACAAAATACTACTTTTAAAGAATATTCAATTGGCCTTAGTCTTTCTCAAGATATTACAGAATGGCTCTCATTAAGTTTAAGTTGGACAAAATATTTCTTCGGGGATGATTTAGAAGAAATGGAAAATGATTTTTACAATAATGAAGAAACTGATTACTCACTATTGCCATTTCCTGATATGGAAAGCTGGATGTATAATTTTTCAGATAATAATCTTTCAATTGGAGCAGGACTATCTCCTCTTGATTGGCTTTATTTAGATTATAGTTACTTTATATCTTCGAGCTTACTTGAAGGATCTAAAAGTAATAGTCACAATCTTGGAATCACTTTTTATATAGGTGAATTTATTTCCTTAGGGCTAAACACAACAAGTAGTAATACTGATGGAGAAGATGCTACAAATCAATATGCAGCATCTCTAGATATTGTATTTTAGTTTAGTCTTCTTTTGCTAACTTATCTTTTCTTTCTGTCATAACTTTATCAGCTATACTTGAAGGACATTCCAGGTATCTTGAAAACTCCATCGTATAAGTTGCTTTTCCTGCTGACATCGACCTTAAATCGCTGGAGTAGCCAAACATTTCAGCAAGAGGTACTTCAGCATTAATGACGACTTCTCCACCTGGATCAACTTCGGAACCTTGAATCATTCCTCTTCTGGATGATAAATCTCCAATAATTGATCCCTGGTATTCATCAGGAGTTGTTACTTCAACTTTCATAACTGGCTCAAGTAAACATGCATCTGCTTTACTGATTGCTTGTCTCATTGCCATACGAGAAGAAATTCTAAAAGCCATATCTGATGAATCCACATCATGGTGTTTACCATCTTTTAAAAAGACTTCGCAGTTAATTAATGGGAATGCGGCCAAAGGACCTTTATCCATAACATCTTGGAAACCTTTTTCACATGCTCCTATAAATTCACTTGGAATAGTCCCACCTTTAATTTGATTGTGAAACTTAAATACTTGATCTTCCTTATCTTTATCATCATCTGCTAAAGGCCTTAATAAACCTACAACTTGGCCAAATTGTCCTGCACCACCAGTTTGTTTTTTGTGAGTATAATCAAAGTTGGCTTCTTGCTTAATTGTTTCTCTGTAATTCACTTGAGGAGCACCAATAATACAATCTACTTTATACTCTCTCTTTAACCTTTCTACATATATTTCAAGATGCAACTCTCCCATACCTGCGATTCTTGTTTCTGCAGACTCAGAGTCAGTAAATACATGAAAAGTTGGATCCTCTTTTAAAAACCTTGATAATCCTTTAGAGAGTTTGGCTTGGTCATTTTTATCTTTAGCTGTAATTGATAATTCGATTACAGGAATTGGAACATGAATTCCTTCGCAAGAAAGGTGTGTTAGATCATCAGAGCCAACAAAAGTATCCCCTGAAGCACAATCGACACCAACCATTGCGATAATATCTCCTGCTGAAGCAGAGTTAATATTTTCACGATCATTTGAGTGCATTCTAACCATTCGACCTACCCTAACTTTTTTCTTCGTTCTGGTATTATAAATGGTTTCGCCCTTTTTTAATGTCCCTTGATAGATTCTTGTATAAGTTAATTGTCCAAACTGCTCATCTGTAATTTTAAATGCCATACAAACTAACTCTTTTTCCTTATCTGGATCAAGATCTACAGTGTTTCCATCTGTATCAACAGCAGTTGGCCTTGCACATTCTAGCGGCGAAGGTAAATACCTTGCAACTGCATCCATTAATGTTTGCACACCTTTATTTTTAAAAGCAGACCCCATAAATACAGGAGTAAATTTAAGTGATTGAACACCTTTTTTAATACAAATATGAAGCTCTTCTTCTGTTAACTCTTCCCCTTCTAGATATTTTTCCATTATATCATCATCGTACTCAGCTACTGCATCAAGAAGTTCAGACCTATGCTCTTCCATTTTTTCTGCTAATTCTGTAGGACAGTCCTCAATTCTAACATCATCTCCCTTTTCACCATCAAAGTAATATGCTTTACGAGTTACAAGATCTACAATTCCAACAAAGTTTTCCTCTTCACCTATAGGAAGTTGCATTAATACTGCATTATGATTTAATTTTTCACGTAACGCATCCCTTCCTTTCCAAGGATTAGCTCCCATTCGATCCATTTTATTTAAAAATGCTAATCTTGGAACTTTATACCTTCTCATTTGTCTATCGACTGTAATTGATTGAGATTGAACGCCCGCAACAGAGCAAAGAACTAATACTGCTCCATCGAGAACTCGAAGAGATCTTTCAACTTCTACAGTAAAGTCAACGTGTCCAGGAGTATCAATAATATTGATTCGAGTATCCTTTTCCACACCTTCAGCAAATGTAGTTCCATTACCATCAATCCCTTCCCAGGATACAGTTGTAGCAGCAGAAGTAATCGTAATACCCTTTTCTTTCTCTAGCTCCATATGGTCCATTGTTGCCCCAGACCCACCACCTCTAACCTCTTCAATTTTATGTATTTTATCGCAATAATATAAAACTCTTTCAGTTAATGTAGTTTTACCAGAATCAATGTGAGCAGAAATTCCAATATTTCTAGTTTTTGCAAGCAACTTCATAATTTTCTCCAAATATATACACTTATTTTTAGTAAGTAACTTTCATCTTACATTCAACAAAATTAACCATGTGAGAGCGCATCTTAAATAAAGGTCTTAAATGAGTCAATCTAAATGTAATAAAGATAATTGGAATATACGAAAAATGTTACATGCTTTTACAGAATTCTTTACAGAATGCATAAATTACCTTAAAAATGCTGAAAAAATAAAATTATTAATTTAAGCGTTAGGAATTATCTATTTTTTTATGAAACGAGATCTACCAAAACAAAGACTATATGATTCAGTAAAAATATTAATTGATGAGCAAGAAAAAAAAGATCATCTTCAGTTATCACAACAGAAGCTTTTCACGCTATACAGCATAGCATTTCAATATTTATTATTTAGCTCAACAAAGCGGCCAGGAGCATATATTATCAGAATTGAGGATAGTTCTCTTGCCGAAAAGCTAGCAAAAAAATCAAAAGACCAATCTAGCAGAAATTTTCTTCAATCATTACTATTACCTAGAAAGCTAAAATTTCAAAAATCTGTTTTTTACCTAGACTTTTTTCACCTAGGAACATGGAACCTTACTAATGAAATCCCTCAGGATAAAATAAAAGCAGCTTTAATTGTAAAAAACTCTTCTCCTAAGTTAATGGATGAATATTCTATTATGGCCGAGAGCTCCAATGATGAAGACCAGGCATTAAATCAACTACCAAAAGATTACTACTATACAAGCTTACAAAGTTTTGTACCTAAAACAATATTAATTTCAATTGAAGATGAAATTAAAGGGGCAATGAAGTACTCTTTTCCATTCATTGCAGAAAAAGAAAAAAAGAAAACTATCTCAGGAGTTACCATTTCAGACTCCATTAATTGGGATAAGCTAGATGACTCTGAAAAAAAATAAAAAAAAGGGAGATCACTTGATCTCCCTAATACTTATTAAAATATAATAAGATTATTAGAACATATCTTTCCAAGCTTTACCAGGACGAAACTTTGGTAAAGTTCTCGCTTTAATTTTAATTTTTTCACCAGTTGAAGGGTTAACTCCAGTTCTAGCTGCTCTTCTTACTTTAGTAAAAGTTCCAAAACCAATTAAAGATACATCATCGCCTTTTTTTACCGATTTTTTGATTGTGTCCATAGTTGCAGATAAAAATCTTTCAGCATCTTTTTTTGTAAAATGTTGAAGTTCTTTGTGATTTGTAATTGCTTCTAATAATTCTTTCTTGTTCATGAACGCCTCCTTACAAGCTTTGTTCGTAAATCATTTGATAATCGTTATCAATGTATATCAATATGGTGAACAATTTTTTTTGTAATGACAAGCAAGAAGATGACTTTTTTTAAAAATAATATTCTTCATCGACCTTCTAGCATTGCCAAATGCTTTCCAGACAAAAAAACTCGGGTCTATTCATCAATATTTTGAATAAATAATTCTAGAATTTTAGAAGAATCAAGGTATAAATCATTGTAAGAAGTAAATTCGGGGTGCCATTGAACTCCGTAAATAAATTGCTCCTCTAAGTTAATATAAGAAAATGCTTCAATAACTCCATCTTGAGGACAAATAGCTTCAACTTTTAATTTTGCTGACAACTTTTTTATTCCTTGGTGATGAATTGAGTTTACCAATCCTGAATTTTGACCTAGGTACATAGATTGAATTAGACTTTCGTTGCAAAACTCTATTTCATGAAAATGATTATCATATATCTCCATTTTTTTATGATCGATAGAACCTTGTTTTTGCAGAATAATATCTTGATATAAGCTTCCACCGAGGGCCACATTAATAAACTGTGCCCCTCTGCAAATTCCTAGCATAGGAATTTTCTTCTTAAATGCCCATTTGAATATTTCTAAATCAAATGCATCTCTATAATCATCATTCAAAAAGGTTTCATCTATTGTTTTTTCACCATACATTGTAGGAGAAATATCATCCCCACCTGAAAAAACAATACCATCTAGCTCACTTAAGACTAATTCTTTTTGCTCTGTTGGTAAATCAAGCAATAAAACAGGACAAATACCTCTCTGAGATAAAAATTTTACCATTTCCATCTCAACATACATTAAAGTTTTTGGGGCGAAGTAACGTCTACCAACTTCTGGATGCATAAAACAAGGAGTGATTCCAATTTTTATCACAATACCTTCTTAAATAACTTTTCAAAATCCTCTCTTGTAACTGACTTTGGATTAGATTGATGACAGACGTCTTTATAGGCCACATTAACTAAATTATTCACATCTGAATCATTAAGATTTAATTCTTCTAGCGGCGACTTAATTCCAATCTCTTGATTTAGCTTTAGTAAATAATTAACAAGGCCTGAGCTAGACTTATCTTCTATCTTTAATTTATCGGCAATTGTTATTAACTTTTTCTCTGAAACATCTGCATTAAACTCTACACCTATTGGTAAAACTAAAGCATTGGCAAGTCCGTGATGTAGATTCAAATTGGTTGAAAGTGAATGCGCCATTGAATGAACAACTCCCAATCCTTTTTGAAAAGCAATTGCTCCCATCATTGCTCCTAGCATCATTTTTGCTCGATCTTCTAAGGTTGGATTATTAACTGAGTTTACTAATGACTCCCCAATTAAGCTAATTGCCTCTAAAGCAATTCCATCACATAAAGGATGAATAGTTTCAACAAGGTAAGCTTCTATATTATGAGTTAAGGCATCGACTCCAGTTGCTGCAGTTACAAATGGAGGCAAACTTAATGTTAATTCTGGATCAGCAAATACAGCTTGTGCCATTAAGCTCGAATGAAAAATAATTTTTTTCTCATGTGTAAAATCATCCGAAATAACTGAACTTCTACCAACTTCACTTCCAGTTCCACTTGTAGTGGGTACTGTTATAAAATAAGGTATTTCATTTTTGATTAAAGCATCTCCACCAACCGACTCCTCGTAATCAAATAAATCCCCTGAATGATTAACCATTAGAGCAATTGATCTTGCAACATCCATGGAAGCTCCGCCTCCAATCCCAATCACACAGTCACACTTATTATTTAAATAAAATTCTTTGCCATCATGTACGTTTTGTTTAATTGGATTTTTTTCAATTTTTGAAAAAATACTGACCTTTTGCTCTGAAGACTCAAGTAGTTCTATAATTATATTCATTAATGGTAATTCTTTCAATACAGGGTCTGTTACTATCAATGGTGATTTTAAATTATTTTCATGTAAATAAGCTCCTAACTTTTTAATTATTCCAGCACCAAACAATATTTTTGTTGGAAAATTAAAAGTATATAATTTATTTAAATCCATAATAACCTCTAAATAATTTCAAAGTATCTTTTTAGCTCCCAGTCAGTTACTGCTTTCCTTGCCTCTTTTACTTCCCACTCTCTAGTTCGAATAAAATGATTAACAAAAGTTTCTCCAAATAAATGTATCGCTACTTCAGAGTTTTTCATTTTTTCTGCGGCATGCTCCAAAGTTGATGGAAGTTGCGTACTACCTTCAACTTTATATCCATTTCCACTAACTGGTGGAGTATTCAACTTTAATTGATTTTCTACGCCATACATTCCTGAAGCAAGTGTTGCGGCCATACTTAAATATGGATTACAATCAGAGCCTGGTACTCGCAATTCAATTCGGGTAGATTTACTAGATCCAGGCAAGACCCTAATCGCTGTTGTTCTATTATCATGTCCCCAAGTTAAATTAGTTGGTGCCCATGCCCCTTCAACTAATCTTTTGTAACTATTTATTGTTGGTGCGTACATTGGTAATACCTCTGGTAAACAATGCAATACTCCAGCTATATAGCTTTCCATAAAGTTAGATAACTTTTCATTTTCTTCAGGTGAGTAAAATAAGTTTTTCTTTTGTTCAAGATCCCAAATACTTTGATGAATATGTCCACTGCAACCTGGTAATTTTTCATTCCACTTTGCCATAAATGATGGCATAATTCCAAAATCATGCCCTATTTCCTTAACTCCGGACTTAAATAAAACTGCCCTATCCGCAGCTTCTAGAGCATCAGTGTAAATAATTGCAGCTTCATAAACTCCAGGCCCTGTTTCAGTATGTAATCCTTCAAGTGGTATATTATATTTATCCATTTGATCAAAAATATTATTAAAAAAATCTGAGTTTTTCGATGCTCTTAACAAAGAGTAACCAAACATTCCGGGAGTAATTGGTTGTGGACTTCTAAAAGATCTTTGATTTAATTCTTCAGTATCCTCGGCAAAATTAAACCATTCAAACTCTTGAGCAAAAATAGGCCTATATCCATTTTTATTTGCTTTATCAATTTCTGTTCGTAGTAAGTTTCGAGGACAGACATCTAATCGATTACCTTCTTCATCCTCAAAATGTCCTAAGAAAAATGGTACATTATTATCCCAAGGTACTCGTCTATAAGTTGAAAAATCTAATGTGACTTTTGCATCAGGGTAACCTGTATGCCAACCCGTCACTTTTGAATTGTCATAACAAACATCAGCAGAATCCCAACCAAAAATGACATCACAAAAACTAAACCCACCTTTAACAATTGATTCAAATTTGCTCTTATGAATATATTTTCCTCTTAAGATTCCATCAATATCGGTTACGGCCAGTTTTATTTTATTAATTGATTCATCATTTAAGATATTGTTTATGATTTTTTCATGACTTAATTCTGTCATACAAAGCTCCATCTATTAATTTAAAATAAAACATTACTATAGAAAACGATTTAAGACTACCATTAGTCTTTCTAATATTTTTTCATCTTCATTATCATGCCCGAGAGAAAGTCGAATTGCTGACTTTGCATCTTTTTCATTATACCCCATATTAACTAAAACTCGGCTTGGAATTGTTGCACCAGACGAACAAGCAGACCCGGTACTCACTTCAATTCCTGCCATATCAAGAGCAGTTAATAAAATTGAAGCTTGAACTCCATAAACAATAAAGTAAATTGTATTATTATTTCTATTAGGTGAGTTTATTGAGACTATTTCACCTTTTTTACCTAATACTGAAGATATTTGGTTTTCAAGGTCTAGTTTGAAACATTCAAGTTTTTCGTAGTTGACTGACTTCAATAAGTGCTTAATTGCTAATTTAATAGAATAAATTCCTAAAATATTTTCTGTACCAGAACGCATTTTATTTTGTTGTCCTCCACCAACTAGCAGTGGAGAAAACTTAGAATTATTGTGAGAAAGGGTGAATCCAACTCCTTTCATCGCACCGAATTTATGTCCAGAAAAAGTATAAAAATCAAGAGATCCAGAAAGTTGATTCCAATCAGATATTTTTCCTACTGCTTGAGCACTATCGACATGGACAATGCATCCTGTTTCTTTCTTAATTTGCTCAGCTAATTTTAAATTCCAAACAACTCCTGTTTCATTATTAACCCAAGTAAAGTTTAAAATAACGGGGCATTTATAACTATTAATTTGTTCAATTAATTTATTAATATCAAAGGTACCATTTTTATCAACATCAAATTTAATAACTTGATGTCCTAGAGAAGAGAGCTCACTTCCTAACTCATGACAAACTGAATGATCCGCACCAGAGTAAAAGTAGGCAACCCTTTGGTCTTTGTTCCAAAAGTAAGAAGATACTCCCTTAATAATTGTATTAATACCTTCTGTTGCACCAGAGTGATAGAATAAGGAATGGGAATAATTTACTTTTAGAAGCTCATTTAATAAAAAGTCTGTTGTTTCTCTAATTAGTTTTTTAGATTTTTTTCCAGAACGGTGTATTGATGAAGAATTTGCAAAATAAAAATCCCCCTTTTTCAAATACTCTATAACAGAGACTGACAAGGGGGATGTTGAATTATAATCTAAATAAAGTCTTCTATTGGTTAACTTCTCCAATTGGCGGCCTTACGTTAATTCCAAATCCTGTAGCTGGAGTAGTTGCTTCTGGAGTTGATGTTGTTTCAGGAGCGGCCGTTGTTGTTTGATCTCTAACACCAAGATCAAAATCTTTTGATTTTCTTGTTAGATCACCAAGAGATGTTGTTTCTAGGTACTCTCTCATAATTATTCCAAGGTTTTGAAAATAATTTTTTGAAAGATGATACTCTACTGTATTTGCTGTGTCCGCTTCTGTTCCTATAATGTCTTTAGCTGGATTAATATTTTCTCCAACACAAGTCAATACATCTTTAATTGTTATTTCATCCATTGGACGAGCTAGAACATATCCACCACCTGGGCCTCTTACTGATTTAACAGCTTGACCATTTCTCAACTTTCTAAAAAGTTGCTCTAGGTAATGTAGACTGATGTTTTGCCTTGTTGAAATTTCCTGTAATCTTACTGGGTTGCCATTGCTATGAGCAGTTAGGTCAAGCATTGCTCTCACTGCGTAGCGTCCTTTTGATGTTAGTCTCATTTGTCTTCCTCCATAAATCCAATCGTTAAAATTTGTGTTGCTTTGCTAAATTCCTTGCATTTTAAGCTTTTTTTGATACTTGGTCTAAACAAAAACTAGTATCGAAGAATAGTATGACTTGTACTTACCGTTTACGTCAACCAAAATTAACCTATTAAAACAATAACTTTATCTAACAAGTTCTAACATCGCCTATCCCCTTTATAAAAGCTTGTATTATCAATATCCTGAATTGTTAGAACTAGGTCTTTGAGCATTTCTAACACTTTCGCATTGGTTGACGAAAGGGCTTTGGTCGGCAATATTTTCCTTAGAAAATATATTAAATATTAATTTTTAAAAAAATTTAGCTATAAGAACAATCCTAGTTCCATTAACTCTGCCTTCAATCTGTTCCTGATTTTCGGTAAGTGATATATTTTTTACTACGGTTCCACGTTTCGAGGTAAAATTTAATCTATTTACTTAAATTTTACTATAATCAACATCATGTTCACTTCCGAAGATCATAAAATTATTATATTACCTAAAGAAGAAAAGAATTTCATTGAATTTATCTTCCAATTTATATATTAAAATCAAATAAGAGGGGAATGATCATGACAACACCAGATGAAAAAACAAGAAACTTTATTGCGCAAATAAAAACGAACCTCTCCAATAATGATTTCCCTGGAAAAAAAGTTTCATTTAATCTAGAAAGGCTATATGAACTTGCCGATCAAAAAGATGTTAACTTGAATCAAGTTCGTGAAATCCTAAAAAATGAAAATATTAAAACTGTCAGTTCAGGAGATAAGTTAATTTTTTCTTTTAATTCTTCAAATATGCCTTCTCTGGACGAGGCGAAGCAAATGTTTAACCAGATGTCACAGGATGAAAAAGACAGTATGATGAAAATGTTTCAAAATATGTCAGAAGATCAAAAGAAGGAATTATTTCAGAAAGGAAAAGACTTAGGTTTTATCTAATCACCTAATTAAGAAATAATTTTTGATTCCAATGTGTCGAAATATGAGTGAGAAGGGGCTTCATATAGATATGAAACTTTTTGATAACCATTAATTTTTAAATACTCTGCTAAAGTACTTTCAAAGCATTTAGTTCTTTGAAATATATCAAGTGCATCATTAAAAATTATTTCTATTTCATTGTAATCAATTTCAGGGTGATCTCTTTGTTGTAATTTCATCTCACTAATAAAATTATTAAATTCATAATCATAGTATTGTTCAAACATTATTTTCGAACAAAGAATTCCAAAAGCAATATCCATTAATGAATGCTGTTTTACATATAAAACAGAATTCATCATTCTTAATGTGCTATATTTAATTGATTTCAAGACAGAATCATATTCTTTATTACCTCCTAGAATCATCTGTGCAATATTATCTAACATAACAGAGTATGCAATATGCAGACTCGGACAACAATTTAGTGGTTCATCAAACTTTTGGACTACAGATAAACTTACTCTCTTATGGTTCGTAAATCTTGGCATAAGAGTTGGGTAGTTTGTGAAAACGGAATGACTAAGGTCATTCAACGTAATAAAACAATCTGCACATCTTTGCATTTCTTTATTTGTTAAATAATTTGAAATTTCTCCTAAGACAAAGAATATCTGTGGGTACATATATGAATACATAATATCTTCTTCTGGAACAAAAGGTATTTTATGATCCTTATTTGTATAAACTAAGTATCTATCTTTATTAATTGCTTTTTTTTGTGCTTTAAAATAGCATTTATCCCAATGTTTAATTACCTTTAATAAATAAAATAATTTAACCGGATGTTTTATTAATAATTTGATTAATCCCTCAACAGAAATTTCTAAATTTCTGCATGAGTAATATATTTGTTGTTCGTCTTTAAAGGGTGATGTTAAGAAGGCAATTTGTCTAATAGTTGGCCCTATGATCTTTGAAAGAAATGTTTTATTTCTAAAGACAGGAGTATTTATATTTTCCAAACTATCTATGCTTGCTCCTTTCGTTGCTATTTATTTATTGTAATATTACTTTGAGTTTGATGCAAGTGTACTAACTGCGTGTAAATTGTATTAAAGAGACTGAAGGCTCTAAGTTAATTTCTATTTTTTCAACTAAATTTTCTTTATCTAGGTATAAATTAACCTCTGTTCCATTGTATTTAAAGTTCCAAACTTGAGGGTTCCTGGTTAACCAAACTGGAATTGTTGCAAAACTAAAATTATTTAACTTTAACTCTAAATAATTTTTATTATTTATTTCAATAATACTGGTATCTAAATTTCCATAAGCTGTATTAGTAAATACACCTACTGCAGGTGTTAGTGAATTTGGTTCGGGATTGTTTGGAATATTAACAGGATCCTTTGAATAGGTATATCTCTCAACCCAATCAATTGGTTTTAAGTTTAAAAAGTGATCGGTTAAAGTCCAAAGTACTACTGATGGGCTTAAACTTCCTCCACTTGTTAATATTATTACTCCTAAATCATCCTCTGGAAAAAAAGCAATATGAGTAAGGTAACTATTAATTGAACCGCCATGACGAATTATTTTATGATTACGATAATTTGCTTCAGTCCAAGCAAAACCATATTTACTATCTGTTAGTTCAGGGAACCAATTACCTCTTGATATCTCAATCTGTCCTCTATGAATTTCATTAATAATATTACGAGAAACAATTTCCTTACCTGAAAAAGCCCCTTTATTCAGGTTCATCCTCAACCATTTTGTCATATCATTAATGTTTGAATGAATTGATCCCGCAGGCCCAATTCCGTCAATATTGCGTAATTTTCTTTTAGTAAAAGTTCCATTTATATAATAATAAGGTGTCGCTACGTTAGGAAGATTGATTACGTCTTCAACTGTAAAATAAGTAGAATCCATTCCGAGGTCATTTAATAAGTAATCTTGTACAACATCTATCCAGTTACTATTATTTGCCCTACCTGCGGCCATACCAGCAACCATATACATAAAGTTATTGTATTGCCACTTTTCACCTCGATTGTACGAAGGCTCTAAAAAAGGTAGTAAGCTTAAAAAGTGTTCCATTGAAAATCGTTGTGTTATCCAAACAAGGTCATGGCGAGGGAGACCTGTCATATGTAGTAGCAAGTCTCTTATTGTTATTAAACTAGAATCTATTGGGGGCATTAATTGAAACTCCGGAATAATTGATTGTACTGTTTGATCCCAATCAATTAATCCTTGCTCCACTAACTTGCCTAATGCAGTCGATGTAAATGCTTTTGTTGTTGAACCAATCATAAAAAGAGATTCTTCATCAATAGGAGTTTGAGTTTCAAGATTTTGACTTCCATGAAAGGATTGAAAAATTACTTTGTCCTTATTAACAACTCCTATGGCCATACCTGCATTTGGAAAAGCAGTTCTGATTTCTTCTATTTTTTCAGAAAGAGATATTGCAAACACATTAGTAGAAATAAATACGAGTATAATTTGGATAAACTTCATGAATATTACCTTTAAAAAAATATTTTTTTATCAATATGCGTATACGATGACAATAAAATTAAATAAAAAATGCCCTAAGTGTTTGATTCCCAAGACAGTAAAGATCCTTGAATAAGTTTAAACACTTTATCTGTATTACCTTTAAGAGTATTAATTATATAAACAATTTATTTTCTTGTTTAACAAGAAGCTGCCTCATTTTCTATTAGATCTTTATTTTTTATATTATAGACAGGGTAACATATAGTTTTTCTTTAAATTTCACAGTAATTGAAAGCATTGAGACTACAATGCTTCTATCTCATTAAGTGGAATTTATCTACAAGGTTTATCTTAACTTGCTCAATTAATCTCTTATTTGGGCGACAGCATTCTTTCATATAATTTTCTGTCCTTCTATTACATCTAGTGCTATTTATTTACAAAGCATCCGAATTTGACAGATCAATAATCAGTAAATTTTTCAAAAAAAAAATACTTTTTTTCTACGTATTGATTTTTATGTAGATTATACTCAAAGCATTATTTAAATGTGTGAAAACTTATTAATCAAATTAGGACATTTATGAAAATATTAATTATTTTTATCATGGTTACAATCACAACAGTACATGCTGACATGGTTAAGAAGTCAGAAGTTGAACTAAAATGTGAAAAAGGAATTCAACTTATTTCTAATAAGAATACAGCACAAATTTTAATAAATGGACAAATTGTGCACGAAGATGAAAACACATATGCAGTAACGGAAGGTGGTGACCCCTATATGCAATTTATTGGTGGTGGATTTAACATTACGCTTAGGGGTGAACAGTTTACTAAAGCATTCTCTACATGGGGAGAATGGGTCAGAATCAATGAGTCCGTTTATGTCAATCATTTTATCCGAAATAAACAATACGAAGCTCAATGTGAAGGAAAAGTTAAGTTTTCATCTGCTTTTTAAGTTTATTAGGTTTTAAATATTTGACAAAGATATAGATCGTTATTGAATTTTCCCCCTTGATTAAAAATATCTTTTTTCAAAATAAAAAACTGAAAACACTTTGGTAAATGAAAATGATCCTGCAGGAATTACAATTGATCCTGACAGCTCATGACAAAAAAATAAACAGTACAACCACAATTTTGACATAAGTGGTGCCCTCTCGCGGGATCGAAAAATGATCTTCTCAAAAAAGTTAACAAGAGCTTGAAATCACTGATAAACTACTAGTTTAATTAATATTTTAACAAAAGGAAGCTTGCTTTTATTTACGGTCTTTTATTAGGCTTTCCTAACTATTATTATCCCTAGTGTCGCTCAAGGCTGATACATAAAGTAAGACTTGGAGTCCTTATCACAGCAATATTTTGATACAAATTTTCATATAACTTTAAAGCTTCATTGCTTGAAATCTTTTTTATCCTCACTATAGAAACTCTATTTTTTGTATGTTCTCTGAAACCATTCAATAGAAGAATATTGTAGCTTAATTAGATTTAATAGATTGTAATGCTGTACAGGCTTTTTTACTAAGGTAGCTACCTGAATCACAGACTTTTTTATAGTACTTTTTAGACTCATCATAATTTTTGAATCTCTCATGCTCCATTTTTGCTAAGCTATAGCAATTAGAAATCAAAATTGGTGAATTGCTGTCACAGGTGATCTTGTAATACTTCTTCGCTCCATTATAATTTTTAAAATGTTCCTCTTCCAATCTTGCTAATGAACTACACCCAGAGTAATAACTAGAGTCACAAGCCATTTTATAGTATTTTTTAGATTCCTTATGGTTATTAAAACTTTTAGATTCTATATCACCAGCTGAAACACAACTACCAAAATCCTTCATATCACAACCTTTCTTATAATACTTTTTAGCTTCATCATAATTTTTGAAATGCCGTTCTTCTAATTTTGCTAAACTGATACAATCAGGAGAATAACACTTTGAATCACAAGCCATCTTATAGTACTTTTTAGCTGCATTGTAGTTCTTAAACTGCCTGGACTCAATATCTCCCATTCTAACGCAACTAAGTCCATCCTTCATGTCACAGCCTATTTTATAATATTTCATAGCTTTCTTATAATCTTTAGTTTTGCGATACTCGCCAACCCCCATACCTCTAACACATATTATTTTTTTTACCTTCCTTGTTATAACACTCACTTGCCTTTACGAGAGGATTATTAACTAATAAAATTAATATCGGTGTAAAGTGATACAAAAAGCTCCTTAAATAATTATGAGATTTATGTCAGTTAAATAAAAATAAAGTCCTTAACTTTACACCTAAGATATGAATTTACTTTAAATACTGATTTCTATTAACAAATATCCCTAATGTCGCTCATTTATCGCTCGTTGATTAAACCAAAGAATAAAACGTAATCATGTTGGGGAGTTAGTCTGAAATGGTGCCCGAAGTGGGCGATTATCGAACTGCTATCCTTAGCAAAATTAATAATATCGACAGCTTAAGTATCACGAGAACAGCATGACTAGTTATTGACCAGTTTGTGACTATATGCTACACTACAAATGATGAATATTAAGTATAGCTCCCACTCAGTAGATCGTATGCTTAAGCGAAACATTACCACTAAGGATGTTGAGCTTATACTTAGTGAACCAGATGGAAAAATACAGCAATCTCGAGATAAGTTTATTTTTTATAAAAAGCTTAAAGGGAGAAAGGATAATTTAATAGCGGCCGTAACAGTTCTAAGAAGTAAATCAACTTATGAGATTGTTACGGTAATGATTAACTTTGAGGTAAAATAATGAAAGTACATCACGACTCAGAAATTGACTATTTATCAATAGACTTCACTGATGAAATTGAAGCTAAGTCAGAATATAAAGATGGAATCATTGTTAGGTACAATAAGAAAGGTAATGTTATTGGCCTTGATATTACTGATTCAATGAAATTATTTGCAAGTTCTGACCTAATGACTCTTCAAGAAGCATGTGCCTTTTTAGGAATCTCTGAGTCTACGATGAGGCGAAGAATTAGAGATGGAAAAGTAAAATACACTAGAGAAGGTAAGGATTATCGATTTAAAAAATCTGAAATTATTCAATTAGCGGCTTAATTTAGAAATTTATTAGTGACAAGTTATATCCCCAATTAAATCTCCAGAAAACTTTAATACTCCATTTCGAGACATCGGTTTACCATTTATATCTAACTGTAAAATCCCATTCTGAAGCTCAATTTCTATTCTCTCAAAACCTACCATCTTCTTTTTTACTTTTGGATCAAGATTATTAAATTTTTTTCCTGCAATTGTTAATGTCGATGAAGTGGCAATATTATTTATTGTATGAAATTTTTTAGGAAAAGCCTTAAAGTCTAATACACTTTTAACTTGTTTATGCACTTTAATGACTGTGCACTGAATATCTGGCTCAAATAAACCCATTCCATAAACAGAGAAAGAGGTTAATAAGCTTATAAATAATATTTTCATGAAATAAGATTAGATGAATTTTAGGCAAAAAAAAAGCACTCTGGGTTAAAGAGTGCTTTTAAAGTTTCTAAAAAATGGTGCCCTCTCGCGGGATCGAACCACGGACACAGGGATTTTCAGTCCCTTGCTCTACCGACTGAGCTAAGAGGGCATTGTCTTAAACGAAAATAAAAAATAATTGATGTGCAGTGAAACGTCAATTTAATTCTATCAATTCATTAATTGTTTTATTATTATTTTGCAATGGAAATACTTAAAGGAATTTTAAAGTTAAGGAAGTGGAAAGTAGAATATTTTATTTGTTCCCCTTCTAAATCAAATATTGAATACAAAAGTTTGATGGCCATAACTCATGGTTATACATCACACAAAGGTTCACTCATTTCATGGATGTTTAAACTAAAAGATCTCGGAATTCCATCTATTTTATTTGACTTACCTGGTCACTACTTAGGGAGCTTCAATGAAATTGAATCTTTTTCTGAATTTAAACAATACTCACACCATTTATTTCCTGCTGCAATAAAAGAAATTACGAAAAGACTAAGAGTGTCATCTACTCCCAATATTATTCTTGGAGGCCATAGCCTTGGAGCACTTCTTTCTATCAAAGCTCTAAACTTGATAGGCCAAGAACACAACGCATCATCACTCAGTGTTGGAATTGGATTTTCTTATAGCAAAACTAAATCTAAACATATTCTTGAAACACCATTTTTTTCACAAGGTCTTAAGAACTATGAACAGCTTGTATCACCTAAACTATGTAGCAAAAATATATTCCCATGGATTGCTGCTGAAAAAGAAAACATCGAAATAACCAACAAAAGAGTTCATATAATATCAGGAGAAAATGATTTTATTATTAATGACGGAGCAATTCAATTTGCAAATCACTTACGATCAAAAAATAATAATATTACAACCAAAATAGTTAAAAACCTTCCGCATCATCAACCAGAACTAGCAATTGGGCATATTAAACAATTTATTCAATCGGAAAATTTATAAGTAATACCTATCTTAATTTATATGATTAGATTATAATTTAGATATAGATATTTCATCAGGTTTTTATGAAAAAACTTATTTTTATTTTAAATATAATCTTTATATCATCTAGTTATGGAATTACAGGAATAAAATTTCTAAATCCTGAACAAACAATGTACCTAGATTATCAGATAGAACCATATTATTCCCAAGGTGCATTCAGCTTAAGCCTAGATGATCCAAAAGTAATGACACCAGAGGAAGAAAAAAACTTATATTACTATCTTCTAAAAAACTTTTTCGATATTAAAAATCTACGTTTCGAACTTAGCGCTAATCCAATGCCTCTACTTGGTGTTTATCTTAAAAAAAGCCAATCTAACTTTTATGATAAAGCATCATTTCTAGATATCAATTTAATCAAAGCCGCAACAGGTGGTTTTCCAGACCCTGGAGCATTCTCAATCTTTCTTGGCAATAATGTTATTTTAGCAAAGGAAACTCCTGATGGAATGGTTATGACAGGAAGTGGTCTTGGGGGATTTTTACTCAATTGTGGAAATTATCATATTGTAAACAATATGATAGTAAATGACTATTGGTTTGAAGGAGAAATGAAAGTAAAAGGTGCGGCTTTTACAGATTTTGGTAGCATAACATACAGCTATCGCTGGGGCTTAAGAGTCCATGATAACTCTGATATTGAAAACTCAATATATATTGGTATGAAAAGATCTCATTCTGATAGTAGTTTTAAGGATTGGTCTATTATCAAAAATACTGTTTTTGATTTTAGAATGGACTTTGCACTAAAGTCAAAATCAATTACTAAATTAATGGCAGTTGTTGGAAAAAAATATCCCAGCAAGGATGGAAAAATCATTTATGCTTTAGATTTTGGTGCTCAATGGATTGGCTCTGCTTACAGCGGAGAACTAGAAGAAAGAGCTGATACGACAGGAATGTCAATTTTAATACGTCCTAATATTAGCTTTTAAGTTGCATTTAATGAATAAAAAAGAAAAATTATATATTGGCATTGATGGTGGAGGCACTAAGCTAAAAATAAAAATTCAAAATATGAAAGGTGATTGTATTGCCACTGGAGTAGGAGGACCTGCAAATATCTCAAATTCTTTCAAGATAGCATGGAAGAATATTATAAAAACTATCGATAAGACATTAAAACCTTTGGGTATCAATATTTATGCTAATGATTTTTCAATTAACCTTGCTATTGGAGTTGCTGGATACGAAATATTAGCAGCTAGAAGTAACTTTCTGCAAGAAAATCACCCCTTTGAACAAATTAAATTATACCCAGATTCACATATTGCATGTGTCGGGGCCCACAAAGGTGAAGATGGAGGAGTTATTATAATAGGAACTGGCAGTGTGGGATTATCTATTATAAATAGTAATATTTCAAAAGTTGGAGGATGGGGGTTTCCTTATGATGACCTTGGAAGTGGAGCATGGATTGGAATGCAATCTATTGCAACCTGTTGTCAGAGTCTAGATTCCAGGCAACCAAAATCAGAGTTTACTAAAGTTATTATGGAAAAATTTAATAATAGTCAGACTCAATTATTAGATTGGGCCACTCATGCAGATTCTAAAGAATTTGCTACTCTAGCACCTACTGTTATTGAGCTAGCAAAAGAACACAACTCTCACGCTTTCAAAATAATGACAAAGGCAGGAAATCATATTTCTGAAATAGGAAACACCTTAATATCTACCAACTCCAAGTATGTACATAATTTACCACTCGTCGTAATGGGTGGAATTGGTAATCACATTATACCATACCTTGATAAAGCAATAAAAAATCATCTGGTTCAACCTAAATCATCCCCTGAAGATGGAGCCTTATGTCTATTGCGAGAACAGGAAACATTAAATGAATCAAGTAACTAAATTAACACACATGTATATTGAAACTAAAAACATACCAAAGGTTGTAATGGAACAACTTATATCGAATAAAAATAAAATAAAAGAAATAACCAATATATATAAAAAAAAAGATATAAAGGTTATTATTACAGCAGGTAGAGGAAGCTCTGGCAATGCTGCAATATTTGCTAAATATTGCCTGGAAAACTACTGCGGAATAATAACTTCTCATGCTGCTTTAAGTACAAGAACAATCTATAAAAATAATATTTCCTTAAAAAATACTTTAGTAATTATTTTCTCTCAATCTGGCCAAAGTCATGATTTAATCGAGTATACAACCTACGCAAAACAAAAAGGAGCTGAAACCCTCGCATTTGTTAACGATGAAGACTCTGATCTTGCCCAAATTGCTGATAATGTTATTCCTTTACTTGCAGGTAAGGAGAAATCAATTGCAGCAACGAAAAGTTATATAGCAACATTAAGTGCTTTATTACAATTTGTTGCTATATTAGAAAGAGACCAAAAACTCTTAAATGCTTTAACTAATCTTCCTCAAGAATTAATTAACTTCAAAAACTTTGACTATGAAGAGTTACTCAATCACATGAAACGATTGAACAATGTTATTATTCTAGGCAGAGGATATGGCTTAACTGTAGCAAAAGAAGCAGCATTAAAACTTAAGGAGACATGTGGGATACATGCGGAGGCAATGAGTGCTGCTGAATTTATGCATGGGCCACTTTCTTTAATTTCTCAAGGTATTCCTCTATTACTTTTCCTTCAAGATGATCATACACAATACAATTTAGAAGATACTATATGTAAGCTAAAAACAATCGGAGCAAATATCAGCATAATTGCACCTAGAAATATTTTAACTAGTAAAATAAAATCATCTGCAAATATATTAGTTGAATTGCCTAACTCAATTCATCCATGTTGCGATCCTTTTATCTCTATGCAGTTCTTTTACCAAATAGTTGAACAGTTATCTATTTCTAAAGGACTAAACCCTGATCAACCTCCATTCCTTAAAAAAATAACTAAAACAATCTAAGGATATAGTTATGCTCAGTGAAAAAATATTACTAAAAGATATTTGCATCATAAATTCAGATAAAAGATTCCAACATCATAGTGTACTAATTGAAAATGGTAAATTTCAAAATATTTCAACTGAAATATCAACCTCAGAAGACATATCGATCTATAACTTTAAAAATAAAAATGTTTTTTTATTACCTGGATTTATAGACCTTCATGTACATGGAGCAGGAGGTGCAGATGTAATGGACTCAACACCAAGTGCACTTTCAACAATATCTAAAATTCTTGCACAGCAAGGATCAACCTCTTGGCTTGCTACTACTATGACAGAGTCAAAAAAAAATATTGATTTGGCCTTAAACAATATTGCTTCTTACTGCAAAAGTTTAGATAATACAGGTGCTGAAATATTAGGTGTCCACCTTGAAGGACCTTTTATTTCCAAAGAGATGGCAGGAGCACAATCTTCTGAAAGTACAATTCTTCCTGACTATAATTTATTCAAAAGATGGCAAGAAATATCCAATAATAACATTAGAATTTTAACTATTGCTCCAGAATTAAATGGCTTTCAAGATATGGCCCAGAAATTAAGAAGTTCAAAAGTGATTATTTCAGCAGGACATACAAAAGCAAGTGCAAAGCAAATGGAAGAAGCAATTTCTCAAGGCGTTTCTCACGCGACCCACCTTTTTAATGCAATGACAGGACTTCATCATAGAAATTCTGGTGCGGTATACCCTCTGCTATTATCCAGTAAAGTAATGGCAGAACTTATAGTTGATGAACACCATTTATCAGAATGGGCAATTAACCTTGCATGGAAAATAAAAGGAAAACAAAAATTATTACTTATAAGTGATTCCATTAGAGAGCGATGTAATGGTGGAACAAGTAACCTAGCAAAAGCGCATCTATTACCCAACGGAGTTATTGCAGGCAGTATATCAAGCCAATTTGATGATGCTAAAAGATTCAAACATATTTCTCAATGTAGTATAGAGGATATAGTGCAAGTATGTTCACTTAATCCAGCGATTGAACTAAATGTAGATAAACGTAAAGGAAAAATAGAGCCCCTGTATGATGCTGATTGTATTATTATTGATGATAATTTAAATATTTTAGAAAGTTTTTGCAAAGGTCATCCAATGTTAAACTTAAGAAAGTTTAATAATATTATTCTTTGAAGTCTGACCAGAATTTAATATTTTTTAATACTCCAACTCGACCAGTACGCTCAAAAGCAGTTCCTTTGAAAACTCGTTTAAATTTATTATTACTCATACTTTCTAAGTCATCAATGATTTGTTTCAAGGGTCGACTTAAAAAAAAGTTAATTAACTCCTCAAATTTTTCATCTAATTCTAAAGGTAGAGTATTAACTTGTTTTAAGTTCCATGGACAAACATCTTGACATATATCACACCCAAATATTTCTCCACCTGCTTGTTTCATTCCCTCTGGCGGAATTTGATCATCTTTAAAGTATTCGATGGTATAAGTACTAATACATTTTGAAACATTAATGGTTCTTGTTTTATTATCAATAGCAATAGTTGGGCAAAGATCGATACACTTTGTACAAGTACCACAATGATCTATATCAACTTCTCTCTGACTAATTTCAAGTTTTTGATTTAATAATAAAGATCCTATAATAAAATAACTTCCATATTTAATATTAATTAAGTTGGAGTTTTTTCCAAAAAAGCCTAACCCTGCTTGAAAAGCAAGGTCTCGCTCAAGTACTGGGTGGACATCTAAAGCCTGTAAGCATTTCAAACCATTTATTCTTTGTTCTAGGCTTGCTTGAATTTGTTCTAAGTATTGTCTAATCACAAAATGATAATCTAGTCCAGAATACCCTAAAGCATAACTAGCGATTTTCAGACCATTTGATTTCCCCGATAAGTAAAATGAATTAAGGTAATTTTTTATTTGTTGATAATCAAATAAAAACACTATTGCTGATTGATACTCTTGAAAATAATTACTGTATTTACTTCTAATATTCATCCTATTATCAGATAAATATTTTAATGGAAATGATTTTCCTTCTTCAACCCAATCTTTATATTTTTCAAATGATTTTGGTGCAACCTTTTCAGTATATCCCCAATCTGAAATTTTCATTGATGATAGCATTTTTTTTGAAAATAAGTCGTTTCGGTTCATTAAAATATTTTATTGATGATTTCAATTGCACCAGTAGGACAAATATCAACACACTCCATATCGAGTAAACACTTCTCTGAGTTTTCTTGATTAATATATACTCTCTTTTGAGAATCATCGGACACGGCCCAAATATCAACAGGACAAATTCTTAAACACTCCTGACAGCTAGTACAAGCATGAGTATCTAGATTTATTTGCCCTAAATCAAATTCTGAAGTTTCTAGAAATTCTTTACCTCCTGCTACCTTAGGAGCGTCATTTATTACTTCGACTCTAATTAAATTTGATGTTCCTTCTGAAAACATTTTCCCATCACCCTTAGTGATTACTAATTTATCTCCATTAGAAAGTTTTAATTTAGTTCTGATATCCTTTAATAGTTTTTTTTCACTTACATCATCAAATTGATTTCCACTTACATCATCAAATTGATTTCCACTTCGTGAGAAAAAGGGAATGATCCCCCAGTACAAACTCATTTTTCTTAAAGTCGTCATACTACTCGTAATGCCTAAAACAGGAACTAACGGCCTGGCACCTGCAATTTTAGCACAACTATTACCATGTTGAGTCACTGAAACAATTGCTTTGGCATATACTTTTTCTGAAATTAGTGTCGCTGCCAACATATTTACTGCTGTTACACTTGATAAATCTAAAGATTTTAAAGGAGCTCTCTCCTTTGGAGTTTTCTCTGCTTCTACTACAATTTTTGACATCATCTCAATAGTTTTAACTGGATATTTCCCTGATGCAGATTCACCTGACAACATAACAGCGTCAGTACCATCCCAAACAGCATTTGCAACATCAGAAGCTTCTGCTCTCGTAGGTGTTGAGTTCTCAATCATTGACTCCAGCATTTGGGTAGCAGTAATAACGGGAATTCTTTTTTTATTACATAAATTAATAATTGTTTTTTGTGCTGATGGTACTAGATGATTGCCTAGCTCAACCCCCATATCACCTCTAGCAACCATTACTCCATCAGAAACATCTATAATTTCATCTATATTTTCTAAACCTTGTGCATTTTCGACTTTAGAAATAATGGGAATCCTAACTTTTAACTTATGTAATAATAGTTTAATTTTTTGAACATCATCTTTTTTTCGAACAAATGATAATGCGATATAATCAATTCCTGCTTCCAATCCAAACATCAAGTCATCTTCATCTTGAGAAGTAAAACTTGTGGCAGTTACTTCTACATCGGGTAAGTTAATCCCTTTCTTACTTTTTAACTCTCCTCCGATTTCAATTTTGATTTTGTATAAGTTATTTTCTTTTGAGATGGTACGGCCAACAATTTTTCCGTCATCGAACAAAATCTGACATCCATCTTGACAATCATTAACTAAATTTTCATAAACAGTAGGAATAAAATTATTTGCATGCTGTGGATATTTCTTTTGTAATTTACTCGCACCAATATACCATTCAGACCCTGCCTCTAAAGTTAAGCTTTCCTTTAGGTCGCCAATTCTAATTTTAGGCCCTTGTAAGTCAATTAACACTGCAATTTGTTTCCCCGCATTTTTTGATGCAGTTCTAATATTATTAATTAATTTTTTATGAGTTTCATGGGTTCCATGGCCCATATTGATTCTAGCAACATCCATTCCTGCAGTAATTAGCTCTGTGATTTTTTCTACTGTATTTGAGGAAGGCCCTAAAGTAGCAACAATCTTTGCTCTTCGCATATAACTTCTCCGAATTTTTTTTGCTACTATATCAGTATTTTAAATATTACTTTATGCAATGTTGTTATCTTCTATGCTTCTAATTCTCTCTTCATACATATCTTTAACACCATTAGTCTCAATCCTTGCTGACTCAAGCAGTCTTTCATAGTGGTTTTTTATTTGAGTAACTTTCATTTCTTCTCGTTTTTTTAAATCATTTTCAAAGTTATACTTTTGTTGTTTATGAGAATCTGATAATAGTTTAATTTTATTTTCATACTTTAATTTCTGATCATTGATTTTATTATCATATTCTTTAACAATAGTTTGTCTTCTAATTTTATTTTCTCTATTTTGCTTTGCCAAATTATTACTTAAAGCACTAATATCAGATTCTCTCTTATCGTTCATAATTTTTTTCGTAAATTCTACTTCACGACTCATTGTTTCTCTTATGTTATCCACTTTGTCTTGATGAGTTTCCGCCATTATCGAATTTTTATTTTTTAAACGTGAAATTTGAGATTCATAGTAATCTTTGGAGTTATCTAAATAATTATCAACTTCTTTTTCTTGTTTCTTTTTTTGTTTTAGTAAGCTTTGCTGTGCATCTGAAATTTCTTGTCTTTTTTCAAATGTCATCTGTTGTTTCAATTGATCTAAGTCTTTACTATTTTTTTCAGTTATCTCGTTCAGTTTTGTAGTTAATTGATTATTTAATGACTGAATTGTTTTTTTATGTTTTTTACTATGTGAAATTCTTTCTTCAGATAGTAAATCATTTATATTTTCAAGTTCATTTTTATACTGATCTTTGATTGTCTCATTTTCTAAGCTTACCTTATCTATCAGATTAAGACTATTTGTATAATTTTCTTGCTGTTGCTTACCTAATTCAGAACTGAATTTATTACGCTGCATGCTTAATGCATTATTTGTTTCTCTTCTCAATTTATTATTTACGGTTCTATTTTGTTGGTTTTCTTCTTTTTGGGCCTGTTTTAAACCTTTGAGCTGATATTTATAGGCTTTCTTTAGTTTTGCAAGCTCAATTGTTGCATCATCTCCACGTCCATTAGAATTTGCAATCATTTGTTTTTCTTGATTTAATTTTTTAACTTTATCTTTATATGACGAAATTTTTCGTTCATAATCCTCTACTTGATCACTTGAAGCTTGGCTTACTTGTAGTTTGACTTTATTATTTGAATCATAAAGTTTTTCTTGGAAATTCTCAACCATTCTTTGTTTTTCACTATTACTTTTTTGAATTTGATTATTTAGTTGAAATTTATGATTATTATTTTGTTCGTTAACAACATTGCCATAAACATCTTTCATATTAGTTAAATAACTTTTTACATTTTTAATTATTCCATTCTGATTCTTTGCTACATCTTGATTCTTGTTAGCAAAAGCGGTTTGATATTTATTGTTAATAATTTTTTCTCTATCTTGATATCTTGATGTAACTTTATTTAGGTTTGACTTTGCTTTTGTTTTTTCTTCCTGTAAATTTTTGATGTGTTTGTTGTTTTGTTCTTCTAGTTTTGATGTGAGTTCTGCAATATCAGTTTTATTTTTTGATGTTAACTCATTTTTAATTTCAGAGTTATTTGATTTATATTCAATTTGTAGTGCGCTTAATCTTTTAGAAAAATCTTCTTGTTGTTTTCTTGAGAGCGCTTCAAACTCTTTTTTAATTGACTTTATTTCTTCTTGATAATCAGATTTTATCTGCGCTACGTCATTTTTTACTTTGCTCGCTAAGTATTGATTACTCTCTTTACTGCCCTCTTCGACATCTTTTAATTCTTCCTGATAGGCATTACTTTGTGACGTCTCCCTATATTTATGAGTCTCCTCTAGATCGTCTAAACGTCTATTATAATTTTCTTTTAAATCTTCTGCTCTTTCATTGTAGCTTTCTCTAAGATTAGAAACCCTTGAGCTGTAATCTGATATATCCATTTAATCCTTTTTTTAAATAGAAACCAGATTATATTATACACTACGCATTAACTCATGCAGTAAAGGTCAGAATTGCCTAGAAGTACAAGACTGTTTTACTTGGCCAGACCTTCATCAATTAATTCAGAAAAAACTTCCAGTGGTTGGGCACCACTAATTACTTTTCCATTAACAAAAAATGTTGGAGTAGATTTAACTCCTATTTTTTGTCCTTGAACCATATCCTTGTCAACTTGAGCTAAATATTTGTTAGAATCCAAACACTTATCAAAAATTTTATTATCCAGTCCTAACTTTTGCGCTGTTTTTTTCAACTCTGCAGTACCCAATGCTGCTTGGTCTTCAAACATGGCATCATGCATTTTCCAAAAGTAATCCGCACCTTGTTCATTTGCACATAATCCGGCAACAGCAGCTCCTTTTGCTTGTTTATGAAAAGGAAGAGGGAAATTTTTAAAAACAACTTTTATTTTAGGGCCGTATTTTTCCTTTAGATCTGTTATTATTTTTGATCCTTTTGCACAAAATGGACACTGAAAATCAGAAAATTCTACAACTGTTACTTTAGAATCTGCTTTTCCATAAACGGGGGAATCTCCGACTTCAACATCAAATACAGGCCTATTAGGCTTTGTTAAATATACTTCAATGGGATTATTTGCAGTTTTTTCCTTTATCCAATCTTCTACAAAACCTTTTTTAAGTTCAATCTCTAAATACTTTGAAACCCTTTCTTTTAATTGAGCATTAATATGTTCTTTAGGAATTTTTCTTTCCTTAATAAACTTTTCTATATCTTGCTTACTTGGAGATCTTCCTTTAGAAATATATTTATCCATAAATTGGTCATTGGTAAGACCTTTTTTATTTGGATCTGATTCCATCAACTTCTCTAAGGCCATTGCTCTTAATTTATTAAACTTAAGTTCATAAACTTTAACCTCAGCTTCATATAAATCATTTTCAATACCTGCAATAAGCTCATTCTCTAAAATTAATTTATTATTAATTTTCATAACAGCTTCTTTACTTGGCGCTGGCTTAAATATAAAACTAGGACCAGAAGATACTTCTTGAGTACAAGAAAAAACTAATAGCAACAATATTAATAAAGATAAAAACAAACTTGATTTAACTCTCATCTAAAACCCCTCATTAATCTAAGATTCAAAATAAAAATAAGTTTAACTAAATTATATTAGCTTAACAATAATTTTATTTATCTGTGCTAATCAATTCACTAGCAAAAGCAGAATACTCTATCGATCTTTCAAGCAAATCACTGTGGGTACCCGAGGTTAGGACTCGGCCATCTTCCATTAATATTAAAGTATCTGCATTTATCACTGTTTCCAATCTATGTGCCACAATAAATGTTAATGAATATTTTTGCACAAGGAAAATAACCTTTCTCAAAGCCTCTTCTAACTCTGAATCTAATGCAGACGATATTTCATCAAATAAAACAATTATTTTCTTCAAGTAACATGCTCTAATAGCAGAAATTAACTGTTTCTGCCCCACAGATAATTCATTAGGATAAATTTGGTCCAAAGGTCCCTTCCCCCATGATTTTAGATATGGAATTTCTTCAATAATCCATCTCCAAAAATGAATAAACTCATCACTAATTTCTTTTTCAAATGAAATATTAAATAGTAATGACTCTGAAAAAGTATGAGAGTCCTGTGAAATAATTCCAACCTGCTCTCTATATTCAGAAATTGCATCAATATCATTACCTGGAAATTTAATTTGTTTTTTTCTATCATCTAAATTAATTACAATAGAACCATTATTTGGAATAATATTTCCCGATAAAATATTTAATAATGTGGACTTACCACATCCAGAAGTGCCTACAATACCAATAAGCTTTCCTCTAGAGATATCCATTTTAATATTATTCAATGAAAACTGCTCCCTTGAACTATTATTATCCTTCTCTGATGGGTAAGCAAAATATTTAATATCAATATGTAGAGACCTTAAATTGTAAAGAGGGTTAATTTTTTCAATAGGAGACGAATGCCCTTTATCTAACGCTACCGTAAACTCATTAATTCTAGTTATTCCAGTTAATGCCCTTTGAATATTTGCAATTTTGCCCGCAATATTTTTAACAGGATCAATCGACCGTTGGATCAAATCGACAATCCCAAAAATGATAGCAGCATCAGTAATATTAGAAGCCGGCAATATAAAAACAACAAGTGCTAATAGTAATGGGTATAATGATTCAGCAACTGAGTAATATCCGGAGTCCCAAACATTTGCCTGTAACTGCTTATTCATAAATTTGGTAGCAATTGAATTACTGGTCTTCGAGGCATAAGAAAGATGATTTGTATAATATGTATCTTGAAATCCGCCAACAACACTAGCAACTGTTTGAGAGACTTTCCCTCTTGTTTTTCTAACACTATGAAAAATATCTCTCATATATTTACTGCCCCAAATTAATAAGACGGAGGCAAATGCTTCTACTACGGCCAAAATCCAACCAACGAAAGAATTAATTTCAATAAAAGAAATCAAATAGGATACGACAAAAACAATATTAATCAAAATTGCAAAAGTTCCTGAAGTGATCAATTCTCTAATAGAAAGAGTATCACTCATAATCCTTGCTATAACTTCTCCCATAGGGTGTCCATCACTCACTCTATCATTATTTTCATCTAGTAGATCATAATTTAACAACCACTTCGAAAAACATATTTCTCGAATTAACCCCATTAAGTCCTTAATATAAAAATTCAAAAGCCATTGATATGCCGCACGATTTATATAAACAAAAAGGAAAAGATAAAATATTTTCTTTATTGAATAATAAAATAAATCTTTATCATAATAATTTTTTGATAATTCTGTAATATATGAAGGAACAAGATGCCCCAAATAGGATGCAATTACCAAGCAAGTAATAATCAAAACAATGATCTTTGAACTTCCTTGAAAGAAAATTATCTTATACCATTTGTTTCTTGAAATGCTCATAAGTTCTAGTCTCTTGTCTTAACAATTGTTTCACCGGACCTTCTTCAATGATTCCTTCCTGTTTTTTTAAGAAAATCACATTATCAGAGAAACGCACTGTTGAAAGTCTATGAGATGTTAACACGACCGTTTTATTTTGCATTAATCCTAATGACTTTAATTTTCTAATAATCTCTTTTTCTAAAATTAAATCAACTGATGAGAATGGATCATCCCAAAGAAGGAAATCCGCCCCTGATATAATACTCCTAATTAAACATACCCTTTTTGCCTGACCACCAGATAGCCTTTTGCCATTTTCTCCTACTTCTAATGATAATAATTCCTCTTTGTCTTTTGTTAAAATATCAAGTCCCATCAATCCAAGTAAATCAAGAGCAAGAAGCTTATCTCTCTCTGTTTCCTCCAATCCTAAAAAAATATTATTTTCTAATGTATCATTGTAAATATATGGAGTCTGAGAAACAAAACTAATGGTTTGATCCTGATTGCTCAATACTTCAGCAATCTGCTGCATCACTGTTGTTTTCCCACACCCTGTTGCTCCGATTATGACAGGCCATGAATATTTTTTTATATTAATTAAAATATCACTCCCCCAGAAACAAACCCGTAATTCTTTTAAATTTGCTGATTTATTTAAATTATTTAAAGCTATTTCTTCTTCACTTTTTTTATTTAATGCATTTATTAAACCTGATATTCTCTCCCAAGATGCCAAAGCACCAACCCAAATTATTCCGACCCATGCCACATACATTAATGGTTCCATAAATAAAAAGATAAAACCTGAAAATAAAACTAAAGAAGATGCTCCTAGATCTTGAATATAAATTAGATGAGCTCCCAACAATAATGAAAGGCCAATTCCTAAAGGCAATAATGGTGTTGCAATACCACCAGCTGATCCTGCCTTATAAAAATTTAGTAATTCAATTGAAGAAACTTCTTTAAACCAACTGATAAAGGATTTTTCCACATGAAAATTTTTTATTGTTTGTTTTCCTTTATAAGTTTCCATTATTATATTTTGAACATCTCCCTGCAACTCCATTGTTTGTTTTCTATAATCAAGAGTTTTTACTATTATGAAAGTAAACAATAAAAATGCAATCAACATAGGTAGTAATGCCCATAGTAACTTTGAGTTAAAACTTGCTATTTGTGGAACCAGAATAATAATAGCAAATATGATATTTCCAAGTTGCAATAGAGCAAAACCTACTAGTGCTCGAACATGTTCAATATCAGTATAAATAATTTGAAATAGTTGGCCCTTATCAAACTTTAGATATCTCCAAGGAGAAGTATTTTCAATTTTCGAGACTAATTCCACCCTTAAATCTCTCTCCATTAACCTTGCAGGATAAAAAAATAATAACCTAGACAATGTCCTGAAAACTAAAATAGCAATCGCTAAATAATAAAACTTAGATGTATTTTCAATTGGAACACCAGATGAAATCGTATCAGCAATTTCCTTTGCCCAAAAAGGAAGTAAACTTTGTACATACAATGTTAAAAATAAAAAAAACAAAGCACATAAATAATAAATATAAAAGTCTGTAAACTGTTTCCAGATTAGAGACTTTAAACTTCCTTCAAGCTTAGTTTTATTCATTACAATATCTAATTAATTATTCAATATGAGGCTATCATATTATTGACATACTTTTTCAAAAAAAATATATTATCTCAACAATAGAGGTCGTGTAGCTCAGTGGGAGAGCACTACGTTGACATCGTAGGGGTCACAAGTTCAATCCTTGTCACGACCACCATGTTTAGCCATCCTTTAATCCTATAAATTTGGTAGCAACTGCATTAATATTAATGCAACGAAAGTGGAAGGTAATGCCCCTAATAATAAATACAATGGAGCAATTCCATCTTTTCCGAAAGAACTTTTTAACAAACCAAACCCTGCTGGATTTGGAGCATTAGCAATTACCGTTAGTCCCCCCCCAACAACAGCTCCAGCAACTAAATTAAATTTCGCACTATCTGTTAATTCAACAAGCGACCCAAGGTAAGTTAAAGCAGCATTATCCGTAATGGCAGTTAATGAAGTTGCTCCTATATAAAGGGCCAAATCAGATAAACTAGTTAATACTTCTTGCAACCACCAAGCTTGCATAGTACCCAAGGTCACTAACCCTGCTAGAAAAAAACCAACAAGCAATGATTCTTTAAGCTTCAATCTTTCTTGATACTCTGCTGTGACAGTAGTAAATCCCAAAAAGAATAAAAATAATCCAAGAAAAAACACCATATGATGCGCGGTATAAACAACGAGTGCAATAAAAATAAAATGAATAATAGTTATCCATAAAGTTGGTTTCATTTTACTAGAGTCAACTTCCTTAATTTCAAACTCCCCCTGAAGTTCATTTTTAAATACTAATGCTGTCACAACTGTGGAAATAACAATTGCAATTGCTGACTTGTACCCAAAATGGGTAATCATATGCATAAATCCCCAGTCCCACTTTGATGCGACCATTAATACTGGAGGTGCTGCAAAATGAGTTAATGTTCCCCCAATTGAGACATTTACAAATAATAATCCTATCGTGGCATATTTGAACTTTCTGCTCATTGGCTCACCATTATAGAAATAATCTAATAAAATCAATGCCGTAACAGTCATTGACGCTGGCTCAGTGATAAATGATCCTAGTAATGGGCCTAAAATTAATGATGAAATAAAAAATGCCATTCGAGGAGGACAAGGAATAATTTTAGCAAATAAAATTATTAACTTTTCAGAAAATAAAATTATAGGTCGTGTCCCTGACATACACATAATAACAAATACAAAAGCTGGTTCTGTAAAATTTAATGATTCAAGATAATGGAGTGCTCCTCCTATTAAGTTATGAGAGTTATCATATATTGCAAATCCATTGATGATAGAAAAAAAGCCAACAAAAACAGCGGCCCAAATTCCAAAAACAACTTCAACTTCACCTAGAAAGTGAAAGAAATTTTCACCTACTGATCCCTGGGGATACTTATGTGCCAAATGTTCAAACTTTTTAACTAAAAAAGTATGACATACTGCTATACCAAAAAGTACCGTCCCTATAATTTCTATAGTTGTTGGATTCATTTATTCTCCTGAATATCAAATATTATCCGTCTGAACCTATTGACGCAACTGGACAAGCATCTAATTGCTCCTGACACAGCTCTATTTCTTCATCTGTTGTTGGTTGTTTTTTTATAAAAGCATTACCATCTTCATCTTCAGCAAAAAACTCTGGTGCTCCCGTATAACAGACATTACATGCAATACATCCCTCACCTTCATCATCATCTGGATCAGTACAATACCATGCTCCTGCAATATTATCCTTATGTTTTGCATTTACATTCGACATTTTAACTCCTTCTTCAATTATTATTCTTTATTTTTATAGTATACACATTCATAAAACAATTTCTTTGAAAATCAAATAGATCTATTAATATTTTTATGGTTTTTATCCAGATGAATAAACCTTTGACTTTCTAGCCTTATGTTTGAGAATATTCGTCATATTTTATTAACTTTTAAACTGGTTTATTAACACATGAATAAAGCAATACTAGATAAAGCAACCAATTGGTCAAACAATAAGTATTTTGACGCTGAGGCCAAAAGAGAAATACAAGAACTAATTGATCACAATAACGAGAAAGAACTAACGGAAAGATTCTATAAAAATTTAGAATTTGGCACAGGGGGTATTAGAAGCATTCTCGGAATGGGCATTAACCGAATAAACAAATACACAATTAGAAAAGCAACTCAGGCCCTTGCTTCAGTAATATTAAATTCGGGTACAAATCACAAAATCGCAATTTCATATGACAGTAGAAAATTTTCATTTGAGTTTGCCCAAGAAGCTGCATCTGTTATGGCCGCAAATGGGATCAAAGTATATATTTACAAAAAGTTAAATCCTGTATGCTTACTTTCTTTCGCTATTAGAGAATTAAATACACAAGCAGGAATTATGATTACAGCAAGTCATAATCCTCCTGAATATAATGGATACAAAGTCTACTGGGATGATGGGGCACAAGTAACACCACCGTATGATCAAAAAATTATAGATGAATACAACTCTGCTGAAAGCTTTGAAGCAATAAAATATATCAGTTTTAATGAAGCCATTAAAACTGAAATGATCCAATGGATTGGAAAAGAAATGGAAGATAAGTATTTTGCTATGCTAAAGAATACTTTTACTAACTCTAAAATGTGCAAGGAACATGGAGAAAAAATTAAAATAATCTATACTCCTATTCACGGTACAGGACTCATACCGTGCACTAGAGTATTAGAGGAAATGGGATTAACAAATTACAAAGTTGTTCCCGAACAAGCTGAACCCGACCACACCTTCCCAACTGTATCAAGCCCTAACCCTGAAAATCCATCAGCAATGCAGATGGGAGTTGACTTAATGAGAAGTGAAAATGCTGATATTGTAATGGGGACAGACCCTGATACAGACCGTCTTGGAGTTGCAATAGAGCATAATGGAGAACTTTATTTTCCTAATGGCAATCAAATCGGAACATTAATGCTCCACTACACTCTAACCAATCTAAAAGAACAAAAAAGACTTCCTGAACATGCTTACTTTATGAAGACAATAGTAACAACAGAACTTCAAACAACAATTGCAGATAGATTTAACGTCAAAACATTTAATACACTCACTGGTTTTAAATGGATTTGTAAAAAAATGAAAGAACTTGAATCTAGCAACCCTGAACTTAAATTTATTTTTGGAACCGAAGAATCCTTTGGATACATGACTCATAACTTCGTCCGAGATAAAGACGGAGTATGCGCTGTTGCCATAATGTCTGAAATCGCTCTTTGGTACAAACTTCAAGGAATGACCTTAATGGATGCTTTAAATAAAATATATGAAGAGTATGGGTACTCAAAGGAGTCACTGCTTTGCTTAGACTATAAAGGAAAAGAAGGAGCAGAAAAGATTTCCAGGATAATGTCCCATTTCAGAAATAATATTACTTCTAAACTATCAGGAATTGATATTATAGAAATTGAAGATTACCAAAAAAGTGAAACCATTCATTGCCAAAATTTACAAATAACTAAAATTGATTTGCCAACTAGCAATGTCCTCGGATATAAGCTCGCAACAGGGGATAAGCTTTACCTAAGGCCATCTGGAACTGAACCAAAAATAAAATTTTATATTATGATTTCAGAATCTGAAGGCACAATAGAAAAGAAAACCCAAAATGCTAATATCAAAACAGATCAGATCCTTAATTTTATTAAGGTTGAGGCAGAAAGAGCATAGGTAAATAAATGAATCAAGAACTAGCAGTAGTATTAGTCAGCGGTGGAATGGACTCACTAGTTTCTGTCGCAATTGCAAATAATAGACATAAAAGCTTAGCATTTCTTCACCTTAACTATGGACAAAAAACAGAGTCAAAGGAATTAGAATCTTTTCATAAAATTGCAGACCACTATAATATTTTACCTCATTTTAGAAAAATTATAGATATTAGTTTTTTAAAACAAATTGGTGGTAGCTCTCTTACAGATGATAATATTTCAGTAAAAGAATACCATGGAGAATCGGCAGAAATTCCAGATAGCTACGTTCCCTTCAGAAATACACATATAATTTCGATGGCCGTATCTTGGTCTGAGGTCATTGGCGCAAAAAAAATCTATATTGGAGCAGTAGAAGAAGATTCTTCAGGATATCCTGATTGCCGCCCCAGTTACTATGATGCCGTTAATAAACTTATTCAAGAAGGAACAAAAGAAGGTGACATAAAAGTAATTACTCCTGTTATTCAACTAACTAAATCTGAAATTGTTCAAACTGCAGTCAAACTCAACGCCCCAATAAAACATAGTTGGTCATGCTACAAAGCTGAAGATAAAGCATGCGGTACTTGCGATAGTTGTGCCCTAAGGCTAAGAGGGTTTCAAAAAGCTGGCATTAAAGATCCGATTGAGTATCAAATGCGCCCTGATTACCTGGAAGACTAATTTCATTTATATTTTCAAGTAACTCACTTAATGAGGATAACTTATTTTCAAAAAGAACTTTATCAATATTATTTTTAATATTATTCAAAACTCTAGGACCTTGATAAATAAAAGAAGTATAAATTTGAATAACCTTCCCCCCGTGCTTCCAAAAATCCCATAATTGTTCAAAAGAGTTAATACCACCAACACCAATTAAATCTATTTCAGGAGTATCTTTTAAGAGATCTAAAAGAGAATTTCTAATAACTCTTGCTTTATCTGTTAATAATCTACCCGATACCCCTCCGGGCCCCATATCTGAAATAATAGTAGTATTAGTAGCAATGATTCCGGCCAAATGGAATTTCTTCGCTAAGAGCACAATATCACTTAAATCACCCAATTCTAAATCTGGAGAAATTTTAAGATAAAGTGGAGTACTACTTTCACTGCGTAATTTTATTAATGCTGAAAGTATTTTTGTTAATTCTTTATTACTTTGCAAGTTACGAAGTCCTGGAGTATTAGGAGAAGAAACATTTATGACTAAGTAATCAGCTATGTCCTTAAATTTTTCAAAAAGTTTAACATAATCACTCCATGCTAATTCTGATGTAGTTACTTTATTTTTTCCTAAATTAACTCCTAGTATTTTTTTATTTTTATTTGAAGATTTAATTTTATTGGCCATATAATCCATTCCATCATTATTAAAGCCCATACAATTTCTAAGTGATTCTTTATCTGGATAACGAAATAATCTTGGCTTTTCATTCCCTGGTTGAACCAAAGGAGTAACAGTACCGACTTCAACTGCCCCAAAATTAATCCTAGAAAAAAAATCAATACAATCAGCATTCTTATCAAGTCCTGCCGCTAGACCTACTGGAAATTTCCAAATACCATTATTTAACTTTAATGAATATCTATCATCTAACTTATCTTGATTTGATAGTGAGCATCCGAGAGTAGGAAACTTAGATAAAAAAGAAATAGACCTTTCATGTGCAAATTCAGCATCTAATTTGAAGGCAATCTTTCTAAATAAGGAATAATAATCAAGCAAGGATATACCATTTAATATAATTGAACAAAGTCACCTTCTAGTACTGATCCGCCTGAATGCAAAACTGCAATCGCCCCATCTGGCCCGAAGTAATCAATAATTTCAATTGTACCCTTTACCTCTCCCGCTGAAATCCCAATTAAAGATCCTGTTTCTGGATCATATATTTCTTGACCCTCGGTCATCACTTTTAAGATATCACTAATTTGAATTCCACTACTTCTCCCTGCATTAATGTAAATTTTTGAACCAATCACTTTTGCGATTCTTCCCATCCAGTCGAGTTTTTCGGAAATGGCCATTATTTTAGGTATTGCCATTCTTACAGCAACCTTTCCAGTATATCTTAATAATTCTCTTCTATATAAAAGCTGATTATTCCGATCCTGAGAAAAAAGTTTAAAAGTTTTATCATCTGTATAACCATTTAAAATTTCGGAAAAAATTTCTTTATTTGCAATAACATCAAACATTTTTAGTTCTAGTTTAACTTCTGAATAAGATTTAATTTCTCTAAAGATTCCTATTTCATCTTGTTTTTGTCTGATTTTTGCATCTACAATTCTTCCAAAAACTACAATATTAAGACCTGCGATTCTTGCCTTTCTAGCTAATTGAGTTAATTTTACACCTCCTCCCGAATATACTTCTTTTGAACTGCCATATAACTTGATGCCAATAGGGTCTAAAATAAATTGATTTGTTTTTCGAACTTCTTTCTTAAGCTCTTCAGTTACAGTTACTGCTAAATCCTCATTCCCGTAATGAGATTCATTAAATAATGCAAGAATAGAAACTTTTTTCTTAATTGTATCAATATTTAAATAATTTCGGTTAGTATTTACTCTTTGACCACGATGATTTCGTTTAAGAACATGCTTAGAGCAGGAACTACTCAATAATAATAAAACAATATTTAAACAAATAGTACGAAACATACTTCCTCTGCTTACTTAGGTTTATAATAATATAGTATTATTATATTTACCAGATATCACTATAATAATGATTTATTTTACTTAAGCTATTCTTGAGTTTTTTGATCTCTTCCGTTTTCCAGGTATTCAACTGTCGCAATTAATTTTCCTTCTTCATCCTCATTAATAATCAATTTCGAATTGTCATAAAGTTTAATATTATTATAACTTCTGAGTACTTTTAATACTTCTTTTCCTTTTCCATTAAAATGAATTATTAATTCACCTTTATTACCGTTAAATGATTCTAGACGGGGTTGAAATTGATACGCAGCTCCTAAGGTTGTTAATAGTTCTTGAAGCTTAAAAATATCTTTTAAAGTTTTTGTGTTAAAAACTGTTAAATATACTTTTCCATGTCTTTGTGGAACTCTTGTTAGTTTGCCTTTGATCATTTTTAATTTTTGAATTGGAACTCTATAAATAAAGCTAGCAATATTTGAGCTCAATTTATGGTCATCACTATATATATATTCTTCAATATTATCACTGAAGTCTGCGTGTTCCAATATATTGTAATTCCTCAAATCTGAAATAATATACTCTCCATTAATTTTAAAAGCCCTTTTTTTCTGGAAGTCATTTTCACTTTCTTTTTGAATATTAATTACAATCTCTAACCATAATGAATCTTTGTATTTTGAAAACCCCGGAACAGATAAAGCATCATCTTCCTCTAAAAAAACTTTTATTTCTTTTTGTCCCTCTGCAAGTAATGATTTGCTGTAATTTACAAGTTTATTCACTCCTGCTTCGTGAGGAATAATTACTTCTAACATATTCCCTTTAATATTCTCCTCTATCCATTTTTTCCAAGAGTCTAATAATACATCAGTCAAGCTAGAAGAACCATCAACTCCTAGATCTTCCCATGATGCATCCTTTAGGTTGATTTTTGTCGTTAAATAAATACTTTGAAACTTTCTATTTTTAGGCACTGTCGTAAACTTATAATAAATTCTATTTAATTTTTTGATATCGACTTTGGCCTTTACATTTAAAAAAGCAAGCGTTGAATCATCAACAGATCTAGTAATATTGTTTTTTACATAAGACACCAATGCACTATTTAAATTACCAAATCTCGCCATTGCAGTATGTTTTTTTAACCTTAAAGCAGTTAGGTAGTCAACTCGACTTTTGTCAGTTAATTCACTGATGTTTTTTACTTTATATTTTTTTAATAATTTTTTTTTAATTCTCTCAAAATAATAATCAAATTTCTCATTATACCGCGCCCAAAAAAGCCCCTTATTTAATCCTACTTGCTCAAATGTTTTAGAATAAATGTCTTTAATTGCGTTGTACAATAATTGTTTTTTGACAAATCTTATTGAATCTTCTTCTTTTGTAACAAAAGTCCCTAGTCCTGTGACTGCTTTAATTATTTTCGAATGACTAGTAGTCGATGAGATTAACACAAGTAATACAATATATATTATTTTTTTTTTCATCTATAATTAACCTTATTTAATCAATTGCAGATAAATGTCCATTAATTATAAATTGAACACTATTTGCTTGCAAAAGTTCATTAATCGTTGCTGCCATTTGGGGGGTGGCATTAACCAAGAAGTCATCTCCTAGTGGCATTCTTGCTCTCCCCTCCTCTGCTTCAAATATTACATGTAAGGGTACACTTCCTCGATGGCCAAGTAAAACTTGTTTTAATTTTGATAGTTTTAAGGATGATAAGTTTTCTGCAGTTAAATTGATTCGCACTCCTGAGACTTGTGAATCCGTTTCATCCTCTAACAAGGATATTTTTTCTGGAAATATTTTCCTAGGATCTTCAGACAAGTTCACATGTCCCTTAAGTAGCAGTGGCCCATTATGAGATAGTAATGATTCATACTTTTCAAAAACCTTTGGGAAAACAATCGCTTCAATTTTGCCGGACAAATCTTCAAAGGTAACAAAACTCATTTTGTCTCCCTTCTTAGTAAAAATATTTTTACATGACCTAATCATTCCCACCAGGCTTACTTCACGCTTATCCTGCCCTCTAATATCTTGAATTTGAGAAATAGGCATAGATGACATTTGATTAATAATATCAGCATACTTATCTAAAGGGTGCCCTGAAACATATATTCCCAAAAGCTCTGCTTCGTAATCTAACTTTTCTTTATCCGAAAACTCGGGGACTTCATCTAAATCAACTTTATTACTTTCACTGTCTCCTGCCATATTAAATAAGTTGCCTTGTCCCAGTTCTTTTTCTACTTGACGTTTATTTCCATAAACCATGGCAAGCTCTAAGTTTTCTAATAAAGTTTTCCTGCCTAGTTTTTCACACTCATCAAACGCTCCGACCTTGATCAAAGACTCCATTGCTCTTTTTCCACAAACTTTTAAATTTACTCTTTCACAGAAATCTAGAAACCCAAGAAAAGGACCATTTTCTTCTCTTTCTTGCACCATTTCTTCGACAGCAGCTTCGCCAACATTTTTGATTGCCCCCATTCCAAATCTAATATTATTCCCAACAACATTAAATAACCATAAAGATTCATTAACGTCTGGTGCTAAAACTTTTATCCCATAGTTTGTGCAATCATTTATATAGGAAGTTACTTTATCTGTGTTATTTAATTCTGTACTTAATATTCCTGCAAAAAATGCTGCAGGGTAATATTTCTTAAGAAATGCCGTTTGATAAGCAATTAATCCATAAGCAACAGCATGAGATTTATTAAATCCATAAGCTGCAAAGTTTGCCATCAATTCAAATAAGTCAACGGCTTTTTGTTCATCAAAACCATTTTCTCTTGCTCCTTTCCTGAAAATTTCACGATGGCGATCCATTTCAGAAACTTTCTTTTTCCCCATTGCTCGTCTAAGCATATCTGCTTGACCTAGAGAGTATCCCGCAATAATACGGGCTATGTTCATTACTTGCTCCTGATAAACAATTACCCCATATGTATCTTTTAGAATTGGAAACAACTCTTCGAAAACAAGGCCCATTTCTTTTCGGCCATGCTTTATCTCAATAAAGTCATCTACCATTCCAGACTCTAATGGCCCAGGTCGATATAAAGCATTTATCGCGGTAATGTCTTCTAGAGTTCCAGGCATAATTCTTTTACATAAGTCAATCATACCACTTGATTCTAGTTGAAAAACACCAATTGTTTCACCTCTGGAAATAAATTGGTAAACTTCATCATCTTCTAAATCAATAGCTTCTATATCAAAATTCTTATCTAAGTCTCTTTTAATAAATGCGGTAGCATAATCAATGACAGTTAGAGTTTTCAATCCTAGAAAGTCAAACTTGACAAGGCCTATTTGCTCAGAAAAATCCTTATCAAATTGAACAACTCGCTCTCCTTCTTTTCCTTTAAATAATGGACAATAAGACACTAAAGGCTTGCTCGTAATAATCACTCCTGCTGCATGAATTGAGGCATGTCTCAATAATCCTTCTAATCTTTTTGAAATATTAATAATTTGATTAATCTTAGGGTCTGCTTCCATTAACTCTGTAAACTTTGGCTCCAATTCAATTGCTCTTTCTAGAGTAATCCCTAATTCTTCTGGAACTAGTTTCGAAAGCATATCAGCCTCAGAATATGGAAGACAAAAAACTCTACTGACGTCTCTAAGCGCTGCTTTGGCAAGTAGTTTTCCAAAAGTAATAATTTGACCAACTCTCTCCTCTCCATACTTTTTAGTTACATATTCAATCACTTCACTTCTTCGATTTTGACAAAAATCTATATCAAAATCAGGCATAGAAATTCTTTCAGGATTAATAAATCTTTCAAAGAGAAGATTAAATGGGATTGGGTTTATATTTGTTATTGTTAAAGCATAAGCAACCAAGGATCCTGCACCAGACCCTCGGCCAGGGCCAACGGGAATATTATTTCTCTTAGACCATTGAATAAAGTCGGCAACAATTAAAAAGTACCCAGGAAACCCCATGTCAATAATCATATCTAATTCAATATTAAGTCGTTCAATATACTGATCTCGAATCTCTGTTTCCCAGTTTTCCTCAGAGATTATCTTTTTAAATTGTGGACCTCTAAACCTTTCTTCTAATCCTTCTAATGTAATTCTTCTGAGATAATCATTTGGACTTTCTCCTGTTTCAATTGGATAGTCAGGTAAATGATAAATTTGATTTCCCTTCTCGTCTGTCCAGGATAACTCTACGTTACATTTATCTGCTATTTTTAAAGTATTATCACATGCTTCAGGATGGTCAATAAATGCTGTTCTCATTTCCTCTGGTGATTTATAAAAAAATTCGTTGGAGGTTAACTTCATGCGATTTTCATCATCGTAAGTTTTTCCAGTTTGAACGCACAATAAAACTTCATGCGCTGCAGAGTCATCCCTTGTCATATAGTGACAGTCGTTAGTTGCCACAACTTGTATGTTATAATCTTTTGCGTATTTAAAAATTTTCCTATTAACTATCTCTTGTTCTTCTAGACCATTTTTTTGTACTTCTAAGTAAAAATCATCTCCAAAAACATCATGAAGTTTATTAATTGCTTTAATTGCTTTTGCATCTTGGTCTGTAAAAAAATTATATCCAACTTCTCCCTTTAAACATGCTGTTGTACAAACTAGACCTTCTTTAAATTCTTCTAAGATCTCCATATCGATGCGAGGTTTATAGTAAAAACCCTCTAAGTAAGCATGACTGATAAGCTTACATAGGTTTTCATAACCTTTATTATTTTTACATAATAAAATTAAATGATGAATATGATGCTTAGACTCCTCCTCATCCTGAGAACCTACTGTCTTATTTCTTCTAGGTGAAATTCTGTCGTGCCTCGAACCTGCTGTGAAGTAAACTTCTGAACCTAAAATTGGTTTAATTCCTGCATTTTTACATCGTGTATAGAAGTCAATTGCTCCAAACATATTTCCGTGATCTGTCTGGGCAATCGCTGGAATATTTAATTCTTTTGCTCTATCAATTAAGTCAGGAAGTCTAATTGCACCGTCTAATAATGAATATTGTGTATGTAAATGTAGGTGTACAAAGCTATCTGGCCTAGTTTCAAATATTGAAGACATCCCTCTCCTTAATTTCTGATTGATTTTTGTTTGGATTATTTAAGCATCATTGATACAAAAAGTCAGAATTTTTCACTGAGTTGCGTGGTGTCATTACGCGATCCAAACTATTGATTTCAGAATCGAACTTTTAATTATTATATATTTAATCAAACCAACTTCATATATAATAAATAAATGCATACCATCGTTATTAGTGACTTACATTTATCTGACGCTGAACCCATAAATTCAGATAGGCCATTATGGAAAAAATTTCGCCAAAAACAATATTTTATAGACCAAGAGTTTCATAACTTTATTAATAAAATAAAGTCTGAAATATCCTCTCCTAAAGAACTTATTTTAAATGGAGATATTTTTGATTTTGATTCTGTGATGTCTCTTCCTGAAGACGACTCTATTTCATTTTCTTACCATGAAAGCAAAAGAGGATTAAGTTCGACTGAAATCAAATCAACTTTTAAAATTCAAAAGATATTAGAAGATCACCATCTCTGGCTACAGTCCCTTGCTAGTTTTTTAAGTAAGGACAACAAAGTTATTTTCATCATTGGAAATCATGACGTTGAACTCCATTGGCCTCAAGTGCAAAATAAAATTATTTCCATGATGAACATAGATAAAGATCTTGAAAAAAATATTATATTTTGCGAATGGTTTTATATTTCCAATAAAGATACATTAATAGAACATGGTAATCAGTATGACCCTTATTGTGTCTGTGCTAATCCTATTAATCCTACAATTTCAAAAGGAAAAGAGGAAATTATTCGTCTTCCTTTTGGAAATTTAGCAAATAAGTACTTGGTAAACGGAATGGGGTTAAAAAATCCCCATGACGATAATGCTTTTATTATGGATGTAACAGGATTTGCAAAATTTTTCTTTAAATATGAATTTAAAATACAGCCATTTTTATTTTTAACTTGGTTTACTGGTGCCATTAGAACATTTATTGTTTATATGTCTGAATCTTGGCATCCGGCACTAAGAGATCCTTTAACAATGGAAAAAAAAATCAGTAAAATGGCAAGAAAAGCACAGAGTAGTATTGAACAATTAAGATTAACAAAAGAGTTTCATGCTCATCCTGCCGCTTTTAAACCATTTTCTGTTATTAGAGAGCTATGGCTTGATAGAATACTATTACTATTAATTATTATATCTGTAAGTTTTCAATTTTTTTCTACAACTAATTTAATCGTTAATGTTTCTATTTGGTGGTTTATTATTCCTTTTATTATTGCACTACCCTTTTTTACTCTTTACGCTAAAAGCGTATCATCTGACGTTAGGTTTTATGCAAAGAAATCAAAAGTAAAAATGGCAGAAGTCGCTCATGCACTTAATCTATCTCGTGTAATTCAAGGTCACACTCATCGTTTATTCCATGACAAGATTAATGAAATAGAATTAATTAATACGGGGTCTTGGACGCCTGTTTTCCATGACCCAGAGTGCAATTTGCCATTTGGGAATATGCCTTTTGCTTGGATTAAGCCGAATGAAAAGAATAGAACATCTCAACTTTATCTATTTAAAGATGGAGAATTTGTTTTAACTATTCCCACTCAATAGTTCCAGGCGGCTTAGAAGTAATATCGTAAACAACCCGTGTTATCCCTGCAACTTCATTCGTAATCCTAGATGAAACTTTTTTCAAAAATGATTTTGGTAAATCCGACCATATAGCAGTCATTCCATCTGAGCTATTTACTATCCTCACGCAAATTACGCCTTCATAAGCTCTAGCATCGCCTTTAACTCCAACAGTTTTTACTGGAAGAAAAACAGTAAAGGCTTGCCAAGTAGCATTGTATAAATCAAAGTTATGGAGTTCCTCAAATAAAATTTGGTCTGAAGTTTGAACTTTTACAATCGACTTTTTACAAAGCTCTCCAAGCACCCTAATACCAATCCCTGGGCCAGGAAAAGGATGACGATGAACCCATTCATAGTTCAACCCTAGCTCAACTCCCATTTGCCGAACTTCATCCTTAAATAAATATCTTAGAGGCTCCAATAATTTTAACTTCATTCTTTCTGGCAGCCCTCCTACATTATGATGAGACTTAATCGTAACTGATTTACCATCTTTCTCATGAGGACTAATTGATTCAATAACATCAGGGTATAAAGTTCCTTGTAATAAATAAGAAAAATTAATACCTTTAAAGTTTTCATATTCATGAACTTTTTGTTCAAACACTTCAATAAATGTTTTCCCAATGGCCTTCCTTTTTTCTTCAGGGTCAGATAAATTGAAGCAATTTTTCTCAAAAATAGAAACAGCATCAATAACTTCAATATTCAGATTAGTTTTTTCCTGCAATAGTTTAATATGGTGATGATCTTGAGGCCTTAACAATCCATTATCAACAAAAAAACAAAATAGTTTATCTCCAACAACTTTCTGAGCTAAAGTTGCTGCAACTAATGAGTCTACCCCTCCGGAAAAAGCACATAGAACATACTCCGTTCCTACTTGTTTTACTAAACTTTGAGCTTCCTTTAACATAGCTTTTGCAGACCAATCCTGCTCTAGTTTTGCAATATTTTGGCAAAAGTAATTTAAGATATCTAATCCGTGATCAGTATGATCTACCTCAGGATGAAATTGTAAACCAATCATAGGACGAGTCTTATGCTGAATCATTGCACAATATCCATTTTGACTTTTCATCACAATATCCATGGAGTCAGGAACTTTAGCAACGTGATCAAAATGGCTCATCCAAACATTAATATTCTTAGGGCAATGGGGAATTGTAAACCCATCTTCAACAAATACTTTAGAGTCACCATACTCACCTGAAATTCCTTTTTCTACAGTTCCACCAAAAAATCCGGCCATGATCTGCATACCATAACAAATTCCTAGTATCGGAAGGTTTTCTTGATTAAAAATAAAGTTGTAATCAATCTTATCTTTTGTAAAAGATTGGGGGCCTCCAGATAAAATTAATGCTTTAGGAAGTAAAGATTTTTCAATTTTCGTCCTTGCTTCTTTAAGTGTAATAATCTCACTGGAATAACCTAATTCTCTAATTTTCCTTGTAATCAACTGAGTATATTGTGAACCAAAATCCACTATCCAAATTTGTCTAGTGCTCATAAATATTAACCTTTTTTATGTTAATGAATAATTTGGAGCTTCTTTAGTAATAATAACGTCGTGAGGATGACTTTCTTTTAAGGAAGAAGGAGTAATTTGAGCAAACTGAGACTTTTCTCTAAGTTCATCTAAATCTTTTGCTCCGACATATCCCATTCCTGATCTAAGTCCACCTAGTAATTGAAAAATACTATTTCTCAATGGCCCTCTATATGGAACCTGGCCTTCAATACCTTCTGGAACAAGCTTATTTCTTTCTTCTATTTCTCCTTGACCATAGCGATCTTTTGATCCTAATACCATTGCACCAAGAGACCCCATGCCTCGATATACTTTATATGATCGCCCTTGATAAAGAATCATTTCTCCAGGGGCCTCATCAGTTCCAGCAAAAAGAGAACCAACCATAACGGAAGTTGCTCCTCCAGCGAGTGCTTTGACAATATCTCCTGAAAACTTTATTCCTCCATCGGCAATAAAAGGAACATTACTTTTATTGCAAATATCACGACAATTCATGATCGCTGTAAATTGAGGTACTCCAATTCCAGAAATTACTCTCGTTGTACAAATCGACCCAGGACCTATTCCAACCTTGATTCCATCAACTCCAGCAGAGATTAAATCTTTGCATGCTTCTTCAGTTGCAACATTACCTGCAATTATATCTATTTTTTCTATTTTATCTTTAAGAGTTTTAATCATCTCAATAACACCCAAAGAATGTCCATGAGCAGTATCAATGATAATAGCATCAACGCCAGCTTGACCTAAAGTAATAGCTCTAGCGATTTCTTTTTCTCCGACACCAACAGCGGCAGCTACTCTTAATCGTCCAAAAGCATCTTTATTAGCATTGGGATTTTCAATTTTCTTTTTAATATCTCTAATTGTTATTAATCCTTTTAGCTTTCCTTTGTTATCAACCACCGGTAATTTTTCAATTCTATGAAGATGTAGCAATTTTTTTGCTTGCTCCATATCACTTTCGTTAGATGTTGTGATCAACTTTTCTTTCTTAGTCATTACATCTTTTACTTTTAAATTTAAATTTTGCTCAAATAGCATATCTCGACTTGTTAAAATTCCAACAACAACATTATCCTGATTCACAACGGGAAAACCTGTAATATTATGTTTTTTAGTTAATTCCACAAAGTCTCTCAAAAATAGATCAGGAGAAATGGTAATGGGATCCTGGATCATACCCATTTCAAATCTTTTTACTCTTAGTACTTCTTCTGCTTGTTTTTCAGGAGAGAGATTTTTGTGAATTACTCCTATTCCACCTTGTTGTGCCATTACAATTGCTGTTCCACTTTCTGTAACTGTATCCATCGCCGATGAAACAATTGGCATATTCATCATAATATTTTTGGAAAATTTTGTTTGAAAGGTAACAGAGCTAGGAAGAACTGTTGAATACCCTGGTTGAATTAAAACATCATCATAGGTTAAAGTTAACGACTTTTTAAAATTGCTCATAATTAAGCCCCTGCTAAATATCTAATTATACGTACTATAACTTAAGTATAGGAAAAATAATAGGGCCCTTGTAGTAAGGTAATGGTTTTATTGATTAATATCCGAGACTAAAATCTGCTTTATAGTTTTCTAGTTCATTGATTAATTGGTTTACTTCACGGTTATGTCTTGTTTGTTTTTTTGTTTGAACTTTTAGTGATCTTTTAAAATCTTGCTCTTCTTTTGAAATTGATGCAGGTGCCCTGGCAATCTCTACTTTTTTAGTAAAATTAAAAATATTTACCTTAATTTTGTTTACTTTTCTTTTAACTTTGTGTCTTCCTATTTTCTTTTGTACAACTTTTTTATATCTTTTTTTTGGTTTTTCCTTAACCAAAGTTAATTGTCCAACTGTATTTATATTACTAATAGAAGCAGGCTTGCGATTTAAGTCCTGATTAATTTTTGATTTATTTGTCTCTATTACTTTTTTCATTAATCCTTTTTCGTCGGAAAATAATGAAACAATTTTGTTGTAAGAACTTTTACCTATTAAGGATGCTCGTCGAGGTATCCCATTATTAAACTCTTTGTGAACAAATGAAAACTCGTGGTCACTTAATGATATTGCGGAAAAATCATCCTCCATATTAGCAAATTCCAATTTTCCTCTGACAACTAAAGCTTGAGTTTTTCTTTGATCAGAGTCATAAGATAAAATTGTTTCCCCTCCCTGAAATAAGGCTTTTGCGTTTGCAGTTTCTAAAATTACCTCTCTATTTGGCTCTAGTGCTTTTAAACTTAAGTACCCTCTCTTAAGTTCAATATAGTTTTGAATAAAACTAATATGCCCTGAACCAGCTAATAAAACTTCATGGTCGAAGTAATCAGTAAATGTTAATTTTGCTCCCACTTCAGTAATAAACTCTGAAAATTCCTCTATCGTATCACCTTCTTTTGCAATAGTAGTTTTTCCCTGAAACACAGTAAATACTGTTCCGGATATATCTTGTATCACTCCTACTACACGTGCTTGGGCACTAAAGGAGATTAAAACGACTAAGATAATTTTAATTATTGTATCTTTGTAATATACTTTCATAATGCCCACTTAAAATTTCCCATTCTTTAGTATTTTGATACTTGTCTCTAAATTCATTAACCACAGCAAAAAAACCTTCATTATCTCCGGACTGAAGTTTTGTTAACCCAATCCATAGCCTTGCATTTCTATAATATATTGAAGCTGGATACTCAGTGATGAGTTTATTTAAGCTATCTATTACCCAGTCTGGATGAGAGCCAGATTCATATGCTGCAATTCCTGCTCTAAGATAATCTTTTTCTGTTAGGAAGCTATTATCAGAGTAGTTGATTAATAATGATCTATAGAACTGAGCAGATTTTTCATATTGTTTTTCTTTAAATGACTTATCTCCTATTACAGATAATTGTTTTGGCGACCAACGGTATACTTCAAACTGCACCAAGTCCTTATCATTTCTAATAGAAGGTATGCTGGCGATTGATCGACCTGTATTTTTTCTGTTTATTTTTGAATGTAAGTATTCATTTTGGGTTAGCAGAGTTTCTAGTTCATGCCTCAATTGACTTATTTTAATTTTTAGTTTTGTATTTTCCTTGGCAAAATGTAATGCCTTAACTTCATAGTTGTTAATCTCTGTCGCTTTTTGTTCGACTCTATCCATTAGATTACAACTACTACACAGTAATCCTATCATTACAAATAAATTTATATTTACAATTTGTTTCATACCTTTTTCCTGATCAAGATAATTTATGCTATTAAAAATATCGTCATATACGCCAATAAATTAAATTGACCAAATATTTAAAGGGAAAAGAGGAAAAAAATGACTTTAGTCAGATATCTTCTTGTAGTTTTGGAATTGAAAACCAACTGAACCACTCTTCTGGATCATCATCTTTTAATCTTAGACAAATAGAAGGTGTCCATTTAGGAATCTTTGGAGAGCTTAATGGATACATATGTGCTTCTCTAGGTAATTTATCTGCTTTTTTACTGTTGCATTTAGTGCATGCCGCCACTATGTTTTTCCAGTCAGTTTTGCCACCTTTACTCTTAGGCACAATATGATCAAAGGTTAAATCGTTATAATTAAACTTTTTACCGCAGTATTGACAAATAAATCTGTCTCGATAAAAAAGATTAAATCTGGTAAGTTTGACGAATTTCCTTGAATAATGTCTTGCGAATAATCTTAGTGTTTTAGGTAGTTTAAATGTTTTTCGGGGTGATCTGATATCAATATTTTGGTAGACATCGACTATTTCTGCTCGACCTGCTACCCATAGAATCATGGCCTTTTGCCAACTTATAACCCTTACGGGGGAAAATGTATTATCTAGAAGTAGAGTTCTCATTATTTATTACCAATATCGAACTAAAACCGTTCAGTTATATTAACATAGGTATATTGTAGTTACTCACTTTGTTGACCGAGAAAGTAAAACTTGATAGAGTTTTTAACAAGTTATATTTGAAGTCCAATATTATTCATAAGTTATATATATTGGTAAAGTGACAAAAATAATTGCTAGTTTAAAAGGAGCATATAAAAAATGGCACAGAAACCTACAGTTAGAGTTGAAGTTCACGACCAAAGAAGAGTTGAAAGCTCCATTAGAAAGTTTAAAAGAATGTGTGAGTCTGCTGGAATTCTAAAAGAATATAAAAAAAGAAAAGAATATAAGAAACCTTCCATAAGAAAAAAAGAAAAAGAAGAAGCGGCAGAAAAAAGAAAATCTAAAGAATTATCAAAACAAAGACGTTCCTCTAGGATGTAAAATAATATGTTTAAACAAACTCTAGTTATTATTTTGGGATTATTCTTAGTTGCAGGTTGCTTTAACTCTAAAGAAACAACAACATCATCATCCTTGACTGTTACTAATACTGAAAAAGAACAAAAGCGCTGTAAAGAAGGTGATATCAAGGCATGTGCTTACGTATTCAAGGTTGAGTTTGAGGAAGACCGTCAATTTAATAAAGGGCCTAGCCTAGAGCAATTAAAGCAACAATGTGACAAGAAAAATAATAAGAATGGGGATATTTGCTTTATGTATGCCCAATACTTATTTCTTAATGAAAAAGATTCTGAGGCAAAAGAATTCGCAATTAAAGCTTGCACCTTAAAAAATGGTGATGCCTGCTTACTTGTAACAAATTTATTAAACAAAGATAATGAAAACAAAAAGAAAGAAAAAAAATTAATACCACATTATCAGCAAATCATGCATTACCTAAAAAAGTCTTGTGAATATAATGTCCCTAAGGGATGTACAATGCTTGAAAGAATGAAGTCAGACATTAAAAAACTAATTCATCATTTTAAAAACAAGAAATAATAGACACTAAGCTGCCAATTTCTTGTTGCATTTTATTTGAATGTAATAATTCTATTTATCCGATAATACTACTAATTAGCATCCATTTGTATCTCTAAATACTATATGTGTTAATATTTTAATAGAAATAATCGATAACAATATTAATCAAAGTAAGAGGACTTAATATTATGAAACTATCAATTTTAATCTGCCTAATCATAACTTTTAATACACGTGCAGCTACTGATCCGTACGCCATCAGCGCCGTGAGTGCTACATACTCAATATCAGATATGTATATGAGCTATTTTGACTATACTATACCAGTTGATAATTCTATCGTAATTTCAGATCCATCATATTGGGAGGAAGCTTATGAAGGAGACGAAAACTTGGCAGATATGCTAGATGACAGCTTAGAGTGTTTAACTGCAAGTTGTGAGCAAGCATTAACTACTGACTCAATTGATGTTGCTTCTTCAGTAGTTGAGAGTGAATCTGCTGCGGAAGCAAAAGATCTTGATTCAGGATCATATGAAACGGGACCTAAGACCATAGATATTGGAGAATTAGAACAAAAAATAAAAAATGCAAATAAGATCGTGCAATAAAACAAGGTTAAGTAAATGATAACTACAAAAACATTTATATTAATTATTATATCTATAGTACTAAGCATAAGCTCAGATAGCTATGCCGGAGCAGCTAAGACAATATCAGCAAAAACATACAATCCAAATAGTGTTCAAAGTAATTTTAATTACTATAAGGGTTCAAAAACAAGTACTACAAATACAAGAAATACTAATACTGGATCTACAAATTATTATTCTAACCCAAGTGAAGATCCTAATTCCAAGCTTGCCGATTTACTTAATAAAAGCCCAGGTTGTAGATCACAAAACCCTGACGTTTGTGAACCTGACAGTGGTAAAAATATTTCAGCCGTAAACATTGAAATAAAATCATCGAAGTCAGAGATAAAGACTAAGTCAAATAGTTTTCATTCTATGAATATGCCAACCTCAAATATAAAAAAAAATATTACAGATATTAAGGCAAAGCTAGATGCAGCGCACACAATGATTTCAAGAGTTAAAAGAAGTCCTAATGATTCATCTTCTGATGCAAAAGCAAAAGAGATAGCAAAAGCAGAAGCAGAAGCAAAAGCAAAAGCAAAAGCAAAAGAGATAGCAGAAGCAAAAGCAAAAGCAAAAGCAAAAGCAAAAGCAAAAGCAGCAGCAAAAAGATTTTCAGCAACTGCAACAGGAAGGGCCAGGGCAAGAATAATTATATCTAAGTGAGTAGAAGTAATCTCAGTTGGTCATGATTAATAAAGTCTTCTACAATAAAGTTATTTTTATTGAATAATATAAAATAAAAGTAGATGATAATAAGATGAAATTAATTAAGGTAGAAGTTGAATGAGATGTAAAAAAGCTAAATCTTATCTTTGCAATAATCAAAAAGGATTTTCACTCATTGAGATTATGGTTGCCCTCGGTATGCTAGGAATAATCTCTCTAGGCACAATGCAACTAATGACTAATATGACAAAAGGTCAGAAAGGAATGACCTTCAAATCAAATATTGATCAAATTGTTAATGAAGTAAAAATGGCAATGCGAACAGAAGCAAATTGCACCGCTACTCTAACAGGACTCTCGCCCAGTACTAGTACTCAACCTGTTAATGACAATGAAATTAAAAAAAATTGTGAAAGTGCAGGCGGAGTTATCAGTAACTGTACGACACTAATTAGTATAGACCAAATAATAGGAGGAGGGAGTGGTGCTAACGTAAGGATCACCGATATTACCCATACAGGATCTGCCTTAAATGGGGCTACTGATGAAACAGGAACTGGTACAATTAGTATTTCAATGCAACTAACAGACAGCTCTGGAGACGCCCTGGATTCAAATAAAATTTTTGGTTCATCAACTATTAGAAGGGACATTAGTACTTCGTACAATAATGGTGGAGCTGGAACAGAAATTACTGCTTGTACAGGGGATTCCACAACTTACGCAGAGATCGCTTGTGACAAGATAGGTGGTACTTTCTTAAAACCTGATGGACCTTGTACTGCAGTTAAAATTAGCGGCTATTCAGCAGCACTAACAGAAGAAGGTGCCGACCTTAATCTTGCTGAGAAAGATCAAATTTCCATAACAGCTAAGAATAACTTACTTGTTGAAGGGGGAAGTGCTGTTATTGAGAGAAACTTATTTGTTGGGCCTATGAGTGATTTTGATCTCACACAGGATACATCCAGTGAATGGCATATATTCACAAAGGGGGGAATCCTTTCAGAAGGAAATATTTACGCCAATGCATCTGTAAACATAGAGGACGTATTAAATATTGAAGGTGCTATTGTTTTTAATCAAGATAAAAGTAGTATATTATATAACTCCTCAAACAATATTCTCCTCGTAGGAAGTGCTTTAGGTACTAAAACAGGTGATGATATTCACTCAGGAAATGATATTTACTCTAGCAAAAATATTTATGCTCATGATGGTCAAATTGAAACGGCAAGCTATCATATAAGTTCAGGAGGAAATGAAACTGAAGTTATATCCAATGACCGTGAGATTACGGCACTAAATATTAATATTGAAAAAGATGCAACTGGAGTGTCAATTGAAGCAACAGGAGATATTAAAACTAAAGGAAATATATACCTTGCTGCACAAAGTGATGATGGATCTCTACAAGAGGTCGCAACAAAAGCTTATGTTAACAAGCTTTTATTTGTCGAAATGACTGATGCAGAAAAACAGCAGGTAATTATTCAGATGCTATCTATGTTTGAGAATACAGGAATGCAAGATATCTATATTTACTTTAAACAAAAACTCGCAGAAGCTGATACTGAACTTGCTGATGCAGCGGGTACAAGTCCCTCTGGGTCTTCCGCACAATCAGGATGTCCGGCCGGTGAAAAAATAAAAAATATTTTCTGGCATGATAATGGAACATCAGATCCCGTTCAGTATAAATTAGTCGTTGAGTGTATTGATGAAGCAACAGAAGCTCAAGAAATACTGAATTTTCTATATGCTTCATGTGACGAAGTTGCAGGACAAGATTTTATTAGACTTCAAAGAACAGCTTGTCCTTGTAGTAGCCCTAATCATCTTATTGCTTACAACGCCCCTGCAGGTACAGCTAACCCTTCCGATGCAACAGCAGATAACTACGAAATATCCAGCCCCCCTGGTACTATTGGTTCTTGGGATAGAGAAAGTAATAATAGTTGGGACCTTAGCCGCAATCCATTCGCCCCCCTAATTACACTTATAAGAGAAAATTCAGGTGCATGGGACCCGTTCCAGAATTTAAGGGATATATATATATTGGGAAAATATGATCAAGATGGAGGTGTTTCATGTGGTACCAAGCTAGGCAACCTACCTGGATGTGATGAAATTACTGTTGGAGGAATATGTGAAGGAGATGGTGACTGTGCAGGAGATACTTCAAACTCAGCTTCTAATTGCGGAGTATTTGATGTTTATGTAAGGATTAGATAAATGAAAACTATTATTATTATTATTATTTTAATTTCATTGAACACAAAAGTATTTGCGAACTGCCAATCTGATACTTCTAAGTACTGCTCTCAATACGACGCTAGGGTACAAAAGATGTTTATTAAATTTTGCTTATGGCAAAATATAAATAAACTAAGCAGCAGCTGTAAAAGTGGCCTTATTTCAGAACGTGACCAACAATTAAAGACTAAAAATACAAAACAAAAACAAAAACAAAAACAAAAACAAAAACAGTTATCAGATGTGACAAAAGAATCAAAATCAAACGAAAAAAGAGTTAGTATTTCAGAATTATTTAAGCAATATAAGAAGAAACAAGATCAAAAAAAGAAAAACTCCTCCTCTAATACTAGATCTAATGCCAAATATACTAATACTTCAAGTATTAGCTATCAAAAGCAACTTGAAAGAATTAAAAAGTTAATTAAAGAAGCACATCGTAATAAAGAAAAGTATAAAACAAAATGATCAAGACTATTCTCCTTTTAATTACTTTAACCTTATCCGTCACCTCTAGCGGAGATATTAATACTCAAACAATTTGTGATAAATCTCTTATGAATTTCTGTGGGCCGTATAAGGGCAAAAGTCCTGATGAAATAAAAACCTGTATCAAAGAAAAAAAGACAAAGATTCTCAAGCAATGTCTGACAGATATAAAAGCAAACCCAATAAAAGCAAGCTCTATTGATTTTGTCTCAACTGAAAAAGATAGTGCAGATTCTACATTTCCCAAGGAGTTCCCTTGCCTTAAAGAAATGCATAAATATTGTAGTAAAATTATATTCAGGGAATATACTAACTACCCAAAAATGCTGAACTGTTTAAAGGAAAATGTTAAAGAACTCAACCTACTTTGCAGAGCATACCTAAATATCTAAAATTCAAAGTTCCAAGACAATTAAAAATTTGCTAATATTTACATAATATAACTTGGAAAAATAAATGAAAGATTTAAATAAATACCTATTAGCTTTACTCTTCTTACTCGCTTCAATCAATATACTGGCATCTAATGATCAATCTATCCCTGAAATTACCATTCAAACTAATTTATCTATTTTTAAATCTGAGGATAATCAAGAATTTCTAGTTGTCTCATATAAAAATGCTCCTCATTGGCATACGTACTGGAAAAACCCCGGTGACGCAGGACTTCCAATTAAAATATTTTTTGAAATTAATAATGAAAGTTTTCTGCCTACTGCTCTCGAATGGCCTACACCAGACAGATATTTTGAAGATGCAAATTTATGGGGGTATGGCTACGAAGGAGAATACTCTATTTTCTTTAAGCTCAATCCGACGGAAGCAAATAAACTTCGATCAAATACTTTGAATTATAAATCAAACTGGCTAATTTGTAAGCATATTTGTATTCCAGGTCAAATTGAAATGTCTGGATCATTTGTAAATAATCAATTCAAAATTAAAAGTACTTCTAATGCTAAAGTTTCTTCACTAGATATAAGTGCAATTAACTTTCAACAAAGACTAAGTAATTTACCACAATCAACAAAAAATCGTGAAATTGATTTTATTCTTTCAAAAAACAAAGCTGGTGATGGTCTTATACTACTTTATAACCTTACAGGAGTGAACCCCGATAAAATAAATCCTAACCGTAGCTTACTAATGCCATTTCCGACTGCTCCATTTGATTTTAGACATGAGGAACTTTTTATAGATAAGAAAGGAAACTTATTTGCCAGAACTCCTATTGAATGGGACGGGGAATATCAAGAGCCTGAAATTCCATTTCCAACAGGTGGAAAATTTTCACAACCATATACATTAAAATTTATTTACTCTAACCCCAAAACGGGAGTTACTGAAATTATAAGTAAAACTTTTAGTAATTTCTCTACGACAGCAGGTGTTCAAGCAGACCAATTATTTGGAATGAATCAACTTGTTTTTAAAATTGAACACGATAAAGCTAAAACAAAATTAGGTACGAAGAAAGTAGCTCCGGATAGTACATATTTCGAACTTCTCAGATATATACTTTTTGCTTTTTTAGGTGGCATAATTCTTAATTTTATGCCATGCGTATTCCCAGTGATTTCCATAAAACTTTTTGGACTGATCAAGCACAAAGGCTCCAAACGAAGTAAAGTTTTAAAACATAATTTATTTTACACTTTAGGAATTATTTTTACTTTTATAATTATGGCAATGGTTGTAATTGCAATAAAGTCTGGTGGTGAAAATATTGGTTGGGGATTCCAGCTACAGTCACCGACTTTTGTTGGAGCAATAGTTATTGCACTATGGGTATTTACTTTAAATTTATTTGGGTTATTTGAGTTTAGAGTTCCAGGAGGTAAGTCTCTTGGAAACCTTCAGCTTAAGGATGGTGTTTATGGTGATTTTTTTAGTGGTGTTTTAGCAACGATACTATCAACTCCCTGCAGTGCTCCCTTACTAGGAACAGCGTTAACTTTTGCTTTTACTTCTTCGTCTAGCATTATCTTTTTAATTTTTATTTCAATTGGAGTCGGGCTGGCATTTCCATTTATTTTAACGGCCGTCTTTCCGCAATTAATTTCTTTTTTACCAAGCCCTGGACAATGGATGGAAAACTTAAAGAAATTTTTAGGATTAACTTTAATTTTAACTATGATTTGGTTAATTGATATTTTTTATGCATTAACAAATGACTCTACCGTTTTATCGTATTTAAATATAGCGTTAGCATTCTTATTTTTTGCATTTTATCTGCAAAAACATATTACTAAAAACAGGCCTATTATCTTTACTAGTTTTGTGATTCCAATAATAGTTTGCTTTAACCTTTTTTATGTTCATTTACTTTCAGGTAATATTGAAAGCAATACTCCAGAGGGACTGCAATGGGAAAAGTGGAGTGTTGAGAGAATGAAGGATTACAAAAGCTCTAAGGATATTGTTTTTATTGATTTTACTGCTAAGTGGTGCTTTACATGCAAAGTAAATGAAAAACTAGTTTTGGAAACTCAAGACTTCGAAAAGTTGGTTAAATCTACAAAAATAAAACTATTATTAGCAGATTGGACTAAAAGAGATAGAGTAATCGGAGATTGGCTGACCAAAAATGGAATGGCAGGAGTTCCTGCATATTTTATCCAACAAAGTGATGGATCATTAATTTCCCTGGGAGAAACAATCTCTATAAATGAAATAAAAGAAAATTTAAAATAATTAGTCTATTTCAAACCTAACAGGAAGTCTCATCATTTTATTAATAATATCAACAGGAAGAGCATCTTCGTATAAGACTTGATAAAGCCCATCAAAAATTCTAGATCTTATTTCATATTTTTTAGCAAGTTTATGTACGGCCATGGAAGTTTTATAACCTTCTACAACTGTTCTTTGGGAATTAATTATTTCTTCTGCCTTTCGCCCCTTAGCTATTTCAAGTCCAAATAACTTATTTCTAGATACATCTCCAGTAGTAGTTAAGATCAGGTCCCCCATCCCACTTAGGCCGTAAAATGTTTCAGGTCGAGCATTAAATACTTTTCCAAATTTTAGCATCTCTGAAATACCTCTAGTAATCATTGCGGCCCTTGTATTATGGTTGTAACCAAGTCCTTCAATAATTCCGCCGGAAATTGCTAATATATTTTTTAAGGCGCCACCAAGTAATGTACCTTTAACATCATAACCAATTAAGACCTTAAAATATCCTGAATCAAGCATCGTTGCCACTTTTATTAAATACTTTCTCGACCTACCGGCAAGTGCAACTAAAGTAATTTGCTGATCCATAATTTCTTGAGCAAATGAAGGCCCTGATAAAAATGTAAATAGGTCACGATGTTCTGGAAAAAAATCGAAAAATAGATCGTCTGGTAATTCTAATGATACGGGGTCAATCCCTTTTGACAATGAGACAAAAGGAATATCTCTTTTAAGATACATTTGTATTCTTTCATAATTATTTTTTACATAGTCTTTAATGGCAGACGTTGGTAATCCCGAAACGACTAAATCAATTCCTTCATAAACATTTTCGTCTACTTCTTCCCATGTTAGTGCTGGTATAATATTTTCAGGTAGTTTTTTACCAGGAAGGTAAATTTCGTTACTTCCCTTTTTTAAAGATTGATAAACATCTTTTGACCTAACTTTTAAAACAACTTTTTCAAATTTATGAGTCAAAACATTCGCAATTGAAGTTCCAAAAGCCCCTGCACCAATAACCAATGCTGTTCGATATGTCATAATTATCCTTTTTTTAAAGTGACATTAATCCATCAATGATTTGAACTTTTTGATATACTTCAATCACTTCATCACTAGAGTTAAATGTTTTCGTACTTGTAATACTTATATATTTACCTGTTTTTGATGGCCTCGTTTTTATTTGATGCCCCATAAGAATTTGAACCAATAAATCTTTTTCTTTTTTAGGAATTATAAATTTAAATAGATACTCTGCCGGCCAATCATACTGGTCATCTAATAAAATTTTAAACTTCACCCAGTCTTTCAACTTTTACTCCATTATAGTTTACTAACTTTTGGAACAATGCCTTGTGCATACCGCAATATATCTATAACTTCTCGAGCGCAACCATCACCTGCATTTGCTTCTGTTACGTAATCTACGGCATTTCTAATTTCAATTCCCGCTTGAGGAACACTGGCAGAAAACCCTGCTACTTCTAATATCGGTAAATCAAAAAACTCATCACCCATATATAATATTTCATCACTCTTATATCCAAGAGAAATAACTTCTTGGTAAGCTTCTCTTTTATCTTCATTACCCATGTAAATAAAATCTAGTTTTAGATTTTCTTGAAACCTTTCTCTAACTCCAATACTATTTCCTCCTGAAATAATGCCTACCTTAATTCCCGCCTCTTTTAAAACTTTCAGGCCATATCCATCTCTAGCATTAAAAAAGCGATTATATCCAATTTCACTACCTGAATAATATAATTTACCGTCAGTTAAAATCCCATCTACGTCAAAGAGCGCAACCTTAATTTTTTTTAGTTTACTTTTATAATTCTCTGCCACTTTGTATAAATCTCTTCTCTCCATCTAAGACACCTTATAAATTTGCAGTAATGATTCAATTACTGATTTCATTTTATCTAATGATAAGCAAGTTGCAGCATCAGACAATGCCTCATCTGGGCGAGGATGAGTTTCAATAAAAACACCATCAGCACCTGCCGCAATTGCAGCTTTTGCTAAGACTAATACTTGCTCTCTTTTTCCTCCGGTTGCAGTACCAAGACCTCCTGGTCTTTGAATCGAATGAGTTGCATCATAAATAGTTTTTACTCCAAAACTTTTCATAGTTTGAAATGATGCCATGTCTACAATTAAATTATTATATCCAAAACTAGTTCCTCTTTCAGTTAAAAACATTTCAGACTTATCTAAAATATCTTCTACTTTAGTAACTATATTTTTTGTTTCTTCTGGAGATAAGAACTGTCCTTTTTTTACATTTAGTTTTTTATTATATTTTTTACATGCCTGTGCTGCAGCAATCACTAAGTCTGTTTGACGACATAAAAATGCGGGTATCTGAACAATATCAACAATATTTGCAACTGCTTCAGCTTGTTCGGGAAGGTGAATATCAGTTACTACTGGAATATTAAATTTTTGTTTTACCTTTGATAAAATTTCAAGTCCCTTTTCAATCCCTGGTCCTCGATAGGAGTTAATGGAAGAACGATTTGCTTTATCAAAGCTACCTTTAAAATAAAAGTTTATACTTTCTTCAAAACTGGAAAAATCTTTAACTAGTTTTCCCGCAATTTCTATTGCCAAATCTTCACTTTCAAGAACGCAAGGCCCACTAATAATATCAAATTTATTTTTCATTAATTATTCCTGTCCTTTTTTATTTGCGGCCTCAATAAACTTAGCAAATAATGGATGTGGTGAAAAAGGTCTAGACTTAAACTCTGGATGATACTGACACGAAATAAAAAACGGATGATTATCTAATTCTATAACTTCAACCAAATTTAACTTTTTATTCATGCCTGAAAAAATCATTCCATTTTTCTTTAGCTGGTCAACATATTCATTGTTAACTTCTAGTCTATGGCGATGCCTTTCTGAAATCTCCGGTTCCTGGTAAATTTCTGCAGCTAATGTTCCTGCTTCAATTGAGCAATCGTAGGCGCCGAGTCTCATTGATCCACCTTTTGCACCATCTTTCTTTTGTCCTTCCATATAATCGATCAACTTAGATCCAGATTCAGGAAACTCTGCAGAGGTGGCATCTTTAATACCAACAACATTTCTAGCAAATTCAATAATTGATAGTTGTAGCCCTAGACAAATTCCAAAGAATGGAATTTGCTGTTCTCTCGCATACTTTATTGCAAATATTTTCCCTTCCGTTCCCCTTTCTCCAAATCCACCAGGAACTAATATTCCGTCAATAGAATCTAAAATATTTTTATTTTTTTCATCTTCAAGATCTTCTGCATCAATATAGACAGGCTCTAATTTAACTTGATTAGCAATTGCTCCATGTTTTAATGCTTCATCTAGAGATTTATAAGACTCAATTAAGTCAGTATACTTACCAACAATTCCAATTTTAACAGAGTTCAGTGGATTATCAACGTTGTAAATAACTCGTTCAAGGTCTTCAATATTAGGACGAGCTGTCCACATTCCTAGTAGTTCTGTCACTTTCTCATCTAGTCCTTGTTCATGAAACTCTAATGGAACTTTATAAATACTATTAACATCTCTTGATTTAAAAATTTGTTCTCTTGGTACATTACAAAATAAAGCTAATTTTTCTAAAACACTTGAGCTGATATCATGCTCTGATCTACATAAAATTATGTTTGGGAAAAGTCCTAAAGAACGTAATTCTTTGACTGAATGCTGCGCAGGCTTGGTTTTTAACTCTCCTGCAACAGTTATATAAGGCAATAATACTAAATGAATAAATAAAACATTTTCCTGCCCTACAGTTTGACCTAGTTGCCTAATTGCTTCCAGAAATGGTTGAGATTCAATATCACCTACTGTTCCACCAATTTCTGCTAAAAGTAAATCTGCCCCTTCTGCTGCTTTATGAATTCTTCTTTTAATCTCATTGGTAATATGAGGAACAACCTGAACAGTTTTTCCTAAATAGTTACCTTGTCTTTCATTCTCAATAACTTCTAGGTACACCTGTCCTGTTGTAAAGTTACAACGTTTTTCTAGAGTTAGAGTAGTAAACCTTTCATAGTGACCTAAATCTAAATCTGTTTCTGCGCCATCATCTGTAACGAAAACTTCTCCATGTTGAGTCGGACTCATGGTTCCTGGGTCAACATTAATATATGGGTCCATTTTCAACATATTAATCTTGATTCCTCTTCTTTCCAGCAGGGAAGCAAGACTAGCAGATGCCAAGCCTTTCCCTAGAGAACTGGCCACACCTCCGGTAAAAAAAATAAATTTCTTAATTGGTTTTGTCACAAATGGCTCCTTCAACCTTTTTAATATCTTCTGGGGTATCTACTCCAATCAATGTTTTTTCTGTTTCTACTGCACCTATTGTCATACCGATTTCTAATGCTCTTAGTTGCTCTAATCTTTCATGGGTTTCATAGTACGATCTTTCAGCATTGAAGAATTCTTCTAATTTATTTGGTCGATATGAATAAACTCCAATATGGTGATACCAAATATTCTTTGAATCGCTTTTTGCAAAATGTGGAATAGCTTGCCTTGAAAAATATAAACATCTGCTTGTTTTAGGCGAATAGATTACTTTCACTTTATTTGGATTATTTAGTTCTAAATTTGATGTTTTGCTTCCTTTAACCATTGTGGCAATATCAAAACTGCTTTTCAAATGAAAGCAAATCAATTGACTAATATCAGATGAAGTAATGAGTGGTTCATCTCCTTGAACATTTACTATTAACTCAAAGTTTTTTAATGTAAAATTTCTTTTATAAGCTAAATAAATTCTTTCTGATCCTGACTCCAATAAGTCATCCACTCGACAAACATCTCCTCCAAAACTCTTAACATGATTTTCTATTTCGTCACTGTCTGTTACGACAACTGCTGTTATGTCTAAAGAATTATCGTATAATTGATCACTACAGTTTTCATATACTCTTTGAATAACTGTTTTTCCTAAAATGGTTTTTAATGGCTTACCTGGAAAGCGTGATGATTGGTACCTCGCTGGTATTAAAATTAAAATTTTATTACTTTTTGTATTCATGATTATCATTGAGTGGTGATTAATGGGTACAATCTACCATTATCTCAAATATCTGGCAAAGAGATGTTATAATAATACGGTGTGTAATGAACTCGAGTAATATAGATGAATAGACAAGTATTTTTTATAATTTTAAATTTATATTTTCTAGTTTTTATAACTCCACTGGTCATGTCCCAAGAAGCAACACATACTATTATCACAAACCCTGCTATTAGTGGTAGGTGCAACAAACTAAGCCAAAAAAGAAAGGACAAACTAGAGATAAAGAACAAAGTACTTTCATTAATCAAAAGAAATAATGGATTAACCAAAATTACTCCAGATCATAAAAAATCTATTGCAAAATCTTTATCACATAACCTAATGAGACTGAATCAAGAGCTACAAATTGTCCGTCTTAGCATTGACCATTTAGAAGAAGTAATTATACGTAAAGGATGCCCAGGAATTCAGCTTTAATTTCATAGACTTGCTTCACACAACGTTTCCAATGTTCTATATTTAAGTATAAATCATTTACTTAGGGCATAAGTTTGAATTATTTTTATTATTCTATTTTTTTGATTATTTTTATAAGTAATAAAGTTTTCAGTACCGACATAATTAATCGTTTTGATATTGATGATAATATTAAGCCAATTAGCCTTAGTTCTGCTATCCAACAAGGACTTTATAAAAATGATGATGTCAAAACCAGAGAGTTTCAAGATCAATTATATGATATTCAAAAGATTGATCTAAAAGATGGCTTTTGGCTTCCTCAAGTAACCTTGTCTTTTTCCTCTACTGTCCAAAGGTTAACTGAATTTCGTGATGTTCTAGGCGCAGAGACCCCTACAGCACCATCCGCCATCACACAACTAGACCTTGGAGACTACACTGTTTTTAACTGGGGTAAAGATTATTTAGCATACTTAAATGGTCTTCAAACAATCAAGCGCAACAAACAAGTACTAAAAGAAGAACAGAGAAAACTTAAACATAAATTAATTACAAAATACTTCAAACTTGTTACAAAAAAAGAAGTTGAAACAATATATCGAAATCAATTAAAACATGCTTCATTTATTTACAGACTAAATAGAGAAAAAGCCTCGGCCAATAAGCTTGATAAACAAGCCTACTACCAAGCAAGGTCTGAATTTTTAAGAGCACAAAGCAAATACTATGAATCAGTCCGAAAGCTAGATGATGCCCATCACGAACTCGCTTATTTAATAAATGATCCTCCTGGCACTAAATATGTTATTAGAGAAAAATTAAAATATGAAAAAATTAAAACAAATTTAGAAGAAATGGTTTCACTATCTCTTGGGCATTCTTCGGAAATTATTTCATCCCATGTAAATAATGAAATAGCGGAGCGAAACTATGAAATTGCTCGTAGGAGCAACTGGGCACTCCCTGAATTTACAATTGATTTTGGGATACAGCAGCTATCTTGGACTCCAAGCTCATTTGGACAAACATATACAACTGATACTCCTCCGCATATTGATTTAGTTGTAAAGCTAGAAGCTTCTTGGAAACTGCTTGGTAGAGACGGCTTTATCAATCATCGCATTATTGATAGAGCTATTCTTAATAAAGGATTAACTCAACACAATATTATACGCCAAAAACATCTTGTAGAAAGCAAGCTTCACCAGCATTTTAACGTCGTAAAAAACTTAGAAAAACAAATGATCACTCTTGAGGCCAGAAGCGAAAATACAAGAAAAACCTACGATACAATCCTAGACAAATATACTAAAGATAAAAATTTATTCCTAGATTTCCTCCATGCATTAAGGGACTATACAGACACCGAAGTTACTTTAGCAGAAGTAATGAACTCACATCTTTTTAATAAGGTTGAATTAGCAAAATATACTGGTGTTGCCGACTTTGGTGGAAGTCACTTTGAAGACCTTGCTATGAAATTTTTAACTTTAGAAGAAAGGATCATTGAAGAGGAAAATCAAAAATCTAAAAAGAAGGAAGCGAAGCAATGATCAAGATATTTTTTTTCCTCATTACACTGACCTTTTCTAAATTAATATATTCACAAGTATATAAAAAAGAAGTAAATATTAAAACCCCTTTAGAGAAAATCGAAGTCACAAAAGGTCATTCTAGTCCTAATGTCGTTTCCTGGAGAGACAGAGATACCGGGCTAGAGGAGATTCACGACCTCGATAATGATAAGTTTAAGTTTTCTTTTGTCCCTAATGTAAATACAAACCCGTATAAACTATTTAATGTTCTTACGTTAGACTTAGCAATTAGTAAAAAATACTCTGAAGATCTTTGGATTGAAGGAATCTTCACTTTTGGAAAATTTGAATACAACTCCATAAGTCAAATAAATGCTACTAACCCCGTTGATCACGATGAAGAAAATGAAACATTTACCTCTTTGGGAATTGGTATTGGCCGCAGAACAACATATCTTCGTGACTTTATCTATTCAGAAAACTTCTATGAAACAATTCAGGCATATTTTAATCTTGCCAAATTTCATGAAAATTTCTTAAGTCAAAACTTTTTTGGCCCAGGGCTTCGAGCTGATTACGGTATGCACTATAGATTTTCCAAAAGTATGCATTTTGGATTTAAGATTAGTTATAATATTTATGCAGTTAGAAGATCAGAATCTTTCGAGAATGAACCAGCATCACCAAGGCATCTTTCTCTTTCTTGGCTTAGTCTAGGTACAGACTTTTCATTTTATTACTGAGGTTTAAATGATTCCACGTTATGACAAATCAGAAATATCAGATTTATGGACCGAAGAGTCTAAGTTTTCTACTTACTTAGAAGTTGAGCTGGCAATATTAAAAGCTTTGGAAGGAGCAAAGGTACCTTCCGGTATTTCAAATGAAATTCAGCACAAAACTAAAATAAACCCACATAGAATTAATGAAATAGAGCAAATAACCAAGCATGATATTATCGCTTTTTGCACATCTATTACAGAACAACTTCCTGTTTCAATGGGAAAATACTTTCATTTTGGTGTTACATCTTCTGACATTATTGATACTTCGGTTAACTTACAAATTAAGAGATCACTAGAGCAAATATTACCAGTTTTTAAGGATACTGTTGAAGCTTTACTAAAAAGAGCAGAAGAGATGAAAGATCATGTCTGCCTTGGACGCTCCCATGGAATGTATGCAGAACCTATGAGTTTTGGAGCTAAATTATTAGGGCATTATGCTGAGTTTGCCAGGCGTTTTAAAGAACTAAACGACTTTTATAATAATGAACTAACTGCTCAATTTTCAGGAGCAGTAGGAAACTATGCAGTATTAACACCCGAGATTGAAGAATTAGCGGCAAGTAATTTAAAAATGCATGTTGAACCATGCTCTACTCAGGTTATTCCCAGAGATAGAATTGCAAAGTTAATTTGCTTAAATGCTTTAACTGCCGCAGCAATAGAAAGGTTATCTGTTGAAATTAGACATTTGCACCGTTCCGATGTGGGTGAACTCCATGAAGGATTTGCACCAGGCCAAAAAGGATCTTCAACAATGCCCCATAAGAAAAATCCAATCTCTGCTGAAAACCTTACTGGAATGGCAAGAATTCTAAAAGGGCATGTCTCTGTGGCATTAGAAAATATTGTTCTTTGGCATGAAAGAGACATCTCTCATTCATCAACAGAAAGACTTTATCTGCCAGACAACTTAGGAATTCTTTATTATTCACTTTCAAGACTTAAGAGCACTATTTTAAACTTAAACTTTCACTCCGATACTATGGAAGAAAAAGTTTCATCAACATTTGTTTACCTTTCAAGTTATTATCTTCACTTCCTTATTGAAAAATCAGATCTCCCAAGAGAGGAATTATACAAGATAGTCCAAGAGGCTTCCTTTGCAGCTCAAAGCAGTAACAATGCACAGTTATTTGCTAATAATATTAATAAAGAATTAAAAAAGAAAAATATAAATATAAAACTAGTTACACCGGATTTAGCTGAAATTAAAAATATTTATTTAAAAAACACAGATGCTATTTTTAGTAGAGTAAAAAAACGATTTCAATTATAATATTTTTTTGCCCGATTCATCTTGCTCTAAATGATTCACTATTTCTTTAATCTTTTGACAATCTTCTTTTGGAAGTACAACTAGAGCATTTTTATTTGAAACGACAATTAAATCTTTAATATTTATTAATGAAATATGCTGATCTTTAGCAAAAACAATGTTTCCAGAAGATCCATCAATAAATGATCCCTTATCTGAAATTATTGTATTGTCCTTATCCCTGGGAATAATTTTTTCTAAAGCATCCCACGATCCTAAATCATTCCAATCAAACTTTGCTTCAATGACTAAAATATCCTTTGTTTTTTCCATAATCGCATAATCAATTGAATCATTTGGCATTTGTGAATAAATACTGCACAGCTCTTCCCAGTTATTTAAATTATTTTGTAGTCCATCAAATAAAGAATAAATCTCAGGTGCATGAACTTTAAATTGCTCTAATAAACATCCAATCGTTGAAACAAACATTCCAGCATTCCAAAAGTACTCTCCTGATTGAACATAGCTAGTGGCAGTTGCATGGTCTGGTTTTTCCTTAAACGAATTAACGGTAAAATAATTATCTTGAGCCACTGATTCTCGATGAATATATCCATAACCAGTATGAGGAAACACCGGTCTTATTCCAATTGTGACTATTGAACTATGCTCTTTACTAAGAGATATTGCTAATTTAATCGTTTCTTGAAAACCCTTCGTGTTTAAAATGACATGATCTGCAGGCATAATAGCAACTACTTCATCTAATCCTGCTCCATTATTAAGTAGTTGTGCTAAGGACAATAAAATACATGGAGCAGTATTTCTACTACTAGGCTCAAAGATAATCCCATTTTTATTCACTAAATTATTAGAGTGCTCTTTTGCTAGATCTTCTTGCTCCTTAATAGTAACGACATAACGATCATCCTTAGGAATAAGTGTTCCAAACCGCATCAAAGATTCCCGTAATAAAGAATTACTACCTAACAATGAAAGATATTGCTTAGGTTTTCTCTTCGTTGATTCTGGCCAGAATCTTGTACCTCTACCTCCGGACATCACTAAACAATATGTTTTATCTGAATTCATTTAAACCTCATTAAATAGAGAAATTATATTTAAAGGAAAATATATTCTCATAAATAGTCGCAGGAAAACCATAGTTGTTAGAATCTGCGACATCCCAAATTAATATGTGAGAATAAGATATACTAAAATTTTCATTTAATTGATAACTTGAAGTTAAATTATTTTCAAATTTAACATCCTTAAAATCAATATGTTTGTCCGCTAAGTTATGATAAGGTCGATACCAAGCAACGTCAGTTAGAGTAAATGCATAATTAGGTCTCCACTTAAATCGGAAACGAAAAGAGTGACGTGCATAATTATCAGTAAAAATATCTTGCGTACCATCATCATTTATAATATCTCGCTCAATAAATTCTAATAAAGGAACATAACTTAAGCTAATCTCATCAATGGATGTGGATTGATAAAAATTATACTTAATCCCAAAAGGGCCTAAATGAAGTCTATAGTAATAGGGATTAATATTTCCATCTCTTTCTTTTTTCCAGTCTGCTAAGCAAAACCATGTCCAGTCAGGAAAAATATCATTATAATCAAATTGTGCCGCCGCGTGATATTTGCTAATATCTACCATTGTGTTTGATGCAGTTCCAAAATTACTTGCTCTTTTATTAGTATGAGAATATCTGTAAAAAGCAGAGAATTCTTTATTGCCCCAGTCTATTGACTTAATCCTTAATGAGTAATCCATTTTTCTCTCATCATCTTTACTGATCAATTTAATTGGATCTGCCTCTAATATAAATTTTAAATAATTTATATATTTATCTTTTGGATCTTCGTAAACAGTCTTCTTACCTGGGTTTAGTTCTAACTCACTTTCAGGGTCAATCACTGGAATTTTTTCATCATCTTCTACTTGTGATTCAGTAAATTCCAACTTGGCAAATTTAGTTCTATTTTTTAATTGATTGATCCTAAGATCATTTAACTTAGAATTAATTACAGGCATATTAATATACCTTAAAGCGGACTGAACTCTTCGAGGTGTAAACCTATTTGGCAATCTGACAATAGTTATTTTGGGAAAATCTTTAAATATTCCAGGCAGGTCAGTGAAATAAACAAACCAGGTGGAACGATAAGTATCAATATCTACGACAACGGCACGTCCAACAAACCTGTTATTATATAATATTCTAATATGCTGATTTTTTTCTATATTATCAGAATGGCCTCTGTTGATAACAATAACTTCATGATTAGGAAGAAATGCCAAAACTTTAGAATCTATTTTCTCTCTCAATTCTAAACCAAGACAAGAAAGAGAATACAAAGCAACAATTATTGCAAATTGAATTTTATAATTCATTTAATAATTATATCTTAACATGGTGTATAAATATTGATGGAATATATTGCCAAATTACTCGTATTTACCGACTACATAATCTTGAGATTCAAATAAACTTTTTTCTTTTTCAACATAATCTTTCAAGTCTCTAATATTATCAAATGCTCCCAAACTTACTCGATACCAAGTACCCCTTCCATCAATATTAACCTCATTTATTACTGGATTATATCCTCTGATCCTAAACCCTTCTGAAAAGTTTTCAGCATCAACTAAGTTTCGATGTGAACCTAGTTGAATTGTATACTTGCCAACCACAGAATCTTTTTTAACATCTTTCGGAGGCGCTTTCTCAACCACTGGCGACACCACCGTTTTTTCAACGACATTTTTCTTACTGTCCTTCAGTTCTTGATCAATTTTATTCTTTAATCTTTGGTAAGAGTCTTGAATTACCTCCTCTTTCGTTTCAGGAGGGGATGAACCTACTTCCTCAAGCAGTTCAGCAGTAGACTCTTCCAGAGTAGACTTTAAAGAAATTTGCTTTTGTTCCGCACTCGTAAAGCCTGCACTTTCAAAAGAAAAATTCTTACCAATCTTTATACCCATAATAAATGAAACTACTGCCGCTAAGACTATAAAGGTAAATAATATAGCTATTTCTTTTTTGGAAAATAAATATAATTTTGTTTTATCATTCATAAAATTATTTTAATCCTTACCGGTTCTAGATGCAATTGAGTAAATGAAATATAAGTATAAATATTTTATTTTGTTAAAGAAACTGTACTTGATCTGATTAATTTAAACATATTTACAGCTAGTTTCGATGGCATCAAAAATGCTTAATTCCCCAATACAAGCTAATTAATAAATAAAAGGATAATCTCATGAAAAAAAAACTTATTAATCAAATATTTTCAGAAAAAGGACAAGGCGTAATGGAATATGTAATTCTATCCAGCTTAATCGGCATTTTTTGCCTGGTCGCAGTCAAACAATACGGAGATGTTCTTATCAATCGAATTAATTATATGAAATCTTCATTAGTAAAAAATATTTCAATGGATTAAGCTATTCTTTCTTATATTGTTCAAACAAGTACATTGATAGTAATTGCTTATTCCTATTTTGCAATTTCAGAAATCATTCGTTGTGATCATTTATTTTATCAAAAATCATTCAAGGAATTAACTCGAGCTATTATTAATGAAGAATACGATCCACAAGAAACATTCTGCGATGAATCAATCATTTTTTCCAAAGACAATGATTTATATCAAGCAAGCAATTCTCAAAGTCATTTTTCTATTAAAGTTGATAAATAAGAGACAAGAAGGAAATACCACTATTTCAGGAATGCTAATTTGCCTAATGATTAGTTCAACAATTCTTTATGATATCTTCAAACTATACCAAAATCAAAAGTCACTCTTGAATCGTTCTCAACTTTATTTATGCTTTAAATATTTAGACATTAATACTGAGTCTTATATTAAAAATATTACTATCGGGAATTACTCTATCCAAGCTATTAATATTTCTGCTATTATTAACCCTGCTACCACTAACGCTTCAAGAGCAATCATTCAACAAGTTCAACAAATTGCTCATTATTCATATTTAAAAAAAATACTATCAAATAAGTATTGTTCTACTCTTCAAGCAGCATCTTTTATAAAAAATACTCCATACTTAACAAATGCAATCGGAGTTCTAAAAAGAAATAAATTCGGAGTAACAATCACAAAACAAAATATATGGAATATTTATATTTTAGGCCAAGAACAGAAAATACTAGTCAAAGGAGTTTATACCCTCGATGGTCCATACTCATATCTAGAAAAAGAGTATTTCCAAGACTTAATGAAAGAGGATCTAGTGAACTTTCAGGTCTTATTTGGGCCACAATTATTTCATCTTTGATTTTAATATTAATACACTCTCATTTTGAGTTTTCAAAAAGAAAAGTTTTAACTATTAAAAACTTTGAACATGAATGGAACTCAATAAATGAATGAAGTAAATTTCAATAACTCTAAAAAGATTGAAAACATTAAAACAATAATCATTATCATCACGACTAATCTACTGAGCATTAGTATTTGCCTTATTCTTCCTTCCAGACAGATACCAATGCTCTCTAACACGGCCAAGGATGGCCATACATTCATAAATGTTGAGGGACAAACCTTTGTCAGCAACAAAGAAAAACAAAAGATACTACCGGTCTCAATTTACAATAAAGAAAAAAGGTTAATCATTAATAAAGCATACTTACATTCATCAATTAATAATCAAGGCAAAACTCTAAATCTAGAAATAAAAAACGAAGACTTAAACAAAATCATTAAACAAGAAAAGCATTCGGTACTTGTATTTCCCTATTTTAACAAAAAGACACAACCGAAAAAAGAAGAAAGACAATATGAAATTATCTTCTAAATGGTTCTTACTTTTATATCTGTCGATTCTTCAATCACATGGGAAAGAGATAATACTTATCACTTATGATTACAAATCAGAAAAAACTATAATGATTAAAAATATAATTGAAAAAAGACTTTTGATTCCATCGAAATTGATCACTTACTCAAAAACAGAAAAACCATGTTTGAAAAATAAAGACACAGTCATGCACATATGCATAAAAGAAAATATTGAAAAAATATTATTTCAGAACCATGAAATGTTAAGAAAGTCTTTCAAAATCTTTTTGAGGAAATAACTTATGAAATTAACTAATTATTTAGTTTCTGCTTTGTCTTCATGGATAGCAAATTTAGGAGTTGTTCCCTTATTTCTGTTCGCTGTTTTTCTTTTTTTACCAAGACTTGCTTTTTTATTTTTTCTTCTTCTTAGTAGTTTTTGCCCATGTGATGCCATCTATATACTCCTGAAGGATTCTTTTTTAAATAGTTTAAAACATGATCTTGTACCCACTCAAACGCATTCTGTCAAAGTTATCTTTATTTTAGGAGTACTTACCTCCCCTATCATGTACGCAAAGATTCAACCCAAAAATATTGTCATTTCAATTGGAGAACATAGCGAAATCAAAGTAAATAATATAAAAAACTATAGTATTGGCAACCCAGACATTCTTCATCATACCTTTACGGCCAAGGAAAATCGGCTACTTATCAAAGGTAAGAAAATGGGTTTTTCTGAAATCGCCATATGGGATAGCAAAAATAAAAAGTCTGTCTACCACCTATATATCCTTTCCAAGAGAGAGCAACTTAACCTAAGGCACGTCGCGCAATCACTTTCGAGCTTTGGGTTTAAGATTAAAACCTTTGGTAAATATATCGAAGTTAGAGGTGAAATAGATGATATTTATAAATATAATTTTTTGAATATTATTAAATCAAAAAACCCAACATATCTATTAACTCACTCAAAGCTAACTCCAAAGCTAAGAAACTACTTGATTGGTAAAGTTTATTACTCATTTCTCCAAGAGAATTTAGAAAACTTCTCATGTAGCAGTCATTTTTCAATTATCTCCTGTTCCTATAGTGCTACATCTGCTCCTAGCAAAAATATCATTAAATATTTTAAAAGTAAGTATTTCATAAACTTCCTAGAGGTTAATGATATCAATGATAATAAAAATTACTTAGTCAAAATTAAATTCTACTCTATAGAAAACCAAAATGAATCTAGTTTTAAATTAGGGATTAATAAATTAAATGAAAAGATTTCTCAAGTACTGACAAATAATTATTACCAGCAATTAGACATACAACTAGCTCAAGCAAAATTAAAATATACTTCACTTAGCTCACCCGAAATTATTATCAAGTTAAATGAAGAAGCAAAAATAAAAACAGGAACAAATATTTCATCTAATCAAAATATAATAAGAGACGGCAAAGAAATACTAATCACTCATCATGATTTTCTAGGTATCAGCACAATAATAAAAATAAAGAAGTCAGGAAATAAGTTTACACTTTACTCACAAAACACATTAAGTAATCAGGGAGAGCAAAATGACATCAACAACAACAGTAGCACAAGCAAAATATTTGTAATACCAAATAAAGCAGTTACCTTCCTTGAAACAAACTTAAAGTCCTCTAAAGAAATAATTAACTCAATGCCTTTTTTTTCATCACTACCAATCATAGGACATATCTTTAAAAAAATTAACAAAACAAATACTCACAAAAAAATTATCGGCATTTTTTATTTCAAAGAGAGTTTTATATGAACCATAAACATTACCTAAAGACGTTCAAGCAGGTTTTCACCCAAGAATTTCAAAGAGGAAGACTTTGTGCTTTCGAAGAAGTCAGTAAGATTATTACTGAAGATCAAGATTATCAATGCATTCAAACTCAGACATGGTTCCAAAATATTATTAATCTTGCATTTTTAGATCAGTTTACTCAAGACGACCAAATCACGGAGATCATTATTCACAACAGTTTTACTGTACAAATTGAAAAAAATAATCATCTAGAATTTAAAGCAATTAAAAACCTTTCACCTGACGACTTTCAACTTTCACTCGAAGTATTAACACATCTGCATAATATTTCGTGGAATTATTCAACATCATTTGCTAGCTTCACTTTAAAAAGAAACCAGAAATTCTTCAGGGTTAGCCTTTTGCATTTTTCAGTTACCCCAAGCGGAAAATCAAAAGCGTTTATCAGACGTATTAATAAAAATGTATTTCATTTAAATAACTATCTACTGCCAGAAAAACCTGAGAGTTTTTTACAAGAAAGTATCAAAAATAAAAAAAACATTATCATTTCAGGCCCTACAGGTTCAGGCAAAACAACTCTTCTATCAACCTTGATAAATGAAGTCTCAAAGAGTGAACATCTTATTGTCATTGAAGACACCAATGAAATTTTAATTTCTAATAATAATATTACACATATTGAAGTAGGAGATAATAAAAAGTTACTACTACAAAGCTGTACTAATGCTTTAAGGATGAGGCCAGATAGAATTATACTAGGTGAAGTCCGCTCATCGGAAGTTATTCCATTTATTATGGCCATGAATACAGGGCATAAAGGCCTAATGGGAAGTATTCATGCTAATAGTGCTTATGATTCACTATCAAGGCTTGCGGTATTATTTTCTATTTACCATGAAGGTACAAATATTGATTTTGAAATTATTATGAAGCTAATCTGTCAAAATATTGACCTAATCGTCCACATGGAAAATTATAAGGTAACTCAAATAATTCAAGTATTAGGATCTGAAGCTGGATCACCCTTTCATGAAATTATTTATGAACAAACAATCTGATTTTTTTCAATTTCAATCCAACGACCTGGCAATAAGTCTAGATCCTTTAATTTAATTTTTCCCAGACCTACCCTAATCAACCTTAAAGTAGGAAAACCAATTTTAGCAGTCATACGTCTTACTTGCCTATTTTTTCCTTCGGTAAGAGTAATTTCAATCCAACTAGTAGGAACTTTTTTTCTAAAACGAATTGGGGGATTTCTTTCTTTGACACTAGGTGGTTGAATTGACTTCACCAAACAAGGAGATGTATTACCTCCTTTAATTTTAACTCCATTTCTTAAAATATGAAGATCTTCTTCAGTAGGAACTCTTTCTACTTGCACCCAATAAGTTCTCGGATGTGAATCTAAAAACTTTTTTATAAACGGCCCATCATTTGTTAATAATAAAAGTCCTTCACTATCTTTATCAAGTCGACCGGCAGCATAGATATCGGAAGGTAAGCCAAACTCACTTAAATTTCGATGCTCTTCTTCTGAAGTAAACTGAGAGAGAATTCCGTAAGGCTTATTTAGTAATACATATCTATAATCACTACTCATAAATATGTTCTACTTCTATGAAATTATCAAAAAGAATTGTGTGTAGTTGACTTAATAATGAATTTAATTTGTCTGGAGTAACGTTCACAAAGCACAATGACTCTTGATTAAACCCAGATATATCATTAATCAACTCACTTGATTTATCTATATTCCCGACTAATCTAACTTCAAAGTCTTTAGTTTTTTTTATATTAATTGAAATTATACCACTACGATTTGGAATATGATTACTAACTAATGTACCTTTTTTTTCAGGAAACCGACTTGATTTAATCCTAACTGGAATATTACTTCTTTTTACGGGTAAGAGAGTTTTAGAAAATAAAATTTTCGCCCCATTCTCTGCTAGTAAAGTTGCATCATCATAACTTAAATAATTAATTATTTTATATTGATTAAAATATCTGGGATCACACGTTGCAATACCTTCCACGTCAGTCCAGATTTCGAGAGAAGACGCATGAATGGCCTCTGCAATTAAGGCAGCAGAGTAATCTGAACCCTCTCGACCTAAGGTAGTTCTATCTCCATTTGAAGTCTTACCTATAAACCCTTGCATTACAATTAATTTTCTTTTGTTTATTAATTCAGGAATAAGCCTCACCGAACTAATATTCTTTATAAATTCTAAGTTAGGTATTGCTTCCTTAAAGCTTTCATTCGTTTGTATTATATCAGAAGAATCCCGTAGACATACATCCCTAGATTTTAATTTCTTTTGAAGAAAAAGGTAAAAGACCTTTGTTGAAACTCGTTCTCCGATAGAATATAAATGATCCATTAATTTAGGTGTTAAGCACCTTGAGTTATTAATTTCAGTTAAAATCTCTTGTGCTTCTTGGTAAAGATCAAACAAATGCTCTTCTGCAATGCCAAGATCCTGCATAATTAATTCATGCTTATATTGATTTATTTTTAATAAAGAAAGAGCTTCTGAATAATTAGTTCTTGCTACTTCTCCCATCTTTTCTAGTTCATTTGTCGTATTAAAAGTAGCACTTAAAATCACAACTTGAACATCAGGAGAATTTTTAATTATATCAAAACAACGTTGCATACCCGATGCATCTCTAACACTACTCCCACCAAATTTTGCAACTATCAATTAATTAATCCCTCGTTAGCTTTTTATAGCTAAACTTTTGATTAAAGGCACTATCACCTAGTCTTTTACGTTTATCTTCTTCGTAGTCTGAAAAGTTCCCATTATACCAAAACCATTTTCCGTCACCTTCTGCTGCTAAAATATGTGTTGCAATTCTATCGAGGAAAAACCGATCATGGGAGATAACGACAGCACAACCAACATAATCCACAAGGGCCTTTTCTAATGCCTGCAGAGTGTTTACATCCAAATCATTCGTAGGCTCATCAAGTAATAAAACGTTTCCACCTTCTTTTAATAGTGATGCTAAGTGAACCCTATTTCTCTCTCCTCCCGACAATTGAGAAACTAACTTTTTCTGATCTTCTCCTGAAAAATTAAACTTAGCAATATATGCCCTAGAATTAACATCCTTATCACCTAGTTTAATAAATTCTGTGCCACCTGAAACAGCATCATAAATTGTTGAGTTTGGATCTAATTCTCGAGATTGATTAACATATGAAACTTCAGCAGTATCTCCTATTCTAAAAGTGCCTTCATCTGCTGTCTCTTCCCCCGTAATCAATCTAAATAAAGTTGTTTTACCTGCTCCGTTAGGCCCTATAATGCCAACGATACCACCAGGAGGTAGCTTAAACTCTAAATTATCGTAAAGAACCTTTTCCCCATATGATTTTTTTACTCCGTGAGACTCAATTACAATTTCTCCTAATCTTTTTCCACCAGGAATAAATATTTCATTAGTTTCATTTCGAGACTCCCTACTTTCTTTTAATCTCTCTTCGTAGTTACTTACCCTTGCCTTACTTTTGGACTGCCTTGCTTTTGGACTACTTTTAATCCACTCAAGTTCTTCCTTTAAGGCTTTTTGTCTCTTGCTTTCTTGTTTTTCTTCCCTCGCAAGTCGTTGAGACTTTTGATCCAACCAGTTTGTATAATTTCCTTCAAAAGGGATTCCCTGACCTCTATCAAGCTCCAGAATCCAACCTGCAACATTATCTAAAAAATAACGATCATGGGTTACGGCAATTACGGTTCCCTTGTATTGCTGTAAATGACGCTCAAGCCACCAAACTGTTTCAGCATCTAGATGATTCGTCGGCTCATCTAATAAGAGAATATCTGGCTCCTTTAATAATAAACGACAAAGAGCTATTCTCCTTTTTTCACCTCCAGATAAATTTTGAACATTTTGATCTGCAGGAGGACAATTGAGTGCACTCATTGCCAAGTCAAGCCTTGAATCTAAATCCCATGCCTGACAAGCATCTAACTTATCTTGAAGTTTTGCTTGTTTTGCTAATAATTCATCAAAGTCCGTTGCTGTTTCAAATTGTTTATTTATTTCTTCCCACTCATTTAATAAATCAACTGTTTGCTGAACACCTTCCTGAACCACTTCTTTAACTGTTTTGCTTGAATCTAACTCAGGCTCTTGCTCTAAGTAACCAACGGAGTAACCTTTTGCCAAAACAACTTCACCTAAATGATCATCATCTAGTCCGGCCATAATTTTTAATAAAGTACTTTTACCTGAACCATTTAAACCTAAAACACCAATCTTAGCTCCATAGTAGTATCCAAGAGTGATATCCTTTAATACATGCTTTTGATTATATACTTTTCCTACTCGTGACATTGAATAGATAATTTGTTTGTCGTTACTCATAGTTAATCCTATTGTTATTTTTTTAGTAAACTATTATAAATAATTAGCTAGATCAATAAAAAACAGATACTTGGAAAAACTTACTAGAAACTTATTGAATTTATTGAACTCATGGCACCAATTAATGAAAAAATAAACACTAAGTATGCCCCTAGATAAAAAATAGCAAGCACAATAAACTTAATAAATTCAACCCTTTTACAAAATATTTCTAAAATAGACTCATGAATAAACCATAAATCATCAGTAATCTTAATTAGCTCATTTTCAGGTGATTTACCATGAGATTTCCAAAGAGAGATTGATCTTTCCATTTGATTATTTATAAACTTAAACTTTGACTTTTTAACTTTTAAATTACTTTCAATTTGTGCCACCTGAATAATTTCTTGAATACCCAGACCTACCCTAACTAATGATCTCCATGTTAATACTGATCCTAAATATGAATTAAAGATGCTAAATTGATTGGATTTTTGAATAAAGACGAGAACAAGATAAACAATAACTCCCACAACTTGCATTAGGCCAATGATGAACTCAACCTGAGTATTCTCAAATGAATCCACCCACTTCTTTGTTTGCCAAATAAACATCCAGGTTACTAATGAAATTAAAAAGAATTGATAAATGCCCTCAAAAATAATTTTTCTAATTTTTTTTTCAAAACGCAAATCTTTCGCAATACCAAAACGTAACTCTTTTAAAAGTTTAGATGTACTTGCTCCATATCTTCTGCTTAAACCTAGTAATCTTTCCATAAGTTCGGAGTAAAACTTATATTTATAAAAATAAATATTTTTCTTAACATAAGAAACTTCCAATTCAAGCGACTGCTCTAATAATCTCTCTCCGCAATAGATAATAGAGAACTCTCTTAAACCTTTTATCTTTTCTAATAAATAATTTATATATATGGCAATTTCAGTAAGATACAACCTCAAACATATAATCAATAAGATAATCACAAGTAAAAATACCATAAATTAATACCTTAATTGACTATAGGGTGTTCTTCTGAAATAAATAATTCATGAACCTAGAAACAAAACAACCTTCTCATAAGAATAAGAATACCGGCAATTATAACAGTCCAATTGAAACTGAAATTGCAAAACTGGAACAACAGCTAACTGATCTTAAATTCTTATGTGATAACTTAGACCCATATGCCGCTATTAACCCCGATCATATCGATCTCATAAAAAAATATCAAATCAAAGATCTAGACAACCCATTTGCCATTACAAACCAACTATTAACCTTAGTTGAAAACACCATTGAAAAACTAGAAAATATTAAAGAACAAAATGAATAAACCAAGTGCAAAAAAAAAACCATCTTCACGCCCATATAAAGCGATTAGGCCTCCTAAGGTAGAGCTACATCCAATTACAATCAAACAGTTTAAAAGAGGGCACCCTTGGGTTACTAAAGACCAATTTACAAATCGGTTTCCAAAACGTTCTGATTTTTTAATTGGAGGCAACCTGCAAAACTCTAGAATAGCATTTTTACTACATGATCCTACTCATCCCAAAGTAAAAGCAAGGCTATGGAGCTTAGAAGAACCTTTTCCCAATTGTCCAGATAAATTTCAAGATCAATTATTCTATAGAATAAAAGAGTCATTTCAACTCAGAGAAAAGTTAAATTTAACAGAAGAAAGAGATAACTTTTATCTGTGCTTTGGTGAAGCAGATAGGCTTCCAGGACTATTTATTCTTAAGTTAGGGCCTGTCTTACTACTTCAATATTATAGCAACTTCTGGACAAAATATCAGACAATGCTGATGAAGGCCGTAACATTTGGACTTAAACACCACTTTCCTGAAAGCAATATAACTTCCTGGTGGGCACAGAACAGAAATCTTACACAAGAAAAATATTTTACCCAAATATTTCCCAAAAAATTAAAACAACCAAAAGAAATAAAGTTTGTCATTTCTGAATTTGGCATAAAGTATAATATTCAAATTAATGAAAGCTATGATACTGGAATTTATACTGATATGGCATCTATTAGAAAAAGCCTAACTCCATACTTTAAGAAAAATGGATCATTACTAAACTTATATTCATACACTGGTGCTTATTCATTATTTGCCCTAAATAAGAATATGGATGAGGTTCACTCCGTTGATCTTTCTAAAAAGTACATGGACTTATTAGAAGACAATATAAGTCAAAACTCAAACCTAAATTCTGATAACCACTACCCTCATCTTTCCAGTGTAGATAAAGCAATCGATAAGTTTATTAAAGATAATAAAACATTCGATTTTATTATCTGTGATCCACCATCCAGCTCAAGCGATGGTAAGAAAGTAACCAACTCATTAAATAGCTATCAACATCTTTTACCTAAGATCGCTAAGATTCTTAAACCTGAAGGGTACACAGCAATTTTTATCAATACCCAAAAAGTAACATGGAAAAAATTCACTGAAAGTCTCGAAAAAACAATTGAAAAAAATAAAACATTAAAACTAGAAATAATCAAAAAAATAACCCAAAAAGAAGATTGCCCAACCCTTCCTCGCTTCCCTGAAGGAAGTTATCTTAAGGGATATTTAATAAAAAGGAGTTAATGAAATGGATATTCCTGTTGACTTAACTTGGACTGCAATTATTTTAGTCACGCTAAGTGCAATTGCTACTTCTATCATTTCGGCCATTGCAGGGATGGGCGGAGGAATTTTACTACTAACTATTATGACATTTTTTTTCCCTTACCATGCTCTTGTTCCAGTTCATGGCATTGTTCAAATTGTTAGTAACTGTTCCAGAGCATTTCTGCTTAGAAGTCATATCAATAAGAAAATGTTTTACATATTTACGCTAGGAGTTCCCTTTGGAGCTGCTCTTTCAATCTATATTATAAAATCAATCGAAAACCCTGATTTTGCCTTAATTATTATTGGATTATTACTACTATACACTGTTTTCAAACCGAAGAATCTACCTCCAATAATGATCCCAGTTTGGTCATTCTTCTTTTTAGGGGTTCTATGTGGAACACTAGGATTATTAATCGGAGCGATAGGTCCTTTGATTGCACCATTCATGCTAAGAACTGACTTAAAAAAAGAAAGTATTATTGCAACTAAAGCATCATTTCAAATTGTAACTCACTTTATGAAGATTCCTTCATTTTTATATTTAGGCTTTAATTATATAGAATATATAATTCCAATTTTGCTTCTTGTTATTGTTGCTTTTACTGGAACAAATATTGGTATCAAAATATTAAAAAATATTGATGAGAAAAAATTCAGAATTATCTTTAAAGCAGTACTACTAATAGCAGCATTAAGAATCTTTTTTTACAAATTAGGTTAAGAACTAATTAACTATTCTATCCTTCCATGCTTTTACTTCTGGCTCTAAGTAGTCGTAAATGAGTCCATCTGGTTCGTATTGAGAATACTCATAATCAGTAGTATGCGTTAAACACTTTGTAGGACATGCTTCTGTACAAAGACCACAATAACAGCACAAAGAAGTGTCAATTACATATTGAGTTAAGTCTATTCTAATTGCATGACCTGATGTCGTTTTCATTTTTGGTGCTTCTTTATCTCTCCTAACTCCTGCAATATAAATGCAATCAACAGGACAAGCATTTGAACACTGCAGACAAGTAATACAATTATCAACATCATTAAAAAGCCTAGAGCGAGAAGAATCTGGTAGAATCTCTCTTACTTCTGGATACTCAATAGTCACAGGTTTTTCCGAATGTACGTATCTAAAAGTAATTAGCATTCCTTTTGTCACTGAGTAAATTGAGTCCCAGATATTTTTAAAATACTTTTTAACTGTCAAAGGTTCTTCTTTTACTATTACACTCATCGGTCAACCTCTCCTAAAACAATATCAATACTTCCAATCGAAGCAACAAAATCAGCAATTAACTGACCTGGCCCCATTTCTCCAAGTAACGCAACATGGGTAAAACAAGAGGACTTAACTTTTATCCTATAAGGCATTTTACCCCCATCAGCGATTAAATGATACCCTAATTCTCCTCGAGGACATTCTGTTCGCACATAAATCTCTCCTTTTGGAACCTTAATTACCTTTGGTACTTTTCCTGTAATATCACCTGCTTCAATTCCATCAATACATTGGTTCACTATTTTAATAGACTCATGCATCTCCTGCATTCTGACAAAATATCTATCCCAGCAATCTCCAACAACTCCTTTTTCACCCTGTCCTACAGGAATATCAAAATCAAATTCCTCATAAATACTATAAGGTCTTTTCTTTCTTAGATCCCAATCAATTCCGGCAGCTCTTAACAATGGGCCGGTTACACCATAATCATAAAGAGTTTCTTTAGATAAAGTTCCAACATTGGCAGTTCTATTAATAAATATCTGATTTTCACCTACTAAATTATGATACTTCTCTAGCTCTCCAGAAAGCTTCTCAACAAAATCACTAATTCTTTTTAACTGACCATCAGTAATATCTTCAGCAACACCCCCAACTCTAAAATAATTGTAAAGTAATCTTGCCCCTGAAATTTCTTCAAAAATTCTTAAAATAAATTCCCTTTCTTGAAAAGCATACAAAAATGGAGAAAATGCTCCCAAGTCAATTGCATATGTTCCAAAAAACATTAAGTGAGAAGAAATTCTTTGTAACTCTGATATTAAAACTCTAATATATTCTGCTCTTCTTGGAACTTCCGTTCCAAGCATTTTTTCAACAGCAATAACGTATCCTAACTCCATATTCATTGCGGCCAAATAATCCATACGATCACAAAAGGGAATAACTCCTTGAAAATCTACCGCTTCAGTATGTTTTTCCATGCAGCGATGTAAATATCCTATATGAGGAACCGCACTTGCTACTATTTCTGAGTCAGTTTTTATTTCAACTCGCAAAACTCCATGCGTTGCTGGATGCTGTGGGCCCATATTTAGTGTGAGTAATTCTGTTTTTAACTTTTCTTTATTTTCAGACATTCTAATTTCCTTTAAAAGTACTATGACTTGTCACGCCACCCTTAATATCTTTATGCTCAGCACTGAATTTCATAAGCTCATTATTCATTTTATTTTCAGGGTTAATAGTCATTCCATGGTACTCTTCTTCTGGTTTATAGTCTTTTCTTAAAGGAAAACCTTTCCAATCATCTGGGCATAAAATTCTACGATGATCAGGATGCCCATTAAACTCTACTCCTAACATATCAAAACATTCTCTCTCTTGAAAATTAGCAGCTTTCCAAACTCCAGAGACTGAATCAACTTTTGTATTCTCATCTCGAGAAACTCTAACTTTGAGAATTAACTCATGATTTTTAGTAAAACTAGCAATAATATAACTGACCTCTATTTCATTTGTTTCAGGAAAATCACATCCAGTAATTACTTGAAGTACATTAAAATCAAATTCACTACCTTTTAATACTTCACATACATTTTTTATTGATTCGGAATTCACTGTAATAAATGAATCTCCTACTTCTGCCTCAGTAAAAACAGCATTTGCATTAGTAACACTATTGTTAACTAGTTCAACAATTTCTTTAAACATTCTTTCCCCACTTATCTTTCAATAGAGTTTCATTAGCAATTTTCTTTTGTAATGTAATTAAACCTTCCATCAAAGCCTCTGGTCTCGGTGGACAACCAGGAACATAAACATCTACGGGAACAACTTCATCAACACCTTTTAAAACATTGTAACCATGTTGCCAGTAAGGCCCACCTTTATTCGCACATGATCCCATTGAAATAACATATTTCGGGCCTGGCATTTGATCGTAAAGACGCTTTACCCTTTCCGCCATTTTAAAAGTAACTGTTCCAGCAACAATCATTAAATCAGATCTTCTCGGTGTTGCCATAAATGCACCACAGCCAAATCTCTCTAAGTCATATTTTGATGCACCAGTTGCCATCATTTCAATCGCACAACAAGCTAGGCCAAAGGTCATAGGCCATAATGAGTTTTTTCGGCCCCAGTTTAAAAAATCATCTAATTTTCCAAGGACTATTCCATCCTCCATGCAGACTCCAATTTTATTATTAATTTGATTTATTGAATGTTAATATTTTTACCTGTTAGGACCTTTTTCGTCAATATTATCTGGAAAGATTATGACAACAATTAATACTTCTCACATCTTTTTTTATATGAGTTTCTCATTTGCCCCAAAGAGGTTTTAGCAAAACTAGTTTTAGTTTTTTGTACTGATGCCAAAGTGCGTCTAATAGTATCTTTGGCCATATCTAATCTTTTCGAATCATTATCACATACTTTTTCCATTATTTGCTCATATTCCTTAATTGCCGCCATTGGATAAGGAATCCCATAAGCAGATGAAATAAATAATGATTGCTGATTTGTCAGATTATTAAATTTTGTTATAGGTATTTCATAACCTACCAATTTATCAATGAAACCATCTAAATAACGCCCCATGCGATAAAAATATCTAACTGTTAAATCTCTATCTAAATAATTCCCATCTACACTTGAAATTAAACTACACTTCGATGAAGTTTGTGAATATTTTGGAAATAATGATTTTAATACTTGGCACTCCACAAGGTAAGCATCTACTTCTCCACCCTTTCCTTCGATAATAGATACGATAAAATCCTGTAAATTAAAATTTGAGTCATAAGGATTAAAAATTGATCTATCAATGTAATGAGTTAACTCATGTGCTAAATCTAAAGTAGCATCTAAAACACTATGCTGCTTATCAATAAATACTTTCGACTTCGTACTAAAAGCGATTATATCTGGACGATCAGGTGAAAATTTACGAACTAATGTCGTATCTGTAATTGAAACTTGTCCCGGTGAAACTAAATCTAATAAGGTAATTCCCTCATCGTGAGCTTTCTTCTTGGCCCTCTTGATTATATTCTTACCTACCTGGGACTTTGATAATAATTTAAATAAAATCATTATACGAGCATCATCATTATCAGCTAAATAATACCAAGTACTATTATGATCAATTCGTTCACTTCCAATAATTTTTGATGTTTTATGTTTTGGTAAAAAAGAGAATCCTTCAAGAGGAATACATAATAAAAATAATAGTAATAAAACAAACTTATTCATCCTTATACTAATCGTAAAAGAAAAAAAAATTATTAATTTAACTAATCAAAAATAGAAAACAATAGCCTGACTTTATAACTCAGATATACAGATTTGAATTTAAATTCTAAATCATGTTACGATATCTGACTAAATTTAAAGGAAAAAAGTATGAAACTTAGCTTACTCTTTATTATATTACTTGTAACCTCTTGCTCTTCAATCAACCATAAGCAAATACAAGAGTTTAGAGAACTCGTAACACAAAGAAAATTTAAAGAAGCAAGACTGCTTTCACATAGTAAAACCTTTTATAATGATAAACAATCAAAATTATTAAATCTAATCGAGCGTGGGCTTGCAGAACATTTTGATGCCAAATATCTTATGTCATCTAAAACTTTTGAAGAAGCTAAAACATTGGGGAATAAATTATTTACTGTTAGTATCAGCAAAAAAGTCAAGTCTATGATTACTGACGATACTGCTGATAACTACTACCCCAGCATGATGGTACAATCTCAAATTCGGTTCTATTTAGCATTAAATTATTTTTTATTATCCTCACAAAAGAAAATTTTCCTACATCCTCAAGACGAGAAAAAAGGTTTGATCACCAAAAAAATTGGAAATAAAAAAAGACGAAAATTTTTATTACAAGCAAGAGCAACTCTCATGGAATGGGACTCATTATTAAAAAACTTTATTTCACAATTTAAGGGAAAACCTGTATTTAAAAATGATTTATCCCATAAATTGCTAGGTGCCATCATTCATGAAAAAGTAGGAACTACTCTCGACAAAAATATTGCCTCCAAGCTCTTGGATGAAGCAAAGAAATTACTTAATCAAAACTATGCCATGTTTGATTTTTATAATAAGAAACATCTAAAATATAATCAAGATTTTTCTAAACTTCATACTCTCAAAAGATCAGAGTTTATCAAAAACTATACAGGGCCTACGAAGCATTACCAAAATCTAATTTCTTATATTAAACAGCAAAAAAAACGAATTAAATCAAAGAAAAAAGAAAACTTAACTATTGTTTTGCAGTATGGAATAGTCCCCCCTAAAACTCAATCTATTACCTTTGTCCCCTTGCCTGTTACAAAAGGCCTCACGATGACTCATACAAATATAAAACTGCCCGAAATAAGAAGGAAAAAACATATTTACGACTTTGCAATAGAGGTTGATGGTAAAACAATTCCAATGGTAACAATGAACCCAATTTCAACAGTTGTTTATAAAGAATTTCAAGACGAGCTTCCAAGCATTAAAGCAAAAACAATTACGAGGTTTATCACCAAGCAGCTTACTTCCGCTACTGCTTCAGCTGCATCACAAAAAGCAAATAATGACTCATCAGGTGCCCTGGCAATACTATCAATAGTAAGTTCAATTTCACAAGCATTGGAAGAGGCAGATACGAGACAATGGTCAATCTTACCTCATGAAGTTAGACTAGTCAGAGCTCATCTTTCACAAGGAAAACATGAGTTAAGTTTACTCTACATGCAAGATGGAAATGAAGTAATGAGAAAAAAAATTGGGAATATTTCTATTCCCAAAAAAGGTTCAAAAATTATTAATTTTAAAATTTAGATCTACCAACCACTAGCACTTTGTTCAGAGTATTTTGATAACTTTGTTCTTACTCTCATCACTTCCACTGCTTTTTCAATGTCAGTCATTCTTAAGTTTACAGAGTATTGTTTGATTGTTTTTCCACCCCTTGATTTAGGCTTCATATATACATTACCAAAAATCATCAGATCTGCACCAGTCTGACGGCCAACATTTTTTGCCGTTCTCGGATCTACCATACCATCATTTTGATATGTTAATTCTTTTAAAATCATTTCTCTCGCATTGGCATCCACTAATGTAAAATCACCCGATGCTGAAATTTCATTAAGAAACTCATCATTAATATCATTAATAGGAAAGTAAGCTTCGGAAGTCATATTCTTTACTTCAGCAATAAAAACGGTAGGAACTTTTCTATGTTTTCTTAAATATCTCTTAAACCCCTTATGGTTCCCCATTTTTTTTAGAATATCTCTAACGACTTTTTCTGTGTCCCCTTGAACCCATTGATCAGTAATTTCCAATGCCGCTTCATCAGATTCAGTAGATCCAACTCTTTTTGCTTTAAAGCTGCCGCAACTAGTAAGTAAAACAGCTAAACTCAATAATAATAAAATTTGTTTTAACATTTATATCTCCTCTTTATATTTTATTGTTGTGAAAACTTATCTGCTGCATTCTTTAATAATGCTTTAACTTGTTGTTTTGTCTTCTCTTCTTTAACTGAAGTTACAACGTGCTTTACTGCTCTATTGATTGCATTAGTTAACCTGTCTTTAGAAATACTCACAAACGCAGAGCAAACATAAGCAGTATAATCTTTTGCTGCGCCTTTTTCTTTTAAATATTTTCTTTTTTCCCAGTATGTTTTTAGTATTGAAGCTCCATTTAAAAAAGACTGAACTTTAGAAGATAATGTATTTTCGATATAAGAATGCAACTCTTTCACTTCTGGATCATTTTCATCAATTGAAGCATCTCCATCTTGTGAAAGCTTTAACTCTTGATCAATAAATGTTGAAATCTCACCTGCAATATCTGCCTTGGCCTTTGACTTTGCAATACTGCAAGCAATAGATCGATTTGATTTTAAATCTGTTTCATAGGAAAAATATCTGGTTTTACTTGTATCTTTACCATATTCCTTTGCCCATAAATTAGCATCCTCTATCCATCCAGGTCTTTTGCTTGAACTTGCGTCACGTACCATATAATCTTTTTGAATATGTTCATGCTCTACTTCTTTTAACTCTGATTCTTCTTTAGTACTAGAACAGCTCACAAGAGTCAGCAATGTGAGTAGCAAAAAGTATTTTTTCATTTATATCTCCTTATTAATCCATCTTTAATTCAACTAAATTTTCTATTAAATGTGAATATAAATCATTCATAAAAAATTCACTTGCCTGTTCAAAACTTCTCGCAATTTTAACTTTTGAGAAGTTTAAAACCCCTAGTTTTTGACCAGTTTTGTTTTTACTAGTTATATTAAAACTAAGTTTATACTTTTGGAACCCTTTTACGTTCATATGAAGTTTATTACTCGTTACTTCACCTTTTAGTGAAAAATGAGAATTCGAGTTAACCACCTTATAATCATTTTCAAGTAGTATTTTTTCAATTAATATACTTAACTCTTTATTAAGAGATTTCGGAACACTTAATGAGTACTGCACTGAAATGTTATTCTTTGCTTTAACTCTCTTTTTTTCCAATACCTGAGATATCGTAATATTTGATTTAAGAAAATGCCCTTGAACGATATGAAAACGTTGATTTAGTTTATTTCTAACTTTAAATATTCTTAATATTTTATTTAATGATGCTCTCGTCCCTTCCTTATATAGAAAAGAAATATCTTCATCTAATTCATTAATTTTTTTTCTTAATAGTTTTGCTGTTGTTCTTTTATCTAAAACTGCTAAGGCAAAGATAGTTCCATCTTTACTGTTTTCATAACGTTCCTTGATAATTACTCCTTGTAAGATCTCTTCTGAAATTTCTTCAAGAGTACTATCAAAATATTCTTCACCTTCAGAGTTAGTAGAAACGTACTGGTTACTTTTAACTTCTGTTTCAAAAATCTTTCCAATTTCAGCACGGGCAGTGCTAGAAGCATTCATATATCCACTTCCACTTCCCACCGCACATATTTGCTGCTTACTACAATTAGCTTCTGAATTATTTACCCATTTAGGAGTTTTGAATGAGTTTGTCCTTTCTCCATAAGAAACAGATTTAGTTGAACAACTAACAATTAATAGTGAAAAAAGAATTGGCATTATTTTCATTTTAAAGATTTTACCTTATGAAAACTTAATAAGCATTAAAAACTTGAAACTATTTTTTAGAAAGTATTTTAGTCATCTTCTTCAAAAAAGACCGGATAGGCCGACTTCATGTACCTCGAGGTAATCAATGAGAAGATTGAACCTTTTTCGTTATTAGAAATCCCCGAAACTGGAATATTCACCCCTTCTGTATATTCTCCTTCATCAAGCAAATCAAAGTCACTATTAGACTCTCCCTCATCATCAAATTGAAAATTAAAACCTGTACCAGCATCACTCGTAGTATTACTAACAACTGCTTTTTTAGAAGGCAATATTGACTTCTTCTCCTTTTTCTTACTTGTACTCGCTAACAAACTGCTCGTGATTCCGCTCTCTAAACCTTTCATTGCCCTTGGGTTACCTGTTAGTGCCTTCGCTATTTTACTTTTTAATTTTGCTCCAGCAATTCCGGTTAATTTATCAAGTTTGAACTTTTTACCACCTGTTTGTTTTTGAAGTTTGTTATATTTTTTAAGAACCTTCTTTAGTTTTTTCTCTACTACAGCTTGCTTCTCAGCAAGGCTAGCAACATCATCCATATCCCCAGAAGATATGCTCCCATCACTTAATGCATCTGATACTTTACCCAGCAAACTTGCCGTAGAACCAGAACCTGTAGAAAAACCTAAACTTGCTAATTCCTGCTTAATCCTTTTAGATTCACCTTTACATCCACCTTTACCATCCCCCCCAAAAGGACAAACCATTGGTTGATCATCTGGATTTAAATCTATTTCGTCGCTTTCTGAATCATCAAAACCATAATCCACTGCACTTGCGGAGCTACTACCACTCTGACCTCCTTCACTTGAATAATTACTTCCACGACTCTCAGTAAAAGACTCTGATAAAACAGATTCTAAACTTGCAATTTGCTCATCTAATTCAGCTATAATAGCAGCATTAAAACCAACAGCAACACCAGCAGCACCTGCAAATACCCCATAAGTAATTGCTCTCGTTTTAGGTGTTGTGATTAAACCTCTTGCATTATCTTTTATAACACCAGCGGTAATACCAATGGCAAGTGCAAGTCCACCAAAGGCCACCAACGAAAAGACTCCCTTTTTACCTTCCTCATCAATTGCAAAAGCCTTTGAAAACAAAAAGTTCTGAAATAAATTAGTAATCCCTTTCTCTAAGAAACTGTAATCAGCTACACTAATACCAGTATCACTCACATTATAATCGCCTAATTCTGGTCTTTCATCGATAAACTCACCCAGTTGTAACTTTAAAGCAGCGAATGCAGCTTTGTACCTCACAAAAGAACTAGAAAACATTGGATAAGTTGATAGACTCGGATCACCACAACTTGACTCAAGAGAAGTAATAAAGTTATTTTCACTTATGCCCTCCTCTGTGATAATTTTAGCCTTGGCGCCAGGTGCTGATTCAGGTGTAACGTCTTTTAGTTGAGTTTGAACTGTTTGAAGTGTTGTTTGGAGATGAGTTAATAGTACTTGACAAGCACTTAACTGAGTTATTGCTTTTGTTGCTTCTGTTGCTGTGGCCGGAACTGCTGCTCTGGCATTTGCCGCCGATAGCGCTCCTTTTTGCGCAATCAATAAACTATTCAATGATACTTTCAAAGCTTGATAGGATACTTCCAAAGAAAATGCTGCCATAATTTCCGCCACAGTTGCTACACCAAATGCAACAAGCGCAGCTGACTTTAATGCTAGGCTTGTAATAGCAGCAGTCCGTGATCCTTTCAGCGACGTTAATTGATTATTAATTGCTGAAAGTTGTCCACACACATTTGTAATATTTCCATCATCATCCTTAATCTCTCCAATTCCTGCACCGCTCTCATCATTGTCTGGATCACAATCCTGATCATGCTCTTTGACAGATGCCTCTCTAAACTCCAATTTACTCTCTACATCTTTATACATAACAATTGCAGCAATTTCACCGGCCAGTAATGCGACAGCTCCGATTGCAGCAGCTATTATACCAACTTTAGCGCATTTCCCCGGGTTCCTAGCACAATCAAATGCAATAAAAACAGTTGCAATTCCAACTCCAATAAGAGTTACCATTGAGATTATTCTCTCTGTCAGAATCAATCCACCTGCATTAGTTTCTTGAGTTGTAATATCACATCTACCTTCTTCGTCTACACACTCTGAAGCAGCAGCTGAAGAAAAATCAACTTTAGAAGAATGATCAATATGAAGATTTAAAAGAGAAAAACAAAGAAGAAAATATAGTAAGTAATTAAAGACTGATTTCATTATTTTTTCCCTGAATCAATTAGTTCGTCCTCGTCAAAAAAGCGAGGGTAAGCAGTTTTAAAATATCTTGTAGTAATCATTTTAAAAATACTTGCATCAGGGTTTGAAAAGATATCATTATCTGGAATATACATATCACCACTAACAGTTGGTGAATTATCAGGTTCATCATCAAATAAACTATCATCATCCATTAAGTCTTCTTCAAGTTGAAAATTCATACC
>CAYRDP010000013.1:103930-121574 GCA_964423165.1 uncultured Bacteriovoracaceae bacterium | reverse complement strand
CAAGGCACACTAAGTCACTTTCATTTTAATTCCTTAAAGAGAGGTTTTACCTTATCTAGGAGTCGTTACTAATTTATTTAATACACAACTACTTGAAATTGTATTACATATAGGCAAATAGTCATTATAATCTGCAGGCTACTTGCGGATTATAATGATATCCTGTATACTAGTTGAGGATTATGATCATACTTGAGGCCCTTTATGTATAAGAGAGCATTAGATTTAAATAAATTATTAAGCAAAAAATCTTTTTTTTTATTTGGGCCAAGATCAACCGGAAAAACCACTTTAATTAAAGAACAACTAAAAAATGTTAAAATTTACGATCTACTTAAGGCAAAAACATACAAAGACTTATTAAAAAACCCAGAACTTATTGAACAAGAATATTTAAGAGAAAATATAATTGTTATTGATGAAGTACAAAAACTTCCTTCTATTTTAGATGAAGTACACAGATTAATTGAAGAAAAACAAATAAAGTTTTTACTAACTGGCAGTAGTGCTAGGAAATTAAAACATGGAGGTGCAAACCTACTGGCCGGACGTGCTTGGTCAGCAAGCTTATTTCCTTTAACATCATTTGAAATTGATGATTTTGATTTAATCAAATGTTTAAATTATGGAACATTGCCTCAAGTGTATACTAGTTTAGAACCTATAGAAGAGCTTGAAAGTTATGTATCGACTTACTTACAAGAAGAAATTAAAGCAGAGGCGGTAACTAGAAACATTCAAGCATTTACAGAATTTTTAGATGTAATATCCACTGCAAATGGAAATGAAATAAACTATGAAGGCCTTGCAAGTGATTGCCAAATTTCACCAAATACGCTTAAAAGTTATTTACAAATTTTAGAGGATACTTTACTTGGGTTCACTTTACCTGCATTTGTTAAAACAAAAAAAAGAAAATCTATAACAAGGTCAAAATACTATTTATTTGATATCGGAGTTACTAATTACCTCACGAATAGATCACAAATAAAAATGAAAAGTAAGGAGTTTGGAGAAGCATTCGAACATTTTATAATTCTTGAAGTAAGAGCATACTTAAGTTATTCAAGAAAAAAAAACAAGATGTCTTATTGGAGGTCGACAACAAAATTTGAAGTAGACTTATTATTAGATCAAGATATTGCAATTGAGATTAAAGGAACAGAGAACATTCGAGAAAAACATCTAAAAGGTTTAAATGCTTTAAAAGAAGAAGGAATATTTTCAAAATATATAATTGTCTCTAATAGCTCAAGTAGAAAACTATTAAGTGAAAATATTGAAGAGTTACCTTGGAAGTTATTTTTAGAACAACTATGGAGTGGCAAAATTATTTAGAAAAAATAAGAAAATAAAAAAATATTAAATAAGTTTACGTATTATAGAAAAGGAGTAGCTGGAAAATATTTGTTTTTGACATGAATAGGTTCTTAGGTATATTTGTAACCATGATAAATTTAAAAAAAATGACAGATGATTTAATTAATATTGCTAAACTTGCAGGCAATAAAATTATGGAAGTATATGATTCTGGTGATTTTGATATTAAGGAAAAAGAGGACGATTCACCAGTAACAATTGCAGATAAAAAATCGAATGAAATCATTTGTTCTAGACTTTTAAAACTGTACCCAGATATCCCCATTATTTCAGAAGAAGAACTAGAAACTCCATATTCAATTAGAAAAGATTATGATTATTGCTGGATAATAGATCCTTTAGATGGGACTAAAGATTTTATTAATAAAAACGGAGAGTTTACAGTTAATATTGCATTAGTTAAAGAAGGCAAACCTATTCTTGGTATCGTTCACCTTCCTGCTCATGAGAAAACCTATTGGGGTTTGAAAAATGAAGGTGCATTTTGTGAATTCAAAAATAATATTAATCAAATTAAAGTTTCTAGATTTAACTTGAAGCAAGAAAACCTAAGAGTAGTTTGCTCTAGATCACACTTTAATCAAGAAACGGCAGATTTTATTGATACTCTAAATAGACCACAGAAAATTTCAATTGGAAGTTCCTTAAAGTTTTTACTTCTAGCAGAAGGAAATGCTGAGTTATACCCTCGGCTAGGGCCGTGTTCGGAATGGGATACAGCAGCACCACAAATAATAATTGAAGAGGCAGGTGGTAAGTTGTTTATATTTGGAACTGAAAATCCTCTTGTATATAACAAAGAAAATTTATTAAACCCACATTTTTTAGCAATGGGAAAATTAGATAAATAGTTGTATTATAGAAAAAAATATAGAAAGGAAAAAATGACTAAAGTAAAATTACCAGAATCTTTAGAAGCAAAGACAATTGTTATTGCTGGAGCTGCAGGATTTGTCCCTTCTCATGTCGCTGAACTTTATCTTAACCTTGGGGCAAAAGTAATTGGGCTTGATAATTTTATCACAGGTTCCCAAAGTAATATTGAACTTCTTTCTAAGTATGAAAAATTTGATTTTCATGAAGCAAATATTTATGAGTCAATTCCAGATTTTAAGGATTTAAATATTGATTTTATTTTTTCACTTGCTTCACCCGCTTCACCAATTGATTTTTCAAAAATTCCTCTTGAAATTATGCGTGTAAATTCAGAAGGAACACTCGCTTTATTAGAATTAGCAAAAGAAAAAGGTGCAAGATTTTTAGAAGCTTCAACTTCTGAAGTGTATGGAGATCCTGAAATACATCCACAAGTTGAAGATTATGTAGGTCATGTTAATCCAATAGGACCTAGATCTTGCTATGATGAATCTAAGCGTTTTGCAGAAGCACTTACGATGAGCTTTCATCATAAATATAAAGTAGATACGAGAATAATTAGAATTTTTAATACTTATGGACCTAGAATGAGACCTAATGATGGTCGTGTTATTCCCAATTTTATTAACCAGGCGCTCAAAGGAGAAGATCTAACAGTATACGGAGATGGTTCTCAAACAAGATCATTTTGTTATGTAGATGATTTAGTTCAAGGAATTCATAACGTGATGTTTTGTAGTGATCCTACTCCATTTAATGTTGGTAACCCTGATGAGTATTCTATTAAAGAATGTGCTGAATTTATTATAAAATCACTTAATTCTAAATCAAAGCTAAAATACTTAGATCTTCCTAAAGATGATCCAAAAAGAAGGCGTCCTGATATTGGTAAACTTCAGGGTATTTCTGACTTTAAGCCTACTATGAGTTTTTCTGATGGATTATTAAAGACAGCAGAAGACTTTAAATCTTTGTCATAGCTTAGGGGGCGATATTACGTGAATACAGGCAGTTTCAGCTGATAGAATTTGATCTTTACTTAATGTTTCATTTCTTATACTTTTCTCATTATCATTTAATCTTTTTAGGAAGTGTTTACCGATAGAATTATTATGAATAAAATCCACCTTTTAAAAAAATTGCGAAAGGAACATTTATTTAAAAATATAAAATTTATTTTTATATTTTTATTTATGCCTAAAACAGCTTTTGCTTATTTGGATCCAAATTCAGGTTCTATTCTTATTTACTTATTGGTAGGAGTTGCATCTAGTATATTTTTTCCATTAAAGTTGCGCCTAAAAAATATTTTTTATAAAATGCAGTTCAGGGAAAGAACTTTAACGATCCAAGATCAAAAGAATATAGTTTTTCATGTTGAGGGCCCACAATATTGGAGAGATTTCTTGCCGGTTATCAAAGAGTTTAACAATACTTCTATAAAGGTCAGTTGTTTTTATGTTGGTGATAGAGTTAATTTTGACATGACTTCTAATATAGAGTTTGTAAGATTTAATTCAGAATTTGAAAAGTTAAACTACATGAACAGATTAACTGCAAATATTGTGATTTCAACGACACCACAGTTAGATGTATATATGTTTAAAAGATCACCTAGAGTAAAAAAATATGCATATTTGTTTCATGCACCTACAGATGTTGCCTTTTATGAAAAGCATGCGTTGGATAATTATGATTTTATCTTTTGTGTTGGACCACATCATAAAACAAGTATTAGACATTTAGAAAACAAGCGAAATTCTAAGGAAAAAAAATTATTAGAAAGTGGTTATCCTTATTATGACACTCTTTCTAAAAATACTTTTACATGCGTAGATAATGATCCATTGTCAATCCTGTATGCACCATCGTGGGGACGCAGGTGTTCTTTAAAAAAATATGGGACAGTAGTATTGGATAGACTTCTTACCTCTGGCTTCAAAATATCTTTAAGGCTACATCCACAATCTTATATATCGGATAAAGATTTCACTAAGGAAATATTACAATATATTAAGAATAAGGATAGGATATCACTTGATACAAGCTCTTGTCTCTCTCAAGCAATACTGAAAACTAATGCAATAATATCTGACATTTCAGGAGTGATATTTGATTATGCTTTTTTTTCAAGTAAGCCAATTATTTTAATAAAAACAGATATTGATGTTGGAGGGTATGAAGCAGAGGATTTGGATGAAATCTGGGATTTTAACTCAAGATCTGAAATAGCTATAGAAATAAGTAAGAGAGAGATAAGTGGAATTGGAAAGATAGCAAAAGAATATATTGTAAATTATCAACCTCGTAACAATAAAAAGATTGCAAATAACAATATTTATAATTTTACTAATTCTGGTTATGTGATTAAGTCTCAAATTACAGATATAGCTTGTACAGAGTTTGTCGGTTAAGCTGTCTTGCTATCGTTAGTATTTGTAGGGGAAAGCACAATGTTCAGTGATATAATTTCAGAGTATTTAAGAGCAGGTTTTTCTCCTGCGTTATTATTGATATTTTCTAGTATTTTAATAAACCTTATAATATTACCAATTAAACTACACTTAAAAAAGTGGACTTGTAAAAATCAAGACAGATTAGATTCTATGAATGAGGAGATTGAGGGTATAAAAAAATATTATATTGGTATGAAGCAGTTTTATCAAATAAAAGCAGTAAAAAGCAGGTATAATTATACAGTACGAGAAGCGCTTAAAATATCGATGATTCTTATTGTACAACTACCTATTTTTATTATTGCTTATCAGGCTTTTCATAATAACCCAATCTTTAATGATGTCAGCTTTTACTTTATATCTGATCTGTCGAGTCCAGATCGTTTTCTTGGAGGTTATAACTTGCTTCCAGTATTAATGACACTAGTAAATTTATTACAAATATTAATTTTGAAAAAGTACTCTAGTATAAGTGATATGACTAAAATGTTAGGGTTACCAATCATTTTTTTATTACTTTTATATAATTATGAAAGCTCTCTTTTGTTATTTTGGACTTTAAATAATATTTTTTCTTTTGGTTTGAGTTACGTGATTGGCATAAGAGAATCATGGGGTAATATGCAGTGGAATATAAATATTATATTGTATGAAATAAAGAAGAGAAGAATACAGCTTTTATCCTTAATGTTATTTTTATCATTGATATTGCTATCTTATTATATCCCCGTTAAAAAGAAATTTTTAAGTGATATTGAAACGTTGTCTGGTTATATTTCACTTTGTCTTTCTTTTATTTTAACCTTTTTTGTCTTTACTATCTTAATGTATCCCAAGTTAAAAAGTAATATTGCAACAACAAGAAAACTACTTGGCTTTACTTTTGTTTTAATGTCTTTTTTAATCTCATTTTATTTTGGGCATTGGGACAGAATGATAGTTTTATATGTTGTTTTGTCTGGGTTTTTATTATTTAAAATGCGCTCATCTAAGCTTGATTTAAGGCCAGATTACTATCTTTTAATTACTTCTTTTTTGTTAATTCTGCTGATTTCTATTGATTATATTAAATCAAATATCGTTTTTTTCAATTGGTCAACGGCTATTATTTTTTCTGCTTTTTTTATTTTTCTATTTCTCATTAAGTATATCATATTAAGAACTTTAGTAACGCACTTTGAAGATAAGAAGACAACAATGATAACAGTGCTATCTTTTTCTGCAGGAGTGTTACTTTTGCCTAAGTTTACGGATTATTGTAAGTTGCAAAGCGAAAACAACATTCCCTTGTTGTTATTTCTAATTATTATTTTTGCGTTATTGTTTAATGAGTATTTAAAAAATAAAACTAAATACGTTAATCGTTTCCTGGGTATATTATTAGTACTTCAATTGGTTTCACTTATGTATAGTGTAAATAGTTATTCATCGATGAAGGCTAAGGCTAATGTTATTGATTTACCTGATCATCTTAAAAATACTAATATGAAGGTAAAGCCTAGTATATATTTTTTAATTTACGATGCTTACCAGAGTGCGTACAAACTTAACTTTAATTATGGAATCAATAACTATAAACAAGAGAATTATTTAATTAATAATGATTTTAAATTGTACGAAGACAGATATACAATTTATCCAATGTCGGCAGGAAGTGTTGGTAGAATGTTTGACTTTAAAACTGGCGATTTTACAACCTTAGATCGATATCTTCAAAGTCAGGGGTACAAAACATTTTATTCATTTAAGCAAGCATCCAGCTTTCAAACCAGAGGTTTTATATTTGAAAATAGCACTCAATTTCCCGATCCAGAAAAGAATGAAATAGATAGATTACTTGAGGTTATTTCAGGAGTTATACAGGGTGAATTTAAATTTGATACAAAGCCTATTATTAAAAACATAAAAAAGAAAAGCTATCTTGCTGCTAAATCTAGGCATATTAGGAAGAGTATTGATTCACCTAAGTTTATTTACTCTCATTCTCCCTCGCCAGGGCATACTCAAAACTCTGGGGTCTGCCTTAAGAATGAAAATAAAAAATTTATTAAAAGATTAAAGAAAGCAAATAAAGAAATGAAAAAGGATATTAAATTAATATTAAAGCACGATCCAGATTCTATTGTAGTCATTGCCGGAGATCATGGGCCTTATCTTACTTCAGATTGCCATATGATGCACTCTTATCCTAAATCTAAGGTTAGAGTAATTGATATAGATGATAGGTACTCAACTTTTTTGGCAATTAGATGGCCCAAAAAATTAAAAGAAGAGTATGGTGAAATAAAAATATTGCAAGATGTTTTTTATGAAATACTCTCAAGAACTAAGCAAAACAGCAATATTTATAAAATTAGGTGGGAAGAAAAGAGTTTAAAAAGGCTTGGAGATTGTAATCAACTTTTTAAAGGGGGCTTTATTACTTGTGGAAGAGACATAGGGAATAAATTGCACGGTAATAATGAAACTGAAAGTTTAACGAGGAAAGAAGATAAGTTTAATAATAAGATATAGTTAATATAAGATTAAAAAGAGTATAAAATTATTAGAGGAGATTAACGTGAGTAATAAAATTGTTTATGTTGGAATGAGTGCTGATTTAGTGCATCCTGGTCATATGAATATTTTAAAAGAAGCGGCAAAGCTTGGAAAGGTAGTGGTTGGATTACTAACAGATCGAGCAATTGCAAGCTATAAAAGACTACCATATATGACATATGATCAAAGAAAAGAAGTCATTGAAAATATAAAAGGAGTTGTTGAGGTTGTCGCGCAGGATACTTTGGATTATAGATCAAATTTAGAAAGGATACGTCCAGATTTAGTGGTGCATGGAGATGACTGGAGAGGTGGAGTGCAATTTAAGGCTAGGCAGCAGGTTATAGACACTCTGTTAAAGTGGGGTGGAGAGTTAATAGAGATACCTTATACTGTAGGAATATCATCTACTCAGCTAAATCAATCTTTATTGGAAGTAGGTACTACTCCTGATATAAGAAGAAATAGGCTTAGAAGATTACTAGAAACAAAGCCTTTCGTTAGAATAATGGAGTCACATAATGCATTAAGCGGATTGATAGTTGAAAGCGTGAAGGGAAAAAATAGTGAGGAGTATGATGGTATGTGGAGTAGTTCATTAACTGATTCAACCTCTAAAGGAAAGCCTGATATAGAGGCTGTTGATTTGAGTACGAGATTAAATACAATTAATGAGATATTTGAGGTTACAACAAAGCCAATGGTTTATGATGCGGATACTGGAGGAATTTCTGAGCATTTCGTATTTACGGTTAGAACTCTAGAAAGAACTGGAGTTAGTGCCGTTATTATTGAAGATAAAAGAGGGTTAAAAAAGAACTCATTATTTGGAAATGATGTGGACCAAACTCAAGAAACAATTGAAAACTTCTGCCAAAAAATAGAAGCGGGAAAGAGAGCGCAAATTACAGAAGACTTTATGATTATTGCCAGAATTGAAAGTTTAATTTTAGAAGCGGGAATGGATGATGCATTAGCGAGAGCTGAAGCATACATAAATGCAGGTGCTGATGGTATAATGATTCATTCTCGTCAAAAGAAACCGGATGAGGTATTGCATTTTTGTGAAAGATTAAGGGAAATAAATGATCGAGTTCCCATAGTTGTTGTACCTACTAGTTATAATCAAATTACAGCTAAAGAGCTTTGTGATGCAGGTGTGAATATGGTAATTTATGCAAACCATATGTTAAGGTCTGCGTATCCAGGTATGATGAATGTAGCAACTTCTATTTTAGATAATGATAGAAGCTTTGAAGCAGAGAAAGATTTGCTTTCTATTAAAAATATTTTAGACCTTATTCCAGGAACTAGGTAATGAAGCTTGATACATTTAAATTTGGAAATGAGCTCAAGTCTTTAGGTTTTAACTTCTATAGTGGAGTACCATGCAGCTTTCTAAGTAGTTTAATCAATTATGCGTTAAGTGAATGTGATTATGTAGCAAGTGCTAATGAAGGAGATGCTGTTGCAACTTGCGCGGGAGCATATTTAGCAGGAAAAAAATCTGTTGTTTTAATGCAAAATAGTGGGTTAACTAATGCCATATCTCCTCTTACTTCTCTTAATTACTCTTTTAAGCTTCCAGTTTTAGGCTTTGTAAGTTTAAGGGGGGAGCCAGGTGTTGGAGATGAGCCACAGCATGAATTGATGGGAGTAATTACTGAAAAGATATTAGATTTGTTAGATGTCTCTTGGGAATACTTAAGTTCAGACTTAACTGAAGCAGCGCAGCAGTTGAAAAGAGCAAATGATGTTATTAATGATAATAAGACTTTTTTCTTTGTTGTAAAGAAAGGAACTTTGGAAAAAGTAAATTTAAAACCAGTGCAATTAAAAAAATCAGTAAATGAATGTACAGTTAGTAAAGTGCGAGAAGATGAGCTACCAATGAGGCATCATGTTCTTGAAACTTTAAATAGATTAAAGACTAATAATATATCTTTATTAGCAACCACTGGAAAAACAGGAAGAGAGTTATGTGAGATTGAGGATGCTGCAAATAACTTATATATGGTTGGCAGTATGGGTAGTATTAGTTCTATAGCGTTGGGTATTGCTTTAAATACTGAGAAAAAGGTTGTTGCGATTGATGGAGATGGTGCGTTATTGATGAGAATGGGAAATCTTGCAACTAATGCTTATTATGCTCCAGGTAATTTACTTCACATACTAATAGATAATAATGTTCATGATTCTACTGGGGGACAATTTACAGTTGCATCAAATATAGACTTTGTTAGTATTGCGGCAAGTGTAGGTTACAAGCATTCAATATATGTTCATTCATTAGAAGAGTTAGAGCAAGAAGTAATTAAATGGAAGGATAATGCAGAGTTAACATTTATCTATATCAAAATATCCAAGGGTACAAAAGAAAACCTTGGCCGTCCCAAAGTTAAACCTTTTGATGTTAAAAATAGGTTAATGAGATTTCTTAATGAAAAATAGCTTTACTTATCATCTTCCGACAAATGTTATATACGGCATTGGCTCAATAAGAGATATGGGTAAATATATTTCTGGTAGGAAGACAATATTAATAACATCTAAAGGTTTTGAGAAAAGAGGTTTAATAGATGAAGTAAAATCTCTAACCGATAACATAGTAAAAGTGGTATCAAGTATTAATTCTCACCCTGACTTTAAGGATCTTGAAATTATTTATAATTCTATTCATAAAGTTGATCATGAAGTTATATTGGCAATCGGAGGAGGAAGCGTTATTGATGCTGCTAAATTTTTTTCTGTATGGAGAGCAGGTAAAGATTTTAAATTTACAGAAGGTCTTGCGAGGGGAGATGAAAGCAAGCAAAATTATGAAATTACTCCTTTAATATCAGTACCAACAACTTCAGGTACAGGCAGTGAAGTGACTCCATGGGCAACAGTTTGGGATGGAAAAGAAAAAAAGAAATATTCTCTTCATTTACCAAACCTTTTCAGTGAATTCGCAATATATGATCCTACTTTAACATTAACTCTTCCCAAAGATATTACAATCCAAACATCTTTAGATACATTATCGCACGCTTTAGAGTCAATTTGGAACAAGAATGCAACACCAATAACTGTTAGTTATGCAATAAAATCAGCCAAAATTGTAGTGGAGTATTTGCCGAAACTAGTAAATGATTTGGATAATATAAAATATAGAGATCTTATTATGAAGGCTTGCATGTACGCAGGTTTTGCATTTTCTCAAACTCAAACAGCGCTTGCTCATGGAATGAGTTATTACATTACAGCGAATAAGGGTGTTGACCATGGTATTGCGTGTAGTTTTACATTACCTTTATTAATAGATTCGGTAATAGGTAAGTATACTTTTATTGATGATGCATTGATTGAGATATTTGGAGAATTATCTTCAAGAAAACTAAGAAAAGTATTTAAAGAATTAAATATATCAACTGAGTTTAGTGATTATGGAATTACAGACGAAGAACTTGAAACTTTAAAGTTATCTTTAAAGAATAATTTAAGAGCGTCTAATAGTTTGGTTAGTATATAATTTTTTATTATTGCTTGAAGTAACAATTAAATACCTTTACCAAAAATAATAATCCTTATAGTTTTTAGTGCTATAGAAAAGTCGAGTAAAACAGAGTAGTTTTTTACATAGTATAAGTCATATTTTAGTTTTTCACTAGCATCATTAACAGATGCACCGTAAGGGTATAAAACTTGTGCCCATCCAGTTATTCCTGGTTTTACTACGTGGCGAAGCTTATAGTATGGAATATCTTTTTCAAGTTTTTTATTAAACTCAGGTCTTTCAGGACGTGGACCTATAAGACTCATTTCACCTTTTAAGACATTAAATAATTGGGGTAACTCATCAATTCTTGTTTTTCTTATAATTTTTCCAATATAGTTTATCCTAGGATCATTTTTTGAAGACCATTGTGCACCATTATTTTCAGAGTTAACAGACATAGATCTAAATTTATATATTTTATAATCTTGTCCGTTAAGTCCTGTTCTTATTTGAGTATATAAGCATGGCCCCTTGCTTGATATCTTAATTAGTATAGATGTTATTATCATGATTGGTAGTGTAAATATAAGAAGTAAACATGAGAAAGCAATATCAACTAAAAATTTAAATTTATAGCTAAATTTTCCATGAAGTAAATTAAACCCATCAGCAGATACAAACCAAGTATCTTGTAAATAATTTATTGGAACTTTTTTAAGCACTGCTTCGTAGTAATCGGCAACATTTAAGATTATAGTTCCATTTAATCTAGCAATCATTAGTGCTTCTATTGTTTTGGGATTGTTTTTTATAATGTCAGATATAATGATTCCGCACCAACTGTTTTTGAGTTGCGATGAGAGGTCGGAAAGATTTCCTACCACCGGAATCGATTCACTTTTTTGTATATTATCTTGGTTATCAACTAAAAAAGATATTTTACCACCGTGTTTTTTTAAATTAAAATCTTCATTTAAAAATGTTAGTTCTTTGGTGTTTCCAATTGCAAGCCAGTTATATTTATTCCTTTTGTTTCTGATCCACTGATAAATAAAAAACCTTGATATGCAAATCCAAGAACCTAAAGATAGTAGTTGAATAAATATTATTCCCCTTCCGAGAAATCTTCCCTCAAATACCTCTGGTCCAATAATGTAAATAACCGTGGCTATAAGAAAGGCAGAAATTATTAAAGAAAGTATGGCCTCGAAAATATACCCAAATTTTTTTAAGTAATGATTATCATCATATAGATTGAATATATAAAAAGTACAAAGAATGATTGATAACGTAAGAAAAGAGTATGCTGAAAAAAAATAATTTGGATCTGTTTTGGAAAAGCGAATAAAAGATGCAAGTAGAAACGATATATAAAATCCGATAATGTCCAAGGATAAAAGTATGTATTTTTCAAATAAAATAACTTTTTTCATATTTATTGAATACTGATTATTTTTAATGTTTATTGCTGTTTTTTGAAATTCCATATGTTTTAATCATTAATTAAGAGTTATTAATAAGACTACTTACTCTTCGTACATTTGTCATTACTTCATGTTCGTCATAGTGTAAGTAGTTTATTTTACGGGGTTTGTTTTTACTTAATAATATAGCTTTAATATTTTTGGATAAGTTGAAGTCATTAGTTTCTGCCAGGAAGGTTTTATTATTAATATATTTTTTAAAGTTCTTAGAACCTTTTTCTCCCCAAATAAGAGTAGGGATTCTCAGACTATTTGCTTCCATTGCTACAGTTGAAAAGCATGTAACACAAAGGTCTGTTTTTTTTAGTAGGTCAAAACAATTATTTTTATCGTATATATCAATACTGATTTTATTATATGTATTTCTTTTCTTTATATATTGTTGGAAATAATTTTTTGCAGAACTTCTTGGGTGTATTTTTATAATAAAGTTGGTGTCAGTTATTTTTTCTTTAATAATTTTGTCTATGAAGCGGGTGACTTCTAAGTCATCCGTATATTGATGAAAAAATGATACAATTGGTTTTTTTATTGAATTATTTCTTTCAAAGTCATTAAGGTGAAAGTGCTGTAAGCTTCCACCAGAAAATACCTTTACATCTTTTGCGTTAGATTTAATGAGGCTTCTTGTGATATTGCTTTTTGTTTCCTCTCCCCATACCCAAAAAAGATCGGGTATATTTATATCATTTTTTTCTTTTATTTTAGACAGGCAACTGTACTCAGAAACGTCAATGAAGCCATGCTGATAATCAATAACGGGTATATTATTACTTCTGCATGCTCTCGTAAGAGCTAGCCTTTCAGTATGACGATAACTTGTTAAAAAAATAAGCTCTGGCTTAATATGTTTTATTATTTCAGTAAACATTAACTCTTTTTGAAACAAAATGCTCAATCTATCTTCAATCATTTGAACAGTATAAAAAAAGTCAAAAGATGGAAAGTTTATCTTGATATATTGAAAAAGCTTTTTGAGATTATCAATCTTGATTTCTGCTGGTAAAATTTTTCTTTGTTTATAAAAGCATATTTTATTTTGAAATTCTTTGTTGTAAAGATTAAAAGAAAGGGGGGTTAAGTGTATTGAGTTGTTTTTACCTAGTACCTTTATAAAAGTATTGAAATATTTATTTTCTAGAACTTGTTGATTGTTTTGAGTGAACATATCGGCAGGTGAAAAAAATAAATATTTAACTTTGGATAAAATTATTTTTTGATGCTGGGGGTAGATCAAAGTACTTTTTTTAAATGATTGGTAATCGAGCAAGTTATTTATTTTTGTATTTGGTTTAATTAGATTCTGGCTTCTTCTGTCCGTTATGTATGCAGATCTATAAAAATACATTTTAAGCATCTGCCAGACAGGTTCATTGTTAACTGTTAATGAATGGATATTAAAGTTTTCTTCAACGTTGTCAATGATATTGTTAATATCTAAAAAAGTTAAGTCTTTCATCTTATTCCTGATTGATACTAGCGTTAAGTAATAAAAGTCCTTGGTTATCTAATCCATTTTCTAAGAAAGTACTTGCCATGTAGTTAATTGTATTTTTAGGGAGAGCACCATTTCTTACAAGTTTAATTATCAGACGGTAATTTTGTATGATAAAAAAATCAGGTAAACACGCAAAGTAAGATATTTTTATTTTGTTTCTTTTATTAAAGAGATAGTATCTGATGTGTGCAGGAAAAATACCGTAGGATCTTTTAAGCAAATAAGAAGTTAAGATTTTAATATACATGAAACTATATATCCTTAAAGCTTTTTTGTATTTCAATATTCCATGTGTTTTTATTCAGCATAATACTTGTAAAAAGCTTTGTGCTATAACCATCTCCAAACTCTTCAGTTCTAACCTTGTCCATGTAGGAGGTTTTTTTTATAGCATTTGTTATGCTGTCAATGTCAAAACTAGTATTTATTATTGTTGGTGCATTGGCCCTTCTGAATTGTCTGGTGCCTACATTTATGGAAGGTATACCTTCAAATGGTGCTTCTCTTACTCCGGCACTTGAGTTACCAATCATAAAATCAGAACATTTAATAAGAGTTAAGAAGTACTCAAACCTCATTGAAGGTATTAATATAAACTTTTTATTACTCTTTAGTTTTTTATAACTACTCATAATGAAATGTGTACCAGAGTCATTATTTGGGTATATAACAACATAATTTCTGTCACTTTTTATTAATGAATCTACAAATATGTTAGCTTTACTCTTGAATTGTTTTAACTGAGTCGTTACTGGATGAAATAATGCAATCCCATAGTTTTGATAAGGTATTTCATATCTTTCCTTAACTTTTTCAATACTTGGTAATTTTTTACTTTTCATTATGTCAAGATCAGGAGAACCAATAATTTTAATACTCCTAGAGGACTCACCTAGTTGTATCAACCTTTTTTTAGCATTATCGTTAGAGACAAAGTGTATTTGAGACATCTTTGAAACTGAGTGTCTTATTAGTTCATCAATTGTACCAGAAACTTCTCCTCCTTCAATATGGGACACTAGTATATTGTTTAAGCTTCCAACAATTGATCCTGCAAGAGCTTCAACTCTATCTCCATGTACAATTATCATATCAGGCTGCATTTCTTTAACATAGTCAGATAGTCCTGATATAGTTTTTGCTAAAACAATATCCATGCTATCTTCTTGATTTTGATTTATATATTTATATACAGAGTTAGAGTTAACTCTCTCTACCTCGAGGCAAGTATACCCATATTTTCTAAGCATATGCATTCCCGTAACAAAAATTCCAACCTCGAATTGATCACAATTATTCATTGACTCAATTAATGATTTTAATTTTCCAAAGTCAGCACGTGTTCCAGTTAGAAATAGGATCTTTTTCTTCTTTAAAATTGTATATCTCCTTGTTTTAAGTGGTGATCTTTTTTGATATTTCTCAAAGCCTTTTGGCCTAAAATTTTAAAATAATCTTCAGCAGAAAACTCACCTGTCCCAGGTCTTTTAACCCATATATCTTTTTCTGTAATAATTTGTCCTGCTTTTATATTTTGGGTAGATACTACTGTTGCAAATGCAAATTTAATTGTAGGGTTTTCTTCCGGTAATGCTTGTTTAGTGCCGCCTCTTGCATTGAATATTTCCAGTGAGCCCTGTACAAGTTCTTTCATTTCCTTAGGATCGCATGAACAATTTATATCAGGTCCAGGTCGACTTTTGCTATCTGTAAAATGTCGTTCGATGATACATGCACCTAGTGCTATAGCACCTAGGCATGGATATATATTTTCACAATGATCAGAAAGACCAATAGGGGTATTTGGAAACTCAGTCATCAATTGAGTCATAGCTCCCAGTCTTACAAGGTTGGGAGGAGTAGGGTAGATATTCGTGCAGTGCAATAGCGCATATGGTACTTTGTGCTTTTTAAATATAGCAACTGATTTTGTTATTGATTTAATATCATTCATTCCAGTAGAAAGAATAATAGGCTTACCAAAAGAAGCCACGAGGTCTAAAAGTGGATAATTATTGCATTCTCCTGATCCTATTTTATAAGCAGGTACATCCATCTTTTTTAGTCGATAAGCAGCACTTCTGGAGAATGGAGTACTTATGAAAATTGCGCCTTTTTTCTCTACGTAATTCTTGAGTTTTATCTCATCTTCTTCATTTAGGGCACATCGTTTCATAATTTCATAAATTGATACATCGGCATTTCCCGGAATGACTTTTTTTGCTTCAGGTGACATTTCATCATCTACCACATGGGTTTGATGTTTTATAACGTCGGCCCCTGATAATATAGCTGCATCAACCATTTCTTTTGCAACTTTTAGGCTGCCTTCATGGTTTATCCCTATTTCAGCAATTATTAGAGGTGAATGATTTATGCCAATTTTTCTATTACCTATTTTGAATTCATTAGTCATAGTTGCTCCATGATTTGTTCTACTTTTTTTAAATCTTCGATTGTGTCGATGTCTGTGCTGTCCTGCTCGTTCATTTGGTAAGGTAGTATATTTTCTCTTGGGATTTTTGCCGTTTCCATGAAGTCTTCAACATTGAATAAGTAAATTGCTCCATTTGCAAAATAAGTTTTGTTAAATGATTGTCTTGGTGAAAATGGAGAATCATTTCCAAATAATCCTTTAGCTCTATTTTCTTTTATATAGAAAGATTTTTGTACGCATACATTTGACTTTACCATTGATATTAATGACAGATTTTTTTCATATTTGTTTATGTAAGCATAAATTGCCTCATCAATATGAATTGAAGTTCTCAATGGAGATGTTGGTTGAAGTAGTAATATATGAGCTTGGTTATTAATATTCTGATTTTTAATAAAGTGAAAAATGGCATCATCAGTAAGAGAATTATCTAGAGCAAGCTCTGCAGGTCTTTTTAAAATATCGACATTGTTTATTTTTGCAAAATTAAGAATGTCATCATCATCTGAAGTTAAATAAATACTTAAAGGATATTTAGAATTTCTTGCTGCGTCAAAAGTATATTCCAATAGTGGTTTTCCATTAATAATAGCCAAATTTTTTTTAGGGATCCCTTTTGATCCTCCCCTTGCTGGTATAATGCATATAATATTATTCATTTTTATCCAATTTTGTTTAAAGTGTATTACTTTCCTCTGTATCTTTGTAGGGCCTGATCTACTTCCCCAACATATTCAGTACGACCTTTATTTATGTAAACACATCTTGTGCAAAGTTCTTTTATGGTATCTTCATTATGAGAAACCAGAATCACCGTTTTTCCAGATTTTATTTTTTCCTTCATAACTTTTGATGATTTTTGTTTGAAAGATCTATCTCCAACTCCCAATACTTCATCAACAAGAATAATATTAGGGTTAACGTATGCTGCGACACTAAAGCCTAATCTTGCTTTCATGCCAGAAGAGTAGGTATTAATAGGTTCATCAATGAAGTCATCTAATTCACTGAAGTCAATAATCTCAGGTATCTTTGCGATTATTTCAGGTTTTGATAATCCTAGAAGCATACCATTAAGTATAATATTTTTTCTACCTGATAAGTGTCCAACCATACCAGCGCTTAACGATAGCAATGATGTTCTGGCACCGAAGTTAGTAAATGATCCAGTGTCAGGTGCAATTATACCATTTAGCATGGACAATAATGTACTTTTTCCTGCACCATTTTTACCAATTATACCTAAAACTTCTCCCTCGTAGACATCAAATGTAATATCCTTTAGTGCCCAAAACGTATTGTTCTTTTTAAATCTATGCAAAGATCGTTTTCTTTTAAAACAAATTCCAGCATTTTTGATATTTAGTAATATTTTTTTTTCTTTCATAATTAATTCATAAACTTAGGATAATGTCTGTCGTTTTTATTTAATATTATAATTCCTGCAACTCCAAATATAACTCCTGTTATGATTGATAGAATGAGTGAGGTCCA
>CAYRDP010000013.1:0-103920 GCA_964423165.1 uncultured Bacteriovoracaceae bacterium | reverse complement strand
TTATTATACATAACGATATTACGGTAACTTTGAAAAAGTCCAACCAATGGATTAGCAACAATAAGCCATTTATATTCATCAGGGACTTTTTCAAGAGAAAATAATATTCCAGAAGGATAAAAAATTATTCTCATTCCGTGTCCAATAATAAAACTTAGGTCGGGAACAAATGGGGATATTGAAGATAGAAAAAAACCAATACCAATAGCAATTGTAAATTGACTGACTATTACTATCGGTAGAAATAGGTAGTGAATATTAATATTATAACCGGTTAGTAGATATAAAATTACAACAAAAACAAATACAATTAAAAATTTATATGTATGGAGCATTATATTGGTCAAAGGAAATATAAATTTTGGTAAATATACTTGCTTCATTAAACCCTGGTTTCCTATGATTGATTGAGCAGAAGACTTGATAGAAGTGTCAAGCCATCTCCAGGTGAGCAAACCAATGAACAAAAAATGCAAATAGTCAGGACCTCCCCTATTGAGCATAACTTTAAAAATAAGGTAGTAGACGCCCATCATCATTAATGGGTCAATGATCCACCAGAGATATCCCATATATGTTCTTTCTGATTCTGCTTCTAACTTGGCTAGTGCAGAGTATGATATGATGTGCCATTTATCTTTTATACTAGTAGAAATCATTTTCGGATAGTAGTATTTAATATACGATAATCCAAGTTTTTATAGGAGCTATAGATAATTTTTATGGTATTAGGTTTCTTTAGCTTTTTTCCCATAGATTAATAGTGATAAAAAACATACTTTAACGTAATGATTTTATTGATCTTTTTCAGTTAAGTACCTTGGAAGTATTTATGGACAGTAAGAGTAGCGTAATAGGTTTAGTTATTGAGAATTATAAAGAGTTTATTGATATAAGTAGATCATTAGAACTTTTAGCAACAAAAAAACAAATATATTTAAAAATACTCGATTTGTCAGAGCTGTATCAAGATAAAAAGTATTGTCAGGCCGTGAAGTTAATTAGTATTCCACATGAAACTCATCGAATAACCTCAATTAAAAGATCGCAACCATTTAGTAACTATAAAAGTTATGAAAAGCTTTGTACTGTAGTTAAAAATAAAAAAATTGCTATTTCCTTCTTGAGAGATTGTGAAATTATTATATCTGGAATACAGACTATTTTTCAGCGAATTGTCTATGCTTCACTAGGTAAGGATATTCTATTTATAACTTATCATAGACACTTATTATTTGATGATACTCTTCATAGGGCAGGTAGTTATCTTAATCGTTGGGCCGGATTTATGCAAAGATATATTCCTCAGAGTATTCAGTGTCTATTTTTAGATAAAAAAGGGGTTGGATTTGCAGATATTTACTTGGTGCTAGGAGAAATTAATAGAGATTATTTAGTTGATAATGGAGTATGTAAAACATCAGTGAGCCTTCTAGGATCTTCAGAGTATAAGCAAAACATGATAAACAAGAATAACGTAACTAAAAAGACTCAATTGAGTATTTGCTATATTACAGCTGCTTTTGATTGGATTGATGATAAAGAAGGTGAAGAGTGTCAATCAATAAAAATAGACAAAATTATTAAACTTGTTGAGCGTCTTAGGGGTTTTTCTTTAACAATTAGAGTCCATCCAAGAGAAGAGAGGCAGAAATATGATGATTTTTCTATGCTTTATTCATTTGTAAGCATTGAATATCCTTCTGAAAATAGTATTATGGAAGACCTGTCCAGGCACGATATTATAGTTGGAGGTTTGTCTACAACTCTTTTTGAATCAATGATGTTGGAGAAATTATGTATTTTTTATTTATTAGAGCAAGAGCTAGACCGATATAGAAAGATTATGCATCATTACACCATAAGGTATTTTATGAGCATACAAGATGTAGAGAAAGAATTGTTATTATTTGATAAAAATCCTGCATCGGATAAGTTTCAAGAAATTTTAGATCAACAAAGAAGTTTAGTTGCAAAGGCAATACATGTCGAAAAAGGGATAACTGCAATAGAAAAAATTGCAGATCATATTAGTGATGCTATATACCAAAAAGAGATTAATAAATGACTCTTCTGATATTAAATTATATTAAAAGTTTTTTTTAGGTAGTATATTTTATGTTAGTAAATGGACGATTTTTAAATGGTGAAACTCTCAAAACTACTACTTGTATTATAGGGAGTGGGTTAGGGGGAGGATCTCTTGCCTTAGAGCTTGGTAAAAAGAAAGAAGGTTTCATTTTAATCGAAGCAGGATCAACTTTAAAAGGTTCTGATATTATACATTCTCAAAATGTGGGTCTAGATTTTAAGTTATCATCTACTAATTCTATTGAATTAGGAGGCACGAGTAATTTATGGCATGGGGTTCTATCAATGTTGGACCCTATGGATTTCAGAAAAAGATCTTGGATACCACATAGTGGGTGGCCTATACAGTTCGAAGATTTATTACCTTATTATCAGCAAGCTGCAAACTTATTTAAAATAGAGAAGTTTGATTACTTTTTTTTAGATAATCTGCCTGATTCTATTAAAGAAAAATTAGAGGATATGCCATTTAGCCGTAATTTTTTGGCCAACAAAACATTCCAGCAACCTTTTCCTATTATGAGAATGAAGGATGATGTCATAAGACTCGTTAAAAAATCAGATAAATTTCATTGTTATTACAACTCTGTCGCTTTAGAAGTTATAACTAGTGAGGACGGTACAGTAGTAAAAAAATTACGAGTGGGAAATTCAAATGGAAAGTTTTTTAACGTAGAGGCAAATAATTTCATCCTGTGTGCTGGTGCTTTAGAAACTCCTCGTCTTCTCCTTAATTCAAGTAAAGTATGGTCCAATGGTATAGGAAATAAAAAAAACCTTGTAGGAAAATTTCTTATGGATCATCCTATGGGTAATTTATTACAGGTACAATTTAAAGAGATTCAGAGATCTCATATTTATTCTAACCTAAAGTATGGATTGAGAACTAAAATAAAGTCAGGTCTTTTACTCAAAGAGGATATGCAAGAAAAACTAGAATTACCTAATCATAGCTTTTACATGAGGCCTTCTTTTGCAAAAGGAATTAATGATGAATCGGAAAAAATAAAGCTTGCACTTTTAACCTTCAGAGATGGAAGTGTTACGTTTAGAGATTTTACAAAAGTGATGACAAACTTAAATGTAATTTTACAAATTTTGGCTTATCGATTTTCTTTAAAACTAAACTATAGGTATTCTGATTTATTTTTTCTAACGGAACAGGTACCAAATATAAATAGTTGTGTATCCCTTTCACACGAAAAAGATATGTTTGGATATCCGTCATCTAGGATTAATTGGCAATTGTTACAGCAAGACCATGATTCAATGAATGTATTCTATGATTTACTAAGGAATTCAATCTTAAGTGAAGATGATTATATCTTCACTCATGGTGAAGATGACTTTAATTGGTCTGAAAATTTCACATCTGCAGCACACCATGTAGGAACAACCAGAATGTCTGATTCAATAAATACTGGGGTTGTGGATAAAAACTTAAAAGTTTTTGATATTAATAATTTATATATTTGTGATGGTGGAGTATTTACGACATCAGGAAATGTTAACTCTGGTTTTACAATTTCGGCATTGGCGTGTCGTCTAAGTGAATATTTATATAGCAAGGAATATAAAAGTGGATAATATAAAAATTCTGGTAACTGGAGCTACGGGATTTATTGGAAGTAGATTTATTGAGTTATATTCATCTTACTATAATGAGATAGTAGCTCTTTATAATTCTACGAATGAACATAATATTTCGTATGAAAATGTCACATTAAAACAGTGTAATATAACAAATATGCAAAAAATAAAATTACTGTCAAAAGGCTGTGACGTCATTGTTCATATAGCATTTGATCATAGGTCTATTAATAATAATAAAAAAGGGATAAAAAATATCCTAGAAATATGTAAGATGAATAGAGTTAAGAGTTTAGTCTATATTAGTTCTTTTTCCGTTTACTCAGCGGAGACAGAAAGTGAGCTGCAGGAATCTTCTTTATTTTCCAAGAGTTTTGATCCATATGTAAGATTAAAAATTTCGATGGAAAGATTTATTAGAAAAAAGGCATACCCTAAATTAAAAGCTGTGATTTTACAGCCTACTATTGTTCTAGGGCGTGGAGGTAGCTGGTCCAAAACTATTTTTAATTCTTGCAGGTATGAAAAAGTTTTACTGCCTCAGAATGGTGAAGGTAATTGTAATTTTGTTTTTGTTGACGATGTTTGCCAAGCAATTCAGAAGTCGATATTTTCAACATTAGATTCTTCACTGAAAGAGGAAATGATCGAAACTTTTCTTATCTCAGGCCCTGAGATAAGAAGTTGGAAAGACGTATATAGTGCTCATAATGATTTAATGAATTTGGGAAAGGAGCAAGGTATGTTTAGTACGCTAGAGATCTCTAGTTGTAGAAAGGAGTATCATGAAAGCTGGCCTCTAAATCTTATATTATCCTCTGTTTATAAGATTAAAATTATGTCTTGGATTTTTACCTTAGTCAAAGAGCTTATTTTAATCCGTAGGGATCTTTCAGAAAAGAATATCGCAAATGAGGATAGCTTTCCTGTGACGAAAATAGGAGAAAGTATTTCTCCTATAGGTATTACCAGAAAGGTTTATGATTGTAATTATAAAGTATCCCTTAATAAATCTAAAAGGAAATTAAATTATATACCAAAATATTTTTTAAAAGATGGAATGAATTCTATAAAACAAAGTTTGATTTTAAGCTCAGCAGGAAAAGATAGATAGTATGACAAAGTTTTCTATTTTGATGTCGATATATAATAAAGAAAAACCAAGCAGTCTTGAGAGGTGTCTCCAAAGTTTATTAGACCAATCTTTGAGAGCAGACGAAGTTGTTTTAGTAAAAGATGGAAGCTTAACATTAGATTTGGATAATATAATCAGTGCTTGGGAAAATAAGATCAATCTGAGAGTATTTTCTTTAGAAGAGAATATGGGGCTCGGGTATGCTTTGAACTATGGTCTATTGAAATGTGAAAATGCATTAGTTGCGAGAATGGATACAGATGATATTGCGGCTACCAGTCGTTTTGAAAAACAAGTTAATTTTTTAAATATACATAATGACGTTTCTATTGTTGGGACATGGATTACCGAATTTAACAACGAAGAAGATGAAATATATTCTTACAGAAAACTCCCTGTTAAATATTTTGAAATTTTTGAGTTTTCTAAAAAAAGAAATCCTCTGAATCATATGACTGTAATGTTTAGAAAAAGTGATGTGATAAAGGTTGGAAGTTATCTTCCAATGCTTTACTTTGAAGATTATTATCTTTGGTGCCGTATGCTGCAGCATGGTTTCAAAATCGCAAATATACCACTTTTCTTAGTTAACGCACGTGCAGGAAAACTAATGTTAAAAAGAAGGTCAGGCTTTCGTTACTTTAAGTATGAATTTAGTTTTCAAAAGAAGTTATTAGATATTTCTTTTATTAGCAGGGGTAGATTCATTAGAAATATAATTATTAGATTTACTGCTAGATTAATACCAGAGTTATTTCTAAGTATTGTTTATAAACTTGTTAGAAAAAGTAATTAGAAGTGAATATGAAAGAACCCATATTAAATAATAATACCTCTAGTAAAATATTATTTTCATCTTCTAAAATGAGTTTAGCTATTTTTATTAGTCGAATATTAGGATTGATAAGGGAGCAGTTGATTGCTTTTACTTTTGGAGCATCATGGTTAACAGATGCATTCTGGGTAGCTTATAGAATTCCTAATATGCTGAGGGATTTACTAGCAGAAGGAGCATTTTCATCAGCATATATTCCAGTGTTAACAGAACTAAAGCAAAAGAAATCAGATGGTTTCCCTGTATTTATTTGGTCAATGATGTGCGTTATGTCCTTTATCTCTTTAGTCGTCGTGGTCCTTTTGATTATTTTTACTCCACAGATTTTAACTTTAATTTCACCTAGTTTCTTTGATAATCCGGAAAAATTTGAACTAACTGTGAACTTGGCCAGGATTATGATCCCATATTTACTACTAGTCTCAATAGCAGCATTATTGACAGGAACTTTGAATACAATAAAAATATTCTTTATACCCGCATTGGCACCTGCTTGCTTTAATCTTTCTATAATCGTTTCTATTTTTTTTTTATCTGATTTTGTTGTAACTTTTGGTGTAAATAAAGTTTACGTACTTGCTCTTGGGGTTACCATAGGTGGCATATTACAAATTTTAATTCAAGTACCTTCATTATTGAAAAACAACCTTATTCCAAATAAAAAGAAAGTAATAATTTCAGGTGAAATAAAAAAAGTTATGGGACGTGTTGGCTTAGGGGCATTAGGTATGTCTGCAGGGCAAATTAATATTATTGTCAGTACGATATTGGCAACAGGATCTATGGTGGGTGCAATTTCATGGCTAACTTATTCTTTTCGTTTATTTCAACTACCAGTTGGTATATTAAGCATACCAATTGCAGGATCAAATCTGGTTTATTTTAGTGATGCATGGAAGTCGAAGAAACAGGAAAAGGCAATTAAAATTTTACGCACAAGTATTACAATATCTTTTATGCTTATGATACCATCTAGTATATTACTTTTTATTTTTTCTGATATTATTATAAGTATCGTTTTTGAAAGAGGGGCTTTTGGAGTAAATGATGTTTTGAATACCTCTTTAGCACTTAAGTGTTATGTAATAGGTTTACCTTTTTATGGAATGTATAAGATTTTAACTCCAGTTTTTTATTCAATAGATAAAACAAGAGTGACAGTTATAATTTCTACTTTTGTTATCTTGATAAATATAATATTTTGCATATTTTTAATAGATTATGGGTTTCATGTTTTGGCAATCGGTGCAACAGTTTCTATTTTGTTAAATTGTGCTTTACAGATTTATTACTTAATTATTAATAATTTATTTCCGATAACATTATTTTTTAACTTTCATTTTTGTAAACTAATTTTGTTAAATATGTTGCTTTGCTTTGTGTCATCGTGGGTCAATAATTCTTTTAATCTGATTGTCTTTTTAGAGGAGATGCCATTTTTGAGCGGGGTGATCTTTTGCACTTTAATGGCATTATTTTATTTAATCTCGATATTTAGTTTAGGTATAGAAAGTTTATTATTTGATTTTTTAAGTAAAGTTAGGAAAAAGCTTTTCTGATTAATAGATATATATGTATTATCCTTTTTCCTACACTTTAAAGTCCTTACTTTTTTGCGATAACAAACATACTCCATGTAGGCCTTGTTGAATTAAAACCATTTTGTAGCATCTCGCTCGAATAACACTTATTGCTTTCAACTTTTTTTATTTCTCTAAAACCAGCTTCTGATAAATATTTTTCTAACTTATTAAAATCCCACCAGTTGATATGGTGGCCTGTATATTGAGATTTGTATTGATTATACCACTTTTTATTTTCTTCATAGAAAAAATTGTTTGTTTCTTCATACCCTCTTGTTAATAAAATTTTTTCAAACTCTTGTTTTGTATATTTTTTTAGGCCAGTTATATTTGGGCTACTGGGACTAGAATATGTAAATAATGAGAACAAGTAAGCATCATAATAATCTAAAAATGATTTACCAGGTGACCAAGTTCTCAAAATGTGATTGTTCGTAGAGTATAAGTCAAATATTTTTTTTGCATCAGGGCATGTAAGTCTTATAATACCATTTTTTTTCATTACTCTATATGATTCCTTAATCATAAATCGAACATGCTTATTTAGTAAATGTTCGATTAGGTGAGAGCAGTAAATCATACTGACAGTATTGTTTGCGATGTTAATATGTTTTTTTTGGGTTAAATCATGGTTTAGATTTATACTATTTTCACGATAGTTGTACCAAGTATTACCTAGATACTCTAAACAGATCCATGATGGTTGTAGACGTTTAAATTTTTGACCTGACCCAATGTTCAAATATATATTGTCGATAGTTAGAATGTCACCAGCTTGAAAGTCATTACTTTGGACATTATGTAAATATCTTCCATGGCAATTTGATCTTTCATCAATTGAACCTCTCCATACAATTATTTCTCTATGTTTTACTGTTTTATCAATGACGCTTAGCACTACACCTTTTTTACCGCTTTTAGATGTTAAATTATACAAATCTGTAAAATTGAAATATTTTCCTGTATTATTATTATTATGTTGTATAGATATTACTTTTATTTTCATGTTTTATGAGCTTCTTTATTGGCTTCATTTGTGACAAATTTAACAATTTCAATATGATTCGATAACATATGAATTGTTTCATCGATAGACTTTTCTATTTGAATAGGATGTTTAATTTTTTCTTCTGTTAAGTAGTTTATATATTGATCACCAATATTAATAATTGTTGTTTTTGGGGATATCATTTTGATATATGGTAAGCTTGAAGATGCTAGAGAGATAATAGTTTTTGGATTTATATTATCAATAATTCCCTCAATTGGAATGTCTTCTAATGGGAATACTTTTATTTTTAAATTATATTTGATAAATGTTCGTATGAACTCTTCTTTTATCAATGAATTCTCTCTGGGGTGAAATTTTATATATATTGTTTCTTGATTTGTTTTTTCGATATTTTCTTGTAAGCATTTTGCTATACACTTTGCATGTATTGAAGTTGGTATATTGTAATATTGATTCAGAAATATAATTGAGTTTGGAGTAATATTTTTTTCTTTTAAACTCTCATTAAGAATGTCTTGGTTTTTAGGGGTAAGTTGAAATTTTTTTCTTGCATAATAGAAGCATTCTGAAGTGTATATTTTTTTACTTAAGTGTGGAAGGGATGAATAAATAGAACTCCATTCGCGCTCGATATCAGTTTTAGACAATGTTTTTTTATAAGATGATGGAATAAAAAACAAAATCTTTGAAAACCAGGATGGCCCTAATAATGTATAGAAAAAACTACAAAAGAGTGTATCAATGAAGGTTATATAAGGTTTTATAATGTTTATGAACTGCATGTTTATAAGCAGTAACGATAATATTAGCCTTTCCTTAAGTGAAGTATTTAGTTGGGGAAAGAGTGTTGAGTATGTTGAAACTCCTTCTTCAAATAAGTTAATAGTTATATTTCTTTTATTGCATATTGAGTGAAGTAATATGTAATGATTATTATAATTACAAACATATACTTTTGATGCGTTTAATTTACATAGAAGGTCTATATACATCGTTTCAAGTTTTTTCAGTTGCCAAAGATGTTTAATGGCCCCGGTTTGATAATGTTTGCTTGCCATAAATGGAATTTCAAATGCAATAATATCTGAAAAAAGTTGATAATCTACTTGGTCTATAATCTTATTAATTCTTTTGGAGTTTTTTTTTGTGTATAATATAATTAAAGTAGGACTTTCTATCGAGTACTGGCGAATTAAATCTTGAGCATGATATAGATGTCCTTGACCCGAAATAAAAAAGATGTTCATTAATAATCCTACTCGCTTGGTAGATAATAGTGTTAAGTATATACTGGATTAATTTAAGATAGGATAATAAGGTATGGTTCCTGATTGGTCAATAATAAAGTTGGGTATGGCGTCATTTGCTATAGAGAGATATATCATGCTTTGTATTTTTTTTTATAGCTTCTTAACTGAGCTGGCAATACTTCTGTACGTTAACTTTTCTGGTTTTACGGTTGACTTCCATCCAGGGTTACCTTCATTTAACTGCTTATAATTAATGACCTTTTCGTATAAATTGATATTTTCTTCTGTGTATTTTTTTATAGCAAAGTTGCTCTTAACGTAATCTCTGATCTTTTCAGCCTCAAATTTTTTAGTGTTGTTTTTTACTATTTTAGCAAGGTCTTCATAGTTATTACAAATAAAGCCAGTGTCTTCATTTATTAGTTCAGGTAAGGATCCATAGGGAGATCCTATTACAGGTTTTCCAAGTGCCATAGCTTCAATGATTGCGATGCCAAATGGCTCATGCCATAGTACTGGAAAAAGTAAGGCGTCACACTTATTCATAACATCTAGCTTTTCTTGTCCCCCAAGAGGGCCGTAGCTGTGAATATATGTTGATGGAATAAAGCTTCTTCCCCCAATAATATGTAAGTGTTTTTTATTTCTTTTTGTAACATGAATGCATTGCTTTAAGTTTTTAACACTCCAAGATCCTTTTCCTAAGAAAAAAAAGTTTTCCCATGCTTGGTTTTGTTTGGGGTTAAATGGATATTCTTCAAGGTCTATTCCATTGTAAATATAAGCTGTTGCATTATGGTTTTCAGCATGTTTTTTTGAAAGAAATACTGAATTTTTTGGGAAGACTTCTCCTGGTTGACCATTTCCATGAACTGTAATGATATAGGGTATATCTGTTTTTGGTTTATAATTAGCAGATAAATGAATAATATCAATGTTTTTAGGAATAAACTTTTCCCAATCATTTAGATCTTTTTTTTGCAAGGGGATTAAATTAATTCCAAATTGATCAACTTGAGAAAGTGGGTTTCCAATTAGGTAGACATTATGACCTTACCTTGCAAGTTCTTTCATATGTCAGAAAAGTATTCTTTCAATTCCTTCATGTTTTTTGATAGGAAGAATTGCATAATGAAAAAATAGTATATTTAACTTTTTTTCCATTATATTTCTTTACCTTCTTGCAGTTCTTTAATCTTTGAATATTTTAAAAATACAGAAATTGCATTTATTGTGCAGATAATAATTCCGTACTTTCCGTCAAGGAAACCTTTTTTTATAAAAAAATCACGAAAGAATTTTAAGGATGACCTTGTGATAATTTTAATCATGCTTGATTTAACACCGTTATTAAAAGCAGCTTTTGCTGCAATTGTAGTGAATTTATTTGTTTGAGTTATATGAGAAGAGATTGTGGGATAGCTATAGTGAAGTAAATCTCCTTCGATATGCTTGATTGTGGCATCAGTAGAAGGAGTAATGATGTCGTGAGGGTTGACTCCTCCCCATTTTGCCTTTGTTTTATTAAAGAGCCTTATTTTTTTATCTGGATACCATCCGCAATGTTTGATCCACTTCCCAGCATAATTATTAAGTCGATTAAAGCTATAGCAATCATAGGAAAGTGAACTTTTAACTTTTGATATAGACTCTTGTAAGTTTTTATCGAGGCACTCATCAGCATCAAGGCTTAGTACGTAATTATAGGAAGCTTTACCTAGTGCGTAGTTTTTTTGTTCAATATGTCCAGCAAAGGGGTTTTGTATAAAGTTGACACCAAGATTTTTGCAAATTTCTTCTGTCTTATCTGTAGAAAAAGAATCTACAACAACTATTTCATCGCAGATAGCCTGAAGTGATTTAATACATCTTTTTATATTTTTTTCTTCATTAAATGTGATGATGACACCTGAGATTTTTTCCATAGGTCCTTTTACTAAATTTATTTCATGTTGATAACCAATAAATGTATTTAGCGTATTTAAGGATGGATTCATATTAAGAAAGTTAATGAAATCTTTTTACGCCCTTATTATCTATCTTTACTGAGTGAGAATATGAATCGTAAGCTTTATCTGCTCAGATATTTTAGTGACTTAGCAGATCCTTTTGTAATAAATTAGCATATATGGTATTATAACAAATACCAGGGAGGCATTATATTAAATACCGATATCAGATTGCAATTAAAGGTTTAGCACAAAAAAAGTATGGAACATTTTCAGAGCGGCATTTTTCTAATAAGTCTAGAATTTCACGGGTAGGTCTAAGAGGTCAACTGGCACAAAATGAAAATATAACAGTAAAAAATATTGTAAAAGTTGCAGAAGAACTAAATCGTGACGTTTATGTTTTGGCCTGTAGTGATGATACAAATTCAGAAATGTCGACAATTGCAGCAAGCTACAAGGTATTACGAGATGGTTTTGAATCATGGAAGATCCATTTTATGGATTTAATAGATGAGTTTCAAAGAACATTGGACCCTCAGTTAATCTTACTTGCTCCTCCTGTTGAATTGTCAAGAGAGCAACGAGCTCTTCTGGCATCAATTGTTTTACAGCTTTGTATGAATGAAAACATTTCACCGCCAGCTTGGTCTATGAAAAAAAACTTTTTATCAAAACCGTGGTTCGTTTCAGAGATGCAATCCTTAAAGGCAATGGCAATAAAAGAGTCTCCAATTGCCTTTAGAAGGAATAATATATTTGTACTTAATAATTTTCTAGAGAGGGTATAATGCTTAGATCTGTTCAAATTAAAGATCTTTTTAAAAAGTTAAATGAGCAACTTAGAGAGTTAGAAGAAATAGGTGAAATTGGCATCGTCGGAGGGGCAGTTATGTGCTTAGTCTATAATGCTCGTGCCGCGACAAAGGATGTTGACGCAATCTTTGAACCATCTCAAATTATACGTAAAGTAGCAGCTCAGATTGCTATTAATGAAGGATTGCCGATTGACTGGTTAAACGATGCTGTAAAATCATATATTAAACCAGGATTTATTAGAGAAGAAGTTTTTTTATTTTCCCACCTGAAAATATGGGCACCAGAAGCTAGATATATGCTTGCAATGAAGTGTATTAGCGCTCGATTTGATACCAGTGATGGTGATGATATTCGTTTTTTGATTCAACATCTATCACTTTCAAAATCAAAGGAGGTGTTTGAGATTATAGAAAATTATTATCCCAAAAATCAAATTGAAGCAAAAACACAGTTTTTTATTGAAGAGTTATTTGAGGTTTAACTTTCCATCTCTGCAGGAAAGGCAAATACAGTAAATCATCATATTTGCATAACCGTTAGAAATATCAGTAACTTAGGTGGTTTGCCGAATTGATGTTTGGATAATGTATGCTTTTTTTGAATATTGACTTTATAAAAAGTCATGATATATTATATATTGACTTTAGTATTATGGTATAGGGTTACATTTATGTTCGAACGTTGGTTAAATTTTGAAAAGGATAAAAACTATATTCTTACAGGGCCTAGGAGGGCCGGAAAAACAACTCTTCTAAAAAACAGGTTTGAATATCACAAATATATTACTTTAGACGATTTTGATTACTTAGAGATGGCAGAAAATGATCCAAAGGCATTGGCATTATTATCTCCCAATCTTATTATTGATGAGGCCCAAAGAGTTCCAAAAATATCTATTGCTGTTAAGTATGCTATTGATGAAGCAAAATCAAATATTCATTTAAGTGGATCTAGTAGAATAGGTTTACTTGATGCTAATTATGAAACACTTGCTGGTAGAATTGAACCACAAAGCTTACCTACTTTTTGTTTTGGAGAAGAGGTCGGTCCTTCGACTCATTCTATATTTGATGATGAAGTTTCTCTCTTACAATTAAGAGAAGCTAGCAGGTTACTTGAAAATGCATTTATCTATGGTGGTTTTCCTGAGGTTGTTAGTGCTAAGGAAGAGGAAGAAAAGATTCAAATATTAAAAAATTATAGAAATACATATTTTACAAGAGATTTAGCTTTTATTTCTAATATTGAGAATGTTTCAGGATTATTAGCAATTTTAAATCATTACTCTATTTCTTTGGGATCTTTGGCACAAGTATCTAGTTTTGGAAATGAGTCGGGACTAAGCCATCAAACAGCAAAAAAATATTTAAATATGATATATCAATCAGAGTTAGGCTTTAAGTTAGCTGGTTATCAATATGGTGCTGCGAAAAGGTCTCTTAAAGCACCTAAGTCATACTTTGCAGATAATGGAATAATTACAGCATTGAATTCAGGAAGTTCGAGAGGACAAATAATTGAAAATTTTGTTATTTCAGAAATTGAAAAAAGAAGAAAGCTAAAAATTTATGATATAGATGAGATATATTATTATCAAACGATTGGTGGAAGTGAAATAGATCTTATTATGCCCTTTTCTGATCATCTTAAAGCAATAGAAATTAAAGCTACAAATAATCCATCACAAAAAAATTTAGGAAATCTTAAAAAATTTATTTCAACATCAAAGCAAAAAGTAAAAGGCTACTTATTTTATACTGGCCTAGAATATAAAGTCATTGATGGAATAAAGTTAATCCCAATTGCATCTTTTTATCGTGGAAAGTGATTATTCTTGAAGCAACATCTCGAAGTCTTTCATAGTTAATTTCCCAGTAAAAGATTCATCGTCGGTACTTAATAGATCATAAAAGAGTTGTTTTTTAACTTCTTGTAATTTCAGAACTTTTTCTTCTACTGAGCCTTTAATAATAGGCCTATAAACATTTAAGGTATTTTCTTGACCTATCCTGTGCGCTCGGTCAATCGCCTGGTTTTCAACAGCAGGGTTCCACCAAGGGTCCATGATAAAAACGTAGCTGGCAGCAGTTAGATTTAGTCCAATACCACCAGCTCTAAGGCTAATTAAAAAGACTGAGCTTTTACTACTTTGAAACCGTTCAACTTGTTCATGTCTCTTCTTGGTCGTTTGAGTTCCATCAATTCTTGATATTTTCCAATGTCTTTCGGCGATAAATTTTTGAATAATATCTAAGTAAGTTGTGAATTGAGAAAAAACTAATGCCTGATGTCCTTCCTCTAAAATTTGTTCAAGTTGGCTTAATAGAAAATTTATTTTAGTGGATGAAATGTCTGACATTTTAAATGATTTTTTATTTAAAGTTTCTTGTTCGTATTGCCATAGGCAGCTTTGCCTTAGTTTTAGAAGACCTCTTAAAATTTCACCGTATTTCTTTCTCGACTGTGCTGTATTTATTCTATGTTTAATATCTACTAACGTACTGGCATAAGTTGTTTTTTCCTCAGGTGTCATCTCTAGCATAATATTATTTTCAATCTTGGGTGGAAGGTCTGTTAGTACTTGATTCTTTGTCCTTCGAAGTATGAAAGGTGCTGCTGTTTTTTTTGCTAATAATCGTGATTTTTTATTTGATTTAGTGCGAATAAATTGAAGATCTCCCCAAATGCCAGGGACACTTAAATCAAGTATATTATAAAACTCAGCGAGGTCATTCTCTACTGGGGTACCTGTTAAACAGACCCTGAATTTTGCATTGATATTTCTGGCGGCAATAGATCCAATGGTTCTAATATTTTTTAAGTATTGGACTTCATCAAGAATTAAGACATCGAAGTTCATATCCTTAAAAGCAAGAGATGCTTCTTTTTTCATAACTCCGTAACTAGTGAGTATGATTTTAGAATCATTGCAGAGCTCTCTTTCATTTCCATGATAGATACTTGTTTTAATATTGGAAAATTTATTAAATTCATCTTGCCAGTTAATTAAAATAGTAACAGGACAAACAATAAGAACTTTATCTATTGAGTCATAAATATCTTTCAAAAAGGCAATTGCCTGTAATGTTTTACCTAGCCCCATGTCATCAGCAAGGCATGCACCTAACTTATGATCATATAAAAATCGAAGCCAATTATATCCATCTTTTTGATATGGCCTTAGAATATCGTTTAGTGACTCGGGAATTTGGTATTTAGGCATTTCCTTTAAATTTGAGAGTGTATTACAAAGTTGTATTTCTTCTTCTGTTAAGGCACCTTCAATGCCAAGTTTTTTTAGTTCAAAAAGTTCGAATATTCTAATTTGCCTAAATGGGATGATGAATTTATTTATATCTATTTGAGAATCTGGAGTAACTTCTTTTTCAACTGAATCTTTTTCGTACTGAACATATCTCCTCATTACCCTGAGTAGGTCTTTCTGTTCATTGCTTAAAAGAACTAGGCCATCCGTTGTAATTGCAATTCCCGTTTCAATATTTGCTTGATTAATAATATCTAAATCAATGTCATTTATATTTAGCTCTAGGTTAAACCAGCCCGTAGAACTTTCCCGTCTTTCGAAACTAATTTTTGACGGCCAATAGGAAATTTCTTTTTTGTCATAATAGAAAGTGGTACCTAGTATAGATAAATCTTTTTGAAATTTGGATAATCCTTGAAATAAAGAATTGTATGTTGCTGAGTAAGTAATTGATAGGTCATTAGGATTAAACCTGGCAAACCTGAAAATCATTTCTCCAAAGTTTTTATGTAATGAACTAATAAACTTTAATATAAGCTCGTTGGAAATAGTATAGACGTGATCAGTGTCTTCAACTTTTAAGTAATGGTATGTCTGTTCACTACTTTGTGTACTTGAAATAATACTTTCTAAATATTCTTTTCGGTGAGTTCGAAGTAGCTTTTGAGTATAAGAAACTTGATCATTTGAAAATGAGTCAATCATGCATTCAATAAATTCATAAGCGTCTTTTTTTCTTGAAAAGGTAGATAGAGAACCATCATCAAAGCATAGCTCTTTTAAGATAATAGGAGGGGGGATGACTTGATTTTCTTCACTAAAAAAACTAATTGAAATATCTAAGTAATTTTTCTTTTCGCTAGGCTGGATCACTACTCTTGAATTGGACTCCTCTGTGTTAACTTCTGATAATAGTTTGTTATTAATTTCGAGTTCCGTTAAGTTTTTTTCTTTTAGGGAATTATTTAATAAAAGGAGGTGTTCAAGGTTTATTTTACTTTGTTCTCTGTTAATTCTTTTAATTAATGGTTTTAATTCATTTGGTAAATGATAAAGTGTTCCAAGGACCCAGTTGAAAATATAAATATGTTCAAAGATGGAAATTTCAGAAAAAATATTTCCATCTAAGTCTTGATATTTAAAAATTATATTTTGAGATTCATTACTTTCAAATGATAGAAGTAGCTTCCCTTCTAAGGTACTTGGAGTTGGTAAATTAATCGTACTTAAGTCATGCAATTGGTATTGCAAAGATGAGTAAGTTGATGCTGCAGGTGCTCCTTGAAGCATTTTAGGAGACTTGATAATTGTTCCATACTCTAGTGGGTAAACCCCGCCATGACGATATCTTTGATGGGCACTTTCGATCTTTTTATTTGAGGTATTTAGCCGATTAAACCTAAGCTCATTGATTAGATATTGAAGAAATAAAGAAGCTACATGTTGGCAGTGATGTTCTTCATTCCAGTGGTGACAGTTGCAAAAGCTACCAACAGGACCTTCGGATGAATCTTTAAGGCGATCTTTATAAGTGAATTTTGCTTCTTGGGGATAATTATCATGAATAATACCTGAAATAATTAAATATTTGTCGAGCCCACCTTTTTGAAATGATAAATTAACTTTTGAGTTTAAAATTAACTTTCTAGCGGTGGATAGATAGTGATTTGAAAAAAATTGTTTTATGCTAGAGCTTTCAACAGCATCAGTAATTAAAGAAGTTAAGATATCCATCTAATATTTGTCGTCCTTAAAAATGGCAAAAGTTTATTATACTTCAGATAAGGTTTACTTGCTACTTATGTTTCTATTTAACTATTTTCCACATAAGCTTTTAGTAGCTTTGCTCTACTTGGATGTCTAAGTTTTCTTAGTGCTTTTGCTTCGATTTGCCTGATCCGCTCTCTGGTTACAAAGAAGTCTTGTCCAACCTCTTCGAGAGTATGATCTGATTTTTCACCAATACCAAATCTCATTCTAAGTACTTTTTCTTCTCTCGGAGTTAAAGTGGACAGAATAGATCTGGTTTGTTCAGATAAAGTAACACTCATAATTGCTTCTTGAGGTGAAATGATTTTTTTATCTTCTATAAAATCACCTAGGGATGAGTCTTCTTCTTCTCCAATTGGTGTTTCTAGTGAAATAGGTTCTTTTGATATCTTTTGTACTTTTTTAACTTTATCAACAGGAAGTTCCATTCTTTCAGCAATCTCTTCTGCTGTTGGCTCTCTTCCTAGCTCTTGAATAAGTTGTCTTGAAGTTCTGACCATTTTATTGATAGTTTCAATCATGTGTACTGGGATTCTTATTGTTCTTGCTTGGTCTGCAATTGCTCTGGTAATTGCTTGACGAATCCACCATGTTGCATATGTTGAAAATTTATATCCTCTTCGATATTCAAATTTATCAACTGCTTTCATAAGCCCGATATTACCTTCTTGAATTAAGTCGAGAAATTGAAGGCCTCGATTTGTATATTTTTTAGCAATAGAGACTACTAGTCTAAGGTTAGCTTCTACTAGTTGAGATTTTGCTTTGTCAGCTTTTTCTTCACCCTTAAGAATAATTTTATATACGTTTTCAATATCTTTAAAATCCATTCCTGCTTCTAGGCTTAATCTTCTGAATTTTCTTTGGATATCAACTTGATTTCTTACTAGTTGTTCAATTTTTGTATCAGTGGTATATAAATCTTTTGCTAATTTTCTTTTAAATACATCATCTTCCATTATCTTGTCATAGATAACTCGATAGTCTTCTGCATCTTTAACCTCGAGAAACTTAAAGATTCTTTCCTCTTGTTCGTAAAGATCTTTAAACTGTAAGTAAAATGATTTGACAGGCCCTACAAAGCTATTAATAATTTTTCGGTTAAAAGTCAGGTCTGCAAGTGTTTCAGAAATTTGATTAAATCTATTTTTTTGCTCTTTTGTGAATTTTTTTAGAGTCCCATCTTCTTGTTCTGTTTCTTCAAGGAGTTTACGCACTTCTTCTGTTGCGTTTGTAATTTTGCTCTGAGTCTTTTTTATATCATTTTGGGACGATTCATCATCTAGTCCCCTCACTAAGTCTTTAACATAATCAGACTGATTTTCTTGTGACTCAATTTTATCTTTTAATTTTACAATTTCTTTTAGGGCGTGAGTGGAACTTAAACAAGACGTGATAATCTCTCTTTCGCCTTCTTCTATTTCTTTTGCAATAACAACTTCACCTTCTCTAGTTAAAAGTGCAACAGAACCCATTCTTTTTAGGTATAATTTAACAGGGTCAGTAGATGCTGATTTTAATTCTGCTTTTTCTTCTTTTGAAAGTGCTTCTTCAATAATTTCTGTACCGTCTAATTTGATACCGGCTTCATCTTCTGTCGCTGTTGGTGAAGAAATTTCAATTTGCGAGGATACTAGATGAAGTATGATTTGATCAATCTCTTCTGCCTTAACAATACTGGCGGGCATTGCATCATTAATTTCTTCAGGGGTTAATGTAGTTCGTTCTATTCCTACATTAATAAGCTTTGTGAATTTTTTTGATTTGAGAAAAGCCGCTAGTGACATTAAGTCTCCTTATTAATTTTTTTGCAATTTTATTTCTTCTAATTTTGTTTGTATTTTATTTATTTCTTTTAAAATAGAGTGAACTTCATTTAATGTTGTACTGTTATTTTGCATCGTCTTTAGTTCTTCTCTTTTAAGTTTTAGTTTGTCCTTATGTAAGTTAGTTTTAATATCAAAAAGCAACTTGCTAACTACAGAGTCTTCTATCGGTTTTCTGATTTGAAAATTATATAGTGTTGACCCAATTATTTCTTTTAATTCTGTTGAAAATTCCTTAGTATTTAATAAGTTTAAAATGAGGTTAGGATATTCTGTATCCTCTACTTCAAAATAAAATGTTTTTAGTTCATTAACATATCTTTTTACCTCATCTAACCATACTAAATCAAGTACCTCGGACAACTCTTTGCTCTTAAAGCATTCAGGGTGAATAATTAGAGTATTTACGAGATGTCTAACTCCTTTTGTTAGGTAGTTAGACGGCATTATTTCTGTTGCTTCTTGTAAGTTTTTTTCACGTTTTATCAGCTTTTTTTGGGGAATTTGTTCCTGGCCGGTAGTAAAATCATCTTTTATTGTTAGAGATTTGTTGTTTGATTTCAGGTGTTTATCGTACTCTGCCGCGATTTGCTCTGGCCCTGACTTAAGTCCTAACTTATTTGCTAAACTCATTAATCTTTCTGTTGCGGCCAGTGAACTACCTAGCGGTGATAGTAGTTCGAACCCATTTTGCAGTATTGAGTACTTATCTTCAATTAGTTCAGGAATTTTTTTGGGAGTTAGCTGCTCAATTCCATAGTCAAGGTAAGTGATTGAATTATCAATCCTTTCTTGTAGTTGAATAGGGCCTAAGTCATTTAAAAATTCATCGGGATCTTTGCAGGGATCAAAAATAATAAATTTGGGAATTACTCCACATTCTAAAAACATACTATTTGCTCTTTTCATCGCCTCCATACCTGCTGGGTCTGAGTCTAATGCAAGAATAATATTTGAAGTGAGTTTGCTATAGGTTTTGACAGAGTTTTCAGTAAGAGCAGTCCCCATTATGGCGACAGAATTTTGAAAGTTGAATTGATGAAGGGTTATAGCATCCATATTCCCTTCGCATAGAATTAGAAACCCTTTTTCTCTAATGTCTGATTTTGCTAAGTGTAGTCCGTATTGAAGATTTTTCTTGCTAAATATAAATGATTCTTTTGAATTTAAATATTTTGGTTTTTGAGATTCTAGAACTGCTCTACTGGTAAAGCCTGTCACTTGTCCATAGAGGTCCCAAATAGGAAACATTATCCGATTTCTAAATGTGTCATAACAAGAATGATTATTTTCGTTAACTTTAATAATAGATATTTTTTTTGCTATTTCGAGGGCAAAGTTTCTTTCTTTTTTATCAGGAATACTTTTTAAATAATTGGTAATAATATTATTTGAAGGAGCGTACCCCAACATAAATTGAGTGGAGGTCTCAATTGTTAAATTTCTTTCTTTTATGAATGTGTTCAGGTGATTTGAATTGGAGTCAGTACCTAGCTTACGGTAGATTTGTGCTGTCTTTGTCAAGATTTTTTGTGCCATAATTAGTTCTGGATTTTTCTTGCTTGAGGAGTAGTCGTTATAATCAAGTCCTATTATGCTTGCAATTTCTTTTAGTGATTCAATAAATGATAAACTTTGATATTTTTCTACAAATGTAATGGAGTCTCCACCTGCTTGGCAGACGAAACATTTAAATAGCCCCTTAGAGTCATTAACGTGAAGAGAAGGCTTGGTATCACTGTGAAACGGACAAATTCCAGTTACGGTATTACCTTGTCGCTTTAAGGCAATAAATCGTCCTACAATTTGAGTGACGGGAGTATCTTTAATTTGTTTAATCAGATCGTCAAGGGACACTCTCATTATTCCTTTTTTGATTTTAAAATAAATGCTTTTATTTTTTGATTTTTCGCAATAAATATTTTTTCAAACTTAGTTTTATGTTGAGTAAGAAAATTATCTGGATATTCAGTTCTTAAATCTTTGCTTTCTAGCAAAATAGAAAATTTATGACTATGGCCATCGATAACTTTTTTCATCCATTCAGCATATTCATCATGATCTGTTTTAATCAAAAATTCACCGCCTGGCCTTAATACTTCATAAGCATGATCTAAAAAATGAGGTTGAAATAATCTTTTTTTCCGATGTTTATTTTTCGGCCATGGGTCAGGGAAAAAATAAAATATTTTATCTAATTCATTTTTTTCAAATAAAAAGCATGCTCTTTCACCTTTAGCACGTAAATAAGCATAATTATTAAATGTAGAAGCTGAAAGCTTTTTCGCTAAATTATAGCTTCGTTTAAATCGGTAATCTAATCCTACGAAGTTAATATCAGGATTTTCCTCACAGAATTCCATCATGAAATGCCCATATCCGGATCCAATCTCTAGAAATAAAGGAGCATCTCTTTTAAATAGTTTTTTATTCCATAGACCCTTGAGATCTTCTCCCTCTTTGTCTCTCAAAATATAATTGGAAAATTTACCTAACTTATTATGATACGGATTGTCATGAGTATATTCAAACTCTCTATTGTAGGTATGCTCTTTCATTTATTGTCCTGATACATTTACTGTAGGAAGCTACGTATCAAAAAAGAATAGGGTAGACAATCTTAATGATTTTCCAGATAGCTCTTGACACACCCGGTAATGTGTTTAATTTCAGCAACTTCAATAAATGGGTGAATTGGAAGGCATAAGACTTTAGAAGAAAAGATATTTGATTGTTCAAATTCTCCTTCTAGTTCACTAAGTGCAGTCTCTTGTGCCATGGATTTTTGATAATAAATTACGTTGCTGATTGAGCTTTGTTTCAAATATGAGTGAAGCTCATCACGAATTTCCTTATTACTTAATAGGATTGGATAAAGGTGCCATGATGATGAATCTAAGAATTTCTTTGGCAGTAATTTAATATTTAAGCTACTTAACTCTTGATGATATTGTTTAGCTTTTTCTTTTCTTTTACTATTTAGATCGCTAATTGTTTCTAGTTTTAAGTGCAATACAGCGGCTTGAAGATGATCACATCTTGAGTTTCTTCCGATAAGTCCATCTGATCCTCTTCCATGGTTTCGAATAGACTTTATTAATGAAGCCATCTCATCAGATTGAGTTAAAATAGCTCCAGCATCACCAAAGGCACTTAAATTTTTTGTTGGGTAAAATGAAAATGTCGTTAAATTGGAGGATGATCCCACAGGGCCAGAGGAAAGCATTGTTCCACTTGCCTGTGCTCCATCTTCAATAATTTTTATATTGTTTTGAAAACAAATTTTTTCTAATTTCAAGATTGGAGCAGGCAATCCATAAATATGAACAGGGATTATTGCTTTTAGGTCATGTTTTTTTATTATGCGATTAAGGGATTCAGGATCCATTAATCCTGTTTCAGGGAATACGTCTATTAAAACTGGAATTGCACCAATATTAATAACAGCTTCGGCAGTGGCAAAAAATGTAATTCCTGGAATTCCTACTTTCTCGTTTTGCTTAACGCCAGAAGCAATTAGTGAAATTTCAAGTGCATCAGTTCCATTTGCAACAAGAAGACAATGTTTTGCCTGCTGCATTTTGGCAAACTCATTTTCAAAAGATGTATTATATTTTCCTTCAATAAAGTTGTTATTATCAATGATTTCAGAAAATCTTGTTTTAATTTTGTCTTTTAATTTTTGATTATGTAATTTGTCGAAGTCGTAAAATGGAATACTCACGGAAATTTACCCTATTAAAATTAATCAATAAAAATGAACTTAACACTGCTTAATTAATTTAGCATTATACAAAGCAAAAATTACTTACTGTCTGATTTCAGCATTTCTTGAATAATTAAAGCTGCTTTTTTAGATTCATCCTGATTTTCTAGCTTTTTATTAATTAGTTCTATTAATTTTAATATGTCTTCTTTGCTCTCTTCCGCTTGGGGATTTTGTTTTTTTTTGAATTTTAAAATATTCATAATTATTTATGCTGCTGTAGTGATTTTGTCTTCAATACTAGAGACTTTTTTCATATGCTCTTCAATCACCTCAAATAACTCCAATTTAGTAGTTTTTGGATTTAAACCTGCTGGGAGTGCTGAATAAATAAAGTCATCATTTATTTCAGAGAAAACATACCAAGTATTTCCGAGTTTTTGAAAAAGTACATCTATATTATTAATTTGCATAAGGCCCTCCTGGCATACTGCGCTGTGTGTAATAATCTAATCGAGATAAAATGAATAAACTTTAGACATTTTTCACAATATAAGTGATTGAAATAATGACATTTTTAAATAAAATTAGTGGAGGAAAACATTCTGTTATAAGTAATTAGCTTGTATACCTATATAAAGCATAAAATTTGTTGAAACAGGGCCTGGAACAAAATCATTATTTTCATTCCATAGTGACTTCTCATTTGGAATATCTTCATTAATTAAATTATTGCTAGTAAATAATCTAAATTCACTTCCTATGATAAATGTAGTTGTTTTTATCCATGTTTCAATTTGCAAGATGGTACTTAAATGAGGAGAAAATGAAAATCTACTAAACTTTCTTTCTTCCTGTAAGCTACCAGAGGTAATGAGAATATCTTTTTGAATATAATTTAAGTTAATTCCACCTAGTAAACTGAGAATAAATGGCCTATGTCTAAAAATATCATATGAAATTTCAGGCCCTAAAGAAAAAATCATTAAATCTTCAGTAGCATGATGTCCTGGATTGAGTTTAAAGTTCGCTTTAGATAGTGCTAGGTCGAAATTTGCTCCAAAGAAAAATCTAGCGGAAGGAACAAAATTAATTTGCTTTAAATAATATAGTTTCAAACCTTTATTAAGATTGTATTTTTCTTTTTGAAAAAGATTTTTATAAAGATAATGATTTTTTGTCTGAGGTCCTAAGGTAAATGATAGACTCCCTCGATATTGATCAATCAAATAAAAAGGGTGTCGATCACTTAACGGCTCTTCTAATCTATAATCCATAGGATCAAATTCAAATGGAGTAATTGAGCTAAGCTGATCTCTTTCATCTGTATAGATAATTTTAACATGCTTGGCCTGAATAAAACGTCTTTGTCCATTTTTGTCTAGAGTGGTGTAAAACCCTTTAGGGGCATCAATTGTTTCAATGGCATAATTTTTTAATTTATTATCATTTGATAGAAAATTTAACTGGTTGGGTGATTTACTTAATTCATTGCTGTAGATAAATATTTGATCACCCTTTCTAACATATTGAACTATTGTGGATTTTAAGCTTTTTTCTGCAAAGAGTGGAGTTTCAAGAACAATAACAACTGCTTGACTAGCAAATATCAAATTACTAAAAATCATTAGAATAAATATAATAATTTTGTTAATCATAATATTGTCTCAAAATTATATCCAAACATTATACCAAACCCAAAAATCGAGTTATCAAATACTGATGTTTGAAAATTTTTTAAAATAGTTCGTTTGACTGATGTAAAACTTCTGTTGGCCATAACTCCACAGAAAAATTTTCCATATTGAGTAGTGAACAAATTGTTAAATGCGAGCTCAATATTTTGACTACTAAGTTCAAGAATATTATCATCTCTGGAATTAAACATAGAAAATAAATTTCTATGTTCTTTATTGAAAACATAATGAAAGAAAGACTGTTGAAAGCTAAGATGAAAATTAATTTCATAGAAACTTCCTTTCTTAACCCAATACTGGAGGATGGGCCCGAAAGAAAGAGAATCCCACTCTAATTGGGCGGTAGCTTTATAATTATTGTTTTTAATTTCATATTGAACTAAATGGCCATACTGAAACTTAGTTGCAATACCGAAGTTAAATGGATACTTCCATTTATGAAAGAGTTTATATTCAATGCCAATACCTAACCCCTCGACATAAATAGAATCAATATCAGCAATTTGATTAGTAGAGTTAAAAATATCACTTATTTTTCCATTACTACTTATTTCTAATGGCAAACTAAGATAAGATTCTAAAGTAATCGAATCATCATTTGTTACCTTTCTCGTGTAAGGTTTGTAAGTAAAATATTGAGTTGGGTTTGGACTTAACAGAAGTTCTTTTTCTAGAGGTATAATATTACTGGCATCAGTATAAAATTCAATTTTATTTTGTTTATTTAAAATAAATATTCTTCTTCCACCTATTTCCCTTTCTTTAACTTTTGCATAGATTTTCCTCCAAATAATTTTTCCTTTCTTTGTTTTTAAGTTATAAATTATGGCGTCTTTTTTTAGAACTGCATAAAAGATCTTACCGCTAGTAGGGGGATAGATCTGCTTTATAGCAGCTTTTTTGATGGGGAAGGTAAATCTATCATAGTATTTAAGTTTATTAATTGTACGAAGTTCGATTTTTATTTTTTCCGTTTCTCTATCTGTAATTATATTTTCAATTTCTTGTAACGATTGATTATTTTCAGTATATCCAATAATGGAATATGATAAAAGTAATAAAATTAATAAGAAATTTTTCATGAACATTGCTCCAAATAATTTAGAGCAGATAGAAAGGATTCATAATTAGTTTGAAATTTGTAGTTGGTCTGATTTATATTCTTTGAGTTAACCCATTTAAACTCAGAGTGTTCTGGAGAAAGTTTTATTTTTTCAGTATGTGGGATTAAAACTAAAAATGATTGTTCGATAATATTTCTATTCCATCGGTCAATAAAAGTATGTTCTGTTTTAAGATCAACAATATATTTTGAATTTAATCCTGTTTCTTCTAATAATTCTCGTCTTGCTGCATCAATGGGGAATTCATTTTGCTCAATATTACCAGTTATATTTTGCCAATAAAGACCACGTTCTTGGTTTGTCTTAAGTTGTAAAACAAATATATCAGATTTATCTTTTGATAGAACGATAACTTGAACCTTAAGATAAATATCATTTTCGCTATGCAGAATAGACTCCTTCCTTATTACTTAATATTTTATCAAAATAATAAAATTATTAAACATAAAGATGTGCGCGTCGCAGCATGCGATTGCCGCTAAGAGTTTAATTTGATATTAATTAAACTTATGGAAGATTTTATTTTAAGAGTATGTTTAGCGTTACCTGGTTTTGTCCTAGCAATTTCCTTTCATGAATTTGCACATGCTTGGGCCGCTTTTAAATATGGTGACGACACGGCCTGTCGGGCAGGGAGAATGACAATAAATCCTGCGGCCCATTATGATTTATTTGGTACTATCATTTTACCATTAATCCTTGCGGGATTAGGTATGGGAATTTTTGGTTACGCAAAACCAGTTCCAGTTAATTCAAGAAATTTTAAAAACTATAAAAAAGCAATTTTCTGGGTAAGTTTTGCCGGCCCTTTGGCAAATATCATTTTATTTATTATTTCAGCTTTTCTTTTAACATTAATGATTACTCAAGTTCCCCAGGACTTTTATTTGTATGACCCTTTTGTTCAAATGCTAAGATCTTCAGTTTTTATTAATATCTTATTGGCCGTTTTTAACTTAATTCCTTTTCCTCCATTAGATGGTTCTAGAATGGTTTCTATTTTTATGAATTATGATATGGCCAGAAAGTATGAAGGCCTGCAAAGATTTTCAATTATTTTTTTTTTAATTTTATGGCAAACAAATTTATTAGGATATTTAATGCGACCAGCGCTATATCTTGGTTCAGATATAATTTCCTTGTTTTATAATATGTTAGTTTAATATGAATAAAGGTAAGTATGTTAGATACTACAATTAGAGTAAAAACAGATCACTTTGATGGGCCTTTAGCTTTACTTCTACTATTGGTTCAAAAAGAAGAAATGGACATCAAGTCCTTAGACTTATCTAATATCACTCAACAATATTTAACTTATTTATCTCAAATGCAAAGCGTCGATTTTGATGTTGCTGGAGACTATCTTTACCTTGCTGCAACTTTGCTCTTATTAAAATCAAAAGTGTGTCTAACAGATGAAGATACTAAAAGTCTGGCAGATCTTTCAGATGATGCTGATTTAAAGATTGCAAGTCAGTCTGAATTAATTAAAAGATTAGAGGAGTTAGATAGATTTCAGAAATTATCAAAAAAACTTTGGGCATTACCTAAAAAAGGTCATGAAATATTTATAAAACCCAAAGTAGATAGGAAGGCCATAGTTAATTCAATTCTTACTCCGGTAGAATTAAATAAATTAACCATTGTTATGGTTGAATTACTACGTCGGGAAAAGAAAAAATACACAGTTGTGAAAAGAGACAAGTTCTCTATACGTGAAAAACTTATTTTCTTAAAAAGTTTCTTTGAGGAAAATAAAAAGAGTGACTTTGAAACAATTTTAGAAAACGGAGGTGAAATAGATGCTGGGAATTTAGTGATTACTTTTATTTCACTATTAGAGCTTGCTAGATTGAATAAGATTTCAATCTTTCAAAATGATGATAAAGGGACAATCTATCTAGAGGTTAAAGAATCATTTAATGATTTTGATGTATCTCTTGCTGATGGATTTGGTACAGAAGAAGATAAAACAGAGATGGATGCAGAATCTATTTCAAAATATTGAATTAATATTAACTAAGGAAAGTTAATATAAAAATATCGAGGGACTGTATGAGTGAAGAAACCATGATTAATATTGAAGAAAAAGATCAAAAAACTCTTGAACTTAATACTGAAGTTGAAGATCAACAATATGAAGATAATCTTTGGCAAGCTAAAACTGGTCTTGATTCAGAATCATTATGTGGTGCAATTGAAACAATTATTTTCATGAGTGATCGTCCTGTACCATTAAGTAAAATTAGAAAATTAATTGATGAAGATATGCCTTTAAGAGTACTGCATGAATCAATTGAAAAGTTGCAAGAAGGATATGAAACAAAACAACATGGGATTCGTCTTTCTGAAGTCGGAGAAGGTTATCAATTTAGAACAAAGGCAACTTTTTCTAAGTATGTAAAAGATCTTTTTAAAGTAAATTCCTTAGTGTTAACACCTTCAACCTTGGAAGTATTAGCAATTATTGCTTATAAGCAACCAGTATCTAAGACAGAAATTGAAAAGATCAGAGGGGTTGATAGTTCACATATTGTTAGAACATTGATGGATAAGAAGTTAGTGAAAATGTCAGGAAGGTCAAATGAGTTAGGAAGGCCTACTCAATATTCGACGACCCAAGAATTTTTAGAAGTATTCAATTTAGCAGATCTTGGAGAGTTACCACCTGAACATGATTTAGAAGAAATAGCAAATACCAATGAAGTCGGAAATATTGAAGATATTCGTGAAATTTGTGAGGGAGAGAAGGGAAAATTTAAGTTTGATGAAATTGATGAATTAGATAAATTATCATCTGATATAAAATCAATACAAAGTGATACTACTTTTACTAAGTCGTTACGCCTTGAAGATAAAAAACGATACTCAGAAGAAGGTACACCTGTAAAATCTGCATTCGACATTCTTGAAGAATATATAATTAATAAAGAATTAGAAGAGTTAAACAAATTATCTGCTGAATCTGATCTTCTTGGTATTGGTGATCCGCAAGTAATTCAAGATTTTACTTTAGGGCCATTTAATTTGCCTGATGAAGGTGATGATCAGTTTGAAATGATTGATTTAGATACAGGTGATTCTGTTGAAGTTTCCACAGAGAAAGACGTAAATTTAGATACATTTTTTGATGAAGGAAATAGTGAGTCTGATGAAAAACAAAGTTTAAGTGATGCTTTAGATGAAGCATTTTCTAATTTAATGACTCCGGCCAAAGAAATGAATGTCAATGAAACTGATTTAGCAAATAAGGAAAGTGAGATTGATGAACTGACTTCAACGATTTCTCAAAAAGCACAGAAGATGGATTTTGACCTTAGCTTTCTAAATGACGAAAGTGATAAATAGTTCCACATCATGATTCCGAGTGCTTATACTGATCATTTGTCAATTGTATACATGTAATTGACAAACTAAACTCATCTTAATAAGTTCAAACAACTTTTAACCGAACGGCCGGGAGGCAGATCATGAAAAAAAATCAAAGTGCTGATTCATCAGCAAACTCTATTAGATTACAAAAATATATTGCTGATTGCGGACTTACTTCTCGAAGAAAGGCAGAAGATTTAATTGTTCAAGGTAGAGTTCGAGTTAACAATGAAATTGCAACTGTTTTAGGTGTTAAAATAGATCCGAATAATGATGTGGTTGCTGTCGATGGTGATGTTTTAGATCATAAAATCGTAAAAAATATGTATGTATTATTACATAAGCCTAGAGGTTATATGACAACAATTTCTGATCCAGAAGGCCGTAGAACAGTTATGGATTTATGCAAGGAAGTTACGGAAAGAATTTATCCTGTTGGGAGATTAGACTACCTATCTGAAGGGCTATTACTATTAACAAATGATGGAAATTTGGCAAACTTGGTAATGCATCCGAGATTTAATGTAACAAAAGTTTATGAAGTAAAGGTATTTGGTGCCGTTTCACTTGCTATTCAAAAGCGATTGCGTGAAGGGGTAGAGCTTGATGATGGTTTTGTTAAACCTTTTAGTGTAAGAGTTATTAAGCAATTACCAACTAAAACATGGCTTGAATTTAGATTAAAAGAAGGAAGAAACAGAGAAATTAGAAGAATATGTGAAGCTTGTGGCCTAACAGTAGATAAATTAAAGAGAGTGGCAATTGAGGGGCTTACAATTGATGGTATTAGGCCTGGAGGGTATCGCTTTGTTACTAAGAAATTTATTCTAGATGCATTAAATATGAAAGAAGATGGAACTTCTCGTAACAAAAGTATTAAAACATATTTCTCAAATAAAAAATCCATTAATTTAAGAAAAAGAAAATTACAAGATACATCTCTTGCTGATAATGAAGGCTTTCATGCATTACGGAGAGAAAAATATTTTGATTCTCTGAAAGAAATTTCTAATAGGAAGAAAGAGAAAGTAGAAGCTGAAAGATTAAAAATTAAATTAGAAAGGCAGTTGAAATATCCAGATAAAAATAAATTAGATACCTTGATGGAAGATCCACAGACAGATTAATTTTTAATTGTCATAAGAAATAATATCAGAACTTGTCATTTGTTCCTGTAGTACTTCAAATGAATATTCTAGAACTTGTTCAGCATAAGGAATTTCAGAAAGATGTTCATTGTCTTTTGTGAATTTTGATTGTTGAATAATAGAAGCACACTTTCTTAATAATTCTGCACTATGGTTGAAGAAAATATTTTCATCATCAGTCGTTGCAACATCCAAAAGAAGTGCATTGATTGTTTTTATTAATCTTAATTGACCTGCTGTTAAATTTCTTGTGTCTACGCTAATCGATAATTTATGGCCATTTTGATTAATTTTAATTTGTGACATAGATTTCCCCGTGCATTATTAACTATTTTCACTAAATCTATCGCCATTATTTCTAATAATATTAGTAAATTAAGCTGGAGTTATTTAGTTTTTTATTGTGGACAATCTTAATATAATCATCTAAAACAGTTTCATATTTGTAAATGTAAGAATTTACAACCAGTTGACGCGGGGTAGAGCAGTCTGGTAGCTCGTCGGGCTCATAACCCGGAGGTCGTCGGTTCAAATCCGGCCCCCGCAACCAAAAATCATTAATAAGTGCCATATTTTTTTTATTTGTGTATACACAAAATTAATTATTTACTACTTTATTCATATAATTATTTAGAAGGCATCTATTATGAGTAAGAAAGTTAGTCTAACTGGAATTAAACCAACTAACTCACCCCATTTAGGAAATTATGTTGGTGCAATTAGGCCGGCAATAGAGTTAGCAAAAACTGATCAATATTTAGGTTATTATTTTATTGCAGATTATCATGCATTAACGACAGTTCATAAGCCACTTGATTTAAAAAGATCTATTTATGAAGTTGCAGCAACTTGGTTGGCATGTGGTTTAGATCCGGAAAAAGTTGTTCTATATCAACAAAGTCATATTCCTGAAATATTAGAGTTAAACTGGATTATTTCATGTTTTACAGCAAAAGGATTAATGAATAGAGCTCATGCATACAAATCCTTAACTCAAGACAACCTGGATAACAAAAGAGATCCTGACCAAAGTATTAATATTGGACTTTATACTTATCCTGTATTGATGTCTGCAGATATTTTATTTTTAAGTGCTGATATTGTACCAGTAGGTGCCGATCAGGTTCAACATATAGAAATTTGCAGAGACATAGCTCAGGCATTTAATTATGTTTTTGGAGATGTATTTAAAATACCTAAAGAATTTACTCAAAATAATACTGTTATCCAAGGTCTAGATGGAAGAAAGATGAGTAAAAGTTATAACAATCATATTCCATTATTTGTTTCTGAAAAGAAATTAAGAAAAATGGTTAATAAAATTGTCACTGACTCAACTCCTCCAGAGGAACCAAAGAACCCAAAAGAATCAGTGATATTTGAAATATATAAAAACTTTGGGTCTAAAGATGAAATTAAAGAATTAAAAAATAGGTATCAATCAGGAATAGGTTGGGGAGAAGCAAAAGCGGAATTATTTGAAGTTATTAATAATGAACTTGCATCACCTCGAGAATCTTATTTGGAATTAATACAAGATACAGCACAAATTGATGTAGTTTTAAAACAAGGTGCTGAAAAAGTACGTCCATTAGCTCAAAACTTTTTATCTGAAATTAAAAAGATTATAGGTGTAAGTTAAAATGTCTAAACAAGAAGCTCCATACTTACTGGACAAAGTTGACCGAGAAATTTTACATCAGTTAATGAATGACTCTAGAAAATCCTTCCAGGAAATCGCGCGCGAACTGATTGTTTCAGGCGGAACAATTCATGTTCGAATTAATAAAATGAAAGAGGCCGGAATTATCAAGGGATCAAAATTAGTTATTGATCCACGTAAGTTGGGTCTTGAGGTTTGTGCTTTTATTGGGGTAAATCTAGTTAGTGCTAAAGATTATCAAAAGGTTTTAGATCACCTTAAAAAGATGGACGAAGTAACCAATGTTCATTATACAACAGGACAATATAGCTTATTTATAAAAGTTTATGCTGAAACTACTTTGAAATTGCACCACTTTTTAATAGAAAAGTTGCAAACAATAAAAGAAATTCAATCGACTGAAACTTTTATTTCATTAGATAGTCCAATTACGAGAGAACCTAAGATTTGAAATCTTTAATTTAATTCGTATAATAAAAAATAAAACATAGGAGTAAACTTGTGCCAAATGTAAATTTAAGAAAATTGAAAAAAGCTACTACATTTAGAAAAATGGCAATGGGTACCTGGAGAGATGCCAAAGACCCCACAGTCTATGGTGAAGCCAACTTAGATATGACCAATGTATATAAATATTTAGATGAATATCAATCTAAACATAATGTTAAAATTACCCCAGGTCACTTAGTGGGCAGGGCTATAACTTACTGCTTAAAAAGAAGGCCGGAATTAAATGGAATGATTAGAAATAATCAAATTTATTTAAGAGAAAATATTTCTTTGTTTTATCAAGTGAATATTCCAGGAGAAGGTGCAGATAAAATAAAAAAAGCAAACTTGGCAGGAACTGTAATCCATAAGACAGAGGAAATGAACCTAGCGCAAATAGCACAAAATTTATTTACAAAGGCAACTGCAATTAAGGAAGGTCGAGACCAAGATATTAAAAAAAACATGGATTTATTTAAATTCATTCCATGGTGCTTAACAGGTCTTTACTTGAATTTTGTTTCTTGGCTTATGTATGGACTAAATATAGATTTAAGATTTTTAGGTGTACCAAAGGATCCATTTGGATCAGTTATGATAACAAATATCGGCGGACTTGGAATTGATTTTGCCTTAGCTCCTTTAGTTCCATATTCAAGAGTTCCATTACTCTTAACTGTTGGTGCTGTTTCACAACGACCATGGGTAATTGATGGAAAAGTTGAACCACGTCCCATCTTACCAATTGGTGTAACATTTGATCATCGTTTAATTGATGGAATTCATGGTTCTCAAATGGCAAAGGATTTAAAGCAATGCTTTGATGAGCCTGAGAAGTATCTATTTAATGATGAATTGGAATTTTAAACTATTAAAATCCTAATTATGGTAAGGATGTCCTTGAAAAATAGTTTGGGCACGATATAGTTGTTCAATAAATATGACTCTTGCAATTTGATGTGGGAAAGTCATAGGTGAAAGTGATAACAATGAATTAGACTCTTGAATTATTTGTTGTCCATGCCCCTCAGCGCCACCAATAACAAAAAAAATATTATCGAATTTAGTTAAAAGATCATTGAAAACTATTTGAGAAAAAGATTCACTTGAGAATTGTTTTCCATGTTCAGATAAAAGGATAATATTAAAACTTCCTTTAGAGAGGTTAGAGATTTTTTGTGAAATTAACTTACCTTCTTGCTCTTTGTTTTCACTACTTGCCTTTATTTCAGTAATATTAACTTTTACTGAATTGATTCTTTTTAGGTAATTTTGTTCAAGAGATAATAAGTTTTTATCTTTTAATTTACCAACAATAATTAAATGAATTTGCTTCATAAATTAGAAGTAACTTTTTTCTTCGTTGCTTATTTGTGATTCTTGAGGAGTTTCAAAGTAAAATGATTCAGGGATTTTAATATTTTTTGAATCACTCCATACTGAATCAAGATCATAAGCTTCTCTGGCCGTATCTAGGAAAATATGAATGATAATATCGCCAGTATCAACTAATATCCAGTCTTGTCCACTTAACCCTTCGCAATTAATATTTTTGACACCATTATTTTTTAATTGTTTCATAATCGTTGATGCCATACTTTGTGCTTGAGTCGAGTTTGTTGCAGAACCAATGACAAAATAATCAGCTAAAGAACTTTTTCCATCAAGATCTAAAATTTTTAAATTAATTCCTTTGAGATTACCAATGGCCCAAGTACATGCCATGGCAGTATTTAATGGAAATTCCCATGTTTTATCTTCTATAATAGATTTAAATTCATTAGTAATATAGTTTGTGGTCATCTTGCTTCCTCTGCCTGGGTTGTTTTTAGCATTATAAATTTTAAGTCATCTATATTTTTACCTGATACTGATGAAATGGGTAAAACATTTTTATCTAGTTGTTTTTCAAAAAAGTTTTGAAATTTTTCTATTTCTTCTTCATTCATAGCATCTATTTTTGTTAGACAGATTACTTCTCGTTTAGAATAAAGTCCGTCACTATATTTTTTAAGTTCTTCTCTAATTGTAATATAATTATCAAATGCTTCAAATGGTTCCAAGCACATAGAACAATCAACGAGATGAACAAAACTAGAAGTTCGTTCAATATGTTTTAAAAACTTTATTCCTAGCCCTTTTCCTTCTGCTGCATTTTCAATTAGACCTGGTATGTCTGCAACAACAAATGATGATTCTTCAAGTTGGACAACACCAAGGTTTGGTTCAAGAGTTGTAAATGGGTAATCTGCAATCTTAGGTCTAGCAGCTGAAATTGATGAGATTAATGTTGATTTTCCTGCGTTAGGAAGTCCAATCAAAGCAATATCAGCAATCAGTTTTAATTCAAGTTCAAGTTCAAGCTCAACACCAGGTTTTCCTTCTTGTGCATATCGAGGGGCCTGATTTGTAGAACTTTTAAAGTTGGTATTTCCGAGTCCACCTCTGCCACCTTCAGCAATTAAAGTTTGTTCTCCATTCTCAGTCAGGTCTGCTATAATTTGATTGGTTTCAACATTTCTAATAATTGTTCCAACGGGAACTTTGATGACAATATCTTCCCCATATTTACCATGTCTTTGACGGCCCATTCCGCCCTCACCATTTTCAGCATGGTAGTTTTTCTTTCCTCGAAAATTAACTAAAGTATTAACACCTTCGTCGGCAAGGAAGATAACATTTCCTCCATCGCCTCCGTCTCCGCCATCAGGGCCCCCGAATGGAATGTATTTTTCACGACGAAAACCTACACATCCATCACCACCTCTTCCAGATGAGATATTAATTTTTACTTCATCAACAAAACGCATTTTTCTCTCTTATATAAAACAAAGGGAACCAATTAGGCTCCCTTAAATAATATTAAAAAATTATATTAGTTTCTAATTATGCAGAAACTACGGAAACTGTTTGTCTTTTCTTGTTGTACCAAGAAAATTGAACCTTTCCTTCTTGTAATGCAAAAATTGTAAAATCTTTACCCATTTTTACACCTTTTCCAACATGAAATTTGGAACCAGCTTGTCTAATAATAATATTTCCGGGAATAACCTGTTCTCCACCGTACTTTTTTACACCGTACATATTTGGATTTGAGTCTCTTCCGTTACTAGTTGAACCACCGGCCTTCTTATGTGCCATATCTATCTCCTACTTTTATCTTAATTATTTAGTTAAGTATTTTTTAGCTGTATCTGACTTAGGATCAATCTTGTCGGTATTTCCTTGTCCGTCAGCTAATTCAGTTATTAATAAAGCTGTATATGGTTGTCTATGTCCATTTTTCTTTTTATAAGCACCTGGCTTTCTTTTAAAAATAATTAATTTTTTACTACGATCATGCTTTACAACTTTTGCTGTTACTTTTGCTCCTGCTACTGTTGGAGTACCTACAACTGCTTTATCTCCACCAACAAAAAGAACTTTATCAAAATCAACAGTGTTTCCTGCTTCTTCTGTTAATTTTTGAACATCAATTAAATCTCCGGCCTTAACTTTATATTGATGGCCACCAATTTCTACAACTCCGTACACTTATTACTCCTTGATTTTGCAGACAAATATAGGGAGTATTTCTACATTTTTTACCCTAGACTTAGTCTGATCATTTTCTTCTATAAACACTGACTTTTATTAATTTTTATATGTAATGTCAACCAACAAGAATTAAGCTAACTAAAAATAGGAAATAATGTTGATACCATTTAGATAACTTACTATTTTCTGATTGTGCAGTATATTGTCTCTCTTTATTTTCATGAGAGTAAGATGTTGATATTGCGTAGGGGTATTTTGCCGCTTATTTAACTTCATAATGATATTTTAACAACATGCAAAAGAGGGTCGATACGTACTTGAGGAGTATGAGATGACTGATCTAAAGAATTTTAAGTATTTTCAATTTGTTATAAAAAATAAAATTATATTTCTACTTAAAGTTGATGAGAAATTAGTAGTACCAACAATAGAGGATGTTCTATCTAATTTAAGCTTTACAGAATTAAACACGGAGTCATTAGCGAAAATCCTAGAAAATAAGGATAAGAACAAAATAAAAATTATAGCTCTTGAAAAAGCCTCTAGTTTAACGGCAGATCAGATTAATAAGGGTTTGACCAATGATCGCTGGGGCACAGAAAGTATTATAATTAATAACGGATACCATACATATAAAAATTTAAAAGTATGTCTGGCCGTTTATGGAAATCAATTTCCTATTTGGAAAATAGGCCTTTTGACTTCTGAGGATCACCTACAAATAAAAACAACTCTGATTAGATTAATTAGCTTTGCTCTAGCGCCACTAGGAATAATAGGATTTTGGAGCAGCTTGATTGATGATGGAATTGTTATTTTAAGAAAAGAAGAAGCAAAAGGAATGGCCTGCTTTATAGATGTTCGATCAGACTTGTTATATACCAACGGAAAAATTTTAGATTTATTGCAAGTAAAAAACATCGTTAGACTAGACAGGACACTACAAAGAAAATCTATGCCAATGCCAAGAGAAAAACTAATTAGCTTTCTCCATGAATATACAACTTATATTGATCCTTACGGACTGCATCCAATTTTAAAACGAACAATTAATGAGCTAAGCCTAAAAGTAAACGGAACAATATATCCAACAAAAAGTTTTCATTCTAGTTCTGCCTTGTCTTTATAAGTTCCAATAGTTAATCTAGCACTATCAATATTTATCCAAGAGAGTGTAAATGCAAGCATGGTACTTTGATCCTATTATTTTTTCCATAGGCCCCTTACAAGTAAGATGGTACGGGCTAATGTATGTTATTGGCTTTATTATTTCAGGGGTTTTACTTCGAGTTTTAGTCAAAGAAAAAATATTCAAGATATTACCAGAGCAAGTAGATACACTAATTACATATATGCTTTTTAATATGTTTCTCGGTTCGAGACTGGCCTATGTCTTTATTTATAACTGGGATTATTATTCACAGCATTTAGGAGATATTTTTTCTGTTTGGAAAGGAGGCCTAAGCTTTCATGGAGCTATGGCCGGACTAGCATTCGGAGCATTACTTTTCTCTCGAAGATATAAACGACCATTTTTAGAAGTAGGTGACTGCTGCATCTTAGCAGGAACTCAAGGAGTATTTTTTGGACGTTTAGGAAATTTTATTAATGGTGAACTGTATGGACGTGTCACTACTTCTCCTTTTGGCATTATCTTTCCAGGTGGAGGCCCATATCCTCGTCACCCATCTCAATTGTATGAAGCTGTTTTCGAAGGACTGATTTTATTTCTTGTTTTATGGTTTGCTAGAAAAAAGTTTTCTCAATATGGAATTATAACAGCACTATTTTTTATAATTTATGGAATCTTTCGGTATTTTATCGAATTTTTTAGAGAAGCGGATCCTCAATTAGGGTACTACTTTGGTGGAACGACTACAATGGGACAAATTCTTTGTCTGTTAATGATTTTTGTCGGTATGGGAATATTTTTATACAGCAAGAAAAATCAAGAGCGATTAGTTATAAACCCCTAGGTTCAGATTCTACTAGTTTGTCTAACATAGGTGTAAACTCAACTTTTTTATCAGTAGATCTTGCTGTGATATAAATTGTAAAGCACGTTATAGTGCAAGCACCTGAATAAATTAATTCAATATTGTTTTTAAGCTTCCACTTATATATTGAAGTACTATCTTTATTAGAAAATGAATTTTGCTTTCCAAATTTATTGATAATTGATTGATGAAATAGATTATGGGTAAAATAAGACGGAAGTTTGGCAAAGAAATCTAAAATAACTCCATCCTTGCTTTGGACATAAATATTAAATGTATAATTGGGATGAATAATTTTATATTTTTGATAAAGAATATCTTCACCAATATCTGATAGTAGAATTGGATTTTTATATGCCTTACTAACTGTTGATAATTTTTCACCAGGAAAGAAGATAGAAAGTTGCTTTAAGCTAAAATTATAATTTGGTGGTGTAACTTTAGAAAAAGTATTGTGGGTAAGTATTAAAAATAAAAAAATAAATGTTTTTTGCATAGATGTAACTAATCAGGATAATATAACTTATTCATCTTTAATATAATAACATAATGCTTGTCAGGAAGGGAGATATTTAATGGCCTCACAAAATAAGGATACAACTTATATTATGGTTTCAATGGTCGCTGGACTATTTTGGGGACTAATTATTTACTTTAGTGCATCTGGTGACTTTGGGGATGGAATTAAACCTTTAGGTTCTATTTTGCTTTCAGGTATTGAACTGTTAAAACCTATTGGAACTGTTTTTATTAGATTACTAAAAATGGTGATTGTACCCCTCGTTTTTTCATCTATCTTTATGGCAATGGTGAATTTAGGAACCCCTGAAGCTCTCGGTTCAATGGGAAGAAAAGCAGTAATGTATTATTTTGTAACTACTGCCATGGCCGTCCTTTTTGGATTGATTTTTGTTAATTTAATTAATCCTGGAATTGGTGCTTCTCTTGGTGGAGCAGGGCTTGAAGGACTTTCTAGTGCGATGTCACAAAAAGTTCAAAGTCAAGATGGACTGTATAATACAATAGTTGGAGTGCTAGTAGATGCAATTCCATCAAATCCAGCAAGTTCAATGTCTAATGGTGTGGTTTTACAAATTATTGTATTCTCAATTTTTTTAGGAGTGGTTGCTTTATATAAACCACAAGAAGCACAACCAATTATTAATGTAATACGGAGTTTAGAAAAGTTAACTCTTACCTTAACACATTGGATTATGAAATTAGCTCCCATCGGAATCTTTGTTCTAATGCTTGATATAATGTCCAAAGCTGGTTTTACCGCAATTTTATCTCTGTCAAAATATATGATGACAGTACTAGTCGGACTCATGTGCCATGCACTACTCTTACTTTTTATCGCAAGCGCAAGACTAAAAAAATCACCCATATTTATTATTAAAGGAATTGCCCAAGCTTTACTAACAGCATTTTCTACAGCTTCTTCAGCTGCAACACTACCAATTACTATGGCAAATGTTGAAGATAATTTAGGGGTAAGAAAAGAAACCGCTGAATTTGTACTTCCTCTTGGCGCTACAATTAATATGGATGGAACAGCACTATACGAATCAGTTGCTGCAATTTTTATTGCCCAAGCTTATCAAATTGATTTAAGCATTGGACAACAAGTAATTATTTTTATGACTGCATCCTTGGCCGCAGTTGGTGCTGCCGCAATTCCTGGTGCTGGATTAGTTACCATGAGTATCGTTCTAACCGCAGTAGGACTTCCTTTAGAAGGGATCGGATTAATCTTAGCAGTTGACCGAATTTTAGACATGTTTCGAACTACAGTTAACGTTTTTGGTGATAGTGTAGGTACAATTGTCGTTGATTCCCTACTCAAAAGTGAGGCAAAAACATAATATTCAACTTGTACTCAATAAATGACGTTTATACTAACTTACTGGTATTTTAATAGGTTAGTTAAAAAAACAGAAGTTAGGTTTGACTCATCCATTGTATTCAGGAGATTATAAAGTTTATACTTTTTTATTACTAGATGAGGTATTTAGTGCAAACAAAAAAAATACTTAAAATATTGATTATAAGTGCTCTAGTAAGCTCTTGTGCACTTAATTCAAAAAATATAAATCACTCAATTCCTAAATTATTAGTCAATGACTTAAAAGATATCGAAGTTGAAGATAAGATTGAAGAAGAAGATCAAGACCTTGAACAAGTAGAAAAAAATGCTAAAAAAATAAGAAGTAAGGCTTCACATATATTAGGTAGTGCTATTATTTCAGGAAAAAATAAGCATTATCAAAAAACTTACTTTCTATACGGAGCTGAACATTTAGATCTTGAAAATTATTATTTTGATATTCCTGTAGTCTACAATAAAGCTGTAAAAAAATGGATTAAGTATTTTCTAACAAGAGGTAGGAAACACTTTGTTAGGTACTCAAAACGATCTGGCAGATATGCACCTATGATGGGAAAAATCTTAGAAGTTAACGGCCTCCCTAGAGATTTAATCTTTTTAGCAATGGCTGAATCTGGATTTCAAAACAATGCAAAATCTTGGGCAAAAGCCGTAGGGCCTTGGCAGTTTATGCCATACACAGGTAAGACATATGGACTTAAAATCAACTGGTTCCTAGACGAAAGAAGAGACCCAATAAAAGCAACAATAGCAGCATCAAAATATTTAATTAAATTATTTAATGACTTTGAAGCATGGGAATTAGCAGCGGCAGCATATAATGCGGGTGAAGGGAAAATGGGCAGAGCGATTAGACGCTACCGAACAGAAAACTTTTGGAATATAAGTCGTGGACGATATTTAAAATCAGAAACAAGAAACTATGTTCCTAAAATAATGGCATTAGCAATTATTGGAAAAAATTTAAAATCATTTGGTTTTGAAAATTTAGAATTTTATGCTCCATTAGACTTTAAAGAAATTACCGTAGGGCCAATGACGGACTTAATGGAAGTAGCTTCAGCAATTGGAGCTCCATTTTCTGAAATACGTAAATTAAACCCTGAAGTGTTAAGATGGTTCACTCCACCAAATATCAAAGAATATAAGCTGAGAATACCAGTAGACAAAAAATCAGTATGGGATACTTATTGCTTAGGTGGAGACTTTACAGCAGTAAAATTTCAAAGACATACTGTAAAAGGTAGAAGAACTCGACTTAGAGATGTTGCCAAATATTATAAAATTAAACAAAAAAATGTCTTAGAAATATTAAATGGAAAATCGTACTCATCTAGAATAAAAAGAGGTGAATCAATTATTATTCCATTTAGAAAAGGACAAAATAAAAAGGCAGCAATGTATGCTGACCTATATGAACGTCCAAGAAAGAGCATTAGGCGTAGAAGGGCATACAAAAAGAGAATTAATCTAGCTTTAAGAAGAGGGACAAAGATAACAAACCCGTCAAGATTTTATGTCGTTAGAAAAGGTGATACTTTATGGGATGTTGCCAGGAAAAATAGCTTAACTTTAGATACTTTAATTGCTTCAAATATAAAAATTGTTAAAAACAGAATGATTAGAGTCGGTGATAAGTTAGTAGTTCAATAATTTTACTTAACATACTCCTTTAAATTACAGTAGAATAAAACCATATTACTTATGTGAGGTGCTGTAATGGGGCTTAGAGGTCTACAATCATTAAAAAAAGAAAGTCATAATTCAGTTGAAATAACTAATTCTTTTTATAAATATATATTAGTCGGCAGTGACCCGTTAACTCTTTCTAAGTTTTATTATTTAAATCAACAATATCCAGATCAAGTTTCTTTATTATCTGAAAATATTATTTCTGAAGAAAATCTTTTATTCAGAGGGCCTAGTAGATTAAGAGGGGAGGAGACTAGAAGAGCATTAGAGGAGATATTTCCAGACATAGTTCAGAATGAACAAAGCTCAGAACCAAAGTTTTTTAAGGATAAGCAATTTAGAAAATTTGGCGGCAGAAGCAAGCCCGAAACACTATTACCCGGTGAAGAATTTTTTACTCAAAACTATATCGACATAGACTTTAAAAAGATATTTTCGTATTTAAATGACGAAAGTTTTATTGAGACTGTAAACCTGGCACGTCTTGACTATAAGATAAAGAATATAGAAAAAATCGATGGTGAATATAATTGGTTACTAGAATGTGAAAATGGACAAATGATTAATGGTGAACATTTAATTTGGGGAGATTCTCCAAGCATATTTTTAGACCTAGTAGAAGAGAAAAAATCTTTAGGAAAAGAATTAATTCAATTTTGTAAAGATACAACTACTCCTTACTCTCTTTTTGTAAAATTTGTATTTGATTCACCTATTACAGACCTAACTGAAACTATTTTTTTACCTCTAAGTTTAACTCATGAATGGGGACATTTTATTGGAGAGTTTAAAAATAGCGATGAAACGAAAAAGCAAAGTGTAGAGTTTATTTCTTTTGTTGATCAAGATAACTCTACAGAGGATGATATTTCAAAAAAAATCCACCTTTTGAAAAAAAACCTAGAAAAAGTTTTTCCAAAGTTTTCAGACGTTAAGGCGAAAGAATTCATTACTTTATCTACAAAGACCTCGTGTTCGAAAATTGACAAGAAGGCATTAATGGAATTAAGCGAACACTTACACTATGCCCGATTAGGCTGCACAGAAAGCAATGAGGAAAGTGACGCTACGAGCGACGGTAACTTCCGAGATTACGAAACAGAAGAAAAGTCTTTATTCTCAAAGTATTTTCTGCAGTTTACCTCAAGCGCATTGTTTCAAAATTGATTAACTTTTTTAAAATGAGGGTGTTGACAAATGTGGAAAGCAGTCGTTTAATTTTAGTTAAGTAAATAAAGTTAAGAAATAATTAGTTAAAAAATTAATTAATTTAGTTATAAACAAATCAAGGAGAAGACTAAATGAAGAAACACGTATTATTAGCAACCGGTTTAGTACTTGCATCAACTAGTGCATTTGCTACAACAGCAAGAATGAGTGCAATGGGGCACGGAGCAGACGGTTCTCGCTACATGGCAGACACAAGAAATGTTTGGCACAATCCAGCACACGTTAACTCAATGAATAACTATGTTGTTACAGATTGGGATGGTTCGGCCGGTATCTCAAGAGCTGGTGGAAACCTTAACTACGGACTTTATTTCAATGATGGAACTCATGGTAATTTAAATGGAGGAGCAGCAGGTGGTGTTACTCCAGCAAGACTTGATTTATTCGTTGGTGGAAGTGCTGGAATGGATTGGGGTGTTAGATTAGGTTATGATTCATGGAGCTCTGGAGATAACGGAGGAAGTGCATTCGATCTAGGTTTTGGAGTTAATTTAAATAGCGGAATGAGTGTTTGGGCAAACCTAGCACCTGGTTCTTCTGAAAAAGACGCGCTCGGAGCAGAGTCTAAATATGGAATGGACATGGCGGTAGGAGCTTCAATGCCTTTAATGGGTTGGACAGCTTCACTTGATTATAGTTCAGATAAGGGTGCCGATGCTAGCGATGATGATGATCAAACAACTATCACGGTAGAAATGGGCAGAGTAATGGAAGCTGGTAGTGGAGCTCGTTGGTTTACTGATGTCTCTTTAGCAATTGCTAATGGAGATGGTACATCGACAGACAATAAGCAAACTTCTATTCCTGTTACTTTTGGTTTTGAAGCAGATGCAAATTCATGGTTAACATGGAGAGGGTCAGCTTCTCAGTCAATATATGGAGAGAGAGACACAGCTGGAACTAAATCATCAGCAAGTACATTTGCTGTTAACGCTGGTGCAACTCTTAATTTTGGTAAATTAAAAATTGATGGCACGCTAACTACAGGAACTGGTTCAACTGTTGATGCAAGTAACTTCATGGGCTCTGTAGACGCTCACTACTGGTTCTAATTTAAAGTTAAGTTAATTAATATTGATTTAATATTAAATACGCCCCCTCACTTGAGGGGGCTTTTTTTATTTCGTTAGTGATATCTAACCTTATTTATTATTTATTTTTACTTTTGTAATTTACTGTAAATTTCGAGTCAATTGTAAGTAATTATTTATTGCTATCCTTAGCTATCTCTTTTAGAGTTTTATAAATTATATAAAATATAACAAATCAAGGAGAAGACTAAATGAAGAAACACGTATTATTAGCAACCGGTTTAGTACTTGCATCAACTAGTGCATTTGCTACAACAGCAAGAATGAGTGCAATGGGGCACGGAGCAGACGGTTCTCGCTACATGGCAGACACAAGAAATGTTTGGCACAATCCAGCACACGTTAACTCAATGAATAACTATGTTGTTACAGATTGGGATGGTTCGGCCGGTATCTCAAGAGCTGGTGGAAACCTTAACTACGGACTTTATTTCAATGATGGAACTCATGGTAATTTAAATGGAGGAGCAGCAGGTGGTGTTACTCCAGCAAGACTTGATTTATTCGTTGGTGGAAGTGCTGGAATGGATTGGGGTGTTAGATTAGGTTATGATTCATGGAGCTCTGGAGATAACGGAGGAAGTGCATTCGATCTAGGTTTTGGAGTTAATTTAAATAGCGGAATGAGTGTTTGGGCAAACCTAGCACCTGGTTCTTCTGAAAAAGACGCGCTCGGAGCAGAGTCTAAATATGGAATGGACATGGCGGTAGGAGCTTCAATGCCTTTAATGGGTTGGACAGCTTCACTTGATTATAGTTCAGATAAGGGTGCCGATGCTAGCGATGATGATGATCAAACAACTATCACGGTAGAAATGGGCAGAGTAATGGAAGCTGGTAGTGGAGCTCGTTGGTTTACTGATGTCTCTTTAGCAATTGCTAATGGAGATGGTACATCGACAGACAATAAGCAAACTTCTATTCCTGTTACTTTTGGTTTTGAAGCAGATGCAAATTCATGGTTAACATGGAGAGGGTCAGCTTCTCAGTCAATATATGGAGAGAGAGACACAGCTGGAACTAAATCATCAGCAAGTACATTTGCTGTTAACGCTGGTGCAACTCTTAATTTTGGTAAATTAAAAATTGATGGCACGCTAACTACAGGAACTGGTTCAACTGTTGATGCAAGTAACTTCATGGGCTCTGTAGACGCTCACTACTGGTTCTAATTTAAAGTTAAGTTAATTAATATTGATTTAATATTAAATACGCCCCCTCACTTGAGGGGGCTTTTTTTTGTGGTAAAATAACTTTCCAAGGAGTTTTACATGACAAAAAAACAAAGCATGAGAGATGTTCAGTATTTTGGAGAGGAAGGTGGAGTTGTTCCCGTTATTGATCACGCTGCTACTTCAACATTTTTAAACCCCAAAGATATGCAAAAAGTATTTAAAGGTGAAATTAAAGGTTGTTACTTATACTCACGACATTCTAATCCTACAGTAAATACATTCTCTAAAAAAATAGCGGCAATGGAAGGTTCAGAAGCTGCTTTTGGGCTTTCTTCCGGTATGGCCGCAATTACTTGTTCAATTCTTCAAGTCATGCTTGAAGGTGGGCATATGATTTCTTCTAATACTATTTATGGTGGAACATGGGCGTTTCTAAAAAACATATTACCTAAATGGGGAGTGGAGATCACTTTTGTTGATCCAAGTGATTTATCTGCTTTTAAAAATGCAATTAGACCTAATACAAAACTAATATACACAGAAAGCATGAGTAACCCACTATTAGGAGTTAGCGATATTTCAGGGTTATCAAAACTATCCAAAAAACATGATTTAAAATTAATGGTTGATAATACATTTACACCCTTAATGATTTCACCTATCGACTTAGGTGCAGATATTGTTGTTTATTCATGTACAAAATATATTTCAGGTGCAAGTGATTTAATTGCAGGCGCAATCTGTTCTTCATCTGAATTCATAGAACAATTAATTGATGTCAATAACGGAATGGCAATGCTTTTAGGGCCTGTAATGGATGCTAGAATTGCTTATGAATTGTATTCAAGGCTTGATACTCTACCAATTAGAATGAAAGCTCATTCTACTGCTGCAGAAATATTAGTTAATGCAATGATTAAAGCTGATATTTCAGGGATCATTTATCCAGGCCTAACTGACTATCCTCAATATGAACTTTTAAATAATATTAAAAATGATAAATACGGACACGGTGGAATGATTACTCTAGATTGTGGTGATCTAGCAAAAGCAACTCAATTAGCTAGAAAACTTCAAGCTGAAAAGTTTGGTTTATTTGCAGTTTCATTAGGTTTTTCTAGAACATTACTTAGTTGTCCAACTGCTAGTACTAGTAGTGAAATCCCAGAGGATGAACAAAAGAGCATTGGACTAAAACCAGGACTACTTAGAATGAGTATTGGCTTTGCTGGAGATGATGATCTTTTAGCTAGAAAGTTTATTGATTGCTATAAGTCTGTTTTTTAGTTATTTTCCATTGTTAAATCAACTAGTTAAAGTCACTCTAATAAAGTAAAAAATTCATAAAGATGGTTACTTTTTTTGAATATGATATAGGTAAATCAATATTTAAAGAGAGAAAATCATGAAAATTAAAACAACTATTATTTGTCTGTTTTTATTATTACCAACGTTATCATTTGCTAGAAAGTTTCTCGCAAATATTTCTAGTTATAATGGCAGGGTATATTTGGCACAAAATCTATATATAGATATTTCTGATATTGATCCAGATATTAAAATATTAAACTTGGAAGATTATTCTATAAGAAATAGACTTCAATTAATAAATGATGACGTTGTTATTAATACGCCTAAAGAAGATAATTCATTTTTTCTAGGTGAGGTTGATTATTTTTTTGAACTACCAAAGGCAAAAGTTTACTCTTCTGATGAAATTCAAGTCGAAATTATCTCAAAGAAAATCTCTCGAAAGTTTACCTGGGGAGCAGGATGCGGCATTACTGGTTGTGTAATAAAACCTCACTTTAAAAAGAAGATTAAATATCAAGTTGAAATTAAAAACAAATTTGGTGACATAATTTGTTTTAATCATAACTATCTTGAGAGTAAGGATAAGTTTTACTTAGGTCGTTGTCAGCATTAAGAAAAGTTAATTTGTCTAACTGCTTCGTAAGCAGCAGCAGTTGCAATATTTGATAAATTGATTGATCTAATATGTTCACTATACATTGGAAATTTATATAGGTTTTCTTTAAACTTGTTAGTGATTTCTTGAGGAAGACCTTTGGTTTCTGCTCCGAAGATTAAATATGAATTTTTATTAATACTAGCATTAAAAACATTCTTGGTTGCAAAACGACTGAAAAATAATAAATTCTTTTCCTCTGGTTGTTGTTGGTCGATAAATTCTTGCCAGTTTTCATACTCAGTGATTTTAACATGCTTCCAGTAGTCAAGACCTGCCCTTCTAACTGCTTTATCTGTTAAGTCAAATCCATAGGGTTTAATTAAAATCAGCTCACAGCCTAGAGCGACACATGTCCTCCCGATACTCCCGGTATTACCGGGAATTTCAGGGGTGTATAATACAATTTTAAAGTTATTATGCATTTTCTATATAATCAACTAGGCTTCTAACAACTAAGCCAGAAGCACCTTTTTTAGGACAGTATGGTAAATGTCCTTGGCTATCTCCAATTCCTGCAATATCAAGATGTGCCCAAGCAATATCATCTTTGATAAAGTTTTCTAAAAATGCTGCTGCTTTTGCAGTACCACCAAATCTACTTCCTCCAATATTTTTTAAATCAGCTATTGGTGATTTAATATCTTTGTGAAATTCTGGAATAATTGGTAATTGCCACATATATTCATCTGTATTATTTGCTGACTTTAAAAGTGAGTTAATTAGTTTTTGATTGTTACCAAGTACTGCGCAAGTTTCACTACCAACTGCAACTAAGCAAGCTCCAGTTAAAGTTGCGGCATCAATAATTGCATCAGGTTTTAAGTCGCAAGTATAGTCTAAGCAATCAGCAAGAACTAATCTTCCTTCTGCATCAGTATTAAGAATTTCTACAGTTTTACCATTTCTCGCTTTAACAATTGAATCTGGCATTGTTGCTTTTTCGTTAACTGCGTTATCAGTCATTCCTAAAACACAAGTAACAACTGCTTTAGCTCCTGATTCTGCAATTGCTCTAAAAGCTCCGTAGACAGTCGCAGATCCGGCCATATCAAATTTCATATTTGCCATTGATCCTGATGGTTTTAAGGAATATCCACCAGTATCAAATGTTAATCCTTTTCCAACTAAGGCAATATGCTTAGTTTTTGATGTCACTTTACTTGGAGTATAAGTTAAATGTACTAGCTTCGGCTCATAAGCAGATCCAGCATTAACAGAAAGAAAAAGGTTTGCATTCTCTTTTTGTAACTGAGATTTACCAAGTACTTTGACTTTTACGCCTTTGATCTTTTTTGCATCTTTTTCAATGATTTTTGCATATGTTTCTGAGTTAAGAACATTTGGTGGTTCGTTAACTAGGTCTCTAGCAAAGTTGACTGAACTCATCACTATTTGAGCTTTAGATATAGATTGCTCTAGCTTTTTAGTTTTGTTTTTCTTTTCTTTTGAACTTAGAACTAATTTAGTTAATTTATTTTCTTTTGTATCAGACAGGTATTTATCAAAAGAATAGTCAGTCAAATAAATTGATTCAGAAATAGTGTAAACTGTTTTTTCTAAATTTCCTTTAACTTTGAATCCATCTAGGTCAAGAACAGCTTCAGAGTAACTGCCTTTAATTGAACTATAAATTGTAGAAATTTCTTTTCGAAGTGCTTCGTAAGTTAATTTCTTTTTATCTCCAAGACCTACGGCCATAACTGTTGTTCCATCTTCTAGACTAAAACAGAATTTTGATCCTGTAGAACCAGTAAATGTTTTTGAATTCATTAAATTATTAAAAGCTGCTTGGTATTCTTTAGGCCATAGGCCGTTGACTAATTTTTTACTATCTCCGTCATTTTTTTCATATCCAGCTACTAAAACTAGCTCAGAAGCGGAATGACTTTGCGCGTTCAGGTTTAGGTCAATTTTCATTATAAACTCCTTTAAGGTTTCTTAAGTCGCTTGGGCGGGTTAAACTATCATAAGACGTTAAGATTTGTCTAAAGGCATGAGATAAAAAGATATTATGATTAAAATAATTCATCGTTACTTAGCAGTTAGTTTTATCCCTCCGTTTTTATTGAGCTCTGCTTTCTTTGTTTTGTTTCTATTAACCACTCAAATGTTTAAAGTAATTCGTGTTGTCATTTCTAAGGGGGTAGATCCGTCATTAATTTTTAAATTAATGTTTGATATTGGGGTTAGTTTTGTACCTCTTGCCGTACCAATTTCTATTTTTTTTGCAACAATTTATTGTATTAGCAAATTGAGTGAAGATTCTGAAATTATTGCAATGAGATCATTTGGATTAGGTAAAAACAAAATTTTACTTCCATTGATGTGTGTGGCGCTAATGATTGCTATTACTACCTTTGCTTTAAATTGGAATGTTGTTCCAAAAGCAAATCAGAAGTTTACAAATACTTTATTACAATTAACTTCAAAAGGAATTTTAAATAATATCAGGCCGGGAGAATTTTTCACTGAAATTCCAAATGTTATTTTATTTGCAGATAAAGTCAGTGATGAAGGTAAAAAACTTAAAAATGTTTTTATTCAAATTACCAATAAAAAGAAAACTGAAACAAAAGTAATGATGGCCGCAGAGGGAAATTTAATTAAAAAGAAGGCGCAGGGAAGCAATATTACATTTCTCAATTTATTATTAAGAGATGGTAATATTATTACGAGCTTTAAAAAAAATAGTGATTTAGAAAAAGTATTATTTAAAAGTTATGATTTTCCTTTATTTAGCAATAAGAGTATGCCAGGAACTTTATCTCGAAGTGCAATGCTTGATAGTAATACTTTATATAAAAAAATTGAACAGGACCGAACTCGCTTAAAAAAAATTAAAGTTAAGAAAAAGCTGTCTAGAAAAGATAAAAGAAATTTAGTTGATTTACCTCGTGAAATTGCACGGGACTTAATGGAACTTTATACAAGAATTAATACACCTTTATTGAGTTTAATCTTTGTGTTTTTGGGGTTTAGTTTAGGAGTAAGTAAAGGACGAGGTGAAAATAGAAGTACCGGTGCTATAGGCCTTGCTATTTTAATTATTTACTATATTTTATTTTTTACAGGAGTAAGTTTAATTAAAAAATATAGCTCAAATGTAATGCTAATAGTTTTTACACCGTCAGCAATTATGTTAATGATTGGTTATTATTTTTACTCTAAGGTCGATTGGAATGATTGATTTTCTTTCTTCTGGGAGAGATATTCTTCAGAAGTTAGTGCTGCTTGTCCCTCTTTAAAAATAAACATTGGTATTTTGTATTGAGTAGATTTTTCTATTGGAAAAACTAGGCTTTTAACACCTGTATTTGATTTTATTGTTAGAAGTTGATTATTTAAAAATATTTTAGTGGCGTGTACATTTCCAAGGAATAGTTGAACCTCATCACCTGAAATTAGTTTAGTTTGACCTTGCGCTAAGGTTAATTGCTTAATGGTAGAATCATCTTTTTTATAAGCAAGCCAAGTGGTACCGTTAGTTGCATTAATGAAGATGTTTTGTTTATTAATAGCAGGTGAATTTTGAATTTGCTCTGGCATAAAATTACTTAAAGCTTTACTTTGTTCTTCTTTATTTGCAAATGTAAATGGTTCTTGTGCAAAGTTTCTGAATACTATTTTATCTTTTTCTTCTTCTTTTTCTTTTGTTTCCGATATTTGATTTTCTTCTACGTTTTTAATTGTAGCTATTTTTTCTACAGGAGATAAATCGGCTTCATTTTTTTCTGTATTGATTAATTTTGTTTTATCTTCAGTTGTTGTTGGAGTTTGAGAGAGTTGATCATTTTCGTTAATTACTTTTACAATAGGTCTTTTAGTTACTTTTGTTATTACTTGTTTGGTAGGAGCAGTTTGGGATACTCCTTTTTTAAATTGTTTATTTAAAAAATAGACTAATGAAACTAGCAGCGCTGCACCTACTGCCCAAGGAATAGTGGTACTAAGATTAAAACTATGATCTTCGGTAGATGTTTGAAGAACAGAAAAATCTTCTTCTTTTACCTCTTGATTAAGGTATGTTTGTTTTAATATATTTATACATTCAGATTTATTTAAGTCAAGAATCTTAGCGTATGCAGAGACGAATCCGATCACAAATGTTTTATTTGGTAATTTTTTTAATTTGCTTTTTTCAAGGTTATCTAAAATATTTAAACCAATTTTTGTATCTTGAGATATCTTTTTAAGAGAAAAACCTTTTTTTTCTCTGGCGTTTTTTAATAGATCACCGATTAGAACTGAAAATTCAGGTTCGGGTGATTTATTTAATGGTTCAGTTTCATTCATATTTAAAATTTAGGTGATTGAAAAGTTGTAATATTTTGTTTTACTTCCTTTTCTTTATCATGATTTGCTTTAGTATGGGAAAAAGAATTTCTTGTGTTGAGCTTTTTTAACTGCACAGCAGCTAGCTCAGCATAGTTTGTATTATTAAATCGACTCATGATGTCTTGCAGCTTTAATTTTGCTAATGGATGTTTTTTTAGTAGTATGAGCATTTTTGCTTGTTGGTAAATAGGAGCTGGATTATTATAGCAGATTCCCTTAGATGCTTTTTGGAAGCTTTTGTATGCTTTTTGATAGGATCTTTTTAATTTGAATATACTTCCTTTTTGGTAGTGTGCAGGGCAGTAATCTTCTTTTTCTTTAATAGAAAGTTCTAGAAGTTCTAGGGATTCATTGTAGTTTTTTTTCTTTAATCCAATTAGTGCTAAATTATAATAAGTTCGATATTGATGTTCATAGACTAGGTCTTTTAAGACTTGGTTGTATATCTTCTTTGCTTCTTCTAGTTGTCCTTTATGTAGATAAAGAGATCCTAAGTTCGTTTTTGCATCAGAGTTTTTCTTGTCTAGGTCAATTGCTTTTTTTAAGTGTTTTGCTGCTAGTGTGAACTTTTTCTTAAAGTAGTAAGTCATTCCGATATTATTGTGAATTTTACTATCGTTCTTTCTAAGCTCTAGCGCTTTACTTAAGTGCTGAAGAGCTTTTGTATATTCTTTATTCATGAGTGCATTTGTTCCGTGGGAATAATGTAAATCAGCTTTCTTTTTAATGGTATCTTTTTTATCCTGACTGGCACATCCTATAGCTAGATAAAAACATATAAAAAAAACAAGTATTTTTTGACTTGATTGCATTGAGACCTCCATGATCAGCAGTTATTGTACTGTATTATTCTTGAACATTAAAGCGGTTTCAAAGTGATATGTACCGGGAAAAAAATCAAAGAGATGCGCCTCTTCAACTTGAAAAGTTTTATGTATTTCGCTTGCGTCTCGCGTCAATGTGCTTGGGTCACAGCTAACATAAAGAAAATATTTTGGCATTGTCTGAAGTAGAATCTCTTTTAATTTCTTATGACCTGATCTAGGTGGATCTATAATTAATAGATCTATTTCTTTATTATTGGTAATATTTTTAAGTTCTTTCAGAATATTTTTTTTGTATAGATTTAAAGATATAAAGGATTGGTTGCTTTTTAGAGGAGTTTTGGGTTTTACTGAGTCGATTACAGTGATTTTTGATTTATTAAATTTTGCTGTTAAGTTTCCACTACCACCAAATAGATCTATAATATTATTAATGTTTTTATCTTTGTAGAACTGAAAAATATAATTAATTAAATCAATATTCATTTCAGTATTTACTTGAGAAAATCCACCTGCAGCATAATTATCATTAAAGCTTATTTTAATTTTACCATCATTTTTTTTATATAATTCGATATGTCCCTTATTATACTTTGTATTTTTCTTGACTAGATTTATCCAGTTATCACTTTTGTATAGATTTATTATCTCTTTTTGAATTTTTTGATCAGGTATAACGCAGTTTAGAATTGGTATAATTTCGTAATTAATATTAGAAATAAAACCAATTTTTTCTTTAATTAAATCATAGTGTAATTGTATTCTATTTCGATAATTAAATCTTTGCTTTGCGGGATGAACAATAACTGGATGTTTGATCATTCTAGTTAGATTATTTTCTTTTGATGATAATTCAGTTGCATAATCAGTATGTAAATACTGACAAGACGTGCATAGGCCGAAGTGAGAGCACTCAGGTGTAATTCTATTTTTGGAAAAAAGAGTTAGATCATCTATAGATTTAAGCTGAGCAAACTGAACACCTTTTTTTTGTTTGTGAATATATGCAATACCTTCTTCTTTTGGTAATGCATTTGAAATAAAAGTGATTTTATTATTACTTTTTGAAACTCCTTGCCCTAAAGAGTCCATATGTTCGATTTTAAATTCTATTTTTTCTTTTTTCATGAAAAGGGTAAAAATGTGCTCAGTGTTAATAACTATTTAAAATAAGATTATCATTATAATATGCCAAAAGTATTACAAAAAATACCATTTATCATAGAGCTTTTTTTTAATGGCCTATTTATCTTACTTTATTCGTTAAAAGAAACTAATCGTTTACCTGCTGCTTGGGATATTAAGGTCTTAGATACTGCAATGCAGTTTTGTGCTTATTTGGTACCATTAGTAGTTCTTATTTCAGTGGTTACTAATTTCATTTTATGTAAAAGAATTGAATTATTCTTAAGAAAGTATATTTTTTCAGTTTTGATTATTATTCCATTGATGATGACTTGGGGGGACGTAGAATTTGCATTCTGGCTTGTTTCTGCTCATTTATTATCTTTAATTCTGTCCCTGTATGATGTTGATACTTTAGATAAAGTTAAAAACAGTTTTAGTTTTAAAAGTTTTATGCAGGTTTTACGACTTAAGCCGGCGCAACTTGTTATCTTATCATTTATGGCCGTGATTTTTATTGGAACATTTGTATTGATGCTTCCTCCATCTTTAGTTGAAGGAAAAACGCTTTCGTTTTCAGATGCTTTATTTATGGCCACATCTGCTACTTGTGTAACAGGACTTTCTACAATGTCGCTTCAGCAAGATTTTACGTTGTTTGGGCAAATGGTCATATTATTATTAATTCAAGTAGGTGGATTAGGTATTATGACTCTTTCTACATCTATGACAATTTTGCTAGGTCGATCCATGAGGATGAAAGATAGAATTATAATGCAAGACTTATTGGATGTCTCAAGTCTAGAAGATTTATTTGCGATGATTATTAATATTATTCAGTATACTTTTTTAATCGAATTGTGGGGCGCAATTGTTTTAACTTTTGCTTTTATTTTTGAAGGTTATGAATTCGGAACTTCTATTTACTATGGTTTTTTTCATAGTATTTCTGCATTTTGCAATGCTGGATTTGCCTTGTTTGATAACTCCTTAGAGAGTTATGCAACAAGTCCATTGATTCATGGAACTATTTCAGTCTTAGTTATTTTAGGAGGACTGGGATTTATTGTTTTAAAAGAAGTCAGTGAAATGGTTATGTCAGGTGGGAAAATTGTTCGGATGGCATTACATTCAAAAATTGTTATCACTACATCAATTATTTTAACTGTTGGTGGGGCTTTATTTATATTTTTTGGTGAGTTCTTAAATGCTTTAGATGGATATACTTTAGTAGAGAAAATACAGGTAGCTTTCTTTCAATCTGTTACTTTAAGGACTGCTGGATTTAATACAATTCCTTTAACTAGTTTTAACTCTTACACTCTTTACGGGATGAGTTTAATTATGTTTATCGGTGCAAGTCCAGGTTCAACTGGAGGTGGTGTAAAAACGACTACTCTTGCTATTTTAATTCAATCAATTAAATCTACTTTTAAAGGGGTAAAAACAGTAACTATTTTAGATCGTACTGTGCCATCTCCAATTGTTGTAAGAGCAACAGCACTGACCTTTATTTCAATTATAATAACGAGTATTTTTATTTTATTATTAATGAAACTAGAGCCTGGTCAGACATTTTTACCCATCTTTTTTGAGGTGGTAAGTGCTTCTGGAACAGTTGGTTTATCCTTAGGGGTTACTTCTCAGCTTTCAATAGCAGGCAAGGGTGCAATTTCTTTATTAATGTTAATTGGAAGAATTGGTCCATTAACATTGTTACTGGCAATTGGTGGACGAGATAGATCAACAGGAAAAATTGACTACCCTGATGGTAGGATAATGATAGGGTAGAATAAGAGTAATAAGGTGTTTTTTATGATTGTAGCAGTTATTGGACTTGGAACATTTGGGGCAAAAACAGCAGTTCGTTTGTACGATAAGGGAACTGAAGTAATTGCAATTGATAAAAATGAGAGATTGGTTGATAAGATTAAGGATCGAGTAACTCATGCGGTGGCGTTAGATGTCACTGATGAAAGATCTTTAAGGTCAGTAAATATTTCTGATGTAGATACTGCTGTTATTGCTATTGGTGATAATATTGAAATGAGTATTATGGCCGTTGCAATGTTAAGAAAACTAGGCGTAGGACGAGTCATAGCGAGAGCAACAAGTGTTTTACATGAGCATGTGTTAAAAGAAATAGGTGCTAGTGAAATTGTAAAGGTAGAAGAAGAAATGGGTGAAATTATGGCATCGAAAATTGTTGCACCCCATGTCTTACAACGATATAACTTCGCTGCTGGATACTCTATTGTTGAAATAAAACTTGGGAAAACATTTGAAGGCAAGACTTTAGTTGAGAGTAAGATAAGACATAATTACTCATTAAATATTGTTGCCTTACAAAAAAGAGTTCCTTATATTTCAGAAGAAGGGAAACCGACTTGGAGAATTGATATTAATGATTGTCCAATGCCAATGGATATAATTGAACATGATGATATTGTTGTTTTAGTTGGAAGTGAAGGAAATTTTAATAAGTTATTTGCAGATTTAGAAGAGAATTAAGGAGATATTTTGAATCTATCCCTAAGAAATAGAGTTGCAATCAGTTTTGTTGTCGCAAATTTTGTTGTTTTGATTTTATCATTCACTGTCTTTCATTTTTTAAATCAATTAAATAAAGACATAGAGGTAATTACTTCAAAGTCAAATAAGGTTTCACTTTTAACTGATGAGATTAGAATTTCTGCCGTGACAATTTTAAAGAAACAAAGAGAAATTTTAACAAAAGAAGTAACGACAGAAAGAGTCAATCAAATTATTTCTTTATGTGAAAGTTTTATTTCACAATTAAATACATTAGAGTCACTTTATATTGATTCTGAGGCCAAAAGAGTTATTGCTCAAATGTTATCTTATGTAGATTCTCTGAAACTTATTTTAAGTAAGGCCGCATTTTACAGCAGGGATAATGCAGGAATGGCAAGTATCGGTGATTTAGCAGATAAAATTCTGGATACGTTCTCTGAATTGCAAGATATTCAACTTTATCAAAGTGTTAGAAGAGATAAAAAGATTAAACAAGTTATTAATGAAACGAAAAGAAATATGATGATTACCTTAATTATTGGGTTTTTAGGTACAATCATTTTAGGTTTAGTCATTCCAGGTAAGATTGCACTACCATTTAAAAAGATTAAGGATGCAATTAGAGAATTACAAGATTGTAACTTTGATGTTTCAATTTATTATAATCAAGATGATGAGATTGGAGAAATTGCCAAAGAAATGAACCGTATGATTCATAGTTTTAAGATTTTTGATGAACTAAGAACAGATAGAATTAATGTTGAATTAAGAAAATTTGATATGTTGGCAAACTTAGTAAAAAAATTAGTTTTAGTGGCAAATGCTGATGGCCGTTTAATTTATATGAACAATAAACTATATTCCATAATGCAAGTTCAATCAGAAGATATAATAGGCAAAGATATTGAAGAAACTCCAATTGATAAAAGTATTGTGGATAGCTATAATTTGGCAATTAAAAGACGATCTAAAATTGAAAATGCAGAAATTTCAATCCTAGCTCCGCGTCAGAGAGATGTAACCATTGAGTCAAATGATATAGCAATTAATGAAAATGGTGATGAGGTAGAAGCTAAGCAACATACTGAAGAAGTTGTTTTTCAAGGATACGCAAATGTTATCCCAATTAGAGGAAAAGATAGTTCCCTAGATTATTACCTTATGATATTGTCTACAGAGGTTTTTACCTAAATAATTTTTACTTAAAGTACTATATGGACCAAAATTTAATTAGAAATTTTTCTATTATTGCTCATATTGATCACGGAAAATCAACTCTCGCTGATAGAATTTTAGAATTAACTAATACTGTGACAGTCAGACAAATGGAAGACCGTATACTAGACAATATGGATATTGAAAAAGAGAGGGGAATTACAATTAAGGCCCAAACTGTTCGATTAAATTATAAGGCAAAGGACGGAAAAACTTATGCATTTAATCTAATTGATACTCCAGGCCATGTTGATTTTTCTTATGAAGTGAGCAGGTCTCTCGCATCTTGTGAAGGTGCATTATTAATAGTGGATGCATCTCAAGGAGTAGAAGCACAAACTTTAGCAAATGTTTATATGGCGATTGGTAATGATTTAGAAGTTGTTCCAGTATTAAATAAAATAGACCTTCCCCATGCTGATGTAGATAAAGTTAAGCAAGAAATTGAAGATATTGTTGGAATTGAGGCCTTGGATGCAAATGAAGTTTCAGCAAAGTCAGGTCTAGGTGTGGCCGACTTACTAGAAACTATTGTAGAAAAAATTCCATCACCCGGTGGAAGTAGTGAACAACCATTGCAAGCACTTATTTTTGATTCTTGGTTTGATCCGTATAAAGGCGTAGTTGTTTTAGTTCGAATCATGCAAGGTAGGTTAAAAAAAGGTGAAAGAATTTATTTAAAGCATTCAAATGAAGAATATGAGGTTATTAAACTAGGTGTTAATTCACCTTTTTTCACTGAAGTAAAAGAACTTGATTGTGGAGAAGTAGGTTTATTAATTAGTGGGATTAAAACAGTTCGTGATGTTAAAATTGGTGATACTATTGTTTCATCTAAGCAAAAAGATACTCCTAACCTGGAAGGTTACGAAGAAGTTAAACCAATGGTATTTTGTGGTATTTTTCCTGTTGAATCTAGTGATTATGAATCATTTAAAGAGTCTTTGGAAAAGCTAGCATTAAATGATGCCTCATTTACATTTGTGCCCGAAACATCAGATGCGTTGGGATTTGGTTTTAGGTGTGGCTTTCTTGGTCTTTTACACATGAATATCATTCAGGAAAGACTTGAGAGAGAATTCTGCTTAAATTTAATTTCTACAGCACCATCATGTGAATATAAAATTACGATGAATGATGGAGAGGTAAAAAAAATAGATAATCCTTCAGAAATGCCCGAGCCTGGTGATTTTGAAAGTATTAGTGAACCAATTGTCGGAATTTCAATTCATGTTCCTAATGAGTTTGTAGGTAAAATAATTAAACTATGCGAAGATAGAAGAGGGGAGCAAGTTGAGTTGAATTATATTACAGAAGATAGAGTACAAGTTGTTTACAACCTACCTCTTAGTGAGATGGTTTTTGATTTTTATGATAAACTTAAGGGGATGACAAAAGGTTATGCCAGTATGGATTACGAGTTTAAAGGATATAAAACATCCTCATTGGTAAAAGTGGATATTTTATTAAATGGGGATAAAGTAGATGCTCTTTCTTTAATATGTCATAAAGATAATGCATATTATAAAGGCAAAGATTTAACCCAAAAATTAAGAAAGATTATCAACCGCCAGCAATATGATATTGCAATTCAAGCTGCAATAGGGGCAAAAATCTTATCACGAGAAACAATTAAAGCTCTCAGAAAAAATGTTTTAGCAAAATGTTACGGTGGAGATATTAGTCGAAAAAGAAAATTATTAGAAAAACAAAAAGCAGGTAAGAAAAGAATGAAGATGGTTGGAAGTGTTGAGGTTCCTCAGGAAGCATTTCTGGCCGTATTGAAGGTAGATGATTAGTTTATGAATATTAGTTTACATCAATATATTGATAATATAATTTCTTCTTATAGTAATAAATTATTATCAGGTGCTCAAAAAGAATACTTTAAATTAACAGGATCTGTTAATGAAGATGATGATGATTATGAAAATAAAATGAATTTATTTCATGATTGGTATGTTTTAAATTTTATTCCATTGGATACTGGTGAGAATATACTTAATAGTTATATAAACAGTAGCTCCCTTCATAATGAAGTAGGGGAAGCAATAAATAGTACTGTTAATTATTCACTGTTTAAATATAACGGAGTAAAATCTCAAGGTAGAAACTTAATTTTAGATCTAATTACTAAGAAAAAGTATCAGTTTTTGTCTGATATAGAATTTCCTGCAATCGTTAAAGGTGATGTTTTTTTAGGTAGAAGTATTTATTTGAATCAACAAAATATTTTACTAAAAGGGGTGTGCATTTTACCCAAAGAAATATCTTCAACACTATTGGAGAAAATAATTAACAAATTAAAGATATTAAAAGGTCGGGAGAGAATTAGTTTTTTATTACGACTAGAGTTTTTTACTTTTAAATTTGCAAGATATAAACATTTAAATGCAGAGCAAGTATTTAAATACGATTAATTATTTTTCTACTTGTTGCAATTTCTTCTCTACTTGTTCTAACTTTGATGTCGAATATTTGGTCGTACTTGTTAAATAAGCAAAAATTCCGAGCAGGTTATTTGTCACTGTGACAATAAAAAATAAGTTAAAAAGAGATGCTCCATTATTAATATTAAAAAATGAAAAAAGTATATCAAATGCTGCATGGCCTACTCCAAGACCTGCAGGAGCAATAGGAATAGCAACACTGACAAAACCTAAGGGGACAAAAGAAAAAGCATATTTTAATGGGATTGATTCAGAAATAAATGGTTGAATTAGATACCAAAATGCAGTTACAGATAATGAATGGGTAAAAATACTAAGTAGTAGTGTTTTTAAAATAATTATTTTATTTTTTCCAATCGTCCAGTATTGTTGAAAAATATTGGAAAACTTATGGCCTAACTTAGGAATTTTAATAAGATATTTTAATAAATAACTTTGGGTATTGTCAGGTAAAAATAAGGTAAGAAAAAATATAGTTATTCCAATAAAAAACAAAAAGTTAAAATGAATCATCGATTGAAGTTTTGGAGAAATAGCAGATATTTCACTGTAAGAGTAAAGAGACATTACTCCCATTAGAAATACAAGTCCAATTAATCCAATAATTCTATCAATTAGTATACTCATTAAAAAAAAGCTTTTGGGTTTTTCTTGGTCTAAGTCTCTAGCATAAACCATTTTAACTAAGTCTCCAGTGATAGATCCAGGTAGTACTGTGCTAAAAAAAAGCCCTATCCAAGTTAGTTTAATGTTTTGAATGATGGAAATAGGCTTTGATATTTGAGTTCGAAGTAACATTCTCCATCTCAACGATGTTGTTGCTACTTGAATAAATATTAGTAAAAAAGTTATAAGTAAGTGAATTTTATAGTTAAGTAGTGATTTTACGAGATTAAAATCAAGCTTTCCGCTAGAGATAAGCCAGTAGGTAATACCGATTGCAAAAGTAAGTTTTAATATTGTTTTAATCATATTTATTTTTTTATTATCTTTATTAAAAATATATTATACAACATTGTGTAATATTTTAAATGCTTTTGTAGAGGTATAATAAAAAAGGATAACACGATGAAAATATCAGTAATTGGAACAGGATATGTTGGTCTTGTAACAGGCACTTGTTTTTCAGAACTTGGGCATAGCGTAACCTGTGTTGATATTGATCAATCAAAAGTTGACTTACTAAACAACGGGAAAATACCCATTTACGAACCTGGGTTATCTGAACTCGTTTCTCGAAATATTGAAGCTAACCGTCTTTTTTTTAGTTCAAGTTATGACTCTGTAAAAGAAGCAAATATTATTTTTCTTGCAGTAGGAACTCCTGCATCTTCAACAGGAGAAACTAATTTAGAGTATATTAATGCAGCAGCAAAACAGACTGCTCAAGAAATATCTGCGGGTGCAATTATCGTTATTAAGTCTACGGTACCAGTTGGAACTTCAAAGCAGATAAAAGATATCGTTAAAAATGAAACAGACTTAGAGTTTCACATGGTAAGTAATCCTGAATTTTTAAAGGAAGGTACCGCAGTAGAAGATTTTATGCGTCCAGACAGAGTAATTATTGGAGGAAAAGATTCAGCTGCTATTGAGGTAGTTAGTGAATTATACTCCCCATTGGTTAGGCAAGGGAATCCGATTTATACTATGTCAAACCTTTCAGCAGAAATAACTAAATATGCAGCAAATTGTTTCTTAGCGACGAAAATTTCTTTTATTAATGAAATTGCAAGATTATGTGATGTTACAGGAGCTGAAATAGAAGAAGTACGCGAGGGAATAATATCAGACCCAAGAATTGGTAGGCACTTTTTATATCCAGGCCCTGGTTATGGTGGAAGTTGTTTTCCTAAGGATGTTGAGTCATTAATTTATACAGGGAAAGAATTAGGGCTAGAGTTAGATATTTTACGTTCCGTCACTAGAGTTAATGAGACTCAAAAGTTAGTTATGTTTAATAAAGTGAATAATCATTTTAATGGAAACTTAAAAGGATTAAAGTTTGCTCTGTGGGGAGTTGCATTTAAGCCAAATACAGATGATGTTAGAGAAGCTCCTGCAATTAAAATTACTCAAGCATTGCGAGAAGCAGGTGCCGAAGTTAGTTTTTTTGATCCAATTGCAAGCAAGAACTTTAAAAAATATTTCAGTAACGATGAACAGGTAAAGTCATTTAAGTACAAGTATGATTCTCTTGAAGGTGTTTCGGGTGTTATTATAGTGACTGAATGGAGAGAGTTTAAAAATCCTGATTTTGACGAAATGCATGCTAGAATGAAAGAGAAAAATATTTTTGATGCTCGAAATATTTATGCTCCTGTAAAAATCAAGGAATTAGGCTTTGAGTATTATGGTATAGGACGTAAAGTTTAAGATTAAAGTAACTTATGAAAATAGGAATTATTCAACTTACTTCGGTTTTAAATCCTGAAATAAATTTACAAAAGATTGAAAGTTTCCTTATTGATGCTAAGAAGAAACAAGTGGAGGCAATGTTTTTACCTGAGTGTTTTTACTCTATGTCTGATGGTAAAGAGGTAACTCCTTATATAGTAGAAAAGAAAAATGAGCATTACTTAGCGATTAAAAACTTAGCATTTAAGTATAATATTTTTATTTTAGGGGGTTCTGCTGCGACAAAGGTGGGGGATAAGATATTTAACAGAAGTTATAATTTTTCACCAGCGGGTGAAGATTTAGGTCATTATGATAAAGTGAATTTATTTTCTTGTGAATTACCAGGTAACTCTGTTTCACTTTGTGAATCAAATCTTTATAGTTCAGGTAAAGAACAAACAGTTATACAAGCAGGAAGTTTATTAATTGGCCTCGCAATTTGTTTTGATTTAAGATTTCCCAATTTTTTTCAAGAATATTCTCAGAAAGGTATAAATGTCATTAGCGTTTCTTCTGCATTTACAAAGCTTACAGGAAAGGCGCACTGGGAAATTTTGTTGAGAGCGAGGGCCATAGAGAATCAATGCTTTATTGTTGCAGCTGCTCAGTATGGGAAGAGTAACAATAAAATAGAAACTTTTGGACATTCCATGATTGTTGACCCCTGGGGACAAGTATTAGTTAATGCCGGTATTGGAGAGAAGGTAGTGACGGCCGACTTAAATTTAGATAAAATTTCAGAAGTAAAAAAAGCAATAAAGCTAAATTAGCAAAGGAAACAAGTTGCGAACTATTTTAGCAATAGATGATTGTGAAGATATTAGGAATTTACTTTATACGATTTTAGGTCGTGATTATCGTTTATTTTTAGAACCAACAGCAGAGAATGGCCTAAGTACTGCGATTAAAGTTAAACCTGAATTGGTAATTTTAGATTTGGGGCTTCCTGAAATGGATGGGTATGAATTATGTAATCGTTTTCGATCAATTCCTGATTTAGAAAATATTCCAATTATTATTTTATCCGGGGAGCTTGGTTCTGAAGCTCATATTAAAGCTTATAAGTTAGGTGCAGATAATTATCTCGAAAAGCCTTTTGATAAGGAAGAGTTATTGGCATTAGTGCAGTCTAAGTTAAAGTTCTCGGGAGTGATGAGAAAGACAATAGGAAATTTAACAGTTGATTTAAAATCTGGTTCATCTTATTTAAATTCTGAAAAAATGGATTTAACTCCGAAAGAATTTAAAATCTTGACTCTATTATGGGAAAATATTGATAGTGTTATTCCAAGATCAGATATTTTATCTTACGTTTGGGAAAAAACTCATGTCTCTGATAGAGTGATTGATAATCATGTTACATCACTAAGAAAGAAGTTAAATGGGTGTACTTTACGAGTAGAAAGTGTTTATGGAGAAGGTTATAAATTAATCTCTTCTTAGTTACATAAAGGGATTTGTGCCATGAGCATGGCTTGTAACATCTACTACATCAGTAATAAATTTATAATGTTCTGTTACAATTTTTTTGATTCCTTCTTTGACCGTAGTATTTGCTGAAGAACATCCTTGGCATCCACCAACTAGTTTTATAAATAAAATACTATTTTCGATATCGACTATTTCAACATTTCCTCCGTGAGAGGCAAGAGAGGGCCTGATTTTTTCCTCAAGGAGTGATTCAATTTTTCTTCTCATAAAACTTCCTCGTGTAAACCTTTTAACATTTCTAATTGGGAAATTGCAGATATTGTCGCATTTTCTACTCTTAGAATAGAGTTTGATATTTTAATTTCTTGGTATCCATTTTGCTTGAAATTATGAATTTCTTGTTGTGACCATCCTCTCTCAGGGCCTATAGCGAGAGTAATAGGCAAGGAAAAATCTACCTTTTGAGAGAGAAAACAGTTGGATGCAAATGGTGATAAAATATATTTTTGTCCAGGTATGTTTATTTTATTTACTTCCATTCTTTTAGAAAAGTCACATGCTGGGTTTTTAAAATATGTATTAGATTGTGATAGCCCGTTATTAATATACTTTTGAAATTCATTTTGAGTAAATAGCTTAGAGTCAAGGTAGCTTTTTTCTGATAATTCACAATTAAAAAAGTAGAAGCTTTTTGCCCCTGAAGTAGTAGCATGTTCCAAAACCTTTTTACATGTCTGCGGGCGAGATGCTCCTATAACTAAGTTGAACCACTGATGCCTATTACTGGTAGTTATTTCTGTTGTTTGTTCAATAATTATTTTATCTTTGGATGAAAATGAAACTATTCCGTTGGAAAACCCTTGATTTAGGACAGTTAATTTTAGCTCATCGCCAACTTTAGATTTTAAAATATTATTAATATGATTAACTTGGGTGTAGTTGTTAACTGTAATCTTTTTTTGTATTTCTGAAATGAGGATTCTATTCATTTTTTACTGATAGGTTATTAGTGCTAAAAATTCAAGGTAAATTTATAAACTTGTATTATTTTAATAGCTTACTAGTTGATTTCTAGTAAGTTTCTTCCATATTAGTCCTGGTATGAAAGAATTAATTCCAATCATCAATATGCCAAATTCTTGTCTTTTATTTATTGCACCAACTGCCTGGGGAAAAACAAGCTTAATAATTGATTTATTTAAAGAGACTAATATTAACTATTTATACTTATCACCTCTCAGAGCAATTTCAGAGGAGTTTTTTTTTAGAGTTGAATCAGAATTTGAAAATTCATATTTACTTAGATCGCGTAAAGATAGTAATTCTATTTTTTTTAAAAATAAAATTGTTAGTCCTTCAATTGTAGTTGGTACTCCTGAATTAATCTCATATAAAATATTAGAGAAATTGGGGGATGAATGGATTGTTTTATTTGATGAGTTTCATTTATTTTATCATTGGGGAGATTCTTTTCGACCTATACTTGAAGATATCTATATTTCTATTGCTAATTTAAATATTAATTTTATTGCGATGACTGCCACTTTTGATTTGAATTATTTCGAGAGATGGAAAAGAGATATTCGTTTGTCTTATGACAATGTTTTCATTTTTAATTTAGGAAATCATTGTTTGAAAAAAATGCCAGATGTTCAGTTTTCAATACCTTTGGTAATGAAAAAAATATTCTTGGATTATTTTAAATTAATTTTAGAGTTGCCTAAGCAGGGAGGAGTATTATTTTTTTGTAAGTATCGACAAGAGGTGGATTATTGGTTGAATTATTGTTCAGAAATTGGAGTGGAGGCAATTGGTTGTAAGGGGGGAGAGTCATCAGACTTTCAAGTTAAGTATAATAAAAGTGGTTCAAATATAGTTTTTTCAACATCCGTATTGAGTCATGGTGTGAATTTAAAGAGTATTAAATATATTTTTATTAGTTATCCTATTAATAATTTAGACTTTTGGGTACAAATGGTAGGTCGAGCAGGTAGAAATGGTGAAAAATTCTGGCTATTTACATTTGATCAGTACTATACTTCCAGAAGACAAAGAACGACTGCGTTATTTAGGTGGTTTTTTCATTATATTTACTTATTGATAAAATATTACTTATGGTTACTAAAATAGAAGGTATTTTAATTTCAAAGATGGCCTATCAGGAGCGTCATATTATTGGGAAAATTCTTCTTAGGAATGGACAAACCTTAAATTGTTTATTCTATGGAGGTAAGGGTGGGGGAAGATATAAAAAGGGAACTGTTTTAGAGCTTGGCAATATGTTGCAAATCGAGCTTCAAGTTTCAGGGAGAGGTAATAATTCCGGCCTTCATAGGGCAAAAGAATGGAAGCGCATGTGGTCTCATTTAAAAATTAGGGGAGAGTACCGAGCTTTTTATTTGATGTGTTTGTATTTTGAGTTGATTCTTAAATTGGCTCCAGAGGCTTCTCTCGATGGTGATTACGATCTGCACAATGAAGAGCATGAAGGATTATTCAGAATATTAAGTAATGCACTCGTTTATTTAGATAGTAATATTCCAGGTAAGGACATTGCTACAATTAATCAATTGGGAGTATTTTTAGGGAAAATATTAATAGTTTTGGGTATATACCCCAGAATTGATAATTGTGTTTTGTCTGGAATTTCTTTAGATCAAGTTCAATCAATGATTTTAATGCCTGAGCATGGAGGAATGGCAGATAAAATGAGTGTAAATGATGGTAAAAATATCGATTGTACTTTGCTGAGAAAATTCTTGAAAATGGTCTGGGTAACTCCTTATAAAAATATTGAAAATAATCTTATAATTTCAAAAAATCATGTTGATGAGCTCTTCTCATTTTTTTGCTATCAGTTTCAGTTTGAGAGGAGATTTTTCAAATCTATTAATGTAGTTTTATGATTTTTCATGTAGTATCAGTTAATGTTTTTTACCTTTATTCAGTCTATTTTGCATTGAGTTGTTACAATTTATATTTTTATAAAGTTAGAAAAATTGTAAAAGATAATAAGTTAATTATTCAAGGAGTTTAATATAGTATGGGAATGCTATGAATTTAAGAAATGTTTATTAAAAATTATATAAATTAAGTCAAAGAGAAAATAATGGTAGAAGTAAGGAGAATTAATGTCTGAAAGAAATGCAAAATCAATGACGGAGCTAGTCGCATTATCAAAACGGAGAGGTTTTATTTTTCAGAGTTCCGAAGTGTATGGAGGTTTTGGAGGTTGCTGGGACTATGGTCCTTTGGGAGTTGAATTAAAATTAAATATAAAAAATAGTTGGTGGAAGTCTATGACTTACAGAGATGATATTGTGGGAATCGATTCTACAATTTTAATGCATCCAAATGTTTGGAAAGCATCAGGACATATAGATGGTTTTTCTGACCCACTTGTTGATTGTAAAAAATGTAAAGAAAGGTTTAGAGAGGATCAAATTGATACAAGTAGTGCTTGTCCAAAGTGTGGCACCGCTGATAGTTTTACAGATTCTAGAGATTTTAATTTAATGTTTAAAACACAAGTAGGCCCTGTGGAGGATAGTTCATCTATTGCTTATCTTCGTCCGGAGACAGCTCAAGGTATATTTGTTAATTTTATCAATGTTCAATCGACAATGAGAAAGAAACTGCCTTTTGGTATTGCTCAAATTGGAAAAGCATTTAGAAATGAAATTACTCCTGGGAATTTTATTTTTAGAACTAGAGAGTTTGAGCAAATGGAGATGCAATATTTTGTTAAGCCAGGTTCGCAAATAGATGCAATGGAAAAGTGGAAAGAGTATCGTTGGCAATGGCATATGGATAATGGAATTAGACAAGAGAAATTAAGATGGGTTCCCCATGGCCCGAACAACCTAGCACATTACGCAGATGCAGCAGTTGATATAGAGTACGAGTTCCCGATGGGGTGGGGAGAAGTAGAAGGCATTCATTCTCGAACTGATTTTGACTTAAAAAGTCATCAAGATTTAGCAGGTAAAAATTTACAATATGTAGATCAGGTGGATGGTAATAAAAAATACCTTCCTTACGTAGTAGAGACTTCAGTTGGTTGTGACAGAACAATACTAGCGTTAATGAGTGATGTTTACAGAGTGGAAAATGAAGGAGATAAGGAAAAAGAAAGAACTGTTATGAAGTTTGCTCCATCAATTGCACCTATCAAAGTTGCAATATTGCCCTTAATGAAAAAAGCAAAACTCGAAGACATATCTCAAAAAATTAATCAAGACCTGCAGAAAAAATATCGGGTAGAATATGATGTTAGTGGTTCAATTGGTAAGAGATACAGAAGGCAAGATGAAATTGGTACACCTTTATGTGTTACTATTGATTATGATAGCTTAGATGACAATTCTGTAACAGTTCGAAATAGAGATACAATGGTGCAAGAAAGAATATCACTTAGTAATCTAGAAAAATACTTATACGACAAGCTGGGATTTTAATAATTAATATCACAAAATCGGGAGGATAATGTGAATAAGAAAAAATGGGTATATGAGTTTGGCCCAGATAAAACAGACGGAAATAAGGATATGTCTGCAGAGTTAGGGGGAAAAGGTTCAAACTTGGCAGAAATGTCATCCTTAAAACTTCCTGTGCCTCCGGGATTTACAATTATCACTGAGGCTTGTGCTTCATATTATGAACTTGAAAATAAGTTAGATGAAGAATTAAAAAAACAAGTTTTAGATTCAATTTCTAGCTTGGAAAAACAAACGGGTAAAAAAATTGGTTGCAGTAATTCACCTCTATTGGTTTCGGTTCGCTCTGGTGCACCAGTTTCAATGCCGGGGATGATGGATACAGTTTTAAATTTAGGTCTTAACCCAAGTGTTGTAGAAGGAATATCACAGAAAACAAATAATCCTAGATTTGCTTGGGATTCATATAGAAGATTTATTCAAATGTATGCAGATGTTGTGATGGGAATTAATACATCAATTTTAGATTCTGTTTTAGAAGATTTAAAAGAGGCAAGAGAAGTTCAATTAGATACAGAGTTAACAGCAGATGATTTCAAAGAGTTGTCAGAAGTTTATAAAAATATTATTTCAAATGAAACAGGGTTAGTGTTCCCTGATGACCCTGAGGATCAGTTGTGGAGTGCAATTGAAGCTGTATTTGGGTCTTGGCAAAACCAACGTGCAATTAAGTATAGAGAGCTTAATAATATTTCTCATAAAATTGGTACTGCTGTTAATATTCAGTCTATGGTATTTGGTAATACCGGAGATAATTCAGCGACAGGAGTTTGTTTTACACGTGATCCATCAACGGGAGACAAAAAGTTTTTTGGTGAATATTTAGTTAATGCTCAAGGAGAAGATGTAGTAGCAGGTATCCGTACTCCTTGGCCTATAAATCAAGACTCCATGAATGACTCTAATTGTAAGCATTCAACTTTAGAAGAGTTGATGCCAAAAGTATTTAAGGAGCTAACAGAGGTTTATCAGAAATTAGAATTGCATTATAAAGATATGCAAGACATAGAATTTACAGTTGAAGATGGTAAGCTTTATTTATTACAAACAAGAAGTGGTAAACGAACAGCGGCAGCAGCTATAAAAATAATGATTGATTTAGTAGCGGAAGGAGTATTATCTCAGCAAGAAGCTTTGATGAAAATTGAACCAGAGACTTTGAATCAATTACTGCACCCTCGAATTGATCCAGATGTAGAGAAAAAAGTTATTGCCATAGGACTTCCTGCTTCTCCTGGTGCTGTCTCAGGAGAGATAGCTTTTTCTCCTGAGGTTGCGGTTGCCAAATTTGAAGCAGGTAAAGATGTTATTCTTGTTAGAAAGGAAACAAGTCCTGAGGATATTGCTGGTATGGCATCTTCAAAAGGTATTTTAACTGCAAGAGGAGGTATGACCTCTCACGCTGCAGTTGTTGCTCGGGGTATGGGGAAAGCATGTGTGGTTGCCTGCTCTACTGCTATGATTGATTATAATAACAAAGTAATGTTGCTTGATGGAAAAAACTATAGTGAAGGCGATTTTTTAACTATTGATGGGGGAAATGGAGAAGTGATTGCAGGTAAGATACCTACAATTGAAGGTGAAATCTCAGAGGACTTTTCAACATTTATGTCATGGGCCGATAAGGAACGTCGTTTAAATATTAGGGCAAATGCAGATAGCGAAGTTGATAGTAAAGTTGCTTTGAAGTTTGGAGCAAAAGGTATAGGACTTTGTCGTACTGAGCATATGTTTTTTGACCCAGAAAGAATTTTGGCCGTAAGGGAAATGATCTTTGCTCAAGATAAAGAAGAGAGAGAGGTTGCTTTACAAAAGATATTGCCATTTCAAAGAGATGATTTTATCAGCATATTTAAAGCAATGAATGGATACCCTGTAAATATTCGTTTATTAGATCCGCCACTCCATGAGTTCCTGCCTCATGAAGAAAAAGACAAAATCAATTTAACTAAAAGTTTAGATATAGCGGAGTCTGAGTTAGAAGAAAGAATAAGCTCATTACATGAATTTAACCCAATGTTAGGTCATCGTGGATGTAGGCTTGGAGTTTCATATCCAGAGATTTATCGAGTACAAGTGAGAGCAATTATTGAAGCTGCTATAGAAGTTAAAAAAGATGGAGGTGTTGTATTACCTGAGATAATGATTCCTTTGATTTCAATTGGAGCTGAACTATTATTAATAAAAGAGGAGCTAGAACAGGAAGTAAAGAAAGTATTATTTGAACAAAAACAAGATTTAGATTATAAGCTTGGGACAATGATTGAATTACCTCGAGCAGCAATAACTGCAGGTAGTTTTGCAAAAAACGCTGATTTCTTTTCTTTTGGTACAAATGATTTAACGCAAACTACTTATGGCCTTTCACGGGATGATGCGGGAAAATTTTTACCAGAGTATCTTTCTCATGAAATTATGCCAATTGATCCTTTTGTGAGCATTGATGTTGAGGGAGTTGGTTATTTAGTTAAGATTGCTTGTGAACAAGGTAAAAAGGCAAATCCTGATATGCATTTAGGGATTTGCGGAGAGCATGGAGGAGAAAATAAGTCTATCCAGTTTTTTCACGATGTAGGCCTAGATTATATTAGTTGTTCTCCTTACAGAGTTCCAGTTGCGAGACTAGCAGCAGCGCAAGCAGCGATTAGAAGTGAAAAATAACTTATTAAAACTTTGTAGGCAAGAGATGGCAGGTCAAGATTTTGAAGACCTTGCTGTTAGTGTCATTGATTTTTCAAAGGGAGTATTTGATTTTATTGAAATTCATGAAGATAAATCAAGTAAGAAATATTTTGATTTAGCAAGTATTACAAAGCCGATGACATTAGCTGCAAGTTACATTATTCAACCTGAAATATTCACAAAAGAAATGAAGTTATTATTAAATCATTGTGCTGGGTTATTCGCTTGGGGACGATTATCAAGTAGTAATTGGAAAGAACAATTATTGTCTTACCCTATTACACAGTCGGAAACATTATATTCAGACTTTTCTGCATTAAGGCTTATGTTAGAAATTGAAAAAATTAATAAAAAACCTTTATATAATACTGTCTCTATCTTTTGGGATAAAGAATTAAAATCTTGGATTGATTTATTACCCAGTGATTTATCAGTAATTACTGGTATAAGAAATAATAAACAAATTTCAGGAATTGTTCATGATGACAATGCTTTTGTCATTAAGCAAAAAGTATCACATGCTGGTCTTTTCTCCACAATCCAAGGCTTAAGTAAATCATTGATAAATTTAAGTAATCAATTTAATTTTTTAGATAAGGTTTTAAAGGAGTTTAAGGGACATGATGGAACAAGATTTTTAAGTGGGTGGGATACTGTTCAAGATAATTCCTTGGCCGGTCAAGGGTGTAGCAAGTTTACCATAGGTCATCTTGGATTTACCGGTACATCAGTTTGGATTGATCTAGAGAGAAAAGTTGGTTTTGTGATTTTAACAAATGGAACAAGAAAATATTGGTATGCTAAAGAGTCTTTAAATAAATTAAGAAGAAGTATTGGTACTTTTATTTGGTCTCAGTATTAAGACAGAGGTTAAGCAAATGATAAATGAATATAACCTAGAGAAAATAATTGAGAATGAAAATAATATAAAAAAAATATTTATGTATCGTGTTTGTGGTACGGGCATGGGGGCAGCGGCCTGTTTACTTAAGGAAAAAGGATACTTAGTAGAAGGGGCCGATACTATTTTTTTACCACCCATGAGTGATTACTTAAATAGTACAGGCATACATTGTTTTAATTTGAGTGAAGTTTCAAAAGAGTACTTACAAAAGTTTGACTTAATAGTTGTTGGAAATGTTGTACCTAAAAAGAGTAAAGATGCAAGCTATATTGAAAGTCTTGGCATTCCTTTTTCTTCGTTTCCCGCTACGATAGGTGCTTTAATATTACGGGATCTAAACATCGTAGGTGTCGCAGGTACTCATGGTAAAACTACAACAACTTATTTACTGATGCAAATGTTCTCACATTTTAATATGTCTCCAGGTTATTTTATAGGAGGTGTATTAGATGGATGTAACTCATCAAAGTTAGGAGATGGGAAATACTTTTTTATTGAATCAGATGAATACGATTGTGCTTATTTTGAGAAAAGGTCTAAATTTCAAGATTACTTTATTAACCACTTGATTATAACATCTTTAGAGTTTGACCATGGTGATATTTTTGATAGTATTCAAGATATTAAGAATGAGTTTAAGGATTTACTTTCAACCTCAGTTGATGGTCAGCTAATTTATTCTCAGGATTATATTTCCTGTAATGAGCTAGTATTAGAGTCTGAAAGAATATTAAAATCATCTCTTGTGAATAATTACGGATTAAACTCTCAACTCGGACCAATTAATATTGATGAAGATAAAAATGGAAGTAGTTTTTCCTTGATTTTAAATGGGAAAGAAGAAAAATTTAAAACAAATTTAGTTGGTGAGCACAATATACTAAATTTAACTTCAGCAATTATTTTTTCTTACCATGAGAAAATAGACCTTAATTTAATTAAGTCTGCGGTTAAAAATTTAAAGTTAGTAAAACGAAGGCAAGAAGAGAAAGGATATTTTAAGAACTCAATAGTCATAGATGATTTCGCTCATCATCCCACTGCTGTGAGCGCAACAATTCAATCATTAAGAGCAAAGTATCCAAAACAAAAGCTTATGATTATCTTTGAACCTGCATCCGCCACATCGAGAAGTAGCATTTTCGAAGAAAAATTTGTGGAGTCTTTGAGAGGGGCGGATAGTGTGTTAATTGCACGTCCAAAAAGTTCGACAACGATAAAGAGTTCAACTGATCTTAATTGTGATTCCATTGCAGAAAAGTTAAATGATTCTAACACATATTCAGTTGTTTGTGATAATCTTGATTCATTATTAGACCATATTTTAAATCACAGAGAAGAAGACTCTATTATTGCAGTTTTAAGTAACTCAAACTGTCTGGGGATTTGGCAGTCAAGCTTTGCTGAAAGCTTGCAAAACTTACCGAGTTAATGAATAAATAATATCATGAGATAATTGCTGCGATGATTATCTCCAGAATATATTTTGTTTTCATACTTGCGATTTTATTAATTTCAAATGTATTTGCATTTTCAGGTACAGACTTAAAACAAACTGATACTAAGATCTTAATAGAGTATAAAAGACTTCATAAAGAATTTTCGAGAAAAGTATGTAGAGCTAAAACTGAGGTAAGTTATTGGGGATTGCAAAAGAAGTTTTCAGGAAATGGGTTCTATATTCCTCTATTGTCAAAGAATAATAAATCTCCTCAATTAGATATTGATACTATTAAAAAGATGATTCCCAAAATGAGATCAAAGAAATCTTGGATTAACAAAAATATTAATAAATTAAAACAGGATAACCAATACTTATCTTTAAAGCAAAATTTAAGAAATGTAGAGAAAATGTACTCCGGGCTTGTTCAGTTAAAAACAGATTACTTTAAATTGAAGACTAAAAATGATTCGCTAAGAAAGTTAACGATTAAGGAAATGAAAAAATTTAAAAATAGTTTCGGCCTGTTCGTGAGTGAATTAGAATTTTTGCAGTCATATAATTTCCCCGTAGATCATTTATCAATGAGAAGAGATTATGATAAATTTAAGACTCGAACTGATCTCTTAGGAATTAGGAAGAGTAACACCATATATTTTGAACGTAGACTGGTTGAAGATGGTGCCCCTAGAATAAATAGTAATAGAACTGATTCTTCTCTTAGGACTATTTTAAATACAGTAATGATTTCTGTGAAAAAACAAAATGGATTTATTGATGAAAACTTACGATATGATCTTAAATATTTATTTAAATTACTGGATAAAAGATTAAGTGACAAAAAATCTTACCATATCAAAAGATTAAAAAGATGGCGCCAAAAGGTTAATGAAAGAATAGATTTCTATTTATCTCTAACAAATAAAGATAATTCATCTGTGGATGAATTATTAATTGAAAAACATAACTATAGAAGAAAATTAGAGGAATTTGTTTTAAGCAAACAAGTGGAAGTTTATAATTACTGGTCGAAACAATCAATTTTGAATCAATATTTATTTTCTTTAGAAACAATTTTATATAATGAGGTTGGTAGTATCGATGGAGAGGATGGCATTGAGCGTAGAGATGTTGGTCAAGTTGTTATTAATCGTAGTAAAATAAATTTTTATCATACTTTCTCGAATAACGAAGAGCTTTATAATAAATTGTTGAATAAGTCAGACTCAAAAAATTTAACTCATAAATGGCTTAATGTTTTATTTAAAAAAGGTGAGTTTTCTTTTACTTACTTCTTTATTCCGGCAACAATTAGGGTGTTTTGTCCTGATGTGTCAAGAACAGGGCAGCGATTAAGAAAGGAAAACTTAGACATTGCACTTGATTTGGCGAGAAGGCCAAGAAAGAAATTTAATGCCGTAAGGTATTTTTCAAGAATTTCTATGTTAGGTAGGATTAATATGTCTTTACTGTGGAATGATTTTGAACCACTTCCTGAGTCTAAAGGAAGAATTATTAATGATATTGATTCCTTAGTAATTGAAAGCTATCAAACAGGAAAGTTTGATTATTATTATTATTTTCTTGGAAGTGATAATAAATTGTATAAAGTCATTGGAATCAATAATAAAACTTATGTTGTTTCTTCCACAGATAATAAGTTTTATAGCTATAGAAATCCAAATTTCTTTAGATTTTTTGAAAATAAGTAACTTTTAAGAAATCCTTCTACTTGTATTCTAGGCACACTTTTTATATGATACGCAAATTAGGAGTCATATATGTTAAAAGATTATATTTTTACATCAGAGTCAGTTACAGAAGGTCATCCCGACAAAATGGCTGATCAAATAAGTGATGCAGTTTTAGATGCAATGCTATCTCAGGATCCAAAATCAAGGGTTGCTTGTGAAACAATGATTACAACGGGACAAGTTATTTTAGCAGGAGAAATAACATCTAAGGCAAATATTGATTTTCAAAAAGTTGTAAGAGATAAAATTACAGAAATTGGATATGATCATTCAGATAAAGGGTTTGATTCTCATACTTGTGGAGTTTCAGTAGCTATAGATAAACAATCACCAGATATTGCACAAGGGGTCAATGAAGGTGAAGGAACGTATACAGAGCTAGGAGCAGGTGATCAAGGTTTAATGTTTGGTTATGCCATTAATGAAACAGATAACTTTATGCCATTAACGATTGATTTATCTCACAAATTAGCGCATAAGCTTTCTGCAATTAGAAAAAATGGTATAGCTCCTCTACTAAGAGCAGATGGAAAAACACAAGTTTCTGCCGAATACATTAACGGACAAGTTAAGCGATTAGATGCAGTAGTGGTTTCAACACAGCATGCAGCTGAAATGAGTTTAAAAGATGTTCAGGAAGTCGTGAGAGAAGAAGTAATTAATAAAGTTGTTCCAGGTAAATATATTGATAATAAAACAAATATTTTTATTAACCCAACGGGCCAATTTATAATTGGTGGACCTATGGGGGATTGTGGCCTAACTGGTAGAAAAATTATTGTGGATACGTATGGTGGTCATGGTGCTCATGGCGGAGGAGCATTTTCAGGAAAAGATCCAACTAAGGTAGACAGATCAGCTGCTTATGCGGCCAGGCAAGTTGCAAAACATATTGTGGCCGCTAATTTGGCAGATAAAGCATTGGTTCAAGTTGCATATGCGATTGGAGTGGCAAAACCAATGTCTTTTCTAGTTGAAACTTTTGGTACTGAAAAAGTTGATTTAAATAATTTAACAAAAGCAATTAATGATATCTTTGATATGAGACCAAGTTCAATTATTAATAGACTTGATTTACTTCGTCCAATATATTCAGAAACGGCAGCATATGGCCATTTTGGAAGAACTTCAGAAGGGTTATTCCCTTGGGAAGAACTTAGTTTCTTAAAAGATTTAAAGGAAAGATTTTAAAATTCATGTTAATATTTAATTCATGAGTTTTATCTACTTTTTAGTGAGGCATACTCCATTTTGGTCTTTGCCTGTCATTCTTATTACCTTGCAGTTTTCTATTAGGTTTTGGAAAAAATCTTACAAAAAATTGGCAATATTTTTATTTTTCATATCTACTATTTCTTTTTTAACAACTGTTTATTACTTTTGGGCCGGAGGCCCAGAACTGTCTGTTCGTAAATTAATGTATTTCATTAATAGTTGACAGTTTTACTTCCAGTGTTAAGAAATTGACACTAACTAAGTAGTTCGATACGATTTTACAGTAGTCAGCTTTAGTCTACATGTTTCTTAAAAGGTATTTAATGAGTGATATTAAATTTTTACACGATTCTTTCGATAGTGAACTTGTATTAGAAGATTATGGGCTTGGCGAAAATCCACCTAAAGTAATAATCGTTGAAGATGATCACGTATTTAGTTCCTTATTAAAAAAATTTATTTTTAGAAGATTTAATTTAGAGGCACAAGTATTTAATACACCAAATAGCTTTATTGATTATATAGACTCAGAAAGTAATGTAGATAAACAATCATTTTGTTTAATTTCTGATATTAGTTTTGATGATAATGGAATGGATGGCCTCTTACTATTAGATATATTAAAAGAGAAGGACTTAAAGTTTTTTGCAATTCTGATGACTGGATTTGCATCAGTGGAAACAGCGATTGCTGCTACAAAAAAAGGTGTATTTCATTATTTAACAAAGCCATTTGAATTAAATTCGCTTGGAGACTTAATTCAAGAGGCATATAAGGAAAAATTCCAGGTCGATTTAACATCTTGGCTTAATTTAAATAATATTAATAAAATATCAGAGAAAAAAATAAATGTAGGCCATAAATTTAAAATTGAGCACCCAACTTCTAATGATATGTTTTGTGGAATGATCGGTCGTTCAAAAAAAATGAAAAATGTATTTGAACGGATCAATAAAGTTTCTTCAACGGACTCAACAGTACTTATTAATGGGCCGTCCGGCACAGGGAAAGAATTAGTTGCAAATGCAATTCACTCACTGTCCTTGAGGAAGAATGCTTCATTAGTATCGATTAACTGTGGCGCAATACCTGAAGACTTATTAGAGAGCGAACTATTTGGACATGTCAAAGGTGCATTTACTGGAGCTGTGTTAGATAGGAAAGGAAGATTTGAGTTAGCAAACAGGGGGACGATATTTTTAGATGAAATTGGAGATATGCCACTTTTACTTCAGGTTAAACTGTTACGAGTATTACAAAGTAGAACAATTGACTTAGTAGGCGGAACATCTCCTAAAAATATTGATGTTAGAATAATCACAGCAAGTCACAGAAATTTGGAACACCTGGTTTCGGAAGGAAATTTTAGAGAAGACCTTTTTTATCGCTTAAATGTGATTCCAGTAATTGTCCCAAGCCTAACAGAAAGAAGAGAAGATATCCCGCTGTTAATTTCATACTTTTTATCTAGATTTATTAGTGCCGATGGCCGAAATAATGTTAAATTTGACAATAAAGTTCTAGATACCTTAATTTCTTACGATTGGCCGGGAAATGTCAGAGAACTTGAAAACTTGATTGAAAGATTGGTTATTTTAAGAGGTGGAAATATAATTAGAATGCAAGACCTACCGGCCAAAATTAGACAATCAGTCGCAATAAATATTAAACAGGATAATTTATTAGATCTTCCAGATAATGGAATCGACTTAAAAAAGTTCTTACATGAAGTTGAGGAGTCTTTAATTTCTCAGGCCTTAATCAAAACAAAGGGAAATAAAAATCAAGCTTCTAAAATTTTGTGTATGAACAGAACTACCTTAATTGAAAAAATGAAAAAAAGAGGTATTTCCAGTAGCATCCTTTCGTAATCATTTTAATTGATGAATTCACTTTTATGGAAAAATATTCATGGTGACATTTTGACATTGAAAAATTCTTTACTCAAGTTTAGCAGATCTAACTTAATGATATTTGGAATGAGTTCTATGTAAGGTTTATTTGTTTACAGAAAAAAACGCCTAGAAGAAAAAATTTCCTTACAAAATTTTTAAATAATAGTAAAATTATAAAGAGTAGTTGTAGGCACAATGCCTCTTTAATCCTAGTGAGATAGAATTAAACAGAAACAGGAAGTTTCACTATAATGAAAAAACAAATGTTCAAAATTTTGACTAATAATAAAATGAATATACTTTTATTTTTTGTTAGTTACTTTTGTTATTCAAATATCTCTTTTGCAAATATCATTACTCAAAAAATGCATGACAAATATTTACGTTGGAAGTTGAATGTTGAAAATCATCAAATGGTGGTGAATAAGGACAAGGGTTTTGTCTTTCTTAAAACACTAGATGTAAGATTATTTAATTCTATATCTAATGAATTAAAGAAGACTAAATCAAATAAATATATAAAAAAAATTGATTTCATACCACCTAATAAAAAAAATAATTACTCTACAATCAAAGTTGAATTAACGAGAGATGACATTGATTTATTTTCATTTTATAGAGAGAAAGAAAAAATCTATATTTTAGATTTTTGGTCTGAAGAACAGTATTCATTACCGGTCAAAAAGAAGATGACTTCAGTTAAATCGAGCAGTACTGCAAAAAAGATCAAAAAAGTTAATAAAGTTAAACGACATATAAAGGTCGTTAAACCTAAGCATGAAAAGAAATATATATCCACGTTAAATGGAGATAGTGAGTTTAGAGATTTTAGATATGGAGCATCTCTAATTTGGAATTATAATCCCCTTATACCGAAGTTAACTCCAGGCATGGATATTTCTAAGAAGACTCCAGAATATTTATATCCAATCGAAGAGAGATTATATCAAAAGGATGATAAAGAGGCACATATGCAAATTGCGATTAATATGTTTAATCGTAAAAAATGGGGGTTAATGTATAAGTCGATTAAGCTTTATGAAAAAAAATATGGTATGGACTCTAATAATGATTTAAATGAGTACTTAAAAGCAAATGCTGTATTGAAAACAGCAATAGAAAAAGGAGAGCAAGGTACAACTAAAATGGCCGTGAATATGTTTGAGAACTTAGCAGGAGTAACATCAAACTTTAAAATGAAAAAAGCCATATTGAAATATTTAATTGATTATTACATTGTGAAAAAAGATGATGTTCAAATACTAAAGTTATCAAAGAAACTTTATGTTACTTCTCAGAAAAATCTTGATTTTGAAGAATCTAAAAGAGCCTTGAATGCAATTTTTCACTCGTTAGCATCTCTTGGCCAACTAGATAGAATTAATGAATTAATATTGGATCAATCAGTTAAAAAACTGATGCCAGAACAAAAGATATTATCATATAAAATTTACTCTTTGATGAAACAACAAAATATAGATCAAGCGATTACACTTTTTAATAAAGAAAAAAACAGACTATTAAGTCCGGTTGAATATTCTATTTTGTATAATATTGGTGAAGCATATTTTCGTAAAGCTCAATATGAAAAATCAATAAAGTTATTTGATAAGTTTCTTGTTTCTTATTCACATATGACAAAATCGAGTAATGCAAGACTAAGGATTGCATTATCTTATGAGTTACTAGGAGGTGACAACTTAAAGACATTGGAACTTTATAAAAATTCAATAAATAGATCAACTGATAATAAGACTCGTTTTGAGGCACAGATAAGGTATGTTGGTCTTAAATATATTCGAAAGAGAAAAGCTGATAATATAGATAATGGAAGAGAAGTATTTTTGAGAAAGCCAGACTCGTTAAATAAAATAAATAGTGATTTAGAAGAATTATTATGGATGGTAAGGTTGAGAAGTTTTATAGTTGATGGTTCCTTTAAGGAAGCGCTTAGTTATTTGAGAGCTTTACCAACGGGAAGAATGGGACATGCAAAACAAAGAGTGTTCAGAAATGAAGGTCAAGAGATTGTCAAAGGTTTGATCCTCGATTATTATAAAAAATCAGATTATTCGATGGTCGTTAAAATTTGGGAAGTCTACCAAAATAGCTATTTATCCAATGTCTCAGGGGACTCTGCTTTATCATATATGATGGCAAAGTCATTAATGTTTCTTGGATTAAATAAAACATTTGAAGAATTTTTACAAAAGAGACAATTAGTAAGTAACACAATTGAAAAGACTTTTCCTGTTTGGGTTACAAATAAATCATTAGTTAAAAAGAAAAATTATCTGGAGGAAATTGAGGTTGAACAGTCAATTAAATTAAAGGATTGGCAAACAGCGGCATTAAGATTACTTAAACTTGAAAAATTAGACAGATCATATAAAAAGATAAGTTATTACCGAGGTCTCATTCACTACAATCGTAAGAAATATAAACAGGCCATAAAGTCATTCGAGAACTTTATATCATACAAGAGTGAATATAATTTGTATGAAGTTTCAGAGATGGCCATGGCATTGACTGCTTATACTAATTCTCTTTATGAACTAGGTAATGACTCTAAGTTTTTAAGGGTGGCAAATGCTATGTTGGTTGACACAAGTAAATATTCAAAAAATAAGTTTATGGTGTCTGTCAGAGAAAGAGTATCTTTTTTAGAGATAGAATTAATTTTAAAGAGAAAGAATCAAAAAGTAGAGGAAATTGAAAGTAAAATGATAGAGTTTAAAAGAAATTTTAATAAATCTATTTATGTATCAAGAGTTAATTTTTTATTAGGAAAATTATTAGTTTCTAATAATAAGCAAAAAGAGGGGTTGGATTTATTAAAAAAGGTCATTGACAATGAACAGACCCCAAATTATTTAAAGGAATTAGGTAGGGCGGAAATATCCTACCTTAAGATAAAGGAACGAATAATATAGTAGCCACCTCAATGAATGAGGTTATGTGACAGGAGGTCTAATGGATACTGTAATTTTAGAATTGTTTGGGCAAGATCCCAAAGTAAAAAAAGCAATTTCGGTTGCACGAAATGTTTCGGTAACAAAGGCACCCGTTTTAATCGTGGGAGAAGCAGGAGTAGGAAAAAGAACTCTTAGTAATGCTATTCATGATTATTCGACTCGGGCCGGACAGAAAATGCAGGTTATCGATTGCTCAATGTCTCCAGAGGAAGTTGAAAATTCAATTTTGGGCCATAGAGATGATGAGTCAGGAAGGTTTCATAAGGGAATTCTTGAGATTGCCAACAAAGGGACAGTGGTCTTTGCAAATGTTGATGGCCTAGATGAAGAGTTTCAAAGAAAACTTCACAAAATTCTTAACGAGTTAGATGATTATGATATTGATATCAGAATTATTGCGACTACGACAAAGAATCTATCAAAGCTAGTTGGTTCAGGCAGGTTCTATCGAGGTCTGTATACATTAATTAGTTCAAATTCAATTACACTTCCTCCATTAAGAGAAAGAGTTGGAGATTTGAAGTCATTATGTGATTACTTCGTGAGTACTTATTCAAATAGTGAAATAGAAGTCTCTCAAGAAGCAATGGATAAAATTTTGTCACATTATTGGACTCATAATGTACATGAATTGAAAACTGTTATTGAGAGTTCTTTGGACACAGTAACTGAAGGGCAATTAACTTTAGAAAACTTAACAATTGGTGAAAAGAAATCGGTGATCAATATCTTTGAAGAGGATAATGAAGGAATCAGATTGATGTCACTGAAGGAAGCGGAAAAGTTATTAATCAAGAAAGCTTTAATTCATACGAGTGAAAATAGAACCCAAGCAGCAAAGATTTTAGGAGTTTCTATTAGAACTTTAAGAAATAAGATTAATGAATATCGAAGTAACGGAAGTTCATATTTTGTGAATTTAAGGTAGGAAGTCAGTAATGGATTTGAATGATCGAACATTAAAAGCATTGGCAACTTCCTTAAACTTTAGACAATTAAGGCAAGAGTTACTAACTGCAAATATAGCAAATGCTGAAACTCCTGGTTACAAAGCAAAAAGGTTAGACTTTGAAAAAGCATTAGCTAGAGCGATTGATCTAGATGATTCTCAAACATTAAATACTGACAACTCAGGCCATTACAATGTTGGTGGCGGAGGATTTGAAAATCTCGAACCTTCTATTTATGAAGATCCATCTGGAGTAGTCTCTGAGGATGGAAATACAGTTGATAGAGATAAAGAGATGGCAAAGATGGCAGAAAATAAAATTTTATATGATGCTGCTGTTCAATTATTAAATAAAAAAATTGGACTAAAAAAGTACCTTTTAGAATCAGAAAGGTGATGAGGAGTATTTTGTGGATTTTTTAACAAGTTTAAGGATAAGTTCATCAGGGCTGACAGCAAATAGAAAGAGAATGAATGCAATTTCATCAAACATTGCTAATGCTCAAACAACAAGAACACCTGAAGGTGGCCCTTACCGACGAAAAGAAGTTGCCTTTGGTGCAGAGCCTGCCAGAGATTCATTTTCTGATATCTTAGAAGGTGAATTAGATGAATCAGCTCAAAAAGTGCATGCGACAGAGGTAGTTTCTACTAATAGACCTCCAATCTTAAAGTATGACCCCGGGCACCCCGATGCAAATGCACAAGGGTATGTTGCTTATCCTGATATTAATGTAATGGAAGAAATGGCAAATATGATTGCAGCATCAAGAAGTTATGAGGCGAATGTATCTGCATTTAATACAACAAAAAGTATGGCACTAAAAGCGCTAGAGCTTGGTAAATAAGGGATAGATTATGAGTATTAATAATATAGGTTCGATGAATTCAATTTTAAAAAACTTTTCTGCTGATAAGTGGTCAAAACAAATTGAGTTTAAAGATACAAATACTAAATCACTTAATATTCCAGATAAGGTGAATCTTGATAAACATGAATCGAGAGAGTCATTTGTAGACTTGCTTTCGAACTCGATATCTAAAGTGAATAATTTACAGCATGATGCAAATAAAGCGGTAGAGCAATTAGTAACAGGTAAATCAAAGAATATACATGAGACTTTATTAGCGGTTGAGCAAGCAGAAATGGCCTTTAAAATGATGAATCAAGTCAGGTCTAAAGTTATTGATGCTTATAAAGAAGTAATGAGGATGCAGGTATAATTTACTTGTAAAGACAGGAGGAAGTATTGCAAGAATTTTTAACTAAAATAATTCACAATATCGGTTCTTTTTATAAGGATTTAGATCCCAGTAGAAAAGTAGGAGCAGTTTCACTGACAGCAATGATTGCGGCTTTTTTTGTGGGGATAATAATATGGGCATCAAGTACTCAATACAGTGTTTTATACAGTGATCTGAATAAGGATGATTCAAAACGATTATCTAGTTTATTAGAGGAGAAAAAAATACCTTATCAATTAGGTGATAATGGTAAAACAATAAAAATTCCAGATGAAATGGTAAATAGATTTAGACTTGAAGTTGCAATGCTTGGAGTAGACTTTTCAGGGACTGTTGGTTACGAAGTTTTTGATAAACAATCATTTGGAACTAGCAATTTTGTGCAAAAAATTAATAAACAACGTGCACTTGAAGGTGAGTTAATAAAAACAATTAAATACTTACGTGGGATTAAAAGAGCAAGAGTTCATTTATCTATTCCAGAGTCAAGTCCATTTGTAGCAGAGAAAAAACCTCCAACAGCATCAGTTGTTTTAGAACTAGATAGAGGTGTAACTTTAACAAACTCTGAAATTAAAGGAGTCGCTTCGCTAGTTGCTTCATCTGTAGATGGAATGAGGTCTGAAAGTGTTGTTATCGTTGATAATAGAGGTAAAAAACTAAGTGAAAATATTGGAGATGCAGTTACTTCTCAAACTGCCAATAGAATGACGCTAGAGTCAAAGTTAAGTAGAAAGTATGAGAAAAAAATCGAAGAAATACTGGCAAAAGTGGTTGGGCAGGGAAAAGTAATTGCAAAAGTTGCTGTTGAAATGGATTTCACAGAATCGGTTGCAACTGAAACTAGATATGATCAAGAAAATGTAGCGGTTTTATCAGAAGTAAAAAATATTCAAAAACTAAATGGTTCGCGTCCATCTCCTCAAGGAATACCAGGGGCAAGATCAAATATTCCTGGAGAAAAACCAATTCCTGGGGTTTCTGAAACTAAAAATAATGTAGATAAAGAATTAACTACTAGAAATTATAATGTTCCGTCTAAAGTTATAAAATCAAAATCACCAACTTCGGGAGTTAAAAAAGTTTCATCTGCTGTAATGATTGATGGAAAAAGAGTCCCTTCTCTTACGGCCGCTGGAGCACCTGTTCTTGATGATGCTGGTAAACAAGTAATGGTATATGAGAAATGGTCAACGAAAGATTTGGAAAATTTTTCAGCAATCGTAGTTTCAGCACTTGGACTTAATTTAGCGAGGGGTGATCAGATCGTTATAAAAAATATGGAATTTGCTACAACTGATTTAGCAGCAGCAGATGCTGCTCTACAAGAGCAATATCATAGAGACTTAATTACCAATATTGCTAAATATTTAGCAATCGGAATTTCTATAACATTATTTTTCTTTTTTGTTGTAAGACCTTTTATTCAATGGGTAACAGATAATACAGTAGAGTCAGTGGAAGATTTTCTACCAAAGACTTTGGAAGAGTTAGAGAAGATGCAAGCAAATCAAAAATTACCAGGGCTTGAGGATGCCTTACCTCAGCTTGAGGATAAGCTTAATCCTGAAAAGATAGAAGGTAATTTATTGAAAGAAAAAATAGTATCTTTAGTGGAAGGAAATCCACAAAAAGCGGCTCAAATTTTACATGAAATGATTCACTCTTCGGAGTCAGATAAACAAATAGCATAAGGGGTTTCCAATGGCGATTGGAGATGTAGCATTAGATCCAGAAATAGAATATTCCTTACTTTCAGGACAGGAAAAAGCTGGTGTTTTACTCAGTGCTCTAGGTACAGAGACAGCACAATTAATATTTAATCATCTGAGAGATAATGATGTTAAAAGATTAATTAACTCAATGGCAAATGTTAAGAAAGCACCAATCTGGATGGTTAAACGAGTTTTAGAAGAGTTTTATTCTGCTCTTAATGAAGATTTAGATTTATTATTTTCGGAAAATAGAGGAAGAGATTTTATTGTAAATGCTTTAGGTGAAGACAGAGCAAAGCAATTATTAGGTAAAATTGTAGATGTTGCTGCGGGTAATACTTTAGAATCTTTAGAGCTTGTTGATGCTAGAACTTTAGCAAATTTCTTGATTAATGAGCATCCTCAAACAATTGCATTAATTGTTGCTCACTTAGTAACAGACCGAAAAGTAGATGTATTACGTAGACTGCCAGAGGGGTTGCAGGCAGAAGTCGTCCTCAGAGTTGCTCATCTTGATTATATATCTCCAGAATTAATTGCTCAACTAGACGATGTTCTCAAGACTGAGTTATCGACGCTTGGATCGATTGATACTAATCAACTTGGTGGGGTTGAGCCAATTGCTGATATGTTGAACCTGATGGATAAACATTCTGAGAAAAATATCATGTCTAGAGTTGAAGAAAAAGACCCTGACTTAGCAGAGGAAATTAAGAAGCTTATGTTTGTTTTTGAAGATCTTGTTTATGTTGATGATAAAGGAATTCAGGAGCTACTCAAAATTGTTGATCAGCAGAAACTTGTTATGTCATTAAAAACAGCACCAGATGAAGTAAAAGCAAAGTTATTTAAAAATATGTCTAATAGAGCAGCAACTATGTTAAACGAAGACCTAGAAGCATTAGGTCCGACAAAATTATCCGATGTTGAAAAAGCTCAAACTGAAATTGTACAAAAGTGTAAAGAGCTTGAAGCACAAGGTAAGGCCATAATTTCTCGAGGAGGGGATGAGGACGCACTAGTTTAATTAGAGGAATATGATGACTAAAGAAAAAACACAAATTTCAAAATATAATTTTTTGCCATTTAGTGCCCAAGAAGATACGAGCAAAGAAAAGACATCAAACTGGGAATTTAAAAAATTTGAATCACTTTCTGATATTTCAAAGAAGCAATTGAATATAGAAAATGATATTGCGGAATCGAGTGGGTTTCTAATTGAGAAGTCTGTAACCGAACTACGCGGAATAAGTGAAGTAAGACGTGAAAATAAAGAAAATGAGATAGAGCTTAAGGTTGCTGGAAAAATCAAAGAAATTGAAAAGGATGCCTTTGAGAAAGGTTACCAAGATGGGGTAGATAAGGCAACGGAAGCTATAAATGAGAAGCTTAATTTTGAGGTAGAACAAAAGATTTCTAATTTAGAAGACTTAATTACAGGGTTACAAGCTAATTATTCAACAATAATAGAAAATCAAAAGAAAGAAATTTATCAAATGATTAACAGTTTAACGAAGTGGGTAATTCTACGTGAGCTTTCAGATGATGGTAATTATTTAAATAGATTGCTAGAAAAACTAATTTTAGAATTAGGAACAAAATCTAATATTTTAATTCAAGTAAATAAAAGTGATTTTGAAAAAATGGGAGATGTGCTAGAAAAAGTTGAGAGTACTGTAGGTAAATTGAATAATGCTAGAGTTGAGGTCGATTATGATAATAATAATCATGGAATGGTTTTAGAATCAGAGAATGGAATAATTCAGGGTACGCTAGATGATCAATTTGTTGGAATAGATAAGCTTTTTTCTACGGTCGTTGGTCATGAATGATAATATATCACCTTTAGATTTATTAAGTATTCATAAGTCCTATGAGTACTCAGTACCATATCAAAAAATCGGAAAGGTTCATGCTAGCCGTGGGACATTGTATGAGGTTTCGATTTCTAAGGCCATTATTGGAAGTAATGTTGAATTTGTTACAGAGTACAATGATCGGTGCTTGGGAGAAGTAGTTGCAATTGAAGGTAGTAAATGTTTAGTATCACCCTATGAAGATATTACTGGGATTAATAGTGAGACTAGAGTTTACTTAAAAGATTTAGTTACCAAAATATCAATCACGGAAAATATGCTAGGTCGTGTAATTGATTTTCAAGGAAATCCAATTGATGGCAAAGGCCCAATTGAAGGCCCATTTGATTCTAAAAATATTTTTGGTAAAAATATTAACCCATTAGATAGAAGACCAATTAATGAACCATTAGATTCTGGAATAAATTCAATAAACTGTTTTGCTACTTTAGGTAAAGGTCAAAGAATTTCAATATTAGCAGGATCGGGAGTTGGAAAATCAGTAATGCTAGGTATGATTGCACAACATACTAATGCAGATATAAATATAATTGCACTGATTGGAGAGAGAGGACGAGAAGTAATAGATTTTATTGAAAATGACTTAGGTGAGGAAGGATTAAAGAACTCAGTTATTGTTGTAGCAACATCAGATGAATCACCATTAATAAAAATTAAAGCTGCTTATGTGGCAACAACCATAGCTGAATATTTTCGTGATAAAAATAACGATGTTTTGTTAATGATGGACTCATTAACTAGGTTTGCGATGGCAAATCGTGAAATTTCTTTAAGTGTGGGAGAACCTCCAGGTCAAAGGGGGTATACACCTAGCGTTTTTGCAAAACTGCCAAAATTACTTGAAAGAGCAGGAGCTATTAAAAACTCTGGAACGATTACTGGTATTTATACTGTATTGGTTGAAGGTGGTGATATGGATGAGCCCATTACTGATGCAGTCAGAGCAATTGTAGACGGCCATATCCAACTTAGTAGAGAGTTGGCTTCAAAAAACTTTTTTCCAGCAGTGGATATTCTTCCCTCTTTATCAAGAGTTATGGACAAGGTAGCAACTAGGGAACATAAAATAGTTGCTTCTCATTTAAGAGATTTATTATCTTCATATCGAGAAAGTGAAGATTTGATTAATGTAGGGGCATATGTTCAAGGTACCAATTCTAAAGTTGATAAAGCTATTGTGATTGTGGATGATCTTAATAATTTAATGCGACAAGATATGGAGATGAGTAATGCATTCGGAATCTCGGAGTTGTATGATAAAATGGTTGAGATAGCAAGGAAGGCAGAGCAAGAAATTAATCCCGAGTTACTGCAAAATAATAGTGAGTCATAATGATTACAAAAAAATTTAACTTTAAATTAGAGTCATTATTAAAAATAAGAAAACTTAAAGAAAAAGTTGAAGAGATAGAGTTGGCAAAAATTTCAAAAGAAATAAATCATCATAAAGATTTGTTAGTTAAATATAATAATGAGTTAAGTTTAATCTATGATTACTATGAAAAATCCACTCAAAGTCTTAACTCAGTAAAAGTATTACAAGACTTTCCTTTTGCAATAGATAAAAAAAGACTATCTATTGCAGAAGAAGAAAGGAAAATTGATAAATTAAACATAAAATATAATGACCAAGTTAAAAAGTTTAATCTAGCACGTGGTGAAACAAAAATAATCCAAAAGATTAAAGAAAAAGATTTCTTAAAGCATAAAAAGTTAATTAATAAAAAAGAAGAAGAAGATTTAGAAGAATTATTTAGGATACGAAAAAACTATAATAAAAAAAACAAGAAGGCCTTTGCATGCAAATAATAATAACTCTTTTTTTAATGTTATGCTCTTACCAACTATTCGGCCAAGATAAAAAAATATCTTGCACTAAAGCCGAGCTTGATAAACAAGTGAGTCAGCAAGTTAAGCATAGTTTAGATAAACTGAGTGCTAGAAATATTGTTAGTTTTTCGAGAGAGTTACTAGACAAAGAAAAAGAAATAAAATTATCTGAACTTGAAATTGAGAAACAGAGACAATTATTAGATTTGAGTATAAAAGATTTTAATAAGCGAGTTAAAGATTTTCAAATAAAGCAAAATTCATTATTGGGCTGTATAGAAAAACAGGATAAAGATAGAGATTCCCGTGTAAAACACTTGGTTGATACAATAGGAGCAATGAAAGCTGAGCGAGCAGCTCAGCTATTGTCTGTTCAGGACGAAACTGTAGCAATTGAGATGCTTTCAAGACTTGAAGCAACTAAAATTTCAAAAATATTTAATTTAATGGATAAGGAAGTTTCTGCCCGGCTTCAAAAACAGTACTTAAATATGACAAAATAATAATACTGCGCATTATGCCAGGAATAGAGAAATAGAGATGGAAGTAGGAAACAATATTTTATTAAGCTTGATTGGAGGTGCCTCTACGGTAGAAGGCACTGAATCTGGGAGCTTTCAAGAAGTAGTAAATAATGATCCTACTAATAGTAAGTTCTCTTCTGTTTTAGACTTATTTTCTCAAGGAGATAATTTAGATTCATTGTCGCAGGAGAATTTAGGTTCATCACCACAAGAGAAAATGATTGTTGAACAAACAAATCCTTTAGAGATAAAGGACTTTAAAGTTTCTTCAGCAAAGATAGGTAAGGAAAGTAATATATTTTTAGATCCAATTGTTAAACCCAATATTGAATTAGTAGATATTCCACAGAAAAATAAATTAAAGGTCGTTGGTCAGTCAACTGTGCCAGAGCAAATTAGTAAATCACCAGAACATATGATTGAAAATGAACTACTTGTTAACAATGAAAAGATTCAACTAAATTCAAATTTAAATCGTGGAGTACAAAAATATTTTAAAGAAATCAGCAATGATAATGATTCCATTTTGAAAGCGGCTTCGTTTGCTCCTGCTTTATCACATACACCTAAAATTAGTCAGAAAAATATATTTAATAACTTCCCTAAAACATTTTCGGATGAAAATATCATAAATGAATCTCAAGCGGGACTAATTGATATTCTACAAGGACAAAATCAAAATGAAGTTAATACTTCAAATGCAAAGGTGTTAAATTTAAGTAATATCAAAATAACTGATTCATCACAGTTAATTGATCAAATATCTGAATATGTAGCACAAACGAATTTAGAAAATAAAGAAAGTATTAATTTAATGGTCAAGCATGATTTACTTGGTATTATTAAAATTAATGTTCAGCAGGCCAAGGGAGCTGAGCAATTAGCAATTAATTTATCTCCTGATTCTCTAAATGGACAAAACTTTTTATCAGAGCAGGGTAATAATTTAATTAAAACTTTAACTGATGCTGGAATTAAGGTTGGTGAGTTTAATATTTTAGAAACTCAACAGAGTTCACAACCTTCTAATGATCAATTTTCTAATTCAAAAGGAGAAAAGAATTCAAGCAATGGAAATGAATTTTTTTCTAAAAACAATAAACAAGAGGGTGAAGGAAAAGAAAGAAGACAGGATCTTTGGGAAGAAATGTTCGAAAGAAAGGGTGCATAAATGCCATCAATAGGTAGGCCACAGAACTTAGTTAAAAATTCATTTAAAGATATTAAAATGGCGCCTCGAAAGGAGGATGTTAGTGCTCGACTAAATGAACTAACAGGAAAAGAAGGAAGTTCTGGAATAAAATATATTAATGCCGAAGATCATAATAAGATGGGCAAGGATGAGTTTCTGAAATTATTAACTGTTCAGTTGTCGCATCAGGATCCATTAAAGCCTGTAGATCAAAAACAGATGGCAGCAGATTTAGCACAATTTTCTTCTTTGGAGCAGCTGTCTAATATGAATAATAAATTAGATAATATGAATGGAAATGCACCATCTGAAAAAAAGTTTTATGGTGCTAGTTTTTTAGGAAAAAAAGTTATTACATCAGGAACAACAATTAAATTAGATTCAGAGAAAGGTCCTGGCCCTCTTGATTTACCATTTGCTCTTTCAAAGCCGGCAAGAAATATTTTGATACGGGTGATGGATAAAAAAGGTCAAACAATATCAGAGATTAAAAAAGAGAATGTGCATAAAGGAAACCATGTATTATCGTGGGATGGAAAATCATTGGATGGGTCCAAAGCAGGTGATGGTGACTATAGTTTCAGAGTGTTAGCATGGGATGAGAATATGTCTCAATTTGACGGGGAAACAAAAACCCAAGGGCTTGTAACAGGGGTTTACTTTGAGAATGGTGATACTGTTTTAAAAGTAGATGGAGATAAAAGGATTTTTCTGCATGATGTTGAAAGTTTTTTAATTCCAGGTAATAATAAAAATAACACTGCGCAAAAGGCGGCATTAGCAGCATTTAAACAAAGTAAAGAGCAATAGTAATGGTTCAAAATGTATCAGATAATTTATCAAAAATAATATCTCAAGCAGATAGTATTAGAAGTAATAATGCTGATGTAGCTGATAAGAATAAAAATGTCTCAGAGTTTTTAGATATATTAAATGAAGTAAAAGTATCAAAGCAAAGTTCAGTTGAAGATAATATCAAAATTTCAAATCATGCTCAAAAAAGAATTAAGGAAAGAAATCTGGGAGTAGATGGAGAGGAATTTTTAAAGCTGAAAGGAGCGTTTGATAAATTAAAAAATAAAGGAGGTCAGGATTCGCTGGTTATTACTGATAAAGCTGCATACATTGTTGATGTAGATAATAAGACAGTGGTAACTGCAATGAATAAAGATGATATGGCAGAGAATGTATTTACAAAAATAGATTCTACATTATTTATAAATTAATACTGTAAGGCCGGTCCTTTCTGGAGGCCATCATTTATGTCTGTTGTACATAAATAATATTTACAGTAGTTGTATCTAGGAGGGATATAATGAGTCTTTTAAGATCGTTTAATATTGGTTATGCAGGTCTACGTGCTGCAGGTAATGGAATGGATGTCATTGGTGATAATATTGCTAATGCTGGAACATTTGGATTTAAATCTTCAAGAGCAGAATTTCAAGATGTATTGGCCGGAACTCTAAAGGGGATCGCTGGAGAACCTCAAATTGGAGCAGGTTCAAGGCTCGCTCATATTAAACAAATGATGTCACAAGGTGATATTGCCAGAACAGACAGTGTAACTGACCTAGCAATTAATGGAGATGGATTTTTTATGGTCGATGCTCCATTTGGTAGGGGTTTTACTCGTGATGGTTCATTTAATTTTGATAAGGAAGGTATTCTTGTTACGAGTGATGGTTATCCTTTAGTAGGATTTTCCGTTGATAAGAATGGAACAGTGACTAGTAAGTTAGAAAAAATTCAGTTAGGAAGTGCAACTTTGCCAGCGGCGGCTACGGATGAAGTAAAATTAAGTATGAACTTAGATTCAAGATCAAAAGTTAAAAACTTTGATATTAAAGATCCTGAAAATACTTCAAATTATAGTAGCAGTATTACTGTGTATGATAATATTGGAATGCCAAGGGTTGTAACATTACATTATAATAAAACAGAAAATAATAATTGGGAGTATCATGCCGTAGTTGAAGGAAAGGATGTCGAAGGTGGAGATGCTACTAAAATTTACGAGATGGCGAGTGGAAAATTAAAATTTGATTCTCAAGGCGTTTTACAAGAAGAAGTTCCTGATGAAAATTCTTTTGATTTTAATAATGGAGCAGCTCAAGGTCAAAAAATTAAATTCAATTGGGGTGAATCGATTTCAGAAGGTGGAACAGGACTAGATTCTTCCACTCAGTTTGGTTCAAACTCAACTGTTGCAAGACATACCCAAGACGGGTATAGCGCTGGAACATTAACTTCCCTGTCATTTAACGATAATGGAATTTTAACAGCTGTTTATGACAATGGTGAATCGAAAGATATTTCACAAATGTCAATTGGTAAATTTGAAAATAACGAAGGCCTATTTAAAGTCGGAAAAAACTTATTTAAAGAAAGCAAAAAATCAGGTCAAGTAGCTGCCGGGAAACCTGGAGAAGCAGGAAGAGGTGGGGTTATTGCAAAGTCAATTGAGTTATCTAATGTCGATATTGCAAATGAATTTGTAAATTTAATGGAAACTCAAAGAAACTTTACAGCTAATGCAAAGACTCTAACTACTGCTGACGAAATGTTACAAGAAGTATTAGCAATTAAGAGATAGTTAGTTCGTGCCCTTCGTTAGAAGGGCACTTCAATCTCCATCATCTCCAATGGCATTTACTGGGCATAAGATCATTGCTTCAGTACATTGAGCAACATCAGTTGAATTTTTTGGTTGTTTGTAGACAAAAGCAGAACTTTCGTCTACATCCATGGTGAAAAAATTAGGGGCTTCGATTAAACACGCATCACATGCAATACATTGATCGTCGACATAGAAACGGCCAAGTATATTTTTTTTAAATTTATAGCTTTTGTCTGCCATTAACTATAACAAATTTGGGTATATTTTTACTTTTGTATTTTTTTCTAGCTCTTTTAGTAACTCTTCTGATAGCTTGCCGGTTAAAAATCCTTGATGAGTACTTATATAAGTATTATTTTCTTTATTCTCTTCTGTAGATTTTGGTTTTGGAACAATTTTAAGTAACGTCACCTTGGTTATATCTTTGAGTTCTTGTACTTTATTACTACTTTTCTGATTGAAAATAGTAATTATTTCATCGTTACTTAATTTTATTGCTCCTGATTTAACTCCCTCAAGTTGATTAATTTTCTGGTTTTTTAATAAAGTAAATCCATATTTTTTATTAATTTTATCAATACCTTTTAAATCATTAGAATTGAGAAGGTTGCTCATTTTTTGTTTTATATTATTAACCAGTTCATCTTGCTCTTTAGTTTTACTTTTTTGCAATAATTCTTTGGCTATTTCTTGCTGATAATCCTCTAACTTTGCTGCTTTGAATGATTTTTTATCTTCCAGCATTATTATATGATATCCGTATGATGTTTTGACAGGTTTAGATATTTCACCCTTTTTCATCTTGAATGCTACTTTTTCAAACTCTGGAACCATTTTACCTTTGGAAAACCAATTGAGTGCTCCACCTTTATCTTTTCCACTTGGGTCTTGAGTATATTTATTTGCCATTGTCGCGAAGTTCTTTTGTGTTAGTTTTTTGTGGATATCAGTGACCTTCTTCAGTACTTCTTCTTCTTTTTTATCTTGAGTAGTTAATAAAATATGCTTTGCTTTTACTTGCTCTTGAATATCTAGGGACTTTTTTCTTGATTTGAACTGAGATTTAACTTTATTTAAACTTTTCTCATCTTTTAAATATTTATTAATTTCAGAAGATGAAATAGGAATAAATTTTTGTAATGAGCTTTTATTAAATTGTAATAAATTAACGTAAACAGAATTACTTTTAAATTCCTCGAGGTCTCGTTTATATGAATTGGGCAATGGAAGTTTTTGTAAAATATTTTGAGAAGTCATTCCTTTAATTCTATCGGCCGTATCCTTTTCAAAATCTGCGGGAGTTAATCTATTATTTGCTAATAATATTTTATATTTATTTATGTCAAATACATCATTTGTTTTAAAATATTTCTCACCTTTAATCTGTGATATTATTTGTTCTTTTGATGGCGTGATTCCTAGTTGATCAGCAAAGTTCATAAGTAGTTTTTTGGAAACAAGTCCTTTAATCGCACGATCTTTAAGTTTAAATTGCTGGATTTGCTTTGAGGTTAAATTTTTACCACCCATATAGTATGTTTGAAACATTTTTACCTGACGATCAAATTCAATCCTATATTCAGAGTACTTTATAGATTCATCTCCAACTTGTGCCACAGTGTCTGGAGTTCCCCTAAAACTTTCGTACCCTGTGAACATAAAGGAAATAATAATAAGAGAGATAAAAGCTGTTAGCATAAAGCTAGATGTTTTCTTTTGTATATTAGACATTTTCCATCCTTGCAATTGAATTAATTTAACTGATTATTACTTAGGCAAAAGTAGTAGTAAAGTGTTATATTTAGGCCTAAATTGATTATTATTTTTTATAGTCACATAGCTTCAATTTAGTTAACCTATTGATATAAATTAATTAGAGGTTTGAATTGGATACAACAGGAATTTCTAGGCAATATATAAAATTAGGGATTAGTATAATCGTTTTACTTATTTCTCTTTATAAGTTTTCGACATCATCTGGCACTACGCGAAAACTATCACCCTTTAAAGAACTTATGATTGATATCGGTGCTTCGGTGCAGTATCTAGTGACTAGTTCATATAATGCGGTATCAGATACTATTGATAATTATATGATGAATGTTCAAGCAAGCAAAAATAATGATATTCTACGGAAAGAAGTTTTAGACCTGAAACAAGAAATTTTTTCAAATAGTCAAGTTTTGAGAGAGAATAATAGGTTAAAAAAACTACTTGGATTTGGGGAGCAAAAACAATTCAAAAAAATTGTAACACAGGTTGTATCTTGGGATCCATCTATTGATCATAGAGTTTTGCGAGTGAACAAAGGTTTAAAGGATGGAATTGAACTTCAATCAACCGCAGTTACCAGTAAAGGTTTAGTTGGGTATGTATATCGATTAACAGATCATTACGCAGATATTCTTACAATTGAAGATTCTAATAATAAAATTGATGCAATAATTGAGAGAACAAGATCATATGGTGTTATTGAAGGGCTAAATCAGAAATATTGTTTCATGAAGTATGTAACTAGAACAGATCCTATTATCTTGAATGACTTAGTTATAACTTCAGGGCAAGGAAACTTGTATCCTAAGGGGTTAGTAATAGGAAAGATTAGTAGGATAGAACGAGAAACTTATGGGATTTCCCAAAAAATTAGAATAGATCCAGCAGTTAATTTTAGTAAACTAGAGGAAGTTGTTATTTTAGTATCTCAAGATAATCTTTTGAGACAAAAAGAATTGCAAGCCTTAGACAATATAAGGAAAGATTAAATCTATGAAAATAAAATTTAATCAATTGATTGTAGGGATAATAATAACATTAATAATTTTATTTATATTCGAAGTTATTCTATCTACGTTTTTACCTATACTAGGATTAGGTAGATATATTTTACCTATAAATGTATTAATAATTTTGTACCTTAGTTTTGAATTAGATACTCCCTTACTTTCAGTCTTGATATTTTTAGTGCAGTATACTCATTCAATTTTTTCAGTTGAAGAATGGGCCATAGGAACTATTGCAGGTGTACTAATAGGTTTTATTGTATCATTCCTGAGAGAGCTATTAAGATTATCAACTCCAGTAATAACCATTGTGATAGTTCAAGTTTTTCAAATAATTTGGTTTGTAATTATTTCGTTTTTGAATTATATGCAAACAAATAATTTAAACCTAATCGAATCTAAGCTATGGTTGTTCATTCCTGAAAGCTTAATCATTTCAATTCTATCACCTTTTTTCTTTATTGTTTTAAATAAAATTTGGAAAAGAAATAGTTCTAGTATGGTGGGCCAGGAAAATTAATGCAAAAAGAAGATGATTTAGTTAAGTTACATTCTGGGCGTGCAGCAATTATCGGTAACATGATTTTTTTAGCATTTATAATTCTTTTTATTCGCTTATGGTATTTGCAGATTTATCGAGGAGATGTCTTTCACCTTTATTCAGTTGAAAACTTATTAAGGAAAGAAGTTGTAAAAGCTCCTAGAGGAATGATCTTTAGTCGTAATAATAATTTATTAGTTCACAATGTACCTAGATTTGATGCGATTATTATTCCTCAGTATTTAAAAAATAAAAAAGAATCGTTAAAAAAGATTGCTCAAGTTTTAGATATGCCGCTTTCTAGTATTCAAAGAATTATTAGAAAAAACTCTGGGCAGGCACGTTATCGTCCAATTCTCTTAAAAAAAAATATTTCTAAAAAAGAAGTTTCAATTATCGAAACAGAGAATTATAAAATGCCAGGAGTAATGGTTGACACATTTATTGGACGTGAATATGCACTAAATGAAGTTGGTGCACATCTCATTGGGTATATTTCCGAGATTTCTCCATCCCAATTACCCAAATATAGAAAAAGAGATAATTATAGTTATAAACAAGGTGATTTTATTGGTAAAACAGGAGTTGAGGAGCAGCTTGATTTAGACCTGAGAGGATTGGATGGACATCAATATATGGAAGTTGATGCATATGGAAGAATGAGAAGATTATTAGGGAGTAATTATTTATTTAAAGGAATTAATAATAAAAATGCTCAAGTTGGAAATAATATTCGGTTAACAATTGATCAAGACTTACAAAAAATTGCATTTAATTCATTAGGTGATAAGGTTGGAAGTGTTGTTATGTTAGATGTTCACAATGGTGATGTTTTGGCAATGGCATCTACTCCTTCATTTGATCCAACAAAAGTTAGTAGGGGATTAACTCATAAATATTGGAATAGCTTAATAACAAATCCAGCTAAGCCAATGATTTATAAAGCAATTCAAGAACACTATGCACCAGGTTCAACTTTCAAGGTCATTACAGCAATTGCGGCATTAGAAGAGGGAATTATTTCAGAGTATACTAAGTTTAAATGTCCAGGATTTTATAAATTAGGAAATAGAAAATTTCATTGCTGGAAACGTCATGGGCATGGAGAGGTTAATGTTACAAAAGCAATACGTGAATCATGTGACGTATTTTTCTATATGGTTGCTTTAAAGTTAGATATTGATACCCTTGCTCAATATGCAAAAGCATATGGATTTGGTAGCAAGACTGGTATCAAAATACCAAGGGAAATTTCGGGATTGATTCCAAACCGAGACTGGAAATTAAAAAGAACAGGTGAAGAGTGGCAAAAAGGGGAAACTCTATCTTGTGTAATTGGTCAATCATTTGTTTTATCAACACCTTTACAGTTGGCATTATCTTATGCTGCAATTGCAAATGAAGGTAGTCTTTATCGACCTAAATTAGTGAAGGATATTTTTTCCAATTCAGGAGAAATCATTTCATCTAATGATCCTGTATTAATGTCCAAATTAAATATTTCAAAGAAAACATTAAGTATTGTTAAGGAAGCAATGAAGCAAGTTGTAAATAATAAAAAAGGAACTGCATGGTGGTACAAAGGCGATGGTATTCGAATGGCGGGAAAAACAGGTACATCACAAGTTAGAAGTATGTCTTCAGCTGAACTATTTTCCAAGTGTGAAGAGAGAGAATACAAATCAAGGCATCATGGTATTTTTTCTGCTTTTGCTCCATATGATGATCCTAAGGTTGCTATCAGTGTCGTTGTTGAACATGGGTGTCATGGATCTTCTGCCGCTGCGCCAGTTGCTAGAGATGTTATAACAGCTTATATGGATAAATATTTTCCCGAGTTAAAAAAACAGTACTCGTTAGATGATAAGAAAAAATATGTAAGGTTAAAGAAAGTTAAAGTAGAGATTGAATAGGTTTAATTATGAAAAAAAATAATATAGTAGAGGCAATAAAAAAATATGACTTTACATTTTTTTTAATGAGTATTGCTATATTCCTCATAGGGATACTAAATCTTTATTCAATAACTACAGCTACAAGTGATTCTTCCTTGAGTGGTATTTACAAGTCTCAAATCCTTTATTTTATTTTTTCAATAGTTGTTGGTGTCATTATTAGTTTTATTCGTCCTAAGACACTTTTTAGATATTCTTATGCAGGATATTTTTTTATTTTAATACTATTAGTTCTCGTTTTATTTTTAGGCCATACAGGAATGGGAGCACAACGATGGATTGTTCTTGGAAAAGTTAGGTTACAACCCTCTGAATTAATGAAGGTTGCAGTTATTATGGCACTCGGAAGATGGTTTTCTAAGCATGATGTAGATATGGAACTAGGTCTTAGAGAATTAATTATTCCATTTTTAATAACTTTTATTCCTGCTTTGTTAATAATTTTAGAACCCGATTTGGGGACAGGACTTCTTGTTATTTTAATTTTTATGATTATGGCATTTTATCGACAATTAAAGTGGAAATCTATCGGAATTATTTTTGTAATTGCATTAGTGTGTGGAGGATTAACTTATAAATTTGGTTTAAAAAATTATCAAAAAAAGAGAATATCAACATTTTTAGATCCGAGCGCAGACATTAAAGGTTCAGGATACAATGCTGTACAATCAAAAATTGCCATTGGCTCAGGACGAGTTTGGGGAAAAGGTTATCAAAAATCCTCGCAAGCATCATTTAATTATTTGCCTGAAAAACACACTGACTTTGTATTTTCAATTTTTAATGAAGAGCATGGTTTTTTTGGATCAATTGTGTTGATTTCTTTGTATGCAATTTTACTTTTTAGATTTTTATGGCTTGCAATGTCCGTTGGCAGGATGTTTGACTCAGTTGTTTCGATAGGTTTAATGTCGATTTTCTTTTGGCATACTTTTATTAATATGGGGATGGTGGCAGGATTATTGCCAATTGTAGGTCTTCCTTTGCCATTAATGTCATACGGTGGTTCAAGTCTTTTAACATTTGGAATATGTTGCGGGATTGCGACTTCAATTAGTAATTCTAGAAATATTTTTTAGTATTATGGCATTATACTTGCTATTTATATTAATAATATAAGTAAGTTATGAATTAACTAATGGAAATTACATGTATAAGGTGTCGAAATTATTAACAATTGTTTTTTTATTGTCTAGCTTAAGTATTTCCGCAGGTGAAAATATTGTTGTGAAAAATGAAATTTTTAAAAAAATAAAAAATGATCTATGGAATTATGGAATAGAAAAGGATTTTGATGATGTTCAAGAAAAAAGTGTGGACACTAATAGAGACAATTTACCAGAGGAATTAATGGTTATTTTGTCAAGGCCGTATATTAAATAGTTGTGCTGCTCTGCGTATTTTGGTTTAACTAAATTCATTGTTATATAAATTGTATTATTAACATACTAAATATGGTGATTTATGAGTAATTTATCGATCATTGGTAGCCTCTTAAAAAAAATATACAGATTATATAGTTCTGAACTATTAGTTCTTTTACAAAAAAAAGGGTTTATTGATTTAAGGCCTAGCTTTTTAGAAGTATTGCTGACTATTTGTGAATTAGATGGGCCTACAATTAAATTAATTGGACAAAAATGTAATTTAAAGAAACAAACAATGACAAGTCACTTAAATGAATTAGAAAAAAGAGGTTATATAATAAAAAAAGTAAATATTCTTGATAAAAGAGAGCAAAATATCTTTTTAACTGAGTATGGAAGAAAATTTAAGTTAAGCTTAATGGAAAGTATTTCTGAATTAGAAAAAAATTATTCTGAAATACTAGGCGTTGTTGAACTCGAAAGAGTAGAGCACTTATTATCTAATTTTCATAAAAGAGTTTATTCAGAGGTTAGGATTTAAGCAGATTTTAAGTTACTTACTGATTGATTTTTATGCCCCGGCCAGAACTTATGTCCACCAGATATATTATTAACATTAAAAAATCCTTTTTGAACTAGAAGTTCAGCTGCTCTAATTGACTTGAGGCCTTTTTCAGAAATAATTAAAATAGGTGTAGTTTTATTTTGAATTTCAGAAGATCTTGTTCTTAGTTGTTCGAACGGAATGTTTATTGCACTTTCGATTCTATTTTCTTCATAGAATGAGCTTTCTGAGACATCTAGAATAATATAATCAATATTGTCATTATTATAAAGATCAAATGACTTTGAAGGAGATAAATCATTATAAGGTCTTCCCATGAGAATCATATTGTCATCAATAAATTCACCATTCTTAACTCTTATTAAATGATTTCTTTGTAACTGAATTGAAAAATCAAGCTTTTCATCAAGCCTTGAAATATTTTTTTCAATATTACTTAGTCTATTACTAATATGATCTAATTTTTGAATTAACGCTAGTTCCACTTTGACGTCCTTGGGCTTTGCATAATAAAATAATACAATAAATATATATAATATTAAACAGGGTAAAACGTTCCAAAGTTCACATGTTGAGTGATAAGCATAGTTAAAATACTACATGTTAAAAAAAGCAAACCTTCATAGATACCATGGCCAATATGAGGGGGAGTAATTTCAGCTAATTCTTGATCACTTGTTACTTGACCCAAATCATCCTGTAAACAATATATTTTAATCAGAGCAATTCTAAAGATAGGGAAGATAATTGCTGCAAGTAAAATCTTTAGAATAACCTGAATACTGTACCATTTAATATCATTTAATGGATGATTAATTGCAGTAGATATTATTAAACTCCATCCCCAAATAAAACCAGCATAAGAAAATGACATCGGATAATTTTTTTGAATAATTAATCTATTGAATGGCATTTTAGATATTAATGGGTAAGACTTCGTTGCAAACCCAATTAATACAGTGGCAAATAGCCATAAGAAAAACAATAATATCAGTGAATTATTAGAAACAATTACAATACTTTTAATTAATTGAGCAACAGCAATACTCAAAGCAAAACAGATGATAGCATAAGATATATTTTTTCTCTTATGAATTTCATCATTATAATCAAAATTATATAAAACAATACTTTCTAAAATATAGGTGGATAGTAAGAACAAAAAAAGACAACTACTTGCTTGGATAAAAAAATCTAAAAATGTAATAAGAATATTATCCGATAAGTAAAAGTGAAATTCTGAAAAAATGATTCCAATTCCTAGGATTCTTGAAAAAAGATGAATCGTACTGGCGGCATTTTTTGATGTATAAAATTTTGTATTTAGTTGTGATTTAGTATAAGGATTTAATTTTGAATGTACAATTTTATAAAAATAAATAATCGCACAAATAAAGCAAGTAAATATAACTCTTATAATTAGTTTATCAAATAATTCATTCATTTATTTTTCCTTTGGCGAAAAAATCCAGGGTGGAATATATGTTAGGTATGATAAGTGATCTAATATAGAAATTTGTAAATTGCTAGAAAGCTTTCTTTTGCTTGTGAGCATTTTATTTGTTAAGGATCCGTTTGTGCCAAATTCATTCTTTATACCAGTAAACATTTGATTATTTTCCTTATATGATTTCATTTTTTCATAAAAATCATAGGACGGCTTAAAGCTTCCCCAAAGGAAAGATTTAGGGAAATGTTTATAAGCTCTCCTAAATGTCCATAACTTTTTTCCTGAGTTTAAAGTTTTCCAGCTTCCAAAAGAGCGATTCCCGATAAATAAACTACCTGGCGGCATTGGAGTATAGCTCTCAGGAGTTAAATAATCTAATCTTCTAAAAATAGAAAGTCCTATGTTATGTTTATTTTCCTCCTGAAAAGAAAATGAAGATCTAATGGTGACAACTTCCTCGCCGTTGAATGCAGAAAAAACTTTTAGTTTTTGAAAATAGGTTTTAATTAATAATCCTGCTTCAAATGAGTCAAGAAGAATAATGGAGGTAAATTCATTAGGGAAAAGATTACTTAATATATGTTTGTTAGGTATATATTTTGATCTTTGCTCTGATGGGGAAAAACTTTTTGATAATCCTAAATAGGTTATAATCAAGAGAATGAATAAAGATATTTTTTTCATAAAGTTATTATAGTAAAGATTTTATTATTGCAATAATAACGTGCTATATCAATTAGAAATAATTTTAGTAAGTTGCTGATTGAGTTCAAGGGATAATGATCCCAAGTCACAGTGGAGACGATTGACAGCATGGGATTTACTGAATTTTTTAAATAAATCAGTAGATTCATCAATATTTGAGTATGTTTTTTTATTTGTGGTTATGGTTTTCCTAACTACTTTAATCTTAAATCGTTCATCATCAAAGCCTGAATGGTAGTATTTGGATAGACGACCTAGTGATGAGCATCTTATATATTCAATTTGATTTTGATCAAGAAATCCTTGAACTGACTCAAGCTTTTCTAATTGCTGACAATTAAACGATTCAAATATTTTATGTGGAATCTTATTTTGAATAATTGCTTGAGCATATTGGTTGTCACTTTTTCTCATGATTTTCATTAGATAATGGTCATCGTGTTCAATATATTGTTCTATATCTGCGGGGATTGAATACTCAGCAGGTGAAGTTGAAAAATACTTATAAAGTAATTGCTCTAGACAGACAGCTCTGTAATGAAAATAGACCATTACAAACATGTGATAGCGACTAAGTAGAAAGTCATCGAACGTTACAACTGCTCTTTCTGAAATACCGAGGTAAGCTTTGTTGTCTTGGATACATATTTCTAAATTATCAAGTAACCAATCGAGGTCGTAATTACCATAGCTAACTCCACAGAAATAACTGTCTCTTAAAAGATAATCCATCCGATCACAGTCTAGTTCACTAGAAATCAGTTGGTGTAAAATTGGGAAATAATTAATACCATCAATGGTGAAGTATTCATTATTAGAGGTTCTTCCAATTATAAGGTCAGCAATTCTTTTTCTGTCGACTCCGTATTGATCCTCAACATTTTTAAAAGAGTTTGAGAAAGAACTATCTGCAATAGATTTTATTGTATAATCCTCATGCGTTGCTTGGCGATCGTTTTGCGTTTCAGAGTGAGATAAAAACTCTTCTGGGATTTTCAGTTCTGAAAACTGGGGCATAACAGTTTCAGTAGAGTGACTCAGTGGTGCATGGCCTATGTCGTGAAGTAGGCATCCGAGCTTAAATGTTTCTTTAATTTGGAGTAGTTTGGGAGATGATTTAAGTTGAACAAATAATCGATTAAATGCTCTTTCTCCAATATTCATTACTCCTATAGAGTGAATAAATCTCGTATGCGTTGCTCCAGGAAAGACATATTCGGCAAATCCCAGTTGCTTTATATTTCTTAAACGTTGAAAAAAGTTATGTTTAATAATTGCAATTTCTTCATCAAGTATATGAATCGAGCCATGTACAGGATCTCTAATTTCCATTTATATTCTCCTGAGACAATTATTTTGAATAATTGTCTTCGATCCAGCTAATTATATCTTTGGATTCATGCATTGGGTTTCCATCGATTATTAAACAGGGTACTGTTTGCCTGTTTGTTGCATTTATTAATTCTTTTAAATATTCTTCATTAAGTTGAATGTTCTTTAAAGTAACTTTAGCTTTGTATTGTTCAATGGCATGCAGAACGATTTTGCAAAATGGACATTGAGGAAAGTAATATAGTTCAAGTACTTTGTTCATTAATTAATATTCTTCCCCTTCTTCTTCAGGGCTATCGAATGCATCACTGTAACCCCATCCATATCCATAACTACCTTCATTTCCATGGTCATCACTTTCGTCATCGGGGTTGTAATCTGTCATATTGGAATCAGTATTTGCATTGACGGGAACACCATTTTCATCAAGTTCTTCAATTGAGATTTCATTCGGTTTTTTTTCTATGCTTTTAATTTTTGCTGGAGTGTTAAATAATTCTAAGTTTCTTTGTTGTTCATGATCGCTTGAAAGAGTTTGTTTCTTGCTTTCTTTATATTTTTTTATTGCATCTTCTTTTGTTAGTTGCAACTCGTTTTGTTTCAAGAGAGTCTTTTTACTCTCTGTTACTTTCTTCTTCGCTACTTTCTTTTTCGCTACTTTCTTTTTCGCTACTTTCTTTTTCGCTACTT
>CAYRDP010000012.1:0-122044 GCA_964423165.1 uncultured Bacteriovoracaceae bacterium | reverse complement strand
GATTCAAGACTATATTTCATAACTATGGAACATGTTAAAATTGGAATAATAGACTCCGGCGTAGGAGGAATTAGTATTTTTAAAGAAGTTTATAAGTTATTGCCTTCTGCTGATTACTATTACTTTGCCGATGATAAAAATAATCCATATGGGAATAAAGATAGAAATGATTTGTTAAATTTAATTGATATTGCTGTTAAGGAACTATTAACAAAAGGTATTGATTTAATAATTATTGCTTGTAATACAGCAACGGCCGTTGCAATTGATGAGTTAAGAACAAGGTATTCAACTCTTTTTGTTGGAGTTGAACCATTTATCAATATTATTAATACTTCGCCTGAATTATCTCGTGATGATATTAAAGTTGGAGTTCTCACAACAAATTTAATGAAAAATGAAGAACGGTTTAAATTTTTACTAAAAAAATATGACCCTCAAAATAAAATAACACATCACGTGAGTAGACACCTTGCATTATTGGTTGAAAATTGGTTCTATGCAGATTCAAAAAACAAATTTAAGCAAAAAATAGAAGATGAGCTTCTTCTTTTAAAGGAATTAAAATATACACATCTAATTCTAGGATGTACTCATTATACCTTGATTCAAGATATAATTCAAAAGACTTTAAATATTAAAACTATCTGCCCTTCATCTGGCGTTGCTAGGAGAGTTGAGTTTTTATTAAGTAATGCCTATGAAGCAGATCACTATGCTTCATCAATTCTTCATTTTTACTCTAGTAAAAAAAATGAATGGGAAAAATTGAAAATATCTAAAATACCATAATGGCCAAATTATAGGATTGCTGATAATTTATAACGAGTAATGAAAATGGAGATCTGCTATGTCTACTATTAAAAAACTACATGCAAGACAAGTTTTAGATTCAAGAGGAAACCCTACTGTTGAAGTTGATTTAATAACTGAAAATGGATCACTCGGTAGAGCATCTGTCCCATCAGGAGCTTCTACAGGAACAAGAGAGGCCATAGAATTAAGAGATCAAGATAATAACTACTACCATGGAAAATCAGTTTTAATAGCGGTTAATAATATTAATGAATTAATAGCCCCTCAAATAGTAGGCATGGAAGTTACAAAGCAATTTGAAATTGATAATTTAATGCTAGAGTTAGATGGTACAGAGTATAAGAAAAATCTTGGAGCGAATGCTTTACTTGGAGTAAGTATGTCTGTTGCTAGGGCAGCTTGTCTCGATCAAAATGTTCCACTATACCAATATTTATTTGAGAATATAAAGTCACCAAATCCAGTAGGTAAATTAAGGTTACCAACTCCTTTAATGAATATTATTAATGGAGGTGAGCACGCTTCTAATAATTTAGATATTCAAGAATTTATGATTGTTCCTCATTTGCGAGCATCTTTTTCTGAAAATCTGAGGGCCGGAGTAGAAGTTTTTCATACTTTAAAATCAGTACTTTCAAAAGCAAATCACTCCACTAATGTTGGAGATGAAGGAGGCTTTGCTCCAGAATTAAGTTCTCATAATGAAGCATTAGACTATATTTTAAAGTCTATAGAATTAGCAGGTTACACCCCAGGAAAGGATATTTCGTTATCTTTAGATTCTGCTGCGAGTGAATTTTTCATAGACGGAAGTTACAAAATGCAGGGAAAAAATTACTCATCAGATGAAATGATTCAATATTATTCAAATCTTTGTAATCAATATCCGATTTATTCTATAGAAGATGGTTTAGATGAAGCTGATTTTGTTGGTTGGCAAAATTTAACAAAAACTCTTGGGGATAGGATTAAATTAGTAGGAGATGATTTATTTGTTACTAATCAAAAGATCCTAAAAGAGGGCATAGCAAAAAAAGAGGCAAATGCGATTTTAATAAAATTAAATCAAATTGGAACTCTTACAGAGACATTTGCTACGTTAGATTTGGCATATAAAAACGATTTCACAGCTATTATAAGTCATAGATCAGGTGAAACAGGCGACTCTTTTATCGCTGATTTTGCAGTCGCATGTGGTGCTGGACATATTAAAACTGGTTCTGCAAGTCGTTCAGATCGAATGGAAAAATATAACCAACTTCTAAGAATTGAAGAGGCTTTAGGGAAGAATGCTACTTACGATTGTGTTAAATAGCTAATCCAATGCCTCTTATATCATTAGAGGTTACTATGTCACTTGAAAGCACAGAGAAACAAAGTATAAGTATGCGCCATTACTTATTACTTTCAATGTTATCCTCAATATCTCTTTGGGCAGGACATTTCTGGCAAGGGCAAAGTTTATTAATTGATGGCCCATTCATTACGATGTTAGCTGTCGGAAATTTAATGTACTATATTTATGCCTCAGAAAAGGAAATTCTTTTCTATAATACTTCTACTTATCCTGCTTTATTTATTTTTCAGATAATAACTATAATTGGAGCAGCTTTGAATCAAAAATCACCGTCACTTGTATATTTAGCAGCGATACCAATCGTTGCAGGTAGCCTATTCTTTTATAGTAGAAGTACAAATTTTAACTTCAAAGAAACACATAAGGGAGTAGGATTATTATTTATAGGAGTATTGAGTTATTTATTACTGGGAAGAAATAATTTAATATTATTTAGTCGTCATGAATTAATTGCCTTAAGTACATTTGTACTTTGGGGGCCTGGTACGATATTTCTTAGTTTGTTATTCAATACAAATAAAATAAATAATAGAGAAATAGATACGGACTCAAATAATTCAGAAAAAGATCGGTTTTTTTTCCATGATTTAATTAATCACACTCATTGCATGAACTTATTATTAAGCTATAAAATTGATCAAGGTGAAGGATTAAACTATAAAGAGTCAGTAGGTTTATTAAATGAATTGAATATGCTTGAGGAGTTGTTGCAATCACATTTTAAGCTACCACATGTAAACTTAAAAGATTCAGTTGATTATTTGCCATTTGATCAAGTTAGATCAAACTTAGAGAAAATTATTTATTCATTTTTGCCAAAAAATAAAATTAACGTCATTATTGAATATAAAGGAAGTATAGGGCCAACAGTTCCAGTTGCAAAAAGGATGGAATGTTGTGTTCTTCACGTACCACTTTGTAGAATTGTTACAAATATTGCGAAGAATGTGTCTGAGGCTAAATCAGAAGAAGTAATTTTTAATTTTGATTACCGTGGAGATGGTCTATATTTAGGGATAAGAAATAAAACTCTTCGCTTAGATAATAGAACAAAAAATTCAGTAGAGAGTATTACACAAAAAATTATTGATGCTGATGAACAAGATAAGGTCTATAGAGGTATTGGACTAGAGTCAGTTTCGATGTTGTGTGATAATCTTAATGGCCGTTTTGATTTTATTATTGAAGACAATTACTGGAAAAGTTCAATTTACTTACCTAATCCAAATAATCAGGCAATGTTATTAAATAAAAAAGTGGCATAGAAAATAAATTTGCCAAGTTCATAATAATTCCATAAAATTTCATTAGATATTATTGTCTCAGAAACCAAGGATCGGATTCTGTTTTATGTAGGATTAACTTTTCAGCAAAATCATTTACAGTTTAAGAATATAGATTCTTTTCGTAAACGATTTGATAATAGATATTCTGATAGTAAGACATTAAATATGTCGATTCTGCCTCCATTTAAGTTAATGATTAAGCAAGGTGAAAATCAGGTAATAGATTTGATTATTGATGAAGTGGAAAATCAATTTTTAGGTCATGACAATATTCGTCCAGTTAATTTTAATTTTTTGGATTTCAAGGTGGGGAAGAAATGTTGTTTATACTTGGTTCCCGAGTTATCAATTAATTTACTTCACTTGCAAGAAGCATTGATTGAAGCATTAAATAATCATAATGTTATTTTTAAACAAAGAAATAAAAAAGATCAGAAAAATGCATTTTTGCCAATTGGAAGATTTAGAACAGAAAATGAGCTAGCTTTTGGAATTGATATTGCTAAAACTCAGCTTCGACTACCCTTGTCTTTGCAGCCAAACCATCTTTGCTTTTTTGAACAAACAACTACTGGTCAAGTAATGAGAAAGAAGATATTTTCCTTTGGAAATATTTTTAGTGATTACACTCAAAGTTTATTATGGGAAAATCACTTAAATTAATTGGATTCTTGTATGATTAATTATTTTAATTTTTTATATAAATTGATAATCATCAGTAGTTTAATTATCAATGTTGGATTTTCTAAAAGTTATTTACCCAAGGCCGGATCTGTTGGAAAAAAAGCATATTTAGCAACATTAAGTTTTGAATATTTATATAAATTAGGAAATTTTGATAATGAAGGTAATTTTATTCCTATGGAGGAAGATCAAACATTTTATAAATTAGATACTGATTTATTGTTAAGGTATGGCTTGGGTAAAAGCTTTGAAATTCATGGGTTTGGAAAGTTTAGGCAAGTGAGGTCTAAAAGTAATTTTAAGGAATTAAATAATTATGGTATGGAATCATTTGGTCTAGGAGCAAAGTATACTTTTCCTGTAGTTAAGGGTTTTATATATGCTTTGAATTTTAAGTTTTACCAGACAGCATATTCTAATACTCAGTATGAAGATTTAGCAGATGTACCAGAAGATGAAATAGTATTAGGAGACAGTGGCCCAAGGTATATAGTAGGAGGATTACTATCATATCGTTTATCAAAACATCATTACTTCAATGGGTATTTTGCTTATAACTCAGGCAGTGATTATTTAAGTGAAGAGATTCTTTATGAAGTCAATTTTGAATGGCCATATAAAAGAGTATCTTTTGAGATTGGAATTGATGGTATTCAAACTCTTGGAACAGATGGATATGGAGCAGATGAAGATGGGATAGCTGTAACAGATAGGCCGTTAATTGCCACTGGTGATGTTTCAAGGTTATTTAACTCAATAAACCGAGATAAATTATCACCTTATTTAGAGACTAAGTTTATATTTGACAAAGTAGAGCTGGCTTTTAGATGGGAGCAGACAGTTAAGGGAATCTCTACTGATGATCACTACGCGGCGTCAGTGAATTTAATTTGGGGAAGAAAAAATATAGAAAAAGAAGCCACTAGAGTAAATAAGTTTAAAGAGTACTATACTGAAGCCTCAGTAATTAAATTATCTCCAAAGGGTAAGTTTGTTAAAATTGATCAAGGTATTGCAGGAAACTTTAATAAAAATATGAAAATTGATTTTTATCAATCAGACTTCCTCGGAGGAAACATACTGTTGGCATCGGGTATAGTATATGAAATAGGAATAGATTGGGCCATTGTTAAAATAATCAAGTATTATCAAAAAAATGAAATAAAAGAAGGAAATATAGCAAGAGGCTATTAATTCTATAAAATAACTTGTAAGTTGCAAGAGTTAAGTTAAAATATTCTTAATATATAAATGTTTAATTAAACAAGGAAAATATTCAATGTATGGTGTTTATTCAAAAAAATTCATATTTTTAGTAATTTTTATTTTTTCAATAGCACAGGTAAGTGCAAAACGTTTTACAAGTCAGTATACGGAATTTGAACTACCAGCAGGTTGGGCGTGTGCATTGGAAGGAACAGAGTGGGTATGTCAAAGTACAAACGCACAAAGAAAAAAAGAGGCAATAATTATTTTGGCAGCAAAGATTAGGGGGTCTCAAGATTCTTTAGATGCATATAATTCTTACCTTAAAAAACCAAAAACATTTACTTTGCCAGGTGGTAAAACTCAAGTTTCTGAAGCAAAGTATGCAAAATTTTCTGAGATTAATAAACATCGTTGGATTGATTCTTTGCATTTAGCTAGTGAGGTACCAGGTTTTTATACAAGATACCTTGCAACAGTTAAGGAGGACTTAGGTGTTGCAGTGACTTTTTCTGTAGGTAAAGATTTTTATGCTGCTTATCAAGGTATATTTGATAAGATTGTAGCTTCATTAAGAGTTTTTAGACAAAAGAATGCAAATATATCTAAATTTAACTTAAAGAAAAAGGATGAAGATTTATTAGGGGATACAACATTTATTCCTGATTCAGGTAGAGTTGATATTTCTCAAAAGAAAAAAGGGAAAGGTTCTGGTTCACTAACTGCAGCTGATATGATGATGTATGGAGTTGGTGCTTTAGTACTCCTTATTGTGTTATTTGTAATGAAGAAAAAAGGCAAAAAGACATCTGGCAAGAAAAAGAAGAAAAAAAATAAATAGTTAAATAATTTTTAATACTTATATATTATTTAAAAAAGGGCCTTACGGCCCTTTTTTTTGTCATGCCTATTAATTATGTCGCTTAATTTTTATTGATATCAGAGTTGATGATATATTTTTATTATAAGTATTTTAAATTATGCAAATATAGATTTATTATAATAAATAGCAAATAAAGTTTTTTATAATGATTGTATTGGTACATCTCGTGGAATATGAGAATAACAATGGTAAAATATTACTGAACGCTATTTGAGACTTGTAGTAATGAGATGTACCAATCTAAATACTTTTTAAAAAAGATTCAATTTTACTTATATATCTTTCTGGATGAGTGAGGTGAATATTATGAGAAGCATTTTTTATCTTATGGTTAATTATTTTTTGATTACTGTTAGATAACTTATCTCCGATCATTGAGTATTTATGATCAAGTTCTCCAGATAAAAATAGAACCGGTATGTTTGTTAGTTTAAGTAGTGGCCAAAAGTCTTGTTGTATACCAATGCTTAAATACTTTAGTGAGTTTTGTAAGTTTGGTATATGATTTTGGCATTTTTTAGTAATCATTGAGCAATAATTTTTATGTTTGTTAATATTTTTAAAAATTGGATTAGAATACCACTGAACAAGAAATGACTTTAATTCCTCATGGCTATTAACTTGTTCCAGAATGTTTAAGTCTCGGCCATATCTTTCCTGTTTTTCCTTTTTGTTTGTAATCCCTGGGTGTGAAGATTCGAGTATGATACCTTGAATCAGGTCTGGAAATAATTCCAAGCAATAAAGAGCAATTCTACCACCGAGAGAATATCCTGTTATATAAGATACTTTTTTATATTTAATTATTTTTTGTTTAATATTTAAAGCAATAGAGTTGAATGTATATGGAGTTGAAGGTGAATCTGATTTTCCATGTCCAGGCAAGTCAACTGCTATGATATGATATCGTTTATCTAATGCGTTTCTAATTTTATTCCATTCCGAGTTATCACCCATAAATCCATGAATAAAAATAATTAATTCACTGTTACTATTTCCTGATTCTTCCCAATTAAGATTCATTTATGGCCTTATATTTTATTATAAGTTTGTGAAACTCATTGATGGGTATCTTATGTTGATGACGAAGGTATTCCGGTAATTCAATAAATAATTTAGGCACTTTATAGGGTTCAATGGTGTCTTTTAATATTTTCCTAAATTTATTAGGTGAATATTTATTACTGTTTGAAGTATAAAAAGCAACAGCAATTTCACCGTATGTATTATCAGGGAATGGTATAACAAATGAATTTTTGATATTTGGTAGCAAGTTAATTTCATTTTCTATTTCAGTAGGGGAAATTTTTTTTCCTCCAGAAATAATAATATTATCAGTTCTACCTTTAACAATTAGTTTATTATCTTTAATTACCTCACCTAAGTCATTTGTTTTAAAGAATTTAGAAGCAAAAGGTTCTTGGTTAAGTTTATTGTTTAAAAAATAACCTTTAGCGATACATTTGCTTGAAATATTAATAATATTTTGAGTAATTTTTATTTTAAATGATGGAAGAATAGTAGCAGCATTATCATTTCCCGAGAGAAACTCGTTTACGGGTATTGCTGCAATAGTTGAGCATGCTTCGGACATTCCGTATGATGGAGAAATATTTAACTGATATTTTCTGGCAAAACTTAATAATTCTGTAGTTATTGCGCTTCCACCAATTAAGATTAGTTTGAAACATTTTAAATTATCAATAATACTTTGTTTATGATTGTCTAGTGCCCTGGCAAGTTGGGTTGATACAATAGAGCAGAAGCTATTACTACTAATTGTGCTCCATGTGGAGATATTGGAATCTTCAAGTTGTACTGATCCTCCTCCTAATAGTACCCTCATAGGTACCATAAAGCCTGCAATATGGTTCATCGGAAGTGATAATACCCATTTATTGTTTTGTTGGAAGTTAAAAAAATGAATGGTTGTTAAAGCGCTATGAATTATATTGTCAAAAGTTAGTAAAACTCCTTTTGGAATACTTTTTGTTCCAGTTGTAAAAATGACAACGGCATTATCTGAAATATTTAATCTTCTGAAACTAATTTCTTTATTCTGTTTCTTATTTATAATTGGAAAACGGGATATTACTTGATTAAATGGTACTTGGTTTTTTAGTTGTAATTGCTCAATCTTTGACATCATTGGTGAAAGCATTACAGGGCAAACCCCAAGGTTCCACAAAGCAAATATTGTAAGTAATGCTTCATATGAATTTTCAAGCTTTATACCGACAAATTGTTCACTTTGATACTTTTGTTGCAATTGTAGAGATAGGCATTCAACATCATTTATAAATGAGTTAATAGTTATATGTTTATTATTTTGTGTAATGAATGTGCTGTTAATATTCACATGATTAGAGAAATCTTTAACGGTAAATGTTTCTTTAAAGTTCATAGTAGACTTTTAGTATTAATAGAAACAATAAGCAAGTATTATAGATAAGATCTGATCAAGCCAACTAAGACACCAGCTATTTGAAAATGTTGAGATTTATCAACATGAATTATAGACATTTGCTTATTTGCTGGGTGTAGTTCTACCTGGTTATTTTTATTGTAAAATGTTTTTAATGTGGCATCTCCATCTATCACTCCGACTACGATTTGACCTTGATTTGCTGTTTCCTGATGTTGAATAATGGCAATATCCTTATCAAGGATACCTTCTTCAATCATGGAATCACCTTGAATTGTAAGTGCATAATAAGCACCTCCTGACTTTAATAATTCAGGAGGTACTTTGATAGTATTGAGAGGATTATTTATGGCCTCTATGGGATTACCTGCAGCAATAAGTCCTAACAAGGGGATTACACTGTCATTATTAGATGTCGTAATTTTAATTCCCCTACGAGCATTCCAGTCACTTTCTAAGTACCCTGCATTCACAAGGTATTTTAGATATCGTTGAACTGAGCCAAAAGACTTTAGGCCAAAGTATTCTTTTATCTCTTTTTGAGTTGGTGCAAAACCATTCTCTAGAGAATAATTTGAAATATAGTCATAGACCTCTTTTTGCTTTTTAGTAATTGCCATAATTTAGTATGTGCGCAAGTTTTGCGTAAGTCAAGGTTTATTTTTATAATGAGTTATAAAGCTCTTGAGTATCAATGAAATGAAAGTTTTCAAATATAGGTTTTTTAACAAATGGAGTTCCTGACTTTGAATTGATATAATGCTCTTCCTCACTTTTTATAAAAATGCTAGATTCTTTGTATATATTTTCTGTTGATACTATTTTATTTATTACTTTCATTATTGTAGGAGAATAAAAATACTTCTTTGTGAAAAATATTTTTTTTAGCATTTTTAAGATATAATTTATTTGTTTTTTTGAATGCAAGTTACTTAATGCTAAATTTTTATACTTTAAGAACTGTTTCATCTTATTAATGAGGTGCTTGTTTTTTATTTGACTCTTTCCTCTCAGAATATTTAATCGATAACTTTTCTTTTTTATCATGGGCATTTTAATTACATTTGAAAGAGTCTCCCAGTAAATTTGGTCAGTTTGTTTTAGGATCTGATTTAAACCATTCTGATTAATTGAAAACTTAAATGCTCCAAATGTTTTACCAATTACTTTCTTTTTCAAAAAATTATTTTCATTAAGGTTTAACTTGTTTAGAGAGACAGAGTTAAAGAAATTTAAGTACCCGTATTCCATTTCTTTTCTTTTTGTACGGTTATCAATAAAGTAAATATTAATATTATAAATTGGGTTAGTAATTTCTGCGTTATTGGAAACGATACCGTTATATGTAATTGTTAACAACTTGGTTTCTCCTGAACGCGGAAGCCACCAGTCTGTATATTTGCGATAGCTTATTTTTTCCTTAGATATTACTTTTAAATTTTCATCTTCTACTACAAATTGATCTTTATTAAAATTAATGTCGAGTGAGAAAAGTCCAAAAATGCCAATAGAGGTTTTTTTATTTTGGAAGTTATTAATAATGTTTTTCTCAATACCATGCTTAAATAAAGGGGCAGTATCATTTTTATTGATAACATTATTAATAATTTCATTTAAATTATCTTTTTTAGAGTCTATTTGGATCTTAAAAAAATTTCTTCTAAGTTCTCCTCTCTCATTTGAGCTATTTAATATGGAGAAGTTCATTATTGGCAATTGTAGTAACAACTCAATATTCATCTTCGTAGATTGAGAATTATCAATTAAGATTTGTGCAATTGAGTGATTTTGTTTTGCTATCACAATTCTCGATAACTTGATTTGCGATGATGAAATTCCTATACCAACAGGTATAAATAGATTTGGCGATATAATTAATCTACCACTACCTTCAATACTTTCTTCTGTTAACAAAATATACTTTTCAGGGAGTTGGTTGTTGTGCACATGATATGGAAGCAATAAGTTTAGTATAAACTTATTGTTCCAAGTACCTTCTCGTTTGCTTTTTACTGGATAAATAAGTCGATATGTTTTAACAAAGGATATATCTCCTCCTGCTACAACTATTTGTGCGCCCAGCTTATATCCAATTTTTATAATATCTTCTACTATATATTTCTCATTCTTTATTTTTGGATTTAAGTTTGGACGAACAGATCGATATGTTTTTATAATCGCCTTCATGACTACTGGCCCATTAAATCCCACCTCAAGTGTATCTAGTCCCCAGCTATCATTATGAGACAATTTAGTTAAAATATTTCTTATTGTACTTTGTTGAATTTCATTTCTCAGCGGATTATTGGCACTAAAGCAAGGCCTAATAATTAAGATAACAATTATAATTATAAAATTTTTCATATTTATATATCAGATTATAATTAAATTACTTACCATCAGAAGCTATTTAACTATAGTGTTTGGTAATATTTACGTTGAAATTGAGTTAAGTATTAATCATACGAATACTTCTATTATCAAATGGTTAGTCTCACCTTATATGTAAGACTTTGTAATTTTTACATGGTTGACGGTTTTTCTAATTAAGGAATAGGTTCATTTTAACATTATGAGTTCAACATTTACAAAGGGGATAAAATGTTTAAATCTTTAGTCTTGTGCGCAGTGTTGGTTTTTAGTCTTAGTGCTTATGCATTTGATAATCAAAATTCAGAGCTTGATATCGCTAAAATTACTCTACACGATTTAGGTGAAGTTGATGATAGCTCAGGTTTTTCAGAGTCAAATTATGTAGAAGAAAAGTCGCTTGGAGAAGTAATTGTAATTGTTGATCAGTTAATAGCTTTAGGTAAAAAGGTTTGGCCTATTGTTGAAGCAGGAAGGCCAGTATCAAATGTTAAGTTGGGTACAATTAGTGTTTTACCAGCATCTCAAGGAGTAGCTTTAGAAGGATGGTCATCACCTAGACATCGTAAATATAGGTTGGTTTATGAAAATACTTATGGATGGGATGTTATTACTTTTGAGTTCACTGTACATTATCAGTATGGTGGTCACAATAATGGTGTTGGTAAATATCTTGATGCTGTAACAGTAACAGCAAATTTTGTTGATGTTTCCTGGGGCTTTGATTTTAGTGCTCAAACTAGGTTAGTTAGAGTTACCAATAGAGGAACAAGAGCTAATCCAATTGCAGGAGTTACTCTTGAGGTTTCTCAGGTAGCTAAAACAGTTGTTTCTGATATGAAAAGTACTAGTACATTTCATATTTCAGGAGATGGAAAATTTACAAAATTTTAATGTCGTTTATTTTATTGTTTTAAAGGGTCTTGTTTATCAAGGCCCTTTTTATTTCGGCTACCTGTAAGTAAATGTTAGTTAAATAATTTTTTATACAACTAACCTTTTAGCTAATTCTGTTTTAATTTCGGCCATTTATATTAATGATTACTTGCGTTTATATTTTCTTCATACTTATATCTATGTAATGAGTATCTTGTGTAAACTTAAACTCACGCATTTATGCGAAAATTATTAAATAAGGAATTTAAGAAATGAGTAGAGTAAGTAATCAAGTTAGATGGTCATTATTAGTTATTATATTTTTGTTAACTTCATGTGGAAATCAGTTAGAAAGTCACAATTCAAAAGTGGTTATAAGTACTATTGTGAATGGTACTCAAGTAAAGGAAGATAAATTTCAAAGTGTCGTTGGGATTATTAAAAATGGAAAAATAATGTGTTCTGGTAATCTTATTTCACCAACTCAAATTCTTACTGCTGCCCATTGTATTACTGAACTCGATTATGACCATACTCTTTCTACAAAATTATTTAGTAGCTTGCAAAAAGATATAGAGATAAGTTTACAGGCGGATAATAAACTCAGTTGGAGTCAATTAACTTTTATGGAAAAGCGGGCATTAATTAAGCAAGGATTTAAAAAATATTTAATTAGTAATCCTAGTGCTGTTGGAGTTCACTTTGGACAAGGTGTTGCTGGTAGAGTGATGGCACCAACTGTTAATGTTTCTGAGTTTTCATTCTCAGAGGATACATTAAGCTTTCTAAGTTCGACTTTTTTAAAAAATACAGAGCTTGCTTACCTTGACGATTTATTTGTTGTATACAATGAAAAAGTTGATAAAGTGATATTAAGTTTATCTGAACCTATTGTTGGTATTATACCAGTGCCTGTAATAAGTGACCTAGAGATGTCAAATGTCACAACAGGAGATAAGCTAACTTTAGTTGGCTTTGGAGCAAAGATAGATCCTCGCTATGTTAGTTATTTAAAAGTTAAATTTCAAGAATCAATGACTAAGTACACTTTAGAAACTGACGAAAAATTAAAAGGCGAGTTATTGAATCAATTGCAAGTAGATTATTATAAGTATGATAAAGCTGTTGAAGTATTTAAAACTTCAGGTGAAAAATTTAAAGTTGATTTACTTTTAAGAGACATTGATAAGAATTTTTTTGAACTAGTTTCAATAGATAACAAGATACCTCATGGTGCATGTTTTGGTGATAGCGGAGGGCCTGCATTTGTTAGATTACTTGATGGCTCGTATAGACAATTGGGCGTAATAGCAACGGTGAGTTTTTGTGGTGATATTACTAGGCTTGCCCCATTAAAATAGAGAATGGCCAAGTACCTTAATTTATTAAGGTTAATTTTTGTATAAATATTACATTTAGATTTACTGAGTAGCATAAGCTCTGTAATAAATATAAGTATCACTAATAAATAGTATTCGTAACAGGTTAATGAACTTTTATTTACTTAGGGGAATATGTGAATTTAAATATTATTACACTTGCTTATAAATTAAAAATTTTTCTATTTTGTTTTTTGATTTTAAATATTCAAATTACGGCTGCAACAGAGGAAGATGGAAAAAGTGTAAGAGTAAATAACGGAATGACTCAAAGTTCTGTTGTAACCCCTACCATTTCACAACCATTAGATAAGGGTGAACTTGCAACTGCCATTGAATCGATTGGTAGTACAAATAAGGAAGGAAAAAAACAATTTTTCTCATTTGTCTCAGAATATCCTACTTCCCATGAGATGGAGAAGGTCGCAATATCTGAGTCCGAAGCAGTAAAGCAAGGATATGAAGTTGCTAGAATAGTAGTACCTCATACAGGTGAGGAAACGGCAGGTTCATTTACTAAGAATAAAAGTTATGTCGGTACTGTTGAAGTAGATATTAAAAAAGATAAGAAAGCGATGAGTATTGCTGAAGGGGCACCGACTCCAGTAGAAAGAACTCTTGCCCTTATGTTTCCATTAAAAAGCGCAATTGTTAATCCTATTGCATGGTCTGCTCATACTGGGCCTGCTGGAGTAATGGCCGTAACTTTTCTGTCTGTAATTTATGGGTATTTTGTAAGTACATATTGGCATATGTTTCGAGTCTTTTTTAACAACTCTAAATTAATTAATTCGACTAGAGTTGGAGAAGTTTTAGACAAGGTTGATTTACTGAAAATTGCTGAAAAATTTGGTATAAACATTCCAGAAAATAAATTCAGGTCAATTTTAGAAAGTTTTAATGCAAAAAAAGTGGCAATGTTTGCTCAGTATTCTATTAAAAAATTTGCATTTGATGTATTTAATGGAGAATTATATAAAATTGCAAGTATGCAAGGTGGTTTTTTTACCTCTGATTTTCATTGGCATATAATAACTTCTAAACTGTATTCATTATCTTATTATCCTGTTACTTGGATTGAAGATAAATTGATTTTAAATAAACTGATACATAGAGATTCTATTGCAAAGTTTTTAGTTTTAAAGTCTTATATTGGTGGGGCCCTATCCATGTGGGATTTATCAGGTGGAATGGTACCATTTTTAGATATACGTCCAGGAGTTTTACTTATGGCATTTAATGGTAGTTTAATTTTAGGATATTTAGCATATAGATTTACAGCTTTAAAAAGGTTAGGGATTAAGAGTAAAAGTGATTTAAAAAAACACATGGATAAGTTAAATGCAATTGATAAGGTACTTTATGATAAATTAGCAGAATTAAAAGATAGGCCCAAGTGGGAGCATGATTTATTATACTTTATGGGACGACATGCAAAGAGTGAAGCAAAACTAGAGATAGTTTTTAGGGAATATAAAAAAATCGTACTTAGAGTAAGGTTTTACTTAGATGTTGTAGAAAAAAATACAACAAGAATAAAAAGGGCATATTGGGTAAAAAAATTGACTGCGGTTAAAAGCGAGCAGCAACTTGATTCTCTTGTTTGGAAATTGAAAAGCAAAATTGCCAATATTCAAGAGCCAATGTTTGAAGAAGTCCGGCCCGTTGGTATAACTCCTGGTTGCCTTGCTTGGTTGAGGGTTGCACTGTAATTACTCCTCAAACAACCTTCGAACACCCGTTTTTAAGTATCTAATTGTAATAATGTTCCAAATGGAAGCAGAATCATTTTTGTTAATATCTTCATTGTTAATTTTGTATTTTTTTAAAACTTCTGATGAAGATATATTTTGTTTCTTAATTTTCTTACTCTTTTTCTTTGTAGATAATCCTTTGAAGAATTGCACATTGCTTGCATCCTTCTTGATTGGTGTAGGTTTAATGTTTTCATTCTTCTCAACAACTATGGTATCTTCTTTTTTCTTTTCTTGAGGTATTATCGTATCTGTAGGTGCAGAAATGGAAGACTCCATTAAACCTAATGTACTTGCTAGGTTATTGAACCGATTAGCAAAAGCTTTTGGTCCATCTAATTGGTCAAAGAATGATTTTAACTTATTAGATGATGTAAGTCCGTCATCAGTTACTCCCCTCAATTGAAGCAATTCCTTTCTGATTTCTGCTTTTGCTTTATTTTGTGCTGCAAGGTCATTTTTTAAAGTAGATATATCTATTTCTGAGTTTGAGTTTTTTTCATTGCCTTGGTCAATGGAGTTACCTAGGTTAGAAGTATGGCCATCTTGACTTGAGTTATTAAGAGAAAATGAATTTCCAATAAGTTTTCCCTGAGAGTCATTACATTTATCACTGCTACAATTTGAGTCAGGATTTTCTCCATTTGTAACTTCACTTACTCCTGTGACTTCTTTATCGCTTGAAGTAAGTGAAGTACTTAATGATGAACCTCCTGAACTCTCTAGATAAGCATCATTTATATCTTGTCCTTTTTTTGAAAGACAAGCTGCACGTGCAGCATACATTTCTGAAGAAGTGAGTAGAAATCTGCTTAAATAGTCAGATATATCTTTGAACATAATAATAGAACTCTCTCTGTCGCTTGTACTTCTAGTTTGTGAATCAGTGCCTCCGTATAAGGATATATTACTGGCGATCATGCTGCTGATAATTTCTAAAAGTAGAGTTCTTCTGAAGTGGGGATCAGATTTTCTTATTGTTTCATTTAATGTTTTTCTTTCTTCTTTATTTATTTGGTTTGATGGATATGCTTCATCTAATTTAATTTTTATTTCTGCAGGATCAAGTGATAAATTAACTTGTTTAATATCTTTTGTTTTATTTTTTTCATTTTGATTAGCATCATCTGAAGTTAAATTTTTATCTGCATATTTGGTATATTCAGTATGGATGGCTTTTACAAGAGATTCTCTTTTATTGTTAAAATGTGTTACAACTTTTGGTATATCCCAATGACCTCCCCAAAGTTCAGGCAAGATAGGAAGAGCGAGTAGCCCACCTGTTGCAATCATATGTGGAGACAGTAAAATGGTTAATGCGATATTACCTGCTATTTCTCCATCACTCATTGAGTTATCCTGAGAAGTTGATTGGATATTATTTAATATACTTTTTGGGTAAAGAGGATCAACTATAAATTGTTTGCCTGACATATGACCTTCTGTGTGCCAAAGCTCTTTTACACAATATTGATTCTTTTGCCAAAGCACATCACATACACTTGAACTCGCCGCTTTATACCATTCATCACCATCCCACGGCCAATGCCACGAATATTTATGCTGGCTATAGTAGTTATACTTAAGCTTTGCAAGTTTGCTATCGTCATTTTTTGGAGGGCCATGATCAGATGGAGACTTTACTTTTTGAAGAAGAGTATTTAGTTTTAGGGAAGTATTATTATAGTAAACCGAAAGTTGAGCATCAAATGTTGATTTATTACTGAAGTCTTCTGCCATAACAGCGAATAATTGAGCAGTCGAAATTGTAGTAGTCGTTTGATTTCCTTCCTCATTATTTTTTCCCTTCAGCTCATCTAGAGTGTCTTGGAGAAATTGGGTCTTTTCTGCCTGAATATTTTCAAGTTTATTGAGTTCTGCTAGCATTTCCTTTCCAGTTTCCAATGCTAATTTATTTGTATAAAAGAAGTCGTCTTTTCCTTGATTGTTATTAGCTTTTCCCCAGGTCCAGGCCAAACCGTACATAAGTCTATTGTATGACCAGAATTTTTTTAATGCTGTTGTTTTGTCATCTTTGTTGTCTTCTTCATATAAATAAGTTTCACAGTTATAATCATTGATGTCATAATTAATCTCCTCTGGAACTCCTGGGATTTCAGCATCGGGGTCGTAGCAGGTTTCATTCTTATTTAATTTGTAACCAACGCAGCACCACTCACCATCTTCTTCTGAAACATACTCACCTTCTTCTTTACATTTAGGCGTACAACGAGCAAATGGTGCACAAACCTTAATTGTTTGTGATCCAGAAGTGACTTCATTACAAAAGCCAGATTGACAATTATAATCGTCTTCACAAATCATATACTTAAATAGGTTACCTGAATAATACTCATCACTATCATAAGAATAAAGACAATCAGATTTATATAAACATTGATCAGATTTATTGTTGCAATTACTTCCTCCAGCATTTAAACATGCTTGCTTGGGAGAGGTATTATTTTGGTCTGGAATATTTTTAAACGTTTGACCTGTTATGGTGCAGTCAGCTTTTACGTAACAGTAGTTTGGAAAATCGGACCATCTTTTAATCGTATATTCTTCATCGTTGCTGGGGCCGTATGTATGTTCAGTGCAAGTATTTAGAAGCGTTAAGTTGTTAACAGTGTCAAACTTATGTCCACCGATGTCACAGGAATGATATTCACTCATTTTATTACATCTTTGCAGTACTGATCGTCCATCATATGATTGATCGATTGCATCTTCTTCAGAACGGTTTGCCCATGTTGAATCAAAACCGTCATCTGTATTTCTAGATATTACATGATTGTAATTATTGTCGTGTGGAATATATTCAAAAATTGTGGTTGTTTGTAGGGGAGGTACGGAAGATCCTCCCTCAATTGGATAAATTGTACTTACATCTCCTGATTGAATATCAGATGCATATGCTTCTCGAATCATTGTTTTGTATTGTTCTACTGTAGTCGCATATAAATTAAAATTTAGTGAATGAATTAAAATAAGAATCATTATAAAGCGAAGCGTAGATACAATCATATTGAGTCTCGAAAAGTTAACAATGATTTATTCGGTTTTAAAGGTAAATTGCTAAAGGTTCATAATAGGAAGTAATGTAGTTTGTATCTTAACTCTTCTAACTAACTGAATTTTAATTAGCTTAACTTATTTAATTATCTAATTTTTCTAATTAATATATAAATAATTTGAATAAGAAATATTTAATACATTTTATTTTAAAATGAGAATATAAATAATTAATTATAAATGATATACAATTAAACATTCCTTGCTTTTTTTTCCCGTATTTTCGATGAATTAAGTTTGATATTTTGTATTTAAATATAAAACAAAAATATATTTTTCTGATTGGCCATTAATTGACTTAAAAAAATTATTAGCTTGTCTATCCTAGGTTTTTTATATCGAATCTATATATTAGGTAATTTCCAATTTGTATGATTGAACAAATCAACGAACAAAAAAAATAAAATATTAATGCTATTCCTTTGGCACAGTATGAGAAAGGAGATTTATATTTAATTAAATGATATTGATAATGAGCCTACTTGATACGATTAGAATTAAGTAGGCAGTGAGTATTTTTACTTTTTGTTGGGATAAAACTGAAGTACAAAATCGAGGGCCAATTTGTCCTCCTAAAAAGACCGCTATAAATAATAAAAATAATTTATTGTCATAAGAGTTTAAAGAAAAATTATTTTTCCCTATTTGTCCTATTAGGCCAAAAATAGAGTTAACTAGGATGAATAGGGATGAACTTGCTGCAATATCTTTTGGTTTTTGCCATCTTAATAGATTTAGTAATGGAGAAAGAAATATTCCCCCTCCAATTCCGGCCATGCCTGAAACAAGGCCAATTAGGCTTCCTAGAATAAAAAGCTTATACTTTTTTACCGGTTTATTATTTTCTATCAATGTGTCCTTTTTGGCCGTTATCATAAGAATTCCGGCCAAAAACAGTAGAGCACCAAGTAACCCTTGATATGTTTGTTGATCAATGGGGATGGCACCTCCAATATATGCAGCTGGAATAGATGCAACAATGAGAGGGGTAAGAAATGACCAGGAAATAAGCCCTTTTTTCGTAAAATTATAGGCTCCTCCTGCGACAACAATAATATTGCAGACTAGAGCAACTTGCGGAATCAAAAGGTAGTTAATTCCGGTAATAGAGAGAATCGCAATATAAGAAGAGCCACCGCCAAAACCAACCATGGAGTAGAGTAAAGCAATCAAGAAAAAGATAGGGCCGATAACCTCAATTGACATTATCTCCTCCATGAAGGGAATAAGTATTGGTCAATCCCATGTCTCTCAGCTTTTTAACTAGCTTATAACTTCTTATTCCTTTATGGCAGATAAACAAGTAGTCTTTTGTATCATCTAACATTGAGGGATCCACTTCTGGTTTTTGTCTTAGATCAATTATCTCTGAAAATATATTTTTTTCTATTACTTCAAACTTTTCTAAAATTAGAGAGTCATTTGCTGTTTTGATTTGAGCATGAGTACCACAAAGTGGACATTCCTCTTGTCTGGGCCATTTAATTTTTCTGTTAGTCATTGTTTTCAAATCAATATTCAAGGAAACTCCTTGAGGAATATTTTCTAGATTTAAAATCATTTTGATGACTTCGTTACATTGAATTGTACCAAGAACACCAGGGGTAACACCCAAAACCCCAGCTTCGGCACAGTTTCCGATATAATTATTGCTTGGCACTTGGGGCCAAAGACATCGCAAGCATGGTTTGTCACTTATTTTTGTATAATCGAAAACCTGCAACTGTCCTTCGAATTGGTAGATACTTGCTTGAACCAATTTTTTCTTTGTTAGATAACACAGATCATGAATCAAAAATTTGGTCTGGAAATTATCAGTACAATCAACGACAATATCATACTCTTGTATCAGTTGACTTCCATTGGCAGGACTAAAACTAAAGTTATGAATAACAGTGTTACATTCACTATTCATATTTAAAAGGTTATCACGGGCCGCTAGGGCCTTAGGGGATCCAATTTGTGATTCATTAAAAAGGATTTGTCTATGAAGATTACTTTCGCTAACCCTGTCATTATCGCAAATTCCAATAGTTCCTACACCTGTAGCAACTAGATATTGCAATACGGGAGAGCCAAGACCTCCGGCACCTACAACCAATACTCTAGCATTGGCCAACCTTTGTTGACCTTTGCTACCAACTTCAGAAAGTATCACTTGCCTTTCATAGCGCATGGTGAGTTCCTGTACATTGGTGGCAGGCCACCCACTCAGGTTCTTCGTTGACGTAATGTTCTTTCTTCCATATAGGAACCATGCTTTTTACTTGATCAATTATATATTGATTTGCTTCGTAAGCCGCATCTCGATGTTTGGATAGAACTATTATCCAAACAGCAATATCACCAATTCGAAGATGTCCTTCTGCGTGTACACAAAAAGCATCAAGAATATCAAATTTTTTTATGGCACCATTTAGAATTTTATTTCCCTCTTTCGTGGCCATGGATTTATAGCATTGATATTCGAGGGAGGTGACACTTTTCCCTTCATTATGATTGCGGACTCTTCCCTCAAAAGTCACCATTGCACCGGCCTCAGGGTTATTAAATTCTGGAATTAAATCTCCTGGAAATATTTTTTCACTACTAATTTTAAACAATTCTATCCTCCTGCTATTGGAGGGATAAAGACAACAGTGTCTCCATCTTTAAGAGGGTCAGTGAAGCAGGTATATTCTTCATTAATAGCTACTTTTAAGTATTTGAGTGTTAGTGAAAAATTATATTTTTGTTGTAGCTCTAGAAATAACTCTTCTGCTGTAGTTGCCGATGTATCAAATGTGACCTTACTTGTTCCGGCCTGTTCTCTCATTGCTGCAAAAAATTCTACATTTATTTTCATTATATTCTCCCAGTTACTTGGCCATAGTCTTCTGGTCTATTAGCATTAATAATAATATCTTGATTATCTGGTATGATCGATTTGACGGAACTATTCATAAGCATTTTTCGTGGGCAATGATATCCAAATGAAAAAAATTGTAGAAATCGTGAAAAGGCTTTAGGCTCATAAATAGTACATAAAGGTTCCAACCATCCCTTTTCTTGATTGGTAAAACAAGTTGCTGTTTTAAAATGGTTCCTTCCTCGAATTAATTTATTTAAGTTCTTTACATCCAGGTAAGGTAAATCACAGGCAACGACTAACCATGCTCCTGGTTTTTGTTCCATCGCGGATAAAATCCCTCCAAGTGGCCCATTAACAGGAAAAGAATCATGAATTTGTGGTAGATCTTTTAAGTGGGGTAAGTCTTTTTGTTCTTCTCTACATGAAATAAAGGTCTCATGACATAATTGAGAAAGCATATCAAAGCAATAATGGGTTTGTGGTTGACCATGGTAGTTTAACGCCCCTTTATCTTGCCCCATCCTTTTGCTTAGTCCTCCTGCTAAGATTAGGCCATAAACGGGTATTTTTTCAGTTTGATTTTTCAAGTAAGTCAAAATAAATTGTACAATTTGTTCTATATTGTCTCTTTGAAAATATGGAAGAGAGCTGGTGAAAGGACAATGATTCTCAACTCCAATGAAGCCTAAAACATTTTTTAGTTTACCCTGCCTAAAGTCGTTAATGATATCAATTTTACAGTCTCCATCACCTAGAACCACGAGCTTAGGTGCTTCAGTCGTTTTATATCCTTCAACTAATACAAAATCCATATTCAGGTTATTAAATTTGGCATCGAACAGGTTGCTGCTATCTTTTCCCTCTCTGTCTATTTCAAAGCAATGAGCGTCGTGCTTTACAAATCCAATATGATAATCGGAAGAAAGACGTTGAAGTAACTTTTTTATTAGATAGGTCTTTCCGCTGCCGGAATATCCACAAATGGCGAACTCAAAGGGATGAAATATTTTATTTATCAAGATAGATGCCCTCCTTAATAGTTCTTTTACCACCTGTTTTTTCAATCAGTTTGGTTTCGCCAATAATAATTTCGTGGGTGAGTGCCTTGCACATATCATAGATTGTTAAGGCGCTGACTGTAGATCCTGTTAAGGCTTCCATCTCTACTCCGGTTCGTCCATGACATTTTACTTCGGTGTCAATAATCAATTTTTTATCAATAGGGGTAATGGATATTTTGATTGAGTCCAAAGTCAATGGATGACAGAATGGAATTAACTCGTGAGTTTTTTTTACTGCCATAGTTCCTGCAATAATTGCAGTATGCAATATGGGCCCTTTTTTTGTCACGATATCTTTCCCATCAAATTGATCCCAAACAATCTTTGGTAAAGTCAGAATTGTTCGGGCCCTGGCAAGACGATTACTAGTATTTTTATTTGTGACATCGACCATAGTTGGGTTGTTATTCTTATCAATATGATTCAATTCTTTCATATTATCCCCCTACCTGATACATGGGCTGTTTAAGTTCCTCCACTCTATGAAGAGGTTTTAGGTTCATAACTTTTTCAAGAATAGGGCGGTATTCTTCTTGCTTCAAATTTATTAAACTTGGCCCATCATTTATCATCAAGCATGGGCGCAACTTGCCTTCAGGCCCTAATCTTAATCGAGAGCATCCTCCACAAAATGGGCGAGATTCAGATGCTATAAACCCAATTTTTCCACCATTTTGTGTAACAAAATTAAATGATGTTGAGTCCAGAGGCATTTCTTGCTCATAAAGTTGCCATTTTATTTTAATCTGTTTAATAACTTCGGAGGCACTTATAAATAATTTTTCAAAATCATCTCTTATCACACCAATTTTCATTAATTCTAAGAAGCGAATTTCAATTTTATTTTTCTCTGCAAATTCAATTAGATTAAAGACCTCATGGTCATTAATTCCTTTCATCAGAACAGTGTTGAGTTTTACTTTGAATCCCATTTCACATGCCATCAAGATTGACTCTAAGACAGTTTTAAGGGAATTAGTTTTGTTAATGCGAGTGAAGTTTTCTTTATTGATAGAATCCAAACTAATATTCAAGTGCTGACATTTAGTTCTTTTTAACTCATTCAGGTGTTTTCTTAGTTTAATGGCATTTGTTGTTAGCCCTAGTTTTCTTAAAGGTAATTCTGAAAGTTTTTTTACAATATCGATGAAGTCTGAGCGTAGAAGTGGTTCTCCTCCTGTCAGACGAATCTCATCAATACCGAGATCTACTAAGTTTGAGCAAATGCTCAACAATTCTTGAGCTTGAGGCAAGTTTTGTTTAGGTATGAATTCAATCTTTTCAGGCATACAATACATACATCGCATATTACAAGCGTCTAATAATGAGACTCTAAGTTTATGAATATGTCTGCCATGATTATCTATAAGAATGATTTCCCCCATGGGTACCAAGGAAAGGTTGAGCCTGCATGAAATTTTTCATATTCTGCAGGCAGTTCTAAGAATCCATTTGATTTTTTTAACGAAAGGTAGTCTCCTGAACCATTCCCGATTACTGGGTTTGCCCAAAGTTCACCGTTGTCATATTCCAATGTTGCAGCTTGAAATAGTGTCATTGATTTTTTGAATACAATCTCTTTTTTCAAACGAACTTTTATAATTCTTTCTTTGATTAAGTTGGGAACAACATGGCGGCGTAAATTCACAAGACAGGATACTGGGTTGCCAGGCAATCCAAAAACTACTTGTTGTTTAGGGCCTATTCCAAACCATAAGGGTTTTCCAGGCTTTTGTGCTACCTTATGAAAAACTTTGTTGACTTTTAAATCACTCAGGACTTGAGGAACGTAATCAAACTTTCCTTTGGAAACTCCACCTGTTAACAAAATTAAATCATGGTTGTTTAATATATCCTGCATTTCATTAAATAAAGTAAGTTCATCGTCAGGTATATGCATGATATTGATTTTTGCATAACCGAAGCTTTGTAGTTCGCTTTTTAAAGCATGAGAATTACTTATGTAGATCTGGTGTTGTTGAGGTGTTTTATGAAGATCAACGAGTTCACTTCCTGTACTAACAATAGCAATTTGAGGGTGATTAATCACTTTTACTTTGGTTATACCTTCTGAAGCTAAGATTGCCACAACTGGAGAGCTTATATGTTGACCTTTGGATAATATTTTTTCATTGGATCTGATATCCTTACCTTGTTTGTGAATATTTCTGTAAGGCTTTAATTTAGATTCACTAGTTACTTGTGCAGTATTATCTTTGATGTCCAGTTGCTCGTAAGGAATAACCATATTAGTATTCTTAGGAAGGATAGCACCGGTCATGGCCTCTATACATCCAAATTGGTTATCTCTTAGTGTTTTTTGTGGCGTTCCTGCGGCTTGAATATCTTCAATTTGAAAAGAAAGTTGTGAATTGAACTTATGTGCAAACTCTGAGTTTATCGCAATACCATCCATTTCGACTCTATCGAATGGTGGTAAGTCTCTTTGTGAAAAGAGGTCTTCTGCTAAAGTTTTTCCTATGGACTCTTCTAAAGAAACAACTTCAGTATGTAAATTATCAAAATGCGGGTGAATTATCTTCTCTGCGTTTTGAGTGTTAATCATTATAAAACTTCCTTCCAGGTTTTGGAAACTGAGTAGTTCTCAACTTTATCTCGTCATGATTTCATAGCAGTACGCTTAAGAAAACAAACTATAATAAAGTACTATAGCTCTAGTAGTGGCACATTTACAATGTTGAATAATCGTAACCATTATTTGGAAGGATTAAGTAAGTGATTTTTGTCATTAATTACGATGGATCATGTTGCTAAAAATACTGGTACATTTAATTCTCGTTCCTTATGTAAAGGAATGACGCGATCATCCAGCGGGATTATTATATTCTTATAATATCTACCTCTAGTATTGGATGCTTCCAGGGATGAACATGTTTTACCTGAATGATTTGTGCTATTGTATTTCTATGAAAATAGGCTATCTTATCTTGTCAGCAATATCTAAAAGCATTTTATTTGCGATTTTGGTTGAGCTATGTAGTCGGGCGATTTACCTGGTGAAGCAGTTTAATATTTCATGGTCTGGGTCAAGGATATTTTTTGAAACTTCTGGTTCATTTTCCCAATCTAAATTCTTTTCCGCCCAAATGAGAGGTGAGTTAGAATCACTATCCAAGCAGTCGATATCAAAGTTCATAAATAGATCATTTAATATTGTGCTTACCGCATAAAACTCATCAATATAGTTGGGGTTATTTTGAACTTGATTAATAAAATTATAAATTGCAGTTTGTGAGTTGAAAAAATTATCAGATAAATCTAAAATTGGAAATGGGGGTTGATGAGAGGCGTTATATTCCTGAACTTTTTTGTTATATTTTAAGAATAAATCATTAAAAAAGTTTCTGATATTTTTTTTATAAGAATCAAAATGCCCTAGCAGGTATAGCATCAATTTATTATTTATCGTATGATTAGTACCTTCCTGAAGGCAGCTATCTTTCACTTGCTGTGCCATTCGATACATGAGCATGAATGCATTCATGGATTCTTTTCCTATTGGGCGTAAGTTACCATTTGAGTCATTTGTGGGATCAAAGTGACCTTCTAATGGAAAGTTACCAATATTATTTAAATTGAAATTATATTTTCTTGCTTCTCTCTGTAAACGAGAATCAGATATGTCCACTGGAAACCCTTCCTCTTTTCCATGCCAGAAATTAATTATTAAGTTTTTAATTTTCATCGCTTTATCTGAGGTGCAAGTATCTTGATCGGATAATATAACAGGGTCTTCATAGGGAGAAACGATACTAGGTAATAGTTCATTTTCGTTGCACATTAAAGCAACAGGATTATTTCTTCGATGTGGAAGTCTTCTTAGGCTGTCAATCATTTCTGAAACTTTTGCCTTTGTACCAAGTCTCAAATCTTTTTCCATCATTGATTTTAATCCAATTCCTGAATAGTAACTATTTAAAGGTCCTGAACCATTAAATGCATATATTCTACCGGGTGGGACTTTTGTTATTCTTAATTCTCTGGATAAAACATCTTCACCGCCTGTTGAGCAGGCACAATAAAATGCACTTTTAATATGCGGAATATTTTCTTCCCCTATGGCATATTCAATTTGAGGGTAGGTAATTTTTGCGCCATCTCCATCTCCATAAATACTTTCACCATCTCCATGACCAGAAAATACAACTGAGTCTACTTTTAAATTATCGGAGGATACTTGTTGTATTGCACCGATAAAGTCAATCTTATGTTTTCCGTTATTAGTTAATTTAATTTGATTTTGGTCTACGACAATATTTATTAATTCTTGATAAATCTGTTGTGCTTTTGGGTCATACATTTTTTCTGTAACCCATCGAAGGCATTTCCTTATGTATATTGAGTTTGTGGAGTAGCATCCTTGTTGGATAAGCATTCTTTTATTTCTTGTACTGAGATTTAAGCCACTAATAACTTGCTTGATTTCATTTGTTTTTTCTTGGGTAATTGTAATCTTTGGGATGATTGAAATTTTTTGGCATGATTTTGCGGCAAAGCATTTTGCGGCCTCAACTTCACAGTAACTATTATTTATATCAACGAACATTATGTGACCTTGGTGCCCTTGGTCACATTTTGATGAAGAGCATCTTAATTTTGTTACACAGTCTTCAGCATATGAAAAACTTAAATTAAGTAAAGTTAAAACTAGAAAAATTCTCATTTAAACTTTTTCCTATTTGTTAATAGTTTAAGAAGTTGAACTCTTTTTGCTTTAGAAATATTTGTATGTAATTGGTGAAATACTTTAGTGGGGTAGTTCAGTGCTTTAAGGCAAATATCAGATTCTTGAGCTGTTAATGTTTTTTGTTTTGATTTTATGGAGCTTTGAATCAGTGATTGATTGCATAATTTATCTGAAATTGTATATAGTTTAATGCTTTCTTTGCGTTTATTGATTAACTTTTGTCTGTCCTTAACTCCTGCTTTGAGCATAGATTCACTATCGAAGTACTTATTTTTGTTATAGATACTCCAATATTTTAAGTCGATTTCTTCATTAGCAGAGATATTGAGAGAGAACAAAAATAATAAGATTAAAAGTTTCATTTATATAAGTATGAAGTAAAGTAATAAATCTATCTAGAGGGTAAAAGAGTCTCTTATTTACTTTCTTTCTAGAAGAGTATCAAGTCCAAATTTTTTATTATATTTTTTATGTTTTTTTATCATTTTAGAACTTATTTTTTGAGAAGCAGGTTCTGGACATTCCTTATTTGTTGAATGTTTAAAATTTTGGGTATTTGCCATATTTACTTTAAGGGTACGTCCCATATGTTCAGTTCCATTTAGCATTTTGATGGCATTGGTTGCATCCTTCATATTTACCATATCAACAAATGCAATACCTTTGCTCTTGTTTTCTTTTCCTTCTTTTAATAATTTGATATTTTTAATATAGCCATATTTTTTAAAAAGGCCAAGTAGTTGATCTTCGGTCACATTATAGTTTAAATTACCTATATAAACTGAATGAATTCCTGTGTTTAATTTCTTCATTAAAATTACATATATCAAAAGTAAGATAAATCAAACTTAATTAACATATTTACACAGGTATTAATAAAGTATTGATTTTTATTAACTAAAAAGTTGAAAAGATTTTATTATTACTATTGAATAATTTTTCTTTATCATACTCGTCATGGCTGCCATATTCAATTCCTGCATGGTTAGAAATAACAGTATCTATCAGTTCCCATTTCTTAAATAGGTGTTTTCTTTTGTATAACTTAACTGTTAGTTTACCTGTTAAAGTTTCATAATCATGAAATTCTTTTCCTTCAGGGGTCATAAAGATTAGATCCATGAAAGATTCTTTTGGTGCAAAAGCCGATACTTCAATTTTTGTATTTCCGTTAATTCCAGAAGCTTCCCATTTGCCAAAATTAATATCAATTCTCACAATGTCTAGATCATTTGGCCTAAAACTATATTCTTGGCCTTTATGTTTAAATCCAATTGCGACATTTTCAATCGGATCAATCCCACCTCTGAATATTGGTCTTCCGCCTCCAATTGCTAATGTAGTACCTGGATTATTTTCAAAGTGGTTTGAGACGATCCAAGTCCACCATTTAGGAAATGATGTTCCCCAGTTTCTATCTTGGTAACAAGGAACATCAGTAAAGTTATAAGTTTTGTCGTGGCTGATAATTTTACCAGAACAAGTTGCATCAGCTTGTGCTGGATACCATTCAATATTTGTTATCATTCTTCCAGTTGCCCATCCAGTAGCATTAAAAGTCCAGTTTTTCTTTATATCAATTTGCCACTCATAATTCTTTCCATCTTCATCTTTTAAGCTTCCTGAAATATATTTATCTGTTGCAAAGTTATCTTGAATTGCAACATATGGTTCTTGGTAACTTGACATAAATTCAGATACATCAAATTTTTCTTCTGGTTGAGTTCTTCTTTGGAAGTCTCCCATTCCAATATATGCTCTAGTTCCTTTCATCTCTTGTTCTTGATCCCAGGGGTTAACTACACCGTAGACAAAGAAAAATGATTCGTTAGTATTTGGTAAAACAACTTTGTAATACCACCATTCATACCAAGGGCCTTTATCAATTTTTCCATTTTGTTCTAGTTCATTTGCTCTGTTCCAGCGATAAGTATTAAAGTAATCAATTGAATAAGCATTATTAATTAAAATTAAAGTAAAGATTAAGCCAATGATAGATTTCATAATTATTCCTTTGTCTAAAAATATGTCAAAATTGAAACAAATACCTGATTATTTGTCAAAAATACGGGGCATAAAGATTTAAGCTCTGTTTTTGTAAATATTTATTAAAATTATGCTATGTTATGCCGACATAACTAATATGATTATAATTTATGCAATTATATTGATATTTTTTCCAGTACAAGCGAATTCTCATCCAGATATGCCAACTAATACTATCGATGGTAATTACTCTCAGCAGAGTAATTCAGGGGGTTATGGATTTTTATTTCCTGAAGGTGAAGGTTCTGAGGCCCAAGCCGGCCAACTATTAGAAATGTCTTGTTCTGAGGATAGCATTAATTCTTATATTGGAGCATTTTGTATGAGGCCCTCTGGATTACCTATCCAAGGAGATAGTCTTGAAAACTTACTAAATATTCAGCAAAATGTTTTACTAGAAAAAGTTAGAGATAAAATGCTTGAGTATCTTGGAAGCAGTATATTAGTAAATAATTCATTAATTTCACAGATTCCATTAGATAGGGATGAAGATGATCTTACTTTTGAAAATGATCCTGAATTTGCTAACGATGAATTAAGATTTGTAAACTTACCGGCGGCTGAAGAGGCATTAGGAGAGAGAGTGATTCCTTCTTGCTTACGTTCAGGTGATACTTATAATACATTAGTTAATGGATTTGTGTCAGATGATATTCCATCTGAAAATAGTCATCAAATTGTTTTTCCTGATGGAGATAATACTATTTCAGATAAAGTAGAATATATTCAAGACTCACAATCAACTAGAGAGGTTATTCGTGCGATGGTGTGGGATGACGTATTAAAAAAGAGTGCCATTGCTTCTTGTGCTACACAGAGAAGTAGAGAAGTAAATTATGCCAGGTGTGATTCTATTAAATATCAGAGATTTCGTTTAGGTAATGCATATCCAGTTTTGTGGGATCAATTCCAGGGAGATACAAATAATGATTCAATAAATAGGCCTAAAACAGAAGGGCAATTTACTGCAGGTTTTAGGTCTAGCATTAATGCTTTACTTCAAGGAAGTTCAGCATCAAGTACATATAATAGTCGTTTAGATGATCCTTTTGATTATCCTGACCTTGTAGAAGAAATAATGGACAAATATAATGATGTTAAAACATCTAACTCTCCACTTGCTCAAGCTGTAGATGATAAGCTTCAAGCAATGCAAGGAGACTTACTGAATAAGCAGGTTGAACAAGCTAAAAATATTTGCAATCAAGGCTTATCCGAGCTTGCTCAGCAAAATCCACATGTGGTTAGGCAGGCGTTGATAGAAATGCCTGAAAACGAAAGAAGAATGGCCCAAGCTGTATTGTGTAATAGTGGATTTTTAAATACCATTAATAAGCCTTATTCATGTGGCAATGTAACAGGTGATCTTAGTAGCAGTGATGGTGTATTAGTAAGTAGGGGGAAAGCAAATTTTCCATACGGTGGAAGTGCTAGAGAGTATAGTCTTAAAAAAGATACCGATGGAAATATTACAATTAAGAAAACGGTAAATTTAGTAATTCCAAATTTAAGTGAATTGCCAGATGATCAAAAACAATGCTTGCAAGAAAATGTTAAAGCAAATTTTGAAAATAAATTTAATTGCCAATTAGGTTCTTCTTCCGAGTCAAGTACGAGCATAGAATTAGCAACACTTCCCGCATGCCTGGAGGCTGGAGCACAGGCTCAACCTAGAGCAACAAGTTCCGTTTCCTGTCCAACACCCCCAAATGTAGTGAGAGATCCCAAGGTTAAATTTGATCTTAATATTGAGTTGAAATCATCTGCACCTTCTGGGAATAACAACTTTAGATTACATCAATGTTTTAATGCTGATATAAGGCCAAGAAGTGATCAGGGAGACTGTGATAAAGTAAAGGAGTTACACGTTAATCGCTGTATAGAGGCAAATGGGTACAGCCGCTGTGCTAATCAAGATATTACTACTTGTTGCACTGAGTATGTTGACAACAAAATGGAGACAAATCCAGCAAGTTTAAATAGAGCAAATGCAGCAAACTTAACCTATAATACTAAAATTGGTACTTGGAATCACGAAATTATGCATCAAGTTTTAATAAGTGATGAATATAATAATAAACACTATCCATTTTCGGAGCTAGGAGAGCATGATTCAATTATGAAGAGTTCTAGAAATGTGAATTCTAAAATTTATCCACGTCATATTGAACAAATATTAAGGCCGTTAGAATGTTTAAACTAATAATAGTAATATCAATATTTATTTTATCACTTCCTGCTTTTTCTAAAACAGGATTAAGTACGATAAAAATTTATGTAGGCTCAAGTGACAGAGAAGAAAGATTGATAATTTCTAGCAATGGTAATATTGACTGGAAAACAAGCTCACGGGGTAGTATCTGTCCAGAGGAGGCAGGCAGGTACTTTGGTAAACTAACGGTAAAAGATTTTAATGAATTATTCTCATTAGCTAAGAAAATTGGAAAAAATCAAAATAATGAGATTCGCTATAGAGAAAGCTATGTAAGAGTGATTATGCAAAGCAAAGATTATAAAAAAATATTCTACCTTGAAAATAAATCAGAAGGCCTTAGCACATGGAAGAGGAAAATAGCGATACTTAAATCAAAGTTAAAGGCAAAGTCTGTTGTAGCATTAAGCTCTGTAAAAAAGAAAGATCATATTAAATTATCATTTAGTTTGAAGGGAAAGAGGGGTTTAAAGTTATTATTTTCTGAAAAACCAAATGAAAGTTTTAGCCTAGGTAATAGTGGTGATATTGCTTATAAAGGAAAATTTATACCTATGATAGAGTTAACTAAAGAAAACCCTGTCGCAAGTATTGATTTAATGTCTGATGCTATTCCTGATAAATACTCCATTACCTATTCTAATAAATCAATTATTCATCATAAAGATAAAAAAGGTAACACTCCATTAGTAACTATTTGTAGCCAATAGAAAGTTTAATGTATGTAGACCTAATGAAACCTACTTCATAAAAGTCCCATTATACTACTAAATATTATTTCAGTTTATAGTTAATCTGATTATTATCTATTTAGAGCATTGTGATCTATTAAATAATTTAAGTAGTTAATTAAGGTATAAATATTTAGTTTACTTATGCATTTAAAATCATATATATAAATAAGATGAAAAATATACTATTTATTATCTTATTTTTATCTTCGTCAGTATTTGCATCATTGTCACAAATTGAATTTAGCGACACTTCAATTGATTTTGGTTCTGTCGAGATTGGAGAAGAAGAAAGTCTTAATTTAGAAATCAGAAATATTAGCAATTCAAGGTTGGAAATTAATAATATTTGGTTTTTTGGTGATCAAGAATTTGATTATTATGAAAGCTGTGAAGGAATTTTAATGCCAGGAGAAGATTGTAGTATTGAAGTATTATTCATTCCCACGAGCTATGATGATTTCTCTGCAGAGATTTCCATCGAATATAATGGTGAATTCGAAGAAAATATCTATGTGACTGGAGAAGGTGAGTAATTAATAAATTAGGGGATAATTGCCGATACATTTTGATAAATTAGGGAAGAGTCAAAATGTTGAAATTCTACTGCTTTATATCAATTTTACTATGTTCCTGTGAGTTTTTAACTGACCAATCAGTTAGCAAAAGTTCAAGTAGTGATTATACTTCTGTTTGTGACAGGTCCGTTTATATTGAGTATGCACTGGAAACCCAATTACAAAAAGAGTGTGATGAAATTAATGAAAGCACTCTTGATGGTATTGAGAAATTAGACTTATCTAGTAGAAATATCTCTAGTTTGCAAAAAGAGGATTTTAATAATCTTTCAGAAGTAATATATTTGTATTTAGGTAATAATTTAATTGATAGTATTAGTTCTGGTATATTTGAAGATTTAACGACTTTAGAATATCTTTCTCTTTCTTATAATTTGATTAGTGAGATTCCAGAGGATTCGTTTGATGGCCTTTCATTAGTGGAATTACAGTTAAATAATAATCAGATAACGGAATTATCAGCAACTTCTTTTGATGGATTATCATTTCGGTTAGTAAATGGAGCATTTAAATCGTCACTAAATTTACATGGAAATAAATTAACTAATTTGCCTGAATCGGTTTTTGAAGGATTGGATAGTTTGGTAGATCTTTATTTAAGTGATAATCAAATTCAAGAGCTTGAGTCGGGTGTTTTGAATGATTTGACAGGGTTACATTATTTACATTTACAAAATAACAACTTAACGAGTTTACCTGAAAATATATTTTCTGAGTTAAACAGCTTAGAATATATTGATTTAACGGGAAATAATTTTGATGACACTGAAAAAGATAGAATCAGAGATGAAGTCCGTAATTTGTCCAATTTTAGTTCTACTTGGGATTTAATTTAAAAAAATGAGTAACTAAATATACAGTATGTAAATTACTAGTGGTAATTGGTTAATATTTATCAGTTGGCATGAATAATTTCCTTTTCAGATCAAGTTAATATTTCTTATAATTTAACAAAAAAAGGAATATGGTTTGAAGATTTTATTATTTGTATTTGTATTTTTATTAATTTCTTTTCAGAGTAAATTGCATGCTCAAAATGAATGGCAAACTTATCCTTATCAAGATCCTAGCTCTGATATAATTTTTCCAAATGATGAAGGAAGACACAATCTAATTACTCATATGGAATGGTGGTATGCAGTTATGCATGTCGAAGGGAAAAAAACAAAGAATAAATATTCAGTACTAGTATCACATTTTAATAATCAAATTAGGTTTTTTACTATTACTAATAGGTCAACCAATAAGCATACCAGTGGTACCACTTTGGGAGTTTTAAATTCAGCGAAAGGCCATTTAGATCTACGTCATAGAACGATTTATGGAACTGATCTTTTTAAATCTAAACGTGATTCTAATCAAAATTTAATTCCATTTAATTATCAGATAAAAACACATTATAAGAAAATGTTGATTGATGTTGAACTTAGTGCTCGTAAACGTCCATTAATGGTGCAAGGAGATGGTTATGTTGACATTGGTACTAGTGGTAATAGTTGGTACTATTCTTTAACGCGTTTAGATGTTGTTGGAAAAATATCTTATGATGGTATCGAAGAAGAGGTGATAGGAATGGCATGGATGGATCATCAGTGGGGCCCATTTATTGTTTCTCCTATTGAAATCGGTAATCTATTTGAGAGCTATGAATGGTTTTGTCTGCAATTAGATGATGGAACAGATATTATGATTAGCAATATTTTTGATCGAGATAATAACTTACCTCAAACTCCTGAGTATGGAGGAATAGATATTTCAAGACCAGATGGGACTTCAACCACTGTTTATGATAAAGAGTTTATTCGTACTAATTACTGGCAAGATCCCAAAAGCGGTAAGTTTATGTCAATGGGTTGGAATTTAAACATTCCATCTGAGGGAATAAAATTAGTCCTATCTCCTTTTACCAAAAATCAAATGGTTAATTTACCTTTAGGTGGTTCTTTTTGGGAAGGAGCCCTACAGGTTTCTGGAACCATTAATGGCAAAAACATTAAAGGAAAAGGTTTTGGAGAGTTAATACATCGCTACCAACTTCCAAAAATTAAGTTTTACAATATAGAGAATTCCTATCATATTTCCGATGAGATTAATATAAAGTGGTCCATAGAGAACAAAGATGAGGGGAATCCATTAAAGTATAGGTTGGAATTAATAACTGAAACAGGAAAAATATTTGTATTAGGTAATTCTTTAAGTTTGAACCATTACTTATTAAAAATAGATCAATTAGAAAACGCTGATAAGATAAAGTCATTTAAATTATCTCTTACGGCACACTCAGTAGATGAAGTAATAAGCAACTCTAAATTTTCAAGGATAGTAGAAATCATAAATGATTAAAAATTAGTTTTATAGTCATTTATAAGATTCTTTAAGTCCTTTATTTCTGCTGAGTAATAAGATCGCACGATTCCATTCCCATCAACTAATACCAGCTTGTTACTATGGGCTATTGCCATTAGGTCTGTAATGTCTTTTTCTCCCATGACAACCTTGAAGTCATTCATTAATAAATGTTTTACTGCATAAAGTTCGCCTGTTAAAAATGTCCACATTTTATTGTCTGCTTTATATTCTAAAGAGTATTTTTTTAGTATATTGGGTGTATCAATTTCGGGATCTACAGAAAATGTAACTAAATTCAATTTTAGTTTTTCATTTTTTATAATTGTTTGTAATTCTGACATTGTTTGCATTATTTTAGGGCAGGACATTGGACAGCTAGTAAAAACAAAATTTGCAACATACCACTTATGTTTTAAATTATTACTTCCAAACTGAATATTGTCTTGATTTAGTAGTGAATATGAATGTAATTCATATAAATGAGGTAACTTGGGCCGATTGTTAAAATGTTTAATTGCAAGTAATATTGAAATTATTAAAGCTCCAGCTAAAAATAATAATATTTTTTGCATATTAAATTGTTTTTGCTCAATTATATCTTCCATTTAATAATCCTTGATATGATGTTATATGCAAAAATTAAGGAATATGTAAACAGGGCCTTTCGCTTCGCGTCTATGGATTTATTTATAAAAGAAAACAAATCTGTATATCAATTATTATTGGTAAAACTGATGTGATTCATATACTATTGCTTTTTTTTATTGTATCCAGAAAGCTTAACTAGAGTCTTTATATTTATTGGTTTTAGTTTTAGATGAGGTTTATATGTATAGTAAAATTATTGAGTACTTACAAGATTTAGTAATACTTACAAAGCCTAAACTAGCTTCATTAGTATCTTTAACCGTTGCTGTAGGAGCAATATCATCACCTGAAAAAATACTTATATCTAAATTAATCCTGACGATACTTGGGGTGCATCTAGTTATTATGGGAACAGGGGTATTTAATTGTCTTATTGAAAAAGATGATGATGCAAAAATGGAGAGAACAAAAAATCGTCCCATTTCATCTGGGCGAGTTTCACCCATTTCTGCTTTTATATTCGGCGTACTTTTAACATGTTCTGGGCTTTCTATTTTATTTTTCAAGATCAATGCTTTAAGCTTTGCTCTAACCTTCCTTGCAAGTTTTTTATATTTACTAGTTTATACCCCTTTAAAAAAGAAAGGATCTTCAGCTGTATTCATAGGGAGTATTTCAGGAGCTTTACCTCCTGTTATAGGTTGGGTTAGTGTAACTCAAGAACTAGGTTTGATGGCCATACTACTTTTTTCAATAGTTTTTATTTGGCAAATTCCTCATACTACTGCCATTTATATATATCGGAGGAAAGATTATAATAATGCCGGTATGATTTTATGCCAAACAGGGAAAGATGACTTTAAGTCATCTGGTTTTGAAATATTAGTTTATACAATATTACTGATTATGATTGCTTCCTTGCCAATTGTTTTTGGAATATCTTCAATATATTATAATTATTTTTCTAGTATTGTAGGGGCATTATTTTTAGCGCTTGCATTTAAGGGATTTTCACTAAAAGAAAGAAGTGATGAGCAAAGGATATGGGCAAGAAAATACTTTCTTGGATCAATTATATATCTTCCTATAATATTTTTGGGATTAGCTATATAGTGTAATTATTATTTTTTGTTCTAAGATAAAATTTCTAATACTTTATCTCTTCCTATCGTTCGAATAAATCCTGCTAGTTTAGGACCTTTTTCTTTTGATATTAATATTTTATATAAAGCTTGAAATGCATCACTTGGTTCAAGGTGATCATCTTCATGAATAAACTCGTAAAGTTTTCCGTGTAGGTCTTTATCTGTATTTATAGTACTCCATTCTTGTTGAATAAATAATTTTACTTTTTTGATGAAATTATTCTGATAATCAGTCAGATCTAAATCAGTGGGAATAGATTGGTTAAGCCCAAATTTAAATTCTTCAGGTGCGTAATGTTCAAGCCAATGTTTAGCACAAAGTGATCTTTCTTCAAGTCGTCTTTCATCTCTAGAGCTTTTAAGTTCTTCTTGGTAAGTAACTTTTGTTTTAGCAAGGTCTCCATTATTAATTTGTAGAATATTACAGAGATGTCTAAAGCTTGGTTGAAATGGAATTTCTTGTGGCATTTCAGAAATTTGAGATAATTCAAATACTCTTTTGGCCATATCAACTTTCTTTTGATTACCAGAATCAACTCCAAATGCAAGCCTTTCTTGTCTATCATAATCTTCATAGGTTTTAATTACATCTAAATCAAAACTAACTGAAAAATCGACATTAGTTTTGTAGCTAGCAAAAATCCATCTGACCATTTCTGGTTCATAAACTTTTAATACATCATTGACCGTAATTACATTCCCAGATGAACTGCTCATTTTACCACCTGCACCCTTAATACTTACAAAATCATATTGCAAATAAATAGGAGCTTTAGCGTCATAGATTTCTTTGACAATTTCTTTTGCTGTAGAAAAACTTCCTCCTTCACTAGAGTGATCTTTTCCTCCTGGCTCAAAATCAACAGATTCATATGCCCAACGCATAGGCCAGTCTATTCTCCATGGCAGCTTTATGCGGCTGCTTGTTGATATGATTTCTTCTCCATTATGTTGGCAAAGTTCACAAGTGTACTTAAGAGTATCATTATTATCCCATGTGACTAGTTGCATTTTATCCCTATTACATTTTTCACAATAAAGAGAAACTGGCATCCAGTTGCTGTTAAGAGGAGTAGTTCTATGCTTATTTAGTATGTCTGCAATTTGAGCTTTATTTTTAAGTGCCAATTTAATTTGATCTGAATAATCAGAATTTCTATATTTTTTAGACTGATAGATAGCTTCAACATCAATTCCAACTTTTTTTAACTGAGCTTCATAGTTCTTTTCATGGAACTCAGCGTAGCTATTTGTTTGTTCAAATGGGTCAGGAGTATCGACAATTGGTTGAAATAAGTATTGTTCTAAAATATCTTGTTTCGGCATATTTTTAGGTATTTTTCTAAAAGTGTCATAGTCGTCCCAGCTAAAGATAAATCTGACATTTTTATTTCTGTCTCTTAGAGCTCTGGCAACTAGGTCGACTGTAATTGTTTCACGAAAATTTCCAAAATGAACTACTCCAGATGGGGTAATGCCACTAGCTAAGACATATAAATCTTTATCGCCTTGTTGCCGTATAATTCTATCAGCAGTCATGTCGGCCCAGTGGATTAATTTTCTTTTTTCTTCGCTCATTTTATGCTCCATGGCAGTTAATATTTTTCAATTCATATCATTAATTGATCATTATAGGAAGATTTTACGTTGTAAGATTCTGAAATAACTACATACTATATATTGAAAAATAACCACAGGAGCTATTTTTTCTGGTTTGATGGGCCTAGTTAGTGTATCTTGCATTAAGGAGAGAAAAAATTGATTACAATACTTTTTAAAGCAATATTTTTTTATAGTATTTATGTTTTAATTAGAACATTATTTAGAGCATATAAAACAGTAACTTTTGTAAAAAAGTCTATGAATCAACAGTCTAATACATCTTCTCCAACTCGTCCCTCTCAAAACTCGGATGATGCTATTGAAGCAGAATATCGTGTTGTTAAAGATTAATAATGGACATCTCAATTTTTGAACTATTTAAAATCGGAATTGGCCCATCGAGTTCTCATACTGTGGGGCCTATGAAGGCGGTTAAGTATTATTTATCTCATCATCATTCAATAAAAAATATTAATAGATTAAAAATTGAACTCTATGGTTCTCTTGCTCTTACTGGTAAAGGTCATGGTACAGATAAGGCCATTTTATTAGGATTAAGTGGTTATCGGCCAGAAACAGTTGATACAAAACAAGTAAGTTCATTGATTCAAAAAATTACCTCAGAAAATAAAATAAACTTGTTAGGTGATCATGAAATTAATTTTGATATAAATACTGATTTAATTCTTAATAAAGATCATTCATTACTATTTCATCCAAATGCTTTAAAGATTTCTAGTTTTGATCGTAATGATTCATTACTTAGTGAAAAAGATTATTATTCGACTGGTGGTGGTTTTTTTCAAGAGGGGACAGAGGCAGATAATAAAAAGTTATTAAAAGTGCCGTTTCCTTTTTCTACGGGAGCAGAGCTTTTAAATATTTGCCAAAAGCATAAGCTTAATATTTCAGATCTAATTTTAGAAAATGAAAAGATTCGATTTTCTGTTGATGAAATTTTTAATAAATTAAAATTAATTAAAGATGTTATGTTGGAAAGTATTAAAAACGGGCATAAAACAGAAGGTCACTTACCTGGAGGTCTAAATATAAAGCGTCGTGCTCCTGAGTTATTTAAAAAGTTGCAACAAGCCAGTAAGGAAGAGTTACGAGTTTTAGATTGGGTAAATCTTAATGCAATTGCTGTTAATGAAGAAAATGCAGCAGGAGGTAGAATTGTGACTGCTCCGACTAATGGAGCAGCTGGTATTTTACCAGCTGTAATTAATTATTATAAGTATCATTGTACGGGAGCAAATGAAGAGGGTGTCAATAAAATATTATTTACGGCAGGGGCAATAGGTACTTTATATAAAAAAAATGCATCTATTTCAGGAGCTGAAGTTGGTTGTCAAGGAGAGGTGGGTGTAGCTTGTTCTATGGCCGCGGCTGGACTAACTGAGGCTTTAGGTGGAAATATTCATCAAGTTGAAAATGCGGCAGAAATTGGGATGGAACATAATTTAGGTTTAACTTGTGATCCGGTTGGAGGTCTTGTTCAGATTCCTTGTATTGAAAGAAATGCAATGGGAGCAGTTAAGGCGATTAATGCAGCTCGAATTGCTTTGCAAGGTGATGGTACTCATTATATTTCATTAGATAAAGTTATAATGACCATGGTGCATACAGGAAAAGATATGGCATCAAAATATAAAGAAACTTCTAAAGGAGGCCTAGCAGTAAACTTTCCTAACTGCTAGACCGTTTAAATTAAGATTTAAATTCTGAAACAAGTCCTTGGATTGAACCTTTTGCGTCACCAAACAGCATTCTTGTATTGTCTTTAAAGAAGAGTGGATTTTGAACTCCAGCAAAGCCTGTTCCCATAGACCTTTTAAGGACAATAACAGTGCTTGCATAATCGACATTTATAACTGGCATTCCATAAATTGGGCTTGAGTCATCTTCTCTTGCGGAAGGATTAACTACGTCATTTGCTCCAATGACAACACAAACATCAACTGTTTCCATTGTGGGGTTAACTTCATCCATTTCAAATAATTGCTCATATGGAATGCTGGCCTCTGCGAGTAAAACATTCATATGCCCTGGCATTCTCCCTGCTACGGGATGTATTGCAAATTTTACTTCTGTTCCATTTTCTTCAAGAAGCTCAGAGAGTTCTTTAACTGCATGTTGAGCTTGGGCAACTGCAAGGCCGTAGCCTGGTACGATGCAGACTGAACTAGCAGATTCTAAAATTAAAAATGTATCTTCAGCTGTAATTGGTTTAGCTTCACCATCAACAGCTTTTCCTCCTGAGGAGCTTGCACCAAATCCGCTAAATAATACATTTCCAAGAGACCTATTCATTGCTTTACACATAATATTAGTTAGAATAATTCCGCTGGCACCAACAAGGGACCCTGCTACAATTAATAGGTTATTTTGCATGACAAACCCGGCAGCACAAGCAGCAATTCCTGAATAGCTGTTAAGTAATGATATAACAACAGGCATATCAGCTCCACCAATAGGTAGAACCACCATTACTCCATAAATTAATGAAATCGATGCCAGTGCTATAAAGTAATGTAATGAATGGGATGGATCTTTAACAAATAAAACTGATAAAACGACAATTGATATAATGACTGCTGTATTTACAATTTGTTGTCCGGCGAAAAGAATTGGACGCCCTGTCATTAATTCTTTTAATTTTGCCCAGGCAATTAAACTTCCAGTGAAAGTTACACTACCAATTATAATTGAAAGAACAACAGTTGATCCCACAAATGGAGTTAAGTTCGGGGTAAGTTCATATGCGGCCCAACCAACTAATAAGCTTGAAAGTCCTCCAAAACCGTTAAGTAGTGCTACCATTTCAGGCATTGAGGTCATCGCAATTAGTTTGGCAAATAGGACTCCAATAATTGTTCCGACGAGCATTCCTACTATAATCCATTTATAATCAATAATTTCTTTTGATACTAGCGTAACAATTATAGCAATCAACATTCCGGAAAAAGAAAGTAGGTTACCTTTTCTTGCTGTTGAGGGGGAGCCTAATTTTTTTAGTCCAACAATAAATAGAAATGTTGAAATAATATATACAAAGTTAATAATTAATGAGGTGTCCATTATTTGTTACCTCCATTATTTTTTTTCTTAAACATCTCTAGCATTCGGTCAGTAACCATATATCCACCGACAACATTAATGGTTGCAAATGTAACAGCACTAGTACCTAAAATAGTTACCCACATATTATCTGCCCCCATTCCTGAAAGGGATAATGCTCCAAGTAATGTGATTCCTGAAATGGCGTTTGATCCCGACATTAATGGAGTATGCAAAGTTGCCGGAACTTTTGATATTAGTTCAAAGCCTAAGAATATTGCTAAGAGCAAGATGAACAATAAAAATATAACTGTAGTTGCTTCCATTTATTTTCCTTTATTTTTTTAAATTTTTAAGCATTTCGTTTACCATTTCACCGTTATGAGTGATCACGCATCCTCTGATTATTTCATCATCAAAGTTTAAGTTAAATTTGTTACTTTCTTTATCCCAAAATTCATCAATAAGATTTGTTACGTTTGATGAATACATTTGACTAGCATGAACTGCTACTCTTCCTGGTAAGTTGGCAAGGCCAATAATCTTTACTCCGTTGCGGTCGGTAATTTGACCGGCAATTGATCCTGCAACATTTCCACCTGATTCTACAGCAAGGTCAACAACAACACTGCCTGGTTTCATTTTATTTAACATTTCTTCAGTGACAATCAATGGTGCTTTACGGCCAAATAACTGTGCTGTGGTTATAACGAGATCTGCTCCAGCACAATGTTTTTCCATTACTTCTCGTTGTTTTTGAATTTGTTCATCAGTGAGAGCTTTGGCGTAACCATCTTTAGTTTGTCCAGTATCGCCTAAGTCAACTTTGACAAATTTACCTCCGAGAGATTTGACTTGTTCTTCTACTACTGGCCGGGTATCAAAGGCTTCAACTCTTGCTCCAAGTCTTTTTGCTGTTGCGATGGCCTGTAGTCCCGCAACTCCGGCGCCTATTATAAAAACTTTGGAAGGAGAGATTGTTCCTGCAGGAGTCATCATCATAGGAAAAATTTGTTTTAAGTTTTCGGCACCGAGAACAACTGCTACATAGCCAGCTAGCGAAGCTTGAGAACTTAACACATCCATTTTTTGTGCTTTTGTAGTCCTAGGAATCATTTCCATACTAATTGAGTTTATCCCTGTGCTTGTAAATTTTTTTATTAAATTAGGGTTATTAAATGGATCAAGGTAGCTAATACTGATTGCATTTTTTTTATAATGATCAAGGTCATCTTCTTCTGGTTTTCTGATTCTTATAATGAGATCGCCATCAGACAGTAATTTTGTGCGGTCAGCATAAATTGTTGCACCTGCATTTTTATATTCTTCATCAGAAATATCAATGGTTGCTCCAAGTGAAGTTTCGATACATACTTCACTTCCTAGAGAGACTAGCTTTTTGACGCTGGCTGGTAAAAGCGTTACGCGTGTTTCATCAGGATGAGTTTCCTTTGGGACACAAATCTTCATTGTTCAATCTCCAGTAATAATTTTTAGAATTGTAACTTGATTATGTTACTTTTAGAACTAAAAGTTTTTTTTTTGTAATTAGTTTATTTATTTATTTAGGTTTAGAGATTTGCTTGAACTCTTTCTTAACTCCAAATAGTTTTTTGTAACCTGATTTGCGGTATCTAATAGTAATTACCTTAAAAATTGACGCGCTGTCATTTTTTATGATGTCTTTATTATCTATATTGAGGTTTTTTAGGGATGATGCCGCATCTACCATTTTTGCATTTGATTCACTTAGTCCTGAATTGTCCTTATCATCTTCGTCATCATCAAATGAGATAGGATTTGATGATAACGTGGGTATTGTTGTGGTATCTTTCTTTGCATTAAGTCTTTGACTATCATAATCGATAGCATTGTCTTTTTCAGTATTAGTATAATCTCCTGACATAAAACTATTTTTTATAGTGTCAATTTCTGCAGGAGAAAATTTTGAATCAAAAGCTTCTTGAGTTTTAGTAAATAATTGGGAGATCATTGCATCTTCTTCTTTTCTAAAGTTTATTGTGGGTTTTCCTTTTTCTTTTAGTACTTTATTTAATTTTCTTTTTGTTTGAGCAATTAATTTTTTCATAGCTTGCAAGTCATCGTTAGTGAGTTCATTTGCTGTGCTTGTTTCGTTACCATTTGCAACGTCATCGACATTTTGATTTACTTTATCGATTACTGACAGGAGTGAGTTAGGGAGATCTACTCCTCCAATTTGTTTAAAATCTGGATCATGATGTTTTGTGACTTCTTTACCGCAGGTATCATCGCTACATGTTGAGCACGATACTGAGCTTGAAACTCCGTCGGAGTCCATATCTACGCAACTATTTGATGATGCTTCATCTTGTTTTTCGGAAGCAACTCCAGCGGTTGTCGTGGGTGTAGATGATTCAGATACAGCAGAACTTACTTCAGAGGCATTTGTTGCAGCAAATGCAGTGATGCTTTCTCTTAGTTCTGCAAGTTTTGCTAGTCGTTTTTCAATATTATTTTTAGTGGCATCTAAAATTCCGATTGCAACTCCTCCAAGAACAGCTAGTACAATACCTATAACCCCTCTAACTATCCCTGTCGCTTTACCTGCATTTTTAAGTCCAAGAACAATGGCAACACAAGCTCGGAATGCTGCGATGGCAACCGGAATTATAATTCCAAGGTTTTTACCAACTTCTTTAGATGAGGTATTGGTACTGTCTTCTGTTTCTTCGTTATCTTCATCCTCGGCTTGTGCTATTGAGAGTAATCCTGGAATTTTTAACTTAAGGCTTGAAAAGATGTTTAAAAGTTTATCCTTAATGTTTAATTCTTTATTATTATTACAAGTACTTTCTATAAGACTAGTTTTAGTTAATAAAGAATTTTTGGAGCTAATTAACTGATTCTCTTTTAAATATGAATCATTGAATGTAAAGCATTTATCAAATTGTTGTACTGCTGCTGATCCAACAAGACAGCCTCCATTTGCACAAATTCCGATTACAAGAGCAATAACCGCAGCAGCGGCCCAAGCAATAACAGCGATTGTTGTAGATTGGATTCTTGATTTTACTGCTTCTAGGGCAGCTTGATAAGTTGCTTCTGCTTCAGTTATTGCTTCGATTTGCCTTGATTTCTTTTCTTCGGTGGTATTTGTGATTGCTGTGAGTCGTTTTGTAGATAGTTCCTTTGCTTTGGTGAATTTTACAAAATTGCTAATTTCATTAAACACGTAGTAAGCTGATCCTGCCATAAATACTTTTGTATCTAGTGTGTTTAGGCATGAAATTAGATACATGATACTTGCCACAACAGATGTACTGACTATAAATATAAGTGTAAACCACTGAACACCTTGGTACATTTTGTTAATGTCTTCGGGAGAAGCAGATTCTGCATCTTCTAGGTTGATTTCTCTTTCGGCCCTATTTTCAATTTCTTCTTGGTCATAATCTTCAGCATATGAATTAATAGTCGCAAATTGTAGATTTAGAATACATATTGAGAGAAAATAAATAAAAGTCTTTTTCATATGTACCTCAGGCCGCAACCTTTATTGTATTGATTGATGGTAACTCAATTTGAAAACAAGTATTAGGATGATGATTATTTAATATTATTTTTCCATGATGATCTTTAATAATTTTATTGGATATGGATAGACCGAGACCTGTACCAGAACCCATGTCTTTGGTTGTAAAGAAAGGTTTAAATATTTTTTCATTAATGTTTTCATCTATTTTTACACCAGAATTAATAATGTTTATTCTGACTATTGTTTCTAATTCTTCCACTTCAATTCTTATCCATGGTGATTCTGACCCTTCAAGTGCATCAATTGCATTTGTTAACATATTGACAAAAACTTGAAATATTTGAGTGTAGTTACAAAATATTTTTGTATGAAGTCCTTTATTACTCACAGATATTTTAATATTATTTGATTTTAATTGTCCGTTACAAATAGTAATTGCATCATCAATTATTGATTTTAGATATATGTTATCAAAAGGGTCTTGTTCTTCATGTCTTACAAAATTGCGAACTCCTTTTATAATTTTACTTATTTTATGTGATGTGCTTTTTATTTTTTCAATATGCTCTAGTATCTTTTGCTCATGACTATGCTCTCTAATCCAGTCTGCATTCATGTTTATTACGGCCAAAGGGTTATTAACTTCGTGGATGATTCCTGTAACCATTTCACCTAAAGACGATAGTTTTTCATTAAAGGAAATATAGTTTTCTAAGTTTCTTAACTCTGTGATATCTACTCCAATTAAAATTGCTTGTTCGTTATTGTCAAATTTTGTTCCTGAGACCCAAAACCTTTTAATTTCTTGGTTAATTTCAGTTTCAAGCTCACCATAGATTGTATTTAGGTTGGAGCTGAATAATGTTTTTGCAAAGTTTGTAAAATATTTTTGGTTTGTATAAAAACCAATATCGTGACCTTTGAAGTCATTAATTTCAATTTCACATAAATCTGAAAGTGCCTTATTAGCACCCTCATACTTTAAGTTTCTGTCAATCCAAGAAATAGTACAAGGAGTGGCATTTAAAATAACTTCTAGCTTTTCAAGTTCATTTTTTGTTTCTTGATTTTGAATTTCTTGAGCATTCATTTGTTGATTAATTTCTTCTATCAATAATTCAACATCATGATCATCTTTAATTTTTAGATCACCACTTGGTGACAGCATATTATGATTCTTGAGTAAACTAATGAGTTTGGAGTGGTATTTCTTTGAGTTTTTCATAAATATCTTGTCGGTTATTTTATAAAATTATTTATATGACATAGTTAACATGCTGTGAAAACAACGACTTAAAGGGGAGTAATGTTGGGCAAAGTATTTCTAATTTTATATAATTGATATTTATTTAAACGTATAATTTCTACATGTTATAAGTCAAAAATTGAATATTTCATAAGTGAAGTGTAGAAATAATAAAAGGAAATATATTTGAAATTAAATTTTAAGCTTATTATATTAACGAGATTAATCATAGGACTTTTACTTTGGCCTTCATCAATTTCATATGGTTTTGAAGATGAGTCTTCTTTAGAGCAGCTAAAATTATTAATTATTCCCAAAAAAGAAATCTTAGATAATCTGAAAACGATAAAACCAAATCAAGTAATTTATCACAAAATATTAAGTGAGGAAATATTAAAGATTCAAGGATTGATGAATAATCATTCTGAATATTTAATATTTATTGATGATGTTCAAGGTATTATAAATTATTTCAATAGCAATAATCTTTCTTTAAATCAGACCATTAATAATTTTAATGCGAATAATATGTTTCAATTAAGTAATTATTGTGACGATGTAATAGGTCAGTTAAGTAAATTACTGAAAGATAATGAAAGAAGAGATTTATTTATAGATGATCAAGTTAAGAGGGAGTTGTTAGGTAAAAGTATTGATGCCATTCAACAGGTCTTACTTGACCAAAGAGAAGACTTTGAAGTTCTCAAGTTAAAGATTAGTAATTATTTTGAAGTTGTAAATTATTATTTACCTGCACACGGAAATATCAAACCTATTATTATACCAACCAAAAGAAAATATAAACATTTAACTTTACACGAATTGCCTGTAACTAGAGCTGGTGTTGTTGATAGTGTTAAAATAATAATGAATATCTCAGAGAAGAATATTCCAGTTGAACTTTATTCATCAGCTGTAAAGGAAAAAATCTCAAGAGTTTCACAATTATTAATGATCAATAAAAAGCGTAAAGCTAAATCCGTTTTTAGAAGTCTTATTAAAAGATTAAGATGGGAACGCAGGTCATTTGATTTAAACTCTATCGTTGCGTATATTATAAATCATTCAGATCTTGAAACAAAGTCTAAGTTTATTACTTTTAAATTAATTAATATATCTAAAGAAATAATAATTAGCAGAGAGTACTTGCAATCAATCACCAACTTAAGAGATTCTTATAGTGAAGATTTAAGAGTTAATGAAGATTTCCAACTAAAGAGAAAGAGGTTGCGTTTATTAAAGAGAGAATTTAATTATTTTTATTTGTATCTTGCAAATATTATATCTGAAGATTTATTTCTTCAAAACACTTTAGTAAATGATTACTTAATGTTACATACTCTTGCAAAAAGTGAAATAATGTCTTCAAAATTTTTTCAGTAATTTTTACAACATAGTAACAATATAATGACTATTCATTATACAATTTATACAAACTCTCTTCATGATGATAAGAGTTAGATAAAGGTATAATATGTCAGATCAAATTGAAAAGAAGTCACAATCAGAACTGTTAAAAAGAGCTATTGAGTTACAAAAATTAGCTCAAATTGAAGTTGAAAACAATAATCCCGTTAAGGCCAAAAATTATTTACTTGAAGTAAAAGATATTTTTACTAAAATTAATGAAATAAATAACTCTTCAGATAATAAAGATGCAGCCTAACTATATGAAATAACAGATGTCATGTTCTTCTGATTTGCCAAAGATGTTACTTTTAGAATAAACTTTTTTAGTAATATTTTGGATCTATTATGAGTTTAAGTACAAAACTTTCATATTTTTTGTTTGTCATTTTTGCAATGACAGTTTTAGGACAGGCGCTTGATACTTTTTATTATGGAAGTGCTTTTGGAAGTACTCTTTTTTTAAATTTAGATTTATCTGAATGGTTTTCGGTTAAGATTGAACAAGTACTGTCAGTGTTATCCATTATTTTGTTACCAACAATGATGTTTCCTGTTTTTAAAATAACTAGTGTCTTTTATTTCTTTTGGTTTTTAATAGTATCATTTTCAATCTATGTGCAACATGCAACATTTGGTTATAGTTATGTATTAATAGGTCATGGTGCAAGGATCATTTTTCCTTTAGGGGTATTTTATTTATTATATAATTCAAATAATAAAAAGGGAGAAATGATTTTAAAGCTGGGGATATCATTAACATTCTTAGGTCATGGAATAAGTGCTGTAAGTTATCACCCTGAATTTTTAGATTATATTATTACGTTTAGTGACGAGTTTCTTAATTATGATATTAGCTATGAACTGTCCAAAACATTACTAATTATTATTGGTGTTATTGACATTGTATTAGCATTATTAGTTTTAATAAAATCAAACAAAATAGTTTGGGGATATATGGCAATTTGGGGCTTTATTGTTTCATATTGGAGAGTTATATATTTTTCAGAAGGAGGTATTTATGCTTTCTTGGTTAGAGCTCCATTTTGGGGAATCCCATTATTTTTTATTCTAAGGGATTATAAGTTTAATCCAACTTTTAAATTAAAATTAGCAACAAGGACGTAAAATGATTTTTAAACCTTTTCTATTAGTTTTATTATTAACTCAGTTTTATTTTACGATTGAAGCTGCAGCAATTAAACATATAAGGGTTGTTTGGCATCAAAACCCTGCTTCAACTGCTCATATTGTTTGGACTACAGACAAAATTAAATGTAAATCAAAAATCTATTTTGATACGGAGTCAAGAAATGGAAAGATCGAGAAGTACTCCTATCAAGAAAAAGCAAAAACCAGGCCATATTTTGGTACTTTAGACTTTAGGCATTCTTCAACTATAACCAATCTAAGGCCTAATACTAAGTATTACTTTATGGTAAAAGCAGGTGATTTAATATCCAAAGAATATTACTTTATAACTGCCCCAAGTAATAATGAAAGTTTTAAATTGTTATTTGGTGGAGACTCTCGTTCTAACAGGTTAAGAAGAAAAAAAATTCATAAATTTGTTGGTAAACTATTTGAAGCAAATCCTTCCATTTATGCTTTTGTTCACGGAGGAGATTATATTTCTCAAGGATTGTCTTGGAAATTATGGAAAGAATGGTTAACTGATTGGCAGTTAACAAGGTCGAGTGATAATAGAATTTTACCCATTATTCCCTCTCGTGGAAATCACGAGCAGTTTTCACCACTATTTAACGATGTCTTTGCATCTCCTGGAGGCAGAGGTATTTTTACCAACTTTTACAAAACAAAATTTCCAAACCTTTCTATTATAAATTTAAATTCTAATATTAGTTACGCAGGGCCTCAGAAAAAGTGGCTTGCAAGTGCTTTAAATGAATCAGCTCAAGATTCAACTTTTATAGTTGCTAATTATCACAGACCTGCTTGGCCTGCTGTCAAAAAACCGGGAGGAGCACTTAAACATTGGGTACCACTTTTTGATGATTACCAGATCGATTTGGCATTTGAGTCAGATGGCCATGCTTTAAAAAGAACAGTTCCAATTTATAAGAATAAATTAGATTATAATAAGGGTGTTACTTATGTTGGAGAAGGAGGAATGGGAGTAAAACTTCGTTTTCCTCAAAGAAGAAATGAGTGGTATTTACAATCACCCGGATATGCAACAAGTAAATTTCACATAATGATGTTAGATGTTTCAAGCAATGAAATGCTTCTAACAGTAAATTTACCAAGTGGAATCATTTTTGATCAAATTAAATTTAATAAAAGAAATAGAAAAAAATTAATTAAGTAAGTTTATATAATTAATTGCTTGAGATTTGTAACTGTCTCCAAAAATATTCCAATGATTCATTACGTGATAAAGATTATATAGAGTACATTTATGTTTAAACTGATTACTAATAGGATTTATTTCATTATAAGCCTGATAAAAATTATTAGGCAACCTTCCAAAAAGTTGAGTCATAGCTAGGTCAACCTCTCTATCACCATAATAAACTGCGGGGTCAATCAATACTCCTTTGTTATTTGTTGAAAACATATAGTTCCCACTCCATAGATCTCCATGTAATAGGGATGCTTTGATTCTTTTACTAGAAAGAAGTTTATATGTGATTTCTTCTAGATTTTTGAACTGGTTTTTGAATTCCATGTCGATTAAGTGTTTTTTTTCAAGTAATTGGTATTGAAACATTATTCTTTGATTAAAAAAGAACTCTGGCCAGCTGTGATTAAATGTATTTATTTGTTTAGTACTACCAATATAATTATTAACTTTAAATCCAAATTGTTTATGTGTAACTTGATGCAATGATGCAAGTTGTTTGGCATAGTTAATATAAGTATGATCATTGGGAGTGATACTTGAAATAAACTCCATGATTAATAGATTTTTATTATGATATTTTATTTTGGGTATAATGATTGTAGAACATTTTGATAATTCTAAGAGTCCAGTGAGTTCAGATTCTATCATCTCTCTATGATCATAATATTTTGCAAATAGAATCGAATTATTTTCTAATTGAACTTGATAACAGTTGGCAATAGACCCTCCTCCTATAGAACTTATAGAAGCTACCTTTTGAGGAATAAGTTTAACTATTTTTTCTTTAATCATTCTCAATTCTATAATTTACCCATTCCTCCATCTCTATTGCTCCTTGAGATTTATAAAAGTCAATTGCTTGAGTATTCCATTTTAATACTGTCCATTCAAACCTTCCGTAATTATTTTCTTTTACTATTTCTTTAATATGATTAAATAATTGGAGGCCATATCCTTTTCCTCTGTGATCTGGTAAAACAAATAGGTCTTCAAGATGAATACCTGGTCGGCCTAAAAAGGTAGAGAAATTTTGAAAATATAATGCAAATCCTACAGGATTATTATTTTCTTCTCCTATGATTACTTTTGCAGCTGGATTTTCTCCAAATAGATTTTTCTCTAAATCAGCTGAAGTCATTTTAACTTCATGTGATAATTTCTCATATGCAGCGATACCCAAAATTAAGTCATTAATAATATTTACATCATTTATATTTGCAGATCTAATTACAAAATTGCTCATTTATTTTCCTCTTTTTTTAAGTAAAATTAATTATATATTAACTTACATATGACTTAAAAGTGATTATTTATATTATATGCTTAAAAATAATTAAATTAATTTAAACTTATGGACGAAAGATAAATTTATGAAAGTTAATTGGCCTAAAGAATTAAATACATTTTATCAACTGAATTTAGTCCGTCAGCAAGGCAGTGTTGGTGGGCAAGTAGAAAAGATGGTACATGCAATAGATAAAGATAGGTTAATAATGGAGAACCCTAAGATAGTTCATAATAACGAAAGATCTCCTAATGATATTACTAAAATTAAGGGGAACTTAGTTAGTAAGTTATTGGATATTATTTAGTTAGGTGTTGAATAATTTTGTTTTCTATTTTTACCCATTCCTCTTTACCTACAGTTAAGGGATCAATAATTAAGTGATGATAAGTTTCCTTAAGTAAGGTATTTTTGTTTGAAATTTTTAATATTTCCCAGTTGTTCATTTTTTTTAATTTAATTAGTTCTTGAATATCGTCTAAATCAATTAACTCATCATCTGGGTCAATGATTACCAAAGTTGGAACTTTTGCAATATTATCCCATGGTTTTTTTTCTATTTTGTCAATATTTGTAAAGAGTGCATTATAGGCAGAATTGGACGTCCCATCATTGCTTCTATAATCTTTAGGTGTCCAGCTTGGAATTAAAAACTCAGGGCCTAAGAATTTGAGAGCTTTGATTAAATAGACATAAGGCCTTAGAGAAATTGCAGGGGCAAATAGGATCATTGCCTTATAATCTACTTTTGTTTTTGTGTGGTTGATCATGAGTTCCAAATTGGTTAATGCTCCAAGTGAGTTTCCAATAAAATAGATTGGAACCTTCTTTTTTTGAGCAACTTTCCTAGCGTGGCAGTAACTTAGGTACATTGTGGACTGCCATTTTTCTTGAGAGATTTTTTTTATTTCATTACCTGTTCCTCTGTGTCCTTCTAGGGCCACTCTTAATACATCAAATCCTTGCTCATTCGACATCTTTGCCAGCGGGTTCATTGAACTTGGCTTATTATTAAGTCCATGAATTAAAACAACAACTCCTTTTGTCATTTTGTAGGTTTCAAACCATCTAGTTCTATTTTTATTATATTGAGATATCGCATTAAGTGGAGTTTGGGCCAATTCTTTACATGACTTTTGTAGAGTCATGTTTTTTTTGTTCGCTTCTTGATTAGAGCAGCTATTAGCGATTAAAATTATTAAAATATAGATTATATAATTAAATTTCATATAGTTTAAATTAAGTTATTATTATTATTTATTTTAAACTGAAATTTATTATTGTGGTAGTAAAAAAATTACTGAAGGACAATCTCTTCTTTAATAGCAGAGATTGAGTTTCCATTATTCAGACTTTTTTTTTCTATAGACTCAAGTTGTTGTATTAATTCAGAAGGAATTTTAGTAGCTCGATATTTTTTACCATTTGATGTTCTTATCCAGTAACCACTTAGTACTTCATGTTCAATCACCATTTTTATTGGCTTGATTGATACTATATGATCAATATTAATTAATATTGGCTGTTCTTCTTGATCCAGCTTTTGATCTGAGTTTGAAGTTAATATATGAAATTGTAGCATTTTTTCTATAGTCATTTTGTTCCTCGCGTATGACTATTAAATACATTGAATTTAAATTACTTGCAATTATATTTTCTAAGCATGTAATTTATAAGGGATTTTTTTATATTCATGTTCATAACGTATTAATTTTACAGTAGTTTTGTTTTTGAGGAGTCATTATGATTAACGATTTAAGAGGTGCCTGGGGCCTGGTTACGGGAGCTTCTAGTGGAATTGGGGCAGACTTTGCAAGAGTATTTGCAAAGAATGGTTTAAACTTGATATTAGTTGCTAGAAGACAAAATAAATTAGAGTTGCTAAAAAGTGAATTGCAAAAAGAATATAATATTGAAGTTGAAGTTATAGTTTCAGATCTATCATTAGTTAATTCAGCTCAAGAAGTTTTTAATCAAGCAACTAATAATAGAAGTGTTCAGGTCTTAATTAATAATGCTGGCAGGGGACAGTATGGTCCTACATTGAGCAATTCATTACAAGATCATACTAATACAATTAATTTAAATATTACTTCTTTAACTCAGCTTACTTATTTGTTTTTAGAGCATATGAGTAAGCATAATTTAGAGAGTTATATCTCAAATATTGCTTCAATTGCTTCTTATGTTACATTGCCTTATTTTGGCATCTATACGGGAAGCAAAAGATACGTAAAAGATTTTACACTTGCACTTTATGATGAATATAAAAAAAGTAATATTCATTTTTGCTGCATTTCTCCTGGTGGAACTTATACTGAGTTTATGGATCATGCTGGCCAAGAGCTTACCAAACAGGGGCATGCTAGTATGATGAGTTCGCAAAAAGTTGTAGAGATTGGAATTAAGGCAATGAATTTTAAAAAGGCATTGGTTGTAACTGGAATTCTTAATAAGTTAGTAACTTTATTGCCAAGGTTTTTCCCTGAAAGGCTATTTTTTGTTATTGCTGGAAAAGTTATGCAATCTTCTGTAAACATAAAACGTTTATGATAATTCATGGCAATAATAGTTGTCGAGTATTAATATTATCAATATTTTTATATCCTGCAGTCCGAGATCTATCTGCTTGATATTAAAGTAATTTAAGTACTATTTAGAAACCCAATAGTTCCTCATGCGATAATTAAAATGTTCATTCTTAAATTCTTAGGATGTCCTATTTACTTTGCCGAGCAAAAAGCTCAGGTTTTAACTTAGATAAACCGACGAGGAGTGTAGGTTAATCTAAAAAAATAGGAAGGTTCAGCAATGAAAACAAAAATCTTAAGTACTATGCTTAGTTTATTGATTATATCTGTTTTTGTCATAACAGGTTGTTCTCTAAAACAGGAATACCCTGAAGGTAGTACAAGTGTTGTTATTGGATTTTCTGCTAGTGAAAATGATTATAATGTCGCTCAAGGTGGTGCTGTCTTTTTTGCGAGGAGGCATGAGAGTCTTATTGATGGAGAATCATCACCAATTGATCCTAAGAGGGGTGATCATGAAAACTATATAGATTTTTTGATAGAACCTAACTCAGATTCAGTAGAGGTAGAGTTAAATAACGGTAAGTGGAAGTTTTATATTATAACTTGGGATGACGAATCTGATGAAGGTGCTCTAACAGGAGTTACCAGATGTGCTGAAGTACTTCAAAAATTAGAAGGTGGAGAAGTAAGTATTACATTTGAATTAGGTTCTCTCGAGTGCTCTTCTACAAGTTTTTCAGGTACAGGTTTTTCAGTTGATCCAGAAAAAGGTCCTATGCCTTTAGAAGTAAATAACTGTCAAAACTTAATGGAAGCTGATTCGGCAGCATCAACTGATGATGCTGGTTGTGGTAGCTCTACAGAAGAAGGAGATTCAACATATATAAAGGTAGAGTTGGTATCACAGGATGAAAATGGGAATGAGATCAGTTTAGGTTCAGAGTGTAAAAGCTCAATGCAGGATACTGGTGTACGTTTACCTATTGGTGGCATGATAACAAATATTAAAACGAGAATTACTGGTTTTGATGATTCAACGTGCACAAATGAGATTCGAAAATTTGAATTTGACAATGGTATTGCAAATAAAAGTGGTTATCTTGGAAATAAAAAATATATTGCATCTAAAAAAGAAAATGATGGAGAGACAGAAGAATCTAATGTTGACTATCAATTTCATACTCCAAAAGAACTTAATAAGTATAAACTATTTTTAACTGATAATAAGTTAGGAATAGGTAGTCCAATATTCTTTAACCAAGCACCTAGAATTGATTGTGCCGGAGAGTCTTGTTTTAATAAAAAGTCTGAAGAGCTAAATAATTCAAAATTATCATTATTCGCTATGTCGATGGGATTAATGTTAGGAACTCCTGATGAACTCGATCCTTTTGCGCATACTGAAGTAATAGATAATGCTTATACATCAGATACATCAGATACATCAGGTACATCAGATACATCAGATACATCTGATACAACAAATGTAGACTTTACTTTTATTTTGAATGAATTAAAAAACCTAACGAATAATGGTAATAATTTTTGTGACTTTTTTAATAGATCTAAGGATTGTATAGATGCATCCTATAGTGATAAAACAACAAATAATTCAATAGTTGATCAAAACTTTTATGGGCACTTTAGATATAGTGTAACGGATAAAGTTTATAATAAAAGCTTGAAAGGTATGGGCCCAATAAAAATTGCTAATGGTTTATTTATTAGTGGTCTTACTAGTCTATTTTCATCTCCTAGCTCTATAAACACAGCAGCAGAAGAAGTATCATGTTTCAGTATAGGATCTAATGGAGTAGAAGTAGCAGAAGGGAAGATTACCTTAGGAGGTAAAAAATATGCAGTTAAAGCTGAAATTAGTGCAGGTATAAAATTGTTGCCAGCTTATCTTCAAACTCAAAATTCTAATTCTATAACATTTGAGAAAATGGCAGTGATAGATTTTACTACAGATAATTTATTAATTACCTTAGAGTACAATTGTAGTGAAGAATTATCTAAAGTTGGCTTTATTTCAATTTTAAATAACTTAGACTCTAGTAGATTAGAAGCTTACTACGATACAACCTCAGAGAAGACTGCAAGTGTAGACTTAATTGCTAGTAATCGTTTACCTAATATTTCGAGTGCTTCTGTAAATCACTTTCAGAAGTTAGGTAGTGAATTATTTGAAGTTAAATCAAGTATTGTTAAATATTTAGATTCAGATAGATTGAGTGAAGCAAATGCTTCAAGTATTATTGCAAAAGGATCTAGGGACCTCGTAAAAGTATCTGAAGTATCAAATTTTAGGCCAGGGGATATTAATGCAGATATTCCATCTTCTGGAAATTTTAATGGAATCATCCTGACAGCAGAAAAGCCTGGACCAAGCTTAAATGGTTTACAGGTATATATAAATAATTTGGATCCAACTACAAGCAATTGTGATTCATCAAGTGGGTGTGTTGGTGTTGTTGATGATATTGTTGATGGAGAAACGGAACAAGTGGTCAAGTCTGTTCAAGTTGTTACAGATAAACAACTACAAGCTAATGATTTATTATTTTTACTGCATTCAGCAAATTGTGATGGATCAAATTGCAATGAAGATATGTCACTTATAATAAAGACTGATAGTAGCTTTGATGAAACAAGTTCTATCAATGAAGTGTATCAAACGCAGAATGGTAGTATATTCTTAACTGATGAAGCAAGCATTACAATTAAAGGTGGATCCGATTCTAGAAAAATACTAGAAGAATTTAAAAAAGAGAGAATTCAGCACTTAATTTTGAATCAAAACTTTATGATTCGTGAGCTTGTTATTGGAGATATTATTTTTGGCCAGGATAGTGATAATGAAGGCAGACAGGGAGTTGGTCGAGTTGTTGAAATTAACGTAGAAACTTATCGAGTTACAGTTTTATCATTAGAGGAATTATTTGAAGAAGGTGATTTATTACATTATGGAATTCCAGGGAATGCTATTGCTTACGTAAAAAGTATTATTAGCTCCAATACTACAATTCCTTTAGATATAGACTCCAAAGAAGGTGAACCATACCTAAAAGGAAGCGAAATATTGGGTGAGGTTACACATGTATACAAAAACTCTGATGATAATCAAGTTGCTAATGTTTGGATCTATGATGACAGTGAAATATCTTCAGAAGTACATACTGAAAAAGGTTGTTTCTCTACTAGCTCAGTACTCCCCGCAAGTGGATGTAATGATTTAAATAATATCGCTGATTACGAATACCGAAATGTATGGGGAGGTTGTTTCGAAAACTCAGCTAATTGGATTACTGACCATATTCTTTTTTCAGATATAAATCAGGGATTTCAAATTGGATTGAATGATCATTGTGAGGAAGGTAATATAGATTGATCGGAGAAAAAGATTAACTATCAAGATCCAAACGGTAATGATCCTAGTTACAATGATCCAAACGTTAATGATCCTAGTTACAATGACCCAAACGGTAATGATCCTATTTACAATGACCCAAATGATAACAATTCAAATAATGTATCTATATCTCCAAATCATGATTGTAATGATAATTTCGGCCTTAATATATGTGGGACTTGGTTTATTACAAAAGATGGGGAAGATAATGTAAATAAAAGAGAGGAAAGAATTAAGAAAATAAAAGCCACAATATCAGATTGTTATGATTCAATAATTCTTTGTGACGAAAATAAAGTAAGAGAACTAGAATATGAGCTTCAGAACCAATCGAAATTATTAGAAGTAGAGAGTGAAGAAGAAAAAGTAATACTTGAAATAAAATCTACTATAAGTAATTTCGAACAAAGTATTATTGATCTAGAAGATAACTTAAGTAAAAACCCAGATTTAGAACAAGATGTAATTGAAGCCTATAGGAGTAAAATAGCTGATTATGAAGAAGAAATAAAGGCTCTGCACTTAAGGTTAGAAATTATTATGAATGAAATAGAGAGTAGAAAATCAGAAGTTAGAATGGAAGAAGAAAGAGAGAGGCAAGATAAAATAGATAAAATCAAACAAGAGGTTCAGGTCATACAAGAAGAATGTAATAAGGATGAAAGCTCAGATTACTGTGATAAAGAAAGAGTAGATATCCTTGAACGTGAAATAGAGTCAATGAGTAATAATAAAGATGATGGTCATGAGTGGATTAATATTTCTAGTGATAGTAAAGTAAGACGAGGATTAGGTACTCCTAATAATAATTGTAATAAAGAAGAGCTAAAAGATATATGTGGATATACTGAAGGAGTATGGGAATATGAATATGGAGCAAACAATAATGCAAGCAGGCCGATTGGTATTAATATAAATTTTACAAGAGAATGTGATAAATATGAAGACATTAAAGAAAATGATCCTAGAATAAAGTATGTTTCAGGGTTATGCATTATTAATGAAGAAGATACACTATACTTTGAAGGTACAGGTGAAGAATATAAGAAAATTATTTTAAAAGACTTCTATAACAAAGAAGAAAATAGGACTTTATGGCAAGCCAAGGAAGCTGCTGAATCAAAACGCTCTCAAGCATTATTATCACTAGTCCATAATGAAAAATCAGGAAACCTTGAAGTTCTTATGGATAATAATGAACCAGTTGCAGGGTTTCAGTTCGATATAACAGGAGCAACAATTTCTAGCGTATCAGGGTTTAGGGCTGAAGATTCAGGATTTAGAGTAAGCTCTAGCGAAACTACAGCACTCGGCTTTTCTATGGCCAGTGCCACAATAGGAGAAGGGAAGGGTACTCTTGTTGAGCTAAAGGTTTCTAATCAAGAAGATAAAATATGCTTGATAAATGTGACTCTCTCGGACTCATTAGGACAGAAGTTGGAAAGCACTAAAGAAGAAGAAATGCGAAAAGAAGAAGAAAACGGTGCCGATGGTGTTGCCGGCTTTATAGAGGGTTAAGAGGAATGGAAACAGAAATCCATTTTAATACTACTGACACCATGGTCACCATGAATTAATATGGGGGGAATTGCATCTTTTTCATCAACAGATACTAACAATCAAAATCTATGAAATAATTTAAATAACAAGATCTTAAATTAAGATAAATTGACTTTAATTATTTAGATAAAGGCACTATAATTAAATGGTTAATCATTTCTATGAAGGATTTGAAATGCCTATTGTTTTTCGTTTGTTATTTTTTATTGTGTTATCTTCTTTTATTTTAAGCTGTGAAATGAACTTAGAAGAACTAATTACATCCACACCTAAAGATTCTGAAATGAGAGTTATTGAAAATCTTTCTCCTGCTGAATTTAAAGTAGCAAAAAGAATATGCACAGTATTTGAAGAGAAGGAAAGTGACTTTAGAAATCATTTAAATAAAAGTTTTATTTTTAAACTAAGCTCGATCAAATGTGAGAGAGAGGAGTATCGTGATCGAAGAGCGTCATTTATATTATTAGAAGATGAGTTTGATGGCGAACTTTCATTTCGTTCAGAAGGATATCAAGGACGTTATTTAAAAGATATTCAGACATCAACGAGAGGAGTACTGGTACCATTTTGCTTAGACGTTTTAGGGGGAGATCCTCCAGTAAATACTATTGATATTAAGGGGGGGACAGAAAAACTTCAGGTTAAATTCATTAATGAAAATAATCGTGATGTCTTTCAGGCACATTATTACCAGTTAAATTTAGATGGAAATTACACCTCTAGATTCATCGATGAGTTTTGGGTGAATACCGGAAATTCAAACGGTAATTTATTGCGGGGAATTGTCTATCATCGAGCACAAAGAATGCCTTGTTTGAATGATATTGCTTCAGGAAGCACTCAAACATTTCACCAAGTTCTTGAATATTAATAACTTTCTAAACTTCTCTTTCTTTCATATGCATGCTATACAAAGTTCGTAATAGAGGTAAAAAATGGCAATTGAACAGAGAATTTCTAAACTAGTTAAAGATTTCGAGAACCTAGATGGATGGGAAGATAAGTATTTACTAATTATTAAAAAAGGAAAAGAACTTCCTTGTATGAATGATGAGTATAAAATTGATGCTAATAAGGTTAAAGGATGTCAGTCTCAGGTTTGGATTCATGCGAGCTTAAAGGATAATTCAATTATATTTGAAGCAGATAGTGATGCTAGTATTGTTAAAGGAATTATTTCTATTTTATTAGAAGTTTATTCAACTTCTACTCCTAAAGAAATTTTATCAACACCTCCAAAATTTTTAGAAGATATTGGTTTAAAGCAAAACTTATCAATGAGTAGGGCAAACGGCCTTTCATTTATGATTAAACAAATTTCACTTTATGCTTTAGCATTTAAAACTAAGTTAGAACTAGGACAATAATATGTTTGATATTCCTCAAAGACCTCGAAGAAATAGAAAAAACTTTGCAATCAGAAAAATGATTCAAGAAAACTCTGTAACTCCTTCGGATTTAATCGCACCACTTTTTTTTATTGAAGGTAGTAATCAAAAAGTTGGTATTGATTCTATGCCCGGTCAGTTTAGATATTCAATAGATAAGTTAGTTGAAGAAGTATTGCATTTATATTCATTGGGTATTCCATGTGTTTCAATCTTTCCTGCTGTTAATGAAAAATTTAAGAATTCTCAGGCATCAGAATCATTTAATCCTGATGGATTAAATCAAAGAGCTGTTGCTGAAATTAAAAATGCTTGTCCTGATATGCAGGTAATGACTGATATTGCTTTAGATCCTTATTCAAGCGATGGTCATGATGGACTAGTGGATTCAAACACAGGTGAAATTTTAAATGACCAAACTTTGGAAGTACTTGGGAAAATGGCAATTGCTCAAGCTGAAGCTGGCACTGATATTGTAGGCCCTTCAGATATGATGGATGGTAGAATTGGATTTATTAGATCTATTCTTGATAGTGAAGGATTTGAAAAAGTTTCTATTATGTCTTATACCGCAAAATATGCTTCATCTTTTTACGGCCCTTTTAGAGATGCTTTAGATTCAGCTCCCAAAAATGGTGATAAAAAAACTTACCAAATGGATTATTCAAATGCTAGAGAAGCTCAAAGAGAGGCGGAGTTGGATGAATCTGAGGGCGCTGATATTTTAATGGTTAAGCCTGGTCTTGCTTATCTCGATATTGTTAGAGCTTTACGAGAGCATACAGTATTACCAGTTGCGGCCTATAATGTTAGTGGAGAGTATGCAATGGTAAAAGCTGCTGCAGAAAGAGGTTGGATTGATGGAGAAAGTGTTATGGTTGAAATGCTTACTTCTTTTAAGCGTGCTGGTGCTGATATGATTTTGTCTTATTTTGCGAAAGAGATGGCCTTAAAAATTAATTCTTAATATATTGTTTAATATTTTTAATTTTTGTAGACCTATATACTTTTTCAGCTGTAAACAAAGAAGAATTTGACCTTTGTCCAGTCAGAAGACAGCTTTTATCTTTATTTTCTTTAAAGTCTCTTGCTCCTTGAATTAAATGTCCTTCAACTTCACCTGAATAAATATTAATTACTGGAGACCCTGAGTTTCCAGCAAAGCTATCTAAGTTTGCTAGAAAGTAGTATTTTTTTCTTATTAGTGTTCTAATTGGTGTTAGTGATTCTACAATATTTAATGGTTTTACTTTTGCTCCATCTGCAATTTTCATTGGAATTCCCATGGGGTGACCGATGATTGCTAATTCAGTTCTTAATTTTACTTTTCCTTCTGTTCTTACTTTTAACGGCTTTCTAAAACTTTGAACTTTTCGGTCTAGTTGGATAATGGCGTAGTCCTTAAGTTTAAACCACTTTGTAATTAACTCTTGCTCAAGAATTTGTTTGCATTTAAATACATTTTCTTTTTTTATTCTTTCTGTTCCTTCTACGTAATCAAAGATCCAGTATGAAGTTAGGCAGTCAGTATTAGCGATAGCGCAATGACCTGCAGTAACAAGTATATCCTCTGCTATTAGGTAACCAGAGCAACTAGTAAGAGTATTTTGTTCTCTGAATTTTTCTGCTGGACAAAGATTAATCCAATCAGTTAGCGAAATCTTTTTGAAATTGTAGACTGAGTCGTCTTCAGGGTCATTATAGAGTTTATAGGTTCTAACTTTTCCAGCAACGGAAAGTGCCATTTCTCTCAGTTGAGCATCATAATGGTTTGCTACTTCTTGTCTATCATCATTACCATAAACTATTCTAGGAAGTGTTTTAGCGTTTAGTGATGCACTTAATAGTAAAAATAATACAATATTTAGCAATTTATTCATCAGAAGAATATATGTTGAATAAGGGGGTAACTCAATGGACTATGAATTATTTACTCTTGTAGCTACCGCTATGTTTCGCCAGAAGATTTTTAATTAATTTAAGTCGTTTTAATATTTTAGGGTTAGTAGTTTTAAGCCCTGAAAGAATTTTATTTATTTCAGTTTCTACTATTCTTGCTTTTTTTAAGTAATGTGCTTTTACTTTTAGCTTTATTTCTTTTATTTCCTCAGGGTTTAATGCTCTAGTGCTCTCTTGTTCTGTTTCATCATTAAGTAGTTGATTTCTCAAGTCATCAGTTAGCTCAAATACTGCAGTTTTAGCAACAAATTCAAGAGGGTCGTCATCTTCTTCGTTTTCTTCTTCTGCACTAAGCAATGCTTTTGTTCTTTTTGAAAGAATTTGATCATATTGTTGATTTGCTTGAATTGAAGCAATAGTTGTTTCACCTAATTCTTCTTCAATTGCACTTAGGTCATCATTAGTATGTTCATTGACATTATTCAAAGTTTTAGTATTTGCAGAATCATTGGTTGTCTTTTCTGAGTTCATAGATAGTCTCAATCATAAGTTTATAAGCATATATCGGCATAACTAATTTAAGTATTAATAGTTAAATCCTTAGTATAATTGTAATTCAGTTATTTACTTTTCGTAAAACCGGGTACTTAGGAGGGGGAGGCGGCAATTAATCTTGTCAGTATTAAATGCCGCTCTTGTGATTTTTCAATGAAATTGAGTTATTTGTGATTTCAGTAGCTTGATTTTGTCCCCATTGATGGAAGTTATTAATATTTGGTTCACTTATATTCTGCTGTTCTTCATTAAATAAATGTAAAGTTCTAGTCGGAAAAGCAAAGCTGATATCCATTTGATTTCCAAGTCGTAATATATCAATTAGAAGTCGATGTTTTTCATTTAATTCAGTTGCCCAGTCGGGTACTCGCCAAAAAACATATACTAGAATATCTAAGGAGGAGCTTCCAAAATTACTGAAATAAACATGAAAATAATCTTTTCTGGTATATTCATGGTTAATTATTATTTGTCGAATTCCTTCACAAAATGCTTCGAGCTTTTCTGGGGAAGTATCATATTGAACACCAACGGTAGTTTTGAATCTCCTGTATTCTCTCATTCCAAAATTATCAATATGAATATTTGTTAATTGCCCGTTGGGAACTGTTATGACAGAGTTATAAAATGTTCTTAAACGAGTACTTCTAAGTCCTACTTCCACAACTGTACCTTCAATTTTCCCATCGAGTAAAACCCAGTCTCCAATTCTAAACGGCCTATCCAATAAGACTGTTAATGATCCAAATAAGTTTGAAATTGTGTCCTTTGCGGCCAGAGCAAATGCCAAACCCCCGATTCCTAGACCGGTGAGGATTCCTTTCATATCTAGGGTTAAACTATCACCAATAAAAATTATACCAATTGCTAGTACAAAAAACTTTGCTGTTTTTCTGATTAATGGAACTAAAATATCATCAAACTTATTATCTGAATCTTCTGCTTTCTTTTCAAAATATAAGCATAAAACATCTACGAGTTGATGTGCAGTCATAACAGAACCGCAAGTGAAAAGCACATATCCCATTCGTAAAAACATCGAGAGTTGTTCGTTTTCAAGTCCTAAAGCCCTTACTGCTATGATCCAAATTCCAGAAAATGTCATAATTCCCATGGGAAATGTAACTTTCTTTTCAAGGTCTTTTGAAAAAGTGGTAATTTTTCTTTTATTTAAAACAGCGATTGTAAACTTACCAAAATAAACTCGAACAAGTTTTTCTAAAATAATTCCAGCAAGAATAATGCAAAATAATCCAATCCATTGTCCGTTAGTTAGAATAAAAAATTTATGATGGGACCATTTTGGTAAATAATCTTCAATTCCAGCATTAGCGGTTGAAATTAAAATAGAAAAAATACTTAATCCTTTTACTTTATTTGTCATTATTACCTCTAAATATACAAATTATAGATTTATAATAGTCAAGAATCATTAAATTGAATACTTTTTATATTTATACTAATAGTGAAATTATATTATAATTATTCCTGGGGAGTAAATATGACTGATAAAGATGAAAATAAAACGACATTGGTGAAGGTTGGACAAATATTAATTGAAGAAGGTGATCAAGGTACAGAAATGTTTTATTTAAATGATGGACTTTTGGGAGTATATAGAAAAGATGATGGAGAAGAAGAGGTACAGATAGGTACAATTTATTCAGGTGAAGTTGTGGGAGAAATGTCTTTCTTAGATGGACATGAGAGGTGCGCAATGGTGAAAGCACTAAAAGATTCAGAGGTAACGATTATTCCTTATGCTAAATTTGAAAGTATGATGGGAAAAATGCCAGCATGGCATTCAGCATTAGTAAATACTCTAGTAGGGCGTCTCAGAAGTGCCAATAAGCATATTGTCATTTAATTGAGGCATATACTTTCATTATCCTTATATAAAATTAAATATTTAGCGTTTTTATTACGATAAATGAATAGATGTTATTCATAATAAATTATGAAGGATGACTATTTGTTTATATATAAACCAATATTACTTATATTATTAAATTTAATTTCTTTTAAAGTATTGGCAGTAACTGAATCTGAAAATCAAGAAAAGATTAGGGAAGCATATTCTACAGGCTCTGATACTTCTGTTGCAACCTTCACAACGACAGGGGGAGCAATAGTTCCTAGGCCTGAAAGTAATGAAGTAATTTACGTACCACATAATGCATCTACTTATAATCAGCAAAGCTTTCCTACTAATACAAGTTTAGGTTATGACTCAAATTGGGGAAACGGGAGTTGGAGTGGATCTAGTTTAGGTGAAAGATGTAATTTTTATGGCGCAACAGATTCATGTGGTAGTGGTTATAAGTGTACTCAATATACTTATCAAAAAACAAGTTCAAATACTTATGAAATTCAACGTTGGAATAATCATCCTAATGAATGTTTTATAGACCTTCCTTGCAGTATACCAGCAGATGCTTCAACTGGAGTTGCAGAACAAGATCATGAGTCAGCGAGAGATGATTGTAGCTCTACTACTCCAGACGCTAATTGTTATAATAAGGACTCTACCTGTCGTTATAAAATAAATTGTGTGTATTCTTATGATGATGATTATAATACTTTTTATGGTAACCCTTGTGAAAAAGATTATAATTGCTCATCTGGATACTGCATAGCTGTAGACAATCCAAGTGCTAAGTTATGTGCACCATTTGCTCGTTGTGCTAAAACATGTAAAGAGGAAGGTGAGTCATTATTAACTTCTGATGATTGGTGCTGTGAGGAATTACAATTAAATAGTAGTAACACCTGCTATGATCCATTTGCCTCAATACCCAGCGTTCCAGATTCAATTAATTATAAGATTAACCTTACAAATTGCACTGGATATTTTTTTGAAGGAACTGATGAATCAGATCAAGAGATTGTTCTTAAAAAATTTTGGACCTATCAGAGGTTAATGCATGGATTAATTTGGACGTGGGGTAAAGCTGATAACCCTAAAGGAAAGGATGATTTCTTTTATATCAATAAATTGGCAAAAACGGTAGGTGATTCTATTCTAGAAAAACAAAATGAAATAGAAAATGAATATGTTTATATGCAAAACTCATTAGAAGAAACTCTCGATAATTTAAAAGGGACTGATAAGGATGAGGAAAAACAAACTCGACTTAAAACTAGTCATTCACTTGCAGGAGTAGAGTTCTTTAAGGTCATGGGAGAAGATTTCTTGCACAAATCTCAGTTTGATTTGTCACAATCTTCGTATTATTCAATTATGTACAGCGAATTAGATACGTTATTACGTAAAATAAATAACCCCGAATCCTATGGCCCTCCATCGAGCAGTTCGTATAAATCAAAGCTTCGTTATAATTATTATGGGAAGTATGAGGGAAGGCTACATTGGCCTAGTTGGAGTGACTTTTCAGCTGCTAGTAGTAGTGTTTGTGGAATGCGTTTTCAAAAAAATAAACATTGTGTTCAAGAAATGTGGAAAGTTAGCGGACATCCTGCAGGAAAAGAAAATGTACTTGATCCATTTTATCCGAAAGATATAGTAGAAGGAATTTCTTTTTACTCAGAAGATGATGCAGGCGTAAGTGCTGCAGATGTTGCAATATTTGTCGCCGCAACAATAGCCGGAGGGCCTTTTGGAGCAGCAGCAGCAGCCATGTTAGGAGATTTGTTTGCAGAGGATTGGTTAATACCTAGAGTTACCACTGACTTTAATAATAACTTCGATTTATTAGTAGATAAAATATATTCTACATATAAAAATTTTGCGGACAGTACATTAGAGTCCAGTGATTCAATTAAGAATTCTTACAATCAAGAAAAAAATATTCATAGAGTTAATCTAGATTTAGACCCTGCTGAAATCAGGATTAAATTAAGAGAAGCTTATACCATTACAGAGTTAACAGATGATCAAATTACAGAAATTATTTCTGAGGCAACACCTGAGTTTAGAAGAGAGTTATTGCTGAGAATTATTAGTAAAATGATTGCTAATATCATAGTCCTGTATGGAGCTGATAATAATAAAACAATAACGGCCTCGAGTAAGAGGAAGTCCGTTGAAATGTTTCAGGAAATTGCAACGTATTTAGAAAAATTTCATTATGCTTCATCTCAAATGTATTCTGAAAGATCTAGTTGTATGTTTGATAAAGCAAATATTATTAGTACAAGTTATGAGGAAGCAGGGGCAGGAGGTAGCTCATTAGAGACAAGTTCTGTCGTATCTGATGCAGTTAAAGAAGTTGATTCAATAGCTCCCGATGAAGTGATATTAAATGATTGTGTTGAAGGTAGTTGTAATAAAAAAACTGATCTTGTTATGAATAAAACTATTACTCCAGATATGGATTCTAGTTCTAATAAAGTTGATTCTTTCGATATGACAGATCTGGCATCAGATGCAAGTAGTGGAACTATTTCAAGTAGCTCCTCCTTAGCTGATAAATTAAAAAAAGAGTTAGATGCAAGAGACAAAGAGACTATTTCTAGAAGAAATAAATTAATTGCTTTAAAAGAAAGTAAAGATGATCACAAAACCGCATCAGATAAAATTTCAGAATCTCTAGATCATATTGATGGCCCGAATGCATTTGCAGAAACATTGAAGCAATTACAAGAAACTTTTCAAAATAATCCAGCCTCTGCTCCGAAAGAAGAAGGAAATGATTCAGAAGTAGAAAAAGAGCAAGAAATAACAATAAAAGATGTTGGGAAACCTGAGGAGAAAACAAAAGTAGGGAGTAACCAAAGAAGGAAAACTAATTTCTTTAAAAGTAAAAGATTTAAAAGAAGGAACCTAAATAATAAAATTAATGAAAAACAAAATAGTTCAATAAACAATAAAACAAATGATAAATCTCAAGGGCTAAATAATTCGGAGCAAACTATTTTTGAGATAATTACTCAAAGATACCTAAAGACAGGGCTTAAAAGATTATTTTTAGATTAAATATTTTTAGGGCCTGGAATTCCGAGAAAATATAATATTGTTGTCATAGGCCCATGGCTCATATGATGTCCTGATTTCTTTTTAACAATATCTTTTGCATGGTAAGCAATTCCTAAACCTGCGGTTGAAAGCATAGGAAGGTCATTTGCTCCATCTCCAATCGCAACGACTTGTTCTAATTTAATTTTCATTTCTTGTGCAATAAATTTTAGTAAAATTGCTTTTTGGTTGGGGTTGATTACTGTTCCTACTATATTTCCCGTTAACTTACCGTTTATAACTTCTAACTCATTTGCAAAAGCATAATCTAAGTTTAGCTTTTCCTTAATTGCGTCTGCAAAGTAAGTAAACCCTCCTGAAATCAATGCAACTTTATATCCAAGGGATTTTACTGTTCGGATAAATTCTTCAGCACCCTTTGTAAATTCTAAATTATTTAAAATTTCTTTTAGTTTAGATTGATCTAATCCCTTTAACTTTGAAACTCTTTGTTGCAAAGATAGATCAAAATCCATTTCTCCATTCATTGCTTGTTCTGTAACTTTTCTTATTTCATCTCCCACGCCATGAGCTGTTGCTAATTCATCAATGACCTCTGTTTGGATTAAAGTGGAGTCCATGTCAAAAACAATTAATCGTTTATTTCTTCGATAGACATTATCTTTTAAAAACGCCATATCAATTTTATGGTTAGAACTGATGATCATTAAGTTCTTTTTTATGTTTTCCCAGTCTAACCCCGCAGGTAAGGAAGTAGTAATTTCTACGGACTTAAATTGATTAGGTGAAACTGTATCAATTCTTAAAATATTTATTTCATTACTGGCGAGCAGAAATGAAATATCCTTCATGAATTCCGCTGTTATATTTTCAACTGATACGCAATTTAAAACAAATTTCTCTTCAATTGAAGAGCTATAGGCAATATTCATATCGACTAAATCAAAATCAAGTGTAAGTCCCATCTTTTTTGCTTCAAATAATAACTCTTTTAGAACTGGGGACTCATGCTGAGAAGAATCTAGTTCTAATAAAATACTTAATGAAAGAAATCCGTGAGTAACAGATTGCCCCATATCGATAATCTTCTGATGGCCATTAACAATTATATTCATCAAGTTAGAGGTGATTCCAGGATGGTCGGGGCCACTGACTTTAACTAATACGTATTCTGTCGTCATATATTTCCTATTTTGAATTTTTAATTGCCTTAATTTTTTTAATTAGTCCAAGTGAATATTCTAATGCAGAATATAGTGAAAGTATGGAAGCTATGTAAATTGCAATATTTCCTAGTAGTGGAAAAGGAATTCCAAAAGGGTGCTCATATGCCATTAATAAAGGAATACCAATCATTTGAATTGCTGTTTTCCATTTGCCCATTTTCCCGACTGGAACTTGAAGATTTTTTTCTTTAGCAAGTAATCTTAAAGAAGTAATATAAAATTCTCTTAAAACTAAGATTATAACAATTAAAACTGGAATTCTGCCGAGTGCTTGCAGCAGCAAAAGCGAAGAAACTACTAAAAATTTATCTGCAACGGGATCTAAAAAAGAACCAAAATTTGTAATAATATTTCTTTTTCTCGCGATATAACCATCTAAAAAATCAGTGATAGAAGCTATTGTAAATGTCCAACCGGCAACCCAACCTAATGTACTTTTCCAGGATTTAATCCATTCTAAATCTAAAAGAGATAAATAGAGACAGAATATGATGACTGGTATTAAAAACATTCTAAAAAAAGTAAGTCTATTGGGAAGGTTATCAATATCCCATTCTGAGTGTTCCTGATCGTTTTGCTCTGTCATAGGTAGACCTGTTAAGTGTTTGATTTAAAATTAGCAATTAACCATGCTTTTGTAAATTTTGTAAATGACTAAATTTTCCCTCTAAAATTTAATCATGTTTTGAAATATCATGAACTTATATCAAAATCTGGAGAGTGCATGCCCGAATCTCATTTAAACTTAATTAAATCATCAGATAAAACGATTTCAAAGAGAGTTTTACCTAGGTTTCCATTTTCTCATTTGATTTTCCGTTCCGCTGATGATGGGCGTGTCTATCAGGTACGAGACATTTCTTTTGCTGGGATGCGTTTATGTTTGAAAGATGGGGAACAAGTATTTCAGGAAAAGCAAGGTATTTCAGGAACATTAGACTGGAAAGGGGATAAGCTAGAGATTAATGCAGTCACAAAATGGGTTAGTAGTGATGCTTTGGGGCTTGAATTTAATCAAAGTAATTCTTTTGATAATCAGATTAGAGAATTTTTGTCCTTTGACAAAATTGTTTCACAGATGAGACCAATTCATAATAATAATCTTGGAATTGATATGCCTAATAACCTGAGGTATTGGATGCAATCCGATGGCCCTTGGGAACTATTTGTTTGGCAATATAACTATGGTGAGCTCTCAAAACTACAAATGCTTTTAATGGAGAATTTTATTGAATGGGTGGATGGAGAGGGAGTTAAAACAGGGCGTTTAGTTACTAAGAAAGATATAGAAACTCCACTTGATAGTGAAGATGAAATAATTTTCGAAGAAGACAAAGTTGTTGATTTAGAAAAAATTAAAATTGCCAAGAATTTGATCGAAAATATTCCAGACGAATATATTCCAAAATCAACAGCTGTATTTTTATTACAGAAGTTAGAAGCTTAATAAGTTTGCTCTTTTAATATCTAATCTCAAAGTATATAATTAAAATAATTATTAAATTATAGGGGAATATATGAACAGAAACCTTGCATTAGAGTTTGTTAGAGCAACAGAAATGGCCGCAATTGCTTCCGCCAGAGAGATGGGGAAAGGTGATGAAAAACAGGCCGATCAAGCCGCTGTTGATGCCATGCGCTCAATGCTGGGCTCTATTGAGTGTGACGCAACTATTGTTATTGGAGAAGGGGAAAGGGACGAAGCTCCCATGCTTTATATTGGTGAAAAAGTAGGAACAGGAAGTGGGCCTAGACTAGATATTGCTCTAGATCCTCTAGAAGGTACAACAGTTTGTGCTAACGGATTAAGTAACTCTATCTCCGTTATGGCAATAGCTGAAGATGGAAAATTTTTAAATGCTCCCGATACTTATATGCAAAAAATTGCTGCCGGCGCTGATGGCATAGGAGTTATCGATATAGAAAAATCTCCTACTGAAAATTTACAGCTTTTAGCAGAAGCTAAAAAATGTCAGGTGTCAGACTTAACAGCGACAATTCTTGACAGAGAAAGACATCAGGATCTTATTCAAGAAGTAAGAAAAGCAGGAGCTAGAATTCACTTAATTGGAGATGGAGATGTTGCCGCTGCAATTGCTACTTGCATTGAACAAAGTGGTGTGGATATTTTATTTGGAACAGGAGGGGCACCAGAAGGAGTCATCGCTGCAGCTGCTCTAAGATGCATTGGCGGTGAATTTCAAGGAATTTTAAAGCCTCGAAATGATGAAGAAATAGCCAGAGCACTAAAAATGGGAGTAACAGATATTAATAAAACTTGGAAGATTAATGAACTCGCTTCCGGGGAAGTAATGTTTTGTGCAACCGGAGTAACTTCAGGAAATTTCTTAAAAGGTGTTCGGTTTACAAAAACAGGTGCAATCACCCACTCAATTGTTATGAGAAGTAAAACGGGAACAGTTAGAAGAATTAGAGCAGATCATTTTTTTGATCAAAAACCTGGTTACTAGGAGGGACAATGGGACAAGCAAGTAGAACTGAAGTATTTGATGTTGAAATTGAAAAAATCTATAATGCAATAATTAATTATGAATCGTATCCAGAGTTTGTTGATGGGGTTAATAAGGTTAATGTTATCCAAAAGTCTGAAGAGAGTGCAATCATTGAATATTCACTAAATATGATTAAAGAATTTAAGTATACCTTAGAGCTTGAACAAAATTACCCCTCTAAGATTTCATGGGAATTAAAATCTGGTGATTTATTTAAGTCTAATTCAGGTGAATGGTCCTTAGTTGACCTAGGAAATGGTAAAACAGAAGTAACTTATAATATCGATGTTAATTTTAAAGTTTTTGCTCCCAAAATGATTGTTAATAAATTAGTTGCAAATAATTTACCTGCAATGATGAATTCATTTAAGGAACGAGCACTAGCTCAATAACGAGGTAATAATGACAGATAAAAATAAAACTGATGATAAAGAATCACCTATCACTGATGTAATTAAAAAAGTCGTTTCAATTGGAGTAGGTGCAGCATTTATGACAGAAGATGCAGTTCGTGGAGTTTTAGGGGATCTTCCCTTACCAAAAGATATTATTTCAGGCCTTGTTCAAAATGCAAAGTCAGCAAAAGTTGATTTTAGCAACTCAATGAGAGAAGAATTGAGAGGATATTTATCAAAAGTAGATCCAGCAAAGCTATCAGAGGAAATCATTGATAAGTATGACTTTGAAATAACAGCTAAAGTTAAATTAATTAAAAAAGAAGGCCTACCCGCAGATACGGATGAGTAAACAAAAGTTAATTGAACAAAAGCTTTCTCATTTATGGAGCAAAATTCCCCCTGAAAAATTAGTAGCTGTTAGTAAATATTCTCCAGTTGAAGATATTATTACTGCTTATAATTTTGGACAAAGAAACTTTGGAGAAAATAGATTAAATGATCTATTAGAAAAGTCATCTCAATTAAAAGAATTAAAAGACATATCTTGGCACTTTATTGGAAATTTACAATCTAATAAATTAAATAAACTACTAACAGTAAATAATTTAAATTATATTCATTCCATTGATTCAATGAAACTACTTAAAAAATTAATAAATCAAATAAAAGAAAGATCAAATAAAATTCATTTTCTCTTACAAATTAATACCTCCAATGAAATAGAGAAAAATGGAGTAAGTACTTTTGAAGAATTAATTCCACTAGTAGAATATTATCTCCAGAGTAAAACGGATAATTGCACGCTTGTAGGTCTTATGACTATGGGACGAATAAGAACTGATAATCTTCTAAAAGATGCTGAGAAATCTTATTCAGATTTAACTAAAATGAAAAAAAAACTAGAGCAACAATTTAATTTAATGCCCTTAAAGCTATCAATGGGTATGAGCCGAGACTATGAGGTTGCCCTTCAGTATCATGCTGATTTTATAAGAATTGGTAGTTATATTTTTAAATAACCTTGTGCGTTGCGCGTAAGTTGTTAATATTTAGATTAAATTCATTTGATTTCTTACTTAATTAAATATAATTTGTTTTCATGTAAAATAAAAAAGCAACTGTGGGCAAGCATGGATATAGAAAAAATTTCATTAAAAAAATTAATTTCTTATTACTATGATCAGGGTAAAAATTCTTTGAGTTTCGAAAATGATATTCATGATCGTACTGAAGGTACTATTTATAAAATAACAGACCATCTGATTAGTAAAAATAACTTAGAACAGGCAGCCGCACTCACTTACGAGATGTTTAATTTGGAAGAATTTCAAAAAAGAAAATTTAATATTGAAAAAGTTAAATTACAAAATAATGAAGAGATTGAAAGGTTGTGTGTAACTCAGAATTCATTTAAAGATGGTTTTAATTGGCCGGATGAAATTAATGAATTAAAAACAAGCTTGAATGCAATTATTAAATCATCTTTTTTAAGCCTTAATTTATTAAAGAAAATTTTTCTAAATTTAAATAAGAATGATTGGGAGAGTGATCCCGAAAAAGTCTTTGACTCTAGTAAGGACTTAACATTAAATATTTATTACTCAAATAAAGATCAGACTAAGTATTTAAACACTAACTTTGAGCAATTATTTAATGACTTGCAATCTTGCTATATGGTCTTTGCTTATCCTGTGGCCGTAAATAAAGAGGCTATTGAAGTATATTGTTCTTATATTGATCAAGAGCGAAACTTATCAGAAAATCAAAAAAATATTATTTGTAATTACTTAGGGCAGAGACAAAATACTCCAATTTTTGTTTTGCATTGCAAATATTAGTTATTTAAAACTTAAGCCCAATCGCAAATTTAAAATTATTGATATTAGTGTTTTGTTCCGTATTGTCCGCAAAAGATTCATGCATGGAAATACTTTCAATTATTCCTTCAATTATCAATGAATAATTAGTCGACATCCTGGTTAACAGTCCCAGCCTTAAGGCAGGATTAATTAAAGCTAATCCCGTTGAGACTGTTTGATCAACAGTAGTCTTAGAATAACCAACACCGAAGCCAATTGTTGTGTAAATATGGTTTTTTGTTTTTTTAAAATTAGGAAAATGATAAGACATCTCTCCGGTCAAAAATGCTCTGTTAGTTGGGATTATAATACTAGGAGAAACGAGTGATGCCACCTCATAATCAATTCTAGCACCAATACTCATATCAACTTTATTCATAACATTAAAATTATAATGAACTTCACCTTGATACGCTCTTCTACTATTAGAGTTTGACTTTGCTGTATTGTTTACAGATTCTGAGTAGGCATTACTTAAGGCGCCCCTGATAGTCCAATAGGGAATTGATTTTATTTTACTTCTTGCCATTTTTTGTTCCATTCGCTTTCTGACTGCGGGGATTTTCATCCAAACGCCATCTGTGGAATTGTTGAAAATGATATAATCTCTTTTGTTAAATGGAATGACAGCATGATCCTCAATTACCTTCCATAAAGAAAAACTGCGACTAACTTCAATTGCTTGACAGGCAATACTTATTTTTTCATTAGAAAATAATGATTGTTGATTAATTGATACTTGATCCTTTGCACCTCTTCTAATCACAAAGGTTCTTCTGGAGAGAGAAATTGATTGAATAACAACTAATTGATCATCTCCAATCATACTTTTAATTATTTTTTCCTCTGAATACCCAATACTGACAAGGGAACTCAAGAATATAGAAAAGATCAATAATTTAAAGCATTTCATTGATAAATTATAACAGTTTGTAGCTGAAAGCTAAAAAGGAGGAATTTTCCGTCAACAATTTGAGGCAAGTAACTTTTGAGAAAAAATTAGACTTGCTTAGTAAGTTATTACTTTTATATAGGAAAAAAATTCCAGAGAAAAACAAATCTATGATTAATATAACGAGAGTAAAGAGTATAGACGAGTAAATAGCTGAGAGTTTAAATGGGTTAGATATGAAAAGTTTATTAATGATATTTTTTTTAGTTAGCTGTGTTGATATGAACACCCCCTTTTTGACTCCTTCCGGTAGCAATCAAAGATCTCCTGAAATTTCAGTAAGTGCGGCAAAGATTGACTCTCAAAAAGTGACAGTGACGGGTACAAACTTGGATTATATTACGGGTGGAAAAATTGTCAGTGATTCTAGTCAGTCGACCCTAAGTGTTCTTGCTCAATCTACATCAGAAGTGGAGCTAGTAGTATCAAGCTTCCCTGCATTAAATGTAATTGCAAATCAGAGTTTTGAATTAATTTTATCAACTGCATATAGTACAACAACAATTCCTATTGTTTTTACAGTAGATGATAATACTGTTTCAGCTTCCATGTTACAAAATGATTCAGTAACATCAAACTCTATTGAAGAGAAAGCTGTTACCTATAGTAAACTTGATACTTCAGGCGCGGATAGTGGAGACGTACTCATGTATAATAGTAGTACAGATGAGTGGGAACCAACATCGGCAAGCTTAGGAGCAAGCTCTTCTAGTAGTTCAAGTGACTCATCGGTATCAGAGGAAGTTTTAAGTACACCTCTTTATTATATAACTATGGGAAATGGTTTAAAATACGAGGACTGCGCTGAGGGAAGTGGAGACTGTTCTATGATGTACCAAAGTGGAGCACTTGGTGTTGATGCTTATGACCCGACAGAAGAAGATTCCGATGGAGATAAAGATCTGACTAATGGAAAAAATCAAATTCTTCAATTAGATTCCAGTAGAAATTTAACCTTACCTCAAGCATTAATAATTGATGGGTATCAAGAGGATGGTCATTCTGAAAAATCATTTTTAGACTTTTCTTATAAAGAAGAAAGCTCTGATACTGAACATCATTACATGTTTTATAATGCAGGTGATACTTTTTATTTAAAGTATAGGGGTTCTGGTGATCCAACAGCAGGAGCAAATTGGATCACGATGGAGTCAACAAAAGCAACTTTTCATGACGAGTTAGAAGCGGCAACGCTAACTGCTTCAGGTTCTATTCAAATTAAAATAGGTGATGATGATGAAGATGTTAAATTAACAATTGATGAAGATGGTGACATTGATACTGATGGAGATGTAGTTATTGATGGAGGGTTAACGGCAAATGGAGTTACTTATCCTACTGCTTCAAGTTCGTACGGACAATACTTAGCTAGTAATGGTAGTGGTGGAACAATATGGTTAAACCCTGAATTTGATATTGGGGATCCAGAGACAGTAAACTTGGTCCAGGCAGTTACCTCTACAGATGATGGGATTACTGTATCTGGTGGAGAAACCTCAAATCCTGCCCTTACTCTAAACTCCGATGTTTATCGCGCTGGTGGGGATAAGATAGATGCAACTGATATTGCTAGTGGCATTGTGAGTGATGCAGAATTTGATTTCCTTAACGGAGTAACAGGTAATATTCAAAATCAGATAGATACCAAATTAACTGCGGACGATATTGATATTAACAATGGGAATATTTATTTAGGAGGCACTGATTCAAGTATATATATAGAAGGGAAGTTACAGAATGGTTTATTCATTGAAGATAGTTCCAGTATTGGAAATAGCACAACGGCAACAACTGGAATGCCCCTTACTATTGACAATGGAGGTGGCGATCAGCTTATTCTCGATTCCAATGAGATACAAAGCTACGATAACGCAGGAGATGCTAGTCCTGTTTACATTAATTCAAATGGAGGGGATGTTTATATAGGCAAGAATTCCACTGATAATATAACTAACATGCAAGGCACTACATGGTTCTACGCAGGACAAGATGATGTAGGAGGAATTACTAATACGTGGGTAGAGCATCCTTCGGTCAGAATAAACGGCTCTGGCGATAAAGAGATGCAAATAGATGGTAATGAAATAGAAGTTTATGACATTAGTGGGGGAAGGGATAATACTGCGCCAGGAGCAACTTTGTATATTAATTATAATAAAGGAGGAGATGTAAGAATTTGCCGGGGCTCTGCAAGTTGTACGGTATACATAGATGGCAGCGCAACTCTTACGTCTGCTTCAGATATTAGATTAAAAAATCTTTATGGTGGATTAGATCATGGGCTTAAAGATGTCCGAAAGTTAAAACTCCATAAATTTAGATATAAAAAGGATACACCCCTAGGAAAAGATCAACGTCTTATCTATGGAGTCGTTGCTCAGGAGCTTCAGGAGCTTGTCCCAGAAGCTGTCAGTGAGAATGAAAAAGGTTTTTTAGGAGTTAATGATAATATGCTTAGGTATACCTTTTTCAACGCCATTAAGCAGCTAGATGAAATAGTTCAAGAACACCTTGCTAGCTTTTCTGGATTTGCTTCAGAAATAAAAGATAAACTATTTGGGCACGATGAACGAATTGCCAAGCTGGAAGTAGAAAATAAAGTGTTGAAAGAATACCTTTGTGAAAAAGATCCTGAAGCATCCTTTTGTCAGTAATTTATGACTTTAAATTCTCCCGTATTACTTAGAATTGGTGTCTCTTTTGAGGCGGTCTATATTTTCATAATTTCTTCTAAATAATCATTTTTATAACTTAAGTTCCTTAAATCTCGAAGTGTCTTTCTTTTACCTTAGGAAAACAGTTCAGTGATGAGAAAATAGTACCTACAGAGGGGTTTTGATTAATGTTAACCCTTAAAAAAACGATAAGTTGTAGAGGTGAATTAACTAGGTAGCTATGAAACTTAATTTATTAATTCTTATTTTTATTGTTATTGGATGTGTTCCTGAGCAAGGGCAAAGAATTGCTTCTTGCGGATATGCAGAAGCATTCAATTCAGTGACAAGAGAATGTTATTCTATTGAAGCTCCTAGAGAAATTCCAGTTGCTTCGCTTAGAGAAGTTACAATCGAAGAAGATAGTGGTGAAAATATATTTGAGTTAACTTATAGTGACGCAAACTCTGATTATGCTACTGCTTGTGGGATAGTTTCTTCCGATGAAAATATTGATAGCGATGGAGGGGTTCCTGTTACTTGTAGTTGTGTCGGTGGTTCTTGTACAGCTAGTATTATTCCAGACTCAAACTTTAATGGAGTTTCTGAATTTGCTTATACTATTACTGACCAAGATGGAACTTCTAATAGTCAAGTTGTTCGTGTAAATGTTACTTCAGTAGATGACCCACCTGTTAATGATATTTTAACCACTGACCCTGTTAGTGGCAGCTCATTTGACGAAGATACTTCTCAAACTTATATCTTGGGTTATCGTGACGAAGATGGAGACCTTGCAACTTCTTGTAGCATTCATTCAACGTCAACTCATGTAAACCTTGTTACGAATTGTTCTTGCGATATGTTTGGAATTTGTTCTTTTACAATTGAAGGTGACTCTGACTTTCATGGAGATGGTGAGTATTTTACATATAAAGTATATGCAAATGAGCAATGGTCAGAATTAACCTTTATCTACCTTGATATAGACTCGGTAAATGACCTTCCTGAATTAACTGAACCTTCTCAGATTGTAACAGTAGCAGAAGGGGGAACAACTAGGTTTTCTGTAACAGGTGGAACTGACGGCGACGAAGATGATTTAATGTATGGAGTTGTTGAACCACCTAAATTGGATGCAGGAATTAGGTACCATAAATTGCTTCTTGATGAAGATGAAATGGATTCAGATGATCTGATTAAATTAGACGTTGGCGAAGATGATGATAATTATGATGAAGATTACAATGCAGCTGAGGATGAGTATGGATTAACATGCTTAAATAATAACTTGGATTTAGATTGTCGTTACTCCATTAATCCTGATGGAGAAGATGTAAATGTTAATAATAATCACTTGTACGCAATGCTGCTTTTAAAGACTAATTCTGAAAATGCTACGTTAAGGTTTAGAGCAAAAGAAACGGGAGCAAATGGTACTAATATCACAGTTAAATATGTTGATGGAGCAAGTAGTGGAGCAGCGACCGTTGATGTCTCTAGTTACGATATTACAGTTACGATTGAAGAGGATGTAACTACAAGTCAAACCATTAAAGAAGCAATAGAAGCTGATTCATCAGCTAGCGCTTTAGTCGACGTCTTACTACTTGGTTCCGTCCCAGAAAAAGAAACGGATGATGATTCTGCTGTTGTTCCGACATCAGTAACAGATAGATGCGATGATGGTGAATGTTCTCTTGGTTTAGATTCACTCTATGCTAGCTTATATTTAAAAATAGGGGCGCAAGAAAGACCATCAATAAGAATAAGAGCAAAGGAACCAGGAATTGATGGTGCAAATATTTCGGTACAGGTAGTTGTAAATGCGGCCTTGGGGGCCGGAAGTGAGTCTGCCATAGTAACGGGAGATGATATTGTTATTACAGTTGATCGCTTATCTTCAGTTACGGAGATAGTAACGGAGCTTAATGATGACCCAGATTCTAACCTTCTCATTGAAGTACTAAAGTTAACTGATGATTCCATCGAATTAGAAGATCCAGACAACCCTGGGGAATATATTGGTTCAACCTTTACATCAGCTCCTACTTGCAGCACAGAAGGAGTCTGCCACCTTGCATTTGGTGAACTTGATAGTGTTGATAGTATGCAGTATGCAATCAGTGATGGTACCGATTATGAAATTGGAGATGTTAGTTTTAGTATTACTCCGGTTAACGATAGTGTTGTTGCTGGTGGGTATGATTGTCGTACTACAGAGTCTGATAATACGACTGATAATGAGAACTTAAATAAGACTCAAGATATTTACGGAGAGTTCACTGAAGATGACGAAGAGTGTAGTACTGACCTTGAACATGAGGGAACTTACGCTGGTCTTGATGAGAAAAAATGGTTTCAAATAACAATTGGAAACCCTGATGATGTAGATAACGATAGGGAAGAAGCAGGGGAAGAAGATGAAGTAATGACCTTTTCTTTGGCGCCTGGTTATGACATCGATCACGATAATGAATTAAGTTACACTTTGTTAACAGATGAAGATACTTTAGAAAGTCTAGGTATAGATCTAAATGGAACACTAACAAATTGCCTAGATCAGTCCGGTAGTGATGGTTCAGGGGATTTAACTTGTACTTATACTCCAGAACCAAATGCCAGTGAATCTCATTTTATCTATAGGGTGAGTGATGGTTTTAGTTATGGTTACACAATGGTTACGTTAGTGATTAATAATACCAATGATGATCCTGTCGTTTGTAATTATTCTCTTTTTGAAAATGCTCAAGAGTGTGGTCTTACAAACTGTGTAGGAGAAAAATCACCAGAAGAGATAGACCTTGTTCCTGGTTCCCATACAGATGATTTATCAGTTTTTTATTATGAAACTGATAATCAAATATGTTGGAAAAGTACAGGGACCTCAGAAGGAAACTGGGAGAATGCGGGAGATAATCTTTTTGATATCACTATCAATCAAGATGAAGAAATTGTCATTCCTAATATAAGAGTTTCAGAAGGTGGAGGCGGTGAAAGCACTCAGCATTTAAGAATTATAGGTATTGAATCAAGTAATGAAGAGTTAGTTAGTGTTGATGATATTAAATTTGAATATGATGGGGCGTTTGGGGATTCTGTTGCTATGCCTTCTACTGACGTTGAGGGCCCTGGTGGTAATGCAGATTTTACGGATGGGTTTGCCGAGGAATGCATTACTGATTATCTTCCTGGAGGAACTGATAATGATGGAGGTGATGATGATTCTACAGAACAACACCCCTGTAAATTTGGGACAACAAGTAGCGTAGATGATTTGCAAGATTTTACAATTAAGGTTTTACCAACCAGAGGGGTTTCAGGCAGTACAAATATTACTATTACATTTATTGATACTGATGGGACAGATGTTGGTAAGGAAGATGATGATGTTGATTGTGATGAGGACGGAGATTTTTCGAATGATGAATGGGATGATTGCTGGGCGTATACACCAAAGGAAAATAAAATTTCATTTACGGTTACTGTTAAATCAATTAGTGCCGCTCATAATGGTTGGAAAAATATCAAAGCAGTTGGTGCTAGGCTTGGTAAAAATCATACTCCTATGGATGATGAATTTGTTTGTTCTTTCAGTGAGACAAAATGTGATGGAGGACAAAAATGTAGAGGGGAGGGAGCTCCTGACGGCAGTGTTGTTTCAGATGAGTTTAATGCATTATACTTAGATGAGTCTGATACTGATGATCCGGTTTGTTACAGATCAATTGTTAAGAAAACAATTCAGAATTTAACTTATAGAACAAAAATTGATTCAGCAGTTGCAATTAGATATAAATCTAGAGAGGACACTGATGGTGCGGTTGTTAAAAATAAAGAGCAGGTTTCGGTTTCATTTTTCAGGGAAAATCAATTGAATTATGATGATGGTCTGCCTGGCGATGAAGGAACAGGAACAGAAGATAACAACCTTTCTTTTGCATTTATTGATGTAGTCATAGAGGATGGTGTTTCAACTGCAGATACGATTAAATCAGCAATAGAGCATCACCCTTATGCAAACTTACTAGTAAGTATTGATGATATTTCAGATTCTGATGATGATAATAAGGATGCTCCTCAGAGCGTATTTTCAGATCCTGTTCTACTTCATACAGAGGTTAAGTCGATCCTGCTTGTAGATGGAGTTTGTCCTGACGACGCTGATTGCTCCGATACAGCAGAGGAAGAAACCGTTAGTGATGTACCTGCTTTAATCTTTTTAGGTAAGTCTTCTGATTCAGTGAGTGTAACAATAAATGAAGGAAGTGCCTTAAGTCACGACATAGATGAAAATCAAGTTGAAATTACGATAGTGGAAGGAGTAACCACTGCTGAAGATATTATTGATGAACTTGGTGACGTTACTGATTTTGTAGTTTTTGCAGGGCAGGATGAAAGCCAGGAGAGTATAGTTATGGCAGGAGAGCCCTGGGGTAAAGACTTAAAAGTTCTATCAATCACTGAGACAAGTCTTACTTTGTCAGAAAGCGCAGCTGAATGGGAAGAATTTCAAACTTATTGCAATATTTCTCAAAGTGATATTGTTGGAAAATGTCGTGATAATTTCTATATGGGTGCAAGCTGTATTGGGCATTTTAGTCCCTCTGATTTTAAGGAGGCAAATGTTACAGCTACATGTGATACTCTTGATCACGAGGATGACAGAGATGAGTGCTTAACTCCACACAATGGAGATATTGGTGGATACTTTATGCCTGAAAACTTTAATGAGGCATACTTAGATATTGAGCATGATAAATGTTATCGCTCGATTTCGGCAGTTGATGATCCTTCAGATGATGATCTCAATAGTCGTACTTGGCACGGCTCAGGAGAGGCTGGTGGTAACCCTTGTGCCATAGGTACTATTTCAGATTGCTGGGAAACTTACTATGCTACAGGTGCAGTGACGTTAAGTTGGGAAGATTTTGGAGTAAGTGGAACAGGTGCAATTGATGGGTTTAATGTTTATCGTAGGGAATGGATAGGGGCAAATAATGAGGATTTAGATACTAGTTTTGACTATACATCTCCACTTAATAATAATCCAATTACAGCTGATGAAGATACTTTTGTTGATAGTTATCAGAGTTCAAGGTTACCACCGATTCCTTATACGACTTATCATTATGAAGTTCGTCCAATTATAGATGGAGTGATTGCGGTGACCGAAGAAACTTATAATAAAGTTAGAGTTATTTCACCTCCGGAAAATATGGTTTTTGTTCACAGAGATATTGTTAACCAAACAATTTGTAAAAAAATGCACGCTAATGAAAGAGATGATCTCGATGATGATAGTGATTATATTATTCAAGCAGATGATCACAATGTTTGTAAGTACCATGGACTAGGAGAAGCAAATCATCCAAGTTATGATACTGGTGGTGGGTATTATGATATAGGTTTTGATATGCTTGTCGACCGCTTTGAAGCGGGATGTAATTATTCTGTAGATAAATGTAATGAAGCTGGAAATGACGACTATGATGATCTTTGTATTGGGATGGGACCTCCTGGTAATGATGAAGACTGGAAGAGTGGTATAGATTCAAGTGAGGATGGTGCTATTTATTATGATAGAGAAAGTGCTGATTGTTATTTTCGAGATGGTGGTGATTGGTTTAATCTTAGTGTAATGACTAGAACAAGTTATACAGAGGGTAATGCTGATACCGCTTCTTCTTATGCAAACCTTGCGTTATCCGAAGGGGCAGGGGCGTACAATACAGCTCAGTTGGCACCTCTTGTTAATCTGAGACAGGCGAAAGCTCTAGATTTATGCGAGAGTGACAATACAAAACTTAAAAAGCCAATACTAGGGTTAAATCATATTGCAGTACCAAATAAAAGGCTGCCAAATAGAGTGGAGCAAGTTGCATATTCTCAATGGAGTGATGATTACTCTGACTCTGAAATTGCAGTACTTGAGGCAGGACTTTCCTTGAATAGTTCTTCTAAATGTAATTCAAGTGGTGCTAGCGGAATTACTGATGGGTATTCTGATAGGGATATGCCAGATGTTAATTTCTTGTACTCGATACCAGGGATTGAATCAAGTGACATTCGTTCACTTATGACAGGGTCTGATTACACAGCGGATTGCCAAAGTAGGTTTGGAGTGCAGGATGCTGTTGGAAATGTTGCTGAATGGTCAGAGGAGCGAATTGATTGCGATGATGATACCTCTAATGTGGGAAGTATTTGCACAAGTATTACTAATAGTATTACTGCTGATGTAAATAATAGAACATTTACTGGTAGTGATTATGATTTTGACTCTGATACAGGCCCTTGCAATGAATCCACCGAGGAAGAGGGTTGTGATTTAGTCTTAGATGAATGGTCAATTGAATCAGAGTCCTATGGAGCAAAAAGAATGTCTATACCTACTGGTTTGCCATTTAATGAAGACTTTACAGAGGATAAAGGTGCGGATGCTGATATTTCAAGATCCCTAATGGATATAGGTCCTAGTTCAGGGATTACTTCTTCTCAACTTCATGACGACAAATGGATTATTAATTCTCATTATCTGGCGGCACAAGATGATGGAATAGGCTCGATGTCAACTGGTGGAGGTTATAATTCAGGTGGTGGTGCAGGAGTGTGGAGTTTTGAGTTTTTACCTCATGAGGTTAATACGTTAGAAGGAATGAGTTATTTCTATATATTTGGAGGCATTTTTTACAAAACAAACGCTCATATTTTTACCGAATGGACTGATACTCCAGAGGTGCCTACCGCAACTGTTCCCACATTTCAGGCAGATGAAGGAGCAGATGATAATTATAGCGTGAATGATTCTGCTGAATCTGTGCTTGTGACTTTTGGAGATGATGGGTTAACAGATTACGAAAATATTTTCGACTCTGCAATGACTGATAATACAGCTTCATGGATAGATGCCGATAGCGCAGATACTGAGATAACTTCAAAGGTAGATGAAACCAGTTTTGTGGATACTTCAGATCAGTTGAGCGCTCGTCCTGATGTTGGTTTTAGATGCTTAATTCGAATAGATGAGGATTTGTATAATAGTGACTAAACTATCTTTTAATATTCCATAGCTTTAGCCTCGGTCTTTCTTGTTGGTAATTTACTTTTATTTTTTTTGGTTCATATTTAGTTATTAAACATGATAAACTCTTTATGTATTTATCGGGAGAGTCTAATGGGCATCTTTTTTAAGCAACGTTCTTCTAGTCAAGATGATGTTAATGTTGGTGATGGTAAGGTAATTGCCTTTATTAATCAAAAGGGCGGGGTTGGAAAAACCACCATGGCGTTTAACTCTGCTCATGCTTTAGCAAAGCAAGGTCATCGCGTTCTTTGTATTGATATGGATCCCCAAGCTAATTTAAGTTTACTTTGCGGAGTTGATTTAGAAGATAATTACAGTGTTTATAATTTATTAGTAAATTCAGTGAGAGAGTTAAAGAATTTGCATGTACCAGCACTTTTTCAAGATGTATTGGTTCCAGGTGCTGTTATTGACGTCCTTCCTGCTAGTCAGGAGTTATCAGGCTTTGAACTAAGTGTTGCCAGTATTTCAGGACCGAGGCAGCTAGTTTTAAGTAAGTTTTTAGAAAAGAATAGTGTTTTAAGTAGGTATGATTATATCATTGTGGATTGCCCTCCAACATTAGGGCTTTTGGTGGTTAATATTTTATGTGCCGCTCACGGAGTAATAGTTCCTTTTCGTCCTGATGAATTTTCAAGAAAGGGTTTGGGCCATTTTTATCAAGTACTAGAGGATATTGAAGAAATGGGAGTTTCGGATATTCCTGAGGTCCTCGCACATATTCCTAATTTGGTAGATTTAAGAAGAAAGCAAGAAAGGAGTGATCTAGAAAGGATTACTAAAGATTTAGAGCAGGCATTTGGGGAAAGCAAGGTGACTTCACCGTTTTATAACCGGGCACAATTAGTTAAGTCCCATGCTCAAAAGAAATCTGTGTACGCATATCAATCAAAAGAGTTTGAAGATTTACAGGGGCAATTTAATAATATCGCCCAAATAATTCAGGAGTGGGGACATGACAACCAGCGCTAAGAAAAAAACAAATCCATTATATGTTGTTACAAATAATGGGAAAGATGTTGAGCAGGCGGAAGGGGCATTTGATCTATTAGTAAAAAAGCTAGGGCTTGAACCGGCGATTAAAGTGTTATCAAATATTTTAGAATTACTTTTAGCTCAGGTTAAATCTTATGCTACCTTTGTTGCAATTAAAGAATTTTTAGATAAGTTGATTGCTCAAGTAGAAGCTGTAACAAAAAAAATGGCACCGTTTTTATTTTATTATAAAGCATGAAAACTTATGACCTTCACGGGTTTACCTTAGAAGAAGCATTCAAATTAATGGATAAGGTCGTGGGTGAGTGTCGTCTAGAAGGTGGCGAGCATATACTTTGCATTATCACTGGCAGAGGTATAATCCGAACTAAAATTACAAAGTATTTTGAAACTAATAAAATTGATTATCGGTTTGAGTTAGGTAATGACGGTGCGTATATCATCACGGTTGAGTAATACTTATTCACTTAAAGAAGATTAAACCAATCACTCCAGTAAGTTCCCATAAAGTCTGATTGATACATCTTTGATTTTTTAAATTCTTCGATGCGATTTTTATAGAGTTCAGTATTACTAGGAATCCAAATTCCTATTCCTTTAAAAAAACCGAGTAGGTAGTTTTGACTAAAATCTTCTCTCGGGTCAGTGTATCCACTTCCGTAGTGATAACTAATCATAGATTTATTAATTGCATCTAGGGTATTGTCAATTTGTCGATTTAGTTTTTTTGCTGCAGGGGTTAAACCTAAGTTTAATCTTTCTTCAAAAATTAATCTCTTTAAAGAGCCAAGAAAAGTTCCAAGCTCTCTTGATTCACCTCGAAAGCTTTGACCTTGTTCTAGAATAAAACTGATATCCATTGCTCTCATAAAATCTTCTTGCAGGTAATCTTGTATTCTATCTGAAAGTATACTTAAGCTGGGAACTAGTTGGTTAACTAGTTCTGAAGTATTAAGAGAGCTTAGTGTAAAGGTCTGATAAAGAGTGGCGATACTACTTTGGTATCCGCCATTAAATGATTCAGCAGCTAGTTTTGGTATTTCTTTCGTTAGATTAAATGGGTTAGGGTTAAACTTATTAATAAAATCTAGAATTTTTCTATACGGAAAACCGACATAATCTTGGATTTGAACTGAGCTAATTAAATAGTTAGTGCTTTCTACTAGTTCTGTTGCAATCTCTACTGATTGCATTAAGCAAGCATCGAAAGCGAGGATATCTAATTTCTTATTTGGAGAATACTTTTCAATACTTTGAAGAATAATTTCATTGATTGAGGGAATATCTAAATAGCTAAAGTCAGAGTGATCAAATGCAACTCCTCCAAAAACTTTATCAATAGGAAAAACATTGGGTTGAAGTTCTTTTCCCATTTCTATTGAAATCATTTCTTTTCGTAAGTAGCGGGAGGAAGAGTTGGGAGCATTGATTACTTGGAGTGCAGGGTTGGCATCTTTACCAATATATCCTTCTCCATGTCCCCAGATAACAACCATGAAATGTTCTGCTGGATAATTTTTCATACCCCAATTTAAAAATCTTTTAAATCGAATTTTTTGATTGATGATACTTCCTCGCCCGGTCTCATTATAAGTTCTAATACTGGGGGAAGTGATACTTTCTTCAGAATTAATAAAGTTAAAATCTTCTTTTGTTTGATATATATGAAGACGTTTGTTTCCTGTTCTTTCATATGTATCGAGCTCTACTAGTACATCAGTGTTAATAGTTGTGGCGCCAAGGTTTAATTCACCCGGGATTACTTGTTCCATTTCTAAAATATCACCAATAGAATAAGGTGATAAGTCATTATCTGCGGCCATATAAATTAAAACAGACCATTTTTTAAAACATTTACTTCTTTTGATTGATTTATAGAATTGAGGGTAGTTGGATTTATCAAGATCAGCTTGATTGATGTTTTCATTTTTCCACATTTTTTCACAAGAAACTTTCGGAAAAACAAAAGTGCCATCACTTGCATGGACGGCACTAATTATTGTTAATATAAGTATTAAACTTATAAATCTCATGATTACTTATTCGAACGTTTTACCAGTCCTTCTACAACTTTTGCTAAAGGAATTCCGTACTCAGATGCTTTCTTAGCAACTCTTGTCCAGTTTGTTGGAACTAATGCGTTCTTTCCCCAACTTCCTGGTGTATATTTGTCTGCTTGAGATAATGCTCTAGCATCTTTTACTGGAGTCCATAAAAAGTCTGGGTGAGCATTGGTATACCATTCTCCACCAATGATTTTTCCATCTTGGTTAAGTTCTAGGTCGTACCGGTATGTTACCATTGTAATTGAGTCATATGTATTATCATCTGCTTCATTTTGAGTTGGACTAGTTTCAACAACATATTTTACATCCATTTCAATTCCAACAATATATTTTGTTCTTTCAGATCTATACTTAGAAAACAAATCCTTGCTATATTCTGATAATTTTATTGTTGAGCTTTGATAATCATTAGATGTTTCACCTGTATTTACATTAAAATATTGGTATTCATAAGAAACAATTGGTTGATTCCATACTTCATAATCAAATGTTGCATCCATAACCATACTTCTTTTAGAAACACCGATTTGATTAACTACTGACTTATGCCAAGTACCAGGATTTGTATCAAAACATTCTTGATCATTTACTCTACCGTTTGACTTATCAACAGATGGGCTTTTTGTATTACATCTTCCACCAATAAATTTTTGAGCATAACGATTTTTTGCCCATTGAAGTGATACTAATGCTTTAATGTCAGAAGGATAAAATTTAATATTTGTCACTCCGTCTTGAGCTAGAACTGTCACTGCGTTAGAAGGTCTTGGTACCATATAAGCGGCAGGTGCCCAACCATGACAGATTCCCATCCATGTTTCGACAGAGCCATTATTATCAAAGTAGCCTTTTCCCTCACGCCACATTGACTTTGTTAATGTAAAGTTTTTATCGCCAACAAGTAAGTCGTACTTCTCTGATGGTGAAAGGTAGTCAAGTTTTTTTGCTAATACATAATTTTCTGTAGTTCTTTGGTTGTATTCATCAAATTCAACTTTCCAATCTAAAGAGTTACCCCATAATGGATCAGCATAACGAGCACCTAAAACTCCATTAGCAATTGCCCAATAGTCATCAGACCAAGGCTGAACTGGAAGAGTTGAAGATTGAAGAGATCTATTATCCATCGCTTCTAGTGTTTTTAATGTAGATGATCCATTATCTACTAGATGTTCAGCTCTATCATTATTTGCGATTGCTGCTCTTCCTTCTAAGCTGTTTAAACAAACTTTGCTGCCATTTAATGTCTGACAAAAATTTTGTCTTGTACTATCTTTTAATTCAACGATTTGTTCCATCGTTTGATTAGTTAATGGAAGCTTTGATGTTTTACTTTTAACTTTGTAAGGTAATTGTCCCATTACTGTTTGAGGGTTTTTATGCAAATCTCTAATAAACGTTTTAAGATCATCGTTTTGGTATGTTTGACTTGCTGATACAATCGAAGAAGTTAACATTGTTGCTGTTACTGATAATTTAATAATTTTTGTAATTTTCATTAGTTATCCTTGATTAGTAAATTTTCAATCAAGAGGTTTATATAATTAATTTATATTTATGACATAACTAAGTTCAATCCCTGTAAGAATTTCAAAAAGTCGTTCAGGATTAATTCTATACATGCAATAACTACCTGAAATTTAATAATAGTGATAAATATATTAGAAATAATATCTTTTATAATTTCAGCTAATATAATGGATTTCTTTTTGAGAACTATAATTTGCTTATTTTACTAACTTTTAATTAGTTAAATTTTTTTAAAAAAGTAATTATAGCTTTTGAGTTCCAACCAAATATGAATTACTTGAATTATCAATAAAAGTAATTCTAATTTCACTTACCTTGGTATAGCTATTGATTCTTAAATTAAAGTTGAAATTTGCTGTATTTACTGCCTCTGAAACATTTGCATTTGCGAAGGAGCTCCAATTAGAGTCCTCTGATATTTTTGTTTCAATTTTAATTCTTCCACTGGAATTAGTATGAAGTGCTAAATGCATTTTAATTAATGTGGAAGTAGATTCAATATTAATAATCTTTCCGTATTCAAAATCTTTAAGTGTAGTTGTGGGAATACTTCTAATATCAAATGACGGCCGTGCCCAGTTGGTTTGCGCTAAGTCTTGCCTTGATGCTAAATCTATTATTCCTTCAATATCATCTTTATGAAGCATGATTGGATTGTGCCAATTAGCTGATGACATGATTGCATCCTTTTCTAAGATTATATGTCCATGAGGTGAAAGAGTAGAGTGTCTTGGATCACAATTACTTGTATTTCCTTCTAGTGGATATTGATCACATAATCCCCAGACATGTCCAAACTCATGAACTAATGTTGTTAGAGTTAAGAATTGATTATTACCTTCAGTATAAATAGTTTTATCTCTTGATTTTAAAGTTTCAAGAATTTCTGCCGCAGAATAATCTTTATTCGTAACTTGCTTTAAAGTAACAAACTTTCTATTTTGATCACTATTCCATGTCGAAAGCATTAATAATCGTTGAAATGAACTAACATAATCCTTAGATCTTCCTGGATGTGTATATGCTCTATAAGTAGTGTATCCCAATTTTGTTTCATCTTCATTTACTTGTTGTTCTGAGATATATATATGTTGATTAGCTCCACATTCTCTTTTATAGACACTGATGATATCTTTTGTACTCCAGTTTGATGAAGCAATACGAAGATCTCTTTTTGCTATTTTAATATCGATATTTCGATTTATATAGTATGCCCAAATATTAATTGCTGCCTTAATTTCTTCTTCAATTCCAGGGAATTTCTTTGCCATAGAGTTGGATAGACACACCTTATAAGTGGTGTCCTTAGGTAGTAAGGAAAGTATCATTGGTGTTTTAGAATAATCACCAATATTATCTAAATGACCATAATTGCCAAGAGTGATTTTGAGCTCTTGATTATTTTCACTTTTACATGAAAAAAATAACAATGTTGAAATTAGTAAAATAACTTTAATCATGACTTTTCCCTTTTTTAGATTGAGGCGAGAATAACATAAAGCTATTTTATCTTTAAGTAAGTTGAAAAAAATTCATGGGTTGTAAAGAATTTGCACAGTCTATAACTTATTGTTGGTGAATAATAACAGCACGTTTGTTAATTGAGACTGTTTCAGGTTTATTGTCGACAGTATATCCTGTGCTTATCTTTGTGACTGTTACGTTACCTTCAAATTCAGAAGTTAAATCTATATCGATGGAATTTATATCATTAGTCCATGCTAAAATAACTGTCTTTTTATCCTTTTCAAACTTGAAACCTCTCCAATTCTTATTACCAAGAAATTTAATAAAATTTGCATCTCGGAGATGTTTTGCGATAGGTAATAAATAAGGGTAAAGAGAATCATCTTGTTTTGTTGTTGGATATGAAAAAGAACTGGAAGTAGGATTATTAGATTCCCAGTTTTTAAATTCATCGGCCACGTCCTTTCGACCTTTCCATCTAGCAATAAGATCACCGTCAATCGTTTTTTTGTTCACAAAATATTTATTCATCCACTTGATATAACCTAAAAGATCTGCTCTCACAGCTACGCTGTCTTCATTTTCTTCTGAGATATCATTAACATGAAGTGCTATTCCAAATGTCCAGACTTTTGAATCGGCTCCTGTTAGAATTTGATATCTCCAATTTGCAAACTCTTGTAGAAACATTGTTTGAACATGGTCAAGAGTCATGTCTTGCATTATTCCTTTGTGGACTTGAGACAGGCCAATAACAGGGCCACTGGGAATTAAAACAAATGAAGTATAAGGATTTTCAGTTATCCAATTATTTGGATCAGGCCGATAAACATTCCAGATATGATGTCCATATAAACCGTAAAAATCTTCTTCCGGGCCAGATTCAAGAATTGAATATTTATATTTTTCCATTAAGTCAGCAAACATTTGACCTTCTTGACTATTGTCAGGTAAGTGAGCACCTCTAATATTATTTATTTTTTCTGGGTTTATTTTTTCTCCTAGTGCTGCAATAATTCCCTTATTAACCCATTCATGAGCATCGGCCCAATTCTTTAAAATTATTTCAGTAGAAGAAGTATCAGTTTGTTTATCCCATTCATGAATTCCCGTTCTGATATCTTGATGAGTATGTGTACCTAAACTGCCTCCAGATTTATAAAGCTTTTTTAAAATGGGTAGGCATCTTTTTTTATATTCATCGTCAGTACAATACTCCATAAATTCACCAACCGACAAAAATGTTAACTTTGCGCCACTACTTTTAACTTCACCTAGTAACCACTCAATTGTATCTAATAGATCTTCAAACCTGGCGGCCCTTATGGTTAAATCTCCATCTGGTAAAGGATCTACATGTAAGTCTATTGTTAATGAAATGGTTCTGTTTCTTTCTGTACTGATTGAACTAATTTTAGTTGATTCTTTAATAATTATCTCACAGTTTGTATAAATGGATAAAGTTAGTAATATTAATATGAATGAAATTGCAGGATATTTGAATTTGGCAATAAGTAGAGCAACAGTTGGATACCTCAATTTTGATATAGATTTCTTCATCTTGTTCATCAAAATTTCCTTTCTAATACATAATTTTAAATACCGGAAATTATATCGTCATATTTGATAAAAAAATAAAGCTTCTGGGGTTATAATATGTACTTAAGTTTGACTCAATAAAATTAATTAATTAGATCTGGTGAAATATTTATAAAAAAGCCCTTCATTTGAAGGGCTTTTTTATTTACTTTAAGTATTAACTACTTTTTAGGAAAATAACCTTATTGTTAAAATTGATGAATATTAATATTTGATCCATCTGTATCACCATCAACTGAATAAGTAGCTCCTATACATTTTCCTGTTGAACTATCGCAGGTTCCAGCACACTTATCTGAAGTAGTACAACACTCTCCTGCAGCCCTTGATCCATGATTGACACGATATCCAGCGCACCAATGAGTACCTGTAGTATCATCCCAGGAGTATCCACTTCCTAGACAAGGACTACCAGTGGTAATTGATGTAACTCTACATTTATTAGTTGTAGCATCCCAAGCTAGACCTGTTCCTGTACAATTCCCAGAGGTAATTTTTGTATGATCATAGCAAAAGGTACCATTGACACCATTTACTGAATTGTTATCACCTTCACATTGGGTCAAGTTTGTTGCATTGTAAAAACAACTACTAGAATTAGTTCCATAATCTATATCCAATTGAACATAGGCAGTATTTGTATATTTACCATCTGCTGCAGCGGCGTCATCCGGAACCGATCCAGGGCAACCAGATCCAGTGCAAGTTTGTGTTTTACCTGGATGTTTTGTGTAGTAAGCAACATAACAATAGGCATCAGTGCTAGGGTTGAAGTTTGCATATATATGGCCTTGATTGTTACCATTTGTTCTATTATTCCAACTATAATAATCAGCAACGAGTGGACTCTGATAGTTACAAAAAGAACCGTTATGAGATCCTCCTACTGCAGTACATATTTGAGCGTCGGTTAACCAGGTATTACTATTTTTTGGATACTCACATTTTGGCCAATGAGCATCATCATAGTTACCACCTATGAAATCACATGCTCGTCTATCATAAGTATTTATTGTTGGCAGATTGCCACCATCATAGTAGTTAACAAAGCCTTCTCCTGCTGATGGAATTGTGCTTAAGAATCCAGTTTCGCTACCAAAATTTAAAATATCAAAAAATTGCTGCATATATCCGTTAAACGAAGTCGTTGTCCAAACTTTGTACCTCGCCCCTTGATAACTATTTTGGCATGTACAATTAGAACTAGCGTAATTACATCCCATACTGCCACCGGACATCATTGAGCACTGTTGAGATTCTGTTAGCCATTGAAATCCATTGTCCGTACAGTCTGTTTGATTATTATAAGCATTGTTACTACACTTGTCTCCAGAGAGATTGACTGTCCATTTGTTTGATACTAAATCCCAATTTCCGTCCAGGGGTAGTTTTGTTGCACAATCAGCACCTTTGGATACCTTTCTTTCAAAAACAGATACAAAGGCATCATCATTTTCTTCATTGTTGTCAGCACCTATAAACGCTCCTGTATTTGCATTGTTTTTTAAAGGTGTTATGACTGATGTTTTCAGAGTAGTATTAGTACCGTTACTTAAATAATTATTAAGATTAAATTCCACGACAGAAGGGTAAGGACTATGTGCCGCATATTCTATCTGAGGGCTACCGCTGCCACCGCCGCCACCGCCCATGTTTTTCTGACAAAAACATTCTATTGATCCTGAATCGTCATCGCATTGAAATGACCAGCCTTCATCGCTTCTACCACAACAACTATAACGAGTTTGATTAGTACCGTTTGAATCAGTGAAGGTTTTAGAAGCTGGTTCCAACGAATTCCAAGGAGCGGTACATTGTGCAGTGGTTAGAGCTGTCGTATGTGCAAGAGTCCTTACCTCAAAAAGACCAGCTCCCATATCCACTTCAAAATTTTGCATTAAGAATCCACTACCATCTGTGCCGAACTTGTCCTCACAGGCATCATCCAGGCAAGGAGCTTTAGGAATACCTATTGCGTTGAAGTTTTGAGGATCCGCAGGTACAAACTTATCTGCGACCGTACCTGCTTCGCATTGTGAAGTAGTAAGACTAAATGGTGTTTTAATCATATTATTGTTCTGTGCTGTCTGTAAGTTCATGCAATAATCTTTTGCTTCAGGAATAGTGATAGGAACTGTGAGATGCTCCTTAATTGAATGAAGGCAAGATTTAGCATTATAATCCACATGTAATGGGTCACACTTATCGGTTACATTTGAGTTCCCTACCAACCCGAAACTGTTGAAGTAATTTCCCTTTTCGACAGCGATTGCCGCAAAAACTGGCGTCTCAACAAATCGATTTACTTGGTACGTCGTAGCACCGTTAACTATATCTATAACAGGTGAGGCAGAGGATAGCCAAATGCCATCTGCCTGTGGGCTTATTGCAAAAAGATCCGCGAAGCTAAAAGCAACAGCACCACCAGGCGTAACCTCCGGCGCTGGATATTCATTACCGCTACAATCAACTGTAATATTTACTACTTTACCATCCTTAAAGTTATTTTGAAATGTACCTATTGATCCACCATCAAACATATCTCTACACCAAGACCCTACTATAGGAACTATTGTACCCTGGCTCACTCCTACCTGATTTGTTACATTGTTTGCAAAAATATCTATCTTTACCTTTCCGTCGCAAGGCATTTTAAGTGCAAAGGCATTCGTGAATGAGGCTCCGCAGCTCACGGCCCTACAACTTATATCAAATTTTTGTATATGAGTAGTATTTGACCATATTGAATTACCAGTACAGTTAGTTACAACATCATTATTATCGTTGTCTATTTGGTCACTATCCTCTACAGAGACTTGACCTTCTATTGTTTGTTGTATCGAGTAAGCAACATTTGTAGTAAGATAAAACAAAGGTTAGAAAACAAAAAATACTAATAGGCCACTTCCACATATTGAATTTAAGCAAACCTCTAATTATCATATTTTTTTCATCAGAGTTTTTCATTTCAATTCTTCCTTCAAATTATATTTTCTTAATAATAAAATATACCCAAACCCAATTCTACCTAAAAACATATAGGGCTGAATTATCATCCCCAATACTAAAATCTGTTACTATTTGATCATCTCCAGATGATTGAACTACTTGATAGTCCTTAGCTCCTTCTCCCATCAAACTAAAAGGTATGTTGAAGGAAAAAGTCTCACCAATAAAATCATTGGCATCACCTCTAAACATAACCCTTCCTGTTCGGGCGTGTCTAACCTCAATGGTTGAACCAATAAGGCTGTGCTCATGCTCACTAAAATTAAATGAAATTGTAGTATTAGTATTAAGTGGCCGTGGAGGAGCATCAAACCTAAGCGCACTTAAACTAATTTGCTTATCATCAGACCCGTTCCTATCTATTTTTACTTTACCTTGGCCATCACTATAGGAATCAGATAAACTTTCATTAGATTCCCATTGAATACCGCAAGAAGATAAGAAAAGGGACACAGTTAATACTAAGGACGAGAAAAATAGCTTCTTACACCCTTCTCATAAATACACTCCCCTGTTTTATGTAAGCAAAATATGTTTAGTATATATGTTTAGTATATATTAGTCACTTACATTCATTTTATTTATCAAGCACTTATAATAGAGCAATTATGATGCCTATATTTAACTTATTAAAATTTGATTACTTACTTAGGTTTAATTCTCAAACTGAAACGATTATTAATTGAATGAGAGATCAGTGATCTCCATTTCTAAAATTAAGGGGTAAGGACTTAAAATATCACGAGGCACTTCAGCGAAAGGGTAAAAAAAGTTTGGATAGTTTTTTGCGGCATCAAGAAGTTCATCATAGTGAAGTGCTGTAGTATTTTCATCTTCATATCCATAGAACCCAGGGAAAAAAGCACAACCAATAATTCCATTGTCAGTCAAAAGGTCATAAAGATCATCTACTGTATGTCCATAAAGAGTATGACAATGAAAATCAAATAATTTAAATGTTTCAGCTGAACTTCCATCACCAAAATCACCTTTTTCAATAGTGACTGTATTAATGAATACAGCAAGAAAAAGTATCAAAAGTACTGAAATTATTAATGAATACTTATATTTAATAAACACCTCTAAGTTATGGTTATTCTCTTATCTTAGTAAATATTCGACTTATAATTAAAAAATATTTAGTTCGAAATCAACAATTATAATATATTTTTTTCTTTATATTTAAATAGGAAAAGCGATACAACTATTATTTGTTTTATTAGGATCACGTTGAGGGTCAAGAACATATTTTTTATTATCAATATCTATAAATGAAATAAATGAATGTCTACCCTCTAGATTAGATGCTTCAGCAGAAACTTGAAGCCCAAGTTGATTAGCAATTTCTTCTGTAATAGCAGAAAAATTCCTACAAACACCTCTTCCTTTGACTATAGAGTGATAAGGCCCAATATCATGGATTCCACCTATTTGGAATTCATCTAATTTATCAAATTTAATTAATTTATTAGTAATGCAGCTTAACCTGCAGAACGTTTCACATTTTGATTGATCGTATTCTTTAATTGAGTTTTGAATGTCAATAATACTATTCTCTATCGCTTTTCTTGCTGCATTGGCCTTATCCTTAAGAATGTTTTTTCTGAAAAATAAGTTATCACAAAAATTTGAAATTGCGTCGTAAGAATTTTCATCAATCCAATCTTGAAATTTCATTGCAGTGGTAGAAAATGAATCAGGAGTTAATGCATTGGGGGTATCACCTGTAAGTATCGTACATTTAAACTTTTGATAGGAGCAGCTTGCAATCGCTTGGTATACTCTTGTTGTTACAGGTAAAATATGCATCATTTGATAGTTTATATTTCCTTCAGCATATGAATATTTGGAGGAGAGAATAAACAACTCTAGGATGATGGTCAGTATAATAAGGAAAGTGTATTTTGTTTTCATAAATACTATATTCTTCATTAATATTTTTAATCAATGAAGAATAATTAGGGGTTATGTATTATTATATCATACTATGTGGAAAAAATATTTTAAGCGTATGGATTACTCTTTTGCAATTAATTTTGTAATGTTAACTTATACATGTGCTAAGAGTTTGGCATTTTGATTTAAAACTATTCTAAATATTACAGAAGTTTACGCCTTTATAAGATGTTGATTTGTTGACCTGATATTAATTAATTACAGAAACTTTGACATTGATTCATTAGGATTGCTAGAAGTATTTAACATGGAGGCTTAATGATTTATTATATAAGGTTTTTATTTGTTTTTATATGCATATTTTTGTCTCAATCGATTATTGTCGTCGCTTCAGAAACTGATAGCTTTTTAGCAATTAAAGATAATCCAAGAGAGTCTTCTTATCGAATCAATGAAATTACAAATAGTTTATTAATTGATGCGCTTATTGAGGCAAATAATATTTCAGGATGCAGTGAAAAGCAGCTTTATAAAAGTTTAATTAAAAGACTTAAAGGAAATGTTATTGCAGGTCCAATCGAAAAATATATTAATGATGTGGATGACATTTTTATTGATAAATCAAAAACTAACTTAAAAGGCTCTATTTATGGCACGCTAAGTTTTTTTCAAGCACCCTTGTTGCATCTAACAAAAACATCGCTGGGTTCTGTGGTGAAAATAAATATTAATGATAATGATTTATTTATTGGATCTGATAAGTTTGGCCATTTTTTTACTGAAGGTTATATTTATTATAAAAAAGCATTTCTTAAAAAGAAGGGAATTGTTAAAACTTTAAAGTGGGGAATGAGAACAGAGCGAGGAAAATTTGGGCTAAAGACCACAGGTGTATATTCTTATGCTGACCTTGCTGCTAATTATAAAGGCATGAGTTTTTGGAAAAATATTGTAATGTCTGAATTACATAATACAAGTAATTCTTACTTTAGATGTGATGGAAATAACTTTATACAAATAAGAAAATTTGATTGGAGAGATTATATCGATGAGGGATGGGATGAGACTATCAATTGTAATCGTTATAAATCTATAAAAGCGCTTGGGAAAGTATTACATAATATTACCGAAATCGGTAATTCTATGAATATTGACCTAACATGCCCAAGTAAAAAAAATCAATGTCCATCTTTAATTGAAAGCTATATGCCTTATTCAGATTTAATCGTAAATCCATCTTGCCGAATATAATCAACTTAAAGCATTTTAGGTATAACTCTAGGCTCTATGCAACTAGCAGTCATAAGGCCTCCAATCATTGCACCTGAAACCCCCGTAGTTGCAATGTCCACCCCTGATAAATAAAAATTCTTAATTGGAGTACGAGGTCTTAATTTACTACAACTAAATCTTTTGGGTGAACTATCTAGGCCGTATATAGCTCCTTTATTTGCATTAATATAATATTCGGCAGTTAAGGGTGTAGAAAGTTCAGAGTATACACAATATTTCATGATTTCAGGGATTTCTGTTTGGAGTAACTCAAGTACCTGAGACTCTATTTGTGACTTTAAATCAATATAATCATCACCTCTTTTTCTCGGTACTGTATCGGACCATTTTTGAAACATATCATAAGGAATAAATGTTATTGCTTCTCCCGTATGCATTTGCTCTGCGCCTGCTTGATGTTTTGGATCTTTTAAAGAAGGAAAGCTCACATATAATATTGGAACCTTTTCAATTGAGTCACTAATATTCCACATCGCTTTTGTACGGTCATATGTATTCATAAACCACATATTAGTTGAACTCGCACCCGCACTTTCAATATCTCCTTTGAATGCTAAGTTAACACAGATATAGGGAGGGGAATCCGGAATAGATTTTATTTCTTGAAACCACCCTAGTTTAGAACTATTTTTGGGTATTAAATCAATCGATTTTTTAACTGAAATGGCAGAGATAATTTTTTTTGCATAAAACTCTTCTCCTGATTTAAGCCTTACTCCAATTGCTTTATTTCCCTTAAGTAATACCTGTTCAACACTAGCGCGACAAAGAGTATTTCCTCCAGATTTTTCAACTTGAGAAAGAAGAGCGGACGCAATTGACTTTGAACCACCCACTGGATAAAAAGCCCCCCAATTAAAATGTTTTACAATCATCGCATGAATAGCAAAGCTTGAATTACTAGGAATATTTCCATGATAACCCCATTGAGCAGTGAGTACTGTTATAAGCTTATCACTCATTCCTAGCTCTTGAAGAACAATTTCAGTTGTTACCTCCCACCAGTTACGTTGAAATTTATAAGTAATATGGCTTAATATATTACCAAGCTTTTCTGGTAGTAGTTTATAAGCAAAATATGTCTTAGATTCCTTGGTTGCTTTTTTTACAAGATTAAAATAATGATCGATTTTATCATGCTCAAGAGGAAAGTCATCTTTTAATCGATCAATGAAAATATTTTTGTCATTAGGAAATGCAATAGAATAATTATCTGGATAATAAAAACTATCATAATTATCTCCTAACGACTTCCATTTTACTTTATCCTGAGAAAGCCAACTAAATGCTCTTGCCAGTTGACCGTTATGGCCCACTTCTCCAATTGCATGAACCCCAACATCCCAGGAATAACCTTTACGAGTAAACATATGGGTGTACCCACCTGGAAGATAGTGTTGCTCCAAAACTAAAACCTTTTTACCAAAGTTGGATAGGGCAGCGGCACAACTCATTCCTCCCATCCCTGACCCAATAACGATAACGTCATATTTTTTTCCATCTAAATCACTTTTTGAAGTCGTATATACTCGTTTATTATTAAAAGTTGGTAATATTCCGGCCATAATATCTCCTCTGGATAGGTTATATTAAAACTCATGATCTTTATTTTGAAAATATAAAAGTATAAAAATTTAATAGTTATATTTATTTTACATATTAAGAATCAAGATCTTAGCTCTTTTTGTGTCTGATTCTACAACTTTATTGATAATTACTCGTACAACTTAATAATAAATGTAACAGGAGTATTTATGAAAAACTTACTATTTTTAATTTCTTATTTATTAATTTTTGTAAGCTGCAAAGATACACATGAATTATCAACTGCAGGCACAGTATATTTAAACACAAAAATTGGTAATACTAGCGGAGGAAATGCTGTTAAGCTGTTTGATATTGCAGCAGATACTGCAAATAATAAAATTTACGTGCAAAGTATTGTAGCACCACATGTTGCAGTTATTGATGCCGATAGCGGTGAACTGGAAAAATATATTGATACTGAAATTGATAATTATCATTTATCTAGAATGGCAGTGCATACTCCGTCTGGAAATCTTTTTATCGCTGATGAAACATCACAAAGGTTAATTAAAATTGATACAACTAATAATATTAAAACAAATGATGAGTTTGACTTTGAAGCTGAGTATGGGAGTTCTGCTATCCCTGGAAGAATTGCAGTTCATAATAATGAAGGGTTAGTCATTGTTTCACTTTGTAATCAAAATAAATTAGTTTTTATAGATGTTAACACAATGAAAGCTGAAAAAGTTTTAGATGTTGATGATGGTATATATTGTCCTAAAGGTATAAAAATTAGGAATGAAAAAATTTATGTTGCCTTATCAAGGGATAGAGCAGAGAACTATGAAGATGAATCTGGGAACTCTGCTGTTGCTATTATTGACCCTAGTGATTGGAGTGTGAATCATTATTCTGTGCCGTATAAAGGGGCAGAGGAAGTAGCAGTAGACGCAACAAATGGCAGGTATTGGCTACTATCAAATAAAAGATTAAGGTTTGTAGATGAAGAAGGCAATACAGATCAATACACTACTAGTGGTGAAGAGTTTCGAAATATCAATTATAGCAAAGGAATGGGTTCATTAATTTTATTAACAAGAGACGGTGCATCCTCTGATTGCCTAGCAGGAGCATTTGGTTCTGTAGAGTTTTTTGATCCGAGTGATATTTCCACTCCTACAACAAAATTTAGAGTGGGTATGAAATCAAATAGTATGGCATTAATTGGAAGTTTAGAAAAGATTTATGTATCTAACATGGGAGATGGAACTGTTAGTGTTGTTGATTATACAAACTTTCTCGCAAATAATGAGACAACGACTATCGAAGTGAATACAGACTTTAAAAATATTAATTTAGGAGAAGTAACAACACCACTATTAAATACGGTAGGTACGAACTCCATGAAAAGTTTAAGTAGTGAAACATCTAGCGTTGAGATAACAACAGAGTTGATAAATATTGAGTTAATTGAAGACGTAATACCACAATTTGGTAATCAGGAAGAAAAAAATGGTGAATCAAGTATTGTTACGACAACTATTATTAATAATGATATAAATTCGTGCATGCTAGAAATGGCAATTGATATATTTAAGCCAGCATCTCAGACAATTGATGTTGGTACATCAATTGAGGATATGGTGGCTCACCCTGATGGTCAGAAGGTCTATACAGTTAATAGATTAGGTGGCAATCAAGTTCTTGTTTATGATAATTCTAGTAACAAAGTTAGAGAAATTAATGTCAGTAATTGGCCAACCAGAATGGTCCTTGATGCGACGAGGAGAGAGTTGTATGTGTTTTCACATTTTGCATCTAAAGTTGATATTATTGATATTGATGATGACACCTTAATAACTTCTATTGATTTAACAAAGAGTGGTGTTGCACAAAGTAGAACCCACTTTATACCAGAAATTGCTTATGATTCTGGTCGAAACTCTCTATACGTTAGTATTCCTGAGCAAGGCTTGATTGTTGAGGTAAATACTGCATCTCAAAGTGTAGTTCAAGTTGTAAATGTTTTTGATTCTATCAGTGATGAAGATGACCATGGAGAATCCAGTACTAATGTAGGAAGAGTACAATTAGCAGTAGATGGATATAGTAGTAAGTTATTTGTATTCTATCGTGATGAAAAAATACTACATGTTTTAGACCCTTATAATAACCTAAGCATTAATCAAGAAATTGACTTTGGAGACAAAGAAAAATTAACAGGGTCTTATGGCACTGATGTTCTCACTATGGACACTAAGAATAGAAGATTGTTTGTTGGTCCTCATGTGTATACAGTTTCAGGAGGAGCGTTAACGGATCAGAATACTAAAATAAAAAATATAGAGAAAGTAATTGGTGTTCAAGATGATTACCTGTTTGGAGTTGTGGAAGAAGATAATGAAGTAACAGTTTATGCATATGAAATTAAGAGTGATACAAACTATGATAAAATCATGAGCGATACTGTTAGTGATATGAAAGTAACGCCTCCACGTTTTGCCGTTGATGAGGTTAATGAATTTTTATATGTCGGATATATGGAGAGAGCAAAATTAATAATTTATGAATTAAAAGAAAAGTAGCCTCGGCATTTTAAATACTTGTTCATTATATATTAAATATAAATATTATAATTACTTAATATCTTTATCTTCCATAATTAAAATTAATAAATACTTTATTACTGATAGGGGAGTTCGGTATAAGCTATTTTGTTAGGAATAAGTATAATTTATTTATAGTGTTTGTTTCTTTTACTTTTATATTAAACTAATTTTTATCTAATATTGTGGCGATATATTATGGATTTTATTTTTAAAAAAGGACTTTAGATGAGCGATGATAATCGGGAGAATGATAATTTAAATAAGCAGAGAAGATCTAAGCAATTATTTAAACGAAATTTACAAATTGTACTAATCATTAGCCTTCTTTTTGCAATGTTGTTTTCCTATAATCATTGTTCTTTTAAATTGATTGAGGGACAGGTTATCGTAACAAGGTCTCCAGATGATGATTCAACAACTGATCCAGGAGAAGAGACTGGTTTGGACGAACTATCACCATCTTCTGATACAGATTCAGAGACAAATGGAGACACAGATTCAGATAGTGACGATATAGTTAACCCTAAATTTAAATTCTCTCTTACTTATGATGAATGGAAAGCGTTAGAGAAAAATATAAAAATTCCTGAACAAGGTGATATCTATGCTGAGGCAATAACTCCAACATTAATTTCAATAATGATTGTTCCAGAGTGGGATAGAGATAATAATGTATATGTTAGGGATCTTCTTGATGAAGTAAGTGTCGAAACTGCTACAAATTTTGAATTATTTTCAGAAGATGATGAAAATTATCTTGAAAACATAAACCCAGTCTCTTCTGGTCTTCATCGAAAACCTATTTTGGCCGATAAATATTCAGAGGACTTCAGAATGGGAGAAAATATTTTTCTTAAGTTATCCACTCCCTTGATTCCAAATATTAATTATAGCATTCGATTATTATCTGGTATCTTTGGTGATGAACGTATTATTAGCTTTGACTATAGTGCAACTAGATTTAGTCATGCTTTGCATGTTAATCAGGAAGGATATTTAACCTCACAATCAAAGAAAGCGTTCCTAGGAATGTCCTTGGGCTCTCTCGGTGAGTTAGATACAGTAGATCCTGCTTTTTCTATTATTAGGCTTGAAGATAGGGAAGTTATCTTTGAGGGTATAGGAACTTTGCAAGAATCAGATTTTGGTGACTACTTGGGCTATTCAATAATGCCTCCATACCAAAATGTCTACGAACTTGATTTTACTTCGGTTGAAGAAGAAGGTGAATATATAATTTACAGTGAAGACTTTGGTTATTCTTTTCCATTTGAAGTAAATAAAGATGCATATAGAAAGAGTCTAGTAACACTTATGGGAGGGTTATACCATCAAAAAAGTGGGGTTGCTTTAACCTTGCCATATACAAAGTATGTCAGGGAAGGCATCGGACATCCTAATGATGCAAGAGTATACACATCCGAAGAGATATTAGAAATAAAAGGATTTACGCCAGCAATAACATCCACTTTAGAGAACGAGCAAATTGATGCCACAATGGGGCATTATGATGCTGGAGACTATGGAAAATATACTCATCAAGGAGCGAGAGTCGTTTGGACTTTACTAACTTATTTAGATAATTTTTCGGAGGAGTTATCCCATGACAATCTTGGAGTTCCTGAATCAGGAAATGGAATTCCAGACTTAATGGATACTTTAATTCATGAATTAACATGGTTAAAGAATATGCAGGACCCCAACGACGGAGGTGTGTTTACAATGATTAAGCCGGAAGGGTGGGGATATCAAGCTGATAGCCTCCCAGATACTTATATATCAAGAGTTGCATACCCAAAAGGAACAATACCAACTGCATCCTATGCCGCTGCTATCGCTCGGGCTGCTCGAAGTACGGAGTTAAAAAAATATGCACCTGATTTAATAGAAGAGCTAAAGAGTAAAGCAATCTTAGCGTGGAGTTTTTTGGAGGCATACCCTGTAGATTTTGGCGATGCAGGAGAAGAACCAGATTACTGGACGACACATATTGCAGAGGATGTAATGTATACTGGTTTCAAATATTTTCACTACGGAGGATTTGATGGTAGTCATGATGATCGAGCTTGGGCCGCAATAGAGCTTTATGCATTAACAGGTGATAATAAGTACTATGATTCATTTATTGAATATCATGTACCTTCATTTTTACTTTGGAATAGTATTGAGTTTACAGCACAATTTGGAGATGTTGAAAGAACTCTTTTTCATTGGAAAGATACTGATTTTGAAATCCCACAAGATGTATTGGATGATAATAAAAATTACTATAAATTATGTATTGATAATTATCTAGATGATGTAGGTAAAACACCATATAATTTACGTGTTGGTTACGATGAGAAACATTGGCATACAATAGGTTGGTTTTTTCCACTATCTAGAGAGGGTCTAGATATGTATGCTGCGTGGAAGTATTTCGAGGATGAAAACTATCTATCTTTGTTAATTGATCAAGTTAATTATACGTATGGAGCAAATCCTTTAAATAGAAGTTTTGTTACGGGGTTAGGCTATAAAAGAATTTTAGAGATAGCGGACCAAGAGTCAAATATTGATGATAACTTGCCATTAGTTTTTGGGCTGCCTGTTGGACATGGTTCAAATGGTTGGCATGGTTCTAATCAGTATTACGGAGAAGTAAGAAATTACTATCCTGCTTTAGATAGTGACCCTTGGGGCGCGAAGCAGTATACTGGCCTATTTGAAATATACCATGATGGTTATAATATACGAGATGAATTTACAATAACGGAATTAATTAATATGGCCATAATCCAGGCACTGCTTACTCCTGTAACTTCTGAAACTAATAAGTTCCCTACTTTTGAAATAAAATTGAACTCAAGTGAAAGTAATGATACTTATCAATTTGAGATTGAGTTTACCAGTTCTCCACCGGAGAAATATCAAATCATTTGGCATGTATACAAAGTTAAGGATTATTATTACTCAAATTACTTTTCTGAAACATTAGAGTTAGAAAATGAGTTAGGTAATCCAATTTATCAAGTAGAAGCTGAGATTATTACAGATAATGGTTTGAGGGCATGGCATAAATTAGATGTAAATACTAGGAACTACTCTAATACGAATATTCCACTTGCTCCACTAGAAATGAGTGAGGATACAATAGCACTTTATCATTTCGATGATGGAATCTCAGATATGACAGGAAATCAGTATTTTGAAATGGAGTTATCTGAAGGAGTGGCAAGGGATAGCTCAAATATTTTATGGGCATTAGAACCAGAAGGAAATTCATTAAACTTCTCAACAATAAGTGACTATTTGAAAGTTGAATTGCAATCAGGGCACTTCTCTAATGAGTTGCAGGGTGAAATTACAGAAGTTTCTTTTGAGTGGTTAATGTTTATAAAAAAAGCATCTGATACAATTGTTAAAATTGGACAAAGAGATATTGATGACAATCGCTCAGCATTTGCTGCTTATTTAAATTTTGATGGAAATTTATTTAAGACATATACGGATGATTCAGAACATGAATTGATTGAGTATGCAAAAAATATGTGGAATTATGTCAAAGTAACTATTAATGAAGATGGTTATACGTTATTTGTGAATAATGAAGCAGTTGCTACGGTTAATGATGACGAAAAGTTATCTGACTTTCTATATGGGTATCCAGTAAAGATCTTTATAGGCAATTTTATCGGTTGGATTGATGAATTAAAGGTAAGCGTTCAAAGTGAGAATATGCAAACAACAGATGAAATGACTGAAATAACGATACCATCAGAGTTATGTGAAGTTGATGAAAGTGATTCTGCAAATAATCGTGAATTAGAGAGTTTTACTGGATCAATGTATATTTTAACATTTGAAGATCTTAACAGAACGATTTGTTCTCCCAGAATTGGGCCAAACTATTACAGTGGAGCATTATATCAAGATGGAAAGAAAACTTTAAACATTAGTTTTGATTATAAAGTTGGTAGTGGGAAAATAAAATTATATGCGGCCTCAGGAGGGTCTAATGGTCTATTTGTTCGGGGCACAGAATCAGATACGGTAAGGCTGATCTCAAATAGTTTATCTTATTGGGATGATGATTTTGTTCGTGATATAGAAATTCAAAGTGAGAGTGGATACGTTAATGTAAGCATCTCAATGATTAAAAATAATTTTTATATTAAGATTACTGATGACACTGGAGAAAAAGAAATAGTGGAGTTACTAGACAATGATGAATTACATAATACTGGTTTTTACACGCTATATATGGTTTACGGAGTTGCTTTTGATAATTTGTATATTTCAAATGAAGAAATACAGTAGAATTGAATTTTGTTGAATATGTGAATAGTAAAAATACTCATGGATTTAAGCAATAGAAATAGTCACTTATATCATTTATTTTCCTCCAGCTCCGAGATACAAATTCGTTTCTAGTACTACCGAATCATATCAGCTCCATTGTTATTTCTGTCTATTATGAGTAGAGAATATCTCATGGCAGCACAAAGAATAAACGCATTACTAATTTAAATCAGCAAGTGAGGTATTTAAAAACTTCTTTGTTTATTGTTTTTGATAAGTATTATTCATCGCTGATATCGTATTCCGCAATTCCTGAAAGGCTATTTTGTTGATATGGAAACATTAAGGATTTTCTTCTTTCGCTATAATAGATCGTTTGACCAGAGCATTTTAAATCACCATTCAAGAGGTTTAGCTGCGAATCTACTTCAGTATTTATATTATACTTATGTAAGTTTCCACTATCTGAACAATAAAAAACTTTACTATGACCTGTTTCATTATATTTATAAAAAAATGAAAGGTAAGAATTAGGTAATGTAGCAATTTTTGAAATATAATTATTTGGTTCGTATAAAAATAAATCAGTTGAATAATTTTTAAAACCTGTGACCCATCCTTTTTTAGAAGGGAAATTAATATAATTGAAGTCAGTAATTTGGATCCTTGAACTTGTTACTTTGCAAAGTGGTAGGGCGCTGTTAGTAGTGCACTTTGAAGTAGTTAAATCATAACTGGTTAGTGGAGAAATTTGAAAGTTTTGCTTTAAATTAATTTGAGATATAGAGTAATAAGACCAAATAAGAGCTTTTTCGTGTACTGGATTAAACCCAGCGATAAAGCTATATTCAGGTAGTCTAATGTTATCATTGGCATTCATTCCTTCGGATATACCAGAGGGATCATTAATATAGGTATGCGGTTTCTCTTCATCAAATTTATCCCAGCTCCATTCTTTTTCCCACATAAATGTACTCATGTTAAGGGATGTCAATTCATAGTCACTTCTGGAGCGCATGGTTACATATAGTTTATTGTTATAAATAAAAAACCTAGTGAATGATGATGCAGTCCATCCACTTACCCATGTTCCTTGTTTTCTAGCGTCAACATCGGTGCTAATCCATGGTACCTTTATCCCATTTCCTGCTAAGTGTATATTTTTTACTCCTGGTATCATTTTTACATATTTATTAAGGCCTGCGTCCAAGGCAAATATTTCTATAGAGTCATGATCTTCGACTACAGAAAAACTAGAGATATTATTGAAATTTGCCGTTGTTGGAATACCACCATCATTAATATGATAGCCCGATCCATATAGAGTTTCTAAAGATTCATCAATACAATTATTATTACTAAAAGTATAATTAGCAGCAAGACACTGTTCCTTATCTGGGATATTTATTTGATCTTGTCTCAGGTATTTAATTTTTCCTAAATTATAATAGTATAACCTCCCTGTTTTTGATATGAAAATTTCTTCAATGGGTGTTTTGATTCTAAAAAACTCCCATGATCCTAGATCCGAGTCAAAGTATTGAATATATTTTCTATAATAGTTGACTCTATACATTACTCCATTTTTGCCAGTATGTGGAAATGTTTCACCCAAGTAACTAATCTTTGCTTTAGACGCATCGTAACTGTTTATTATTTCTCCTGTTTTTGGATCGATAAAGTAGTCACCACAATTGATTGTATCGCTATTAACCGTAAAAAACATTTTAGTGATTTCTGATGTTGTCGGATTGTAACTAATATCAACTGTTTTAATTATACATTCTTTAATATCCTTACCAAGAGTATTCGTACCATGTGGTATTATCGAAGTAATATTATTATTTTCTTTAGAGTAGTATCTTAATCTAAAACTATTGGGGTCATTGGAGATTGGTTTCCTGTTGTGTTGTTGTTCTGAAGAAAAAATAATATCACCATTGGGTAATACAATGAATACTCTTTCATCATTAACTCTACTGTTTTTATACTCATCTAAACTGATGGTAGTTATTTTTAAATCCAAGGGATTCTGAATAGTATTTAATGTAGATTCACCTCCTCCAATCAATGTCCTAATTGCCTTTTGATTATTATTGAACTCTTCAATAACTCTGATCCTGTCAGTATCATAAATATATATAGAATTATTATTTTCATCTATCTTTGTAGGATTTTTTAAAGTTGCATACTTAATAAGCCATCCATCCCCAGAATTTGATGGCTTACTACTATCAATCGGTACTAAAAGTTTAGTTAAACCATTTGAGGGATCAACCTTTATAATTCCTCTATGGTAGTCTCTAAATAATAAAGTTGAATCTGAAGAAATAGTGAACAGCCCTTGCTCCAGTGATTTACTTTTTATAAAAATAGAGTTCATTGCACTTGCTTCAATTGTAAGGATATTATTGCCAGCTATAAATCCAAGTTTTCCAGTATTTATTGGTACTGATGACATCTTTACTGTTTGCCCTGTTAAGTCTTCAACTTCAATTATAATAGTAAAATATTCAGTTGGGATATTACTCGATGTCCACTTAAAGCACCCCGTAAAGCCACTTCCGTATATAGAGAACTCTGAGTCGATACTACATGGAGCTCCTGAATAATCATTTTGGTTAATATTTATTGTATTTTGTAATTTTGTTTCTATTAATTCAAGTTTATCATGTGTTTTATAATATATTGAGATAGGAAGGTCAGATAATCCTTCTGCATCTTCTACTGACCACTTAATATAGATTGAATCTCCTTCAATGTAAGTTTTTTCTGTATGTGTAGGAGGAGTAGACGGTATGTTAGTAGTAGTTGCTATAACCTTATTAATAATAGGTAATTCACCTGGAATAAAAGTAATTTCGATGAAGTCTTTTTGAAGTTTGCCATTACCATTATTGCCTAGAGTTGAAATATTTCCTGCTTCATCTTTAACCCACGCATAGACCTTATATTTAATTGAAGAGATACCAAGTTGGTGAAAAATGAGTATTGTATTATCGGTGGTGCTTATAGCGTTGTTCCAGCACAAATCTCCTTCCACAGGTTGAGTATTGTCATTATTTTTAAGACAAACACTTTTAATCTCAGAGTGCTGGTCTTCAGCATTAATTTTAATTCCTATATTTCGTATTTTCGTAGTAGGCTTATCATCAACTAAATTCATTTCATGTACTTCAGGAGAAGTATTATCAAATATATGCAAATGCGTTGATTTGCTAGAATGATTACCTACTTTATCAATAGCAATTATTTCTATTTTATTTATTCCTTCTTTTGTGTGAATATCCTCTATCTCCCACTCTCCGATTGTATGAATTACTCCTTCTTGATTCGTGTTTATGTTTTTCCATGCGATATAATCAACTCCAGATCCAACATCTGTAACTTCACCTCTTATTGTAATATTTTCAGATAATCTTGTAGCTACTCTACTTTGATAAGACCCTGTTTCGCTTGTTGGATACTTTAAGCTTAGTGTAGGAAGATGAGGGTCATAACCAACCTTTATTAGTTTATTAGATTGATTTTTGGAACTATCTATCCCTACAACTTCAATGAAATTAACTAATGGCAACAGGTCTATTTTTACTTCTTTATCATCTTTTGATTCTATGTTGATTATTTTATCAACTTTCTGGGAGTTGTGTTCAGAATAATTATAAACTTCTTGATTTAAATCATCAATACTACGATTAAATATTATTAGTTCTTGATTTTGAACATTATCTACAGAATGGCCCTTTACTATTACTTTTGATTCGTTTGTCCAGAATATTTCTGCTTGAGTGTCAGGCAATGGATTAAATATTGTTATAATAGGAGGGGAGGCATCAACTTTAATCCTTACATCGGTTTGTTTGTAATTGCCAGATTCATCGTATACCTTGATTATTATTTTATTGATGACACTATCAACTAGTTTAATACGGTTGATCGACCAAATCCCTTCAAAGTGATTATGCGGCCATTTTGAGGAAACCCATCCTCCGTAACCAGAGTACACAACTTTATCGTCAACGATAGTTTCCCATTTAATTTTAACAGGAGCAGATATACTTTTAGAATTTACTTTGCCAACAATAGGTCCGTAGAATAATTCTTGATTTCCATAGGTATTATTAACCCAATCATAGGGGCCCCAATAAAAATCATTATCTTCATTACATAGTTTAGATGTATTTTTAGTTGGATTTATACATCTTTGTTCTTCCCATTTGTAATTATGTTTCATGCATTGATCTCTATCCTTATATAGTTTAGAAATACATTTTTTATTTTCTGTTAAGCATTGACTATTACTTTTTATAACTAGGTTAGAACAAAAGCCTTTTGATCTACATGTCTCTTTATTTTTATAGGTATTATTTTCGCACTTCTCATTTGCCCAGCTTAGCTCTTCTTTTGCTACCCATGAGTGACTCCAGCTATAAAGAGATATCCACTTTTTTATAATGTTTATGTCTGAGATACAATTACCAGAGCTTAGTATCTTTGAATCGATGCAAGTATTATCTTTCCATTCAAATTTATTAATGAGGCAATCTTGCTTATTTTCCAAGCTTAAAATTTCGCAATATCCTTCTGCTTCACACTTACTTTTTGTTTGGTTGTCAGGAGAAAAGCAGTTCCCATTTTCCCATTTTAGATTTAATTCAGGGTTTGCTAAGCAAGAATCCTCGCTGAAAAATTGACTACCTATACATCTACCGATAGATGAATTATGACATTTATTTTTTCCATCACTATCAATGCTAAATTTCAAATCAAAACAATGTCCTTCGTTTTGATGGTCACCTTTCAAGACAAGCTCAAAGGTATTAATTATTTCTATATTGTTATTTCTTGCAGACTTATTTGTTTTTTTATCCTTTGAAAGACAGGAAGTTAATATTGTAATTGAGATTATTATTAAAAAGTATTTAATATACTTAGATAATATAAAATTATTTTTTGTTTTAGGCATACTATCTTATCGTTTTTATTAAAGTTCATATTAATAAATTAAATTATACATTTTCATAAGGGTATATTTTAATTGATTACCTGTAGAATTATATTGTTGTATTATTAGTTACTTATATACCTAAAATACAAGTTTGAAATATTATATAAATTTTTACTTTTTCTTTTAATAAAAAATGACCACTTTTAATGGTTTTTGGAAGAGAGTATAAATAAAATCCATACTATTTACTTACATTAACTGTCATCTGGGCAGATTTTTTGAAATATATCCATAATAATTTTATTAATTATAACTGTTTCGCTAGTATCTTCAGTAAGCAAAAAGGAGATTGTTTTACTATGATAAAGTTATTTATGTTTTTTTGTTGCTTGAGTTTACTTTCGTGTAATAACGAGCAGTCAAATTCTGATTTACTATTTTTAAATTCTCAAATTATCAGTATCAGACCACAGTTAAAAGAAAAGAATATAATTATTTTTAAACTAAAAAATAAGCCTCTTTTAACGGCAGTTAAAAATAAAATAATAAATAAAGGGCAATATAATAAATTAAAAGAGTTAATTGAAATAGAGCAAGATACTTTTCAAAAAACATTAACTGATATTTCCGATGAAATAAAAGTACTTCATACATATAAGTTTGTCCTTAACGGTATGGCCGCAATTGTTCCTAAGAAATATTTTAAATTATTTAAAGATAATTCTAATATTGTATATATAGAGGAAGACAGCACTTTTGATCGCTTAAGATTATCTGAAGAAAATATTAGTTTAGAAAAAGTTGATAAAGTAAATACTTCGGTTTCATTTATAGGAGCAACTCAATTAAACAATAATTATGGCCTTAGAGGTCAAGGCATGAAAGTAGGAGTAATCGACAGCGGAATTGATTATACTCATAGCATGTTTAAGGGAGCTGGAGATTCAGAAGTATTTGCAGAAATAGATCCTTCTCTTGATTCAATCCATTTCCCAAATAAGAAAGTTGTGGGCGGTATTGATTTGGTTGGATCAAGTTATAATGCAAATTCTGAAAATTTTATCAATCAAATTCCGAGGCCTGATAATAACCCAATAGATGAAGGAGGGCATGGAACTCATGTCGCCGGTTCTATCGCAGGAATTAGTGATGAAAACTCAAGCACATACTCAGGAGTAGCTCCAGATGCAACTCTATACGCAATTAAGGTTTTTGGAAAGAAGGGATCAACTGGAGCAATGACAATTATTGCTGCTTTAGAATATGCGGCAGATCCTGATCAAAACTTATATCCTGATGATATGCTGGATATTGTGAACCTTTCATTGGGGAGCAGTTATGGTAAACCTAGTAATTTATATTCACAAGCAATAAAAAATCTTGTTACAGCAGGAACAATACTTGTAGCTTCTGCTGGGAATGCAGGTGATCAACCTTATATAGTCGGGGCCCCAGGAACAGAAAATGACTCTTTTTCGATTGCTGCTGGAATTGATAATATGACTCATAATTACCAATTTAAAGCAGCCAAAATAGTTTACATAGATGAAGAATTATTAACTGAAATAGCAGAAGCTAGCTTTACCAAACCATTAGATGATTTTAAAGAACTCAATAATCAATTAATTTATATAGGGGAGGCAATTCAACCTTTATCATCTGAAGTAAAAAGAAAACTAAAGGGCAAAATTGCGCTGATTGATAGGGGTGGTGCTCCATTCTTTTCTAAAATTAATCATGCAAAAATGGGAGGAGCAATTGCTGCTGTCATGATTAATAATAAGCCAGGAAAGGTTTTTAGTATGGGCAGTAGTAATAAATTGGAAATTCCTGCCATTATGATTAAACAAGAAGTTGGTTCAATGATTAAGCAAAAGTTACTTAATGAAGAAGTGTCAATTGATTTAGTGACTAAAGAAAAAATTATTAAAGCAGGTTTAATTGATACTCTTACTAGTTTTTCATCTCGAGGGCCCAGGTCATTTGATGCAAAAATAAAACCTGAAATTGTAGCACCTGGACAACAAATAATTTCGGCCGCAATTGGAAGTGGTGATCAAGGAAGAAAATCAAATGGCACCAGTATGTCAGCACCTCATATGTCCGGAGCAATGGCATTAATGAGACAAGCATTTCCTGACCTTGTCCCTGTTGAACTAAAATCAATTGTAATGAATACTGCAAAACCAATCAAGGATACCTCAGGGAAAACTTATCCTGTATCACAGCAAGGGGCAGGAAGAGTTCAACTAGAAAAAGCGATTAAAAGTAAAGTTGTAGTAACCCCTCCAGCAGTTTCTCTTGGAGAAACTCAGGTCTCTAAAATAAAAGTAATTAGAAGAAAGTTAAAGATTAAAAATATTACTAATAAAAAAATGGATTTAACGATAGATTATGATCATAACGATCACTTGTTAATTAAAGTAAAAAAACAAATTACCTTGCTGCCAAATGAAGTAAAGCAGATTGACTTAGTATTTAAGTTGCTAAATTCCAATATTGATAGCACTAAAGAAGTTGATGGTAGGATTTATATAAATAGTCAAGACAAAGTAGTTGCGCAAATTCCTTTTTTGGCCGTAGTTACAAAAAAATCTAAAATAACTTCGATCAAAGAAGCTTCGTCATTAAAATTATATAATGCAGGAGTTAATGCCGGGGACGTACTTGTATTTAATCTGCTTGGAAAGGATTTAAGAAAACCAATTGTTAAACATAAAGATATTACATGTGATTTACAATCGGTTGGTTATAGACAAATAAACAATTCTAAACCCGTGATTCAATTTGCTTTAAAAATGTTTAATCCACTAACTAGATGGGAATCATGCGATTTATCAGTACTCATTGATACAAACAATGATCAGGTAGAGGATTTTGAACTTGCTGGAAGTATGCAAAGAAGGCTTCCTGGCTTGAGTGGTACTGAATATAAAAGTTTATTACTCAATGCAGGCCAGGCCAAAAAAATCAGATTGAATTTTGAAATTAAAAGATCTAATGGTGAAAATGAATTTGAAGAAGATTATAGTACAGCATTAATTGATAGTAGTAATATGAATGTTTATAACCATTCTACGATTGCAATTTTAGAAGTCGATGCTAGTTTACTTGAATTAAGTAACTCTAGATTAAATGTTAAAGTAGTAGCACAAAATACTGATTCAGGTGTGATTGAAAGTGATGATTACCTTGGTAATAGCGGCAACTCATGGAGAAGTATAACTTTGGAGACTATGGAATTCCCTGAAATAATAAATCTTAAATCTAAAGAAGGGGTAATGGTTAATAATATTAATAATCATTTAGTTTTATACTATCCGCACAACGCAACCACAAAGTTTTCAACAAAGAAAGATTTACAACAAGATATAATTGAATTTGAGTAATTACTTATTGGTATATAAAAAGGCTTCACCTCTAATCTTGCTGATATTATTAATCTTTGGAGTATAGTCTAAGTCATCTTTACAAGTAGAAGTTTTGAGTAAATTGTATAATTCCTTTCCAATTGCTTTTCCTAGTAATGGTGGAACTGCATTTCCAATTTGTCTCCATTGTGAAGTAACACTGCCTTCGAAAATAAAATGGTTAGGAAAGCTTTGAATTTTAGCTGCTTCTCTTTGGGTTAAAAAACGATGTTCAGTAGGGTGATAGTAACTATGTCTATGTGTCATTATTGTTGGTGATGGATAAAATCGATCTAGCCTCTGGTACTTTGTTTGTCTAAATCTAGATTCAGGGATTTCATTCCAATTAATATTCAATTTTGTTGTAGGTGTTAAGTATGCCTTCTCATCTTTTTCGTAGCGAATTCCTTTTCCTTCAGGAATTCTTTTGATTCTTCTTAGATCAATCTTTGATGATATTTGAGCATTTGCTACATCATGATTGTGAACTAAATTATTTTTCGTGTATAAGTTACTAAAGGCTTCACCAACAGTTATGGGTGGTATAAATTTATTATTTTTTGTTATATTATGGGTAGATAATGGAAAGGTCACTTCTGAATTTATTCTACTGCCAATTATAATAGTTCTACGTCTTTTTTCTGGAACTCCATACTGTTCGGAAGACATAACTTGAACATTTAAAGTATAACCTAGTGATTTAAATTTAGAGAAAATTGATCTTAATGTTTTTTCATTTTTCTTTGCTAGAATTCCAGTCACATTTTCAATAACGATAAAATAAGGATTTAGGGTTTTTACGATTCTTAAAAATTCCAGAAATAATTTATTCCTATTATCTTTGGGGTCTCCAGGCCCGACGGTAGAAAAACCCTGGCATGGAGGGCCTCCAACTACTGCATGAATCTGATAATTACCCGTTAAGCTTAAAAGTTCTTTTTTAGCAAGCTTAGTTACATCACCACAATAAGTAGAGGCATATCGATGATTCCTGTCAAATGTTTTAATGGCATCTTTATTATGGTCAATCCCAAGCAAACATTTCATTCCTGACATTTCAAGTCCGCAAGAAAGTCCTCCTGCACCAGAGAAGATATCTATAAAGTTTAGTTTTTGTTTAGTTGGCATAATAATATTATCTTTTTAATCTAAAAGTTATGTCAAATTAATAGTCAATTAATTGAGAAAATCTTGATATTTTTTTTCCATTTTTTTTGTTTGCTTTTTAGAGACTTCCAATAAGTTTAAAGCATATCTCAGCCTTGCTCTTGACATATCAGAACCCAAGACATCCATGGCATCAATGACTGAGGTTGATGACTTTTTTCCTGTAATAGCAATAAATATAGGAATTAAAAAATCTTTAATTTTTAACTCATGAAAATTAGCAATAGATTTAGCAATAGAAAAAATAATTTCCTTGTTCCACTCCTTTGCTGCTTCAAGTTCCCAGACGAAAAATTGCAGTGATTGTTTTATTGTGTCCAGTTCAACCTTACTACTTGTTAGTTGTTCTACCTCATATGCTGGGATACCACATAAGAAATGTCCTGCTAGTTCAGATAAGTCAGACATCGTTTCAATGCGCGGTCGAACTAAAGGTAGAATAGTTTTAAAAGTTTCATGATTTAATTTCCAGCTTGTAAATCTATTAATCAATTCATCTTGAGTTAAACTTTCTCTCATCCAAAGGCCATTAAGCCATCTAAGCTTTTCAATATCGAAAATAGGGCCTCCAAGCGAAACACGCTTCATGTCAAATGATTCTATCATCTCACTTAAAGTAAACTGTTCCCTTTCATCTGGCATGGACCAACCCATTCTACCTAAATAATTCAAAACCGCTTCTGGTAAAAATCCCATTTCTTTATAATAGTTAATTGATGTTGGATTTTTTCTTTTAGACAATTTTGATTTATCTGGGTTTCTTAGTAATGGTAAATGTCCCAGAGTAGGGGGCTCCCATCCAAAATATTCATAGAGCTTAAGAAGTTTCGGGGCAGAATTTATCCATTCTTCTCCTCTGAATATATGACTAATTTTCATATGGTAGTCATCAACGACATTAGCAAGAAAATATGTTGGAAGTCCATCTGCTTTGAGAAGTACTTGCATATCAATATTTTCCCAAGGAATTTCGATTTCTCCTCGTAAGTAATCCGTAAATTTACAGCTTCCACTATTTGGAACTTTCATTCTGATTACATATGGAACTTTTTTTGTAAGATTTTTATTAATTTCATCTTGAGTGAGTTTCAATCCTCTACCATCATATCTTGGTTGATCACCTTTTGACCTTTGCAATTCTCTCATTTCGTTTAAATCTGTTTCTGAAGCAAAACAATAAAATGCATGCCCTTTTTCAACTAGTAGATGAGCAAACTTATTGTAGAGATCACTTCTTTCTGACTGTCGGTAAGGCCCTAAGTCGTCTGTTCGGTCAGGCCCTTTGTCCCAATCGATTCCAAGCCAACGTAAACTATTAAATATTTCTTGTTCTGACTCTCTTGATGATCTTTGTTGATCTGTATCTTCAATTCTTAATATGAATTCTCCGTTATGTTGTTTTGCGAAGCAGTAATTAAATAATGCAATATACGCAGTGCCTAAATGAGGATCCCCCGTAGGAGATGGCGCAACGCGAGTACGAATTTTCATATAGATATCTCATTAGAATGGTTAAATAACTAAGTAGGAGATTATCATAAAGGACTAAATATTCAATAAATTAATTATTTGTCCATATTTGAATTTGCTTTTTTGTTAGGTTATCAGTATCAAATATTCCATCAAAATTTGAATCTATTTTAACTCTTTCAAAATAAGATTTGTATTTTGAAAAATATGATCTTGTTAAAATGTAATCAACTTTTTTATCAGCATTTAGATCCATCGTAATTTTTTCAAATGTAATATTTTTACCAGTGAAAAATTGAATAAACTCTTTTTCAAATATTCCGTCGAAATTCAGGTCCAACTTTGATGAAATCGTTCCATTTTTATTATACTTAATTATTTGATCCATTTTTCCATCGTTATTCATATCTCTTTGTTGTTCCTTTACTTTCCCATTGGGGTAAAAAGACCTAACTAAATCTTTTCTTGTACCTTGCCCAACACTGATTCCTGTTTGGTTTGTCTCAATGATTTTCTTTATTGAAAATGATTCTTCACTAAAACTTTTAGTCATAATAATAAGAAATGGTAAAAGATACAAAAACTTCATAATTCCTCAGTAGCGACACCTTAGGTCAGCATTGGTAATCATTATATTTTTATCAAATTTATTACATTTATTTCTATTTTGATCACTAACACATTTCAAACAACCATCTTTTGATAAATGATTTGGGGGCTCAGTTAGGTCTCCAAAACATAAATATGAACAGTGATAAATGGCATCGTACTTCCTGCAATAGGGGTCATTATGTTTTGATGTTGGAAAATTACCTATTCTGTCGCTTATATCTGTTACTTGATCAAAACCGGGATAAAGATCTCGTTCGTAACCTAACATACTTCTTGAGTTTTCTTGCTTGAAATTAACGTTATCATGTACATGCATTAATTCATGAAAAATAGTGCTGTCTAACTGATTACATCTTTCTGTATTTGTGAGATTTATTTCTAGACGATTAGACGGAACATGTGCACATTGAGAGTCATTAGGGTCTGCATGAGGGCAATTGATCGTTGGCATTATATTTTTTAAAACGGAGGCAAGTGAAATACTATTTTCATAATTAAGCTTTGAATAGCAACTGCTAATTTGTTCAGCAGCAGAGTTTGCAGATTCCAGTAACCTTGCAGGATCTTCCGAGAATTTTCCCGTGGTCTGACGGTACCCCTCCTTATATTCAAATAAACAATTGGGGTTAATTCTAAAGTTTCCTTTTGTTATATAATACAATTGTCCAAAATTTTCATCATAGCTCCAACATTCACAAGTATTACTTACTATACAATCATCATTATTATTCATTACCGTTGAACATTCTCTTTTTTGAAACCCTTGTAAGTTGTTGGCAGAAATTAAAATATTTTTTTTCTCTAGTGCTCTACCTACATTAGTAAGATTGGAAATTAAGCTAGAAATAGTACCTTCATCTGAATTTGTGGAACAATCTTTTAGTAAGTAAGAGTGTGTTTCTAGTTGTAAATACACATCATCGTAAATATCGCCATCGTAATCAAGATATTCGATGATTTCAGGACGTATTATATTTAATCTCTCCTGAATTAATAAAAATTCTTGTTCAACTAAATTTAAGTCTACATCTTCTGAGTTTTCATATGAATTATACAAAGAGTTTTCTGCCATTTGTAATTTGTCGTACTCTAAGAGTAACTCAATAACATTATCATCTAGATAGTAGCTCATTTGAGCGTGAGAATAATTTATAATCAAAGTAAATAGTAATATTATTTTAATGTTCATTTTTAAATAGCTGTCTTTGTTAATATTAATTTAGTTTCTATTTTTAATTCTCCAATACTTACGTGATTTAAACAATGTCTTTTCCAAATATTAATATCGTTTGAAGAAATAATTATTTTTGTAGAAGAGTTTTTTAAGTGTAGACTGATTGCTTTTATAAATAAATTAAGGCAATTCATCGATAAGTGTTGATCCGGTTGATTAACAAAAATATAATCAGTTTTTCTAATAAAGCATGAAAGCATTGAAGCAACTTTCAATGATTGTAAGTCAGTCATCTTAGGTAATTCAGTAATCATATTAATTTTAGAAAATAATTCCAACAAGTAATAGTTATTAGTTTGGCCTAAATAATTACTTAAACTATACCCATGTTTACCTGAAAGCATGAATGGATTGTTTAATATAATATTATCTTTTAAAGTTAAGGTTTGAATAAAATTATTTTGAGCTGGTATATAAATATATTTAAAGTTTTGTTCTTTCTTCTCATAAAGATACTTTGTAAAATCAGAAAGATGTCCAAAGTTTGGATATCGAATGTTTGACATAATTAATGTAGAACCAGGTATTCCCATGGTTGTTTTTCGGATATATAATATTATCCTCAAGGATATTTTTTTTATTTACATTTAGTTACCCATGCGTTTTAGTCTGATATCATCGTTAAAGGTTTGAAATATTAACAATACATTAAAGAAATAGTATTATTTGTTACATAAGATATAATATGGTGATGAATACAAAAAAATCAGAGATATTAGTTGGGTTAAGTGGAGGAATTAAATCTTTTATTGCTGCTTACATCTTACAAAAACAGGGATATAAAGTTAAAGCACTTGCTATTACTAACTTTTCAAAAGATTATCATATTTTTAAATTACCACGGAAAAGGTATGGAGAAATAGTAGATGAAAAAATAGATTTATATCCAAAGCTTCTTGAGAGTTTTGGCTTTATTTCCTCAAACGTAGATTTATCTAATGCAATAAAATTTTGTAAAATGTTAGGAATTGAACTTATTGAACATAAAGCAATTGAACAATATTTTGATCAAGTTGTTGATAAATGCATTGAGTTTAAATTAACAGGTAATATATTTGATTACTCATTGTATTTGCAAAACTATTTGATTGAAGTCCTAGGAGAGAAGGCCGATGCTCTTAATATTAAAAAAATTGCAACAGGGCACTTTGCTAAAATATCTTTTCATGAACATTCTAAGGTATGTTTACTCGGTATGGGCCAAGAACGAGATAAAGATCAATCAAGAATGTTGTCGCTAGTTAATCAGAGGTATTTAAGTATGCTTGAACTTCCTCTTGGAGAGATGAATGAAGTGGCAGTAATTAAGTTATCAGATAAATTAAAGCTTAAACCACAAACAAGTAAAGATTATAATAATGATCTTAAGCAGTTTATTATTCAATTATGTGAAAGAATAACTCCATCTAAACTCCGACAACCTGGTAGAATAATAGATGTTGAAACTGGAGCAGTATTAAAAGAACATAATGGAATTTATAATTATTCAATAGGGGATTTAATTAAATTTGATCAAGACTTAAAGACTACTCGAAGTATGCAGGTAGTGAGATTTGAATATCACAATGGAAATATTTTTGTCATGCCAAAGAAGGACTCCAGAACAAAAAGAATATCATTGTCTTGTTTTGTTAATTTATCAGATCTATGTTTAAAAAAACCATTTAATACATATATAAAATTAATTCAATCAGAAGAACTATTACATTGTGTTGTTTATCCCAAATCGGCAAACACTTTACTTATAGAGCTAACTAACCCTGTTAATCTACCATTAGGCAAAGGTCAGATAATACTTCTAGTTAACGAAAATCAACAAATATTAGGTAGAGGGAAAGTTCAAGATATTCGTATCTTTTCAAGTATATCTTTTATTGCGGAACAAAAAGATGAAGTAGAAAACTACTTATGTCGCTTGCTATCACCACAAAACGCTAAGTTATAATTAATATGTATCTTGTCGTCATTAATCTTATTTTGTATAGAATAAATCATGAATAATTCAAAAACAATAGTAATAGGTATGTCAGGAGGAGTAGACTCCTCTGTTTGTGCAGCAGTGCTCAAGGAGCAAGGTTACAACGTCATCGGCATGTTTATGAAAAACTGGGAAGAAAAAGATGAGCATGGGGTGTGCCAGTCTTCCAAAGAGTACCAAGACGTAATCTCTGTCTGTGAACAACTTGATATTCCATATTATTCAGTCGATTTTATTGATGAGTACTGGGAAAATGTATTTACTCATTTCTTAAATGAGTATAAATTAGGCCATACGCCAAATCCTGATATTTTATGCAATAGAGAAATAAAGTTTAAAGTATTTTATCAGAAAGCAATAGAGCTAGGAGCAGATTATTTAGCAACAGGACATTACTGCCAAATCGATGATCAATTTCAGCTAATTAAAGGAGCTGATCAAGGCAAGGATCAAACCTACTTCCTTTATACTATAAAAACTGAAATTTTGAAAAAAGTTGTGTTTCCAATAGGAAATTTACAAAAAAGTGAAGTTAGAGAAATTGCTAAGAAATATAACCTTTCAACAAGTTCAAAAAAAGACAGTACAGGCATCTGCTTTATTGGAGAACGAAATTTTAAAAAATTTCTAAGTAATTATATTCCCCCCTCTCAAGGAAACTTTAAAACTCTTAGTGGAGAGATCGTTGGAACTCATAGTGGTGCTGCTTACTATACCATAGGTCAAAGAAAAGGTTTAGGACTAGGGGGACAAGGTATGCCCTGGTTTGTACTTGGGAAAAATATTGAAAGTAATGAAGTCTACGTTGAAAGAGGTGAAAAGCACCCTGCATTGTATTTTGATGATTTAATTGCTTCTGAAATAACATGGGTAACTGGAAATGAACCCAGTCTACCATTGAAATGTTCATGTAAAGTTAGATATAGGCAAGCAGATCAACTATGTAGAATAGAGAAAATTACTGAAGATAAAATACTCGTAAAATTTGATACTCCCCAAAGAGCAATTGCCACAAGACAATCTATTGTCTTTTATCAAGGCAATATCTGCTTAGGAGGAGCAATGATTGAATCTGCGGGTAAAAATTATCTAGAAATGAATAAGTCAGTACCAT
>CAYRDP010000011.1:92453-125874 GCA_964423165.1 uncultured Bacteriovoracaceae bacterium | reverse complement strand
TTACTTTCAATTTTATTATTATTTAATACGAATATGAATGCGAAGATAAGAAATATAGATATTTCGTTCCAAAGTTTTGTACTGTCAGCTTGAGGTTTTACTTTGACCTTAGATTTTGGTTTGTTTTTGCCTTTTTTATTTTTTTTCACATGACTCCATTTATATAAATAAATTATTACAAAAGAGTTCTCGATTGTCTTCTTCTGTTGTTTTTCAATTTAATGAAATATTTATTGATTATAAATAATTATATGAGAAGTTTTACAAAAGGTAGTTATTGTTACTAGATTCTGAGCACTTCGGTACAGTATAGTGTTTCAAGAATCTCCAGTTTTAGTTTTTTTATTAAGGACTACAATCCAAACAACCTTTGTCTGAAAATTCCCAGCCGTGATCATCAATAAGAGACTGTCGTGCATCGGCAGCATCGCCAGTACTATATTGGGCGGGGGAGTTGACCTTGATGCCAGAGTTAGAAGAAGTTGCCTCCGACATAATTAAAAATAGATCATAATTTTCTTGAGAAATTCCCGAGTTAGTAAAGATATATTCAGGATCTACAATGCTGCTCATATCCCAGCTACTAGTCACAGGATTGGCGTTTCCTGCTCCATTAAACATGCCACGCATAGATCTCACCTGCGATGTATTCCATTTACTGGTATCCGGTTTGGCAGCCGCTGCTGCCCAAAACATCTCACGCATATCTCTCACTTTCGATGTATCCCAATTAGCAACATCCGGATTGGCATATGTTGTTTGAGCAAACATTTCACGCATATTTGTTACACTCGATACATCTATGTCTCCATCTCCTACGACATCTGTTTCTCCATTTCCAAGGCGTCCATTTGCTCCTTCGCCCCAGCATTTAACTTCTCCACTACTAAGTAGCGCGCATGAATGTCTTTCTCCAACAGCAACAGATGTAGCAGAAAGCCCTGCTCCTAAACTAACATTATTAAGGTCATCCATAGTGTTTGTAGCTGTACCGTAGTTAACGTTAAGGTCATCTTGCCCTAATCTTCCATTCATTCCAGACCCCCAGCATTTAACATTACCTCCATCGATAACGGCACAACTGTGAAGTTTGTTACTTGAAATATCTAAGACATCTTCATCATTGAAGTCTATAACACTCTCACTCGAAATAGGGTGAAAGCTATTACCTTGTGCTGTATTTGAATCGAACCCTAGTTGGCCATAAGCATTCCAGCCCCAGCATTTAACACTATCATCTGTAAAACGAGCACAGCTAAAATCTTCTCCTGCTGTTATTTGTTCTGGAACAAGAGTTCCTCCAAAATCTATTTCCTCTACGTAATGGGTGACAGTCCCATCTCCGGACATTTCACCTATTTCATCTCCAATTTTGGAACTAGTTACATTATTTCCTCCGGTGGGGTTACCTGTTCCTAAAATATTATGTACGTTATGTCTGCCCCAACATTTTACCTCGTTAGTATCTAGTAGGGCACAGATGTGATGTGTGCCCATTGCAATATCCTGAGGATCACCATTTAAGTCAATCCCTGGAAGAATGTCTGTGCTGTCAGGAGTTTCACCTGCTCCATCACCAAAGTCATCAGCAAGAAGAAGGGCCGTTGCTGGATCTTGGCCATCTTGACCTTCTTGTCCTAATTGACCTTCACTATTGTCACCCCAGCATACTGCGTCCGCTCCACTGTTGATAACACATGTATTATAAAAGCCAGCAAAAACCTTGATGGGATCTTCCACGGTATAAGAGTCAGTTTCCGTTGAGCAATCACTGAGATCACCACCAGTATCTTCTGTTGTAGCATAAAAATTGTAAGCATCATCAGACTGATCGAGGGAGGAAGAAACCTGAATATCTACTGCTGCTCCTGTCGAAATAGCACTTCCAATTTCAGTGCCACATTCAGAGTCAACAGAAGAATAGTACAAGGTAACATCATCTCCATTAGCAACTCCGGAAACTTGAAAGGTAGGTAGTTGCCATGGAGATTCATCTGATATTGGATTAACTAGAGAAATACCAGTTGGCGGTGCAATCATTTCTCCATTGTCTGAAATACTCCAGCCATTAGTAACAAGGGTAGCTCGAGCAGTTGCAGCATCTCCTGCATAATACTTAGAGGTAGAGTCACCAAGTGAACCAAAGTTTATAGTTGCATTGTCGCAATTGTTACTTCCACTGCAAGTGTCCTCTGCCATTATTAAAAACTTGCTATAGTTAGCATTAGAAATGTCCGAATCTTTAAAAATATTTTGCATCCACTGGACCTTACCTATATCCCAGCCAGAGGTATCCGGGTTAGCGTTGTCTGCTTCAAAAAACATATATTCCATAGTGGCTACATTTATAGTATTCCAAGAGCTAACATTTGGGTTGGCAACTTCTGCACCGTAAAACATGGATTGCATGCTACCTACTTTACTTACATCCCATTTGCCAACATCTGGATCTGCGAATACTGTATTTCGAAACATGGTTGTCATATGAGTTACATTTGATACATCCCAATCCGTAGTATCTGGGGTGGCAAGTGCTGCACCGTCAAACATACTACTCATACTTACCACTTTATGAGTATTCCAGATATTTCCGACGGTAGTTGTAACAGGCTCAGCTGCATCTGCATTATCAAACATATGTGCCATCTTTGTTACATTAGAGGTATCCCACTTACTAACATCTGGATTGGCCACTAATGCATTTCTAAACATTTCCTGCATGCTTTGTACCTTATGAGTATTCCAGTTAGTAGTACCATCCTCTTTTTGTAGAGTAGCGGACTCTGATTCTTGAAACATGTGCTGCATAGTTGTTACATTAGAAACATCCCAGATATTATTTTCTTTAGTACTAACATCCGGATTGGCCAATTTTGACTTATGAAACATGGCAGCCATGGTTGTCACATTAGAAGTTTTCCATCCACTAACATCTGGATTGGCCAGTTTTGTATTGTTAAACATATTGGCCATACTTGTCACTTTATGAGTATTCCAGGTATTTTCATTGGTTGTAGTAACGGGAGTAGCAGCTTCTGCACTATTAAACATTCCTGCCATATTCTCTACATTGGAAGTATCCCACCCACTAACATCTGGATTGGCATAGGTGGTTGCGCTAAACATATCATCCATTCTTTCGACATTGGAAGTAACCCAGCCGCTAACATCCGGATCTGCGGTAGAACTTCGAAACATTTGCCTCATGTCTGTTACATTGGAAACATCCCAGTCCTTAGTATCTGGATCTGCGGATGAACTTCTAAACATACGATACGTAGTAGTTACATTGGAAAGATCTCCACCATAAATTTTACCAAGATTTCCACATCCGAAAAAAGCTTCTTCAAAACTAGTTCAACCCACAGCTCCTAGGTTTGGAATAGAGATAAGGTTATCCTTGCTGTCGCTGCCAAAACATTTAATTGTTTCCATAGTTCCTATAATTGTAACATTATACTCACCCTGGTCTGAGTAAACATGAGTTGCATCAGGGTCATCATAAGAAGTCACGTCAGCACTATCACTTCCATCTCCCCAATTTATTGTGTAATCATAAGTAAATGCAGACCCGTCATTATTTAGTTCAACCATCGGGATGGTTATTTCTTCGTTATCACTAAATGTTTTCCAGGTAGATATAAAAGTACTAGAGCTGGCAAGCTTATAGTTTATTAAGCCACCTGAGCAATTACTTGTATTTCCATCATGGTCAGAAATGGTTGCTGAAAATGAATAGCTTCCTGTTTCTGTAATAGGTGCTATTGTAATCTCCACACTGTTTTCTCCCGCTGCAACGATTCCTGAGCCACTAAAATCGCCGTTGCAATTATCTCCGCTATAAATGTTTACAGTATTTCCCTCTTCAATATCAGTCACTAGAAAAGTTGGAGTGTCATCAATATTAGTAGAAGAAGTAGGTTCTGATAGACTAATATTAGAACTCATTAGACCAGAAACTGGATTTTCAACCTGATAGGAAATTAAATTATTTGTACAGTTACTTTCATTGCCTTGCTCATTAGTAACCTTTCCTGAAATTGATTTTTCATCGAAGCCATTAATATCACTCAATGTAATTTGAATACTATCTTGGTTCGGCCCAACGGTAGCAAATCCATTAGTCATACTATCGCAATTATCTCCGGAATAAAGTTTAACAGTATCGCCAGAATTAAGATTTATAACTGTAAATGTTGGTGTTGTATCAGAGTTTGGATAAGAGGAAGGATCCGAGAGGATAATATCAACATTTTTTAAATCTGTTACAACGACTATTTTTTCAGTTAAATCATTTTCTGGAGATTTCTCATTTTTAGAATTAGTATTTTTTGAACTAGTAGTTGAACCCTTTGATTCTTCTTCTTCCAAGAAATTGCATTTACTTGCACCCATAAGTAGAAATAACATCATGAACAAGATAATAACTTGCATAAACCTCTCCTTACTATAATCAAAGTTTATTTATTATATGGCACTTTAAAATAATAATATGAGAATATTTAAATTAATATTATTTGATATTAAATACGTGAAATAAATACTGTGTTTTCATGTATTTATAAAAAATAAATTATAACCTTGTCCTAATTTATTATTTGGTGAATCAATCTATAATTTTTTCAATTTTGTTAGAAAGTTTGTAAGTTAGATATGTAAGTGTTAGATATTAAATAAAATTTTGAGGATACTAAAATGAAAAAAGTTATTTGTATTTTAATCTTTCTAATATCAGTCAGTTGTTTTGCTGACTGTGAGAAATCTTACGAAGTTTATAATGGAAAGAAAAAGGAACATGGTAAAATTATTTCAACGGCGGGTTTAGCGTCACCTGGTGCAGGACTCCTTTCTTATTTGTTTGCGGTTAGATTTGATATTCCTATGACTAGTGCTGCCGTATTAGGGAATGGTGGGCTTGTCCTAACTACGATTGCTCCTGCTATTACTTTAGCTGGTGGAATTAGTTATATTCAAGCTTTAAGTTACTTGTGGGTTAACAAAATTATTAGACAATCAAAAGTTGGAATGGGTAAGGACTTAGAAGAATGGTCTGAGTCACTTAGTGATAAATTTGATCGAGAAGTTACTGCTTTTGAAGTTGCCTCAGTTGTTAATACTGCAAATACTGACAGTATATTTTGTCCAAAAGATCAAAAACCATTTAGTAAATCTACCTTTAAAGATTATGTCATTAAAGAGTTACAATAAAATAGATTAATTTATTTTAATTTGAGAAATATATAATTTACTTTTCTCTCCATTTTTGTTTTGGAGTAATATGACTATTAAAGATAAATCTATACCTGATCATAAATTTAAAATTTGGATTGATGCGGATGCTTGTCCCAAGGTAGTCAAAGAAATTATTTTTAAGGCCTCTTTTCGTTTGAAAATTCAGGTCATATTAGTTGCAAATAGTTATATGGCAATACCAAAAGGTTCACTTATTAGTTTAGTTCAGGTTGATAAAGGTGATGATGTTGCAGATTTTTATATCGTAGAGAATATTACTGAGCGCGATCTTGTCATTACTGCAGATATTCCTCTTGCCGCTTTAGTTGTTGGTAAAGGCGCAGTAGCAATTAATCCAAGAGGAGAGTTGTATACCGAAGATAATATTTCAGAGCGACTTTCTATGAGAAACTTTATGCATGAGCTACGAGGGACAGGAGTTGATACGGGAGGCTCACTTCCATTTGGTACTAAAGATAAGGCCAATTTTGCAAACTCTCTAAATCGCTTACTTGAACAATTTTAAAAAAACTAAACTGCAAAGCGTTGTTTTTTATCACAAGTTTTTAGTTTGCACTATTAAGTATATTTAAACTTCTTTGAAAAATCTTGACAAAAAATTATGATATCTGTAAATCTGATACATATCATTGTTCTAGCAATCAATTATCAATTTTTTAATTAATATTAATTGTATTTTCATTGTTAAATATATGTGAATGTTTCGAAATATAAATTTATATTAGATAAAGGTGTATATATGAAAAAAAGACTATTAATCATTTCCTTTCTTTTTTTTCAAGTAGCTTTTGGGACAAAAGTCTATGGTAAGTCAGATGAAGTTTTTTTTATTGGGTTAGATAAGAATGGAGCTAATTTAGTCAAAGAAGTCACTCCAAAAATATTTAAAAAGAAGTTAGTAAAAGTCATGGATGAGTTCACTGAGGCCGTAATACCTTCATTAAATAAAAATATGTCAAATAGTAATGATTGGAATTTTAGTAAGCTTAAAGTAGGGGCGAGTATTAATGCAACCGTTGGTTTAGGTGCTCTTGTTAAAGCAAAGACTTCACCAACGTTTTTTTTAATATTTAGTAGGAAATAAGGATAATATCATGAAGGTAATTATAATAAATTTTATCTTAGTTTTTTCATTACAAGCAGCAATCGTAGATAAATCTTGGTTTCAGTTACCTGAAGAGAGTGTGGGAAATTCCAAGGTTATATTTAATAAGTTAAATAAATCAACTTCCTCCTTAGATGATTTTAGCTCCTTGGAAAGCATTATGAGTGCTCATGAAAATGCCTTAGGAAATCCTACGGAAAACGATAATAAATCTCTTTCAGATTGGTACCTAAAGGGTTTTGAAACTAATTTGGCACTATCTTTAAGTGGAAAGTTAGGTCCTCTTGCTTGGGGAGGAGGAAAAGCAATTGTTCTTGAATGGTACAGAAAAAATGAATTAGGTAGTCAAAAAGATCTTGAGGAAAAAATTCTTTACAATAGTCCTGCAGAAACAAACTTTAGTGAAAACTCAACCCCTCTAGATATTGAAACTCAACTTGAACCAGTAATTAAAGCTCTTGTTTATTCAGGAAAAGTGCAAAATGAAAAAAAATTAAGAAAAAACTTAATGGAAGTTGGGATCAAGTTTTTAAGTGCAGCAAAAGGTCTTGGAACAATTGGTAAAACACAATGGTTTCCAGGAAAAATCTGGGCGGATATAAGTGTTTCTGCATCTGGAAATATTGGAGTTGCTGCCATCGGAAGCAATATTACAATTAGGTTACAATTTGTTAGACTTTCAAAGCAAAGTGACGGAATCAACAAACCTTTTGACCAAAATCTTAATGACTCACAACTCAGGACAAGGCAACTACTTACAGGACTGGCCCATGATATGTCAGTAGCGGTTGAAAAGGCAGAAAAAAAGAAAAACTCTGTATATAAAATTAAAGCAATGAGAGTTGGACTTGGGATGAAAGCCGGAGGAGAAGTTGCTTTAGTAAAAGGAGCAGTTGATTTTAAGTTAATGGTATTTTATTTCCGTAATGAAAAAACTGTTAAGTTTAATACAGAGCTGACTCATAATGAGGTTACTCCTTTGATTGTTACCAATAATCTCTCACAAACAGAAGGTTATGCAGACAAAGTTGGTATAATATACAAAAAAAATGATAACGTTAAAACAGTATTTAGTGTTCCAAGAAAAAAATTAAGAAAGGGATTAGAAAAAGCCCTTAAATTTGGACACAAGTTTTCGAATAAATTGAATAAGAGTAAGAATAAAAATAGTAAATGGGGCGTGAAAGTTATTAAATCTGTCTACAAAATATCAGTAGGGGGATCTCTTGGAGTAGCAAATGTATCTGCAAATCCAACCTTTATGTTTCTTTTTGTTAACACTGACTTTTAACGGAGCTAATATGAAAAAAACAATCTTGATATGCGGTTTCTTGTTAATAACCTCAAGCGCATTTGGCCGCAATAAGAAACTAAACGATTATATTAATAATGAAATTGTGACTATGACAATGGCCCTAAATGAACTTAATTCGGAACCAATGTTAATGGATTCGAAGTGGTTTCTCAATACTTTTAGAGTTCATATTACTGGAAGTGTTGGTATTCAAATTCCTTTTTTAGCACAGTTTACATTAAATCCTATGGTTCAGTTCTTTTTCTCCCGCCCTTCACCACAGGGTTTAATTCCTTATAGGCCATCCTTATAAAAAAATGATTCGTATAAGTAACTATAATAACATCTTATTTTAATGATTAACTGCATATTATTTGTACAGTTATGAAAAATATTACAAAGATCTTTAGATTAATCATTTTTTTTTTTTTTTTTATTATATAAAGTTATTTGAGCTGTCTTATGTCAGTTCAAAGGGAGTTAAATGTATAAGTTAATTTATTTAATTGTAATTTTGATGACAGCACAAATGTCCAATGCAGATGATTTTGATTTAAGTCTAAATTATAAATTAGTTAAATTAAAAAAATTAAAACTAAATGATTCTTTAGCTGCTGAAATAAAACTATTGGAATTTGAAGATGGTAATTTTTCTGAAGTTATTAAAAATTCAAACTTTGAACTAATATCAATATTTAATTCTGAAAGTAAAAAGCTACCGGAATCTTGCAACTTTTCATCAACCAAGTTGAATGTACATTATTCATTGCAGTCCATTATGGACATACTAGAAGAGGGTGGTCAAGAGATCGAAATTGATAATAATGAACATAGTGTTCCTTCTTATAAGCATCCATTTATTAACTTAGTTATTCCTAAAGAGCTAGGAACTCATTTCAAAGTTTTTTCTTCTGATTCATCTAATAAAATTAATATTGGTATTTGGTCCACAAACATAAAAAAGTGGAATGTTCTTCAATTAGATTTGAAAGCAAATACAAGAAGTAGAATTCAGGGAAATGTTAATATTGAATACGATAATTTATACTCTGACTTAACTTACAGCTATAAATTGAACAACAATAATACAATTTCTATTAATATTTATACAAGTTTCAAACATGATATCTTGGAACCAAAAAGTTTAACCTCTGGTGGCTCTTTAGCTCATAACTTTAGATTTGATAGATATAATATAAAGTTTTATTTTTTTGGAATATTTGATAATGATTTTGATCAATAAAGTATATTATTGATCAACAACATCCTTTAAAATAACATTAAATTCAATTAAAGGATCTCCTTTCTTATCCTTTACTACAAAAGGTTTATTTGATGTTTTTTCTGTAACTACTTTGTTATCTATTGGCGTAATTTTTAATTCCTTTTCTTGATTTATACCTTTTGGTTTTACTTTACCTTTATCTTTTTCATCTTCCGGCCAAAACTTTGTAAAAATATAATTTCCACCATAAGCTAGACCTATTAACATAATGCCATCTATTAAAAAACCAACAAGTTTTCCCTCTGGTGGATGATGCCAAGGTGGTAAATTAGGAAGGTCCTTTACTTTTAGTTGCACTCTCTCTATACGATTATACATGTTGATTTCTAAGTCTTGTGTTATGCCTTCTGCATTTAATTCTTTTACACGTTTTTTTGAATGTTGAACTAATTGTCGCCAGGTCGTTCTGACATCAACTCGCCTAGCAAATGTCATTAGAAAATTATCCATTCCTCTATCTTTAGCATCTTGTCCCATTAGGTATTCCCACATTTGCTTAGGGTTATTTGTTCCTTGACTTACTAAACGATCTATATTGGGGTAATAAGTTAGAATATCTTTATTATCAATAGCAAAACGAACATAACTTCTAATACTTGGTTTATTTAGCATTGGTACTTTTCGAGCAATAGCATCAAACAATTCATGGAGTTGATATGGGCTTAATCTTGATGCGATTGAAGTCCACCTCTCTTGCTTAAGCTCTTTTTCAAGGTGCATAATTTGTACAATTGGATTTTCATTTATAAGTTTTTCTAACTCTGTAACTGTTGGTGCTTCTAGTTTTTTTGCCTTATCTACAAAGTATAAAAAGTTTTCTTGTGCTTTTTTACCCTCTAGTTGTTCAAGTGCCTGACCTACTTTTTCCTCCATTCCTGCTTCGGGAGGATTTTCTAAAAGCTTTTTTGCTTCTGCATACTGATCAAAGTTTTTCGTAATACTGATTAGTTGGTCTAATTGTCTGTTTTCCATAAACATAATTTCAGCTTCAATAAAAGAAATTGATTTATCCGATAGTGTTTTTTCAAGATTAATTATATCAAGGTGGTAGTTTTCTTTTTTGATTAATCTTTTTATTGCTTTTGTTGCTGCTGAATAATTTTTTTGCTTTATTTTTTTTAATGCTTTTACTAAGCCTGCTTCCATACGAGTAAATCTTTTAAGGGAATAGTATGAATGTTGAACTCTGTAAAATAAAGGTGATAATTGAAATGCAAGAGCATCGTGGTGATCAAGATGTAATGCTTCTAAAATAAATGATCTAATTTGTGCTTTTCTTAAATGCTTTAATCGAATATCTCTTTCAGACATTCGTGACCAATATTCAATTTTATTTAATATTTCTTTTTTTCTTTTCGCAAAGATATCACTACGTAAAAATTTACGATACTTACTATAACGATCTTTGATATTTGTTTTAGGGATCGATTTATGCACTAAGTTTTTTTTTAGTTCATTAAGACAACGCATAGATCCAAAAGTACTTTGCACTAATACCAAAGTGATTATCATACACTTAAAAAATGTTTTCATTATATAACTCCCCAATTATTTAATAAAACTTAAGCTTGCTAGTATGTTAAGACAATATGATGTGAAAAATATTCCCTATTTATCTGGATTTTAATGATCAGTTATTATTAGGCAAGTTCATCCCAAAATTGAATAAACAGATTTTTTTTGATAAATTATAATTAACTATATGACTTTATAGGTAATTTATATGTTAAAACTGTTTATTATTGTAATTATAGGAAGTTCTATAAGTTTATCATTTGCTTCAAATATCAATTGCAGACGTTTTTCAGGAAATTTTAAAATATGTCCACCATCATTAGATTGGGTTGCAATCGATGGAAATAAAAGCAATGGTGAAACAGGTAGGGTTTGGCTTCACAAGAAGAGAAAAGATTCAAATATCAATACTATGTTAGTAACTCAGGATAAATCTAATAATTTTTCATTATGGAGTAATTATATTGCTTACGCTAAAGAACTATTTAGAAAAAGAAATTTTAAAATAGTTACAGAAAATACAGTAAATAAAAATCTGACTATATTAAAATTAGCAACTCCCGATATGAAGTTGCAGTTTTTTCAGGGCTATCAAAAGGTTGGAGCTAACACATGGACAATGTCATGCATGGGGCCGCATCAAAAAATAATTCTAAATGACTGTCCCACTTTCATGAAAAACTTAGAAACTATTTCAGAGTAGTAATTATGGTTATTAATATTAAATTTTATCTTTTATTTTTGGCCATTGCTTGTTCTATAAATATTTTTGCTCAAGATATTCCAACTAGTAGTGATTTAACAAATCTTGCCGGAGTAATAGAAGATACAAATAAATCAATCAGCGATGCAAACGATTCCGTTGATAAGCTTGTAGCAACAGGAGATCAATTAGCTGTAACAGGTAATAATATTAATGAAACGGCAAACAGTGCCTTAGATACCTATAATGAAAAACTTTCTCCTCAAATAGATAGTGCTTTAGAAATAGGTGATAGGTTTGCTTCTCTAGGAGAAGGAGTAAATCCTGAATCACTATTTGTTGCAGGTCTTGCTACCGCTGCCGGAGGGGCGCTAGGCGGATTTTTAATGAGTACTGCTCTAAGTGGTATCGGAAAAGTAATAGAGTTAATTACAACTGATTGGGATAAGGTTGCCCTAGATGTTTACGAGGCAAATATATTTGCTCTTCATGAATCACATGAAAGATTAAAGAAAATTGAAAGTGCGCATTTAAAAATAGTAGAGGCATATAAATTAATTCACAATCCTGCTTTTGAAACAATAAGGCAAATGTCTCAGCAAGAGAGAAGGCAAAGGCTTAATACCATCATTAATTGCAGAAATGATATAAGTGACCCTCAGATACAAATTTTATCAAATTTAGGAGATCATTTGATATTATTTGAAAAAGGTGAAAAGGAATTGCACTCTGAGTTATGCCGCTATAAAACTTTAATGGAAACGACAAAGCTATTAATTCAAGAACACGTCGCAAAAATTCAAGCGAGCTATGCTAAAGCTCAATACGGATTAAGAGAAAAAATGTACAAGGTCTTTGAAAAACAAACGAAAGCAAGAGAAGAGTATCTAGAAAATAGAGATATTAGGTTAGTAAGGGCAAAAGACAAGCTTTACTCATGCTTGAGTAATGGTACTCCTGATTTAGTCAAAAAGTGGAATGATAAATATTGTGTGCGCAAAGGCCCAGAGATTTGTTTGACTCAAAGAGATTGGGATCGCTATCATAATACTTATAATTGTATCTGGAATTGTGTACCTCCAGAAATGGAAGACATCAAGGGATTATCTTGTCCAACAAAAGTTCCAATACCTTTACTTGGACCTCTTTTTGGCAAGGACTCTGACTGCAGTAATTTAAATGATAAAATACAAGAAAAGTTAAATAATAACTGTATTACACAAAAAGATAGCTTTCCAAAGATAAGAGAAATAATCGCAGTTGAGATTGAACAACTTGAGATTGAGTTAGAAAATCAAAAGAGAGAAACTGATATTAGAATACGAATATTAGAACATACGATACAACAGATATCACCTAGTATTTCAGGTGATATTCCTAATGAAGAAGAATCTGTAAAAGAATATAGAGAATTTTTATATAATATTTGCGGTTAAATTTTTAAGAAAAGTGAGTTTGTAGTTATGAAAAAAGTAATTGTTCTATTACTCGCAACCTTAATAGTTGATTGTGCTTATCCTTTAGATTTAGATATTGGTTTCACTTTAGGTCGATCAAATATAAATAATGAAGAATTATCTGGCGGATTAAACCTTAGTTTACTTTGGGGTCGTAAAGGAAATCAATTTGGCATTGCAGGCAAGAAATACTTCCGGAAATATAATGAAAAATACCAGGTAAATGAAATGATTGATCTTTTTTTTCGTTTTTCTAACATTTCTTTTGGTGGTTTTTATGGCGGTTATACAGCTGATGCTGAAAGTTTTCTAAATAGTTTTGACTTTTCTTCGGTTTCTTATCAATATGGGCCGTTGGTAGAATTATTTTTTCCCCTTAGTTCTAGAATTAATATAGGAATAGAGGGAAGGCACCATATATGGGAAAAAGGTCAAGATGATTCAAGCTATCAAAGTATATGGTTGAACTTAAAATATTTATTTTCATGGTAATCAATAATCTTGATTAAAGAGATGTTGTTCTGCCATTTTCCATGATTTAAGATTAAAGTTTTCAGTTAGATTGAGTTTTAAAGAACAAAAAGATTGAGCTGAATCTCTATAAAATAATTCACGTTTGTTTCCAGTCATCCTTTGTGAAAAATCCAGCATTAAACATGCCATAGTTACTCTCGCAATAGAGTATGCAAATTTTCTAGCAACGGCCTCGGTGCAATTTCGATCAAGTTGATTAAAATTTTTAGTAAATGTAGACAAATCTTTAAACTCACTCATGACATATTCTTTTGATTTTAGTAAATATTCATTATTAATATTTTCAATCAGTGAGCAAATTTCTTCTGACCATGGCCCAAAAGTATGGTCTTTTTCTATGGAACGTAAAAGATCGAGAGAAAGAACATTAGTTGTTCCCTCCCAAATAGATAAGGTTTGGCCATCTCTTAACCATTTTCCAAAATCTGAATCTTCTAGATAACCGACACCACCAAAAGATTCAATTACTTCAGAGGTGATATTAATATTTTGCTTTGCTGTATATAGCTTTAAAACTGGAGTAATTAAGCGTAATAATGCTAGTGCGTGTTGATTCTTATCTTCACCTGATTCTGTTTTTCCAAGTAGCCTTGCAGAAAAAAATAATAAATGGAAAGCTGCTTGTGCCTCAACTTCTAGCTCCCAAAGTGTTTGTAAATGGAGTGGATGTTGGTTAAGAGTTTTTTTGAAAGCAACCCTTTTAGGGGCATAATCGTATGCTAATGTGAGCATTCTCCTACTGAATGAAGCAGCATTGAGAGCATTATGGATACGTGTAATATTGAAAAGTGTGGCAATCGTTTTAATTCCCTTTCCTTCTTCTCCAACTAAAAATGCTTGACTGCCATTTAAACGTAACTCAGCAGTTGGCAAGGCACGAGTTCCTAATTTATCTTTTAACCTAAGTATTTCAATTTTATTGTTACTGCCATCTTCTTTTGTTTTTTCAAGATAAAAAAGTGATAGTCCTTTGCCTCCTGGAGTAGTATTGCCATTTTCATCTTGAATTCGAGCTAGAGTCATGGCCATTGGTGCTGTTATTGCAGATGTAAACCATTTTAAACCGTATAGATAGTATTCACCGTCAATTAATTTTGCAATTGTTTCTGTCCTTCCAACGTCTGATCCGCCGCTTTTTTCTGTCATCCATTGTCCCGAAGTCCAAAACTCTGTAGGATTCCTAGATGTAAGATGTTTGAATGCTCTTTGCTTTAAATTATCATCACCATAAATTTCAATTAATTTTGCCGCACCATCAGTCATTGCTAGTGGACAAGAGTAGACTGCAGATGACGGGGAAAATAGAAAGTTTTTTGCAAACTGGTATGTACGAGAATATTCACCATATTTACGTTCGTATGCAATAGAGATTAGGCCTTCTTCTGCTGATACTTTATTTAATTCTTCCCAACCTTTTGCAACTTGAATTTTATCAATTCGATTTCCCCATTCATCGTAAGTAATATGTTGAGGCAAGTGTATTTCTGCATCTTGTGCCATTTTTAGAATATCATTAGAAGCCCTCTTACCTAGTTGGTTAAGATCTGGTTCTATGGTTTGAAACATTTCTTTTGGTAGAAAACTACTCAGATAATCTTGTAAAAGATTATCTGAGTGATACAAATTATTAGGTAGTTTTGGTCCTTGTTGAATAAACTCTTCCATTATTATCACCTATTAAACAAACTAAAAGTTATAAAATTATACTATAAACTATCTTGGATCAAAAGTAGTACATTTACGTTACCGTATTTTTATCTCGTCATTTATTTTGTAGATTTAAAAGTATAATCAAAAGAACACATTTACATTAAAATTAGTCAAGCATTAGAATAATAATTGATATTTATACGAAGTGTTTGATATCTCATAAATCAATTGATTTTTATTAACACAAAATTAAAAAACAAGGATCGAACTTAGACATACTAGGGTTATTTGGATAAAATATTACTTTATTATAGATAAGTATTGAAATCGAGGCATTAATGCTAGGTTTAAAAATCCATGAAAGGATGGCGGGCCATATAAGATTTTTTAAAAAGTCTTCTACTAATTATGGGGGAAGAGAACTAGAGATCAATACTAATTATCCGTTTGAAATTAATATTCATACTTTTTGTAAGTCACTAAATTATCCATTTCCTTTTGACTTTAAAGGATATGCTTACTTTCCTGGTATCCCGTTACCTGCAAACAGGCCTGAAAAGATGTCGCGGCCATTAATTAGTGGGAAAATGGGAATATCTCACCGTGGAGTTAGTTATAATTTTTCTCTGGACTTAGCAGGTATTGGTAATCTGGATCTTGATGGTGCTAAAAAATATAATTACACTTTGAATTGGATAAAATTTAGAAAATCTTTAGTTACTCTTCCACTGACAGTTAAAAAGGATGGAGAGATAATAGGAGAAGGTGAATTAGTTTATCAAGAACCTCTTTATATATTTCCTACTGGTATAAAAATTACAACTCAAAAAAGAGCATTTCACTCTCTTGGTCGTCTCCCTCAACAGTTACTTAGTTTTGCACCTCTTTTTATTAGTGAAGATTGCCCTTCTGATTCACTAGGAATGATAAAGAAGCAATTAAACAACCTTCCACGTTGGGGATATTGGTTTTTAAAGTTATTATCATTTGTTCTTAATATTTTTATTTTATTTGTTTATAGAAAATTCCCACGTAATTTAACTGCTATGCAAAAAGAGAACTTCTCTAATCTTTTTACATCTAGTCGAATTATTAATCTGACATTTTTTCCCATAATGGCAACAATTTTTAATTCTGTTTTTAGCTCTCAATCATTTAGAGAAAAAAAAGATCAAAATATTCCTATTCCTCCTTCAACTGTCGAAGAAGAGCCTTGGATGCAGCTTAATTTAACTCCAACAATTCAAAACTCCAAAGAAGATTTTGAAGTTGATGTCGTTGTAGTAGGTGCTGGTGCTGCTGGAGGTGCCCTTGCTTATGAGCTTGCAAGGAAAGGTCACGCAGTTGCCATCGTTGAGGAAGGACATTATTTTAAGCGCCCAGATTTTACAGGTGATCGTTTTGAAATGATGCATAATCTTTATCGCAATCAAGGAATTAATTTTGCCCTGTCAAGTAGTTCAATCTGGCTTCCTACTGGAAGATGTGTCGGAGGAACAACAACAATTAATAGTGGTACTTGTTTTCGAACTCCTGATCATGTCATTGAACGCTGGGGAGAAGAGTTAGGTTTGACTAATTTAGGACTTGAGAATTATTTTTCACAAGTTGAAGAAATGTTAAATACAAAAGCAGTTCCTGAAGATATTAGAGGTGGAATTTCAAATATTTTAAATACCAGCTTGAAAAATCAAAACTATCAACATTACCCTCTAAGAAGAGCAGAGGAAGGATGTGATGGTCAGTCTTATTGCATTTTGGGATGTCCTACTTCAGCAAAAAGAAGTACTGATACCTCCTACGTAAAAGAGGCACTTAGAAATAATGCTTATCTGTTTTCCAGGTATAAAGTAAAAGAAATCTTGCGAGATGGAGATAAGGCAACTGGAGTTAGGGCGAGGTTAGAAGGATACGGGGAAGAGTTTTCATTAACAATCAAAGCAAAAAAAGTTGTTCTTGCTGCAGGATCCCTTCAGACTCCAAAGTTACTATCTAATTTAGGTCTAAAAAAGACATTACCTCAACTTGGAAAAAACTTAACAATTCATCCAGCACTAACTCTAGGAGCACTTTTCCCTGCTGCTGTTAGAGAAAAATTATTTGTTCCTCAGTCGATGGGGGTTTCAAGTAAATATCACCCAGACTTTATTTTAGAAGGATATACCCTTCCCAGTGATACTATTCCATTAGTCTTTTCTAATTATGGTAAAGAGTTACAAAGAGTTATAGACAATATAAATAATTTTACTAATTTTTCCGCTATGATCAAAGATCCTGTTAAAGGAAAGTTAATATTATTTAAAAATGCAGTCATTCCACAATATTTTATTAATAAAAGATTACAGAGAGTCTTACGAGATGCTTCAGTGCTTTTAGGTGAAATATTTTTTGATGCTGGAGCTAATACCGTTTACGCACCGATTATAGGTCATAATAGAATTAACTCAAAAGAAGAATTATATAATTTAAATAAAAAACTTCCATCTTCCTTTCGTTATAATCTTTCTGCTTATCATCCATTAGGAACTTGTCAAATGGGGAGTAGTCCAAATAACTCTGTGGTTAATTTTAGAGGAGAAGTTTGGGGAATGAAGAATTTAATAGTTGCTGATGGTTCTTCCATTCCAGGCCCGCTGGGAGTTAATCCCCAAGTCACAATTATGGCAAATGCTCTAAGAATTGCAAATTTGCTTGAGGAAAAATTAGTATGATTGGCCCTGATCTCTATCAACTTAAACCAAATTGCTATAAAAAAGGGTTATATGAATCATTTTATTATCGAGGTAATCTTTCTAATGAAAATAAGGCATTTTGGTTAAAGCATAACCTTTTGATGTATGCTGGCGATACTAACGTGCGAATTGAATGTACTGTTATTGTTTTTGATCATGAGTTGAATACATCTAAAACTTATAAGCATATGGAAATGATTAATATCGGAGAATATTCAGAAAGAATCATAAAAGAAGGTGAGTCATGGGCAAATTTAAATTATCAATTTAAAAATGGATCCCATATGATGATTGAACAAGAAAGCCTAAAGGGTGAACTAATTCTACCTGGTGAAATCTCAAAGGTTTCTTGGGCCTTATCATTGTTGCCTTCTCAAAAAAGTTACTATCACTTTTCTAATGATTGGTTTTATCATGGATTTTTTCCAAAGAAAAAAATTTTAACAAAAGATATCCACTTAGGATTTAATGGAAATATAAGTACTCCCGAAATAAAAATGGAAGGAACATTTATTGGAATGAATGGCCATAACTGGGGAAAGGAACACGCATATAAATATTCTTATGGGAATTGTAATCAATTTAAAGAAAATCAAGATGCTTACTTTGATGGATTTTCTGCCAAAATTTCACTAGCAAAAGGAATTATAAAATCACCCTATTTATCAGGGGCATCTCTAAAAGTAGATGATAACTGGTATCACTTTAATAATGTTCTTTCTTCTTATAAGCACAACGTAGTAGAGCTCATTGAAAGAAAATGGAGAGTGACTTTTTTAAATAAGGATCATTTATTAGAAGTTTTAATTGACGGAGACCATGCCCCTTGGGCCCATCTTAATTATGGACATCCATCTGGTAAGACATCGTTAGTTAATAATACAAAATTTGCAACAGGCATGCTTGTTCTCAAGCATCGAAATAGTGGCAAAGTTATCTCTGTTTTAAAAAGTGATTTCTTTGAACTAGAATCTCTTCTTCCGTAAAATAAATCATTTTATCTAAGGTGTTTAATTTATTGACAATTATATTGCCTGCCTTCTCTAAATGCTTAATATCTATTTAATATTATGGACTACTTTGGCACTCCTATTGCTTATTAATAACGGGTAGTTCAAAGGGAGAATAATGAAAAACTTAATTTTAAGGTTACTATTAGTATATTCAATATTATTTTCAGTTAATTCATTCGCTAATGATCTGTACGGATACTCTGATAGTTTTCGTGAATTTTTTAAATTAAGAACAGAACTCATAAATATTCAAAGTGAAATTAATTATTGGAACAAAGTAATTAATATCCATCCTGCAAAAAGGAAAAGACATCTTATGAAACCGTTGAGAAAAAGGTCTCATATAAGAAAAAATATAGAGCATATATTTAACATGAGTTCAATAACGTCAAATGAAAAACTGCATATTGAGAATATTTTAAAACTTGATATTAAAAATAGGTTTGAAGAAAGAGAATATGTAGTTGGCTATAATCCTGAAAAGAGTATTTATACTGGTATATATGGCAATAAAATTCATAAATCATGTATGGACTTACTACAGGCCCATGAAAGCTCTAAAAATATTTCTCATATTGATGGTAATAATATCGATTTATATTTTAATCAGGTTATTGGAGAAACAATGGCAAGGATGTCTAGTTGTCAGAATAAGTATAGAGAACTGTCTCCTTACCTTGATGAATGGTATTATCGCTTTAAAGATATAACCTTTAAATGTGTATCCGAAAATAGCGATGAACTTGGTGCTGCAGCATGGGTCAGTGTGCTTGACTTAGAAAATATTCTTTATTTACCTTATGACACTTTTTTTAATATGATTGGAGGTTATTTTAAAGATGGTAGTAATATTAAAACTGAGATCATTAATTTAATAATGCATGAAACTCTTCACCTAACAAAAGCAAATCATACAAATGGTGAACACAATAAAGTTTCACCTCATGCTTTTAGTGGTAGTTGTAATAAAGTTGAACGATCTTCTGATCGAGTATATCTAATTTCAGCATTATGTAGTGGGTCTCATATGAATGTCCCAACTGGAACCTTCCCAACTCCATCTCGTAGTAAAGTAAGTTTTAAACCTGAAGAGCTATTATTTTTAAAGGCCAAGCAATGTGGGCAAGAGGCAACATGTTTAAACATTTTTAATGATCATAGTGTACTTTATACTCTTCTAGGAAAAAGCTCTAGCTTACCACACCAAAAATCAAGTTTGCTTTGTTCTAAGATTATGAATCAAGGGAAATGTTTACATAAAGCAAGACAATTAGAAATTTCACCTTTTCTTAAAAAACATTTAAATTATATCAATAATAAGTTAAGCAAAGTTACACCTCAAGATCAATCTGATATCCCTCATGAATTGTTTAGAGTTTTTCCTGATTTAAAAAAGGAAGCGGATGATGTAATGAAAAGTTGTACAACAAGTAAAAAAATTAATTTTTCTAACCCTGAGAAGTGGTTGTTCACTACAAATAATATTAAGAACAAAGGGGTATGGAAACGATCATATAATTCTTTAAATGAATGTAAGCCAGGTAGTTATACTTCTTGTGATTGTAAGCTAAGTGATTTTAAAGCTTCTATTGAGGATAAAGTTTCAACCATATCTATTGATTTAATAGATTTATCAATTATAGATTACCTCGGAACACCTTTAGAAAAAGAGCACTACTTGACCAGCTATAATCTTGCAACAAAATTAGCAAAGAATAAAATGGCACAAAAATTATTTGGAAATAAATTCCTCAAGAGTTTTTTAGCTGCTACAAAAAAGTATGCCTATGATTCGCCTGATTTTGATTGCCAAGCACAGTTTAAGTCAGGCCCTTCAAATATTCAATCAATACTGAAGGTTAACAATAGACAAACTTCTTGTTCCAAATAATTTTTACATAGCGTCACATGGATCAGCATAACCTGTGTTATTAAATGTTGGCCAGCCTGTACCTCCTGCAGCAAGACCTGTAACTTGAGTTGCACAAGTATCACCTCCAGGTCCTTCATAGACCCAATAATAACGTATAATATAATGGTTTGATGTTGAGGATGAATGACTTGTTTTATGTAATCTATTTATCATATATTCATTTGATTCTTGCACATTTGGACAACTGTTATTTATGCTTGTTGCAATTGCTGGTTGAACAACAAATGTTCCATTTGCAGGATAGACTCCCCATCCATTAGGTCCATTTGGCCATCCATATGATGACCAATTACTAGCAGAGCAATCCCATGATGTTATATTTTTAATATGAAAACTAACAAGTTTTCCACTTGCCGGGACATTACCCGTCATCATAGGTTGAATGGGAATTCCGTTATTTTTGTGTATATATTTATAATATTTTTTACTATAAGTTATCAAGTTACTTGGAGTTGGTGATGCAGGAAAGCAGCTTTTAGATGAAAAGTTAAAACCACCTCCAAGTCCCGCTACCTCCCCTTTGTAAGCAGTACAGCTTGTCACATGATGAGCTGCTATTGGAGCATTATATGGACATTTAGTACCATTGACTTCAATAGCTGCAGATGTTTCAAAGTCCTCCCAAGAGCTATTCGTATGGATTGTATTATTAGAATTATCACAAAATGTTTCTTCATCAGGTGTATCCTCATCTATTGTCATTAAGGGACAAGATACAGGAGACACATTCATTGATTCCCAGTCTGATAATGATTCAGAGTACGATGATAGTATGCTTGAAATTGAAGATGTTCCAATAGTGGATAGAGAATCTTCTACATTATATAGTTTTACAACTTGTGATTCCGAGGTTGAATAATCTCCATACCAGGACTTAAACAAACTTTTTGAATAATTTGTATTTTTGAGCCTAGTTGGTGGTAGAGACTCTAATGTAGTTAAAGAAAGGTAGTTACTGACGTTTAGAGGATCATTAGTTTCAAATGATATATCAAAGTTATCAAGCAATAAAACAGACTTCCATATTTTTCCTAAGTTTAAAGATATGGTGGGAGACCAATCATTTATAGATTCAGCAGAGTTTAAACTTGTAATAGCGCTATTTGTAACTGAAATATTTTGTGGTGCTGCTGAAAGAGTTGCTAATGGGTATAAGCTTGTTGAAGAACTTATGCCTAATTCATTCCTTATATTAGTATCTATATTCGAAACAGCTGTATCTAATACCCCAGATAAGTCGTTTGTGTAGATTAATGAAGATGTATTAGGGAAAAATGCACTTAAAAAGTCACTTCTTTCATCAGACCTCGACCAGATCTTTCCGGACATAGCAGTTATAAATGGAGACTTTGTTGTAGTAGCACATGAGCTTTGACTAGAATCACATACGCATAAGACTCCATCACACATATCTAGTTTTGTTGTCGTCATCATAGACGTATTTTCAACATATAAATTCATAACGCTTGGATTTTTTTGAAAATCAAAATCCATTTCATTACTTAGTGTGGCCAAGTTTGGAGATCCTCCATTTTTTAAATCTTCAAGTAATGTTACAAAATTAGGATTAACTAAGTAGTTAGTACAAAGAAAACTTCCTCCCACTGTGAATGGAGCTGTTGTATCTGCAGTGACAGGGCATTCAGTACTCATTTGATAGATTATTTCATTTATAGAGATCAGTGATAGTTGTTGTCCTTTAGTCACTCCTATAACTCCACTTCCTCCAGTAGGTTGAAAGAATCCACTACATGGAGATTCAATACCAAGAGAAGTATTATCAGTACCTCCGTTAGTTAACATTTGAAATTCATAGTGAAAAGTATTAGTGATATCAAAGTCTCCAGTTGTATTAACTGGCCTAAAACTTACACCCCATGACTTTAGATTCATTAAATAATCAGTATCCCAGTCCTGATTTATACGATCCTCAATATTAATAGTTTTAAATGCGGGAGTATAGTGGGATTGTCCTGAGTCTAAACCAAGTACAGTACCATACCCTTCAGACTCTAAGCAGTTAAGTTTGCTTATAATGGAATTATTAGTCAAACAACTTGTAGCATCTGCGATAGCTGTATTTAATCCTGGTGGTAGAATTAATACCAAAGTTAAAATTAGTAATATGTTGTTTATCATAATTAAATCCTAAATCTTAATAATTGTATTTGATGTTTCTGATATAATGACTTCTTCTGTATTTTGCGTATTCATATTTTTATTTAAAATGTTTATATTTATACTTTTGTTGTAAGAAAGATTTATTGGGAAATTTTTGGATTTATTCCACATTAACCCCTGTGCACTTCCTGAGTATAAGTTTTCCCCTGTATCTGATTTAATCTTTATATAATAATTCGTAGGATTACCTCTTATATCATCATTAAGAATTATGTAAAAAGTACTTCTGCCGCTAATGAAGAGGAGAGTATTCTCCTAAGTTTAGAAACTTATTGTTGTAATTATTTTCAATTTTTATAATTTTATTATCACCTGGAGCACCTTCTACTTGATTTCTGTTTTCCCAGTTGATACCACAGGATGTTAAAAATATAAGTAAATTTAAAATAAATATCGTATAAATCATTAAGTATTTATTTTGTTGGAGTGTCATTAGTCAAAATCCTTTTAATAATATTTGGAATATAGTTTTGAAAAATTAAAGCAAACTATGTGCCATTCATATGTAGTTAAAATTATATTATTAAAAAAGTATTATGTATCATGTTGACAAGTTAAGTGTTTCACTTTGTATTAATTTGATTTGAAAGTAATTTGAAAAAACTATATAAATGATTACTTGCTATTCAAAACATTTATCTCCTATAATCTGAAATCTTAAAATTAATAATACTTAATGGAGGAGTAAATGAAGTCCTTTTTAGTTTTGATAATATTCCTCTGCTCTGCAGCAAAAGGTCAATCTCCAGTTAAGATTGAGACTAAAGATTTATCAAGTTTTATTTTAAATTGTGACCTGTCTAATGTACAAAAAAATGGACGTGCTCACAATAATTTAACCTATAAAAATAACTGCCAGAATGATTACAACAAAAACTTATATTTTTTTGAAGGTTATAAAAGTTACTTAACAAATCAAAATACATTAGTAGGTATTGCATCTAATTATAAAAAGAAAACACAATTATATAAAATAGGTGAAACACATAGAAAAAGGCCTATTTTAGCACTTCTAATAACAGATCAGTCAATTAGCGATAATGTTTACCGGCCATCAGTCTTTATCAATTGTGCTCATCATGCCAACGAATTAATAAGTACAGAGTTTTGCTATAAGATAATTTCGGAGTTGTTAAAGGAAGAAAAAGTTGAATATTTAAAAAAATATCGGTTCTGGGCCGTTCCTATAGTGAATGTTGATGGTAGCGAAAATCATTGGGATTTTTCGAGAAGTAGTGGACGAAAAAATGGGCGAAAAACAAGAGATGGAGCATGGGATAAATATAACGGAGTTGATATAAATAGAAACTATCCATTTAAATGGGGTGAAACTTCAAAATGGACTAGCTCAAACCCGAGCAGTGTTTATTATATGGGCCCTAAGGCAGCATCAGAACCTGAGATTCAAGCAGTAATGTCCCTTGCTAAAAAAGAAAAATTTGTCTTATCTCTTACCTTTCACACTGCTGCAACAAAAATTTTAACTCCTTATACTATTCCTGGAACAAAAAATCCAACACCAGAGATTGCGAGAAAATATGCAGATGTACTAGCAAAATTTGCAGAAACTGGACGCTCCGATAGGCCCAAGTATAAAGTTGCTAAAAATCTTTATGCCGTATCTGGAACAGATCAAGATTGGCACTTCTTCCATAATGGCACAATCGCACTTCTTGTTGAAGGACCTTACTATCATACTAGTATCAATTATAAGGGTGCAAAAAAAGTTATTAGTAAATTTATGCCAGGACTTTGGAAATGGATGGAATACTTTGAGAGTACTCCCAAATTGAAAGTTCGCACACTTGACCTTAATCAAAAACCTATAAAAGCACTCGTTGAAATTGAAGACTGGAGTTACTTCCAAGGAGAGCAGTTTTTTACAGACAATAAATACGGAACTCATCTCTTTCCATTAGCAAAAATAGGGTTACTCAATTTAAAAGTAACGATAAACCCAGGAACAGAGTTTGAAAAAACAGAGAAAAGGTCAATCAATATCAAAAATGGTTTAAACAAAATTGATATTAGCTTTTAGATTATTCTAGCCACGAATAGTACTAACTCTAATTGAATTCTTATATGGTTCTTTTAGCCTTATTTCTGGATAAAATCTAACCTTTCCACGAGAAGTAGTTATATTAGTTTTACAGTTAGTTTCCTCATGCGAAATTGGATCTAAGATATTTGAATCAATAATACTACCAGTAGAACCATCTAAAGTAATGCTAGCACCATTATCCCAAGAGTAAATGAGATTATTACCATCTGTGCGATATGAAAGTATTGCATTATTTAAGTTCGCTGAACGTCCCCAATGTTGACCAACTTTATATTCATTAGTGATAGTCCAATCTATGATAGTAATCTTACCTTTCTTGTTTCTAGAGGAATCATATCCAGAGATTGTAAATGATCTTTCTGTTTCTTCAAATGGAGATGAGTGAGTTTGACAAGAAGTTTTTTTATTCAAGTTCCACATACCTCTAAGCGATTGTGCGATTAGTTCATTATTTACATTATAGATCATTTTCATTGATAACGGTGCTGATCTTACACAAGCATTATCCATTCTATATGTTTCTGCAACTATTTCTTCTTCTCTGAAGTGATCATTTAGTTTTTTTCTACTTGTAATTCTTATATTACAACTACTTTGATTTTTACCAAGTTGTTGTTGACATGAACGCAAATCATTTAAGTGTGATAAATACAGTTCAAAATCATTGTCCATTTTCTCTTGATCAATTTCATTCATATCTTTATATTGGTAGTTACTGATTAATAACTCTTTTTCTTGGCGCAAGTTTATTGACATAAGATTTAATATTTCTTCATTGCATTCAGTTATATTATTATTACATTGATTGGCAATTTTTTGCTCACTAGCAAATATTGAGTAACTTAAAAATGAGACTAAGATAAGTGTACATAAGTGAGTTTTATTGAACATACTAAAAGAATTCATAATTATTTCCTTATTTAAATTTAAAGTATATTTATAAAAGCAAATAGAGTGCCAAAATGCGTAGTTTAATTGTTATAAAAGCAGGTAGTTATCAGCCAGGAAGTGTCTAAAAGGTAGCCAGCGTATCATTCAATCCTTTTAATAGTTGTAGGAACCTATACGTACGCTTTTTCCCCAGTTAAATAATTACCAATGACTAATGAATGAATATTTTCAGTTCCTTCATAAGTAATAACAGTTTCTAGGTCAACCATTCTTCTACCAACATGATATTCACTATGGATACCATTTGCTCCCAATAACTCTCTACAGTCGCGTGTTATTTCCAACGCTTTTCTGCAGTTATTCATTTTTGCTAACGAAATATGATGAGGTTGTAATTGACCTTTTATTTTTAATTCTCCTAACTGTTTTGCAATTAGCTCCATCGCTGTTATTTCAGTTGCCATCCAAGCTAGTTTATTTTGAATTAATTGATGAGTTGTTAGAGGCCTATTGTTAAACTGAACTCTTGCATTTAAATAGTTGATAGTTTCTTCAAGTGCCGATTGTGCCGCGCCAATAACTCCCCATGCTATTCCGTAGCGAGCATTACTAAGGCATTTTAAAGCACTTCCAACAGAACGAGTTTTCTCCATTAATGAATCTCTGCCAACCTCGACATTATTTAATATTAAATCTGCAGTGCTACTTGATCTAAAACTCCACTTTCCTGTAATCTCTTTTCTAACAAAACCTGGTAGATTCGTTTCAACTAAAAAACCTCTAACTTTTCCTTCTAGTTGTGCCCAAATAATTGCAACATCGGAAAGGTTTCCATTTGTAATCCACGATTTAGTTCCTGATATTGAATAACCATTTTTTGTCTTTGTTGCAATAGATTTTAGTTCCGATGGATTACTACCATAATCAGGCTCAGTAAGCGCAAAACACCCTATTTTATCTAGCTTGCCCATTGGAATAATCCATTTATCAATTTGCTCTTGGGTACCAAAGAATAAAATAGATGACATAACAAGAGAAGCTTGAACTGATACAAAACTTCTAAGTCCTGAGCTTCCCCTTTCAAGTTCCCTGCATATAAGCCCATAAGCAATTGGACATAAACTATTCTTCGCATGATCTTCAAGGATGCCTAAGTTTTTAACTCCATCAATAAGTTTTTGAGGAAAAGTTGCTTGGTTATGACATTCATGCATACTGGGGAGAACTTCATTATTTACAAAAGTTCGAACTCGCTTAATTATCTCCTGGTATTCATTTGAGAAGTCTGAATAAATATTAAAAAGATCAAAACTGTTATTATTATTTATCATTGTATGTCCTTAAATAATTAGATATATTATTCTTTCACTCTTAAATTTATTCGGCAATACCTTTTATACAAAGAAAGCGATTGGGAGGTGAGTTATCAAGTGATATTATCTCTCTGAGTTATTACAGATCAGTTCATAGCATATAAAAGTAATTTAAAACTTCCTCTCTACAACTTTAGATGATGGAATATTATAATCAGAAATAGTCGTAATCATTATTCTTAAATCGGTATGATTAAATATTTATTTCAAAACACTTGGATTACTTTAGTTTCATTTTTATTACATTAGTTAACCAGATATCTCTTGTTGGTAATTTATAAAGATTTTAAGTTAAATACTTTGTAAAAACTTGATACTATTCTCACTACAGGAAAAGGACAAAGAGTAGGAAACTATAATTATCGCAGTAACGGGGTGTATTTATTAGTTTAGAGGTGAGTCCCTCTTTTTACTTGACAATATTATAATTTTATAATATTGTGAAACTATCGGATAGTGAGGGATTATGAAGATTAGCGAGATGAATAAAAATTGTGAAGAGGTAGTAGAGATCCTGAAGGCCTTGGCGCACAAGCAAAGACTAATGATTCTATGTCACCTGTCAGAAGGAGAAAAGACTGTAAGTGAGTTGCATGAGCTATGTAAATTATCGAGTTCATATACTTCACAATTTTTAAAGAGAATGAAGAGAGAAGGACTTGTTGGTTCAAATAGAGAAGGCAATTTTACTTATTATAAACTAACTGATCCAAAAGTTGAAAAGTTAATTAAGTCTCTTCATTTAATATTTAGCGATTAGTTTTATTTTTACCGATTTTATAAAATTGCAATATTCTAATACAGAGGGAGGATATAATGGAAAAAATAATTATCGATGTAAGAGAAAAAGATGAATTTAAAAACGAACATGTTTCGAGGGCAATAAACCTTCCATTATCAAGCTTTCCTCAAGATGCTCCACCATTATTGGAAAACCTTGTAGATAAAAAAATTGTCATTATGTGTTTATCAGGAAAAAGGGCAGCGATGGCCTTTGATCATATTAAAAACATGCCAAATATTAATTTTGAAAACTATGAAGTCTATCCTGAAGGAATAAAGGGTTGGAAAAATGAATGTAAAAAAGTCGTAGCTATAAAGGATAGCATGATTTCAATTATGAGACAGGTTCAAATAGCTGCTGGATCATTAATAATTTTAGGAGGAGCTTTAGGAACTTTTATAAATCCAAACTTTTGGTTTATTTCCACATTTATCGGAGTAGGATTAACTTTTGCAGGTATCACGGGTACCTGCGGACTTGCAGAAATATTAAGAAAAATGCCTTGGAATAACTATCAACAATAGAACTAAAAGCTGATACGAAAAAGGAGGTGTCATGAAAAGACAAAAACTAATTTTAAAACAACTTTTTGATAAAGAAAGCTCAACTTACACTTATCTAATAGCAGACTCCCAGACAAGGGAAGCTGCTTTAATTGATCCGGTTAAAGAAAATATAAATAGAGACTTGAATCTATTAAAAGAACTTGATCTAAAACTAAAATATAGTATTGATACACATGTACATGCAGACCATATTACTGCCTCAAATGAATTAAGAGATAAAACTAATGCCCAGACAGTCCTGAATGCTGATGCTAATGTGACTTGTAACAATATTGGCTTGAATGACTATGAAAAACTTTTCTTGGGAGAACTTGAAATAACAGGAATTAAAACTCCAGGTCATACAGATGGATGTATGAGCTATTTAGTTGAAGATAAAATTTTTACTGGGGATAGTTTACTTATCAGAGGAACAGGAAGAACAGACTTTCAACAGGGTAACAGTAAAGAAATGTTTAACAGTATCCAAACAAAGATTTTCAGCCTACCCGATGAAACGATGGTTTACCCTGGGCATGATTATAATGGGCACACAGTATCAACCGTTGGAGAAGAAAAAAAGCATAACCCTCGAATAAAATTGGGAGTAACAGAAGACGAATATGTAAAGACAATGAAAGATTTGAAACTAGCGGAACCGAAGCATCTTCACACTGCAGTCCCCGCAAATCTCAACTGTGGAAAGACACTGAAAAGCTAGATCGGAGGATCTTATGCTTGCTTTAGGATATATTTCAGGAGTTTTCATGGGAGTAGTATTAGGACTTCTGGGAGGAGGCGGATCAATTTTAACAGTTCCTATAGTAACTTATCTGTTCTCAATTCCGGCCACTGTTGCTACAAGTTATTCACTTTTTATTGTAGGTATATCGGCCGTAATAGGGTCCATTAATTATGTAAAGAAAGGTCTAATCGAATATAAAATTAGTGCCATTTTTGCCGCTTCTGCTTTTATAAGTATATTTTCTGTACGCCAAATGCTTTTACCAAGCATCCCTAATACATTAGAAATATTTAATCTTATTGAGCTTTCTAAAGATAATTTAGTAATGTTAGTTTTTTCTATCGTAATGTTTGGAGCCTCTTTTACAATGATAAGAGGAAAAAATAACTCATCTAATACTAAACCAAGACAATTATTTCTATTAATTTTACAGGGGTTATTTGTTGGATCTGTCACTGGATTTGTAGGAGCTGGAGGAGGATTTTTAATAATTCCAGGATTAGTCTTTTTAGCGGGACTTGAGATGAAAAAAGCGGTGGGAACATCTCTTTTAGTTATTTCAATTAACTCATTGTTTGGTTTTTTTAGTGACATTATTAGTGGCACCATTATTGATTGGGTATTCTTACTAAAATTTACAGGTGTAGGTATTCTTGGAGTATTTATCGGTACTTATATAAGTAATAAAATAAGTAACCAAAAACTAAGACCTTTATTTGGATGGTTTGTTCTTGTCGCCGGCATCTCAATTATTATTAAAGAAATAATATAAATTTACAAATTACATATTCGTCGTTATTTTATTGTGGAAACGACAATGATCCAGACATAAATGCAATCAATAATTCTTTTAATAATTTGGAGCGTATATTTTGATCAAGTGTTTTTCTTAGATACAGTCATTGAGATGACAGGGTATAAAGATTTAAAGCTATCAGATCATTATTCTACTTGTAACAAAGACGACCAAAAGGAATTTGCAGAAATTGAGTTTTTTGAAAATGTCTTGTCGCTAACAAGTTATAAAAATGGTACTGATAATTAGTTAAACAGTCGTGAGAAGTCGTGATGGATACATTACGGCCTCTCTCACCTTATTAAAAAGAAAAGGTTAAACTAGAAATGCCCGAACTACCCGAAGTGGCTAAGCACTCAATCCAAAATTCTTTAAAATCACTGAGATGAAGTGATAGAGGAACTTTCAACGTTTTCTGGTATTTCATCTTGATTCACCCAAATTCACTATATTTCATCAATTCGGCTGTATTGGCTGTATCAAATATTTCCAGAACTAACCTAGGTTATTGAACTTGAATCTGTCTCTTTTTGAAAAAGGAATTTCTACCTCATCGACTACTCTTATAGAATATTTTGGATATTTTTCGGCCTTAATTTGATCGATAAACTCTTCCTTCGTCATCACAATCTTTTGGGAAATATCATAGAACAAAATATTTGCTCCTGTTTTATTTTCCTTTATTTTTATGACTAAGGATTTTGGCTTCCTTTTAAGATACTTTTCGCCTTTGTATTTTCTTTCATCATCTGGGGAAATAATTAATTCTTCGCTTTTAAGGGCTTCCAATAAAAACTTGAATAACTGTTCTCTGCTCTTAGATTTTTTCCCATACTTTCTGCCAACAGCATTGTTCCACAAATCCATATTTTCACTCTGGGGATGGGCCGATGATGAGTCCGAAAAAACTAATTCTTGCAAGCGTCCAAGTTTTTCGGCCGTGTCTTCACTATATTCCATAGTATAGACACCGCTAACATAAGCATGCCTTAAAGCATCTACATCATTATCGGCAAAACCATCTGCAAATTCATTAAAGCTGCCATCCTCATTTCTGGGAAGTTTTTTAAGATTTCTGTCTATAAATTCGTAAGCCTCGATTTTTGCTTCTTCTTTAAGCGTATAAATTTTTACCATTTCCAAAGGCACCTTTAATAACAAGATATACACTCATCAAAAGCAATGAAATGCTTAATAAATCGTACAAAACCCAACTTTTTGGGTTCGTATAGATCATTACATTCACAGTTAATGCAATCAGCATGAAAGAAAATCCAGCAATTTTTTTCCAACCAGTGGGATTTAAAAATTGAATAAAAAAACCTACGTTAAGAATCAATGATAAAATGGCCCACTTTAAGTAAGCTGCGAAACCTGTCTGATGATATGCCTCAGCTCCACTAATTTTTAGTGAAACAACAAAGAAAATTGATGATGCTATTATGTAGGACATTAAGCTCAGTTTTTTCATCAATCTCCCCTCTTTGAAGTCCATTAATTAGACTTTAAGTTCAAAATTTCTCTATCTGTCATAAGAGCAATCTTAAAGTTATTTGAATCCAGTCTACTAGGTATTTGTTCTAAAGGAGCATCATCATCCAACTCAACAAAAGAATTAGTATTTTCAAAATTTTCTGTAAAAATTGCAATGCACTCTTTGCCTGTGAGTTTAGAGTTATATAAAACGCCACTGATGCCAGCATCATTTAAGATATGCCCCATTATCTGACTATTACTAGGTACATCATACAAAGTAACTTGCTGTCTCCAATCAGGAACCATGATCGAATCGAGTAATTGCTTTGGCTTTTCCACCACATTAGGAGCATTTTCATTAAGGGCCTTTGCTTGGCCTTTTAAAGAAGCACTCAATTTAAAATTTTTGACTAGATTTACAAACTTTGTAAGTCCTCTACTATTTCGCAAATCAAATACGTTTTCTAAACAGCCCGATACAGATACTATTGTCTCAGATTGAGGATTCATAAGAGCAAGTTCTTGAGAACTAAGTCTCTTTTCACTGTTGTTGTCTGTCTGCCCCAAAGCCTCTTGCAAAGCAGTATCTTTATCCGCAGCGATATACAAAGCCGGAAAGGCTGCTAGATTGCCATTAATATCCCTACCATAATTAAAACGCTGACCAATAAAAGTTATACTACCAACGCAAGACAATGGATGAAGTGAATATTTATATTTTACAGCTCTCTGCCAATTTGAAAATTTATAAGCTGAAATGCATTTTTCTCTTAGGACCTCAAAAATTTGATCTTTAATTTGCTCTCTTTGAAGGGCCAACTCAGAATAATAATTCCAATAATAATTTATAAATGCTTGAGTTCTTTTCTTCTGTTCCTTCAGCTCTTGAAAAGAGACCTCTTCCAAGACAAATTCTTTCTTATTAAACTTCTTTTTTGCAGGTATTTCGAAAAAAGCAGGCTTTCTACGATTTTTACGTCTTTTGACCATTATCTTTTATTCTCATCTAGAGCAGAGACAATAAATTTATATAATTTTTTAAACCTTCCCAGTCTAATCATGTCACGTGGAGATACATTCCCTAATAGTGGATTAGGAACTTGAAACCAAAGCATAGTTTTATCTGTATCTTCAAAATAGCTTGCAACAAGATTAATTGCAGTGGCCCATTCAGTTAACCTTTCCTTCAATTCTTCAGGCATTTTTTGGTCATAACGAATTGAGCTTTTAGGAGTATTAGTTGCAACAGCGACATCATCTTTTTTAAATCGAAGAAATTCGACTGGCCTTTTATATTGAGGCTCACCGTTTTTAAAAAAGCCTAAAACATCATTTCTGGGAACGTTGTTGAATAATTCTTGAGCTTGTGCAACTGACATTCAATTCTCCTTGAAGACAATCTAAATATCCTATCGGATATTAGAAGACAAGATCTTACCATACTTTTACCACATTTTTTCCATTATACCATTATTTACCTATATAGTAAAAACAATGAATTAGAATACATCTTCAATATATTTTCAATAGGTTATATAGGCATGAATTATTTAATCAAATTATAGTAATAATCATAATCAAGAGATGTAATGAGAAATAAAGTTAATCTTCATTAAAATAATCTGTATCTATTTTCTTTATCTCATACTTTGAAGTTGTTGAAACGCCCGTATTTGACTCGATCATGTAGTCCGCTAAAGAATCTCCATCAATTAAAATAATCTTTGAATCGAGGTTTTTTACAAACTCTCTTGCTTCATTTGAATAATACGAGGTTGTTATAAAAATCCCTTTCTTGGCTCTTTTTCCCTGGAGTGCTCCAGCAAACTTTTGAATCTCTGGACGACCGACACACGAGTCCTTCTTCCATCTTTTTGCCTGAATATAGATCAAATCAAGGCCAAGCTTATCTTCTTTTATTATCCCGTCTATTCCTTCATCCCCAGTCGTGGCAAAAGCTTCACCAGCTTCTTTCTTTGAGCCACCATAACCAAGGTTAATAAGAAGATCGACAACAAGCCTTTCAAAGAAAAAAGGTGAACAACTCATAATAGTGTCGAGAAGTTCATTCTTAAGACCAGCTTTGAGTTTTTT
>CAYRDP010000011.1:0-92353 GCA_964423165.1 uncultured Bacteriovoracaceae bacterium | reverse complement strand
AGTTTTTTTGTCTGCTACCGAAATAGCGAACGAGCCTTTTGACCCTACCTATCCAAGAGGGAGAGGGAGGGTCAAAAGCGAGGTAGCGTAATACTTCAAAACCACTCAGGAATTTCAAAGCTTCAAAAAGTTAGAGGATATATTGGGAAAGTATTGGGACAAATCAAAGTAGTAAAAATTTAATTTTCTAAGTTCAAAAATATAAAACCAAAGGACAACGTAATTAGATTTAACAAGGGCCCTTAAAGAATTAGGAATATGACCATCTCCCCAAAACAAAGTTGAGGGGGGATGGTCAAATTCCGTGATGAATTAAGGGCCCGTAATCAAAAAGAAAATTCGATGACCAAAAAACGACTGTGTCATTATGAGTCCAGTAAGTGTTCTGACTCTGTCCTCTTAATTCCAATCGACTAACAAATTTCACGAAAAATTCGTGAATATGAACGCGCATTTTTTCTTTACAGCGAATTATTTTAATTGGTAGAAATTTTTATCTCGTGATCCGAATGCCAAACAAGAAAATCGAAGTGGCCAAAAGTAATCGAGGCAAAAACTTTAAAAACTTAACTTTTTAAGGAGGTTGCCTGTGATGACTTTTGTACCGTCAATGGCCTATAATACCGACCAGAACGCAAGAAATGAAAATGTGCTCTTTTACAATCGAATATGGAATATAGATGATGTTGTAAAGTTCACTGGCTTTGCCAAGGGAACAATCTACAACATGACATCAAGACGAGAAATACCGCATAGAAAACGTGGAAAGAAACTCTTCTTTATCCCGGATGAGATTTTGAATTGGATTGAAGAGTCTTAGGACTCACAACCTTTCAACTTTTCGGGAAACAGGAGTTTCATTATGAATAAAAAGGATTATGAAAAACTACCTCGTCATCGAGGTGTTTATAAACACAAAAAATCCGGTCGTTATCTTGCAGTTAAAAAGATTAAGGGAAAGCAGTTCTCTGAGACCTTTGATAAAGTTCGTGATGCCCTTCATTGGCGTAATACCTTTGATGGGATCAAGAGAAAGAAGAAGGTTTGGCAAAAGACGACTCCCACACTTTTTGAGGTGTGGGAGGCCATGAGAGAGCTTCACTTTCCAACTCTTGAGCGTAGTACTATTGAAATTTGGGAGAGACGATTTAAAGTCCTGCACAAAATCCATCGTATTAATATGGAAGACTTCAAACCTTCCTTAATAGATGAGTGGATTCGTGAAACCAAGGACTATTATATTAGTCTTCCAAAAAACAAACGCTACAATCTGAGAAACGAGCTTAATCTTTTGGGGACTATCTTTAGATGGTATCGAAATGAACCAGAAATTGGCGATTACAAATTTATCTCCCCCATTCTGGATAGACATAAGAAGTCTTGCATTATTAAGGAGCTTCCCCCTCGTAACAAAAAGATAAAGCCAGAAGAAGTCATCAAGTTTCTGCATCATCTCCCTATTCTCTATAAGGACCTGGCATGGTTTCAATTTTTGACAGCTTCAAGAATTGGAGAAGCTGCTGGGGCCCAGATTAAGAATATTAATCTTGAGAAAAAGGAGCTAATGATAAAGGAATGCTGTGTTTGGGATCAGACCAATAAAGTCTTTTATTACTTAAAGCCTTTTCCCAAGAACAACCAAGTCCGCTATTGCTACATCAATGACTTCCTCTTGGATATCATCGAGCGAAGGCTTGAAAACAAGGCAAAGGACTGTGACTTTCTTTTCCACTATCAAGGTAAACCCATTAACTACTGCACCATTCAATCAAACTACCGAAAGGCGCTGAGAAAGGCCGGGCTTCCATACACAGGAACCCATATGCTTCGACATGGCATGGCAACACTGGCAAGAAGCCTGACACGCTCTCTGGACGCCACAATGGCCATGACAGGACACAAAGACATCAAGCTCGCCGATCATTACTCGGAAATCGGTAGAGAGGTTCAAAAAGAAACCTCGATGATGATTGAAGAGCATCTCAAACAGGTTGTGGGGCTTGATAATGTTCTCTCTTTCAATAGAAAAAGAGAGTAATTCTTGATAAATATACAGTCGGTTGAAATACCGGCTGTATTTGGCTGTATTGAAAAATTAAGGCCAAAAAAGATTAACAATTTTAAAAGGTTAAAAAGCATTGCCCGAACTACCCGAAGTAGAAACTATTAAAAGACAATTAGTTAAAGAACTTCCACTACGCATTTCTAAGTTAGAGAAGTCACAGTTTTCCTCTTCTATTATAAAGATTGAGAATTTTTCACCTGTTAGGAAATCGATTAATGAAATATCTAGAATTGGAAAATTATTAAGGTTTCATATTGGAGATAATTATCTCTTATCTACTCTCGGTATGTCAGGTTCATGGAGAGTGTCAAAGAAAAAAATACTCGAGAAGCATACTCACTTTCAATTATTTTGTAGGAATAAAATAGGGGAAAAAAGGTATATTGCTTATGTTGACCCACGAAGATTTGGAAATATTTACTTATTTAATCAACCTGAAATGCTTCAATATATGAAAAGGTTAGGTGTCGATGTATCTAGTAAGGAATTTACTCCTAAAGTATTAATTCAATTATGCCAACAGTTTCCATCCAAGGAACTCAAGCCATTCTTACTAGACCAAAAATATTTGTCTGGGGTTGGAAATTATATGGCATCAGAAATTTGTGCACGATCAGGAATTTTACCAAATAGATTATTAAGAAATTTATCAAAAATAAATTGTCAACAGGTTGTCAAGGCAACTAAATCTGTTTTAAATCAAGCAATTAAGAACAACGGAACTACTTTTGCGGGGGGATATACAGACGCAACTGGTAGTAAGGGAGAAGGGGTGAAAAACCTCGTCGTTTTTTATCAAGATCTATGTGGCCTTTGTAAAAAAAGTAAAGTTATTAAAGAATCTCAAAAAGGTCGTGGAACTTATTTTTGCCCTAAATGCCAGAGATGAAATTGCCGATATAAGTACATGGTCATAGTAATAAATAGATTGAGTTTACTTGTAGTTTTACTACTTTTTTTTAGTTGCCAAAGAAATAATAATACAAATACTAAAATTTACATTGTGAGTAACCTCAATGAGACTGCAAACATTGTCTTAAGTGGTATTTCCAATGATGGAGATTTTTTTTCTGAAGTAATTAATTCTTCTGATAAAGAGTTTGAACTTAGTATACCCTCCGGTAATTGGAAGTTTTATGGACTTTACTTAGATCTTAGTACAACAACTTGTACTTACCAAGAAGAAAAGATTCAAGGAATAAGTCAGGTTTTAGTAATTGAATTTAGTTCTGCTGACTGCAGTAATTCAGCCTTTGGTGATCATGATAGTACTGAATTTCAAAGTATGAAATTATTTAGCTGTCATGACTTGAGTGAGGTTGATGCAAATAGTACTACTTGTGGAATCGACAAACATGGATCTTTAGGCTCTTATCAAATTGTTCTAAACTCTAGTGATCTTAGTTCAGTTTCAGAAATTTCATTCTCTTCTAAAGAAATAGAATTACAATGTGTAACTCTTTCTGATGAGAATTATTCAACTTTAAGTCATGAAATTCCCTTTGGGTCTAAATCTTCATTACCATTTCTAGTTACAGTAAAATCTTTTGAAACTTTAGACTGCTCAGGAAGCTACCTGGAGAGGCAATACAATTATGGACTATATAACTCTCTAGATAACAGTAGCTTAAGCAATACTAGTGAAAATATGAGTACTATATTTTTTGCAAATGCTAAAAAAGCTAATGGTAAGCAATGTCTCGTAGGATTAGAGTGTATTTCGAACTACTGCGATGAAGGTTTTTGTATAAATGTTTCTTGTGAGGATGAAAAGTTAAATGGAGATGAAACAGCAATCGATTGTGGAGGAAGCTGTGGCCCTTGTGCCTCAGGGGCGATTTGTGAAAGGGGAGGAGATTGTGATTCAGGTATTTGCTTAGATCAAATTTGCCAAATACAACAAAGCCCACACAATGATAATTATGTAGCAGTAGGATATTGCCCTGTAGTAATAAGCGAGATAAATGGACTATTTGCTAATGATCAAAGTTCAGAATCATCACAGATTATGATTAAATCTAATGCTGATGGTAATGGAATGCCTACCTTGTCCAATGGAGGAGTTTCAGAATTGGACTTTGGGAAAGGATCATTTATTTTTGCACCATCTACTTTAGATTCAGATAGTTTTTCATATTCAATTACACTTGCAGATATTGAAAGTACAGATGAAGCAACTGTAACAATTTCAAATTCTGAGTCTGATCCAGTAATAATTGTAACTACTACTCAAGATGAATTAAATGAAGATGGTGATTGTTCATTGCGTGAAGCAATTGATGCCGCAAATACAAATAAAAAAGTTGATAATTGTAGTGCAGGGCAAGTAGGAAGAGATGTAATAGTATTTAGTCAAAGTGACTTAGGTATTTATACCTATGATATATCTCTTGCTGGTTTCGGAGAAAATAATAATGAAACGGGTGACTTTGATATTACGGAAGATTTAAATATTGTAGGCTGTGGGCCTAGTAGTACTATTATAAACGCTCAAGATGAAGACAGAACTTTTCATATATTAGGTGCTGCGACTGAAGTAAACTTTATAGGTATTACGATTAAAAATGGATCAGTCACAGGTGATTATGGAGGGTTAATTTATAATGAGGGTAACCTTAATTTAACATTTGTTACTCTCTCCGATGGTGAAGCAATTGGGGAAAATGGTGATAATAAGACAACCGCGTCTGGCGGAGATGGTGGAGGTTCTGAAGGGGGTGTTGGAGGTAATGTTTCTCATGGAGGTGATGGACTCTTTGCTAGCGGTGGCGGCGGTGGTGCTGGTAGTGGAAGAGGTTTATATGGCGGAGGTGATGGTGGGTTCGGTGGCGGAGGTGGTGGCGGAGGTGCCAAAACATTTGGTGGAAATGGGGAATTAGGAGGAAGTGGTGGATTTGGTTCAGGCCAGGGAGGCAAGGGACACTCCTTTGGATCTGGTGCAGGAGGGGGAGGAGCAGGTCTGGGTGGAGCAATCTTTAATAATTCAGGAGAAATTATTATTGAGCAGTGTGATTTTTTTAATAATACGGCAGTTGGAGGAAGCAAAGGATCTGATAACCATAGCATTAATCATGCAAATGGAAATGGTCATGGTGGAGCAATTTTTAATTATGAAGGTACATTAACGGAATTAGGAGCAACTTCAACATATACAGATAACTTAGCAGATGATTTTGAAGAGAGCTCTACTGATAATAATTTTACATATGAAGCTCAATAAACTGAGTAACTGTATTATCATTGTATTTCTATTGTTTTTATTAATTTATAACACTATTATTTAATTAATTATTAACTAAGGTTTAAATATTAATTCTTATCCTGATTTTAATCCACAATGTCCCTGGTATTCTTTTCATGAATTAGGCAGGCCAAATATTAAATGGTGCGAAGAAACTTTATGTCAATGGGCCGCAGAACCAGTTAACACATGGTCTAATTTACCGCTTATATTAGTTGGAATATTAATTTGGTATACGGCAAATAAAAATAATAAAGAACTTATGATGTTTGGCCCTGCAGTAATTCTTACAGGACTTTTTTCTTTAGTCTTTCATGCCTCAGTTACTTTATTTTTTCAGTTTTTTGATTTTGTTGGAATGTTTCTTATTGTAAATTTACTAATTATATTTAACTTATTGAGGCTAAAATTAATATCGTCTAATAATAAAAATAAATACTTCTTATTACTTGTAATTATTTCTTGTTCTGCATATATTTCTTTTGTAATTTTAAAACTACCTGTTCAATTTGTTATGGTTTGTTTTGCCTTAATTGCCATAGGTCTAGAAGTAAAATCTAAAATTAATAGTAGTAAAATAATTATTTACAAAAATTATTTTTTATCAATAATTTTTGTACTAATTGCAGGATCAATGCTTCTGATTGATTTAAATAGAATTATTTGTGATCCAACAAATCATTATGTCCAAGGGCACGCACTTTGGCATGTTTTTAATAGTTTTACTCTATGGTTCTTATATAAGTTTTATGAACAGTTTGATCTTAGTTCGTAGGGTACCGGTAACCTTTTTCAAATGTTTTTAATGCCGAACTTGTGCCCTCTGCAATTTTGTCATAAATAGTCGAAACAGCGAGGTCACTATTTAAAAGCCAATGATCTGTTTTACTAGCATAAGTTAGTTCGATACTTGTTTGGTTTTCTCCAATTTTAGTTAAAATATAAGCACCCTCAGCAGACTGAAAATAACTTTCTTTTTCAACAGGATTATCAATATATTTTTTTACTTGTTCATTGCTTAACATTTGATAGCTGACGATAACTTGATCCTGATTGTTTTTATTCTTTGTTTTTCGGACTATAATTAAGTCATAGTAATATGTTTCCTTACGGTTATAAGCATGACGGTGTAATAAAAAACGATTTGTTTCATGTGGTAATTTCTTATACCCTTTTTTAATAGTTTTAATAGGAAAAGATTCAACTAAGTTTTGGTTAAAGTATTTACACTTAGGATGATTTTTTAATAAAGTTTTCTTGTTTGAATAATTATTATTGCACCTATTCTCAAAAGCAATAACAATAGGAGTTAATTCAGAAATACTACGCTGAACTAATTTAGTCGAAGTGGCATGAAAAATTCTCATGTCTTCTAGTAGAGTGCTGTGCAGCGTGACACCTTTGATGATTTTTTTATCATTTAAATTAATGCCTTCATAAATTTTTGCAAATGAAATATTCAATGTTATTGATAGTATTATTATTAATTTAATTTTCATACACTTCCTATTTGAGTAATTGTTTAGAGTTTTGTGTAAAGTATAACATTATAGAACTCAGGTTTAGTCTCTTGGAAATAATTTTCCTTTTTTTTGCAACGGCATGAAACACAAGTAGTTTAAACTTAGATGGAATTTTCATATTTTTTACAAAATACCAAAATATTGACTTCCCTAACTTCTTGTTTTCTGTTTGAGCTAGGGATAAAATTGTATCAGAAAATCGCTCATAACTCAGGCTTAATTCCGAGTATCCTAGTTTATTATCTTTGTTCAAATCATATCGAATAAAAATATTTTCGATGTTTGATAATGTTACTAGCATTCTAGTTAATCCAACTTTATTAATTAATTTTTTATTGTGAGAATCAAGCCGAGAGGCTTGTTCTACATTTAGAAGAAATTGCTTTATTTCCTCATCTGAATTAAAGAAAATATATCTATATAATTTTTTGAAATATTTTTGGTGCTTAAGCTCCGAAAAAATAATACTAAATATATTTTTCCTAAAGCACTTAAGAGATACAGCTTGAGTTTCTATATTTATAACTGGACAATGTGCTAAGACTTTGGAGTGAATAATATTTGTAAACTGTTCCCCTGAGAGTGCTGTATTTATATACTCAGAAATTTCAATTGCATCCAGTATTCCATCGCCGTCAGAATTATATTGAAATAAGTCAATACTGGTGATTAGTTCCGAAATGAATTTATCAGTATCATCTCTCCACAGATTTAACTCTTTTAAAATGCCTTCATTATCCATGATTACGTCATTTAATTCATACTTGCTTAACATAAATTCATCAGATGAGTATGAGTGTCCCCAAACCTTTAAGGTGTGCTTAAGTACCCAACGGAGAAAAGTAATTTGCTCAAGACCATATTTGGATCGATGATAATTATCGTCATATTGTTGGATTTTATTTTGTGCGGGAAAAAATCTATACTGATAGATATATTTTTTAAAATCCTTCCAGTAATTATATAACTTATGTTTTGAAATATCTTGATAAATGACCTGTGGTGGACGATGACTTAAGTTTTGAATTTGACTGGAGGATTTCATCTCCTTTTTTAAATAATCAAATGTGACAGTATTGAAATATAACTGTTCACTTAAATCTTTTATTAAAGATATTATTTTCTTTATATCTTTAAGTCGGTACTCAACAGGATTTCCTCCAATCATTTTCTCTTTTAATATATAAAATGACCTTTCTAGATTTTTTGTGTTTAAATTTGTAAAGATATCTATTAAAGTAATTATATCTTCATGATGAAAAATGATCTCCTGCTCTCCTTGATCGGCAATATTTTTAGATATGTTTTTTATTTGATTAATGTAACTTAGTTGTCTTGCTTTGATGTCGTGTGAGGAGTTATTAGCATATAGAATATCAAGTACCGAAAATGTTAAATTGGTTACTTTTCCAATTAGATTACTTAACTCATTAGTTGTAAGGATATTTTTATTTCCTCCAAGAAATAACTTCTTTAATGAAAGTAGGTGAGATATTGACTTGGGTTGTATTTTACTATGGAGTGATATCTTATTATAGGTATTAATAAATTGAATTATATCAAAAGAGTTGCTACCTGCGCTTCGTTTTTCTAATATTTCTTGAAGTCGACTTAAGTTGTCTGAAACTAATAAACGTAGCTTATCTTTGAGTGAACTATAATTAGAGGCATTAATGGTTGTGCTTAATTGATAAATTAATTGTCCTTCAGAATTAATAAGTCTTAATATTTCAAAGATTAATGGAATATTGTCTATTGAAACTCGGTCACTTTTATCATTGAAAAGTAAAGAATTTACTTGCAGGGTGAGCTTCAGAATTTGATTTGTTTTCTTTGATTCCTTTGGGAAAAACTTATTTATAAATTGCTGTAACCTGCTTAGTAAAATATAATTGCTTTCTTCTCTACGAACTATTTGGATGTACTGATTTATTCCATGCTCAAGGCAATTGATATCTTCTGAAATATCTTGTTCTAAAATTAGATGAGGTCTTAATTCTTTTGACTTACATGAGGTTTCTATCGAGTTGAGCCCTAGTATATTTGCCTTTTTATCAGGGGAGTCTTTAGTAAGCCCGCAACTAAAGAATAATAAACATGTGCAAAGAATAATTAGGTACTTAGGAGGGGGCGTGTTTTTTTTCATAAGAAAAAATATTATTATTTATGTTCTTGTTTCGTCAAGACAAAGACATTAAGTTTCTTATGTGATTTTAAGGGGATAGCGGTACTAAATTTGAATTTCAATTAAACCAAGCTCAGGGTTATGGTTTTCTTCTAAGTTTTTGTTGAACTTAGATTTTACTTTAAGATATTCCGAGTATCGATTTTTTCCTAATAGTTCTTTGATCTTTTGTAAATAAATTTTATCAATCTTTTTATTGAGCAATAACTCATCTTCTGTTGAGTTGTATGAATAATTATCTCCATGTTTGTCTACCATTTCTTGATGAAATTTTTGATACATATCTACTTTTTCTTGTTCATTGTTTTTTCTAATTAATTTATATTTTTTTAAATATTTTTTATCTAATTTCCATTTTATTGAAAATAAGTTTTCTATTTTTTTTAACCAATCTTTCTCTGTTTGCTGGAAGTATATATCTAAATCTTCTATTTGTTTGTCTGTTAGAGGTTTGTCCTCAATATGTTCTTCAATATATTCTTGTGAAGCAATATTAGTGTTTTTAGAAGGAGAGGGAATATTAGAAAGTGAATGCTCAGTCTTATCTACCAGATTTATTGTTTTAGACGGTGTTTTTTCTTGCTCATTATTACCTTGAGTAGAAAGGATATAAATTGATATCAATACTAAAGGAATAAGTAATATAATTATAATTTTTTTCATAAAAAAACATAAATTAAAATATTAATATAGTCCAGGAAAAAAAGCATCGCTGGTGCGGAGTATTAATCTGGCAAGAAGTTTTCAAAAATAAAATTATTCATTAGTTCTTTATACTTTAGGGCCTCCTGGGATGAAGTAATAGTCCACCCTAGAATTGGTATATTAAATTTCTTTCTAATGAGATTAATAATAGCGGAGTCTAGATAATTTGACTTTACTGAAATAAAACTAGGGGAAACGAGAGGAAAGAAAAGCATATACCTTAATAAGATCTTTTGATATGACTTTAGACCTGAGTTATACCAATCATAGGTAATCATCCCTCTTGGGATATGGGGAATATTTACTTTACACCAAGTTAATGCCATTGGATTAAATGACTGCAATGCAATTTCTCCTGAATAGTGTTCTAAAGTATTTTTTAGAACATTTCCTTTATTTGGTGAAAATGTTCTTCCCTTTATTTCAATTAAAATCGGTACTCTTCCATTAACAAAAGAAATAAGTTCTAAGAGAGTTGGTATTTGCTCTTTTGTTTTGTACAAATATAAATTTTTAATATGTGATTGACTTAAGTCAGATATTTTTCCATGAACCCCCGTAACTCTTTCTAAAGTATCATCGTGAAAGACAACGTAGGTTTTGTCCTTAATAAATTGAATATCACACTCGATGGGAATATTAGCATCAATGGATTTTTGAAATGCTGCTAAGCTATTTTCAGGAACTTTAGTTCCAGAGTGAATGCCTCTGTGAGCAATTGGCTTTTCTGTGATCCATTGACTTGTCATCTCTTAGCACTTAGGAATTGAGGAATATTTCTGTTAAATATTAAATCAACTAACTTTTTTGTTGAATTGAATGATAGTCCGAGGCCATGTGCGGTATATCCACCACAGAAAAAAACTTGATGGTCAGTCGGTAAAGAACCAATCAACGGCATGCCATCATAAGAAAAACCCATAATTCCAGACCAGCGATATTTTATTTTCTTATTTTTAGTGTTTGGTATATATTTAGAAATAAAATTCTCTAATGAGTTTTGAATTATATCTGTTGTTTCATCAGAGTATCCCACCTCCGTATCTTTTTGCATCTGACGGAACCCTCCAATAAGGACTTCTCCTGCTGGTAGCTGTCTAAAGTAATCTAAAACAAAATTAGCATAACAAGGGCCTTCCATAAACTTCGGAAGAGGTTCGGTGACCAGTATCTGGCCCCTTGTAGGAAAAATTTTTGATGAAAAGTATTTATTAATTAATGTTGAATATCCATTGGTTGCGAGTATTACAATAGGAGACTCAAAGCTCTCTTTATTAGTCTGAACTATTCTAAGGTCAGACTTCGTACTTATATTAAATACTTCATTATTTTCATATAATTCAACATTTGAGTTAAACTGATTTCTGATTGCGTTTAATAATTGAACAGGGTTAACACAAGCATCATCTAGGTATTTAATCCCTCCAACAAAATTATGAGCACCAAGTCTTTGTTTTATTTCTTGTCCATTAAGAGATTCTACATTAATGTTTAACTTTTTCATTAACTGAGCAGAGGCATTTAACTCTGTAAGCTCTTCTGATGTGGAAGCAAGTGAAAAACTTCCTCCTTGTTCAAAATTACAGGTTTCAGTACTGATATTAATGATATTCTCTTTTAGTAAAGATAGATTTTCCTCACTAAATTTCCAGATTTCTAAAGCTCTTTCTTCTCCATATTGCTCCACAAGTCGATTGAAATGTTCCACTGATCCACAAGTAATAAACCCTGCATTTCGACCAGAGGCACCAGCACCCATTAAATACTTTTCAACAATAGCAATAGAAAGAGAAGGATCTTCTTTTTGAAGCCAAAAGGCAGTAGATAGCCCCGTAATACCTCCTCCTATAATAACAACATCTACAGATACTCTTGCTTTTTTTATTGAACTGAATTGATCATTCCAGATTGATACACTCATTTATTGCCTTTATGAAAGAAGTTTTATCATTTCAACTGCAGTGCATTTACATGTATTGGTTCCACATCTGATACATTCATAGTGATTATCTGACCAAAAGTTTTTATGCTGGTTTATTTCATTAAAACCAAAGCTATTAAGATAGGTCAATGAGCTATTATTAGGGGACTCGAGCCATGAGTGGCATATTATTGCCTTTGCCCCTTGTTTTTTCAGAGCTTGAATCGATTTTGAAGATAATCGTTTTCCAATTTTTTGATTTTGGTACTTAGGGTGAATAAATAGACTCTTAAAATAGGCAACTTTTTCTTGGTCGATTTTCCATTTGCTTACCGTTAATCCATTAGGAAATCTTTGTATCCATTTTCCAGTAGAGTAGGTAAGCCTTATGCCCACTAGTTTAGATTTATCCCATGCACAAAAAGAAGTATCGTCAGACAAGTCAATTACAAGCTTTAAGTCATCAAGGCCATAATAATTAATGCCAATCCATTTATCTGAAAACTGTTTAATAATTTTCAGGTCATTAATTGACAATTTTTTAATGTTTATATCTTTAATCATAAACGACTATTCGATTATTAAAATAAAATTTTATCATGTATTTAAAAACAAGGTAGGAAAAAGTATTACGCGACCAAAACTGTCTCTTACTTGTAGGTTAATGATTTATTATTATAATAGAGATAATGAAAAAAATATTTTTTAATAATATGTTAATTTTTTTATCTTGTGTGATTCTAGACCAAATAACAAAATTTATATTTAAAGGATCTAAAACGGCCATAATGAACCAAGGGATGATCTTTAATTTATATTCTGATATTTCGGCTACGTACAGAGTTATCGTATTGTGTAGCTTTTTTGGATTTATCTTTTTTGCTTATTTGATCGCTCTTTATATTTTCCCTCCCTCTTTGAATAAAATTAAAATGGGGGTAAGTTTGTTACTGGGGGGGATATTTGGAAATGTTATTGATAGAACTATTTTAGGTGCATCCTTAGATTTTATTCCTTTTAGCTTTGATAATAAATTATTTGTTTTCAATTTTGCGGATATTTTTCAATGGATTGGAGTTGTTTTAATTATTTTCTATATGATCAAAAAAGAAAAAATTATTTGGTATCCGGATAATGAAAGAGGTCAATATTTGGTAAATCCCAAAGAACAAATGATCACATCAACTAAATTGGCATTGATCTCATTCTCCTGTTCACTTTTATTGGGCATTTTTTGCTTTACGTTTTTAAGAAATATTTTTGTTGGCATAGAGGGCATTGCAGGAAAACAAATACTATTAGTATTTACAATCTCCTATATTTCGATATCCTTAATCTTTACTATTCTTGTTTTCTTTTCTGGTATCATAATATCACATAAAACAGCAGGTCCATTATATGCATTTGAAAAATACGTAGAAGATTTGCTCGAAGGTAATTTAAGAACATTAAAGTTACGAGAGGGGGACAACTATCAACACCTAACAAGAGTAAGTAATCGCCTATTATTATTTTTCAAGAAAAGGAGATAGAATTAATAATCGTTTTATCTTAATCATTTTATCATTGCTTATCTCGTTGTTAGCAGAAGCAAAATTAAGCAAGGGTGCACTAAAAGTTTATAATCAAGCATATAACTTAACAATTGATGAAAGATATAATGATTCACTTAGTTTACTAGCAAAAGAGTTTCACTTTACTCAGCAATTAGAAAAAGCACCTGAAGAAGTTCTTGAATTAGCGATAATTAATTACAAAAGATTAAAGAAATATAAGCAAACCTTAATTTTATATCACTCACTAATTAACCAACGGTTTTTTCACATTGATAAAAAGATTAAAGATAACATCGGGACAAAGCAATCGAAGTTCATTATTGATCAGGCACCATATAATTTAATTAGATACTATTATGGAATATCACTTGTATACTATTACATAATTAATGATAAATCTTTTCCTAATGTGTTAACTGAATATAACAAATGGAAATCTAAATATGATTTTTATATTAATATCTGCTCAATTTCTGAATTTGAATTTAGTAATCAATCTATATCAAAGATTCAAGAAAGATTAAGTGGCACTTTAGATAAGAAAAAAAGATCAATTAAATACTTTGGGTATTTAATGTCTGTTGGTTTTTTGTCTGAAAGTAATATATTGAATAGTTATGAATCTGATTCATTGTCAACAACCATTTCTTTCGCCTTATTTCAGGAAAATTATTATTGGGGATGGAGGTTAAAAGGATTATTTGCCCATGGTAATACTGAGTTCACAGCAAAAGATAAAGATGATAATAACTCAATCCCTGTAAGTCGTGTAAATACCTTTATTCTTTCTCCTAGTATTTATTCGAGCTTTGGTATTAGTGAAAACTTTAAATTCTTATTTTCTCCTATAATGAAATATGGCCTAAAAGGATCTGGGTCAGTTAAGTTTCGGCCATTGGTTGGAGGAGAGTTTAAAGTTGGAAATATTGGTTTATTATTACAAACTAATATTCTAGGTTCAGGTACTGAAGATATTGGTCTAGTTCAGGTATTACTGTACTTATGATTCTAGGTGGTTGATTTTATAACGATTCAGGCATGAATATTTTACTAATATAGATTCATCTTTTCCCGATAAGTTAATGAGTTTTGTAGAAATTAAAAGGTAAAAAATGTTTTTACATAATAAGTTAAATAAAGAATCATTAAAAGTTGACCAGGATTACTCTTTTGGTAGAGAAAAAGGTGATGTCTTATTTCCTGAAGATGATACTGTTAGTACGATGCATTTTAAGTTGTTAGTAGAAAGTAATAGGTTTTATGTTCTAGATATTGGATCCACAAATGGAACATTTATAAATAAAGTAGAAATTACTCAGAATACAAAAGTAGAAGTTAACGATTTAGATTTTATTGAATTTGGTGAGCAACAAATGTTTCTGAGTTCAAGTAAAAAATTAAATATTGAAGAGGCTGAGGAGCATTTACGAGAGAGGCGATCAAAATCTCTTTTAACAAATGTTGTTGAGAAAAAGAGAAAAGAGTTAGATGAATTAACTGGTCAGCATACTGAACTAGTGACTAAATATAAATCATTATCTAGTAAAGTTATGTTAATTAGAAATAAATTTTTAAAAGAACAATCAGATTATAAAGAGTTACATTTAAATTATCAAAGCTTAATCTCGGAAATAAAAGAGCTAAGCCAAGGGTCAGACAATGAGCAAGAAAAAGACTTAAACGAACAAAAAAAAATATTTGCTGTTAAAACAGACTTGGTAGATCAACTGAAATTACTGGAGGCGACATTAGCAGATGATAAAACTAAAGAAGGCGTAATTAAAAAAATTGAGAACTGTGAAAGTAGGCTAAAGGAAATCAAGTCTAGAAGTTCTACTAACGCAGAGAGAGTTGCAATTTTGAAAAATGAAGCAATACAAGTTGAGAAAATAAAAAAAGAACACTATATTAAAATGGCCAGTTATAAAACTGAATATGACAAGCTTATCCAGGAAATGACTCCAGAATTAAATAGAATTAAGTCAGAAGTAAAACTGTTAGTGCCCAGAATTGAAAAAGCTAAAGCAAGTTTAAAGGCAAGCTAAAAATGACGGCACCGATTCATTTCTATTTAACTTTCAACCCATTTGCTAACCGTTATAGGCAAGCTGGGTATACTCAAGCACATGATTTTTATTTTTTTTTAAAGAAAATGATTGTAAGTAAACAATCAAATTTTGCTTATTGGGGCAAGATGGATTCAAAAAATAAAAAGTATAATATTAATCATTGTGAAATAAATAATATAATTAAGATCAATGATCGTAACGGTGAAATGACTTACTTATTTATAACAGACTTTCAGCATCTTTGGGTAGCAAATATTGTAGAAGCACTTGATAGTATCAAAGACAGTAAGCATACTTTAGATTTTTATCAAGATAAAGAGGTTGGCGTTTGGTTTAAGGTTGTAGACTTTACGTTGCTAACAAATACATTTTCTCAAACCGCATCAAGGTTGTATAGCTTCTATATTGAGAATGACTTTCAACCAAATGTTGTAAAAGGTATTTCACCTTTTAATACAGGCTTGACATTTCCATCTTATATTCAGGATCGAGAATCTGAAGTAATATTTAACTCTTTTCATGATTTAATAATTTTAAAAGAAAATAGGAGAATAGATAGCAAGCTTACTAACAAAGTCATCCATTATTTGTCTTATTATATTTTGGGGCCTGATATTTATTCAAAAATTCCACACGCTGCCAAAATAGAATTAGAAACTGCTGAGCTAGATGTACTTGAAAAGAGAGAGTATAGTAATGCTAGAAATGTTTTTTCATATTTAAAAGCTTTAGAAATTATTATTAATGATTTAGTAATAGGTACACTTAAAAGGTCTAAATCTTGTGATAAGTTTTTTGTAAAAACAGATTTGAATCCACCAAAGATTTTTATAAATAATCCTAGTGGTCAATTAACAAATCTTTCACAATGGGATAAGGGGTTTTCAATACCTCAAGTACTTTTTCTTGTTAGAAAGTGTATGGAGGAGAAGTATGCACCATTTCTAGATGTTTTCAGTGAACAGCTAGTTTTTTTAAAATATATCTCAAATGAATTTACTGATTTAATTAAAAAAAATATGTTGATTGAGATTCGAGGTATTGTGTCTCATGGAAATACAGGTGAAATATTACCGGATGATATTGATATTATAAGAAGGTTAATCTTTGGTATTGGTTGTGATGGATTAATTAATAAGTTATATGAATATTATGATAAAAGTGAAGTTAAAGTTCAAGGTAAGTATAAGCGCACAGGATTTAATCGTAAAAAAGCATCTTAGGTACTAAATAGAGTAAGCTAAATCAAATGCTTGTTTAATTGCTATCTTAGCATCGAGCTTATCAGAAGAGAGTGCTCCTCCAATTAAATGTGACTTCAATCCATGCTCTTTTAATTTTAAATATAGAGTTTGATTAGGAGTTTGTCCTGCACAAATAATAATATGGTCTACTGCGAGTAGTTTGGTTTTATCATTTATTTTGATATGAAGTCCTTGATCATCGATTTTGGTGTATTTAACATTATTTATCATTTGAACATTTCCATTATTCAATGTCTCGCGATGTATCCATCCTGTTGTCTTGCCTAAAGTTGAACCCATCTTTTTGTTACTTCTTTGTAACAGATATATTTCCTTCTCTGGTTTCTTCTTTTTGCTTTTATACTCTAGTAATCCCCCCCTTGTACTTAATGATTGGTCAATATTCCATTCTTTTAAAAACTGATCTATTTTTTTATCATTATTTTGTTCTATGTTTTTGTTAAGTAAATATAATGCTGTGTCAAAGCCAATGCCTCCTGCTCCAATAATAGCAACCCTTTTTCCTAAACTTGTATTATCAGTTAATAAACTTAAATATGACTTTACCTTCTTATGGTTTATTCCATCTATTTGAAGTTCTCTTGGAAATACCCCAGTAGCAATGACTATTTCATCAAAGTTTTGTTCTTGCAGTAACTGGACTGATACATCTGCACCCAAATGAAGTTTGATAGATCTTTTGGTAATTTGCTCTGTAAAGTACTTAATTGTACTATCGTATCCTTCTTTGCCAGGTATTTTTTTTGCTAAATTAAACTGACCTCCAATTTGATTTTCTTTTTCATACAGAAAAATTGTATGTCCTAGCTTTGCGGCCTCAACTGCAAATGCAAGACCTGCGGGCCCGGCGCCTACTACTCCAATTTTTTTCTTACCGTGGTTTGAGTGTTTATAAAAAGACTCATGGCATGCTTTAGGATTAACAAGGCAAGAAACAAGTTTTCTTTGAAAAATATGATCTAAACATGCTTGGTTACACGCAATACAGATATTTATCTCATTTTCTTTATTTTCTTTAGCCTTTATGGGTAGGTAAGGGTCAGCAAGTAATGGACGCGCCATAGAAATTAAATCAGAATGTCCCTTACTAAGAATGTCTTCAGCAATTTCAGGCGTGTTAATTCTGTTTGTTGCAATGATGGGTATTTTAACTTCTTCTTTAAACTTTTTAGAAACCCAAGAGAATGCACCAGGAGGAACCATAGATCCAATTGTTGGAATTCTGGCCTCATGCCATCCAATTCCCGTATTTATAATAGTAGCACCTGCTTTTTTTATTTCTTTTCCAAGAAGTACTATTTCTTCCCAATTGCTTCCATTTTTAATTAAATCTAACATTGAAAGCCTGTAAATTATTATAAAATTTTCTCCAACCTTTTTTCTAATAGATTTTATAATTTGTATGGGCAGTTGCATTCTATTTTCATATTCTCCTCCCCATATATCTTTTCTTTTATTAGTCTTTGAAACTAAAAATTCATTGATTAAGTAACCTTCTGATCCCATAACCTCTATGCCATCATAGCCTGCCTGTTGTGCTAAAAAAGCACAGTTTGAATAATCTCTTATTGTTTTTTGAACTCCTCGACTTGATAATGCTTTTGGTTTAAACATCCCAATAGGTGCTTTTATAGATGACGGAGCAGTATTAAATGGGTGATATCCATACCTTCCTGAATGTAAAATCTGTAAAGCAATTTTACCCCCATGCATATGAACTGCGTTAGTAATTTTTTTATGTTTGTTTAATTGCCACTTGTAACTCAGTTGGGAAGCAAAAGGTGAAACACGGCCTGAAAAGTTTGGAGCGAAACCTCCTGTAATAATAAGCCCAACTCCCCCTTTTGATCTTTCTTCATAAAATTTTGCAAGCCTGTCGATTCCTTGGTAAATATCCTCAAGTCCTGTATGCATAGATCCCATGACAATTCTATTTCTTAATGTTGTAAACTTTAAATCCAAAGTCGAAAAAAGATTTTTATATTTCATAAAAGTGTCACCAGTAAAATTACTATTATTTTATGATTTATTTATTAAGTTTAGCAATGAATAATTTTTGCCTAAATTTTGAGGCATTTATATATTTTTTTTTTAAGTTGCTGATTATAATATCTTATTTCTTTGCATGTGATAGTTGAATGACATATAGTTCGGCCAATACACTATCAAGGTATAATGGTCTACTAGGGGATAATATGTTTAATGGAATTTTTCAACATGTTGAGAATTATTTGGAGCTATACTTGTTGTTCAGTGTTGCAATTGTTATTATAATTTTCGGATTTCTTGGATTTATCTTATTTTCATATATTACAGCTTCTGACTCCACAGGTAACAAAACGACAAGAGAAATATCGAATAGATGTAAACATAAACATAAAGAAAATAAAGCAGCTTAGTAGGCCCAAACTCCTTGCATAATATCATACTCCAGGCCAAATTCAGTTGCTAGTTTTTCTGGCATTAATTGTCTTTTTGGTTGATCTGGATGATTCTCGTTATATTGATTTACCTTGTCTTGTTCTTCTTTTCTATATTTTTTCCTAAATAATAAATTATTTGAAATTTCATCCTCTTCGTGCTCAAGAATGAAATTGTTAAACCTTGCTTGATATGCCGGGTCATTACAAGAAAATAGAGAAGGGAAGTAGTTGATTGATTTAGGCGCTGAGTTTGGATTTAAAATATTTTTATTTTGTGTTAACAATAGTCCTCCAAGTAATATTTGAATATCCTTTACTCTGTCTAAGTTAACTCCTAGGTTGGTACGTAGTTCAAGTATATTATTATAGATTTTTGGTAAGATACTTTCTTCTTCCTTTGTTAATTTTGAATTAGACTCAAGTGAATTTTGAAATACCATTCCTTTTACTTCAGGGAAATTACATTGATCATGTTTTTCAATATCTGACTTAAATAAAGCATTAATTACTTTTTCTAAGTATTGATGAATATTATTATTTTGTACCAATAAAAATTCTTGTTTAATTTTATTTTTGAGGGTAGTTAAAGTAGATGAAGCAATATTGCTTTCTTTTAAAGCTTTGTTTTCTGCTTTTCTAATTGTATCAAATTCTTGCTCGTATTTAATAACTAAATCAAAAATATCAAGCTGGTTATATGCTTGGTAGCGAACTTTATCTAATAGGTCTTTTCCATGCAGAGGAGTAGGTATAAATTTTTTAACATCTATTGGCATGTTTTCTTCATTTCTAGTCAACAACTTGTTTAATCCTACGTAGTAGTTAGGTAATATTTCATATTTAATTTCTTGATTAAATTTGGTTAAGTAATTGGTATTTCCGTATAAGGGGTCACCTTTAATTAATACGAGATTTATATCTCTACTTTGTGCATTTACCAAGTTTGTATGTGGGTTTTCATGGTTATCTCTAATTATTACTAGACTAGCTATAGCATCTCTTACTACTTTTCCTGCACCATGAATTCCGTCCTCTGGATTGACCTCAAGATAATTGGTTAGGTATGCAGGATTCTCAGTGACCATCATATATAAATCTTCATCTGAAAATATATGGGATAGTTTCTTTTTCTTGATAAAGTTTTTTGCAATCTTCAGTTCTTCCAGAACTGATTTTGAACCAGTCGGTGTCCAGTCAGATCCAAGGGCAATCATGACACCTGCTTTCTTTGCATCGACTATGTTTGCTGTTTGACCATAGAGCAGTAGGTTTGAAAATGGAGACCAAATTAATCCCATCTTTTGCTTTGCCATATGTTGATAATCTTCAAAGTTAAGGCCAAGTCCGTGAACAATATTAAATTTTTCTTGATCAAGGCCTAGAACCTTTAGCATTTTAAATTCAAGTTGATTGTATGGATCCAATCTTCTTCCTTCACTTAGGTGTGCAATGACAGCAGATCTACGAGGGTGTTTAATAAGCTTAATTTTTCCCGCAATTGTTTCATGAACTTTTGACATGTAAGATATAAATTTGTGATGATAGTCATTACAAGAATTCAATAGTGTCTTCTTGTTTGTAATAATTTTTAATACTGATGAATCTAATATCTTGTGTCTCTTGAGATTATAATGAGCATCTATATATGAAGCAATAGTCTTTGAGTTTCTTTTCTTATCCATGCGCTCTTTTGCGTTGAGAAATCTTGTTTTTAATTTTGTTGTGTTTTCTAGGAATGCTTTATTGATCGGCCCCATAAGTTGAGGGCAATGCATTGATATTGTCTTTTCTAGTGCATTACTGTATGAAGTTTGCATATTTACTTTTGGAGATAAAACGTCCCAAACAAATGACATGACTTCTGGAATAATAATGTCAGTAGGTGCCGAAATTTTTAATTTTTTTATTACAGGCCTATTATTTTTATCAACCTCGTCATATAGCAATCCATCTCCACTTTCAATATGATGAATTCCAAATTCTTTAACACATGTACTTGGTCCTTGTAGAAAAGTTGTTCCTATTACCATAGCTTGTAACTCTGACCACCTAAAGGCAGCACAAGAGACAACAGAACCGTAACTTGAAATCCATGGGTTCATATTATTACTAACACTTGTTTTGTACTTAGGAAGCTTACGCCACTCAAATCTATTGGCAAATTGCCCTTTAGCAAAATTCCACAATGGTAAATTGTTTTGTTTAGTATGATTATGTAAATCAAACAACCCTGGATAAATTATGTCATATTTGCCATGGTCAGATTTTAGGTGAATGACAAGCTTATTTAAGTCAGACTTTAAATTATCTGCTTCTAACTGAGGAATAGTTGTAACAGATTGGATAATTTTATTTTCAATAACTACTTTAGATAAATAGCTAGAAGTTTTCAACTTGCCTGATAAATACCTTCCTGGAACCTTACCGATCAATACAGTAGATTTACCAAACGCAAAACCAGTCATCAACATAACTATTATAATTGCAAAATAAAGTTTAAAGATCTGATTTGTAATCATATCTATTTATATGTTAAATACTTTTTCTAATATAGTTTTATGAAAAGTTTACTCGCTATACAAGTAGTTGAAAAGATGTTGCCTAGAGAGTTATTCCAAGGTTTAAGCCTGCAATTGATTGAGTTCCAGCCATCTCTGTTTGATAAATTACATGATCTAACTTTAATTCAATCCAGATCCTACTAATAATGTACTGCTTCACTTGGGCCTGAATCTTATAAGCAGATAAAGCATCACCTAGCTCAACTGTTGTAACTTTTTTTGTGCTAGCTAAAGACCTTCCAAAAGAAAACTCTGAATATAATCCACGGCCAAATATTGATGCTCGATGTTTTAAAGAAAAAATAATCCAATAAATATTTCCTGTATCAATAGTTAAAAAGTCATTTATGTCTTCAAGTTCAAAGTCTATTCCTGACGGAATAATTAAACTTGAATACCTAGAAAGCTGAGTACTAACTGCATAGCTCCACTGGCTTTTATTACTTTCAAAATTAAATCCTAGTCTAAAATCATAATTTGAAGGAAAGTAGTATTTATTATTATTATTAATTAATTGTTCTTGCATTAAATAAGAAAAATTTGTATTCAATGATAAATTATTACTCAGATAAAACTTTAACCTAAAACTAAAATTAGATACTGAGTTTTTTGTTGAAATTCCACTACTGTCAGTAAACTTTTCTTTGTTGTAAACTAAGTTTTGTCCATGTATTAAATCTATCATTGGATAAGATTTTTTAATTTTGATATTGCTGATATAATTTAAGTTATTCCATGTTTTTATATGAGGATTCCACTCTCGTAAGTTTTGCTTAATTTTTTCTTTGTCATTAGGTTTTTCAATAGGCCCATAAGGAAAATAGTTATCTACTAAAAAGTTTAGTACAGACTCTTCAGAATCATTATCAGGGTTTATGTAATAAATTACTTCATCTTTCGCATAAGTTAATGATGATAAATTTAATAAAATTAATGTAAGGATAAATAAACCATGCGTCATATGGCTATTATCTCGTGAATTTTAGTTTTATTAAATAGTTAGATATTGTTGCCTATCTAAAATGCCACAATAATTAGTATTAATTCTTATTTATCTTTTTGGAATAAGAAATAAACTATTGTATTTACGTTAATGCTTATTAAATAATCTTAAATATAATAAAATAGATTAGAGTGGCGCGACTATAAACCTCAAGTATTGTTGCGTCCTAGACGATACATTTATATATCTAAGATACTTGCGAGAGTAAAATGAAATTGAACCTTAATATAACTAACTTATTATTCCTCTTAATAATTATGTGTTCCTGTAAGCAGGAGGGAAGTATTGATTTTGACTGTGGGCAACATTGTGAAAAAGTCCCTGAGGCCAGCTCAGCATCCATTGACGCAGACGGACAATTAATAATTTCAGGTAATTACTTGGCTACAGCAAAGCAAGCTAGGCTAGTTTCAAGTGATGGAACAATTGACATAGAACTGTCAATAATTAAAGGTGGTAAGCAAAAAACAGAACTCTCACTTGCGGCACTCCTTTCAGGTGTCAGTTTACTTCCTGGTAAAATATACTCCATTATAATTGAAAATGCATATGGGAAAACAACATTTCCAATAAACTTAAATACTAGTACTGAAGACGGACAAGGTGGTTTTGTAAGCTTTGATGAGAGTGGAATTGTAACTATTTCATCAAAGCCTGAAAATAAGAATTTAATACCTCCCCTTGTTAATGATCAGTCAAATGAAATCAGTACATTAGCAGTCCATCAATCAAATTTAAAATTTTTTCCTCAAGTAACAAGAATTAAAACGATTAGCTATTTAGATTTTCAAAGTCAGGCCATCTTAGAAAGGCTCAACTTTAGTGGTGACTATATAGAGTCTAGTGAACCAATTTATAGAAATAGAAGTGTTTATTATCCCGGACTAGGATCACAGAATTATAGCTACTTTTTAGTAGCACCTGTAAACTTACCTCATGGTGCTACTATTTCTAAGTTACATTGCGTTGCTTTTAATGGATTTAACGATATATTAAATTTAAAAATTTCCTTAGTTAGAGCATCATTCAATGATCTAGCAGTTAGTGGAAGTTGTGATGACGTTGTAAATACAAACCTTAGTTCCTGTGTTGGCCCTGATACTTGGACTCCCGCAAAACTACCGGGTAGTTCATTGTTTAGTCTAACTTTTGAAAAAAAATTATTAGACGAAGTTGGAAGCATTCCTGCTCCGCAACATAAGATAACAGACAATAATGTAGGGCCTGGTGAAAGTGAGAAAATTAATAATTTAAATTTTTCTTACTTTATTCAGGCAAAGATACCTTACATTCACTCATCTTCCCCGACTCTTCCTGGTGATAAAATTAGAATACATAAATGTTCAGTCATTTACACAACAATAGATGGAATGCCTTAATTTTACTGATCTAAAATTGAAACTTCTTTCATTCCTAGTCTTTTTGCAATTTCATTTGAGAAAGGCAGCCTCGTATTTAAATTAAAAGTAGCTCCCTTTAAATTACAATTAGTAAATTTAGTATTTGTTAAATTAGCATTACATAAATTAACTTTTCCCAAATCACAGTTTTCAAGAGTTGCTCCAACTAAATTTGCCCAACGTAAATCAGCATTAATAAAGTGTGAGTCTTTAATAGTTGCATTTTTAAAAGAAGAACATTGCAGATTAGTATTTCTTAAACTTGATTTTGTACAATGGTTATTAGCTAAATTTGCCATTTCTAAATTGGACTTTTCAAAACAAGAATGTTCAAAATTTGCATTAATTAGATTGCATTTTTTTAAATTAACCTTGCACAGCGTTGAGTTCGAAATCCTGATTGTACGAAGATCATTAGCTTCAAAAGTACTATTTTGAAGCAAGGAGTTATTAATTTCTTTAATTTGCTCCGTTTTTGTAAAGCTAGTTTGATTTATTTTTTTATTTGTAATCCTAACTCTTTTGATTTGTGTCATTTTACTATCCTTAATACTGGAGGTATACAGCATTTCCTGTGCCCAGTTCATTCAAAATTATAAAAACATTAGAATTATTCTCTCTTAATTTGAAAAGTTCAAGTTTATTAGTCTAGTGTTCGCTGTTTACGAATGTAAGGCAATGAGAGAAAAAGGGTAATCCGTAGATAATTACTTGAATATTTAATATATATGTAATAAATAATATTTATATTTTTATAAAAACCAAGATTAAATATTCGTTATATTCGATGAGTTAAATTTAATGAAAAAGCTAAAAAATATAAATTGGAATCATCTTTATTATTTTTATGAAATAGCTAGACATAAATCACTACAGCAAGCATCTAGATATTTATCAATTTCCCCCTCTACCTTAAGTGAACATTTAAAAAAACTAGAAAATGAATTTAGTCTCAGGTTGTTCCGCAGAGAGTCAAAGGGATTAGTCCTAACGCCATCTGGAGAAATTTTCTTCAAGGATGCATCTGAAATTTTCTCAATTGGTAGTAAAATGATTGAAAAATTAATCGACGCACAAAGAGACGGGCATATGACAAAAGTTGGAATTCCCAACTCTTACTTAGCCTCCCAGTGTAATAATATTCTGTATAAGTACTGGAATATCTTTACTGAGTACGGTTCAGTGAGCTCGTATTCAGCAAGAAATGATGGCCAAGTTTTAGAATTACTAAGAAGTAAAGAAATAGAATGGGGAATTTTATTTTCTATACCCATGATTACAGACATTGAATATGAACTAATCGATGAACTTACAATGAATGTAGCTGTAAATAAATATATCGAAAATAAAACTATATTGCCTCTCATTATTTATGCTCCCGATAAATTAATAAACCAAAAGTTATTAGAAAAATTAAAAAAATTAGAAATTAGGTTTCCTGAAGTTATTAAGACAGATCACATGGAGTGGGCGTCTGAGCTTTGTGATAATGGAAAGTGCTTCATGTTAAAAACGCAAGATGAAATAAAACTATCTCCAAACTTAGAAGCGGTTGAAAAAATAGATAAAATTTCAATAAAAATTTATGCTGCATGGAGTTCAATAAATAAACGACTATTGTCTATTAGGAAAATTTCAGAAATATCCCTCTAGCTGTTTTTTGTTTACTCGAAAATAAATTAGAGAAATTAATTTACATTTTTTGTGTAAAATCTTACATATAGTGATCATAATCATCTCATTAAAGGATTTACTCGTTATAAAGATATGACTAATAAAAAATATAGTAATTGAGAACAAATTACGGAGAGTATGCGGTATGGAGAAAATACATTTTATAAATAAAGGACTCGATATTCCGATATCTGGGATTCCAATGGATGAAATTACAGAAAAACCAACTACTAAAGTAGCAGTAACTGCAACTGACTTCAATGGAATGAAACCTACAATGTTAGTGAAAGTAGGAGAGTCAGTCAGGACAGGTCAACCACTCTTTGTTTGCAAGAAAAATCCTGGAGTTATTTTTAGCTCCCCAGGAACAGGGCAAATTATTGAAATAAACCGTGGAGATCGAAGAGTTTTTCAATCAATTGTTGTTAAGTTATCAGAGCAGGAAGAATTTTTTCCTTTATCAGCATTTACAGGAAAAACAATATCTGAACAATCAAGAGATGAAATACAAAGTTTACTTGTTGAATCAGGCGCATGGACGGCGATCAGAACAAGGCCCTATTCGAAAAGTGCAAGCCTAGATTCAGTACCAAAATCAATATTTGTTACAGCGACAGACTCAAATCCTCTTGCTATATCTCCTGAACTGTTCATAAAAGAATATGAGGTAGAATTTAATTTAGGTCTTGAAGTTTTATCTAGGTTAACAGATGGAAAGCTTTTTGTATGTCACAATAAGGAAAATCAATTCTCAGATTCAAATAATAACACAAACGTAGAGTATCACGTTTTTAAAGGGGTTCATCCTGCAGGAAACGTCGGAACACATATTCACACCTTGAGTCCTGTGGATATGAACAATATGGCATGGCATGTTGGGTATCAACACGTAGTAATGATAGGTAAACTGTTTCAAACAGGAAAAATATTTACAGAAAGATGGATTGGCCTAGGAGGCCCAATGGTAAAAAAACCAAGAATTATTAAAACCAGAATTGGTGCAGATATATTTGAGTTATTAGATAATGAACTTATTGATGGAAATCCACGTATCATTTCAGGGTCAGTATTATGTGGTAAAAGTTTAAGCAAAGGAGCATTTCAGTATCTAACTAATTTTAGTAACTCAGTGTCAGTGATCGAAGAGGATAACAAAAGAGTATTTTTAGGATGGCATGACATAGGAGTTAATAAATTTACTTCAATAAGAACTCATATATCTTCATTTCTTGGCAAGAAGCTATTTAATTTAGGGACAAATACCCACGGAGGTAAACGATCTATCTTGAGCGCAGGATTATTTGAGAAAGTTTTTCCTATGGATATTTTACCAACTCATTTAGTAAAATCTTTATCATCAAAGGATTATGAACAAGCAGAAGCATTAGGTTGTTTAGAGCTAGATGAAGAAGACTTGGCACTTTGCACATTTGTAGATCCAGGTAAAAATGACTTCGGCCCTATGTTGAGGAAAGGTCTTGAGTTTATAGAGAAGGAGGGATAAGTGAAATTTCTTAGAAACTTATTAGATTCTCAACATAAAAATTTTCGGCCAGGCGGAAAGTTGGAAAAGTTTTATGTGATTTATGAGATGGTTGATACTTTTGCGTTCACACCAGGTGAAGTCACAGTAGGTGATACTCATGTAAGAGATGCTCTTGATTTTAAAAGATTAATGATTACAGTGGCGATTGCGACATTTCCATGTATTTTAATGGCAATGTACAATACGGGACTTCAAGGAAACTTAGCACTCGAAAGCCTTGGTTTAAATGCTCTAGAGGGTTGGCGTGGAACAGTATTTACCCTATTAGGTGGTTCTATAGACTCTGATAGTTGTTGGTCTAACTTGTTTCATGGCGCAATGTACTTTATTCCTATTTATTTAGTTGCAAATGCTGCGGGAGGTTTATGGGAAGTATTATTTGCAGGAGTTCGTAGGCATGAAATTAATGAGGGTTTTTTAGTCACAGGTGTTTTATTTCCATTAATTGTTCCTGCATCTATTCCCTTGTGGCAAGTCGCAATAGGCATTTCATTTGGTGTTGTTTTTGGTAAAGAAATCTATGGAGGTACCGGTAAAAACTTTTTAAACCCAGCTTTAACTGGAAGGGCTTTCTTATTCTTTGCTTACCCTGCTCAAATTTCAGGAGATGCTGTATGGACTTCAGTAGATGGGTTTTCTGGCGCAACTGCTTTAGGGCAAGCTGCCGTAGGAGGTCTCAGTGCAATTACGACAGATTGGGCCAATGCATTTTGGGGATTTATGCCAGGATCAATGGGTGAAACTTCCACTTTTGCATGTTTAATAGGAGCTCTTATATTAGTGGCAACAGGTGTCGCCTCTTGGAGGATTATAGTTAGCTCTTTTGTTGGTTTGATTGGTTTTTCATTATTATTGAATTTAATTGGTAGTAGTACAAATCCAATGTTTGATATTACTCCTCTTTGGCATATCGTATTGGGTGGGTTTGCTTTTGGAGCTATATTTATGGCCACGGATCCAGGTAGTTGCACTCAAACATTAAAAGGACAGTATTTTTATGGGTTATTAATTGGGTTTATGGTTGTTCTAATTCGAGTAATAAATCCAGCATTCCCTGAGGGAACAATGCTAGCAATTTTATTTGCTAATGTTTTTGCTCCATTAATTGATTACTTCGTTGTAAATGCCAATATAAAAAGAAGGAGACTTAGAAATGCATAAGGATAGTGTAGGAAGAACTATTGCGGTTGCAATTGGACTTTGTTTAATTTGTTCAATTTTAGTTTCAACAGCAGCTGTTAAATTAAGGCCGTTACAATTGGAAAATAAAAAACTTGATATAAAAAAGAATTTACTAGTAGCAGCTAATTTACTTAAGGGTAAAAAGTTCACAATAGATGATATTCAAAAGGAGTATGAAAAGGTCAGAGGAAGTATTGTAGAATTATCAACCGGTGAAATTAAAGATAATATTGACTTTGAGACCTTCGATGCAAGAAAAGCTGTAAAAGATGCTAGTCTCAATTATTTAATTTCGACAAAAAATGACCTAGCAAAAATTAAATTTAGATCTAAATATGAAAAAGTATATCAGGTTATGGATGGAAATACTGTAATTCAAATCATTCTTCCTATTCATGGTAAAGGTTTATGGTCAACTCTTTATGGTTTTATTGCCCTTTCTCCTGACGGAAAAACAATAAAAGGAATTGGATTTTATGAACATGCTGAAACTCCTGGACTAGGAGGTGAAATTGATAATCCAAAATGGAAAGCATTATGGAAAGGAAAAATTGCCTATGATAGCAATTTTGATCCAGCAATAAAAGTTATCAAAGGTAACGTAAGTAGCTCAACTCCAGGTAGACAACATAAAATTGATGGTTTGTCAGGAGCAACAATAACGGCAAGAGGAGTTCAGTCTCTTGTTAATTACTGGCTTGGAAAAGATGGATTTGGGCCATATTTAGAAAAAGTGCGAAGAGGAGGTAATCTATTATGAGTTTTAAAAAAGTAGTTTTAGAACCTGTCTTTAAAAATAATCCAATAGCATTACAAATATTAGGAGTTTGCTCTGCTTTAGCAGTTACAACAAAATTAGAAACAGTATTTGTAATGTCTCTTGCTGTAATTTTAGTCACAGGTTTTTCAAGTATGGCCGTTAGTATCTTAAGAAATCATATACCATCAAGTATTAGAATAATTGTCCAAATGACAATTATTGCTTCCCTTGTAATTATCACTGATCAACTACTTAAAGCTTTTATTTATGATATTGCAAAAGGTTTATCTGTTTATGTTGGGCTTATTATTACAAATTGTATAGTCATGGGTAGAGCGGAAGCATATGCTATGAAAAATGGACCTATAATGAGCTTTTTTGATGGAATAGGAAATGGTCTTGGTTATAGCATTGTACTGATTTTTGTTGGAGCTTTTAGAGAATTATTTGGAAGTGGAACATTATTGGGATATGTAATTTTACCGACTGTTAATAACGGAGGTTGGTATGTACCCAACGGGCTATTCCTATTATCTCCTAGTGCATTTTTCTTAATTGGAATTTTTATCTGGTTACTGAGAACATTTAACCCAGAGCAAGTAGAAAAGGATTAACAATGTTAGAGCATTATTTAAGTTTATTAATTAAATCAATCTTTATTGAAAATTTAGCACTCTCTTTCTTTTTGGGAATGTGTACATTTCTTGCTGTTTCTAAAAAAGTAAGTACCGCTATTGGGCTTGGAATTGCTGTTGTAGTTGTTCAAAGTATAACCGTTCCTGTGAATAATTTGCTTTATAATTATATTTTAAAAGAAAATGCTTTAATGTGGGCCGGAGTTGAAGGTGTTGATTTGAGTTTTCTTGGATTAATATCATATATTGGTGTGATTGCAGCAATGGTTCAAATTTTAGAGATGACCTTAGATAAATACTTTCCTGCTTTATTTAGTGCACTGGGAATTTTCCTTCCTCTGATTACTGTCAATTGTGCTATCTTGGGTGGTTCTTTATTTATGGTAGAAAGAGGATATAATTTTCCTGAAAGTGTCGTGTTTGGAGTAGGGTCTGGAATCGGTTGGGCATTAGCAATAATGGCACTTGCAGGAATTAGAGAAAAGTTAAAATATAGTGATGTTCCAAATGGATTAAAGGGTCTAGGGATTACTTTTATAACCGTAGGGCTAATGGCATTGGGTTTTCTCTCATTTTCTGGAATACAATTATAATAATTAAAAAGATGAAGGTATAGTTATGAATGAAATTGTCTTAGGTGTGGGAATGTTTACGGCCATAGTCTTGGCACTCGTATTAATAATTCTTTTGGCCAAATCGAAACTAGTAAACTCAGGTAATGTGACAATTAATGTTAATAATGAAAAAAACTTTAATGTTGCGGCAGGAAATAAACTTTTAAATGTTCTAGGTGATAATAAACTTTATGTATCTTCTGCTTGTGGAGGAGGAGGAACTTGTGCCCAATGTAAAGTCAAAGTGCTTGAAGGTGGAGGAGATATACTTCCAACAGAATTGACTCATATTTCAAAGAAAGAAGCAAGAGATGGAGATCGTTTAGCATGTCAAGTTTCTGTCAAACAAGATATGAAAATTGAAGTACCGGAAGAAGTATTTGGTGTAAAAAAATGGACTTGTAAGGTTAGATCTAATCATAATGTGGCAACTTTTATTAAGGAATTAGTATTAGAGTTACCATCTGGAGAAAGTGTTCCATTTAGGGCCGGAGGATATATTCAAATTGAACGACCTTCAGGACTTTCTATCGATTATAAAAATTTTGATGTTGCCCCAGAATACCATGAAGACTGGGATAAATTTGATATCTGGAGATATAATTCAACAGTAGAAGATGAAACGATTAGAGCATACTCAATGGCCAATTATCCAGATGAAGAAGGAATAATTATGTTGAATGTAAGAATTGCTTCACCTCCTCCTCGAAATCCTGATGTACCTCCAGGAAAAATGTCTTCGTTTATTTTCAATCTAAAGCCTGGTGATAATGTTACAATTTCAGGCCCATTTGGAGAGTTCTTTGCTAGAGAAACAAAAAAAGAAATGATTTTTGTTGGTGGAGGTGCAGGTATGGCGCCAATGAGGTCTCATCTTTTTGATCAATTAGTAAGGCTTGGTTCAGATCGAAAAATTTCATTTTGGTATGGGGCCAGATCATTACGTGAAATGTTTTATGTTGATGATTTTAACTCACTTCAAGAAAAACATAATAACTTTAATTGGCATGTTGCTCTTTCTGAACCTCTAGATGAAGATAATTGGACTGGGAAGACAGGATTTATTCATCAAGTTCTTTTTGATAGTTATTTAAGTGAACATCCAAACCCTGAGGATTGTGAATACTACTTATGTGGCCCTCCAATTATGAATAAATGTGTTATCGATATGCTTGTGCAGCTTGGAGTTGAAAGAGAAGATATTATGCTTGATGATTTTGGAGGATAGTTTTTGGAAGAATATAAATTTATTTGTTATCTTCTTTTATTATTAATAATCTCCTCCTGTTTTCAAAGTGAAGAAAATTTAATTACAGTAAGCGGTAATACCATGGGTACAAGCTATACTGTGAAGTATATTAAACCTCAGGCCAACTCATTTGAACAAACAAGAGTCTCCAAAAAGATTGAGGAAGATTTAGTAAAGATCAACCAGAAAATGTCTACTTATATTGCGGAATCAGAGTTAAGTTTATTAAATAATACTGGGCCAAATAAAAAAGTTAAGTTGAGTGATGATTTATTTAAGGTATTAGATAAGTCTTTGCAAATAGCTTCTTCTACTGGTGGTTTTTATGATCCTACTCTGGGCCCTTTAATTAATTTGTGGGGTTTCGGCCCAAAAGGCAAAAGAAAAATTCCATCAGATATTCAAATAATGGATGCTCAGCAAAGGGTGGGCCATAAAAAGATTTTAATTAACAGGAGAGATAAGAGCGTCACCAAATTGGCCAATGCCATGTATATTGACCTTTCTTCACTAGCAAAGGGGTATGCTGTAGACATTTTAGCAAACTCACTAGAAGAATTTGAAATCAATAATTTTATGGTTGAGATAGGAGGAGAAGTAAAAGCAAAAGGTTTTAAAGGTAAGTCTAAGTGGAAAATTGGAATTGAATCTCCTTTTGAAAAAAAAAATAAATTAAAAATTGTTGAATTAATGAATAAGTGTATTGCAACCTCTGGAAGTTATAGAAATTTTTTTATTGAAGGCAAGCAAACATTTACTCATACAATTAACTATAAAACAGGGCGTCCTGTTAGGGATTCAATAATAAGTGTTAGTGTAATGCATAAATCTTGTATGGAAGCAGATGCCTGGGCAACCGCGTTAATGGCCGTCGGATCTAAAAATGCTCTAATGGTAGCTAAGCTTAATAATTTACATGTTTATCTAATTTACAAGGATGATAGACAGCACAGTAATAATTTTATAGTTAAAAAGCGTGGACCCTTTTGGCCAGAGGATTAATTTTGGAAATATTTGTTATTACTTTATTATTCATGATATTAGCAACTACATTGATGGCGGTAGGAGTTATTTTTTCAGGAAAAAGCTTAAAGGGAAGTTGCGGTGGCCTTGGAAAAATAATGGGTGAAAAATGTGATAACTGTAATCGTAGTAATGAATGTAAAATTAAGTAGAACGACGTTATCAAATTCCATCTTTCAAACGTCGAAAAAAATGCTCAATGACTCTATCTTTTAATTTTAATCATAGTTTGCAAATTGTTGTATATTTTATTTCTTACAAAAGGTTACATGACGTGTTAATAAAATTTATTTAATCTTCGTTACCACCTAATTGAAATTTTTTGAAAATTTCTTCGCCTCTGACTTCAAGATTTATATGCTGTATTAATTTTTCTTCTTCGGGCTTATCTATCTTAACAAACTTTATTCTTACCTCTTGTGTATTGCTATCTGAGTCGAGTACTCCAAGGTAATTAATTAAAATCCTTTGAATAGTGAAATTTTTTTTATTAAATCGTAGAGTTACGTCCTCAAGTTCAAGCTGATTTTTGATTATATCTAAATTATCTTTTGAAACTTTAATTCTAGTTCCGCCTGCAGATAAGTCTAAGGCTTCGTATACTTGATCAATAATTTTAATTTGTATATTAAAATGAGGGCCGGCCGTAATACGATAGTATTTACGTTGCCTTCCTGAAAACACTGGCTGATTAATTTCAATGACATACCTTTTAGTTTGTGGGCATTCATGTAATATTCCGCCGGAACATAAGTGAGATTCATCAGATATATTTTTACCTTTAAATAACACACTGGATTGAATTAATGTAGATTTTAACATTTTATCAAAAAATGATCCTGATTTATCAAGGTATAATTTCATATTTTCATGATCAAATTCAATTGGAGTATATTGTTCTACTAGGTTATCAGATTCTCCCTTTTTCCATACTTCTAACGTAGCTTTATTTGTAATGAGTGTGTTAATTGATTTTATTATTTCAGGCTTTTCTATTTTGGAGAAAAAATGCTTTGCATTGTCAGGTTGTTTTTCCGATGATTCATTTTTTTTATTCATAGTTAATTACATTTTAAAATTAATTACATATAAGTTATTTTAATCTTATTAATTATTTAGGTCAAACATTGTAGGTTGATTCAAAATAAAGGAATATTTAATGGAAAGTAAAAATGAAAGTGGGATGGTTTATTTAAAGGATTATATTAGTCCAGATTTTGATATTACAACTATTGATTTAACTTTTTGGTTAGATGATACTGAGACTATTGTCGAAAGTATTTTAAGTGTAAATATGACAGATGGTCGTGATAATAAGTCTTTAAAGCTTGTAGGAGAGGAGATAGAACTAGTTACAGTCTATCGTGACAATAAATTATTAACAGAAAATGATTATAAAATTGAAGATAATTATATCGAAATTTTTGAAATGCCGAAATCATCAACTATTGTTATTAAAACAAAAATTGATCCACTGAATAATACCAATTTAGATGGTTTATATAAATCAGGTGAAATATTTTGTACTCAGAATGAACCCGAGGGTTTTCGTCGTATTACATATTACCTTGATCGTCCTGATATTATGGCAAAATTTAAAACTAAAATTATTGCAGATAAAACAAAGTATCCAGTTTTACTATCTAACGGTAACCTTGTAGGAAGAGGAGATCTGGCGGAAAATAAACATTGGGTTGAATGGGAGGACCCATTTAAAAAACCTTGTTACTTATTTGCTCTTGTTGCAGGAAACTTAGGATTGTTAGAAGATGAATTTATTACTAAGTCTGGAAGAAAGGTAGATCTTAAAATTTATTGCGATCAAGGTAATGAAAGCAAATGCGATCATGCAATGGAATCATTAAAAAAATCAATGAAATGGGATGAAGAGCGATTTGGCCTAGAGTATGACCTCGATATTTATATGATAGTTGCAGTCGATTCATTTAATATGGGGGCCATGGAAAATAAAGGTTTAAATATTTTTAATTCGGCTTACGTACTTGCTAATGCAAAAACTGCAACAGATAGTGATTTTAATGGAATTGAAAGTGTTATTGGCCATGAGTATTTTCACAATTGGACAGGCAATAGAATAACTTGTCGCGATTGGTTTCAGCTTACTCTAAAAGAGGGATTAACAGTTTTTAGAGATCAAGAATTTTCAGCAGATTTAAATTCTAGATCAGTTTGTCGAATTGATGATGTTAGAGCATTAAGAAACTCTCAATTTGCTGAAGATGAAGGGCCTAATGCACACTCTATTAAGCCAAGCTCCTATATGCAAATCAATAACTTCTATACCGCGACGATTTATTCTAAGGGTGCAGAAGTTATTAGAATGTTGCATACCTTTTTAGGAGAGAGTGGATTTAGAAAAGGAATGGATAAATATTTTGAACTTTTTGATGGTCAAGCAGTAACAACAGAAGATTTTATTCATTCCATGGAAGTTGCAAATGATATTAATTTTACGCAATTTAAAAAGTCATGGTATCAGTTTGCAGGAACCCCAGAACTTATAATTGAATCAGAGTATAAAGAAGAAAACAAAAAGTATATATTAAAAGTTCGTCAAAATAAAAATAAGGTTTATCACCTTCCTCTTAAAATAGCATTGTTAGATAATAATGGTACTGAGCTTCCATTAATTTTATCAGATTCAAGTCAATTCAATAGTAAGCAAAGCTATTTAAATATTAGCAAAGAGCAAGAAGACTTTGTTTTTGAAAATATTGAAGAAATGCCGATTGCTTCACTTAATAGAAATTTTAGTGCACCAATAAAAATTAACAGAAAACAGTCATTGGAAGAATTAACTTTCTTGATGAAGTATGACCAAGATGATTTTAATAGGTATGAAGCAACTCAAACCTTAAGTAAATATTTTATCTTAGATCAATATCATAATGGTGATGTGGATAATTTCAAATTAGATCCGAGCTATATAGATGCATTTACCTACCTTTTAAATGATTCAAAAATTGAAAACTCATTTAAAGCACAATGTATGCAAGTTCCAAGTGAAAATGTTTTATATCAGGACCTTGAAAGTGTAGATACTGATAAAGTATATAATCTTAGAAAAAAGTTTATTTTAATGAGAACACTTAGCTCATTTGATCAAATTCAAAATATTTACAATGAACTGAATGTTTCAGAGGATTATTCTCTCGATATTAATGCTCAAGGTAAGAGGTCATTAAAAAATACTTGTCTTGCACTTCTATGTGATACTAAAGAACAACAGGCCTATGACCTTTGTTATAAGCAATACTTAAATGCGAATAATATGACTGATGAATTTGCATCTTTTTATCACTTGATTCAATCTAGTAATAAATATTCTACAGAAGTAATTAGTTCATTCTACGATAAATGGAAAAGTGATACATTAGTGATTCAGAAATGGTTATCAGCACAATCTTCAGTTCCAGAAGGTGATTCTATACAAAGAATAAAGCAATTAGAAAACAGCGACGTTTATGATGAAAAAATTCCCAATTTAGTAAGAGCATTAATAGGACCATTCTTTAGGAATTCTGTTAGCTTTCATGCAAAGGATGGTAGTGGATATAAATTTATTCGAGAGAAAATAATAGAAATTGATTCAGTGAATCCTCAAATGGCCGCGGGACTTTCTAAAGGCTTTAACTTGTACAAAAAGATAAATAAAGAAAATAAAAGTATGATCAAAAAAGAACTTGAAGTAATTTTAGCTACTCCTGGTTTAAGCCGGAATGTTACTGAGATTATTTCAAATACTTTAAATGAGTAACTATTTAGATGTAAGAGTATAGACGCCATCCCAGTCTTCAGGAGGAGGGTTTTTTAAATATTCTTCACAGCGAGCTATATATATTAATGAAGGATTGGTCTTTTTACCTTCAAGCTCTGGGTATCTCAGATTTTCATAAACTAATGATTGTTTAAATTGTTCAATAGCATTATCAAACTGTTTGCGCTTGTAATACTCAAGAGCTTTTTCAAATAGATTTTTTAATTGTAGTAAATCCTCCGATGTCTTGCCAACAAATCCTAATAAATCATATGTTGTTACTGGCTTTGTCTTACCGACAACTTTAATTGTATCTAATATTCTCATTTCAAACTTATTTTCTGTGAGGACTTTAGTATCTTCATTAACATGAGTATAGATTCCATATTGCTTGGCGGCTTCTTCTAACCTTGCCGCGAGATTAACGGAATCACCCATCATTGTATAATTCATTCTTTGTGTCGACCCCATATTTCCAGTGACAATATTACCTGAGTTAATTCCTATTCTCATTCTCATTTCACAAACTATCTCTGGCCATTTACCTTCTTCAGATTTCCATTTGATTCTTAAATCATCTAGCGCTTTTTGCATATGAATTGCAACGCTGCAAGCTCTTACTGCATGATCCTCAAGAGGCATTGGAGCACCAAAGAAAGCAATAATGGCGTCACCTTCATATTTATCTAAGGTTCCATTTTCTTTTAGTAATATATCTGTCATTGCCGTTAGGTACTCATTGAGAAGCTCAACTAGCTGTGTCGCAGTTAAGTTTTCTGAAAAAGTTGAAAAGCTGGCGATATCTGTAAAATAGGCTGTTAAAAGTTGTTCAGATCCACCTAGTTCTGGTGGTTGACCACTGTCATACATTTCATCAATTAATTCAGGAGAGATATAGTTACTAAAAGCGCTTTTTAAGAAAGCCTTATCTTTATTTGATAAGTAGAAATTTAATAATGTATTCCAAGAATAACAAGATAAAATGGAAAATAAACAGAAAAATAGTTTTATTTCATAACCATCTGGTAGTAAGTAATAAGTGTCAAAAATATATATTCCTGCAGTCAAAGTAACAACTCCCAAGATATCCAATATAGGGTGACCAAGCATTTGAATGAGTATAATTAAAATGGTGCCAATTATTAATAATAAGAATGAATATTGATTGGATTCATCACTCGAATGAAAAAAACGATTTTGTAAAAGCATATCTAACATATTCATATGAAAATATACTCCAGGCATTTGAGGGTGGAGTGGAGTGTGCCTTAAGTCATGTGCTCCATATGCTGTGGAACCTATAAATACAACATTATCTTTAAAAATTTTTATCATCTTAGGGTCATCGTCCGATGATTGTACAATATCCTTTATACTTACTTTTGGAAAAGAGGATTCATCTCCAAACCATCTCACTTTTGCTTGACCTAAATCATTAACATCAAGTGATCCATTTTTTAATTTTAAAATTCCCCCTCCTCCTTCTTCTTGAGGATGGACTTGAAGTAGAAGTCCTTGATCATTTGTAAAATACTGATATGCTAACAATGAAAATGATGGAAAATAGAGATCATCAATATTTCGAACTAAGTAGTAATGTCTGTAAATACCATCAAAATCTTCTGTTGCTTGAATATGTGCAAGACCAACATTTTCAACCAATAATTCTTTCAAAGGATAAGCATCTTTGGAAACACTAGAGTTTTTAAGCCTTGATTTTTGATCAGCATGGCTATTCATAATGAACTCTAGGATTTCACCAGGCAATTCTTCAAATTCTCTGTCTGTTTTTGTTCCATCAACATTTAATTTATATGGCAAAATTATTTTATTACCAGGTTTGGAAGTAAAAAGGCTAAATGAATTTGCAAGGAGTGTATCTGGGGAAATATCACCACAAGAGACTTCAGGTTCAGCAAAGAAGACATCCCAAACAAGTACTTTAGCTCCAAATTTATACATCTTTTCAGTGAAGGTCACCCAGTGTCTTCTCGGAATTGGCCATCGGCCAAGAGTATGGAGTGAATCATCATTGATTTCGGCCAGAACAATATTTTTATTAAAATTATTATCACCAATAGTCTGTTTCATTCTATTGTCAAAAAATCTATCTTCAAAAAATGATGGGTAAGAAAAATATTTTTTAAATATCTGATTATGAGGTTGGTTATCCAAGTCTCTCGTTATCAAAGACATAAAGATATTTAATACAGAGAATGAAATAATAAATATTATTCCAAACACTCTAATTAATTTAGTTATCATATTATTTCCTATCAGATCTTAGATACTTATCGGAAATATTGATTCATTGCATTAGAAAATATCTATATTTTCTCTTATCTTTAAACTTAGGTGTTATTTATAGTTTATTGCATATAATTAACAAAATAAATTTTTCTTTATTATTTACGATAAGTATGTAACGTGTATTGGAGATTATTGTTGAAAAATAACATACTTTTAGTATCTAGTGATAGAAAAATTATTGAAATTGGCACAAAGGTCATAAAAGATAATTTTGACTGCATATTAACTATTGTACCAAATGGCCTAGATGCATTTATTGAATGTCAAAAAAAAGAATTTAAGTATATTATAACTGACTTTAAACTTACTTTCATGAATGGAGCTGCCCTTGTTACAGGTATTAGATCACGAGAAAATCTAAATATGAATACTTGTATTTTAATTTTATCAGACACTCTAGATGAAGCTTCTGTTAATGATATGGAAGTTCAAAAATTAGAGTTTTGTAAAAAACCAATAGATATTCATCAATTAACTCAAATATTATGGCATCATTTAGGCTAGTATTCTGGAGGAGCGATAAATACATCAATCTCAGAGCTGTATTCATCTCTGAGGATACCTTTAATTGCTTCTAGTGTTCCTGTCGTCGAGCTAGGACAAGTTCCACAGGCTCCTTGATATTGAATTAATAGTATATTGTTTTCATAACTCAGAGTTCTTAAGTCTCCTCCATCTCCTTGCAGTCCTGGCCTGATCGTCTTATCTAATATCTTTTCTATTTCAAGTAGTTCCGGAGAAAGGTTTTTACGTCTTTCAAGCTCCGGGTCAGGATCATAGTAATTAGAATTATGATATGGTAAATGTTTAGTTATAATTTCTTTTAATTGTCCTTCTATTTCATTCCATGGCAAGTATCCAAACTTTGTAACTGTAATTATATTTTCAAAAAAGTGTAACTGGTCAATTCCTCTAACTTCAAATAGTGATTCTGCTAATTTATTTTCTCCGCATTCTTTCGGGTCATGATAATTTGAATATCCTTCTTCTTTTACATTAGACTCAAGTATCAACTTGATAGCGTTTGGATTTGGAGTTGGCATGATATCTATATTAGTTTCATCATTCATTATGGTAATTATTCCTTATAACATTGTTAAACTTTTATTGATTCCTGTTATTAATAAATCTATTTCTTCTTTTGTATTATAGAAGCTAAATGATGCTCTTGTGGTTGCAATCAAATTGTATCTTTTCATGAGCGGTTGAGTACAGTGATGGCCTGTTCTGACGGCAATTCCTTGTCTGTCTAGTAAGGTGCCTAGGTCATGTGGATGAATATCCTTAATATCAAAGGATAAGATAGATGATTTCTTCTTGCTAGTTCCAATCACCTTTAAGTTATTAATTTGCTGCAATTGATTAGTCGCATATTGTCTAAGGTTTTCTTCGTACTGTGCAATATTATCAAGTCCAATATTATCGACATAGTTAATAGCATCCTTGAAAGCAATTCCTCCTGCAATATGCGGAGTGCCTGCTTCAAATTTATGAGGTAGCTCATTATAACTAGATCTTTCAATTGAAACTTTTTCTATCATATTCCCACCACCTTTGTAAGGAGGTATAGAATTTAATAAATCCTCTTTCCCATATAAAATACCAATCCCCGTTGGCCCATAGATTTTATGTGAAGAAAAAACAAGGAAATCACAATTAAGACTTTGAACATCTATTTTTGTATGAGCAATTGATTGTGCTGCATCTACTAGAAAAATTGCACCTACTTGATGAGCATATTCAATTAACTCTTTAATTGGATTAATTGTTCCTATCGTATTTGAGATATGAGTTAATGCAACTATTTTTGTTTTTTTATTTAACAACTTTTTGTATTCTTCAATTAAAATATCTCCATTATCATCAATGGGGATTTCTTTTACTATGGCATTCTTCTCTTGAGCAATTATTTGCCATGGCACAATATTTGAATGGTGTTCCATTGTACTAATTAATATTTCATCACCAGGTTTTAAGTTTTGTCTTCCGTAGGTTTGAGCAACGAGATTAATTGAGTCAGTAGTACCTCCTGTAAATATTACCTCATGGGAATGTTTAGCATTAATGAAATTTTTTATCGTAGATCTACTATCTTCATATTTTGTTGTTCCTTCATCACTTAAATAATGAATTCCTCGATGTATATTTGCTGTCTCAAGTGTATAGTAATTTGTTAGTTTATCAATGACTGTCTGTGGTTTTAGAGTTGAGGCAGCATTATCTAGATATACAATCTTTTTACCATGGATTGTCCTTGATAAAAGCGGGAAGTCTTTTCTGATTTTATTAATGTCTAGTTGCATATTAATCCATAACAGTATTAGTTAAAATATTTTTTGCTGCAGTTGAATCAACCTTGTCAAATGCATCCTGAGAAAAAGCTTCACTTAGTATTTCATTCGCTCTCTCTTCATCAATACCTCTAGCTTGTAAGTAAAATAATTGATCTTCACTAATCTGACCAATTGAAGCACCATGATTACATTTAACATCATCGGCATAAACTTCGAGTTGAGGAGAAGTATCAATATGTGCTTTTTTACTTAACAAAATATTTTTATTAAGTTGGTTTGCCGAACATTTTTGAGCATGTTTTTCAATGAGTATTTTACCTGTAAAGCATCCGTGAGAGTTATCATCCATAATACCTTTATATAATTGCTCGCTTGTTGTATGTTTAGATAAGTGTTTTATAGTTGAAAAATTATCACAATGTTGATCATCTTTGATATTGAATAAACCATTTACTTTAGTAGATGCTCCAGTGTCTAGTAGACTAACTTCTATGTTATTCCTAATCAAATTTGAGCTTGAAGATGAAACAAAAGACTTGAAAGAAGCGTTAGTATCCACAATTGCTTTAGTTAAACCTAGGTGAGTATCGAGATCTTTATTGATGATAATATGCTCTATACTTGATCCAGAAAGTAATTTAAACTTTATGACAGAATTAATAAGATGATTATATTTACTAGAAAATAATTCAATGAAAATGGCGCTTGATTGTTTCTTGCCCAGAATGCAAATGGTAGGTGAACTAATTAGATCTTCAGAAATAGATGTTTCATGCTGAATAAGAATTGGTGCTTCTAAGCTTGTCTCTTGATTTATTTCAATGAAAATAAGATTAGATAGTGAAATATTATTCAGAGATTCGCAGCTGTCAATATCTTCATCAGAAAAAAAAAGTTCAACTATATCTGCGGGAACTTCTTCTCTACCAAGGTTTTTAACAGTAACTTCAGAAGGTAGGTTAGATTTCTTTATATTAGCAACTCCATTATTAATAATAAGGTTTAATGTTGTACCGTCTTTAGTGCGAGGTAATTGCTTATAATTTGAATTTTGACTTACTTGTTTACTTTGAAAACTAGCAATAGGATTAGTTTTACTCCAATTGACCGTTTTCTTATTAGGTAATCCATTTGACTTAAAGTAATGAAGAGAATTATTTATTCTTTCTTTAAGAGGATAAGTGCCTTCATTAATTGAAAACGTTTGAATGTGATTAAGGTAATTATTAGTAAGTGTAGTTTGATTAACCATAATTTATCCGTGCTATGAAATAAGCCAGTCATATCCTTTCTTTTCTAGTTTTAATGCGAGTGATTTATCCCCAGATTTGATAATTTGTCCTTTGTATAAAACGTGAACAAAATCAGGGCAGATATAATCAAGTAATCTTTGGTAATGGGTGATTAGTATTACTGAGTTATATTTACTTTTTATAGAATTCACACCCTTGGCCACAACTTTTAAAGCATCAATATCTAGTCCTGAGTCGGTTTCATCTAAAAATATCAGCTGTGGATTAAGTACTAACATTTGGAGTATTTCATTTTTTTTCTTTTCACCACCAGAAAAACCTGTGTTTACAGGACGGTTTAAGAATGATTCATTCATTTCTAAAAGCTCAAGCTTTGGCCGAAGAAAATCTATAAACTCTTTTTTATCCATTTGTTTTACTCCTTGAGCAGAACAAATTTCATTATATGATTCCATTAAAAAACTTAAATTGGTTACCCCCGGTATTTCAATTGGATATTGAAACCCTAAAAAAATCCCCGATTTTGATCTTTCGTCTGGATTTAAAGGCATCAAATCAATTGTTTTACCATGTCTAGCATATGAAATTTCACCTTTTGTTACCTCAAATGAAGGGTGTCCTGCTACAACTTTAGAAAGAGTGCTTTTTCCGGAACCATTTGGGCCCATTATAGCGTGTACTTCACCTGCATTTGCCTTAAAATTAATTTCTTTTAGTATTTCTAGTTCTTCAACGCCGGCACTTAAGTTTTTTACTTCTAACATATATTATCCTTCTTTTATCCAATCGAATTTTCTAATTTCATTTCGAGTAATTTAACCGCCTCCACTGAAAATTCGAGTGGTAATTCTTTGAACACTTCACTGCAAAATCCATTCACTATTAAGGAAATGCATTTTTCCATATCAAGTCCACGGGATTGAATATAGAACAACTGATCTTCACTAATTTTACAAGTAGATGCTTCATGCTCTACTGTTGCAGTATTATTTTTAATATCAAGAGATGGAAATGTACTTGCACTACATTGATCACCGACGAGCATCGAATCACATTGAGAATAGTTTCTGGCATTAAGAGCTGATGGCATTACCTTCACTAGACCTCTGTAATTATTGTCTGAATTCTCGGCAGAAATACCTTTAGAAATAATAGTGCTTTTTGTATTTTTCCCAATATGAATCATTTTAGTACCAGTGTCAGCTTGCATCTGATTATTTGTTAATGCTACTGAATAAAATGAGCCCTGAGAATTATCTCCAATCAAGTTACAACTTGGATATTTCCAGGTAATAGCAGAACCTGCTTCAACTTGAGTCCAAGAAATATGTGAGTTCTTGCCTAAACAATTTCCTCGTTTTGTTACAAAGTTATAAATTCCACCTTTTCCTTCTTTATTTCCTGCATACCAATTTTGAACAGTTGAATACTTAACAGTGGAATTTTCTTCAGCAATAATTTCTACAATAGCAGCATGAAGTTGATTCTCATCTCTTTGGGGCGCAGTACAACCCTCTAGGTAGTTAACATAACTATCTTTGTCTGCAACAATTAAGGTTCTTTCAAATTGCCCTGATTGCTTTGCGTTAATTCTGAAGTATGTAGATAAATCTAATGGGCACGTAATGCCTTTTGGAATATATGCAAATGATCCATCGGTAAAAACAGCAGCGTTTAATGCTGCATAGTAATTATCAGAATAAGGAACTACTGTTCCAAAGTATTTTTTTATTAATTCAGGATACTCTTGGATTGCTTCAGAAATTGAGCAAAAAACTACTCCCACTTTATCTAATTCTTCTTTGTTTGTTGTTGCAACTGAAACACTATCAAAGACAGCATCTACGGCCACTCCTGAAATTCTCTTTTGCTCATCTAGTGGAATTCCTAGCTTTTCAAAAGTTGCTAGTAAATCAGGATCTATTTCATCTAAACTCTCTAATTTGGGAGATTGTTTTGGTTTTGCATAATAGTAAATATCTTGAAAATCAATTTTAGGAATTTCTAATTTTGCCCAAGTTGGAGGGGTTAATGTTTTCCAATGAGCAAAAGCTTTTAATCGATAATCTAATAACCACTTAGGTTCATTCTTTTTTTGTGAAAGTAGACAAATAATGTCCTCATTCAGACCTTTTGGAAATTCTTCAGTCTCAATATCTGTGTAGAAACCATATTTGTATTCGTCATTATTCATTATATACTCGCATGAATTTTTTACTCTGATCAATTTCCAGTAAATCGGCCAAAGATATATTATTAAGGTAGTTATATAGGTTAGTTCGTAAATTTTTAACTTGAGAAACAATATTACAATTCTCTAATAACTCACATGGTTGATCATTACCAGAGCATGATTTATGAGTTATTTTTTTATCAATTAATTCGGATAAATAAATTAATGATACATTTTCCATGTTTTTTGCGAGCCTATATCCACCCTTAACTCCTTGAGTAGAAGATAAAATATCTGCATTATTCATTGATTGCATAACTTTTGATGTTGTATCAAATGGGGTATGAAATTGGTCACAAACTTCACGGGCCGTAGTTAAAAGGCCATGTTTTTCTCTCTCTGAAATATGCTTTAGAGCGATTAGTGCATAGTCCATTTTCTTACTAATTTTAAACATTTAATCTCAAAATTTTGTTGATATCTTAAATAGGGTAAATATATGCTTATTTACTATTTGGCAATTAAAATATCACATCTTTTCTGGGGCTTGAATTCCTAGTAATCTAAGCCCCGATTTCATGGTGTTACCTACAGATATAGCTAAGGCCAGTCGGGCAGATGACAAATTTGTATCACCTGAATTCTTTATGGGACATTTTGCATAGAAATTATTAAATAATTTTCCTAGTTCATATAAGTAACTACAAATAATTGATGGCCTAAATTGAGTTGCTGATAAAGCAACTATTGAATTGAATAACGAAAGCTTAATCATAATATTCAGCTCAGATGGATCAGTTAATAATTTCCAGTTTTGTTCTTTTGTATCTACTTGAATATTGAGCTTTTGCTCAAGTGAGTTAATTCTGGCGTAAACATATTGTAAGTATGGGCCTGTTTCACCATCTAGTTTTAACCAGTCAGACATTTCAAATACAATCTTTCTTGAATTATCCATCTTAAGCATTCCGTATTTGATTGCTCCATTTGCAATAATTTTTGCTGTATTTTCAATTTCTTGTGGAGTCCACTCATTTGTATACTTATTTAAATACTCTAATTTAATAGTAGATTCCATTTGTTCAATAAGAGTCATAATAGGAATAATATTTCCTTTTCTGGAACTCATTGCTCCATCAGGTAGCTCAACAAAATCATATTCTAAATGATGGCAATCGTTTGCATGTTTAAAGTTTAGTTTTTCTAATACTTTAAATACTTGTTTGAAATGATGAGATTGTCTTTTGTCTACAACATACAAATTATTGTGAATGTCATATTCAGAAAACTTTCTTTGTGCCAGTTCAATATCCTTGGTTGCATATAACCCTGTCCCATCAGATTTGATTGCCATGCAAAACCCTAGCTTATCCTCAGACAAGTCCATTCCAATTGCACCTTCTGACTTGATAAACTTACCTTCTTTATAATACTGCTTTGCCATATGCAGAGAGCTTGAGTCTAATTCAGATTCCCAATACCATCGATCAAAAGTAATATTGGCCCAAGAATATAGTTCTTCCATTAATGCAATTGACCATTCTCTTGTTTCTTTCCAACGATTAAAATATTCACCTTTTTTTGACTCTAATTGTTTCAAGATCTCAGTGAGTTCAGTACGATTAAAATCTTCTTTCGTAGTGCCTTTTTGATCTTCTAGTAAGTTATTTGCTTTAGAATACATTTCTCCAAGCCATGCGCCTTTTCTTAATGGAGGAGCATCTGTTTTATTATGATGCTTTAGATACCATAAACATTTAGCAACATGAGTACCAACGTCACCCGGGTATGTAACAGAATATACTTTATGTTTGGTATACTTTAATATTTCAACAATACTATTGCCCAAGCAAAGATTTCTCATATGTCCTACATGTAATTCTTTATGGGTATTCGGTTGAGAGTATTCGATCATTGTATTGGGGGGGGAGGTAAAAACAGAGTCAGTAAAAAAATCTTGGGATAGAATTCTGGAAATAACATTTTTTCCTAAGTATTCATGACTGATAAAAAAATTAAGATATGGCCCTACTACTAGTGATTTTATGATTACTGGAGATTTTTCGACTTTTTCATGTAAGGACTTTGCAATACAATTTGGTGATTGTTTTAATGATTTGGATAAATTAAAACAAGGAAATGCAATTTGTCCCATTTCAGCTTTCGGTGTCGGCCCTAGAGAATGATAAATCGTAGATTTCTCTAATTGTCCGTCTGGGTATACTTTTTGAATTGCGGCATGAATTAAAGTACTTAACTCGAAATATAGATGATTATGTTCTTTTTCTTTCATATTGGCCTTACGTTGAACTAGTCGATATTTAGTTGTAAAATAGTTATAATATGATGAAATGTCATTCTTTTCAGTAATTAAAAATATAAAAATGATAAATATATTTAAAATTTTAATTATTCTTTGTTCTCCTTTTTTATTACTAGGAAGTGAAGTAAAAAAACAGCATATTTCTAAACAGATTTCAGTTAATTATAGAAGTGGAACAAATTTGATTTATGATTGTAAACATAAAAGCTACGCTTGTGTTAATATAGAAAGTTATGAATATTGTTCACAGCAAAGAGATTTAGAAATAAAAGAAAAAAAATCTTTATTTCTAAGTTGTGCACCTTTGAAAAAATTTGAAAGTTTTAATGAGTGCATCAAAGATCAGTACTATTTACAACATAGAAGAAGAAATTTAAGTTTTTGTCGTTTGGATTTATAGGTCTTTTAAGTCTAAAATCATAAGGTAGTGGGGACCAATTTTATCTACTAAAAATAAATCTCCTGTTTTTTTAAATCCAACCTTTTCGTAAAATCCTACTGCATTCTCTCTGGCATGACACCATAATATATTACACATATTTTGTTTTATAATTGGAAATGCCATTTTTAGTAACTCTGAACTTAGTCCTTGATGTTGGAATTCAGGTAATGTGGCCATACCTCGAAGTCTAAATTGAACAGACTCTGTAATTTGATTACTGTTTTCTAGGTAAAATGAAGCAACGCTAGCAAGGGTACTTGATTTAAATGCGCCTAAATGGAACGTATTATCTTCTTCATCATTATTAAAGTAGCAATCTTCCTTCGCTGATGCGATATTTTTTCTTAGCATTTGGTATCGAATTGCTAAGGTGTCTTGAGTTGTTATTCTTAATACTTTCAAAATTTGATCTCAATTAGTTTTAATATTCTATATTAAAATATAATTACTAACTACTAGAAATAATAAATAATTTTTCCATAGACATTTTAGCTAAGGTCGATGCAAAAAATTCAAATATAAAGTCAAAAATACCTGAGTCAGGACCTTTCCACTTTGCAGTTGAATAAAAGAAACACCTGTTTTTATATTGGCTTACATGAATTTTACCCTTTAGCCCTTTCAGGAATCCTTTAAGGAACTGAAAGTGGTATAGTCCAGGCTTGTTGATGCGAGGCAACTTAAATTCAAGAATCATTTTAAAAGGTAAAATATATGCTTGTAGGAAAAATTTTAATGTTTGAGTTTTTTCATCATAATAACTTTTTTTTACCAATTCTAGATACTTCTCATAGTTTTCATATTGTGAAAGTGTGGACAAGGAAATTTTACATGATTTTAAGTGGAGTCCTGCAAGATTAAAGTCCAGCTTTTGTTGATTATTAGGTAGTGATTCAACTTCCGTTTTTGAAAAAATAATATTTTTAATTAAATTTTTTTGAATACTAGAAGAAAGAGGTGTATTCATAATTTCGATTGGTTCAGTCGCATATGCTAAAGTAAAATTATTTAATATGAGAAGTAATGTTAATGATAATTGAAGCACTGTGCCTTTCCTACCTTATTTGAGGTATTTAACCTAGGTTATATATATATCAATTTAATAATAATATATTGGAGTTAGTGATAAATGGGAATAGAAAAAGTTCAAAGACGAGGTCGAACTAAGGATGCCCTGATTGAAAGTAAAGATCAGAGGTGGCATTGTCGAAATAGGATTACCTTGGTGTTTGGAAGTAATGATATTGAAGAGCTAGAAACATATGTTTACACTGAGCACAATATTGATTTTAAAACAGTTCAGTTTCATCAGGCAAAATCGAAGGCAGTAGAAGAAATTTTAGATAATTGTATTGATGAGTATTATAGAGGGCATGTTACAGAAATTCATGCTTCATTATCTGAGGATAGAAAAAGAATTATTATTGAAGATAATGGGATTGGATTTCCTTTGAGTAAGATACCTCATGTATATACTGAGTTTAGAACAGGTTCAAAATTTAAAGACCAAGAAGTTGATAAAAAAGGATTTCTCTATCGAACTCTTGGGCAGAATGGTCTTGGAGCAGCAGCAACTTGTTTAACATCTGATGAGTTTAAAGTTAGGGTTAGGCATTATAATTCTAAACAAGAACAAATATTTACGTTTAAAGATGGTGCATTAAAGACTTCAAAAACTAGAAAGAAGCCATTTAAGGGACATTCAGGAGTTCGGATAGAGGTTGTATTATCTAAAGAGGTTTATAAAAATAATATAATAGACGAGGACTTGTTGCGAAAAAGGATTATTGATTTAGCTTATAATAATCCAGGTCTAACTTTCTATTTTAATAAAGAAAAATATTTTTTTAAAAAAGGTTTGTTTGAATTAGCGCAAAGAATGGACCCGGATACTGCTTATGCATTTGGACATGAGCAGTATGTTTATGAAACAAAAACGTTGAAAGGGAAATCAGTTAAAGGGCAAATTGATATTTCATTGTCATTTTCAATCAATAGATTTTCAGAAGAGAGGGAAAAATTTGTTTCATTTGTAAATTCCACTCCAACATTTGATGGTGGGTTTCATCATGATAGGGTACGCAGGTTGTTTGTTAATTTAATAAAAGAGAAACTCGAGCGAGCAACAAAAAAGGATAAAATTTCATTAGTTGATAATGATATCTTGACGGGAATGACTATTATCCTTGGAATTACAATGCCTAATCCTCGTTTTGAGTCTCAAACAAAAAGAAAGCTTGTGAGAGATTCTCATTTAGATAAATGCATTGATGGATTTATGAAAAGTAACATAGATAAATGGGTTCGAAAAAATAAAGATATTTTAGAAGTAATTTTAGAACGAGCAAGATCAAGAAGTCGATTGCAAGAACTAAAAGATGCAAGTAAGAAAAGTAAGAAACAAAGTAAAAAACGTATAGAGAAGTTACTAGATGCCAATGAAAGAAAAAATAGATCATTATGTTCTCTTTTTATTTGTGAAGGAGATTCTGCAATTGGGGGGTTAAGATCTGCAAGAGATAAACTTTACCAAGGGGGAATTGCTCTTAAAGGAAAGCCAATGAATGTGAGTCAAGCCACAATAAAAGATATTTTAAATAATGACGAATTTTCAAATATTATGGGCTCAATTGGACTTACTATTGGACAGCCAGTTGATTTTGAAAAGCTTAGATTTGCAAAAATAGTTTTTTTGGCGGACTCTGATGTCGATGGTGGGCATATTAATACATTGTTAACAAATTTTTTCTTTACCTTCTGGCCTGAGTTGTTCAAGCAAGGTGCTGTTTGTATGGCAAAAGCCCCTTTGTTTGAAATTATTACTTCCGATGGAACCAAGTTTGTAGAATCTGATTTAGAGTTAGACGAATTTAAAAAGAAAAATTTAAAAATTATCAGAGAAATTCATCGAAATAAAGGGTTAGGAGAGATGTCTCAAGAGGCATGGAAACATGTCCTTAGCAATAAAGATTTTACTAGAATTGACATTAGTGACCTTGAAGCGGCAAAAGGAATGCTTGCAGTCTGTTTTGCAAAAGACTCTGCTCCTCGGAAAAACTTGCTTTTAGATGAAGAAGATCGAGATAAAGTTAATCTTATAGATAGAAAAGCAGCAAAAAAGAAAGCAGCAAAAAAGAAAGCAGTAAAAAAGAAAGCAGCAAAAAAGAAAGCAGTGAAAAAGAAAACAGTAAAAAAGAAAGCAGTGAAAAAGAAAACAGTGAAAAAGAAAAAATAAATCATAGTAGGAATATATTATAATGGTAGAAAAACATTTACATATGCTCGAGTCAGTTCCTTTAGATAAGTTAGTGAAGGATGAATATAGAATTTATCAGATTTATACTTTGATGGATCGAGCAATTCCATATTTGGCCGATGGATTAAAGCCTGGTCAAAGAAGAATACTTTTCACTCTTTGGAAAAATCAAACAAAAGGTTTAATGAAAGTTTCTTCAGTAACTGGATTAGTATTAACACTTCACCCTCATGGCCCAGCGTCAGTTGAATCGACTATTGTTAACATGGCACAGGATTATACTTTCACAAATAATTATCCATTAATTGATAAGAAAGGATATTTCGGCGAAAGAATGGAAACGGATGCTGCGGCAAGTAGATATATTGAATGTAAGTTAGGTGAAATGGCAAAGTTGTTATTGTTTGATGACATGAACCAAGTCGAAATGATACCTAATTATGATGAAAGAACCATGGAGCCAGTTAACTTATTGCCTAAACTTCCTTTAATGTTAATGAATGGCTCTGAGGGAATCGGAACAGGGTTTTCTTCAGTTATACCGAGCTTTCATCATAAAGATATCATTGATTCAATGATTCAGTATGTGAAAACTAGTAAGGCAAAAAAAATTAGACCTTTTGTGCATAACTATAAAAATAAAATCGAAATCGACGAAAGAAAAAGATTAATTTTTCATATGAATTTTGAAGAAATTAACGGAAAGATTTATATAACAGAATTACCAAGAACATATGATGCAGCTAAACTTTATAAATTTTTAAGCAAACATATTGAAAGTGGTTTTCTAAAAGATTATATCGACTCATCTGTAGATAATGATATTATGGTGGAGTTAATTTTTAAAAGAGGGCAAACTCCAACTCTTTTAGAAGTTTCTAAGCAAATGAAAACTCAAACTTCAATGGTACCTAATTACACATTAATTTCTGAGAATGGAGTAAAAATATTTCAAAAAGTTGAAGAAATTATTGAGATTTTTACAAAACGAAGAATCGAAATTGTAAAACAGAGATATATTTTATTATGTAAAGACTATAAGGATAGAATTAAAAAAAATAATGAAATAATCAAATTTATCAGACAAAAAGAGTACGAAGCAGCAACAAAAAAGAAAAACAGAAAAGATTTTGTAGATTACTTGATAAAAAAGAAGTTTACCTTTTCTGATTATCTCGCAGATATGCCGATTTATCGTATGACTAAAGATGAAGTTAATAAGAGAAAGCTGTTAGTGAAGGATGAGCAAAATAAGCTCAAGGAGTATACTAAGGTGGCATCATCCCCTCGATTAATTAAAAAGAAGCTCATACTTGAGCTGGAAGAAATCAATCAGAAAATCAATGATTGGCTTTTGGTAAAAAGAAAAGAGCGAACAAAGTTGAGGAAAAAGGTCGCTAAAGTAAAGATCCCTAGGAGTAAAAAAAAATAATAAAACCATTTTCCTATGATGATAATTAAATAAAATAATAGTAATATCTTTTTCATAGGAAATCATCTATTTATCTGTTACTCTATAATAAATTAGAGATCTTAGCTGATTCTAAATATCATGGAGGAAAATTTATGAGCTTGACTAAGGCAGATATCGTAGAAAGAGTCTATAAAGAAGCAGGTTTTTCAAAAAAGGAAGCTGCAGATGTTGTAGACTCTGTTTTTGAAGTTATGAAAGATACTTTATCCAAAGGTGAGAAGGTCAAAATTTCGGGATTTGGAAATTTTTCAATTAGAGATAAGGCGACTAGAGTTGGACGTAATCCTCAGACAGGAGATGCGATGAATATCTCAGCACGACGAGTGTTAACATTTAAACCATCTCAAGTGCTAAAAGAAGATATTACTGAAAGGTATTCACATCGCTTAGATGAGAAAGGAAATGAGGATAAAAGCATTCCAGCAAAAGAGGGAAGTGCTAGAGCTTTAAGTTCTTTTATGGCCAATTCTGAAAGTGAAAATAACGAAAATAATTAATAAAGGTGGTTCGTTTATGTTAGATGCCAAATTACCTGAGAAGTCTTTATTTCGTGTAGATGAAGTTTGTAGTATTGCTGGTATAAAATCTTATGTTTTAAGATTTTGGGAAGCTGAGTTTACAGAGATTAACCCTGTTATTACTGCTTCAGGTAAAAAGATGTACGAACCAAAAGATATTTATATATTATCTTTAATAAAAAAATTACTTTTTGAAGATAAACTTACTATTGAAAAAGCTAAAGCGCAGTTATGTTCCATGGACTTAGAAAACTTAGGCGAAAAGAGTACAATTGAGGATGATGAGGATCATCAATTAAATCATATGCATGCTGCTAAAAAAGAGTTAGTAAAACTTGTCGCATTAACAGATTCGGTCAAAGAGAACCATCACTGGAGATAATTTTTTAGGTCGTAGTAATCTACTAACGTGATCGGAACTTTCCTCTAACTGACTTCTAGTATTGCACGTATGTGAATTAACAACCTCTAAAAGTTTGTCTAATTTATATAGTTTAATTATAGAGTTCATCTTTTTAGTTTGATGATCTAGTTCTTTTAAACTTTCGTCAAAAAACTTAAGCCAGGGATTTATAGAATATTCATGACTACCAATATGTTCTTGAGTAAGCTCTGATAGGTCATCTAGTAATTGAAAAATGATTCCAATTGCTTTACCAAGCTTAGCAATATTTATACATTTTCGATATTGAATAGATTCTTTACTATTAATTAAATAACTTAGTAGTAAAGATACTTGAATTAACCTTGCTGTTTTTAGTTCATGAGTAAAAACTACAGTTGCAAAGTTATTATTCATTTCTTCTGATAAATCTAAAACTTGTCCATGAATTAAACCCTTTGGGCCTAAAGCATGTGAGTAAATTGAAAGCACAGTATTTAAGTTATTTGTTTTTATTTTAGACAATAAGCGGTAGGAAATATTTAGTAAGCCATCACCAGTCAGTAAAGATTGCCATTCTCCAAATTTTATATGTGCTGCAGGTTTACCCCTTCTTTCATCGTCATCATCCATACAAGGCAAATCATCGTGTAGTAATGTGTAAGTGTGATGTGCCTCGATAGAGCTACAAAGCAGTATATGATTATTAGTGAGCGTGTTTAATTGGTGATCTTTTAAAAATGCAAAAATTAACTTTGATCTAAAGAGTTTTCCTGTTGGAAATAATGCATAGTTATAGAATTCTGCAGATTGATGTTTGGGTAAGCAGATAGTTAATTGCTGTTGTATTGCTGATGCTAAATATTTATGATCTATGCTCATTACATCTTATGACATATTTATGAAATAGAGACAAGTTATAGGAAATCAAATTTGGGTGATTGAATAATTCCTTTTAATGAAAATTGGTAATTTCCGTCATCCTGCTTTTTTGACGCGAGGAGCATGGAGATAATAGAGAATTGTTCAAGAAACTCGTCAGAGAACTTAATACTTCCTGAAATATTAAGCTTTGATTTTAATATTTTATTTTGATTTAGGTTTAAGTAACCTGTTATCCTTGCCATTATAGGTGAGTAGTTAGCACCTAGTACAAATGTTTTAATTTTTAATTTATTTTTATTATCTAATGCTAACTCTAGTAGCAAGTTACCAATTTTTAAAAAAGGTAGATTAAAGTTGGCAATGATCATAGAAGGAATAGATAAGTTTTCTGATTTTAATTTAATTGCACTATTAATTGCCTGCTGATCTTGAACATTAATAACTGTCTCGAGAAATAAATCTCCCTTAAAGTATTCTTTTTCATTTAAAATGCTGGAAATAAAAGTAGATTTTATTTTGGTTTCAGGTATTTTAACAGTCGTGGATGAAAAACCTTGTGATAGGTAAATTGGTAGGGAGTTATTTTTATTATAAATGGTCGCTTTTAGCCTAACTCCAAAAGGTATAAAACTAGGACCGTTAAGAGCTAAATTTAATTTAGAAAAATTAATTGAAGAAGCAAGGCTACTAATACATTTCCCTGAAACTTTAGGTGATATTAGATCGATGGAAGGCAAGAATAAGGATAAATCCATTTTGTTATAATTAATATTACAATTTCTTACTTGAGATATCTGTTTGTTAAGTTTGTTTTCAATCGTTTCTTGAAATGGGAAATTAAAAATAAAGCCAAAGAAAAATATTAAAAAAGAAAAGAAAAAAGTATAAACCTTAGTCTTTTTGGATATGAGGTAAATATTATCTGGAGTTTTATTCATATTATTTATTTGTGAAATATGATATTTCAATATTTCCTTTGAGAAGATTATCCTTTATATCTTTTGTTATTTTAAGTTTGTTTACTCTCATATTTTCTTTACTCAATATTCTTTTTAAAAAATTAGTTAAATCTACTGTTGTAAATTTGTTGAACTCCAGTAATGATTTTATGTCACTGATTTTTGAGTTATTATTACTTAAGTCAAAGTTTTTTATTTTAAGAGATGAAAGATTAATATTATTGAGCCTTAGAATAGATTTAAGCTTTGATTGTAGTTTTGATTTTGATTCGAGGTTTCCTTGAGTAACAAATGATTTGTTGATTATTGATAATTCTTGTTTCTTGTTAAAATAATTATTTATTTCACTGATAGTTTCATTTTGTTCTGAGATATTATTTTTAAGTGAGTAGTTAGAAATAAATAGAAAAACGATGATTATCATAGGCACAGTTATTGCTGCGAGGCTAAGAATTATATTTACTGCTTTTTGCTCAGAGTCTGTTAATGAAGAAAAAACATCAAGGATTTTTTGATAAAATGATGACTTATTGATTTGTTGATACTGGCCGAGTAGGGCATTATCTATTTTTTCAAAAATAATTTCTTTTTCCGACATATCAGTTTCTCTCTAATTCTACTGTTAAGTTGTTCTTTTCTATATCTAGTTTTGTAATGTTTAATGATGATTTTTGTAATCTTGTTTTTAGAGTTTCTAATTCTTTTATTTTATCACTTTTAAATAATGCACTTATATTATTTAGCGAGCTTTCAAATTTAGTTAAATCAACCATTTCATTATTCTGAACAATTTGGCTTAATTGAACTAAGGATTTAACAGCATTTTCGTTGTCCTTTGTTTTGATTTCTTTAATCGATCGGGTAAATAATTTATTTTCTTTTTTGATTTTGCCAAGAAGGCTTTTTGTATTTCTTTTAAATTTACGTTGTTGTTTTTTGTTAAGTTCTAGTTTTGGATTTTTGATTAGAGCATTGAGTCGTGATTTGTTTTTATTAAGATCCTTGTGCAAAAATCCTCTTTCAACGATAAGGGATACAGCTAAAATTAAAGCAATAATAAATGTTCTTGTACCCAAAAACAATGTCGAAGCAACAGGTATGTTATTAGAGTACTTGGAAGAGAAATCACCAGTCAAGAAGTTAGGCAAAGTTCTTTTGTTTACCTGGGATAATGATATTAATTTTGCCATTAAAAAAGATTGTTTATTATGTTGCTCTATGTTGGTTTTTCTTTCAATTACTGAGTTGTACAGGTCAAGGTTTTGAACCTGAATACCTAGAGCTTCACTTAAAAAGTTGGATATATTTTTTATTTTAGAGCTTCCGCCAATTAAATATATTGCCTTAATATTTGTTGTGAACTTGACTTTATGTCCTAATTCCCAGCGTCTAATGTCCAATACTAGAGGCCAGAAAGCATCTTTCATAATTATTGAAAACTTTTTTTGGTTATTATTAACTTTGTCGTATAGCTCTTCAGTTAGAAAAAAAGATTGTTCATGCTTATATTTACTTGCTTCTTTTATAGAGATATTGTAATTCTCTGAAATTGCTCTATCTATTTCAGCACCCGCAGTGTAGCTGATATGATTAGATACAAGTTCTTGGTTGTTTACAAAATATGCTCTAGTTGAATGATGTCCAATATCTAAAATGCAGTAAGTTTTTTTGTAAATGGAAGCTGACTTATTTTTGGATTGTTTTGACCAGTAAACAAAACTATCAATGGTAGAGATTTCACTGGAAATAATTGCAGGTTTTATTTGTTGGGATTCAAGAATTTGGTGCAGTTGCGAAAAATGACTTTTCTGAGTAATTGTAACAATAATATTTGTAGATTTTTTGTATTTATAATATTGTGTAACATAATGAGAGTTGCCTATTGGAAAAGGCAGGTTTTCATCAAGTTGAAAAGGAAGCATTAAGTCAATCTTTTTTCTGTTCACAATCGGTAGTGTTAGATATCTAGATGTTAAATAGTCGTTGGGAATTGTTATAATATTTTTTCCCGAAAACTCTAAGTCATCAAGATAAGATTTAATTAAGGTAGCTTGAATTTCAAATAAAGGAGTTTCATTGTCAAATTGATCTAGGAAGTCACTTATAATAATTTCTCGAAATGACTGTACCGTTATTCCTTTCCTCTCTTTTCTAGAGTGGAGCAATTTTATCGAATAAGATCCAGGATCAATTGCTAATATTTCCATAGTATTATGATATCAAATAAAATAATATTTACTAGCTTATTCTCCTACAATTAACTCCACAATTCTAGGTTCTAAAAACTCGGTTGGGATTTTTTTCTCTTCCTCCTCCTCCTTCTCTTCTTCCTCTTCTTCTTCTTCTTCTTCTTCTTCTGATCCTTCCTCTTTATTTATCTCTTCTTCTTCCTCTTCTTTTATCTTTGGAGGTGCAGGTTTAATTGGCATATCAATATAAGCAGTTATTTTATAAGTTGATCGACCAAATGTACCAATGGAGACAGCTTTAAATAATTTTCCCGCTACACCAATTTGAATACCGGCATTTTTAAATTCGGTGATTCTATTATTATAAGTGGTTTCGTCAGTTATTCCCAGGTTATTAATAATAGAATTTTTAAAGTCTTCAACTGACAGGAATTCCGAAGCGATTATATTTTCTTTTTCATTCCCATCCCTGAAATTAAAAAAGTCAGTTATTTGGTCTTCTGTAATTTCTGGAAATAATAGTTTTAATTGTGAATTATTAATTTCATTAACAGGAATAATACTAACTTCGTGAACAGTTAATCTGTCTTTGATTAAGTTAATAATATTATCGTCCCATCCTTTTAGCAAATGCATTTCACTAAGAGAGGTTAACGGTGCAAACTTGGGAATAGTTCCATCTTCATCGTAAAGAGATTGAAAATCGGAAACTTCAGGTTCATCATAGCTATCAACATCGTTAACAAAAAATTTAAGCTCCTTAATTAATAGCTCTGGGTCAATATTGGAGTAGGTATTAGCAAATAGGTCATCTTCTTCTATTTTTTTCTCAATTTCTTTTGTTAAAGTATCAACAAATTCTTTTTGAATATAGTCATGAGGTTTATTTTCTTCGGAATTAGAGTCTTCATCATCATCTTCTTCACGAAGAGAAATGCGTAAATTGTTTGGATTTAAAAAACCTGAAACACTAGATAAATTCACCGATAAAGTGCCTTGTAAAACAATTTCATTTAAGAATTCATTAATGGCATTTTTTTGAATTAAGCTAGCGTTTGCCATTAATGCACTAGGTATAGGAAAGATAAAGGGTTGAGTTACAATTGACTCGATGGGACGTTCTCCGATTGAAGTCTTTAATTGTTCATTTTTTTCCAGCAAGTTTCTGGCCTCTTGGTATAATCTTAGCTTTGCTAAAGAAAACTTTATTCCAGCTTCTGCATTTAGCTTTGCTTGAATCTTATCTTGTTGGTTATAAATTCTTAATTTATTAACTTTTACATCGAAAGTGAATTCAATTAATAAAAAAGAAAGAATAGCAATAGCAGACATTACCATTAATATGGCAATGCCTTGATTAGAATAAATATTTTTATATATTTTAATATTACTCATCATCTTCTTCAATATACTCTGTATCTTCTGTCGAGTATGGATTACCTAAGTTTATTTTATTAGGGTTAAAGTATGGCCACAGGGATCGATAAGTTCGAATAATTTCATGTTCTACTTCATTTTTATCAACCCAAACTAATATAATTTTTATCAACTTTAGTGGTGATTTGGAATAGTCTACGTACTTTAAGGAATCTGCAAATTTGCTTTTTTCTTGATCCCAGTAGAGAAAACTAAGAGATTTAATATTAGTTGCTAGGGTGTGAGACTTGATACTTTCATCGTCAAATTCTCCGCTATAGATGTTAGATGCAATGAATTGTCTTTTTAATATTTTTAGATTAGATTCATCCTCTTCAAGAAAGTATCTTACCCATGCATAATTTGATTGTTTTGCATTCTCAAATTTTCTTTTATTATTACTCGTCATAAACATAATATCTGTCATATTATCGTTAATTATTGCTGGGATTGGGTGGTTTGTTTCAGTAATTAATGGAAATAGTTCAGAAGGTTGATAATTACTTAAGCTATTTATTTGATTTTTTGAAAGTGTCGAAGACTCGTTTTGCGCTAAGTAGTTTTTTGAATCAAATTTTTTCGCATAAAATAATGGAGAGTATAATTGAGTAAAATCAAGATCGAATCTTGTTAATGCTGACTCGATTTGAAGTAATTCTCTGTCTTCAATGATGATATTCTCTTTGGTTACAGTGCTATTATCTATAATTGAAAATACAGAAATCATTAAGAATGATAAAATCACAATTGTGATTAGTACTTCGATTAAAGTAAATCCTTTTTCATTGAATAGCTTCATTAAAAACTTCCAAGATTGATACTTGTTTTATGATTGTAAAGCCAGGTCGAAAGTTTAAAGTTAAAATCTGTTTGCTTGTTTCTCACTTCAACCGTTATTTGCCATATTATTTTTTCCATATTTTCTTTTACTTTTTCCATGATCATTTGCTGTGTTGAGTTTTCTTCTTCTTCTTCACTGTCTTCCGAGTTCATTAATGCTTTAAAGTCAGGTAAAATAAATTTTTTATATTCGATGCTATATTCATATTCTTCATAATCTTCAAATGTTTTAGTTTCTTTACTAAGAGTTAATGAATCACGAAGTTCTGGCGGTGAAATAATAATTTCATTTATTTTAGTTTCACAAAGTGTTTGAAGCATTAGTTCTTCACGCATCAATGTCGAGTCACTAATATTATAACCTTGAGATGTTACGTAGACAGCAACAAAAACAGAAAAAACAGTCATTGCAATCATAACTTCAAGTAAGGAAAACCCACCTTGTTTATGTTTCATTGTTGACTCCAGCTGTTAAACATCTCATATGCATCTTCTAACTGTCTATCTGCAATTTCTTCACCTTCTTGAAGTTGAGTTGTTATATAAAATCTTTCAATATCTCGCGTGAAAGGATCAATGGAAATACCAATAACTTCTTGATCATTTGCTAAGATGATTAATCCATTATCTTTTTCTCCTGTAGGATAAATATACAAAGATGCATGAAACTCAGTGAATAGTTCAGGATAATCAGGAAGTCCAATACCGATAATTCTTACCTCTTCTTCTAGTTTGTGTTTTCCATCATTTAATTCTTTTACTCTTGTAAACTTTTTATTTATTTTTTCTACCTCTTTTTCAAAAACGGCTCTTTCTTTTAAATTTAATTGATCTAGCTTAACTAATAAGGGAGGAGGAAGAATGAAGTTATCATCTGGGCCGTATTCGAGTGAATATGACTGTGGGGTGTCATCTAAGCTAAAATGCAGTCTATACATAACATTTTTTATGGCAGACTCATCAATTCCAAAACGAATGGAACGTTCTAATAAGTTTAGTTCTTCTTCTATTGCTTGACGGTCTGTGAAATTAAAGCTTGTCGCCAAACTGAGTACAATTGAAACTAAAAATAGAACAATAAGAATTTCAATAAGGGAAAAACCACTTGATTCAGTAAGTTTATTCTTCTTTTTTCTCTTTGAGGTATATGTCTGCATCCTTGCCTTCACCACCTTCAGCTCTATCTTGTCCCATAGAGTAAATTTCAAAAGATTTTCCATTTGATTCATAGATAAATTCTTCATCCCATGGATCAAGAGGGAGAACTTCACCATCGATATATCCGCCAGGGTTATATCTCTTACAATCTCTTCCTGACGTTGGTTTTTGAATTAATGACTCGAGTCCTTGCTCTGTTGTTGGGTATTGTCCGCAATGACGGCGGAATTCCTTTAGTCTTTCTTGGATGTTTTGCATTTGTATTTTAGTAGAACGTTTTTCACCTTCATAAAGTTGATCAAATATTTTACCAGAAACAAAAGTTCCTATAATACCTAATAGAGTTAGCACAATAAGAATTTCAATTAAAGTGAAGCCTTCTTGACTATTTAAGTTCTCTAAATGCTTTTTATACTTTTCTTTTAAAGACATGAACCTAAAACTCCTAATTAAATTAACAATTAGTTTAATATATCAAAGCTGTTACACTAGGTATAGTTATTTTAGCGTAGAGTATTAAGTTCCATCATGGGGACCACAACAGAAAATACGATAAATCCAACAGCAAGTCCAAGGGCCACAATCATTATAGGTTCAAGTATTGTCGTCAAGCCTGCAAGTTTAGTATTAACTTGATCTTCATAATTGTCAGCGATAATCTCTAACATGGGTTCAAGCTCTCCTGATCTTTCTCCTAGTTTAAGCATATGTGTAACAACTGATGGAAAGTGACCAGAGCTTGCTAAGGGGACCGCAAGTGAACCACCCTCGGCAATACTTATTCTTGAACTCTCTACAGCTGATTGCATATGAACATTCCCAATTAAATTTCTTACAATTTTCAAGGAAATTAAAATAGGAACTCCTGATTTAAGTAATGTGGCCAAAGTAGAGCAAAATCGTCCCACATTAATCATTACTGATAATTCACCGACAATTGGCATTTTAAGTAACACCCTGTGCCAGATGAATTCACCTTTTTTGGAAGTAATATATTTGTTAAAAAGAATCCAAAATAAAAACATACCAACTATTATTCCCCACCAATAATTTCTAACAAAATCTGAAATCCAAATACAGATTTGAGTTTGAATTGGAAGCTCTTTTTTCATCGTAACAAATATTTTAGTTATTTTAGGAATTACAAAGGCAAAAATAATACCCATCATAACAGAACCTACAAATGCCATAATTATAGGGTACATCATAGCACCCTTAATTTTGTTTTTTAGTTTTACTTGTGCTTCAGTAAAGTCAGCAAGTCTTAAAAGGACAACATCTAATGTTCCTGATGACTCCCCTGCATCTACCATATTTATATATACATTATTAAAAACTTTTGGATAATCGGCCAAAGCATTTGCAAGAGATGACCCTTCATTCACCTTTTGTTTTACTTCTGCTAATATAATTTTTAATTTCTGGTTGTCAGCTTGGTCTACAAGAGCGGAAAGCGCCTCGACTATTTGAATTCTTGCCTTAATTAAAGTCGCCAGTTGTCTTGTCATTAAGGATAAGTCTTGAATGTTTACACCAGAACCAAAGCTGATAGATCCCTTTTTTTCAGTCCCTGACTTTTGCTCATTGATAGTAATCAGCATGATTCCCATGGACTTGATTTTTTGTTTTGCAATTGAAATACTTTCGCTGTTAATAGTGGCCTTAATTTCCTTACCTGAGATATTAATTCCTTTGTAAGTATACAACGCCATTTGTTAACTACTCCTCAAGTTCATCTTCGTTGATTGCTCTCATTACTTCTTCAATAGAAGTAATTCCTGATTTAACTTTTTTAATAGCGTCTTGTCTAAGACTAACCATTCCTTGAGATATTGCTAGCTTTTTGACACTGCTAGCATCTTTTTTCTGAAGAATATAGGGACGAAGCTCATCTGTAATTAGCAATAGTTCACAAACGGTTGTTCTTCCTGAATATCCCCGGTAATTGCATTTCGGGCAGCCAACCGCCTTATAAATAGTACTAGTGGAAGGCAGTTCAGTTAAATCGATAGCGCTTAATTCTTCTTCGGTTGGGTGATATGCTTCTTTACAATCAGGGCAAAGTGTTTGAATTAATCTTTGAGCAATTACTCCAATTAATGAGGAAGCAATTAAGAATGGAGGAACACCCATATCAATTAACCTATTAGGGCAAGATGATGCATCATTGGTATGAATTGTGGATAAAACAAAGTGACCAGTTAAAGAGGCTTCAACTGCCATGCTAGCAGTTTCTCCATCTCTAGTTTCACCTACCATAATGATGTCGGGGTCTTGTCTAACAATACTTCTTAATGCTCTCGCAAATGTTAAATTTATTTTATCATTTGTTTGAATTTGCGATACTCCAGTTATTTCATATTCAACTGGATCTTCAACCGTAATAATCATTTTATCAGGTGAGTTTATTCTGTCTAAAATAGCAAAAAGAGTTGTTGTCTTGCCTGATCCAGTGGGCCCACTAACATAAAGCATTCCATGCTTTCTCTGGGAAAGTTCATTTATTTGACTTAGAACATTTCCTGAAAAACCAAGGTTTTCTAGAGTTAAAATCCTGCCAGTCTTTTCCAGAATTCTCATTACGATTCTTTCACCATTTTGAACTGGAACAGTACTTAATCTAATATCAATATCTTTACCGGCCATCTTAATTTTGATTCTTCCGTCTTGAGGTAATCTTTTTTCTGCAATATCAAGTTTTGCCATAACTTTTATTCTAGAACTCACAGCTGCTTGAGTCTTCAATGGCTGTCTTAATATTTCAGTCATAATACCATTAACTCTGAATCTAAAGGTTACTTCTTTTTCATAAGGTTCAATATGAATATCGGAGGCACGTTCTTTAACAGCTCTAAAAATAATTGAATTCACAAAACGTATGACAGGTGCTTCATCAGCTCCTGCATCTAAAATATCAATGGGACCATCTAGGTCGAGGTTCTCATCAATCTCATCCTCAAGTGAATCTACGAGGTTTCTATTTGCTCTTTCGTAAACTTTATTAATAGCATCGGCAACTTTAAGAGGGGAGGAAACAATTAAGTTAACTTTTCTTTTAAATACTTCTTGCAGATCATTAACTACATCAAAATTAAATGGGTCAGTCAGTACAATATCTACTTCTGAATCTGTTAAATAAATAGGTAATACTTCATGGTGCTTAGCATAGTTTATGGGAATATCATTAACTGTTGCAGGGTCAATATCTTCAACATTGATATCAGCGATATATGGAATATTTATTTGATGGCATATTACTCTAATAATATCATGTGGATGTATATAGTTTTTGGTTAATAAAATTTCACCAATCATTCTACCTGAGTCTTCTTGAATTCTTAATGCCTCTTCAAGTTGTTTTTCAGTCAGAGAGGTATATTGTAATAATAATTGACCAATTTTTTCGTGATCATTATTTATACGGTGTAATATATCTTCCGAAATATTCAAGGTATGCTCCAGTTATTTTTTTTGTCTTCCAGATTTTTTAATATTTACTTTTTGTAATATATCCTTGTAGTTAGGTGCTTCTAGTTTGACTTGATTATCATTGTTAATACCATCTTTGTTATCATTTTGCTCTTGATATTTTTTTGATTTCAATTCATCATATAGTGGCCCTATCTCTTGTTTTTTTGCCTTTTTATATAAACTTTCGGCCGTCTTGCCAAATGGATCATTTTCTCCAATAGTTTCTTTTAAATGCACTGAACGCCTATTTATAACATTCTGTAAAGTTGAAGCAACAGTTTCTTGGTAAGAATCCATAATTTTAGGAGTAAGGAAAAAAAGTAAATTTACTTTTGAAAACTCTGTTGTAGTATTTTTAAAAAGCCATCCTAAGATAGGAATATCTCCGAGTAAAGGAACTTTTGATATGGCATTAAGGGATTTGTCCCTCATGAGACCACCCATTGCAATTGTATCTCTATCACGAACAACGACCGTTGTTACGGTTGCTCGACTAGTTGTGGCCAAACCTCCACTAGAACTTCTTGTTGCACTTACTTGAAATTCTTCAATCTTTTGATCAATCTTTAATTTAACAAATCTTGTTACTTTATTTATTTGTGGTGTTATTTTTAAACTCAAGCCTGCTTTTTGTTGCTTAACACTTATTTGTGTTTGGTTGTTTGCAATTGTTTGTTCTGTAACAGGGACACTTTCACCTACTTCAAAAACAGCTTCTGTATTATCAAGTGCAATGATTTGAGGAGTTGCCAAAATATTTGTACTTGAATTATTGGCAACGGCAGTTATGAGCCCAGTAACGCTGTCTATTTCAACAGATGTCCCGCCAATTGTTTGAGTGATAGTCTTACCCGTACCTCCACCTACAAATAACCCTCCTAAACTTGTAATATTGTTTGTCAATAATGCAAGTAAATCAGATCCTCCTGTTCCACCCGCAAAGCCAGCTTTTTTAGCAGCGCCTTCACCATAGGCCCCAACTATTGAAACTCCTAGCCCAGAAGCTTTATTAACTTTTGTTTCCATGATCATTCCTTCAACATAAACTTGATCTCTTGGAATATCTAGCTTTTCAATTACGTTTCTTATTGTTAAATAGTCAGTAGGTGAAGCGGTTAGGACTAATGCATTATTATCTTTGTCGGCGGTTATTTTAACTTCTGCATTAAAAAGAGAGGTGTCTTCTTTTCCACCTTTTGAAGTAAAACGTGATGACTTTTTACCTTTTGTTGCTCCTGAAACTAATGTTGACAAAGTTTTTGCTAAAGCTTCTGCATCACCATGATTCAAGTAATAAACATGAATCTGACCACCTCCAAGGTTAACTTTTACATCTAATTTTTTTATCAAATTTATTAATTCTTTTGCTCCATCAGCGTTTGCCATTGCGATAATTGAGTTAGTTCTTGGTTCTGCAATAATCTTACTTATATTATTCTCTTGCTTTCTGGAACCGCTACTACTTGATTTAGTATTAGATGTACCTTTTGATTTTAGAATAGTATCCAATAAACTTGCAATCTCTTGTGCTGAAGAGTGTTCTACTGGAATAATTTGTAATGTTTCCTCGTGACCGGGTACATCAATAAATTTAATAAGTTTTGCTAATCGATTTAAGTTTTGACCTGTATCCTGCACGATAATAGTATTCGTTTGTTTAATTTCAATAATTCGACCATATCTGGTAATAAATGGACGAAAACTTCTTGTTACTTCTGAACTATTGATATTTTTTAAAGGAATAATTTTCATTATATAGTTTTCTGTATTGGGAGTATATGTTCCTGTATATAATTTTGTTGGGACATATCTAATATCTCTTGCATTAACAATTTTGTAGAATGTTCCAGATTTTACTAATGTATATCCATTTAAATTTAATGCCGTTAAGTAAGCTTTCCATGCATCTCCTACGGTAATAGCTGTGGGCGCCATAATAGAGACTTTGCCTTTTAGTTCTTTTTCTATAATTAAATTCATTCCGGTTAACTTTTGCATGTGTTTAGTTAAATCAGTTAGTGATGTATCTGGAAAATCAAAGCTAGTGATTACTTCGGGGCCGAATGCTGTTTCCATATTTAAATTGACATATTTGGAATTGGCCTGTGCGTGTTTTATATTACTATTTCCTGTTGCACGACCAAATGCATCGGTACCGTTTCCTGGCATTGATTTCTGATCGAGTTTAGATTTTATCGATACCGACTTTGATTTTCCTGTTGTAGAATTTTTAACTTTAATTTCAGGTAATGTGTTGTCATCTGTTTCAATTACTTTTTCAGTTTCAGGTATATCATACTTACTTTTAGATCGATACTTTTTGAATTGAGCATAGGTATTATTTAATAAAGATGCCAATATAAACATTGTTAAAATTTGTGCAAAACGTACTGACTTCATCCATTGATTCCTGGTTAAGTTTATTTATTCAAAGCTATATTCAAGATCCATGTTGGTACCATTTCTCTCGATGGCAATTGATATTGTATCCATCTCTTTTATCTTTCCAAATAAATTCATAATTTCGTTTAAGTTAGTAAACTGTTTTCCATTAAAAGAATTAATAATGTCATCATTCTTAATGTTAAGGTGTGAGTAAATACTTCCTGGAACAATCTCAGTAATTAAAAATGACATTGAGCCATCTGGATTATTTTTTTGGATAGCACGAGCTTGAGTTAATACAGATCCAATATCAGACAATAGTTCATCTCTAAAGGACTTTTTGATAATAAAACTATTACCATCATTTGTGATTCCTGTTGGTCGGTCTTTGCTTAGTAGATGTTTGGCTTCTTCTCCTTTGACAATTTGGTAATTATCAAAAGATTTAGATTTAGATTTAGATTTGTCAACTGCTTGTATATATTCACATTCTCCAGAGCTTAGATTTTTGAGTATTACTCTATCGTTTATTATTTTTGAGATCGTTGCTAAATTTGGGATGGTTTCTCCTTCTCGGAAGTATTGGATTTCATCTTTTCTATTTACTGTCACTGCAATAATAGATTTTGAGTTATTTTGTAAAACCGTTAAGTTTTCGAGGTTAATGGATAGGTTTGATTTTTTCTTTGCTCTTAAACATATTTTACTTCGATCAATCTTTGTTGATTTAGTTTGTTTTTTCTTTTGTGTCTTATGGTTTTTTTTAGCATTAAACAAATTAGCAGAGTTAAGTACTGAAAGATTTATTTTTTTATTTTTATATGTGTCCAGTGCCAAATTATTTTGTTTGGATTTTATTTTTTCTGTGGCGCTTTTTGTTAAAAGTGCAGAGATTTTACCTAAGCTATACATACTAACTATGGCCATTGAAACAACGAAAACTTGGTGGGCTTTCTTTCTATTTTTTATTGAAAATAAAAGCTCTACAAAGTCGATGCTTTTACTTTTTTCTTTAGGATAAAGCTTAGTGCTTATTTTTTTTATTATACTTTGCAGGGCATATTTAAGTTTATTGATTTTCTTCTCTTTGGCTGATGGCCGTGGTTTATAATCATCTAAGTCTTCATTTATATATTCTAAATCATCAATCTTATTTAAGGGTTCTTCTACTAATTGATCTTCTATTAATTGATCTTCTACTAATTGATCTTCTACTAATTGATCTTCTACTAATTGATCTTCTATTAATTGATCTTCGACTTCTTCATCTTCTGATTTTGTTGAGATTTTGCTTTTTAACTTACTGAATAAGTTATTTTTATTTTTTTTGGCCATTATTGTTTTTACTCAAATTATATTATTCTAATCTGTTAATTTATATAATACTATTTTAAGGCACTTGTACGTATTCGAGCAAGTTTTTGCTATAGGTAAAAAACTCGAATAAGTTCTGTCTAACTATTGTCAGGTATTGTATCACTATAAAAATAAAAAATAACTGCTATAATCTTGTTAATATTATAAATTCATATTTAGATTGAGGTATTGGATGAGTAGTAATGAAGAAATTATTCACTCTGTTGCAGGTGATTTGTTTTATGGTGATATCGATGAGTCCTCAGTGTTTCCGTTTCCTCGATTTTCGACGGAACAATCAGAAATGGCTTCTGAAATGGTGAATGCTGTTATTAGATTTGCTGAAGAACAAATTGATAGCGAAAAGCTAGATACTAATGAGGAAATACCAGATGAAATAATTCAGGGATTGGCGATGTTGGGATTATGCGGTCTAGCGGTGCCTGAGTCTTATGGAGGAATGGAGTTAGACTATTCCCTTTATTCACGGGTTTTTTCTGAGGTAGCAGGTTTCGATGGTTCTATTGCGACTATGCTTGGCGCTCATCAATCTATTGGTTACAGAGCTTTATTGAATGAAGGAACTGAAGAGCAAAAGAAAAAATGGTTGCCTAAGCTTGCAAGCGGGGAAATGTTAGCATCTTTTTGTTTAACAGAGCCTTCTTCTGGTTCTGATGCTTATTCTATTAAAACGAAAGCAGTAAAAAATGAGGATGGAGATTATATTATTAACGGACAGAAACTTTGGATAACGAATGCTGGCAAGGCAGAGTTTTATACTGTGTTTTGTAAAACAGATCATGATATTAAGGGGAAAGTAGTCGAGAAAATTAGTTGTTTTGTTGTTACTAAAGATATGGCAGGAGTTACTTTCGGAGAAAAAGAACAAAAAATGGGAATTAAGGCAAGTGAAACGAGAGCCGTTTATTTTGATAATGTGCTTGTTCCTGCTGAAAATATGATTGGATCTCCAGGGAAAGGTTTTAAGATATCTATGAATGTTCTTAACAGTGGCAGGTTAAGTCTTGGTTCTGCTAGCGTTGGAGCAATGAAAAAAATTATTCATTTTGCAACAGAACATACAAAAAATCGAAAGCAATTCGATAAGAACTTATTTGAATTTGGGCTTATTCAAGAGAAAATTGCAGATATGTCAGCTATTTGTTATGCGACAGAATGCGCTGTCTATATGACGTCAGGCAATATGGTTAAGGGAATGAGTGATTACTCAATTGAGTCTGCAATATGTAAAGTATTTGGTTCTGAAGCTCTTTGGGGTGTTATTGATATGGGGATGCAAATTGCCGGAGGTACTGGGTATATGAAAGAATATCCATACGAAAGGTCAATGAGGGATGCAAGAATAAACTTAATTTTTGAAGGGACAAATGAGATTTTACGTTGCTTTATTGCTCTCTCTGGAGTGAAGGGCCCTAGTGAAAATTTAAAAGAGTTAGGGAAAATATCAGATGTATCGAGTGCATTAAATGATCCTATCAAGTCTCTGGGTGTATTAACCGATTTTGCGAAGAACCGTTTATCTAAAATGATATCCAGTAAAGCATTGTCAAAAGCACACCCTTCTTTAGAAGCACAATCAACTCATTTTTCATCAATGTTAAGTGACTTTGCTATTCATGTAGAAAACTCATTAATTAAATATGGTAGAAACATTATTGAACGCGAGCTTGTCTTAAAAAGAATTGCCAATATGTCAATTGAACTTTATGTTACTTTAGCCGTTATCTCTAGAACAACATTAATTTTAAATAATGAAAAGATTGAACAAGAAGAAAAAGATTTTATTTTAAATTTAGCACTTTTAAGTTGTCGGCGATCGAGGCATAAATTTAAATCCAATAACCGTGAAATGGGTAATAACTTGGATAGTACAATAAAAAAAGTTTCTGATTATATTTGCAAAGACAAATCTTATAATTTAGACATTATTAATTACTAAAATAAGAAAGTATCAATGGAAATATTGAACCATTTAATTAAGATAGTTTTAATTAGTATACTACTAAGTTGTTCCATTACAAAAGTTAATAATACTAGCAAGAACCATCCCGTAATTGGTTTAGATAGCGTTAAATCAATTAAGCAAAAATTGATAGAGGTAGGGCCGACAAGAAAGTTTGAGCCTGATCATTTTGTAGATAAAACAAAGGAATATGGACTTGAGGGCGTAAAAGCTTCTCATCTTTACGCTGTTGATTTTAATAATGATGGAAATACAGATTTAGTGACTTTAGAAAATCATTATTCAGTTCCGGTTTTTTATCAAAGAATTGCAAAAAAGAATAAGTATGAAAAAATAAGCTATAATCCTTTTTCTGAAAACAAACGCGCATCATTTTTAGTATTTGCAGATTTTAATAAGGATAGAATATTAGACTTAATCTTTGTAACACTTAATCAGGGATCAGCATTAAGATCTTACCCTCTGCTTTTATATAAAGGTTCAGTTAAAAATGGAAAAGTTAATTATAAATTAATAAAAAATGCTTTTCCTAGTAAAACTACATATCCAATTGCTTCACTTTCACTTCTTGATTATGACCTCGATGGGAAGCTAGACCTTTTTCAAGGTCATTGGTTTAAATCAAACAAAAAAGGAAGAACTTTAATTCCAGATCGCTTGTTTAAAGGTGATGGGTTAAAATTTGTTGATGTTAGTTATTTATTAGAATATGAGCATAAATATATAAAAAAATTTAAAAAGTTTCCTAATGCAACTCCCACCTTTGGCTCTTCGACATGTGACATTGACCAAAATGGATATCCTGATATTTTAACGGCAAATTCGAGTGGGTATAGCAACAAGCTATGGGTCAACTTATTTGACTTTAAACATAATGATAGATTATTTAAAAATTATGGAAAAGAAAGTGGTTTTGCTAATGATCAAATGGGAAGGTTCCAAAGATTGGGAGGAGGAAAATCATTTTATGGTATATGTTTCGATTATAATAATGATGGTATTATGGATGTTGTTACAGGAGAGTTAACCCATCCATATGATCAGGAGTCACGAGATAAGTCTAGTGTTTTAACAGGTAAAGAATTATCTCCTTCCGTTAAATTTATACGCAGTGAATTTTTGTTAGATTATGGTAATAAGAATTATAGCTATAGCAATAAGAGAGCGGTAACTTTAGATTATAATAATGATGGAAGAATTGATATTTTAATGGATAACTCAGGGTATCCACCAAATTCAAGATTAATTTTATTTGAACAAGAAACAAATCATGCATATACAGACATTGCTGAAAATATTGGGATTAATATTTTAAACCCATCAGGAACAATTAAAATAGATTTAAATTCGGATGGCCTGGTTGATTTTATTTCGGGACAAACAAATATAAGAAACTCTAGCATTCCGACAAGGGTTTATGTTTTTGAAAATATCACTAAAAGACACAAGCGAAAATCTATTAGATTTTTTCTTCAAGGAACCAGTGCCAACACTAGAGGAATTGGAGCGATGATAATTCTCAAAACTAACAAGAGTATTTATCGGCAGTGGGTTGAGTACTCATATGGAGCACAATCATCACAAAATGAATCTGGAGTTCACTTTGGTATTGGCAATGAGTTGTTAGATTATGTAGAAGTTAGATGGCCTATAAGTTTAAAAAATAAGCATGGTAAGAGTAGTTTAGTTTTTAAAAAGTATGATTTATCAAAGTTTGATTATAATACACATTTTGATGTTACTTTATGTGAAAGTGGCCGATATATGGGCGGAAAAGGAAACTGTAATTAAAGGGCATGAAACTAATGGATATTATAACTGAATTTGATAAAAATAAATTTATAGATCTTTATTTGGATAAAAAGCCAGTATTAATAAAAAATTTATTTAATAGCAAAGATTTAGAATTAGATCTTGATGAAATTTCAGGGTTGGCCATGGAGAAAAATATAGTTTCGAGGTTAATAAAATATAAAAATAATAATTTTTCACAAATAGATATTGATTTTGGCCCATTTACTGAAAGTGCATTAACTTCTTTGCCAAAAGATAGTCCATGGAGCTTATTTATTCAGGATGTTGAAAAAAATATTCAAGATGTTCAAAATTTAGTAAAAACTTTGTTGTTTTTGCCAAAAGTATTACTTCATGATGTGATGGCCTCAATTTCTGCTGGAGGAGGCGGAGCTGGACCTCATATTGATTGGTACTCGGTATTTATTCTTCAAATTTATGGTGAAAAAAATTGGAAAGTTGAAAAAGTTCAAGAGTCAGAAGCTGGTCATGATAGTAGAATTATCCCTGAACTAGATTTAAAAATTCTAAAAGACTTTAAGGATCATGATGAAATTAACTTAGAGAAAGGTGAGGTGCTCTATATTCCTCCAGGTTTTGCTCATTGTGGTAGTTCTGAGCAGTTAAGTTATTCTTTGTCTGTGGGTTATCAATCTCCCACTGTTATAAATTTTATAGAAACTTATTTACAGAAATTGCTTTGTAATGTGCATCAAGATTCAAGGTTATGCTTTAATAAAGAATCATTAAAAGACGGTGATCTAAAACTTATAGATGGATCCTTACCTCGTGAACTATTCTTGAGTGATGAATTTGATTTAAAAGAATTAGTTCAAGAGGCCAAAGAGCGGGAAGAATAGTTTTTACTCAATCATTAAATTGTATTTTCCTTTTGCTTTATTGTATCCTTTAACTAGAACATAATATTTACCAGAGCTTAAAAAATAATTAATTTCTTCTCTTGGTGTTGTTGATTCACTGGCCGAAATTAAGTTTTGATTTTTATCAAAAAGGTACAAATCTAAGTCTTGCCCCTCATCTTGAATTTCTAATCTTATTGAAAGATTTTGTTTCTCATCAAGGTTAAACTTATAATAATCAAGGTCATCGGAACTAGAGATGCTATAATCATATTTTGCTGTTGGGGTAAGTGTCGCCGTAGCGCTATAAAATGAATTATTATTAGTATGTTTTAGTTGAATAGAATAATTATTTTTAGCTCCATGATATCCATAAACAACGAGATAATATTTGCCTGAATGGAAGGAATTTGTGATTTCTTCATTGTCAGAGCTGGACATACCATTATTAATAACCTCATAGTTAGAATTTAATATTTTTATATCAAGATCACCATTTTCATGTAAAAAAGTTACTTTTGCCTTTATTTTACTTTCTTGCTCTAAAGAGAATGAATAAATATGTTCGTCAGTCTCTAAAAATATGTTCTCACTTTCAAAAGGAAGAGTAATGATTGCAAAGTTGTCAATACTATTAATTTGATTAAAAATTGACTCATGACTGTTTTGTAAATACGAAATAATTTTTGAAAATGGTACTCCATAATTCTCTATTCCTCTTCCATGGCCATTATTTCCATAACCTGCGTTGTGGATTGCAATTACTTCATTTGTTAAGTAATCAAAAATCGGGCTCCCTGATGATCCACCAAGAGTGTCTGCATTATGTGAATACTTTTCATCGTAGTATGAAATATATCCAAAAGCATATTGTTGATACCAATCACATCCTGGACTTAGATAGTAATCGCAGTTTTGTTGAATAATATAAATTGGGTCGTTAGGCCCAAGCTCGGTTTGAGATAGTTTTAAAAAACCAAATTTTTCTCCAGGAGAGTTGTTGCATTTTAAAATAGTAAAATCTAAATTAACATTAGTAAGTATAAATTGATCACATGAAAACTCATCCCAATCTTCAATATTTGTATTTATTCTATGATTGAAGTATGCCTTAACACCAATGGCAGCATAAGAGTCTGAAACACAGTGATTATTTGTCATTAATAAATCATTGGAAATTAAGAATCCAGTACATCTTGTTCCTTTTTGTTTGATTCTTATATCGGCCACTGAATTAGAATTTATGAATACATTTTCAGGTACTTCTCCTTCTTGAATACTTACCCAGTTTAAAGATTCAATTATTAATTTTGAATTTAACACTCTCGCATCTTCCTTAGTTGTATCTTGAGGTCTACCGCAACCAAGTAAAATAATTATAACAAAGACAAGTAATAAGAATTGATAGAATCTATGCTTAATTGAATCTGACTGCATATAGGAACTCCTTGTTCAAATGCAATAAAATTCTATCTGTAAAATACTAAATAGAGTCAAATTCTAGGTAAATTGAAACTAATTATGATGAAATGAAATATTTTGTAATATATTAGTGATAAATCGGTGCAAAGTGATACCAAATATTATTGAAAAGTATACTTAAGAATCTCAATTGCTTCTTCTTCTGTTCTACATACGGCCTTAGATGTCGCCATTATTTCTTTTAAAGGATGATTAAATTCTGAAGGAGCAATTAAAATAATTGGGATACCTAGAGCAGCAGCAAATCCTGCATCAAAGGAAGCATTCCATTGTTTATATTTTTCACCAAACTTTACAATAACGAGACTGGAATTTTTAATACCAGATTGAATTTTAATAGAGTTAATTAACGCACTTTTTCTATCAGTCCAAAATGAACTTTCTTCATCACCTAGAATGCGACTGCCAATTAAGTCACTTGTGTCATGATCTAGCTCCGGAGTTAAAAAATCAATATTGAGCTTAGACTGATTACTTAAATTAATAATTTTATTTCTCCACGGAGAGTGGATTTCACCTGAAAGATATACTTTATTCATAATTACCTCTTAAATTATAATAATTAATATTACTCTATTTTGTAAATTATAAAATATTTATAAATTCTTCAATGTTTTTTGGTAAGGTTTTATAATTAAGTGACGTCATAAATATTTCAGACTTTGGCATTTTTGGAAGCTTATTACAAATAAGCTGATCTTCATGTTTGATTGCGTGATCAGGAACAACCGCGATTCCAATACCTTGCTTGACTAAATTTACAATTGTTGTAATAGATTCAACTTCAATAAAATTATTGTGGTTTTTTTCTGAAATTGAATATAAGTGATCTGCTGGGCCATAGACGATCCAACGATGAGAAGTCAGATTATTAATATCAATATCATTTTTACTGATCAATATAAGTGTTTCATCAAAAAGTTTTAAGGATGAAATTAACTCACTTTGAATATTTTCAGTTGAAAAGATTAAGTCAAGTTTTCCTTCTTCGATAAGACTGCGTAGCTCATTTTGAGATTTGACTATTATTTCAATATTTTTATTAAAGTTAGTATAATATTTTTTCAAGTAAGGGCCAAACCAATTTTCTAATAATCCATGTAGAATTCCAATTTTAAGTGGTGCTTTATCTTCTTGTTCAAAAATATTATCTGCCATCTTTTCAAAATGTTTTAGTGCAAAATATAATTGCTTGCCTTTATTTGTTAATAAGACCTTTTTTGATGATCGGATAATAACTTCTTCACCTAAAGAGGATTCTAATAATTTAATTTGTCTACTTACTGCAGATTGAGCAATTTGTAGCTCATTGGCAGCTTTAGAGAAACTAAGATGTTCAGCAGTTAATAAAAATGCTTGTAGGTAGCGATAGTCCATATTATTTTAGTAGAGGCGGGATATCAGTTGGATTATCAAGCCAAAACTTTCCTTTGTACTGAGCATGATTTTTATTTATAACAATAAATCCATCATCATCATTTTGAGTTCCATGCTTGTAATCAATCAAGGCATTTTGTAAATAAAATGCAGTAAATGAATCAATTAAGACAACTATAGATTGTATGGAGTTACTAGTTTTTACTTCTATATCATCTTCGTGCATATCACTAAATCCTATTGAGTACTTAAATCCACTACAACCTTTTCCTGAAATAGCAATTCTTAAATATTTCCCAGATAAAGTGATATCATTATCAATAATTAGCCTTAGTTGGCTTAATGCCTCATCGGATAGAGAAATAGATGGCAAAGGTATTAAATCTTTATTTATTTTATTTCTGCCTAATGACATCTTATGCTCCTGTCTTTATATTTGTTATTCAAAACTACTATCTAGGCCAGTCTAGCTTTGACAAGAGGAAAACATGAAAAATGAAAAAAAATTAATATTAAAATATTTTCTTAAAATAGAGGATCCTAAGACTCATCAAGTTAATATGAAGATTATAGGTAAAAAGCACTCAGGTGACGGGCACTTAGATTTTTTTATTCCATCTTGGTCGCCAGGTTCATATTTAATGAGAGAGTATGGAAGGAATATTCAATCATTTCAAGCAAATAGAAGTTCTGGGCAGGAGCTTTATTTTGAACAAATTAGTAAAGGTACTTGGAGAGTACAATGGGAAAAATTAGATAATGATAATACTTTTGAAATTAGTTATAACGTGTTTTGTCATGATTTAACCGTAAGAACTTCACATATTGATGCATCCCATGCATTTTTGCACGGGCCTAGTATTTTTATGGGGGTTTTAAATAAGAAAGTAGAAAAGCCAGTAGTAGAGATAAATTTTCCAGCAAGTTGGTCAAAGGTTTCGACAGGATTAGTTGATATTTCAGAGAATCGAAATACCTTTGAGTATCAAGCGGCAAACTATGATACTTTACTGGATAGTCCCATTGAAATTGGTTGTCACTTTACTGATGGATTTATTGCAGGTGGAAAAAATCATTACTTAGCATTTTATGGGGAACAACTTCCACACGAAAATAATATAAATAAGGATATTAAAATAATAGTGGATCATATCTCAGGTTTAATGGGAGGTATGCCTTACGATGACTACACATTTATTTCTCATTTTTTACCTAATAAGTTTGGAGGTTTAGAGCATAGTAATTCTACAGTGTTACAATATGATAACAGGTCATTTGCTAGTCGTAAGGAATATATCAGATGGCTTGCTCTTGTTTCTCACGAATATTTTCACACATGGAATATAAAAAGAATTAGGCCAAAAGATTTAGGTCCTTTTAATTATCTTAAGGAGGCCGAAACAACTTTGCTTTGGCTTGCAGAGGGTTTAACTAGTTTTATGGATGAGCTTTTTATCTATAGGTGTGGTTTGATTAGCCTCGAAGAGTATCTAGATTTACAAAAAGATAATTTGCTTCGATATTTTTCAATCAAAGGAAGACGGTTTCACTCTCTTGAGAGTAGCTCATTTAATGCTTGGAATAAATTATATCGTCCAGATGAAAATAGTAATAATTCATCAATCAGTTACTATTTGAAAGGAGGAATTGTCTTTTTTATTTTAAATACATTATTTATTAAAAATAAAAAAAATATCAATGATTTACTCCATGAATTATGGCAATCATTTTTGAATAACCCCGAAGAGGGAGTGGATACTGAAGATGTATTAAATATGATTGAAAAAATTGGAAATATTTCTATTAGAGATAAATTTGATTTGATGATCTCAACAACTGAAGAGTTAGATATTATTGATAGTTTTAAGTCAATAGGGCTTGAACTTGAGTTTCAGGTAGAAGAAGGTTCATATCTGGGCATTACACAAAAACTGCATGGAGATCGGGTTTATATTCATAGTGTCGAGCTTGATGGGCCTGCATATAAATCAGGCTTGAATGCAGGAGATGAAATTATAGCAATTAATGAGAATAGAGTATTAGCTGATGATATCGCTAAAGTAGGAAAATATTTATTGCCAAATAAGTACTATGATTTTGCCGTCTTTCGAACAGGTAAATTAATTAATATTGAAGTATTAGTAGAATCTAAGCCATCTACTTTAAAAACAATTAAAATTTTAGATCAAGATTTAGCGGAGAAAGCTCTTAAGTAAGCAGTGGAAACAATAATATCTTGTTGAATAGAGCTGTTATATCTGCCTATCACTTTACTGCTACCAATAATTCCGAATTTATTTTTAGATGCCCAAATATCAGTAAGGACAAATTTTTTATTTTCGGGGATTAAATGTTCAAAATATGAAAGCTTAGGATAAACGGCTTTGAAAATTGCCTCCTTTATAGTCCATGCTTTTAATAAATCATCATATAAAATTTGGGAGTCTGTATTGTTAAGAAAGAATTTATAAGAGTTTGGAGTAATTGATCGATCAATATGTTCAATATCAATACCAATTGATTCGGTATTAGCGCAAGTTGAAATGATTGCAGCTCCAAATGAATTTGTATGAGAAATGGAAACTAAAATCTCAGGGTGATTTATTAAATGGTGATGATTAATAATTTTTAATTGAGAGTCTTGGTAATCTGAAAACAATTTATCTAGCTGAATTAATACAGCTTTTAATGCAAATCGACTAACAAAGTAATTTGTTGCAACCTTAATATTTGAATTATTTGCAATTAGTTCAGTGGGTAAATCTTCACCTTGATATTGCTTTAATGAAATGATTCCATCTTTCATACATGGCCTTGAAATGTACAATTTATAGAGATTAACAAATTTTATTGCCAAAATTTAATAAATTTGTAATATTTTCTTACAATATAATAAAACCAGGTTTTAATATGATTCCAACAGAAATCCAAGAAAAGGCAGCAAAGGCACTATTTATAATCTTTGCTACAATTTTAATGATGTTCCCTAAGGTTCATGCTGTGAAATTTGACCATGTCGCATCGAGTATATACTCTAAAGATAAATAATTTTAAGTTCTTAGTAGACATAATAATATCTTATTTTTAAAATCCCCTTATAAATAAACTTCAAGGGGGATTAAATGTCGGATTTATCAACCAGGACCAGTCTGAAAAGAGATGCAATCAATAGACAGATTAGATCAGTAGATTTTCCAGAAAAAAACTTAGCAAAAGTAAGTGAGTATTATGGTGATAATGTCTTTGATCCTATGAGATCAGACTTAATAACAGCAGAAGTGAAAAAAATACTTAAAGATGTTTCATTGGGAACAAAATATTTAGAAAGAGAGCATGCCGAAATTGTAGCAAAGGCAGTAACAGAATGGGCGATATCCAGGGGAGCAACTCACTTTTGTCATTGGTTTCAACCATTAACAGGAGCAAGTGCAGAAAAGCATGATGCATTTCTTTCGTTTAAGGATGGATTACCTGTTGATAAGTTTAATGCCTCTCAACTAATGCAAGGTGAGCCAGATGCCTCATCTTTTCCTAATGGCGGAACAAGAAGTACTTTTGAAGCAAGAGGTTATACTTCGTGGGATATGACCTCTCCATTATTTTTAGTAGAAGGTGTAAATGGTAAAACTTTATGTGTTCCAACAGCTTTTGTTTCTTATCATGGAGATGCTTTAGACATAAAAACGCCACTTCTTAGGTCAGTTGAATCAATTAATACACATACAACTAAATTTTTAAATTTAATTGGAGAGAAAAGTACATCTGTTATGGCGACTTGTGGAGCAGAGCAAGAGTACTTTCTTGTAGATAAATTATTCTATTTTTCGAGGCCAGATCTAGTAATGACAGGAAGAACATTGTTTGGAAAATCTTCGGCCAAACATCAACAGCTAGATGATCATTATTTTGGGGCCATTCCAGAGAGAGTAAAATCTTTTATGGATGAACTTAACTTTGAATTACATCGTCTTGGAATTCCCGCTAAAACACAACATAATGAAGTAGCACCTGGCCAATACGAAATCGCTCCGATCTTCGAAGATGTTAATATCTCAGCAGATCATAATCAATTAATGATGGCAATAATTAAAAATGTAGCAAATCGACATGACTTAGTTGCCCTTTTACATGAAAAACCTTTTGCTGGAATAAATGGCAGTGGTAAACATGTAAACTGGTCACTTTCTGATAATCTAGGAACTAATTTACTCGAGCCAGGAAAAGAGCCTCATGCAAACCATAGGTTTTTAGCAATAGTTGCAATAATATGTGAGGCCGTAAAAAGAAGTGCCCCATCTTTACGAATGGCAATTTCTGGCCATGGAAATGATCATCGCCTAGGGGCAAATGAAGCTCCTCCTAGTATTATTTCAGTATATTTAGGTGATACAATTCAAAAAATATTTGAATCTATTATGAATAATCAGACATTTACACCTGATATTGATAATAGTTTAGATATGGGGGCCAATCAGCTAGCAGGCCTTTTAAAAGACAATAGTGATCGAAATAGAACTTCTCCATTCGCATTTACGGGTAATAAATTTGAATTTAGAGCAGTGGGATCTTCTCAGGCCATCGGATTTCCTCTTACGATTTTAAATGGGGCAGTTGCTTCTGTTTTAAAAGAGTCTAATAAAATACTAGAGAAAGAGATTTCTGGAGGCAAAGGTATAGAAGAAGCTTTATTTGATTTAAGTAAAAAATGGATAATAAGTTCTAAGCAAACAGTATTTAATGGAGATAACTACAGTGATGACTGGGTTCAAGAAGCAAAGAGTAGAGGATTACCAAATTTAAGAACGACTTCAGATGCATTAGATATTTTAGGAAGTAAAAAAGAAGTAAATTTTCTTGAAGATATGGGGATTTATTCACCTATTGAATTAGAAATGAGACAAAATGTTCTAGTTGAAAGATATAATACTTGTCGTGAAATAGAGTTTGAAACTCTTTTAGGACTTGTTTTTGAACATGTAATACCTTCAGCAGTTAATTATAAAGAAGTTTTATCTACTTTGATATTAAATGAAAGAGAAATTGGAATGGAGCCTTTAGTTGAAACGGAGATTTTAGCTGATATTTCAGATGTTTTATCTAGTCTTTACTCAAGTGCAAAATCATTGAAAAAAGAAATAGAGGGACTAAATCATGATGACCCATCTGAAGTATCAAAGGTTATAGCAAATGATTTAATGGGGATTAGCGAAGAAATTGCAGATCATTGTAATTCAATAGAAGGATTTGTTCCAGATAGTTTATGGACATTGCCTAAATACTTTGACCTACTCTTTATTAAGTAAGTGATTGAATTTATTGCTCTAGTAGTGCTATTTGTGATTTTGGAAATAACTTTGTGATATATTGATTTATATTATTTTCTTTAATCTTATTAACTTTTCCTTTTTTTATAGAAACTTTAGTGTGTTTAGCATTTTTTCCCGCAATAACAATTATTACGAGAAAGGAAATTAGAAATAATTTTTTTAACATTAATCACCATCTTTTTTGATAAAATCTTCAAAACGAAAATATCACTTACAGTATTTACTGCAACTATATTGTAATAATTATATCATAAGCTCTTGAAAAGTTTTGCTAGGGAAAAATTGACCGTTTGATATAAAAAAAAATGACCGGCCAATAGAAGTACTGATGTGTTTATTAATAATTTTTATTACTATTAAACGACCGGTCATCTTCTTTATAATTTTATTATAAAAAAAAAAAAAATATATGCAAGTTTTTAAAAGTTATTTAATTGCATAAATGCCGATATTTCTTGGAGATATTTTTTCATCAAATAATTCAAATAACTCAATTTGGTGATTCTTTTCTAATAAATAAATTCCCCTATCTAAAAGAATGTAGATTTCGATTAATCGACCAAATTGCCATCGAATAATATTGGCATGAAACATGCTAGTGATAAGCTTTTGTGTTGATTCATTTTGATAAAATGTATTAATTTCATCTTGGGTTAAATGATTTTCTATATTTAATTCACATAACTTTTCAATAACATAGTCAGAAAATACACCTTGATACATCTTGATCTTTGTTTCTCCTACTCCCTTGAACTCCCTACAGTTAAATTTGTAATAAAGTAGTAGATGGAGTCCATATCGAAAATATTTAACTTGTTTTTTTATTAAAAATTCTTCAAAGCTGATATGTGAATGTGACCTTGTCGCTAGTGTTAGTGAATGCTGAGTTAACTTTAATCCATTCATCTTTGCATATTGTGAGATATTTACTTCTTTGGATGGATCTAACTTTAAATAACAGCATCCAAAATTAACTAATGATAAATTATTAGAAGAGGAAAAAAAGTCAAATTGCTCAAGAGATAGGTTTCCACAAGTATGAAGCCCTAAACTTATAGTATCGTCCTCTTGAAAATGTTTGACCTTTATCTTGGAACTAAATATTTTGTTTATATAACTAATCGGTGCATAGTTTTCGGTTCTGTAAACTTGTTTTAATCTTTGGTCACCAATTGTTTGTAATTGCAGATCTTGATCAATACTGGCAACCTCAATCTTATGATAATCTGAAATAAAACGAGCAAGATGTCCGATCCCTCCACCAATATCAATGATCTTTTTAAAGTCTTTTGTCTGTCTTAATTTTGATAATAAATTTAATATTTGAATAATTTCATGTTTTTTCTTAAATTTAATATGATCAAATGAGCGAGCAGGAATATCAAATTGAGGTTTATTGTTAGATTTTTCGAGTAAATTTCGAAGTTTTTCTATTTTTAAAATTAAATGATAAAAAGAGCTATTTTTGATAGAATTGTATGATATATGAGCATCGATTTCCCATAAATGATGGTCAGATAAATTGTTTAAAATATTTATCCATTCAGGCAGGTAATTATCTAGAGAATAAGGGTAGTAATTAAGTACTTCTTCAGACCAGATATTTTCATAAGACCTTAATAATTCAGTAATTTGTAAAAAGTATTTTTTATAATTCATAATTTGCTTATATTAATATAGTCTCTATATGTAAAATTGATATGTTTTGTAAATTACCGTAGGTTATTCTAATGAATCTGAAAAATAAAAAAGTAACAATCTATGGTGCGGGAAAATCAGGTATTTCAGCATTAAGATTACTTACGGAACAAGGTGCTATTTGCTCAATGGTGAGCCGTGACTGGAGCAATTTAAGTGAAATAAAAACCATGGTTTCACAAGACTCTTGTTTTGATGATCAAGATGATGAGATATTTACTAACTCTGACTTGATTATATTAAGCCCTGGTATTTCTCTTGAAAACCCTAATTTACAAAAAGCAATTAAGAAAAAAGTACCAATAATCTCAGAAATAGAATTGGCCTTTCAATTTGTAACTTGTCCAGTAGTGGGAGTCACAGGAACGAATGGAAAAACTACAACGATTAGTTTTTTACGTGAAATACTAAATAAAACAGAATTAAAAGTATTTACTGGCGGTAATATAGGTATACCATTTTGTGATGCTATTACTTCCAATACCAAATGGGATTTAATATTATTAGAACTATCTAGTTTTCAATTAGAAACAATAGTAAACTTTAGGCCGCATATTGCGATGTTGCTTAATATTTCTCATAATCATGGTGAGCGATATTCTTCATTATTAGATTATACTAAAGCTAAATTTAATATAATGAAGAATATGAAAGATAATGATTACTTCTTTTATCCTAGCGCTGATCCATCCTTTGATACTTTAGTAAAAGAAAGTAAAGGTACTCCTCAGCTCACATCAGTAGATTACTCAGATATTGACGAAATTAAAGCTACTTTATTAAAAAGTTACAATTTAGATAAATTTAAATTGATTGGGGCCCATAATATTCTAAATTTGTATTCAGTTCATTTAATTTTAGAAACACTAGAAATAGATCCGAAATTTATCCAATTAGGAATTGATAGCTTCTCGGGTGTTAGTCATCGACTTGAATACGTTGGTTCAAATTTAAACTTTAAAATATATAATGACGCAAAAAGCACAAACTTAATGGCGACAATAAGCGCTTTAAAAAGTTTTTCTCCACAAAAAATTAATATATTAATTTTGGGAGGTCAGAAGCGAGGTCGAGAAGATTCAGTATTGTCTCAAGTTGAATTTTTAAAAAAATATTGCTCAGAGATAATATTGATTGGAGAAACCACTGATTTTTTGGCAGGGGAGTTAAGCACTCATATTAAGCTGAAAAAGGCATATACTCTTGAAAACGCAGGTGACTATGTGCGCAGTGGGCTAAGTGAAGGAAAAGTTGATACCTTGATTTTTTCTCCTGGATTTCCATCATTTGATCAATTTAATAATTATGAAGAAAGAGGTAATAAATTTAAATCGATTATAGCTAATTTGTAAGCTTACTATATTGAGTTTGTTGTTTAGATTTGGTATCACGAACTTGATCAGCAATAGAAATCTTTATTAAGAAAAATAATAATGGGATAAAAATTAAATATTTTATTTCAAGTAACATTGATTTCCTCTAATAGTAAAATGGTAACTTTTATTATTAGGAAAATAAAGAATAAAATAGGATTTATAATGAGTGAAAAATTCTCTTTAGATAAAAATGAGATAGAAAGTAATATAAAAGCAATTCATAAACTTTTACTAGATGAATCCTTGGATGCAATCTATATTTCTAGTTCCGATATATTCTTAAGTGAATATGTTCCTTTGGAAGAATGCTTAAGGTACTACGTGACAGGTTTTTCCGGTTCAACAGCAGAGTTATTAATTTTAAACACAGGGAAAGTGGTATTATTTGTTGATGGAAGATATCATGAGCAAGCAGACTTGGAAGTAAATACAGAGCAGGTTACGGTACACAAGTGCGCAATGGGGAAAAGACCATCAGAAGACCTTTTAATATATTTAGACAGTAATAACTTAAATACGGTTGCTGTAATTCCTTCAAGAACATCTAAGAAAATGAGTGATTTAATATCTGATAAACATGAATTAAGTACAGTTTCTGAGAGAAAAATAGGTAGCAGAATTCAATTAACTAAGTATAAAAATCAATCAAAAATAACTTCGCTGCCTCTAGATATTGTCGGTGAAGCGACCTCAAGTAAAATAAGAAGAGTTGCAGGAAATAAAGGCGGAGTATTTGTTTCTTCTCTAGATTCAATTGCATGGATTACAAATATGAGATCTTACCAATTGCCGTTTCAGAGCACCTTTATGGCAAAAGCTTTTTTTGATCAAGATAATTTATATTTATTTGTACTAAACGATACCATGGAGAGTTTTTCCAAAGTTTCACAGGAGTCGATTACAATAATTGAAATAGATGCTTGGGATAATATTCAGCAATATCTTGAAAAGGTAGTTTCGAGAGATGCATATGAGAAAATATACTTTGACTCCAACAATTTAACAGTTTTAGATTTTAATTGCCTTATTGAAACTTTTAGTGAGAAAAAACTGATTGATAAACCCAAAATGATGACTAAATATCATTCAATGAAAAATGAAGCTGAAATGAAGGCAATTGTATCTTCATTTAATAATGCAGATAAAGCGATTTATAATACAATTAAGCAAATTAAAAGTGATTTTGAATCTAAAGAGCAGTTTTCTGAGCTTGATTGCTATAATATCGCTAATGAAATTTATAAAGCAGGTGGAGCAAAGGCCCAGAGCTTTAAGACTATTATGGGAGTAGGTCCGAATTCTTCTATTATTCATTATTCTACCCCTTCACCAAAAGTAATTGTGAAAAATGGAGATTTAGTTTTAATTGATTCAGGAGCTTATTATGAGTCAGGATATGCAACGGATACGACTAGAACGTTTACTGTCGGGAATAATAAGCCAAATAAAATTTATATTGAAATTTATTCACTTGTATTAAAAGGTTTTTTAAATGCAATGAATGCGATTTTTCCAATTGGTACAACAGGCAAGATAATAGATAAAATAACAAGAAAACCTCTTCAAGATAGAGGGTATGATTACAGTCATGGAACAGGCCATGGTGTCGGAATTAATGTTCATGAAGGTAATTATTTAATTTCCCCTCAGTCAGAAGTTCCACTTCAGTTGGGAACAATAGGTTCAATTGAACCTGGGATCTACCTACCTGAAATTGGAGGCGTAAGATTAGAAAACGTTGTAAAAGTAATCAAACATCCAACTCTGGAAGGTATGTTAAAATTTAAATCTTTAGTTTATATTGGTTTTGATCACAGTCTGATAGATTTATCATTGTTTAGTGATGATGAAAAAGAAATGCTAGATGATTATGAGGAAGAGTGCCTTAAGAGAAATAGGTCATTTAAAGTTTAATCTTTTAATTAAGTAATTAATTAAGATGATCAATAGTGCCCCGAGCATTAATGAGAAAAATAATGTGTTATTTTTCCTATTAGTTGAAATTGTACCGCATGTACCGAAAGGTTGATTCATCGGGTATAGATAAGCTATTCCATCAAAGTCATCCTCTCCTAAACTGTCGCGAGTAGAGACCGTAGTGTAATACATTAAACTATCTTCGTGTTTACTATGACCTAATCCAATAGCATGTCCAATCTCATGGGCCAAAATAGCAATTTGAGTTTCTCTGTCTTTATCTTTGAAAATATTGTCTTCAGTGTCATTAATTAATATTAATGCTCCGTTAATATCTCTACTAGAAATAGAAATATTATTAGGGATACTCACAGCAATAATTGCAGAAGATTGAAAATTCTTGCCTGAAGAATCTTGATTACAACTAATTAAAATATTACTAGAGACTTTTAAGTCTGAGTTTGGGGAACAATCTCCTGTTGTACTTGATGTATCATTGGTGCAAATTGAATCTGTTTGGAATGCAGAGTCAACATTTGTAATCTGACCTCTTTTTAAGGTAAGTCGACTGATGGGAACTAGGTTCCAAAATTTATCAACTGCCTCCATTGCTAAGTCTAATAACTCTTCATTGGAAATACCTAAGTTATCACAAGAGTGAGAGGCAAGATTTATTGTTACTTCATCTTCAGGGAATGCTGCTGCAACTGAGTTACTTAAAGTAAAGGCGAATATATTTTGGCTGAGCATTAATAAAAAAAATATAATTAAAAGTTGGTAACTCATAATTGAACATCCCAGGAAATAACGTAACTAACTGCTCTTTTATTGTTCCATATATTATATATAAACGTTTCAATTTTAGGTTGGAATATTTTTGCTACTTTTATCTTAGCAGAAAGATTGAGAGTAATGTTTTGCGTATAACTAGATCCATCTGGCATAAAGAAATCACTAGAGCTAGTTCCATTTCTTAGGGTTTGTGTTCCTCCATCAGTTAAATAATAAGTAACGGCAATGCCAGGACCGACACCCATAGAAAGGTTTCTCCATGTGTAGATTAAGTATGGAGTAAAAAAAATATCAAATCTTGTGATCAGCTCATCTTTTGCGTCAAGTGGTAAGGTAAGGCCTAAACTAGGGGAAACATACAGGTTTTGAATTCGTAAATAAAAGTCTATGCTTCCATTAAAGTAAGGATTTAATTCAAAATAATTTTTAGTCCCTTCTTCATCAGTTTGAATCTCACCCGCAAAATGAGTGATATTTCCAACTCCTATGTGGAAGTTAGAAGGTAATGGCAATGATGAAAGTGCATTACTAATATATATTGTATAAATAAATATAAAAATAAATATTTTTCGCATCGCTCCCTTTCATAAATATTAATATAGTATAAATTGCATTACGATTAGGCTACAATTAAAAAAATTTGGAGAAGCATAATGTTTGAAGATTTAATTATACCGGAGAGTTTAATTCCAACTGATCCTAGATTTGGTTGTGGCCCTTCATTAATTCCATCGAGCTCAGTGGAGAAATTATTAGATACAGGAACAAAGCTACTGGGGACTAGTCATAGAAAGGCACCAGTAAAAGGATTAACGAGGGAAATTCAAGAAGGGTTAAAAAAATATTTTAAACTTCCTGATGATTACTCCGTTAACCTTGGAAATGGTGGCGCAACATTACTATTTGATATGATAGGCCTTGGTGCCGTAAGAAAGAAAATAACTCACTTTACCTGTGGAGAGTTTTCAGAAAAATGGTATAAATCTTCTTCTTTAATACCTTGGATTGATGCCGAAAAAATAGAAGTAGAATATGGACAAGGAATTACTCCTTACTGTCCAGATGAAAGTGACGTAATTGCCTGTACTCTGAATGAAACTTCTACAGGAGTAATTATTGACCACCTACCAGAAATGAAAGGTGATGCATTATTAGCAATTGATGCTACTAGTGGTGCAGGGCAGGTTGAATGTGATATCAGTAAAGTTGATTTTTTTATCTTTTCACCCCAAAAAGTATTCTCAAGTGAAGGAGGCCTTTTTATTGTAATTATGTCACCTCGAGCACAAAAAAGAGTTTTAGAGATTAATAAAGATAAAAATCGGTACATTCCAGCGATTATGAATTGGAAAACATTATTAGATAATGCAGAAAAAAATCAAGTTTATAATACTCCATCTTTAAGCACATTATTTTTTTTGAATGAGCAAGTTAAAAGAATGAATCAAGTAGGGTATGAGGAAGTTAAGCAAGAGGCATTAAAAAAATCTAAGTTAATTTATGATTGGGCAGATTCAAAAGAATATTTATCTCCATATATAAGGGAAGAAAAGTATAGATCTACAGCAGTGGCAACAATTGATGTCGATGATAAAATAGATGTAAAAAGCTTACTTTTAGTACTAGAAGCAAAAAATATTATTTTAGGCATTGATTCTTATCGTAAATTAGGAAAAAATCAATTTAGAATTTCAATGTTTAATAATATTAGCTATAGCGATCTAGAAAAACTTACTAGGTTATTATCTTATGCGATAGAATTAAAAATTTAGTCGTTCTTATAATTAGCAAGAAACTCAGTTTTAAATTTATAAAACTTATCTTCTATAATCGCTTGGCGTGCTCTTTGAGATAAATCTAAATAAAAAGCAATATTATGAGTTGAAGCTAGAATAGCTCCCAGAATTTCGTTGGAATCAAATAAGTGCTTCAAGTAGGCCCTTGAAAAATTTGCACAAGTATAGCATTGGCAATTAGGTTCTACAGGGTAAAAGTCTCGACGGTAATTTCTATGTTTTATTCTTATTTTTCCCCTATTTGTAAATAAGGTTCCGCCTCGAGCAAACTTGGTTGGAATAATACAATCACTCATATCAATTCCATTTTCCCAAATCATTAATAAATCTTCAGGATTTCCAACTCCCATAACATATCTAGGTTTATCTTTAGGCATTAAAGGAGCAGTATAAGAAACAATCTCCTGCATTAGTTCAGGCCCTTCACCAACAGATACCCCTCCTATGGCATATCCAGGTAAATCTCTAGAACATACTTCTTCAACACATTGAGTACGTAAATCTTCATATGTAGAGCCTTGAATAATTCCAAATAATGCTTGATTAGGGTTTGTCCAAGATTTTATACATCGATCAAGCCAGCGATGAGTTCTATCAATTGATTTTAAAGTATAATCCCTTGTTGCAGGATAGGGGATGCATTCATCAAATGCCATCATTATATCTGAACCTAGATTTTGCTGAATTTCGATAGATTTTTCAGGTGAAAGTAAAACGGAATTTCCTTTGTGGTCTTTGAATTGAGCACCTTCTTCCTTAATACTTTTATTTTGCAGTGAAAATACTTGAAACCCACCAGAATCGGTTAAAATAGGCCCTTTCCAGTTCATAAATTTATGAAGCCCGCCTGCTTTTTGAATTAAGTCTGATCCAGGAGAAAGGTGTAGATGATATGTATTTGAAAGTAGAATTTTTGTATTTATTTCTTCTAATACTTTTGGTTGTAATGCCTTCATTGCACCATGAGTACCTACAGGCATGAAAATGGGTGTTGGTATTATGCCGTGGGGAGTTATAATTTCTCCGGCCCTCGCACCTGTCTTTTTATCTGTATGAATTAGTTTAAATTTTAATTCTGCATCAATTGTTGTCATCAAAGTCTCCGTAAACATCTTTTACGCTAAAATTAGTAATATTACTATTGAATTAGATCTGAAATAGAATTGAGTAATTCATCTTTTTTAGCTTCATCTTGAGAAGATGAGTTAATTATTAATTTTATGGAGTTTATCATTTTATCATAGGATTGATTAACTTGATCTTGATTTAACTCTTTCACTCTTTGTGTGAGCGTAGAAAGATGGCCTAAAAATGATGCTTGTTGCTCAGGGCCTAAACCATTTTCTTTCCAAGTATTAAGAATATCTATTAAATCAAATGAATTTTCAATTGATTCCATTGGCCTTTCGCTTATAAATGTTGAGGTTTTAATAACTTTATTAAGAACTTTTTGAGCAAGACCATTACTTTTCTTGTCAAAAGTAATTAAGAATGAAGGGCCTGTTTTATCATGTAATGGAATTATTCCAATTTGATTTCTAACTTCTATTGAAAGGGGGGAGAAAGTCAGAAACTTATCCTTGTTTATCTTTGAAATACTAATCTGATACATTGAGTTCATTTGAATTTCAGTTTGAAAACTTTTTCTAAATTCAACCATTCCATTTACAAATGGTCCGTGAGATAAAAGGACTTTGTCTAAACTGTTTGGTGTCATCGAAAATGCAGAAGTAATTAATTTTTCAAACTCCTCTTTTGCCTTTGGAATTAATTCTGTTTTTTGATTACTAATATGATTAAAAAATGCTGTATGGGTAAATCTTAATAAAGGATTTCCTTCTTGAAAACTATTGGCAAGGTTCCATAAATCAACTGGTTTGCCTTTTGATAATGTTACTTTTTGATTTTTTTCAGACTGAATAATTTCTATTGTAAACTCATTAGTCTTTTTTGAAAAAAGTGGAAAGAAAAAAGTACTATCATTCTCAAGAATACTTGATGAAATTTTAAAATACTTACTATTAAACTTGGGGGCACCTGAATTTAATTTAGATGTTTTTTTTAATGCTGGAATAAAAAGAGATTCGTCGAAAATTGTGGGGTCTTTTAAGCTGGGGGAGAATATACCGATTAAAATAACCAGTGGAAAAATTAATACAAGAGAAATGAGCTTAAATGTTTGACTATGGTAGACAGGATGAGTTCTTGTCAAAAATTCTTTAGTAGTTCTTTTTCCTATAATTGCCATTAGATCAAAAATAATTAATGGAGTTGTAATAACTGCAATTATATTTCTCATTAATCCTGAAATTCGCTTAAATACGAAGGATTGATCACTTGAAATTGATAAAAAGGTAAAGGGAAGTGATTGCCCAAATATTAAAGCAAAAATAATATTTTGTGAGAAATATATTAGTGTGATTAGAATAATACTTGTTGATTTAATAAATTGTAAGTGCTCTATCCATTGAGCAGACAGGTGAGGATTTAATAAGACAAAGGCTTTATCAATTAATGGATTAATAATAGACATTAATTTAGTGACTAAATAGTTTAACTCAAGATTTGGTATTAAAAAATAATAAACCCCGTAGCTAACTGAAAGCGTAAAAAGAAACGAATAAAACCTCACAAGGAAGAGCGGATAATTATATTCAGGTACAACGACTTTCTGTTTTATTTGAGGCCCTTTGTTTAATAATTTCGATACTATTCCAGGGCGAACAATTTGAGTTTTAGATTGTGTCCTTTCGATCATTTTATTAAGATCATCTTCTTCGGCATCGTCATCTTCAATTTCATCTTGTCTAATTAATACCTCTAATTCACCTATTGTTAATTTGTCTCCTTTATCAAGAATATACATTTTCCCCGAGTGTAATTCTTTTTTTCCTATGTAAGTTTCTTTTCCCAGGTTATGAATTGAAAGAACTTCATTTTGTAATTTAAAAGAGCAATGAGTTGGTGATAGTCCAACATTTTTCATAGGGAAGTCAACATCCTCTGAGCTGCCCAGCGTTATCCGTTTATTTACGGTAATTCTTTTATGATCTCCTTCTGGAGGTCTAATATCTAAAATATAGGATAATTGTGTTTCATCATTCATATTTGCCCAAAGATTAAGTACCTAATTATTCTTTCTCTTATTACTTAATTTTCCCTGCATTTTTGGTTTTTTGCAATCAATTCTTTGAATATAGCAATCTGAAATAGTCAAGTTTGTTTTCGTAGACTTTTACTAGATCATTCTACTAAAATTGTTAAAGTAAAAATATAAAGTTAATAAACAAGGAAATGAAATGAAGATATTATTGATACTATTAGGAGTTCTTGCTTTTTCAAATGTTCAAGCCGCTTTTTTCCAGATTACTCCCGGTGCTTGTACTGTTACAGTTCTTACCGAAACAGTAGATTGTAGTGAGAGTGCTGAATTAGGTACAGCGTTAACAACTCTCTATGAAACGATCGAGGAAGAAGCCGCTGCTAATATCCCCGATGTTGATGGCGCTAATTATTTAGAAGGAGTTGCTAATTCTTCAGTTGTAGCAGGTAAAGGATTAAGTACTGATTATGCAACTGATTTTGATTTATTTGTTGTTGGTGGTGGAATTGGAGGAGGTTTTGATTTAGGAGAAACTTCCTTAATGGATGTCTCTAGTGATGGACTTAGTACATTCAAGGGAGCTGCAATTGGTGGAACATTTATGGGAGGATTTAATTTAGGATTCTTACCTCTTCCGAAACTAGGGTTCATGAATTGGGATAGAGCAAAGATCTATTTTAATTTTTTCAGTTTGAATTTAGATAGCTTTGCAGAAGAACTTAGTGGTGATGTATCAAGTTTTGGAACTCATATTCAATATAAATTACTAGAGGGACGGTCAATAATTCCAGGGAAGATGTTAAGATGGAATGGTGTTGATGTATCAGTGGGATATGAATATTCCAACTTTGAATTTTCTTATACCTATCAATTTACTGATATTAGTGCCGATACCGGGAGTGATGTAGATATTCCACTTCCTGGCGGTGGAACTGAATCTAGTGAAATTGGGGCGAGTCTAAGTGGAAGTGCACTCCTTGGGGCTAAAATTACAACTCATTCTATTCCAATAGAAGTTTCAACTTCGCTTCAAACACTTTATTTGTTTACTCCTTATATGGGGTTTGGAGCTGATTTGAATTTTGGAACAGCTACTGCTGCTATTGGTGGAGATACTGAAGTTGAACTTGAAACTGATCAGGGTGCTACAGCATCATTGTCTACTACTGCAAATGGTTCATTTGATTTACTAGATGGAGCAGAAGGTTCTCCTGCAAGTTTATCTTTACGTTATTTTGCTGGAATGCAGTTCAATATGTGGATATTTAAAGGCTATGTTCATTACAATGCGAATCTTGCTGGTGGAAATATTTACGGAATTAATGCTGGGCTTAGAGTTGCTTGGTAGATTTAAACTGTAGAATAATTTAGTTAATTATAATAAA
>CAYRDP010000010.1:76620-134211 GCA_964423165.1 uncultured Bacteriovoracaceae bacterium | reverse complement strand
ATAGAAATGTTAACCGAACTCCAAATAGAAATGTTAACCGGACTCCAAATAGAAATGTTAACCGAACTCCAAATAGAAATGTTAACCGGACTCCAAATAGAAATGTTAACCGAACTCCAAATAGAAATGTTAACCGGACTCCAAATAGAAACGTTAATCGGCACCCAAACAGAAACGTTAACCGAACTCCTAATAGAAACGTTAATCGGCACCCAAACAGAAGACCAGATAGGAATATAAATCATGGAAGAAATTATTCAGTTAAACCACCAAGAAATAACTCAAGCAGAGGAAACTATCATAACAGAAATAGATCTCATCGTAGATACTATCATAGGCCATCTTGGCATATAACAAATTATATATATATAACATACACTCATATTCCTTATAGAAATATTGTTCATCATAGTCAGCGCTGGAATCATTCAAGAAGTTATGGATATACAATTCCATATCGATACATTTATTGGAATACATGGATTAGATGGAGAATGGATTACCGAAATGGATATAGATACTGGAACGATTATCCATACTTTGTCTATAATGGATACCTTCATAGATATAGTGACCTTGATAGATGCGATTATGAACTCGTAGACGGATATACTAATACTGTTGTACAAACTTACTATGATAGCCGATGTAATATTGGTTACGATATGTGTTCAGACCTTAGATCCATCTACAACAGTAGTGAGGGAGAGTATCGTTATTTTTGCTCTGAAAGATTAGACTATGATGATTCATACGACTATAACTGGAACTCTGAAGATGACTTTTACTCTGATACTGTAAATTATCAAGATGACAATGATTATGATTATTATGATGATTATGATTATGATGAAAATTATTTATAGAAATTATGTAGTAGAGACAGTTTATTCTGTCTCTACTTAAATTCAGATATCTATAATTAAGATAGTTCAATATACAAAAAAATAAATAAAATTAAGATTAAAATATTAATATACTTTCAATTGGAAAATGATCTGACAAATCATAAAACCAAGGCTCCCAAATATAGTCTCGCCAAGGTTTTTCAGATTTTAAAATAATTACCCTCGATTCATGAAACTTAGGTATTAAGTTATTTTTAGAGTAAAAAATATGATCCACAAGCTCAGGTTTCTCACCCTTTGCTGCTAATTCATTAAAGTTTGGATCAAAGCTATACCGATGTCCCAATGGACGTGAGTACCCAAGATCTAACAAGTTAATTAAATAACTATACTCTGACTCATCCTCAATCTCATTAGAGTCAATATTAAAATCTCCTAATAAAAGCAAAGGTTCATTTTTATTAGTTTTTGTAGACTTTATAAATTGATTAATAATATTAAGTTGTACTTTACGTTTAGTTATTGCTTTCTTGTATTTACCTGATTGCATATGAGTAGCAAATAGATTATACACCTGCGACCCCTTCAATATTTTTGTGTACAAAGCACCTTTGTCACTATAACAGTCTGCTCCAGAGCAATTATGATTATAAAGTACTTGATCTTCAATTAAAATAGGCCATTTTGATATTACCAATAGACCTCCGTCTTGTTCCAAGCCTGAATCATTGCCTATAACATTAGAACGGTATGGGTATTCTTTTGAAAGCATATTAATTAATTTGGATCTTATATTATTATCAAATAGTTCGCTAAGTACTAAGACATCATATCCTTGAAGGTAAGTGGCCATCATCTTACAACGCTTACTCTGACCATTTTTGAAATATCCTGTTGGCCTCATATATGTGTTGTAATTTAATACTTTTAAACTATTCTCATTATCAATTTTATTAATAAATACTTCTTCTAAACGATAAATAATATTATCATCTAATCCATCGGGCACAGCTTGGTAAGAAATTTTTAAATAGCGATCAGTTAATTTGATTAATTTGGACCTTGAATCTCTATCATCATACCATATTAACTCACCATTTTCTGAAGTTGTCAGACTCTGATACAAATGGCTTTGTATCGCTTTACCTTGTAATAATTGATGAAGTGTAATACTTATATTTTTATTACTAAATATAGATAGCTGAGTATTGAATTGATAGTTTTGATTATTTTTAATGCCTGAGTTGCGATTAAAATATAAAATATTCTTTTGTTCTCCAGGCCCTATTTCATTGCTTAAGGGTTGCCAATAACTTGACGTTAGTCTACCAGTAATTTCAAAACTATTTACAGAAAAAGTAATGCTAGTTTTATTACTAACAGTAATATACGTTTTTGCTTTTGCAGGTGAAATACAAAATAAAATAAGAAACAATGGTAAGAAAGTAGTCAATATTTTTAATCTCATAAAATTATCTATTCCTATTTAATTAAGTTAATATGGAATATCACCGTTCAACAATCTCATCAAGTCAAATGAAAGAAATAACTATTCAGAATAATTTTGTAATTATTACAATTTATTATTCTTTTTTTTTAAATATGTTTAACTTAACTAAAGCACATAACAAGCGAGATAAAATGAAAATATTATTAGTTTTAATTTTTATATTTTGTATAAATTTTAATTTATATGCCAACTGTAATAAAGCTTATAAAAAAAATTCTACAATCAGAGCAATTGCTGCTCCTGTAATATCAAGTTCATCTTACGCTCAAGGAGTTGGTAATATTATGCTTTCATATTCACCTTCAATCGCAGCACTTGTTGGAACTTTTAATCCATCAACTGGCTATGCGTTTTTTGGTGCACATTTTGCTAGTATGGCATTATATCCAATAATGGGTGGGGTTAGTTCAACAATTGCATATAATCGTCTAAAAACTTATAAACTTCTACAAGAGTCACAAATTGGACTTGGTAAACAATTAAGCAACCTTGCAGATGAGTTTAGCGAAGAACTAGGTCAAGACATTGATGAAGCAATGATTGCTGACATTATTAATACAGCAAATGAAAACAATATTTTTTGTAAGAAAGATCAACCATTATTTAGCAGGAATCAAATATTAGAGTTCCTAAAAGAAGAACTAAAACAATAAATACATCTTTGTTTATTAACAATAACTTACAAAAATTTCCTCTAAGATAATATGTAATAAGTACTTGCTTTAAGTTTTTAATAGTATTCAGGCCAATGACACACTATATTATAGACGATATTTCAAGCATATAGATTGCATTCTTAATCGGGAGAGTAAATTGAGTATTATAAAATCATTAATCTTACTAACATTCTTAATTACAAACCTACCTCAAGTAAAAGCACAAGAAAAAGATGAGTTAGATGATATCTTAGGAAAAGATTTTATTGTGAATATAGAAGCAGAGATAAACTCTGGTGCCAGTGTGAGTACCAATGGTAATAACTCAGTAGGAGTTAATGATTCCTTCCTATCCATGAGTGTAACATGGAAAGATAAAATCAGAGCAGTAGTAACAAATAAATTAGAACATATATTTAAACAAAATAGTGTTGAGTTTAATAATGATTTTAGTATTCAAGAATTTATAAAAGAAGCATACATAGAAATTAGAGATATAAAAGGTATCCCTGTTGCAGTTATTGTCGGAAAACAACCAATTCCGTTTGGACAAAATATTCAAGCAATGCCAATTTTTAATAACAACCCACTATCGCGGCTCCAAGAGATCGACGAAGTATATGGATTAACGGTAGAACTTACTGAAGGCCTTTTTGGGCTTTTTGATCAACTTGAAGTTTCAGCATTTGAAACTAATAATGGAGACCTTGAGCTAGGAAAAATTGATGGTCTTTCTGTTAGGCTAAGTAAAACACTGACTGAAAATTGGCTCCTAACTGTAAGTCACGCAAGTCTAGGAAATTCTCACTTAGACACGGGAAAAGAATCACGAACAAGTGTTGGTATTATTGGAGAAAGCGACAGCGGAGATCTTGTCGGTTGGTTTGAAGGTGTCTATTTTTCAAATAACCCCGAGTACCCAAATTCAAGTTTTGCCTTAACCGGTGGAGTTATGTATCGAATCCACAGAACAACTGATATTGTTGTTGAGTACTCTTATGTCCAAAAAGCAATTCATGACCTAGGTATTGGAATCAAAACATATTTAACAAAAAACTTAACTTTAGGATCAGAAGTTAGACTCAGGCATCATGTTAGCCAAGATGATACCGAAGTAGTTTTTGGCATAAACTTAACTTATATCTTTAGCTCAAGTGGAGATACCTATCACGAAGATTATCTTTTTGGAGAGAAGAAAGAAGATGATGAACTAGACCAACTTTAAAAATTACGAAGGGACAGATAATGATTGTCAAAAAAACTCATTTAATAATTCTCTTTTCAGTTATAACTCTTTCATCATTACTTAATGCCGAGGAAGTCGACAGGGAAAACAATATATTTTCAAGCAATCTTCCAAGTAACCTATTTCCTCGAAATATACTTTGGGATAATAACCCAGAGAAATATAAAAAGACACCACCAAGAAAAAAAACGCGTGCTGACTATCCTGAACAATGGGTAATTGCCAAATTCAATAGAGATAGATACACCAATAAAGATATTGAACAATTTATAGAAGACTCTAAGATGAGTGATGCAAAAAAAATAAAACTGTTCAAAGAAGCAAATAACGATTATCAAAAATATTTAAAATTAAAAGCAGAATGGATCTATACTTGGATTCGGCCGGCAACAAAACAATTTATATATTATCGTATGTTAAAAGAAATGGCAGTAAGGGATGGCCGTAATAGAAAAGCATTTACTGTTACAAAACTTGAATATTGGGATATTTTAGAAAAAACAGAATACAATATGCTAAAAAAGTTGCTAGATAGCGGAGAAGGCATTGAATACGCAAGAATTGAATTTGGGAAGTTTTTAAAAAAGCAAAACTATCCACATGGCCCAAGCATGTCTAATCTGGATATATACTTCGCATGGAAAAAGACACAAGATAATCGTATTAAGGAACAGTTAAGAATCAGAGAAGTTAAAAAATTTGAATTTCATATTGCTCACCCTAAAGCTAACCCAAATTACTTTATGAACTTTGGAGAAATGCATAATATAAAATCAGCAGCAAAAGAAAAAGTTGAAAAGCTATTTAGTAATACTAATATAAATCAGAATCTGATAGAGAAAACAATCCATGAATCACCTGAGATCATGATTATTTTAAAAAATATTAAATCATTATCTTTAAATAATTACTCAATGAAAACCCTATTCAATGAACATTTAGAAAAATATAATTCTTCAAAAAAGTTAATCGAAAAAAGACTACCCAACATTTTAAATGACTCAATAATCCAGAAGATATTAAAGTATGAGCAAGTAGCAAATGACATTTATAAAAAGTCTAAAGATAGAAATAAATTATTAGAGATTGCTAGCATCGAAGAGAAGAAAGTAACAGAATCTCCTGCTGGAAACTATCAAGCACTTGCTAAGTCAAAGATTTACAGACTAGCAGCAAACATGATTAAGAATAAAAATAAAAAGAAAGGATACCTAAGAGAAACCATCAAAGAAATAACAAAGATCTCTGATTCAATATTACAGAACTCGATCAGAGATGAGTTCTATCTTAATGGTAGTGAAACTAGCTACCTTCTGCCCGAACTTTTTTACCAAAAAATAAATAAATCTTTAATATCAAATAACATGAACTCTTATCAAAAAAGATTGAGCTATTTAGCAAGTTGGATTATCAAATTTGAAATAAAAAAACTAATATCAAAAGACATACCAATATTTATCCCTGAGTTACGAGACGAAAGAACTATTGATTTCAATAAAAGATTAGAGTCCTACTGGATAAATAAAACTTATACTCAGAATCTAAAGAGATACAAAGAAAGAACCTTGAAGTATAAATTTAAATACTATGTAGAGATTAACCCAACAGGTAAATATAATTACAAAGTTATGGATGCAATGAACTATATATTAATAAATTAATTAAAAATAATACACAACAGACAAGCTCGGTATAGGTCTTACACCAGTTGTATCTGAGGCCTCTTTAAGGCCAAGAGTTAAAACTAAAGGGAGCTCGAAAGTTAAACCAATATTTTGTGTAATTAAAAACTCTATTCCAATCCCGACACCAAAATTAACCATTACACCATATTCCCATGATTCATCATCATAGCAATCACCATTATTATCCTCATTGCATTCAAGGCTATTACCATAAATAACACTAGTACCCATAATCAATAAGAGTCTAGCTCTTTTTGTTTTATGAAGCGTTTTGTTTAAGTTAAACCCTACATTTAGTACAAAAGTTTCATTTGAAGCAAGCACAAGGCCCGCAACTTGATAGCCCCATTTATTAATCATATAACGACGATACGCAAAACCAAAACCTGTAGTAAGCCCAGCAGTCATCCCCATCCCTCTTAATTCTTCCGGGTCACAGTCATTTTTATTTAATTTACATTTTTCTTGCTCTTTAAGTATTTTTTCTTTTTGTAATTTATGAATAATCGAAAGTTTTTTATTAATTTCATTTGCCGGAATTTCTTCTACAATTTCATGTGAACTATTACTTTCTACTATTATAACTTTTCTTTGATCACTATTTAGGTTTAATGCTATTCTTTCGTCTGGCAACTTAATTAAATTATTAGCTTTACCATAACCTGTTAGTCCCATTTCATTAGGACTCTTAATCCACTCTCCATTAACATTCTCAATGGAATTAATCATCCACATATTATTAACCTGCACTAAGTAAACAAGTTTACTATCTGAGATAAGTTCAATTTCAAAAGTTGCCGTCTCATCAAAATAATCAAGGAGCTTGAACTCTTTTTTAAAACTTTGATCATAATCATTTAGAACAATCAACGATCCATTTGGATTATTAATCTTTTCAATAATAAATGTATCACCATTCCGAGGGTTAATTGAAACATCTTCCACTGATGCAATAGAATCTAATGAAGTAAGAAGAAATGAACAAGAAACAATAAATGATAGATATGGTAATTTATTAAAAGAAAACATTATAACCTCAATTATTTAGTGATAAATAAAACTTTATATAAATGACAAAAGTTTGTGTCAATAATTATGAATGTTATCATATAAATATTCTTCAATATGTAATAATTACACTAAGTAATATGACCTACTAAATTTAATAGACTTAAGACTAAATAAGATAAACTAATTCAAATATGATTATAAATACACAGTATATTTAATCATTAATATACATCTACTAGGATATAGAATTATTCCACTGACTGAGCATTATTAATTGGTATTGTAATCTCTCCTCCCTCGTCACCTGCAGCAGGTTCTACTGAATTAGAAGTTCCCTTACCCAATTGACCATACCAATTATATCCCCAACATGAAAAATCACCACTACCAAAATATGCACAAGCATGCCCCGCGAATCCTTTAGTTTGAAATGATTTATATACATCACTTGGCTCTACTGCTCCATAAGATATGCAATCACCAGAATCAATTGTATAATAAATGTCAGCGTCGGCAATAACTTCAGAAAGGTGTATATTAATATTTCCTAAACTCCCAACAATACCTGTATCTCCAATCTTATTACTTGCTCCACAAGTATCATCATCGGTAAAAACATCTACTGTCTTACCAGGTATATATGGACTAACTGGCACATATGGATCTGCAGTATTATCCCCAGATGAAGCTACTAATAAAGAGGGACCTTTTATCTCGGTGGTTAAAGGACTTATTGAAAATTGTGATGGCGCCTTGTCATCAGCAAATTTTATCGGTTTTAGTGTTCCTCCTGTATTTTGAACAGTTCCTCTTTCTCCTATTCCTAGCTGTCCTGTATTATTGTGTCCCCAACAATACCAAAGATTATCATCTTCACGGAGTGCACAAGCAGAGCTTCCTCCTAATACAACGTCTAAGGCATTCCCTTCGATATCAACAACATTAAGATTGTTTCCCATATGGTGACCTTCCTCTCCATGGTCAGCATTATTATAATATCCAAGTGTTGAAAGATCACCCTGGCCCCAACATTTTATTTTTTTATTAGTAAATAAAACACAAGTAGCTTTTTGAGCAACACTAACTTTATCAGGGATATAGGGATCACCTACTGGTCCATCGACACCACCAGTGTCACCAAAATCAACAAGTTTCAAACTCTCCATATCATCTCCCCCTTCTACTCCTTTTCCTATTGTAACTTGATTTGAATATCCTGTCTGACCCTCTATTGCACTTCCCCAACACATTAGACCTTTGATACTAGAATCATTTATTTTTTCTACTATCGCACATGCATGGGCCTGCCCCACATCCATGTCAAGTGCCTTGTAATCACTTTTACCATCCCCGTCTGCATCTCCAAGAATAATTGAATCCATACCTGCCAATTCATCATCAGTGTAAGCATTTATTGCACCAGGAATATCCTGTCCTGTGTAGCCACCTAGTCCCCAACATTTTATTGAATCATTATCTAAAATAGCACATCCTCCAGTTGACGCTATAGCAATTTTTTTAGCGAGTCTGCCACTACCAAAATTTATACTTCGTAAACTATCTCCCATTTGATATAGCCTTTCTCCAATTTCAATCGGCCACATTTTAACCCAAACATTTCCAAAATATGTACATTCATTAACTTCATCTCTTTTTTTGTTAACCCACATATCACCAGTAGCTTTATTCAATAAAAAATCAATTTTATTTGAACTTACCGGAATTTCAAGGCTGGTCTCAGCGTCACCATAAGTGCCATCGCTTCCTCTTTCTCTGATAAGTTGTGCATTATCTTCACATGTAGCACTATTTTTATGCATGGAAATTACATCGCCGCTTTCTCCATAAATAGTCATATGTTTCCCTGTTTGGGACACTCCATCTAGTGCGTAAATATGTTGCATCAATCCAACACCCAAACGACCTAAACCTTTCCTCCCAAAACACTTAACTTCTCCTGTTGTTAGGAGGACACAAGTATGAATCACTCCACAAGCAACACTTTTAGGTATTTTCCCTGTCCCCAAGTCAATCGGTGTCATAGCGCTTGGAACTGAACCCACTGTATGGCCCATCTGCCATCCATGTCCTCTTCCCAATTGTCCCCAATCATTTAAACCCCAACATTTAAGTTCATCAACTCCATCTGCATTATTCACAATAATACAAGAATGGTTAGAACCAGCACAAATTCTATCACCTTCGGGAACCTCAGAAGAAAAATCGCTAACAGTGTATGTTCCAAGTAATTCAGAACAAGAAGAAGTATTATTACCTGTTCGATCTGTAATAATTGCATAAAAATTATTCGCTTGCCCAACAGTCATTCCTGATGTTGTAATTTCAATAGAGTCATTTTCCGTAGCTGTTCCACTTCCTAAGCTAGTCCCTGCACACTGATCATCTGAAAATAATTCTACAGTATCTCCAATTGAGATACCTTTTGAAATTTTTACTGTTGGTGTTGGAAAAGCATTTGTATAAATACCATCCAAGGTACCATCATCATCGACAGGGTTAACATAAGAAAGGTCAAGATCAGTTACAATTGGAGCTGTGATATCATAAGAGTATTCAGCATATACGCTAGAACATGCTGATTTTTCTCCGTCCGTATTTTCTGCCTGTGCGTAAAATTTGTGATCATCTTCATCGATTGATTCTAAAATAATGTCTACCGCATAAGTTCCATCGCTCGCGCTCGAAGTTAACTTTCCATTGTTTGCGTTGTATGAAGTACTTGAACAATCAGAATTTCCATAGAGATAGACTTTATCACTTGAGTTAACTCCCGTAGCGGAGCTTGTAACCCCCACTCTCAAAGTTACATCCGCCTCATCTGACCATTGGACTGTTGCAGGAGATTTTCTAAAAATAAATGTTGGTTCCTGAACCGGTACTGTTGTATATGTAAGTGAAGGCCCTTCTCCACACTTACTTTCGTTACCATACTTATCTGTATAACTTATAAAAATAGTATTTGTTGTACTAACGGTAAGGTCAAAGGTTATAGGTACATTCGTTAACCCCGTTGAAGATGAATAATCAACTGGGCCTAAAGCTGTACCGGAACAAGTTTCATCGCTATTTTTTGCTAAGTAAGCACTGACTGTTACATCTTCTTCTAGATTTGTCGTTACAGTTAGTTCAGGACTTAAGTCATTATTTGTTACAGTAGCTGGAGATACAAGTGCTAATGAATCACTCGCAGGATTTGGTGCAGCAGTGTCGAGTTTATAATTTATAGGGCCATCACAAGTGCTAGTTGGTGTGTCCTCAAGTCCCGTTGTTTTAACATAAAAAGTATAAATACCGTCCGCAAGCTCAGATCCTGATGTAAGAGAAAGATTTTGCCAACCATCAGTTCCTCCTTCTTCAACAATGACTGTCTTTCCATCACTTTCAGTAGTCACTAACGAAATAGCTGTATCACTACAATCAGTAGTATTATGTAAAGTTAATTTATTACCTTGTAGAACTCCCTCTAGGTCAAACTTTGGAGTTTTATTATTTCCTTCTTCTGTTAACCCTTCTGTTACTATTCCAGATGCCATTTCTAAACTTGTAAGAGCAACAACTTTTCTGTATTCATAGTCTTTTGAAGCACAGTTATTACTAGGATTTCCTGAGCTATCAAACATTCTTGCATGAATACTGACTGGAGTTAAATCACTTAACTTACCTGCATCTAAAGTAATTGAAGTTAAAAGATTTAAGGCCGCTACAGTCTTAGAAGCAATTTCAGTTCCTCCACAGCTTCCTGTATATAATTTAACCGTATAGTTTGTATCTGACCAATGTGAAGCAATCAACGTTGGTGTATTATTTGATGATGGCGTAATAGATCCACTGATAGATAATCCTATTAGATCATTGGGTGGAACCGAATCTAAATCATACTTTAATAGACTTGATCCATAAAGGCAGCTTCCCGTATTTCCGAGTTTATCCAAAACTTTTACATAGATTGGATTTTCACCTTGATCTAGAGTTGTATTATCCGTATCTCCAGTTGAATATTTTTCTCCAACTCTAATTAAAATATAATCATTGCTTGCATTAGTTGAATCACTTTTCCCTGAAGCTATTTTAGAACTACAACTAACATCTTTGAATAAAGAAATAATCATTCCTTCTTCGGTCACACCTGTTAATTTAAATTCTGGATCTTCATCCTTATAAGCAAAGCTACTTCCTGCAACTGGAGAAATCAAAGTAATTGCTGAAATTACTGGAGGAGTTACATCTCTTTGATAAGGCTCCGAAGTCGAGTGACAGTAAGAGTTTCCGTAGGAATCCACTACTCCAACATAAATACTATAAGAACCTTCAAGTAAAGGGTCCGTGGTAATAGTTGTTGAAGTGATGGTATCACTTGCTGAGTACTGAGATACAGCTACACCAGATGACGATCCAATTGAATTATCGCATTTAGTAGCAGAATCACTTTCATTATCAGTGTAGAGAGTAATACCAACAGTATTAGCAGATAATTCATTATTAATGTTGACTGTAATGTCTACCGTTGCATCTTTTGATAATGCACTAGAAGCGGAAAGACTACTAACTGTTGGAACTTGATTGTCAAGATTATAGGTTACAGAAATAGGGTTACTGGAGTATTGTCCAGAGCAAGAGTTGTTTCCAAATTCATCTGTCATTTTAAAATAAAAATTATAAGCTTTGTCTACTTCACCTAAAGATATTGAAATTTCTTTAGAGCTAACCATGTCAAATTGGCCTGTTGTTGCCTGCAAGTTTCCATCACAATCTTCATCATCGTATACCTCAATTGTAATTTTATTTTGTGGTGTACTAGCAAAAACAACAAACTTTAAATTTTCTTCATTGTCAGTGCCTGAAATTTCAGTGCCAAAAGAAATTATTTCATTACCAGAACTATCTTCTAATGAAACTGATGAAAGTTGAACCATTTGAGTTTTTAACGTGTATCCTAGTTTAAATGGAGAACCCATTAGACCAGAACAAGTGCTAACATTTGAATATTGATCCTCTATCGTTACATACAATTCATTTAAACCCTCATCTAATGTTCCTGAAATATATACATCAGTTTTTCCTGCGGTCGTATTTCCGCTACTTGCATTTAAGTCTGCTGTTGACCTTCCAAGCTCTTTTGTTGAAGAGCATGAGCTATCGGAATAAACTTTAACAATATCCCCGTTTACTTGGTTACCAGTTACCTGGACTGTTGGGTTTGTTACATTATCTGTGTTTGTATCCTGTCCAGCATAAGTAATTGCAGTTGGAAGTGGTGCCAGAGTATCAAGGTAATAAGTTTCACCTTCAGTACAAGTTAAGCTTACATTTCCTAAACTATCAACGTACTTAACATAAAAAGTATTATTTGCATTTTCTGTCAATCCACTTAAGGTGAGAGTTTCAGCAGTTTTTGTTTCACTGGCAGTGTAAGACGAAAGATCTTTGTATCCTATTTGATTAGTACAACCATTATCACTATAAACATAAAGCTCCATGCTTTCAGAAAAGCTACCTGTTACTTTAATTTCAGGTGTTGTATCATTTGCTCTTAAGGTTGCTGGTTCAGACATCCCCATAGCATATAGAACTGGTGAAATTGTATCTAGTTTATATGTAATTGATTTTGGATTCGTTGAATAATCACCTGAACAAGTTGTATTTCCATATGCATCTTCAAACTTAGCATAAAAGATATAAGTTCCATCATCTGTACCTGCGCCATCACTTACATAAGGTGGATCAATTGTTAGTACTACGCCATCAGAGGCACTACCTGCATCTGGGTTACTAGCAATAGTATCACATTTAGTATTATTATCTACGGACTCTGAATCGTTTGAAAGATACAGGGTTGCTGTTACTGTTTCACTTTCTCCTCCAAAGACTTTAAAGCTTGGAGTTAATGAGTTACTTGGATTAGTTGAAGGAACGTTCCTTGTAAGATCTGAAATTATTGGAGCAAGAGTATCTAATACATATGTTGCTGAAATACCTCCTTGGCAACCTGCTGTTATATTGTTTAATGCATCTTTTAAGCGGATATAGAAAGTATAGGGTTTATTTTCAGTTAAACTCAGAGGAATATAAAATTGTTTTTCATCAGTATCTGCTAGCGTAGTTAAATCTGCTCTCTCTTTACTTACAATTTCTGTTCCTCCCGAACAACTATCATTATCATAAATATAAATCGTATCTGTGGAAGATAATGATTCTGAAAGTGTTACGTGTAACTCTGGAGTTAGGTTATTATCTATTGGACCTTGTCCTGTTTTTAAGGCAAGAGCTGTTGCGACTGGAGGAGTGCGGTCTAAAGTATAGTCAAAAGAAATATTTAAATCACTATCACTTGAACACTTTGAATTAGTGTTCTCATCTTCATACTTTACTACCAGCTTATGTTCGCCATCTGAAAGACTTGTTAAGTCTATTGGTACATTTAATATTCCACTAGAACCAGAGTAAGTAGCACTTCCAAGAGAAGTTGAATCACATAAATCTTTGTATACTGTAACTTTTAAATTATTTTCGATGCCATTTATGAATTTAAGAGATGGTGCTTCCTTGTTCGAGGGTGTGCTGTCTGTAGAGACTAATCCAAAACTTCCCGGAGTGGGACTTGTAATATCCACAGCATAATCTTCATAAGCAACACTACAACTACCAGCATTTTCTAAGCTATCGTAAAATTTTGCATAAATTTTATTGTTGGATAATTCAGGTATTTCTTTATTTACTGTTACATCAATTGAATTAATTGTTGTACTATTTGGATTATTAGAAGTCCCTGTGTTATTTTCACCGTAGACATCTCCTGCGCAAGCTTGATCTAGATATAATTTAACATCCATATCAATTTCTAACTGCCCCTCTACTCTAACTTTAAAATCTTTTTGTACATTTGAGGCAGGTGTGGTTAAAGCACTTACTAACTTAACACTTGAAGGTTGGGGGGCAGAAGAATCAACTGTATAGTCAATTGAAACGCTTTTACTTCCTGAGGTGCCTGTCTCGTCGTAATACTTAGAGGAACAATTTCCATAATTTCCATAACTGTCTTTATATTTGCCAAAGAGAGAGTAGCTTTTCTCCGCTAATTCATCCGTCAATGTAACAACTAAATCTGAGCTAGCATCTGTAACTTCAAAGCTACCAACTTCATTTTGACATAAACTATCACTATAAAGATAAGCAATCTCCCCTACTTCAATATCTTTTTCATTTGTTATTTTAAATGAAGGTTTTGTAATTGTGCTAGCACCACTAACTTGAGAACTGCTATAGGAAATACTTTCTATTTGAGGGACTTCATATTCATACTTAGCACTTACTGAAGAGCAGTCGCTTGGGGTTCCAAATGCATTTAGTATCGTTGCATATATTTTAAACTCAATACCATTTCGACTTAAGGGTGTTGTAGGTGTAACAGTCATACTTGTCGCTTTCTCAGAATTTTCTTCACTTTCCCCTATGGAATCTCCTCTGCAATTACTATCTGTGTACAATTTTACTTTTGATTTTGCTAAAAACTCCCCAGTTACCAAAACCTTTGGGTAAAGATTAAAACCTTTACTTTTGCTTGGATCAAGAAGAGCGACATCAGTAGGTGCATCGGGAACAGGCATATAATTTTTCTTAAAAAATTTAATAAAATTATCTCTTTGCTTAACTGTTTTTGTGCCATCAAAGAATAAACAAGCATTAAATAGAACGTTATAATTTGCCCTTTCAAGAATGCAAGGATCATCCTCTTCTACATATGATTTATGAAATCTGTCAGCATAAACTACATACCACTTATGTCTTGGATCAAAGATTGCCTTATATTCACCTGAATGTTTATCCCTTTGTGCCCGGTACCCAGTAAGGGTTTTAAATTTGTTTGTTGGAGCTTCATTGATTATTAGGTTCGGAAGTTTTGCCAACTTTTTTAATCCAGGCCCTTTTGCTATAGTTGTGTCCTCAAGCCAATTTTTATGTGCTGTTTTAATCCTACCAGACCATTCACTACCTTTAGGCAACTCAACAGCTTTGCCTGTCTTTCTAGATTTTATTTCTGCAACAGCTTCATCTCCGGCCATTCCATCAGCTTCTCCATCAGAGCCAACGTCGCTAACAATTGACTTCATATAATCATCGCAGGTTACATCTAATTCTTTTGCCAAAGAGCATACACTTGCTAATGACTGTGCCAGCAAACTGCCTGGGGACTCTGCATCCTCTTTTGAAGTTGTTAGTTCTTCAGGTATAACTAAAATTGAATCGAGTCCAAAAACTTCAGCGGTCATTTCATTGGACGCATCAATTGCTTCATCTAAGTCAATATCATCTTGAAGAAAACTTGACACTAAGTCTGTTGCAATTGTTGTATGCATAGTAACAGGATATGATTCTTCTACTCCCCCAGAGGTAACCTGCTTCAATATAACTTTTGTAATATAGTCATCTGACCTTGCTACTGTTTCAAGAGTTGCTTCATCAATATATGAGCCACCAGAACACTTAATAATTGCAGAACCTGAATAAGTTATTTTTCCTACATCGATATTTACAATACCTTCATCATTTGTTCTATCAAATGCAAGTACCACTTCACCTGTGTTACCATCACTATCAAGTTCATAAAGGTTACATAATGAATCTGAAACGGCTCCCGCTTGAACTTTTGCCGTAATCTTTGCATCAGGAACAGAAGATGTGCTTGTACTACTAACTTTGAGTTCAGTATCAGTTGAGTGCAACTTAATTCCGCAGCCACAAAGTAATATAACTAAGCTAAGTAAATGAATCCTATTTTTCATGTAGATCCTTATGTTATTAATCAATTTAAAACTAAATTCTAATATTTAACCGGAATAGCCGACGGAATTACTTGGTTGTATTTTATGCAATCAATACATAAAGCAGCTTAATAAAATAAAAAGAACAATGAAACGATGTAAACCATTAATAATATAGGATATTCAGAAAATAGTGTAAATTCCTCTAGCACATATAACTGCATACTAAATTCAATTTAAGTATAAAAATTAAGATAATAAGTTATTAACTAGCGCGTTTTAAATAAATACAACTACAAATAAATATACAAGCATCGAAAATTTAACCAGATGATTATATTAACAAGATTAGAAAACAACTAGTTACCCTGGCATTAAACTTGCTCATATATAAATAAATTAATTTTATTATTAAATGGGAGAGCAAATGAATAAAGGTAACTGGGTTATTATTTTAAGTTTCTTAACCGTCAGCATTCTTACAACAATTAGCATTGAATTTGTACAAGCAGCACCGTCTGGGTTTAATTTTGCCAGGATTGCAAATGAAGTTTTAATTGACATAAATGATGAAAAACAATTCGGACAGCTTCAATTTGATCACCAAGATGATTCATATTTTCCAATAAATGGCTGCAGCTATAGACATTCTTTATATGTAAATAACTTAGAATCTACTATACAAAAAATGTTACAAATTAAAGATGCTAATCAGAAACAATTTGATATAAGCATATTAAGTTTAAATAAGTTACAAGAATACTTCCAAGAACTAAAATCAAACAATAACATACCATTTGGCTACCCTGAGGATGGTTGTTATGCAAGAGCACATGAGATGTCCATGATTTTGGACAAAAAAGGAATTACTACAGGTAAAGTATTTATAGAAGGTGACTTAAGGGTCGACACTAATAACTCACCAAAGGGATACGTTGAATGGTGGTATCATGTTGCTCCTATAGTATTTGTTAATCAAAATAATAAATTAGTGCCTTATGTCCTGGGCCCATCACTTTTTGATAAAGCAGTACCATTATCAGATTGGACAAAAATTCAAACAAAGCACAACCCAAAACAAAATGAAACAGTATATTTTACTAAACGGTACAATTATACACCATGGGACAAGAGTCTTGACCTGCAAGACTACAATCAGAATGATATAATATCCGGAAAATCAATACTTCAATCATATCTTAAGATCCAACAGAAAAGAGAAAAGAAAAGATTAGAAGAATTACAAAAGAAAAAAAGGCTAGAAGAAAATCTCAATGTATTAGAAGATTTTTTTAATAGTACAGATTTAAATAAATAATGTTAATATATAAAAAGCATATGGAGTTAAATATGAAAAGAACATTTAAAATAATAAATATCATTCATTTTTCGATGATCATTTTAACAACTGCTTTTGGCAGTAGTGATATAAATAAGACAATCAATGAACCACGAGTAGAAACAATGAAGAAAGAAAACAATATAGAAGTAGTTGAAGAACTATCAGTCAACTTACATGAAAAAGTAATGAGAATAGTTGAAACTGAAGATGGTGTTAAAATTATGTTTGGAATTAGTGCCGGCGTATATCGCTTAAAATCATCTAATGAAAACTTCAAAATACTCCTTGAAAAATTAAAAGAAAGTAAAAAAGCAGGTACAGAATTAAAAATCACAGCAAATTCAACCAGTCTAGAAATATTAAATGCTGAGTGATACCACTTGTTAAAAAAATGAATTATTTCAAGAAATAGAATGAAAGTGCTCTCTTTCTCAAGGCTTATATCTTAAAACAAGAGATAGAATAATATTATTATTAAAGATAAATATGTCGGCAAAATGATCCGATAATGTATACATGAAAGAGTTACTCATTTTACTTATTTTTTCATTTTCACAGTATAACTCATATGCATCAGGAGCAAATCCACATAATAATGACCCAGATATAGAAGAATGTAAAAGTTACTATGAAGAAGTTTACCAAGAAAGACTAAGAGATGAATTAACTAAGACTTCGATAACTGTCACTATAAAAAAATTAAGGCAAGATCTTAACTCTTCAATAAAGAGATTTTGCCGCAAACCATTACCTTATGAAACATCCAATTGGTTTGAATTATACCTCAAGGAAAAGAACAATCCTGCACAAGGTTACCAGTACAGCGATTTTTATCTTCTATGTCTTGATAAATTAAATAAAACTATTGATTATAGTAATTTTACTTTTTGTAATGATACTAATTTTATAACAAGAGACAAAGACAAAACGGCCCACAGGATAGAAAATATAAATGAATGCATAGAACAAAATAAAGACATTGATAATGATGGGGTAAAAAAAGCATGCCTTAAATGGTCATCTAGTGATTATCAAAATGAAAAAAAAGTATTCAGACATTGTCTAACTAAAGTGCCAGAAGAAATGTATTATGGGTGCAATAATAGTTTACTTCTAAGTTTTATCAGTAGCAGCGATGAATATAAAGATGCATTTGACTATTGTATGTCTTTAAGAAATATCGATAAAATAAATTGTATTGGTAATAATAATCAAGATGTTTCAGGTATTAATATTCATGAAAAGTTAACATTGCTAATTGAAAGAAAAGTCGAGTTTCAAAAATGTTACAAGTTTGTATCTGAGAATGACATAAATTCTAGTACATGTTTCAATAATTATACTCTTGATAACTGGAGCTCAACATCGAAATTAATGGAGCGATTTTGCAAAGGTAGAAATACACTTTTTGATTCTGAAACTCTTCATATTGCCTGTAAAAGTAATCAACGAAGTTTTCGAAGAGGTGAAGGAATGACAGAAGAATTCTTACAAAAAAAGTCACGTAACAACAAAATTCAATCGTACCTAAAATCTTTTAATCATTTATGTCCTGTATCATGTGATACTATCGCACGAGCATATGAACACTGCAGTAAAAGAGAGATAGAAGAATACGCAGGAGATCCAGATAATAATGAAGAATGCCTTGAAGCATTAAATAAAGAAGGAGTGTTATTATGTATGGAGAACCATCCAAGCAATATGTTACGAACCTTTACTGAAGATAACCCTAGTTTATACCACCGCTATACAAGAAGAAATGAAATTGGAATGCCTACAGTACACCCCGAATTCAATGAGTGTTTAAGAAAACCCGTTTATAAATACTTTGTAAACAAGCCTGAAAAAATTGCACAATGTATAGATGAGAAAATATTTAATGCATTTGAAAGGTTTCTAAATACAGAAAGTGTAATGCAATGTATACCAACACTAAATATTTTATTCGAAAAAATTAAAAATGTACTTCATGATATACATAACATTTTTTTACCAAAGAAAAAGTCTAGTAATAATGATGAGATCGTGGACATTAACAGAACCAGGACGGAAACAAATCCAGGAATTGAACCTCAATTACCCGTTAGCGGTTCTGAGATTACACAATAATTAAAATAAGTCTACAAAGCTTTAGTAAATTTAGTCCACCCAGTCCATCCAGACTGAAATGTACCATTATCGGTTCTGAATCTCCAATAATATTTTGTAAAATGCTGAGTTACTGGTACATTTACAAATTGATATGGTGTCATAAACTCTAAAGTTGGTACAAATGCATCTGCTAACGTATCAACAGAATGTTGGCAAAAACGTTTTAATAATTCTTTATCTACTCCAAATATTTTAGCAACCCCCATGCGGCACCCTAAGAACAACAAGACTTTGCTTGTCCCATAAAGTTTACTCATTTTTAAAGATATATTGAGTATCGTTGGATTAAATGTTTTTTCAAAGCTAGTCCATTTTTTAGACCTACATGGATATTTAATAAATGATTTTTTGCACCATCCCCAGGTTCTTTCATACCAACCAACTTGGACATCATAACTTTTAGTTGGATGAAAGTGATGATTTTTGTCTCCATCAAATAGTAACAAATTAATATCTTTCTTTATAGAGAATCTTAATTTTCCAACAGGGCCAGCATTTCTGATTCTATCATTTGGCCTATTTGCAATTTCGGGATATACAAAGGCTTGCTCAATGATAGATTTCTGTGATTCTGAGTGATCATAGCCAAATCCATCGTCTTTTCCTCTTTTTACTCTGTTCGAATTCATTAAATTATTGCCTCTATCATGAAAAGTTCCTTTACCAAAAAACATTCCACCTTCATATTCAAAAATATTTGGTGTATATCCATCAGTAATTACTCTTGACGGAAATTTCGTTGTATCAATATTTTCGGGGCCATTGGAAGCAAGGATATCACTAATATTAATTCGATAATTGCCTCTAATTTGGTGAAAAAACATTTTAAACCCTTTCCAACCTTTTTCATATACTGCCATTGCTGATAATTTATTCATTAATAATATATTTAAATTTTCAAAACCTGCCTCTACATATTCATCAAGAAAATCTAAAGCAGCATGTGCTACCTCATGAGTTCCGATATAAGAACTATTTGACTGCGCAGCTGTCATTAATAATATTCCATATTTTTTTTGAATAAATGTAGGTGGTTTTGCATTTGCTGTAGCACTCTTATCGGTATTAAAAATAACTGTTATCGCCCAAGGTGAAATATCATGATTATCAACAAATTCATGAATTTTATTTTGATTTAATACTAATCCAAAGTTCTTACGAATTGGATGTGGTAATACTTCTGCATCAAAAGTGGTTTCTTTTGACTCCATCCCTCCTCCAGGGATCCATTTATAAATATAAAAGATTTGATCTTTATGGATTTGTGAGTATACATTTTCTCCCGCTGAACTCATGTTTGCGACAAAAGAATTAAAATCTTTTATAAACTTTTCTTTTTCATGCTCCTGATATCCTGTAGGTAACACCACGATTTGTTTGAACAACTTAGGCTGGCTTAATTCAACCTCATTACAGCTTGCCCCACCTCCTGTTATACACGTAAGACTAGTACTGTAAACTAGAGTAGATATTAACAAGCAAATAATAATTAAACTTAATTTTAACATTTTAACTCCTAATTAAGTAATGCTGATTTTACACTAGAGATTTTGGTATTTAATATTTTCTTTAAATGCACTGGTAATTTATTTATTAACTTAATATCATTGTCAGCAAAAAAAACTTGATTACTCGCTAGAAGATCCAAGGCATCGCTATGAAATTTATGTTCATCTACATTAAGCAAAATATTATTGATAATAAATTTTGCGGCCTGGTTATTTTCTGTAGGCCTAAAATGCCTAAGAATATCTTTTTTTAATTTATCTTTGGATTGTTGAAATAGTTCTATTAATAATTTATCTCTTTTTATTCCTTCCATCTCTCCTATGGCCTCGATTGCCAAAAACTTAGTTTTATACTCTTTGGAAGTTAAAACGATTTGATATAAATGCTCTAAATCATTTTCTGAAAAAATATTACTAGAAATCTGGTTAGCCAGTAGTTTTTCATCAAAGTTTGGAGAAAGGTTAACTAAGTTATCATCAGGAGCAGTAGTCACAGCTTGCTTCCATCCTTGATTAGTAAATTGTTTTGTACTCTTTTTCAAAATAGTTTTAAGAACCTCTCTATTTGTAGTAATGTCTAAAGAACTCTTTTTCTTATTAGTATCTAAGACAATTTTTTCATCTTTAGACTTTGATAGGTAGACTAAAACAAATGTAAGTAAAGATAATGTAATTATGATTTTTTTCATAGATTAATCCTTCTGCAATATATTAGACTTGATTAATGATTTATCAAAGTTTCTATGTATAATTTATATCATCTAATATCTATGTTTTGAAATAAGTTATTGTATTCCTTCATCAACTCTACCCAATCGTATTTCCTGACAAAATCTGACATTGCTAGCAGATCTGATTTTTTTGGCCCTTCATTACTGACTGCTTCTAAAGCTGTCAGTAGTTTATCGTAAGAACTGTATAACACATTTTTTTGCAATTCTTCAGGGATATGCTCCCTGTATGATAACCTATCTGGTAATAGAGGGTAACATTGACAATAAATGGCCTCAACAATACTGATTCCAAAAAAATCTTGATTTGATGTTACTGGTAAAATGTCTGATCTTTTAAGCCATCTTATATATTCATTAGTACTAGAAACTGTTCCCCAATGAACTATTTCTTCGGCCAAGCTTAATTTAATTTTATCAAAAATTTCAGGGTACTTTTTTCCATGCTCCCCTAATACACATAAATTGAACTTAACTCCTTTTTGCTTTAATGAAAGTAATATATGAAAAAAGTCATCTGGATTTTTATCATATTCCCAACGATGATTCCAAAGTATTAAAGGGTATTTATTAAGTTCATCAGATTGAATTTGATCAAACTTTTTGAAATCAATCCCAATTGGTAAAACAGAAGATTTACTCTGAATCTTATTTACAGATGCAAGCTCTTGAAAGTCCGGCATGCTAGATAGTAAAAGCTTAGATTGTCTGAGGAATTCATCTTGATGATAATAGGAATTAAAAATAACTTTATCTGCAGACAAAGCACTTGAAATATTTATAAAAGAATAATGATGATCTCTTTTATTTATTTTATCAGTATCAAGATCATGAAACGGATAAGTTAACTGACTCTCATGAAAATAAACAACAAATGGAATATTATGAGTTATTTTTTTAGTTAATGCTTGGAATAAACTCAGCTCACACATATCAGAAGCAATAATTAAATCAGGGGTGATAGTTAAATTTAGAAACTGTTCTGCCAGTGTAACCGCACTACCATGCATTCTCCATTTCCAAAACCTACCTGGCATTGATAAAAGGATTATCTCGTGATCAGAAAATTTAATTAAGTCATCAATCCATCGTTTATGAGATCCGGAATAATATGGTTCAAGAAATAATATCTTCGTATTGTAAACCTTTTATATATCAAATGATTTTGAACTTTTTAAATAAGTTGATTTCTTTCTGATTTCCAAAGTATTAAACTCTACATCTACTTTAAAACTCCCCGTATCATTGCGATTTAACTCTAATTCTTTTTTATTTCTAAATTCTTCTATTTCTTCATAGCTTCTTCCATTCTTTTTAAACCATTTTAATGTAAGACCGTCTAAAGTTAATGTATTAACCTTAACCCGCTTTGTTTCTTGATTAACTACAATAGAGTCAATAAGGTCTAGTTTGGATAAAAATCTAAGCCAAATATTTTCTTGATCTACTTTACAAAAGTATTTTGACCTCATATTTCTCATTAAACACATATTTTCAGTTGGCCGGTAACCTCTTTTTCTTCTTCCGGATGCGAAGACATTAAAGCCATCAATTATATTTTCTGTAAAATCATAATCTTCTGGATAAGCATAACCATTCGCAAAAGCAAGTACATTGTCACCATCATTTATTTTTTCAATAATTTTCAGTTGATGACTTCCCTTCTCGAGCAGAATAGGATCCGTTTCAAAAAATGACCTGTCCTTTGTAAATACTCCATCAAGTTTTAGCTCAACCCCATCAAGATAAACTGAAACATCCTCTCTTGTAGACCATCCTACTGAACTGATTTTTAATTTGTAATAAAACTTTTTATTTTCATTAAAACTAAAGTTCTTAACAAACGGATTATTATTTAAGTTTTGCCAAATATAGTCACCTGATAAAAACTTAGAGTCATATAAAGCAAATTCATTTCTGGACTTCCAATGCCCCCAACTTTCCTTAGGGTTTGTTGAAAAATTTGCTCCGCTATAAACATAACCTCCATCGTATTCTTCGCCTACATTTCCAAAGTTATGACCTAACTCATGCCTTAAAACCATAGAGCCACTAGTTAAAGAACGAGTAGTAATAGCATATCTTCCTCCAAGTCCTCCATAAAAATTATCATTAGCAATAACTATTGGGTAGTCAGTCGCTGGAGCTAACGAGATTGCTCGCTCTAGCATATATCTATTTCCTGGCATTATTCCACGCTTTGACCCTCTAGGATTTCTATAAAGCTCAAAAATTGTTCTTTTCTTTTTGATATCTGTAATCCCAGAATCTTTAGAGGGAGTAAAAACTGCATATACATTAAAAAGTGGTAAAAAGCTTGAAAAAGTAACTTCCTGAAACAAGTCATTGGAAATTCTTTGCGCATCTTCAAAAAATTTATCTCTTTCAGTTTCTTGATAACCATCACCTAAAATAGTTAAATTTATTCTATTGTTTGGATCTCCTTGATTGATTAAAGTTCTTACTTCTGATCCTGGAATATTAACTTTTACTTTTGAAGTATTTAAAAAGTCCAAATATTTTGAAGGAAGCAAATCACCTTGAAAAAATGTTTCAACTAATCTTTCTTTGGATGGTAATTGATCTTCATTGATATAAAGAGGCCTGGAAGTAATTTTTGCGATGGAAGCATCAATTTGTTTATTTAGATATTTCACCGAAATTATTTCAGATTTATCACCATTAGTAATCTCAGTTGTAAACCATGCTGCTTGAACATTAGAAATTAATAAAAACACAATAAATATTTTATTCATATTGCCATCCTTAACTATAAATTTGATTAAATCTAATCATATAGTGTAAGAATTTGGCAATTAATTAAACTGAGCGACATTGCCTGACTGTTTTGTGCCAGTTAATTTTCAGGAGTAATATTATACAAGGACCTTAATTTTGATCTAACCATATAATTAACAAGAAATGCTAAACAACTAGGAGTAAAATTACCACCATCTTGAGTATTTAATTCTCTGCTTGTCATTAATCTACTCAACACTGTACTATCTGCAATTGTAATTACCTTAGGAAGAACACCACGCTCTTTTGCCCTTTCAAGTCGATTAAAAAATGAATCGATCCTTGCTTTAATTAAGTTCATTTCTTTTAATGACACTTCAACCGTAGAATCCATTTCAGTCATTGATTTATGCTCACTAGGTGAACTAGGGTTATTCTCTCTATGCCTTACAGTTCTCTCAAATGAAATTGGCTCTATTGTTGTAGAATGACCTTCACTGACAAATGCATCCAAGTCAATATCTAGAATAAAACCATCTGTTTTGGCCCTTTCTGGTAAATACCTTGAATAATCAGGTAACTGCGTTGCTGCTGTTTGTTGATCAATTTTATATGACTCTCCAGTTTGATCACTTTGATAATCTTGCTGATTTTCCGCATTAATATTTGCAACTGCAATTGTTGTTGGCCTAATCTTTACTCTATCATATGTAGATTGAGAATAAGGGTAAATTGGACTATCCCTGCTATTAAGCTCCGGGCAATTCCTTGCTTCATCATCTGACATTCCAATCACAAACCCATTTCGCTCATTGACTAAGTGAGTTTGGCACGGAATAAAGTTTCCATTAGAATCTTGTCTTGATGTATGCGAAATTCTTGTTGTCCATGCAGGCATGACCATTACAAGATCACTTGTAATATTTGAAACCGCTGCTCCGACTAATGGCTGAGCAATATGATGAACTGCTTTTCGATTTAAATCATAAAGCTTACTCTTTATTTCATCGATATCACTGTTTCTAAACCAGTCAATTAGGTTTCTGGCATCTTCTGATGTTAACCTAGGGCCAGTTGATCCAGCTAAAGGTTGAGCAATTAAAGATTCCATTTGAGTTATCAATTGGGCCCTATTGTTATTTTCGGCAAGTAAAATCAATGGTGACAATTCATCAAACCTTATTGCACCAAAGGTTTCATCCCGAATCTGATTATGAACATGACCTAGATCAGTGTGAGTATCAACATGCATTAGAGGAAGGCCATTTTCTGGAATTGTCCCCCTCCCCTTTTCCCTCATCCAAAACTGATAAGAAGAATCATGTGAGTTAACATTATATAAAGGAATTTGATCTTCTTCTAATTCAGTATTTAATTGATCAGCATTTTCTTGATCGTAAAAACCACCCCATAATTGATATGCCCTTCTCAAAACATTACAATCGGCCTCTGATAAACTTCCCTGACTTGCCTTGTCTGAAAAATGTTGATTAATTGCATCTAACGAATTCTTAGCAACTGCTTTCAGAGTATTATCAACTCGTCCTTGGCCTGAGCTAGATAAAATACAAGTTCCAATACTTTCTAAATTTCTCAAAAAAAACTTATTACTATCATTTAATGTATTACTTATACCACTTTGAATATCCATTTGAAATTGACATAATTTTCTACTATTTATTAAAGTTTCTAATCTTTCTATTTTCCGATTACCGCTTTGTAGTACAATATTTAATTCAGTTTGATTACTAAAGCTTCCACCATTAACGCTTAAGTACTGCACTGCATCTTTCAGGCTTTGGGTATCTCTAACAAAGTTATCTCTAAACTCCTTTAATGCTTCTTTTCTCCTAAAATCAGACATGTTAGGATCAAGAAAAATTAAATTATATCTTTCTCTGTACCCTTCACAATTAAATGATGGAGGTAAGTTATAACTTTTTATTTTATTAATATTTATTTCTAGTAAATTGCCACCACGTAGTGAAGGAACAACAACGCGAGCCCTAACAGTAAATGTTGTAAATAAAACTATTAATATGAAAACCTTTATTGAAAGTTCTTTCATTATTTACTCCTTTTATCTCGTTACCTATCGGCAATATTTTATTTTTCTTTCTATTAGGCTCTGTGCTTCACGTGAAATTAGCTAATTATAACCTACAAAAACAGTTGTTTAATCTTTTAACAACACTTTAATTATAAAGGTCTAATTTTTCATAAGATCTTGGCATGAATCATGCTCTAAAAAGAAAAAATAACTTTATACAAATGAGGCAATAAATGAAATCAGCGGTATTGATTACTTTATTATTACTTTCAAGCTTAACAATAAATGCCAAAGAAATTACAGTTATGATTATCGGCAATATGATGACTTCAGGAGATGAAGAAGACTTTGGTCAAACCGCGCTGTACTTAACAAGGTCTGCTGAAAAAAAAGGTGAAGAAATTATAATTGGAGCTCCATTTAAAATGCATTTCATAAATGGAAAAAATAAATCATTAAAATATCATCATCTATCAAAAGAGAAACATATCAAATCACTTTTACGTAAAGCACGCAAGAACTTGGGGCCAGGTGATACAGTAAAACTACTTGTCTATGGCCATGGAGTTCCTGCCAGGCACGAAAGTTCTTATAATAAAACTAGTATTCAACTAGGAAGCCAAAGAATTAGAACTGATGATTTAAAAGAAATTATTGATGACAATTTACCAAAAAATATAGGGCTAAAAATAATTGCACCATATTGTTTTTCTGGCAGTATTCACCAAATCACACAAGGCAGAAAAAATTCATGCTCTGCCGCCGCAAGTGACTATCGTACTCCTTCCATAGGAGAACAAAACTGTTTTTTTGGTGAGTGTAGTGCAATAAGATCTTATGGTATGGATATAGGTAAAATGTTTTATAAAAATCCAAATATGTCCTTAGCTCAGGCCCACGAACAAGTTGGAGAAAAAGATTATATTAATGAAAGACGTGGACAACTTTCAAGTATTGACTACCTTCAAAAAATATTCAAAGTAGGGCCATACAAAATGGAACATAATTGGTTTACACAAATATTTACGGGTGTACCAGATCAAACAAAAGAACAAAATTTAATAGCAAGACACTGCAAAGAAAATAAAAAGATCACAGATTTTAATCAAGAACAGCTAAATGAATTAACTAGTAATATTAGCGATATAATAGACCATCTCAATTTCGAAGATAACTTTCATGAAAGTGTCCCTGAGTTTATTCGTGATCAGTATTATACTTTGCTTGAAAACTATCAAGAAGGAGTTCCTGAGTTAATTAAAACCTTAAATGAATCTCATAATATGGCCGTTTCATCCAATGATTATTTAGTAGAAGCTAAGCAATCTGGAAAAATAGTTGACTGGTCAGAGAGACAATTTGCAAGTTTAATTGCAGATGAGGCAAGACAAAAGGCAAATGAACTACTAAAGCATTATTATTACCAAGACCAAATTAAATTAATTAATAAATTGTATATTAGAGGAAATAAAAGGCAAATTAGAAATTTTGAAGATTTAATCAGATGTGAAAACAATTAATTCATCGGGGAGTACAATTTCTTCCGGCGTAAATAGCTTTCTAGCTTGAAATTTATCTTGTCTAATTTCACAGTTAAGTAATTCACATCTATTGCAATATTCTTTATTACAGGGATCTAAATGCAAGTGAAACTCTCCATCATACTCATATGACCTCAGAAAGTTCTTTTCTAAGTTATCTCCAAAATTGTGTCCATCTTCTATTGACCAAAACTCAGGAACAACAATATGCAAGTCTATATGATGATGGTTCCCAGAGCGAATTGTGCGTGTAGAATGAACCTGAATCATTCCTTCACGATAATTATCATTTAATAAATTTGTAATACTTTGTGTTACTTCAGGATCTTCTGCATCCAACAAGTTGTTTAATGAATTAGATAATATTTTATATCCTTCAACGCATAAATAGCCTCCCACTAATATTGCAATCAATGGATCAATAAATGAATACGGAGTCCATTTTACAAATAAAAGACCAAAGAAAATTGCAACGCTGGTCCAAAAATCTGCTAATAAATGCTTTCCGTTGGCAATTATCGCAATCGATTTTTCTTTTTCACCTCTATATTTTAAATAATACCCGAGTAATCCGTTTATTATTCCTGCTATAATTGTAATTAATATTCCCATGCTCAAATCTGTTAATTGATTATTCTGTATAAAGGCCGAAATAGCTTCTACTACAATCAAAATTCCAGCAAAGAAAATCCCCCCACCTTCAAACGTGGAGGCGAAATATTCAACTTTCCCGTGGCCATAAGGATGACTTTTATCAACCGGCCGAGAAGAAATTACTAATACAATAATTAAAGAAATTCCTGCCGTAATATTTATAATTGCTTCTAACGCATCTGAAAAAATCGCCTGGGAACCTGTAATATGAAAAGCATAAAACTTCATGGACATTACAAAAATACTTATCAATAGAGAGATTAAGCTTAGTGATATTTTTTTTTGTGACAATATTAAGTTTTTCATACTTATTAGTATAATCAATCTTAATAAAAAGTATATTTATTAATATACACAGTGCACAATGCATTGTAAGTACCATCAAGATATTATTCTATGAAGGAAATTTATGAGAGATCAAATAATTTTTTACCTGAATGGAAAAAAAATTATTCCAAAACCAGAGCAATTATTTTTGCCACTAAGTGATTTCTTAAGAGATCATAAATATCTCACAGGAACTAAAGTAGTTTGCTCAGAAGGAGACTGTGGAGCATGCACAATTTTAAAGTATTTCCCTAAATATAATAATTTTTTACCAATTAATGCATGTATTACAAATGTTGCACAACAAGACTGTTCATCACTGATTACAATTGAAGGCTTAGAAGAAAATAAATCACTTCACAATATACAAAAATCGATGATCAACTCCCATGGTACTCAATGTGGATTTTGTACTCCCGGGCATGTCATGAGTATTGCAGGGCTGGTAGAAAAAAAAATATATAATAATTCAAATGATATCTCAGAAAAAGAAGTAAAAGATTCACTGACAGGCAATCTTTGTCGCTGTACTGGCTATACACCCATTATTAAAGCGGGAACTTCTATTAATATCAATGAGACAAAATCATTAAAGAAAAGATACCTAAACCAAACGGAAGTAAACGATATTAACTTAAACTTTGAACAACCTATCCACGTAACAACAAAAGATACAAGCTATTTTGCTCCTAAGACTTTAAGTGAAGCATTTACTTATCTTTCAACAAATCCAAATTCTAAAATAACAGGAGCACTGACAGACCTAGGGGTTTTACAAAATAAGAAGCACCTAGAATTCAATCACAGACTTTCACTACATTTGATAGAAGAGATGTACCAAATAACATTAAAGAATAATAAAATCACAGTCGGAGCTAGAGTAACAATTAATACTTTTAGACAATTCCTTAAGAATTATATTCCGCAATTTTCTCACTACTTAAATATTTTTGCATCTCCCCAAATTAAAAATATTGCAACGATCGTTGGTAATATTGCAAATGCATCTCCTGTTGGAGACTCTCCAACTCCCTTAATTGTATTAGATGCTCAGCTTTCTCTTGAAAGTGTTAATGGAAAAAGAAATATTGATTTAAGAAAATTTTATACTTCTTATAAAAAGACGGACTTAAATCCTAATGAAATAATAACTTCTATTTCATTTAACTTACCAGGAGAAAATAGTGATTTACAAATATTTAAAAACTCAATCAGAAAAGACCTTGATATATCTGCAGTAAATATGGCAATACTAATTGACTGGTCAGATAAGCCTAAAAATAAAATTAAAACAATAAAAATTGCGTGTGGAGGCGTCGCTGGAACAATTATTGAACTAAAGCAAACTCAAGTTTTCTTAGAAAATAAAACGATTGAATCTAAAGCAATAGATGATGCCTGTGATATCTTTCAATCTGAATTTACTCCTATTAATGACATTCGAGGATCAGCATCATACAGACGAGTTGTTTTAGAAAATAAATTCAAGCGATTTCTCTCTAGTTTTATTCATGAAGGTATTAATGAAAACTCATAATTCATCACTAACTCATGTAACTGGATCTAGTGAATTTGTCGCTGATCGACATTTACTGCGTAACGAAGTTTTTATTGATATTCTTTATTCATCAAAAGCTCATGCTAAAATAGTAGAACTTGATTACTCAAAAGTTCTTAGTTCATCACTAATAATTACAGTAATTACAGCAAAAGATTTAAAACATAACGCCTGGGGAACAATATTCCAAGATCAACCAATTCTTGCAGACCAAATTGTTAACTTTGCAGGTGAGCCCATTGCAATCATTGTCGGTGAAACATTACTCGCTGCTCAGCAAGCAAAAGAACATTTTCACATTAGATATGAGGAATTGGATCCAATTCTTTCAATTGATAAAGCTATTAGTAATAAATCATTTATTGGCGACAAAAGAGTTATTGAGAATGGGGATGTTACAAATATTTTTAAAAATAGCACAAACATAATCAAAAACAGTCTAACAATAAAAGGTCATGATCACTTCTATTTTGAACCTCAGTCGAGTATTGTCTACCCTTTAGAAAATAACCAATTTGAAATTCATACATCTTCTCAACATCCAACTGAAACTCAACATGTAGTTGCTCATACTTTAGGTATTCCATCTAAAGATATCACATGTATCGTAAACAGGCTTGGAGGAGCTTTTGGTGGAAAAGAGTCTCAAGCTGCTCCCTTTGCCGCAATGGCCGCAATTGTTGCTCAGAAATTAAACCGTCCTGCCAGAATCATTCTGACAAAAGAAGATGACATGACGATTACAGGAAAGAGAAATCCATTTAAAAACTATTATAAAGTAGCATTTGAAAATTCAGGAAAAATAACAGCACTAAAAATTGATCTATTCTCTGATGCAGGTGCGTATGCAGACTTATCCACTTCGATCATGGAAAGAGCAATGCTTCACTCTGATAATGCATACAATATTGAAAACATAAAAATAACAGGACAAGTTTGCAAAACTAATTACCATCCCCATACTGCTTTCAGAGGTTTTGGCGCTCCCAAAGGAGTTGCCACTATTGAGATAATAATTGAACAAATTGCCCACTTACTCAGCCTTGATCCAGTTGAAGTTAGGCAAATTAACTTATACTCAACTAATAATATTACACCCTATGGACAAATTTTTAAGAATAATTGTCTTCCCAAGTTATTTAAAAATATATTAGCCAAATCTGATTACCATAAGAGAAAACAATCAATTTATAAATTTAACAATTCACAAAATCAATTCATTAAAGGCATTTCAATTATGCCTGTAAAATTTGGAATATCTTTCACTACGAGATTTTTAAATCAAGGTAATGCATTAGTTATTATTCACCAAGATGGTTCCCTTCAAATTTCAACCGGTGCGACTGAAATGGGGCAAGGAGTTCATACGAAAATTGGAATGATTGTATGTGACGAGCTCGGTATAAATACAAATCAAGTTAGAGTTATGCCAACAAGAACGGACAAGAACGCAAATACCTCCCCTACAGCAGCTTCAAGTGGTACTGATATTAATGGAGCTGCAGCACTAAAAGCAACAAAAAAAATCAAAGAAAGACTAAGTAAACTTGCAAGTAAACTTTTAGCAAAAGACAAAAGCAAATGGGCATATAAAACTGCAGGTCTTGGATCAGAACCTGAAATATCAATTGACTTTAATTATAACGATGAAATTATATTTAAAGATGGCCTTGTATTTTCACGAAATGCACCAAAGAAAACAATTACGTTCAAGGAGCTCATCACAGAGGCATATTTAAATCGAATTTCACTGAGTGATTATGCTCATTACAAAATTCCCGGTATTGAATTTAATAAGCTAACTGGTAAAGGTGATGCATTTTTATACTTTACACAAGGAATTGCTTGCTCTGAGGTTATAATTGATAAAGATACAGGAGAAATTAAAGTTTCTAGAACTGATATTATTATGGACCTTGGTAGTAGTCTTCACCAAGATATTGACAAAGGTCAAATTAGTGGTGCATTCGTCCAAGGAATGGGCTGGCTTACAACTGAAAATTTATTTTATAATGAACAAGGATTACTTCTTTCAAATGCTCCAAGTAATTATAAAATACCAAGTATTCAAGATATACCACGAGAATTCAATATTGAACTTTTAACTAATAATGAAAACTATGTCGGGCTAAAGGGGTCTAAGGCAGTTGGAGAACCTCCTCTTTTACTTGCACTTAGTATATGGACAGCTATTCATAATGCGCTAACCAATCTAACTAAATACAAAGCAAAATTTCCCAATTTAAAAATCCCTGCAAATAATGAAGAAATATTAAGGGCCATACATGTAGATAAATTTAAATATTGGGACAATAAATGAACATTTGGCAAAGAATTCAAGAGCTCAATCAAGGTCAAATTAGTTTTGTACTCGTTACACAAATTGCATCTCGTGGTGGTGCCCCTCAAGATACAGGTGCAAAATGTATTATTACTTCAAATGGACTTGACCATGGTACTGTTGGAGGCGGTAAAGTTGAAGCAAGAGCAATTGAACTCTCACAAGAAGTCTTACACAATCAAAGTAAGATGGAACCTCAAGTAGAAAAATGGAATCTTCAAAAAGATATTGGAATGACATGTGGAGGTGAAGTAACATTTTTATTCGAACATTTTCCTGCAGATCAATGGCCAATTGTAATTTTTGGAGCAGGGCATGTTGCACAAGCTTTAACCCGAATTCTTTCAACATTAAACTGTCAACTCACTTGTATCGATACTCGAAAAGAATGGCTTGATAAGCTGGAGAATATAGATACTATCTGTCACGAAAATCCAAAAGAGATTGTTAATACTTTAAATCAAAATAGCTTTTTCATTTCAATGACAAAGGGACATGCTTTTGACGTACCAATTATTCATGAAATATCAAAATGCATTAATAAACCCAAATATATTGGAATTATTGGCAGCCAAACTAAGGCCAAGGCCATCAAAAAGGACTTAATTGATCTAAACGTGTCGCAAGAATTCATTGACAATATTAACATCCCAATCGGACTTCCTATTGGCACAAATCATGTTTATGAAATTGCGATTAGCATCGCAGCAGAATTATTACAAAAAAGAGATCAAATAGATTAATTTTACCACGCACAGAACAACAAAAATATCTAGTCTATTATTGATTTTTGTTAAAATATATATCTAATTATTTTTTAACGAAGTTATATATGGGTGTAATAATAAAAGTTGGAACAATAGTTACTGCAGATCAAGCATTTGAAGGAGATATCCACTTTGAAAATTAAACCATTACTGCTATTGGTAGTAATTTGGAAATACCATCATCAACAAAAGTAATCGATGATCAAGGCTGCTATGTAATGCCTGGAGGAATTGCCCCTCAAACTCATATGTAAATTCCATTTATGGGAGCTCATGCTATCGATGATTTTTATACAGGTACTACAGTAATGATGACAGGTGGTACAACAATGTTAATTGATTTTGTAATCCCACCACCTAACACCAGAGTAATCATGGTGTAAATTCATTCAAACACTTTATGGCATATAAAGATGCCATTATGGCCGATGATGAAATTTTGGCACAAAGCTTTAACCATATTCGTGATCTAGAAGCAATAGCAACAGTCATGCTGAAAATGGTGAAATGGTAGCTCTGTCACATCAACAATCACCACGACAAGGAATCTGCGAAGTAAAGAGATGTAACAATCATAAGAATAAATAATTATTAATATAAGTTTTTCTAATTATTTAGTAGACAACCCATTATAATTTAGTCAAATATATAAATATACCACTCAATAAGTAAGGCTAAATATGTGTGGCATTTTCGGAATAATTATTACAGACAACAACTATTCCCGCAATCATGAGGCCGCATTAGAAGTCTACAAAGGACTACTTTCACTTCAACATCGTGGTCAAGATGCATCTGGCATTTGCTCTTATGATATTAAAGATAATAAATTTCATATTGAAAAAGGAATTGGCCCAGTCAGCTCTATATTTACAAATACAAATTTAAGTAACCTTGTCGGAAAAGTTTCAATAGGCCATACAAGATACGCTACGACAGGTGGAAACGACAAAGAAAATGCTCAACCGATTATCACAGGAAATGCATCAGGCGTGTCTATGGCACATAATGGAAATATAATAAATTATCATCGACTTAAAAATGATATAAAATCAAAATATGGAATTCAATTATTAACTGATAGCGATTTAGAATTAATACTTCAACTTTGGACATATTACTTAACAAAAGATAATAATTTTCAAACTAATGAATTTAGTTTTGAATTAGGGGTTAATGCTACAAAAAATATATTTGATAAACTAGAAGGAGCTTATTCCGTCATCGGAATTTTATCTGATAAAGGGATGTTTGCTTTTAGGGATCCAAATGGAATCAGGCCACTCGTTCTAGGTAAAAAAGTTTTAGAAGATGGTACTACAAAATATACTATAGCATCAGAAAGTTGTGCATTAAACTTTTCAGGTTATGAATTAGTACGTGATATCAAACCAGGTGAATTTATTTACATAGACATTTCTGGGAAAATTCAAAATAAGATTGTTAAAGAAGAAAAAAAACAAAGTTGCATGTTCGAGTGGATCTATTTTGCAGCAGCTGAAAGCAAAATAGAAAATATTTCTGTTTATACCGCAAGACTTAACTTAGGCAAACAACTTGGAATTAAATTAAAAAACTCCCTTAAACAAATTGATTATAAACTAGATCTAGTCATGCCAGTACCAGACACAAGCAGAACTGCAGCAATTTCAGTTTCAGAGTATTTAAGCCTTCCTTATCGTGAAGGCTTAATTAAAAACCGCTATATACAACGAAGTTTTATTTTAAACTCACAAAAAAAAAGAGAGCAAGCTGTAGAACTTAAGTTAGCACCAATCCAAAGCGAAATTAATAATAAAAATATTTTATTAATAGATGATAGTATAGTCAGAGGGACAACATCAAAAAAAATTATATCACTACTAAAAAAGAATGGAGCAAAAAATATTATCTTGGGAATAACCTGCCCCCCAATTAAACATCCTTGTTTTTATGGTGTTGATTTCCCAGATGAATGCCAATTAATCGCCAATAATAAAAGTCAAACGGAAGTAGCAAAAATGATTGGAGTTGAACATATTATCTTTCTAGACCAGAAAGATATTCAAAATTCGTTAAATCAAAGCAACTTATGTTTAGCTTGTATTAATAAATGCTATCCAACAATCACAGATGAAGGGAAAAACTTTACAATCAATCGACAAAAGGAGCTATTAAAAGATGAAAGTATTAATACTATTTGGCAGTAATTCTGATCACTCAGTATTTACTCCACTTATTGAAAACATAAAAGGTGAAATTGAAATTGATTTTGAAATTATATCAGCACATAGATCACCTGATAAATTAGATTTTAAATTAAAAGAAACAAATGCTAACCTTATAATAGCTGGAGCAGGTCTGGCTGCTCATTTACCTGGAGTGATTGCATCAAAAACTCATATACCAGTTATAGGACTTCCAGTATCTGCAGCTTTGGGAGGAATAGATGCACTACTTTCAATTTTACAAATGCCATCAGGTGTACCTGTATTAACAAGTTCTCCTGATGACTTCTCTGAGATAATCAACTTTATTAACGACGTATATAATTTTAAACCTGCAACTGAAAATTCGTTGAATTTGGTAATAAACCAATCATTATTAAATTATGAATACATATTAACAATTATAAAAAAGGCAAGATTGATTTGCGATGAATACAATTATGAAATTAAAATATCAGACAAATATGATCCTAACACGCTAAACATTGCCCTGAGGGAAAGCACAGACCAAACAATAATAAAAAATAAGTTAATAATTAATATACCTGTCCTTAATGAACAAAGGAAGAATGACCCATTTGTCACAATGGATATTTATAAATTGGTTACTTCCGGCGGTCTATGGGTGGGAATAAATAATATTAATAATGCTATCATAATGGCGTCTAAGCTTTATGCCTTAAATAAGGAATTAAAATGAATATACCTCCAGTAATATATAAAGGTTCAGTTAAAAATATTTTAGCAGATGAAAATTTACCTAACTACGTGTTTGAATTTAGCGATCGTTTTTCAGTTTTCGATTGGGGAGATATGGATGACCAACTACCAGGAAAGGGTAAATCGCTAGCGATCATGGCATACTACCTCTTTCAATACTTAGAAGACCAACAGAACTGGAGAAATCCGGAATATAAAAAAATTGTTCATGAAAATAATTTAAGCAAGTCTGTATATAATGGCCTTTGCAAACATGGGCTCAATCATCATTGCAAAACAATTTTAAAAAAAGACCACAATATGTTACAAGAAGGAACTATTGGAAACTTTCTTCTTGTATCGCCTGTTAATGTTATTAAACCGACCTTTACGAATAAGTCTTGGGATTATAATCAGTACAAAAGTAAACCAGAAAACACATTAGTCCCACTCGAAGTTATTTTTCGGTTTGGGACTCCAAAAGGTAGTTCATTATTTCAAAGAGTTAAAAATAATAATTATTGCCAACAAATTGGTCTAAAAGAAACTCCACAAGTGGGAGACAAGTTTGACTATCCAATCATTGAATTCTCTACAAAACTAGAGAATGAAGACAGATATATTTCATATGAAGAAGCTATCGAAATTGCATGTCTAAATGTTGATGAGTTTCAAGCATTAAGATCTACTGCCATTTTAATAGCTATTAACTTGAAAAATTTATTCAAAAAGACTGGAATAGAGCTGCTTGATGGAAAATTAGAATTTGCATTCTCTTCTAAGAAATATAATGAACGATCTTTCATGCTTGTCGACTCAATAGGGCCAGATGAACTACGTCTTGAGTATAATAATATCCCATTATCAAAAGAACGCTTACGAACCTATTACAGAAATTCTAAATGGTATCAAAAAATCACAAAGGCCAAAGAATACTCAAATGAAAACAAAGTTCAGAACTGGAAGCAAGCAGCGATAAATAAATTTAATGCCACTCCTCCAAGTTTAAATACTGCTTTACAAAAAAATATATCTACTATGTACAAGGTTCTCTCCAATGAGTTAACTAAAACAATCATAAATAAACAGTTTTTTTCCATCGATGAAGATTTACAAAGTATTTCTGACAAATTAAAAGAGGAAAACCATTTATGAATATTTTGATAATAGGTAGTGGAGCAAGGGAACATGCAATTGCCTGGAAATTAGAACAATCTTCTAGTGTAGAACAAATTTATGTTATTCCTGGTAACCCAGGAATGACATCTCCAAAAATTACTCCTATTACTAATGGAAAGATAGAGAATAATTATATTCACTCTTTTATAAATAAAAAAAATGTAACTTTAACAATAATAGGTCCTGAAGGGCCACTTGCTTGTGGAATTGTAGATTACTTAGAAAAAATAGGCATGCCTGTTTTTGGCCCGACAAAAGGCGCAGCGAAACTAGAAAGCTCAAAAATATTTGCAAAAAAATTCATGAATAAGTTTGAAATCCCCACGGCAAAGTATAAGGTATACAACTCTTATAATCATGCAATTGAAGGCCTCAAAGATTGGGATATCAATCATGGAATAGTAATCAAAGCAGATGAATTAGCTCAAGGAAAGGGAGTCGTAGTAACAAATGAACTTACAGAAGCAAGAAAAACTATTTGGAATTTTTTTGAAAACCCAGATTGTAAAATTAAATGCAGTTCTATATTAATCGAAGAGAAAATAATAGGTAAAGAAGTATCTGCTTTTGCAATATGTGATGGTACCAACTTTATACCAATCGGATATGTTTGTGACTATAAGAGGCTTAAAAATAATAATCTCGGACCTAACACTGGGGGCATGGGGTGTTATACACCGACCAACTGGCCTTCTCCTTCTCTGAAGAAATATATTGAGCAAGAAGTTTTTTGCAAAGTTATGAAGGGTATGCAAAAACTTAAAGTTCCTTTTAAGGGCATATTATTTGCGGGATTAATGATCAATAAAAACTCAATCAATGTAATTGAGTTTAATGTACGATTTGGAGATCCAGAAGCACAAGTTATAATGCCTATTATAAATAAAGACATTCTACCCTATATTCAAAGTTCAATTTTGGGAAATCTATCTACCTTAGATAAAGATATTATTGATGACTCAAAGCACGCAGTTCATGTAGTCATGACTTCAGGTGGATATCCTTCGATTGATCATACTCCAATGGACCTAGAAAATATCATCAGCCATCAATCTAACATCAGTATAGATGAAAAAACGCACTTATTTTATAGTGGAGTAAAACTAAAAGGAAATAACTTAGTCAATTCTGGTGGAAGAGTATTAGGTGTAACTGGGATATCAAAAAATTTTGATGAAGCAAGACAAATTGCTTACAGAAATATTAATAAAATAAATTTTCATGGTTCATATTTTAGAACTGACATAGGTGCGGTATGAATATAGCAGTTTTAGCATCAGGCAATGGGAGTAATGCGGAAAATATTATTCGTTACTGCCTTGATAAAAAAACTAAATTAATGGTAAAGTGTGTAATTACAGATAATTCTTGTGCAGGGGTAATCACAAAAGCAAAAAAACTTCATACTCCAGTGTATATTTCACCTCATTGCAAAAATAAAAATAAAATTGACAATGAGAAAGAGCTTGTCGAAATATTAAATAAATACAATATAGATTTAATTTGTCTTGCAGGATATATGCAAATCCTATCCCGAAACTTTATTAATAAGTTTAATTTTAAAATTGTTAATATTCATCCATCATTACTCCCTAAGTATCCAGGAAAATCTGCATACGAGCAGGCATATTATTCAAAGGATGTTCAATCTGGTTGCACTATTCATTATGTAGATTCAGGAGTTGACACAGGCCCTATTATTTTCCAAGAAAGTTTCAGTAAAAATCCTGATGATTCATTAGAGGAATTCAAAGTAAAAGGATTAAAATTAGAGCACCAATTATATAAAAAATTTTTAAAATACTGGGAACAAAACATGCATCAATCATAGGAGCATAAGTGACAACAATACGTGTAGAAATTCAATCGTCAAATATATCAAATATAAAGCTAAAATGCATTTCCAATTCCGAATTAATATATAGAGACTATTTTTTAATACAAAACAATAGTTATCAAAAAGATCAATTATTAGAGCACATGAAAAGTATACAGCATGAAATTCTTTATGATCCAATTTTCCAAGAAATAATTTATGATGACTCAAAAGATAATATGTTAGATAAAAATAATTACTTTGCTATTGATATTAGTTTTTTACCAGGAGTAACTGATAACAAAGCTAATTCATTAGAAGATGCATTAGCTATTCTAAATATTGAATCGAATGTTGCTAGTGGTAAGCTCATTCTCATCAACACAGAAAAAAGCGAATCTCAAATCAAGCAGACAATTTATAATAATATTGCAAATCAGTTAATTGAAAACGTTAAGGTATTTTCAATTAAGAATTTAATAAAACTAGATAGATTTAACAACTGTAAAATTCTGACCCCACACATAGAAAAAAATAATACTGTTCAGGTAATCGACCTAAATAAGTCAGAGAGAGAATTACTAGAACTTAGCAATAATAAATGTCTCGCACTTAACATAGAAGAATTCAACCATATTAAATGCCATTACAATAGAAAGACCTTAATTGAAAAACGTCAACGTTTAGGTTTACCGACACAACCAACTGATATTGAACTAGAAATAATTGCTCAAAGCTGGAGCGAACATTGTAAACATAAAATTTTTGCAGCTGATATAAATTTTATTGATGAGCAACTTAATATAAGTACAAAAGTACAAAGTCTATATAAGACATTTATCAAAGATACGACTAACAAAATAAGAGCTAAAAAAGAAACGGATTGGGCACAGTCTGTTTTTAGTGATAATGCTGGAATTGTTAGATTTGACCCATATATTGATTTATGTATAAAAGTTGAAACTCACAACTCACCTTCGGCACTAGATCCTTATGGAGGGGCACTTACAGGTATTCTGGGAGTCAACCGTGATATTTTAGGCTGTGGTATTGGTGCCAAACCAATTGCAAATACAGATGTGTTTTGTCTTGCCGACCCAAGGGATGAAGAATTAAACGAAAATAAAAAGCTACCTCCCGGACTGCTCACACCTCGGAGAATATTAACGGGAGTACACCAAGGTGTTGAAGATGGTGGAAACAAAAGTGGAATACCGACTGTTAATGGCGCATTTTATTTTGATATTGATTTTGCAGGAAAACCTTTAGTATTTGTTGGCACAATTGGTGTTTTACCTCAAAAAATAAATAATAATCCAACTTCATTAAAGACTATTAATATTGGAGATAGAGTTATTATGGCCGGTGGAGCAATAGGGAGAGATGGTATTCATGGTGCAACCTTTAGTTCAATGGAATTAAATGAAAACTCTCCAACATCAGCAGTACAAATAGGAGATCCTATTACACAAAAAAGACTTTCTGATTTTTTATTAGAAGCTAGAGACCTTGGATTATATACATGTATCACAGATAATGGGGCCGGAGGATTAAGTTCAAGTGTTGGTGAAATGGCATTAATTAGCAATGGAGCGGAAATTGATTTATCACTATGTCCAATTAAATACCCTGGACTTGTTCCATATGAGCTAATGATAAGTGAAAGTCAAGAGAGGATGACATTTGCAGTCAATCCAACAAAAGTTAAAGAGTTTTTAAACTTGGCAGTTAAACGAGGAGTACAGGCAACTGACATTGGTGAGTTTAATGACTCGGGTAACTTAAGTATCAAGTACAACAAAGAGTTAGTCGCGCTAATAGATTTAGATTTCCTACATAATTCTCTACCACCTATGCAATTAAATTCTTACTGGGATGGGCCTTCAGAAAGAGAAGAGTGGATTTCAAAAAAACAAAAGGTTGAATTAGATTTAACAAATATAAACCATGAAAAAATTCTAACTACAATATTATCATCTCCTAATATTTCTTCAAAAGAGAGTCTTGTAAGAAGATATGACCATGAAGTTCAATCAGCAACACATATCAAACCATTTGTTGGTACAACACAACAAGGCCCATCAGATTCAGGTGTAATATGGCTCTATCCACATGGAGGCTCAAAAGACAGCGCTATCTCAATAGGCTGTGGGCTAAATCCTAGGTTGTCACTTTACGATCCATACTTAATGGCACAAGCTAGCGTAGATGAGGCAATAAGAAATGTGGTTGTTACGGGCGGAGATTTAGAGTATTTATGTTTACTTGATAATTTCTGCTGGCCTGATCCTCTTGAAGATTCAAAAACAGAACGAGGAGATTACAAACTAGGACAACTTGTTAGGGCCTGCCAAGGACTATCTGATATTTGTTCTGATTATTCAACACCACTCGTTAGTGGCAAAGATAGTATGAAAAATGATTATTCTGGTAAGTCATATGATAATCAGAATATTAAAATAAGTATACTTCCAACATTACTAGTAACAGCAATGAGTAAATGCAATATTAATCATACAGTCACTTCCGATTTTAAAAATGCTGGAGATTATATTTATTTAATTGGAAAAAATAGTCTTGGATTATTCGGATCTGAACTTGTAGAGAACTTTGAACTAAACTCCCAAGAAGCATCCTTTCCCCCAGCAATTAATACATCTTTGAACTATCAATTATATAAGCAATACCATCAAGCGGTTAAATCAAACTTAATAAAGTCAGCTCATGATATTTCAGATGGAGGACTTTCTGTTGCTTTATGTGAGTCAATGATTGGAGGAGATTTAGGAGCTAATATTAATTTATTAATGGATAAAAACACCTTCATAAACTTACTATATAGTGAAGCTACGGGACGTTTTTTAATTAGTGTTGATCAAAACGACAAAGAAAAGTTTGAAAAATATTTTCCTCAAACTGAGATAATTTTATTAGGTAAAGTTTCGACCAGTAAAAGTTTACAAATAAAAAATAATTCTAAAATTGAAATGAACATTTCATTACAAGACATTAAGAATTCTTGGTCTAAGGAATTAGTATGAGAAATAAACCAAATGTTTTAATATTGTCAGGTGATGGGATAAATTGTGAACAAGAAACGTCAAATGCTTTTCAACATGCAAATGCAAGTACAAAGATAATACATATTAATGATTTATTAGATAATCCTAAAGGTTTATTAAACTTTGATATCTTGGCCCTACCTGGTGGTTTTTCATTTGGAGATGATTTAGGTAGTGGGAAAATATTATCATTTAAGTTAAAATTCGGGCTTGAGCAAGAGCTAGCTAAGTTTGTCGATATGAAACGTCCGATCATTGGAATTTGTAATGGTTTTCAAGTTTTAGTAAAAATGGGGTTATTACCATTTCCTACTTTACGACAATCAATATCCCTTATTAATAATTCCGGCCAACATTTTATTAATAAATGGGCCAAACTAATAATCAATCAAAAATCTGTATGTAAATGGACCATAAATCTAAGAGAAGACAACATAATAAAATTACCAATTAGACATGGTGAAGGTAGATTAATTACTTCACAACAAAATTTAATTACAAATGATCAAATACCACTTACCTACGAACATGATATTAATGGGTCTATGTTTAATATTGCAGGAATTTGCGACCCTTCAGGTACTATATTTGGTTTGATGCCTCATCCCGAAGCAGCAATTTTCCAAGGTGTTACCCCGAATGGCTTATTACCACCACACACACCAGGTATCGGAGTAAAGTTTTTTGAAAGTATAGTTTATTATTTAAATAATATTTAACAAATGGATAAAAATGAAAACTAAAATAAGAAGAGCATTGATTAGTGTTTCAGACAAAACAAACTTAAAATTTATTGCTAAGTCACTGATTAAAAGAGATATTGAAATCATTGCCTCAGGGGGAACAAAAGCCTTCCTTGAATCACACAATATAAAATGTACCACAGTAGAGAGTATTTCGGGAAATCCTGAAGCATTTAATGGAAGATTGAAAACTTTAAGCTTTAATATTGCAAGTTCTCTACTCTTTAGACGTGAATCAATTTCGGATCAGGATGAAGCGAAGAAATTAAATATTGATCCCATTGATTTATTAATCTGTAACTTATATCCATTTCAAGAAGTAGCAAAAAACAATGCAAATATAGAAGACTTAATTGAAAACATTGATATAGGAGGACATACGCTTATCAGGGCAGCGGCAAAGAATTACAAAAATGTTTTAACTATTTCCTCACCTAAGCAATATTCATTAGCAATTAATTACCTCGAGGAGAATGTTGGATATTTTACACAAGACTTTTCTTCTAAGTATGCACTACAAGCTTTTAACCATATCACTAATTACGACAATGTCATTTCAATACAACTGGATAAGAAACTAGGTAATAAAAATGGGCCCCATCTTCCCATTTCAGTCCTTGCACCCAAAGAGTTAAGATACGGAGAAAATCCTCATCAACGTGCATGGATTTTTAGTACTGATACTTCAGATACACTTTCTAATACAATTCCGTTGCAAGGGAAACATCTTTCATACAATAATCTATTAGACTCCGATGCTGCATTACAGTGCTCACGTGACTTATATCAAGAGAGCAATCATTCTGTTGTTATTATTAAACATACAAACCCTTGCGGCACTGCAACTGGAGTTAATCAACTAGAAACATTAAAATCTGCTTGGGAGGGTGATCCCATTAGTAGCTTTGGAAGTATTATTTGTTTCTCACGCCCTCTTGAAGAAAGCTCGGCATTATGGATTTCTGAATTCTTTATTGAAGTAATTATTGCTCCTGAATTCTCACCTGAAGCTCTAAAAATACTTGCAAATAAAAAGAATTTAAGATTACTAAAGATTGACTGCAATAAATATAATAATTCTTTTCAATCAAAAAGTATCGATGGAGGGATCCTAGTTCAATCTATGGATAATATTCAAGACTCAGATTTTAAATATATGACCTCTGCTACTAAAGACAAAGTTGACTTATCTCTAATTAAATTTGGAACTACAATTACAAAGCACTTAAAAAGTAATGCCATTAGTTTAGTCAGAAAAACCACTAATGGATATCAATTGATAGGAGCAGGCATGGGTAATCCGAATAGATTAATCAGTACTCAACAAGCAATCTCCAAGGCAAAAGAAAATAACGTAGAAGATTTTTCTAAATTAATATTAATATCGGATGCATTTTTCCCATTTGAGGATAATGTAGAGCTTGCTTATAACGCAGGAATCAATACCATTGTTCAGCCTGGAGGATCTCTCAACGATGAAAAAATAATTTCGGTCTGCATGAAAAAAAGTATTACAATGATTTTTACAGGAAAAAGACACTTTAAACATTAATAAGGAAAACATATGAACTCTTATCAAGAATCGGGCGTTGATGTAAAGAAAGGTGAAGTATTTGTTAACAAGATTAAAACAATTGTTAATTCTACATATGGAGATAGGGTTTTCCAAGGAGTTGGTGGTTTTGCGAGCTTATATAAAATGGGCAATGGTAAACTTATTGCTGCAAGTACCGATGGTGTTGGCACTAAGTTAAAAATAGCTCAAGCACTAAATATTCACGATACAATTGGAATTGACCTGGTCGCAATGTGCGTGAATGATATTTTGTGTACTGGAGCAACTCCATTATTTTTCTTAGATTATCTTGCAACAGGAAGCTTGAATTTATCTACAAGTGAACAAATTATTTCGGGCATTACATCTGGATGTTTGGAAGCAAAGCTGGCCCTGATCGGAGGAGAGACGGCAGAAATGCCGAGCATGTACAAGCCAAATGAATATGATTTAGCAGGATTTGCCATAGGGGAGATTTCAGAAAATGAATTAATCGATGGTAGTAAGATAGATCAGAATAGCACAATTATCGGTATTGCTTCATCTGGATTTCATTCTAATGGTTACTCTCTACTGCGACAAATTGTTTCTCCTGATGAAACAGACCTTTACCAACAACTTCTGACCCCTACAAAAATATATACTAACCTACTTTGTAATATCCCCTCTGAAGTTAAAAAATATATTACAGGAATTGCTCATATCACAGGTGGTGGTTTTACCAATATTGCAAGACTTAATAAAAATTATAACTATATAATAAATGGTCTGCCTGAGCTTGATCAATTGCCCCCCATTTTTAAAACAATTATTAATAAATCCAAACTTACTCAAATAGAACAATATCAAACATTTAATATGGGAGTTGGTCTTGTAATCTTAACAAGTAATCCAGTGAGTTTAATTAAATTTCTCAAAAAAAGAAACGAACAATTTTGGGATCTAGGATTAGTGGATAATGGAACAGGTGAAGTAGTCATTAATAGCAATAAACAAAACATATTAATAAATTAAGTACAATCACTTCCAATCCATTCACTAGAAAAATATGATTCACATGCATTTTTTCTAATAGTACAATTATCAAGATTGTAATAGTATTCCTCTAACTCTCCAAAATCTCCTGGATTTATAACACATTTTCCATAAGGAGATTCTGGACACACTATATTCTCAAAATCACCATCTTCATTTTCACAAACATCTTCAGAGATATGATCAAATCCCTGTCCTATATACTGCTTACAAATATATTCATCTGATAAGTAAGTACAATGTCCATAAATACTATCACGAACAATAATAATATTATCTTCTTCGGCCATATCTGTGGCCGAACTAGACTCATTGTTAATATCCTGTTTTTCATATTTATTGTCAGTTAAGAAAGGCATATCACATGATGTTAAAAATATAATTATGATTAAAAGATATAATTTTTTATTCATAATTTTATTTTATGATGTAAGTAAGATGGATTCAATTGGGCAACTTTAGTGAATAAACTATTAATATATATCACGTAAATGCCGAATATTAATTATTATGAAAAAGGCCCTAATTTTTAGTTTAGTTTTAACAAGTATTTACAATATTTATAAAATTAAGACTTTTAATCAAACTAAGAACAATAACCTGTATCATTCTCATCAACATTTAATTAAAGTTAATAAAATTAACAAAGTTAAACGATTAAGTATTCAACCTAAAACAACAACAGATAACCTCTCATTTTCCCCATTACCTGCTGAATCGAATACAAGAAATACCCCTTCCCAATATCAATATATTAAAAGCTCAATACGAAGTAAAACAAAAGAACTTTCTAAAAATGAACTGACCTTACAGCTTAAACAAATACATGATATGCAATGGACTAGCCTTTATTTGATACCTAGTATTATGGGAAAAGAGTTAATTAGTTTGGATACTTTTAATAAATATTTAAAAATTAAAAAAAGCTATAAAGAGAATCAAGAAAACTCAGATGAGTTATTTTATAAATACCTAAAAAGTAAATATGGGTACGCTGAGGTCATGGACGATGAACTGGATTGGAATAATTTCAAGGAAGAGCTCCACTCTAAGTTTTTAAGTCAGATACAATTAATTTTTGAACCAGAGGCATATCATTCGTACCAAGGCATTTTAAATAAGTATATTTCTGATACTGAAAACAAAGTTATGAAAATTGCTGATATTAAATATACAATGGAGTGGACACCAATTTAACTAAGGACAATTAGAACTTTCCCAATCATTATCACTTTCTAAAATGCATGCTACCCTAATCGCATCACAACTGCTCCCCAGAAATGATCCGTAATAATGATCCTTATATTCACTAAGTTCATCTTTTTTATATATACAAGTTCCTATTGGCCCGGTAAGACAACCAAAAGTATTAAAAGTAGCAGTCCCAGTTGAAGAACTACAATTATCTTTTAATTCTAATAATAGTTCTGAGTCATCCTCTAAGTCCTTAAAACTATCGCCTATATACTCTGTACAACTTGTAGTATCATCAACTTCAATTAAACAACTATAATATGCTTCATTGTATGAAGTACTCGAGTCCTCAGGTCCACTATTATCACCTGTATCTTCACTATTGATAAGTGTACTTTCACTAGTGCTTTGTCCAAATATACAAGCACTACAAATCAAAAAAATAAATAAATAATGAAAAATCTGCATAATATCACTCTATATAATTATAGAATATAAATAAAAAAACTAAACATTGAATATATTACCTCTTCTTAAAAAATAATAATTTTATATAATAAAGTTATTAGAATTATTAAGGAAATATCAAATGTCGAAACTTCACCCTATTATTGCCGTTACCGGATCTTCTGATGCAGGAACAAGCACAATGAAGACTGCCTTTGAACACATTTTCTTCAGAGAGAAAATAGATGCAATAGTTGTTGAAGGTGACAGTTTTCATAGGTATACAAGAGCAGAAATGAGTAAATTAATTGAAAGTGCAGATAAGGAAGGTAAAAACTTCAGTCATTTTGGCCCTGAATCCAATTTATTTGGTAATCTTGAGGAGTTGTTTAAAATATATAGCAAGAATGGGACCGGACACTTTAGGCATTATATACACTCTGAAGATCACGCAAAAAAACTAGGATACCTTCAGTCTCCTGGAACATTTACTGAATGGATAGAAATACCTAAAAATACCGATTTACTATTATATGAAGGACTGCATGGAGCTGTAATAGATGAGTATAATGATATCTCACAATTTCCCGACCTCAAAATTGGAGTCGTACCAATAGTTAACTTGGAATGGATTCAAAAACTTCATAGAGATATAAAACATAGTGGTTACTGCCCAATAGATATTACAAAAACAATATTAAGAAGAATGGATGATTATATAAACTATATCATGCCTCAATTTACTTTAACTGATATTAACTTTCAAAAAGTTCCAGTAGTTGATACTTCTAATCCTTTTTCTTCCAGAGATATACCAACAATAGACGAAAGTATGATTGTTATAAGATTTAAAGATCCCGAAAAGTTTAATATTGATTTTCCATACTTACTATCAATGGTACAAGGTTCATTTATGTCACGTCGAAATACATTAGTTGTGCCTGGAGGAAAACAAGCAATTGCAATGGAGATAATTCTATCTCCAATTATAAAAAACTTAATCAAAAAAAAACAAACGGAGAAAATATAAAATAGATTAATCTATATTATGGGACTTCTATGGGTATTTTATCAAAAAAGATTAACCATAGAGTAACCAACCAATTATTCCGTCGGAATAAACTAACCACCTACTTTTTTATATTTAATACCTTTATCAGTTAAAATACTCAGAACCTGATCCAACTTTTCTCCATGAAACTCTATCGTATTATTTTTATAAGCCCCTCCTACCCCAAGATTCTTTTTAATCTCTTTTGCAAGCTTCTTACACCAAGACTTATTATTCGGAAGACCGGTTATCTCAATAATCGTCCTACCTTTACCTGAAGTTAATCTTCTAATTTTTAACTGTAAAATGGATTCATCTACAATTTCTTCTATTTCATTTTTTTTACTTTTTCTCAAATCTCCATGAGAGTCAGACCAAACAAGCTTTTCATTCTTCATAATATTTCCAATAAGTATCTAAATACAGAATATAACGATAGTATTCTTTTGACAAAAATAATTATTTGTGAAAAATTAACTCAAACGCTTGGAGATCATATGAAAAAAATTAACTTAATATGTTTACTATCACTATTTACAATTAATGTCATGGCAAAAACCATCATCATGCCAAATGACTTTCTTCAGCCTATTGTAACATTAAGTAATGAAGAAGATTCTGAAGAGACGATACTCGATGTTTCTGGAGAATTTTATTATGGAGCAAGAACTCCCGAACGTTCAATTAAAGTTCAGTTATATTATTTTAATTTTAATCAAGAGACATCCGAAATTACCGTACACTTAACTGGCATTAATCGAGGGCCATGGATGAACTTTGTAAATATTGCAATTTTATATAAAAAGAAATTGATAGGATTCCCACTTCTTCAATCTGCTATTATTAGCAATAATCACAGCGATACTGTTAAAGTTAAATTTTCATTTAGTGAAATATGTAATAATATCTCATGCAATTTTAATGATGGAGTTACAGTCTATTTTTATCTAAACCCTAATTTAAATAGAACAATAAATCCTATTTATGAGTGGGATAATATAATAGGTGCATATTATAATTTTAAATTATGATGTATAGTCAGGATAATCTAAAGGCTTAAATACTTGTATTATATTATTGTCTCCTTTTCCTTTAAGAGATATTCCTTTGATGCTTTTTACAGGCTTAGGAACTTCACTTTTAATTGATTGATAATAACTGTCTGTAATTAAAATTTGTCCAGGTCGAGCGATACTCTCTAAAGTTGCCGCATTTTCGACGGAATCACCAAAAGCTGTATAATTGTTAAAATCCTTACTACCAACATTTCCAACATAAGCAGGCCCAAAATCAATGCCTATTCCAATTCCAATCATTGGGATTCCAGCATTCTTCCAATGAGGAACGACCTTTGTTATCATTTTTTTCTGCATGCCTATTGCCGCTAGTACTGCATGAACCTGTGAATTCTCTACATCATGAGGAATATTCCACTTTACCATTATCATATCGCCTACTAGTTTATCTACTGTTCCTTGATGACTTTCAATAACTGAAGTAACTTCATCAAAGTAGATATTTAATAATTCAATTAAAACTTTTGGCCCTAAGCGCTCACTAATTGAAGTGAAAGACCTAATATCGGCAAATAAAGATACTACATTTTTCTTAATAGGCTCAAACCTATTCTGAGTACCTTGATTTTTTATTTCAGAAACTAAAAATCTAGAAATATAGTTGGATAAAAAATTTTTATATTTAATTTCTTTGTTAAGCCTTAATTGCTTAAACCCTTGCTGTAATACAATCCCAATAGTATTAATATAATCTATAAGCTGTCCTGTAACTTCATCTGTCAAATAACTAGCTTCAATTTGATTGAATGATATAACTCCCAACATTGTACTATCATTTATTGGCAGTGATAATGATTGCATCCCATTTTCTTTTACACAATATGGTAAACAACTCATATAGCATATAGTTTCATTTAAACTTAAATCCTGAAGTGAGACTACCTTCCTTTTAGTAACACCAACATTAGTAAATAAAAATAACTTATCATCATTGATCAAGTATAAATTGATTTCTTTACAGTTAATATATGAATAAAGTTTCTTTAAATTATCAGAAATTGATTGCTTTAAATCTTCAATATTTAAAAATTGATCTACTGGTAATAAATTATATATATCAGTTTTTAATAAATGAGTTATTTTATCAGTGCCTCTAGTAATATTAAATTGATTAAATCTGCTCCATTGTTCTAAAACAATCATTTTAAATTGTGATAAATACTTATTATCAATTCTAACTGAAAGTAATAATTTATCATTATCAATAAATATATCAATACAATCAAACCCTTCGGCCAAAAATGATTGATGACTATAAATTACATCCCTATTCACACTATATACAATACAAGGACTTTCTAGAGATATAGCTTTAAATCCTAAGCATTTATAGAATTGATAAATATTTACATTAAATAAGTCCATCATCCCTCCCCTTAAAAGTATACAAATATGCACTAGTGATATTACTTTTGCCTTTCAAGTGGATATTATTTATTTTTTCTGAAACATCAGAAGTATATTTTTTAAGCTCTAATTCAACATTGTTAGAAACCATCAACTCCCAAGGGCCAGCGAAGGACTCTAACCTTTGAGCTGTATTAACATTATCACCAATAATGGTATAGTCCATAAAATGTTGACTTCCAAGATTTCCAGCATTAACGATCCCGCAATTTATACCAATTCCAATTGAGTATCCTGGCACTCCGAACTTACTCCATAAAGGCCGAACTTGAGAAAAAGATTCCGCCATTAAGTTTTTTGCCGCCATATAGGCCATCTCAGTATGCTTAGTCTGATCAAAAGGATGATTCCATACTGCCATTAAACAATCACCTAATACCTTATCTATACTCCCACCATTTTCTTCAATCACTCTAATAAGACATTCATAATGAATGTTTAATAATTTCATGATTTTATCAGGTGAAACTAACTTATATAATTTTTGAAAATTCTTTATTTGAATAAACATCACAGTGACACTCTTTTCAACACCACCCATTGTTACTTCTTCTGTAATATCTAACTCTTTCATTTTACTAGATACATATTTACTTAAAGACTCAGTATGATTTTTAACCTCTTGAATTGTATTTAATAAATTATTATTATTAATGATTCTTGAAATCAAACTTGAACAATGTAACAAGTTAATATTATTTTTGTTATAAATTAACAAATCACTACTATTAGCAAACACCAACGCACCAATATTTTTATTCGCAATACTAATTGGAATTATGGACACATTTCGAACTGAATCATCACTAATATTTAAACTACGTAGTTCATCACTAGAATAAACTAGACTCTCTTTTTTATTCAAACTATAAAGGACAATATCCATTAAGTCATAAGAAAAATCTTTTGTACAATCTCCTTTATTTGAGACCTCAATTACTTGATCTAAAAACAAATCCGCATTAACTTCATACACCTGCACAATTTCGGCCATTAATGATATTCTTAAAGTTTTCAAATAAGTAATCAAACTACTACTGCTATTTTCTGTTAATGCAGACTTTAATAATTTAACATTACTAATATCTACTTTACTATCCCAAATTCTATATTCATTTAATCTCACCTTACAATTTAGGTTAAATTGATATTTAAAACTTGTTAAAAGAATATCTTTATAGATCTCTGGTGATTTAAATTTTCCTACTAAAACATTATCATCTAATATAACACTATACACTTTATAATTATTATTTATATCGTATAAAGGACTAGTCAAAATAATATTATCAGTAATATCATAAATTTCGAGAGGTATTAAATCTAGTTTAATCATTGATTTTATTCCATCTATTAGCTGATGCAAGTTTATCATCTCTACTTTCATAACTTAAAAACCATACCTTTTAGAAATTCTTGAAAATATTTAAATATTTTTTTATCTATATTGCAAAGCTTAACAACGTCCAGTGTTGCTTTCATTCTTTCACTTCTAGTTCCACTATCATTCTTAATCCTTTCTATTTCGAAGAGATTCACAACTGAAAAAATTCTATAAGCAAGAGAAAGTTCGCTGATATTAAAGTTCTTATTTTGAATATTATTATAATAAAATTGATTTTCCTCAACTAGCTTCATTAATTTGCGTGTAATTAATATATTATTTTTATTAATATAATTTAGTGTTGTGTCTTGTGGTTGAACTGCCAAATCGATAGAATAAGGAGTCTCTAAATTACTAATTATTGAAAATAAAATTAAAGTATGTCTATCTTCAATAATAACAAACTCTCTTAAGTAATCAGTGAATAGAAAAAGTATGAATGAATTTCGAGAAGAGTGAGACACCGACTTTGCGGAGAATTCATACTCAAAATACCACCTCAATGATACTTCATTGACAATATCTGTATATTTCTTGGATGCTCTTGCTAAATAATCAACATCATACCTGTCTGTTAAATTAAAAAAATTAAAACAAATTGATTTAAAACTTGCAATACTTTTTACTGTGGCCGAGTTGATACTAAAATCACGAATAGCAAATTCATTATTGACACTTAACCTTTTATTACACCAAAAGTCCCATTTTGTAATTTCAAGTTGATTTACAAATGCAAAAAAAATATTATTTTTTTTCATTTTACATAGAAAATCAAAAGTAATTACCTCCCCCTCTTTTAAAATAGGAATATAATTATTTTTAAACTCAACATATAATGTACAAGAAATAGCCTCACCTGGTAGCAATACACCTAAAAAAACTTCACAAAACTCATCATTCATAATAATATTTATTCGGCATATATAATAAATATAAGTAGTTTGAAATTATATGTAATAAATATTAGAAATTAATAAATCAAAATGTAAATAGACATAATAAACCAATATGCCATGAGCTAACACTGAATTCATGACTATCTATCCACCACGATTCATTATGATTAGATATATAGCTACCAATTTTGACTAAATCATTTAAATGATAAAGACCGCCAAAATATAACCAATCTTGATAAACCATACTTTTTTTATAATTTTTAATGGGATAATAGATTTCATATTGTGCAAATATATTAAACCATGGACGGCCATCTTTCATTAAGAAATAAGTTAGCCCTGGCCTAATTTTAAGTGTATGAAAATTATTTTCATTTGATATATTATATAAATATCTTAACTTAATTTCAGCTACCCAGTTCTTTATTAATTTTCTTTGGGTCAAATCAAATATTAAAATATTTTCAAATCTATCATTGGTATTTGCCCACCACCACTTCGACATTCGTAGTTCGAAGTCATCGTCATGATAAGCTCCGGATTCTCTTTGTAGAAATGCTCCAATTTTTGTACCTTTAAATAATCGATAATACCCACCAACTCTATATGACTGATTTTGTCTTTGTTCAACTTCACCTTTAACTTTAGGCATTGAATTCATTGAATAATCAAATAATAAGGAATATTTATTATAATCTCCTATTGCTCTTAAATGAGCTGACATTTCAGTGGAATAAACATTTAGGGAAAAGATAAAATACTTGTACTCTTGCCGACCTTAACCTTCACTATTCCATCAAAATCTAATATAGCAAATCCATCTTTGTTTGTCTTTATTCTATCCTGTGGGTAGATTTGCATCCCATTTTTAGCAGTTAATACTTGTCCATTCCTAAGAACGTCAACTTTTGGTGTCACATAATAAATATGACCTGCAAATGTAGGCATGGTTATAAATATCGTAAGTAAGATTAAAAATATAAAATTCAATAATATCCTTATAATAAAAATGTCTTATTATTATAAGTATTTCAATCTGCCTTTTCAATCTGTTTTTCTAAAAGTTTCTCCAAGCAAGTAGAACAATAGCATGAATTACCCGAGTCGTTTGTTCTGACTAGCGTCTCGAAATCAAAGCACCAGCATTGTCCATTACTTGCTCCGCAAGTAAATTCTTTATCACATTTAGGACAATTTTTTTTATTCATTTAATTTCCATTTACTATTTTTCCAGAAATGAGTTAATTCTTGTTTATTGTCTAATACCAATTTAATTTTATTAGACTTGACTAATATTATTAATAGCTCTGTAAGTAATATATATGTAATGCCCCAAATCTTTTTATTGTTAATCATAACAAATGGAGCAGTATATTCTCTTCCTCTAAAATCGACAATAGATGAAGAATAGTTACTGATATTAAAAAAATCACTTAGATCAACCCAGAAACAATCTGCGACCTCTTCAGGATCAAGATTGAATTTATCATTATTTATTAATTGAAAGATATATGGAGATATCGAAAAATTATGACTAGATTCAAGAGATATATCTGGTAATTTACCGATACAATACTCCTCTTGTAAGTAAATACCTACCTCTTCTTTTGTTTCCCTAATCGAAGTGGTTAACTTGTTAGAATCTCCAAGCTCTCCTTTTCCACCAGGAAAAGCAATATCTCCAGACCAAGGATCTCCTGGCCTGACAGCTCTCTGTATAAAAAGTAGTCTCAAAGAGTGATCATCCTCTAATAGTATTAATGAAACTGAAGCATAATTCTTACCATCAGAAACTTCGTAAATATTACTGTCTAAATCTTTTTTTATATAGTCTAACAAGCATTCTTCCTCGAAAATTAATAATCGTGCAGTACTGAATCTAAGTTCTTCTCTTTATGCCAAACATTAAAATATGTTCGATCTATCATTTCAGCAATAGCACTAGTGGCAACCATACTACCGTGACCTTGCGCTTTTGGTATATATGCAAAATCTTTTATCTTTGTCCAATCTGCAGGTTCATCATTTGCATCATTATCTGGGTGATAAACTGCGTAATAGTCTAACTCACTATTCATATAAATTTGCCTAACATACTCTATATCTGGATTCATTCTAACCCAAAGTCCATGACTATTAAATCCATCGAAAGCCTGATGAACCGTGGGTGCATCTCTACAATTTTGAACATGCTGAGGTGCTGAAAAAATAATCATTTGTCTTAAATTTGGTAATTGTGCAACAATCTTTTCATAAGAATTAACAAAATTACCATCAAAGTCTTTACCTAGGCTCACTCTTCCATTCCAAAATAGTTCCAACTCTGATACTGATGCGATATTTTCAGGTAGTATAATACCTTTATCATTAATTGATGAAATTAATTCTACAGAGTAGAGCTTCTTTGTTACTCCATTAAACTCTGCTTCTGGAACTCTAGAACCTAACATAAAGTCATTTTTAGAATATATACTATCGCCATCCAAATCAAAATAAGGAACACTAGACTCATCATCCCAACTTGCTGACGAGTAATCAATTTCAATATAATTTGAATTATAGTTATCACTTAATGAGTATAAAGGATTACTTTCTGAATGTTCTTCAACATCACCAAGTTCAACTGAAGTAAACAAGGCCTGAGTTGGGTTCTCTCTCATCACTATATAAGAAAGTTTTTCTACGTAACTTCCCCAGTTTGCTAAAGTTGTCATTAAAAGCATTCCAGGATGAGAAAATGCAAACATTCCGACATTTAAAATATCTGCATTTTCTATTAGATCTGTAACATATTGACCATCACTATCTCTCCTATCTCCTAATAAAAATCTAAGCCCTGCTCTTATTGCCATTTGAGATAACCTACCACCATAATCTTTAATATTATCAGAGCATTTTGTTACATCATCAATCTTAATACATCTTCCAGGTAAAACTACATGAACTTCAATGGCACCAATATTATTAACTCCTGGCGAATCAATGGACAATATTTGATTATAGCTACTAGGTGTTAAGAAGGTTGGTACATGTAGCACCATAGGAGTTTTATATTTAAATCTTGATTTTGTAGGGCTTTTTAAACTTAATAAAACACAACCCACTCCTATCGAATTAACATAAGTATAAATTGTTCCATTGTCTGACACGAAACTAGAATCGCAACTTTTGAATACATCACCTTTATCGAGGTGGATACCTCTAGATATTAATTCATTGTCTTCCTGTAAGCTATCATCTTGACATTTAGTATTTAAAAATAATGTTAAAATTAATAATAAAATACTAGTTATAATAGTAGGGTAAATATAAACTAATTTTTTATTATTAATGAACCTCCGTCTTCTTTTCATGGTTACCTCTTATTAATAATATTCGGAATAAAAACGATAATTTATTAGTTTGACTTTAATTAATTAATTAACTTAAGCACCTGATTTAATTGAACCAGAGGTCAACAAGCCAACTACCATGATATTCTGTTGACATAAAACATGTTAACAGATAAATCTTAAAAAAAAGTAGGCTTAAATGAAAAACTTTGAAGAAACATCAAGTATACTCGCAAAAAATATTATTAACTTAAGAAAAATGCGAGGACTTACTCAAGGCAGGTTATCTGAATTAGCAGATATCCCTCGTACGACCATAACTTATTTTGAATCAGGTTCTTGCAACCCTTCGTTGCAAAACATGCTTAAAATTGCAGGTGCTCTAGAGGTTAAAGTCGAGGAGTTACTAGCTGAAAGCGTTTCAAATGCAACACTAGTTAAAGCAAAAAATTTAACCAATAAACAAAAAAATACAAGTAATATTATCAATCTATTACCACACCCGTTAACAGGCCTAACATTAGAACTTTTTGAAATGCCTATAGATGGAAGTTTTACAGGAATTCCTCATCTCAAAGGTAGTACAGAGTATTTTACATGTATTACAGGAAAAATTGAAGTAGCAGTAACAGGCTCATCATATGTACTAGAAGAAGGTGACGTATTATATTTTCAAGGTGATGAAACTCACTCTTACAAAAATTTATCAAGTAATGAAAGTTTTGCAATTTCAGCTATCTATTTAAGAGAAAATTAAAATGACTGGCAAACTTACATTAATTCCAACTCCAATAGGAGATGTATTAGAATTAACTGTTGAAGCTAAACGTGTAATGGAACTTGCTTGTGCTAATTTTGAAAATTCAATTTTTGTAGTTGAAGATATGAAACCCGGAAGAAGAAGATGGATTAAGTTTGGACTCCCTCGAGAATTAATTAATTCTCTGCAAACCTTAAATGAACATAGCAGAGAATCTGAAAATAAAACACTTATAGAAAGTATAAAGAATGGTAAAAATGTTTTTCTAATGAGTGATGCAGGCCTACCAGCATTTTG
>CAYRDP010000010.1:26463-76520 GCA_964423165.1 uncultured Bacteriovoracaceae bacterium | reverse complement strand
AACTATCAAAAATAACTTCAACAAAATTTTGTTTGTAAACCTGATATCCATTTTTATCATTTCTTTGCTCTATCAAAAATCTATTATTGCTATTTGGCATCGTACAAATTTTATTATTTCTGCAATGAAGATCTCTAACCTGTCGTCTTAATGGAAAATTATATGTACCACTTGTTGTACCAACGGTAATTTGTCTTAGGTTATCAAATGGTAATAATTGATCCCAGTGAGTATGCTCATGGCCGGCAAAATAAATATCAATATTTGATTTTGAAAATAACTCTCCTACCGTCTTGTAAAAACTAGTAGAAGTTCTTCCAATAACTGACTTTAATGGCACATGGCCAAAACCAAATCTAAAGTTTTTAGGTAAATGTTGAGATGCTTTCACAAACCACTTTTTTTGATCACTATCTAAGACTTGAGTCCATAGTTTAAATATAAAAAATTCTTGTTTTTTATATTTAAAATTAAAATAAACCGGATTATTTAAACTGATTTCTAAAGTTTCTGAAGATTTTTTTAAAGTTCTTTGTGCCCAAACTTTATAAGCTTCTTTATGTTTTGTTTCGTAATAATCATGATTCCCAACAATTGGAATTACAATGATACCAGCTTCAAATAAAGGAGTTAGAGCTTTATCTAATTGTTGATACCAATATGAAACCTTTTTAGGAGAATGAGAGTCACCCCTATTTCCATTTGTATGATCACCTGTAATAAAGACTAAATCTGGTTTTTTATCCTTTACGTGTGCAACCATAGTTTTAAAATGTTCAGGGATTTTTCCTGAAGGGTATATATGAATGTCAGACATTACGATAAATGACCATGGATCAATACTAGCAAAAGAAAAGTTGATATTAATACAAATAAGCAATAAAATAATCTTAATCACTTGGCTATCCTTTCGTCGTTAAACTATCTTCATTTTCTTTAATAAATTCTAGAATTTCATCCTTTTTTTCTAAAAGACGTTGCCATTGCTCTTTATATAAAGTTACAGGAAACCGGCCCATTCCATATACAGACACAGCACCTTTTTGACTTACTTTAAAAGTTATTTCTTTCTTTGCTGTTTTTTTCGTTTTTAATTTCTCGTTTTCTGCTCTAAGCCTTTCAAGCTCTTCTTGCATTGATTCATCATTCATCATTACCTCCAAGTATTTGAGGTAAAAATACTACAGTGGAAATATATTAGCAAACTTTAAGATATTGGTTACTTAGCAAGCTCGATTAATTGTTCCGCGTTATACAAGACGGTTTTCTTACCACTTTTTATTGAAATTGAATCCCAGCTGAAACTAAGTCCTGAAAGTGTTATAGTAGGGCCATAAAAGTCATCTGTTAGATTTACACTTTTATTTACTAAACCTTCATATAAAAATATTTTTTGATTAATTTTCTCGATACCATTTAGATTAAGAAAACACTCATAGCTGACTCCCTTTTGAGTTAAATCTCTTAGTAGAAAGTCATTACAACTTGTTTGGCCTATTTCTTTCCATTTATCATTTTTTAACAGATAAAATATAGCTGGAGAGCTGTCTCCTAGTTGCATTCTAGCAACGACAAATACTCCTTTGCTTGTAGTCACAATATTAATAATTTCTAATCCATTCATTGTCTTTGGAATTTTAATTTGCTTAGCTCTTGATAATGAGTCTTCATTTAATAAGATTAGAATAGGTGAAGATTTGGCTTGCTCATTTTTTACACCTACAAAAATGTCTTTATTTTGATGTAATACTGAAGTAATCGTATATTCAGCATGTAAAGACAGAGAGATTAATAAAAAGAAAATTATTTTAATGATTATGTTCATGTTTAATAATCTCCTCAATATCTTCATTTAAACTTTCAAGTTGCTGATCAACAGGTTCAATTCCATTACATAATCTAACAATATCATTATTCACTAAAAACTTATCCATGCCAACAATTGGATGACCTAGACATTTAATTGCTCGAATCCATTCATCTATATTATTTGCAGTGTTTCTTTGTAAATCATGGAGTAAGACAATTCCACCTTTTTTCTTGCAAATATTATCCATAAGTATTGGCAAAATACCAGGATTTCTTTGTTTACGCCTATCCCAATCATAGGCATGTAAATCCCAACCAACATGAGTAAAGCCATTGTTTGCTATTTCTTTCATTACAGCTGGTTTCCGATGCTTTACTTTACTTAAGGGATGCCATCCATCGCCGTAAGGCAATCTAAATAACTTTGGTTCTGAAAGGTAGTTTTCTTGCTTAATTCCGTCTACTACTCTCCCTATTCCAGCAGTATTTGATCTGGAAATATAACTTTGTAATATATCGTCACTTAATTTCGTATGTAATTCATGTCTAAAGCTATGGGAGCCAATTAAATGCCCATCTTTTTGAATATCTCTTAATATCCGAATATTTTCATCTGAGGAAGGATGCTCTAAACGCTCTCCCACAACATAAAAAGTAGCTTTTACTTGATGTTTTTTTAATGCAGTCAAAACTTTTCGTGTATTTCCGATCACCGGCCCATCATCAAATGTTAAATGAATGGGATATGTTTTATTATCCAGACAACTAAATCTCTCTTTATAATCTAAACAACTGAGTGCATAAGTATATTGAGATACAAAAATAGTTAAACCAATAATAATACAATTAATTTTATTCATATATTAATAATCTTATACATATAACATATTTTCCAGTAGGTAGCTTATACCTATAACTTAACTGCCATAATCATTTGGCAAAATTATTATTAATACTTCAAATAATACTATTTACTTTTATTTTACCCATAATAAACATTAAATAATTACAAGCAGATACCTACAATTCAATCAAAAAATATTTATCTCTAAATAAAAAGGAAAAATCAGCCGTAATATAAGTCTATGATAATAACTTAAATGATCATTACAAAATTGAATAACGAGGAGATATAAAATGAAAACCCAAGTAATTAAAAAGCTAAAAGTAGTAGCACTGTTAATGTCCATGCTGACTCTCACAGGTTGTTTTGAAGCAATGTTTAGTGGGGATGAAGATTCAGGAGGTGGAAGTGGTAAAGGAGTTGCAGGTAATTGTGGATTTGATTTTGATGGCTTCTATGAAGATGGAGGAGAGACAGGAGAATTTAATTTTAATTCTAATTGTGATGATGAGTTTGAAGATTTTGTAGATGAGAAATTTGATGGACTGCACTGCCACACGACAGATCAGGCCCAAAGCGAACTTGAAGGTGAGTTTTTTGTAATATCCACAGATGATGGAATAAGAAGTCATATTGTAACTTTTGATGGAGCTGGTAATGGAGAAGTTGCGAGTGAAAATGTAGAGCTCCATTATAATGTATGTGAAAATAGGGGTATTCAGTTATTTGCTAAAAGCCCTGACGGACATAATGATATTTTACTTGGAGCACTTGCTCATGGTGGAGGATTTATATTTGCAACTTCAGCTAAGAACTATCATGACTTTGATCAGGGGCCAAACTTTGTAATTGGAATTAAAACCCAGTCGTCAAATGACCCAGCAACATCAGGACCATATCACGTAAGTTTTATCACAGGTAGTGAATCTGGATACGCTAAGTTAACTTTTAACAATCAGTCTGGCACTGATGACAAGGGAAGTTATAAAGGTGGGATTACAGGGGAAATTCAGGGTGATAATACCTGTACTGGAACATGGAGAGATAGTGAAGATAGTGATACCCCACTAGCAATTGATGTTGATTTTAATTGTACAGGAGACGGACCTAAAGACGCAAGCATGGTTGGGTTTATCTCAAGTGATCAACAAAAACTCTTATTAATTAGTGAGTCTGCTAATGAAAATTATGATGATTATAACTCTGGCGATGATTATAACTATAACGATGATTACAACTATGATACTAATAGTGATAATGAGAAAGGAGGGGCCATTGCATTTGGAACTTTAAGCGAAAGTATTGATACAGCAGCAATACAAGACTACTACTTTGGGTTTTCAATAAATTTTGATGAATCGAACCAGGAAGCTAATATTGACTCAATGTTTATCGATTTTACTGATGGTGAAACTTTTAAATACAATGCTCTGTCTTGTGATAATGGTGATTGTTATGGAGAAGGTACCTTTGAGGCCGGTGGCAGTGGCGATGGTACATTTTCTGCAACAGCTCCGGGCGAGAATGGAGAGGATGACACACATTCTGGATATGTTAATGCTTCAGGTGATTTAATTCATATACCTGGCAGTTTAACTGATCATAGTCTAACAGTGTTGGTAAAAGTGGGAGAGAAAGGCGAAGATGATGCGGAATTCCAAGAGCAATTAGATGTTCAAGATGATCTAGATAATCAACCTTAATTTCTTGTAAATAATTAGTTAATTAAGGGCATATTTTTTAATATGCCCTTTTTTTTTGGTTTAATATTTCCTATAATGCCAAAAACTTAAAATGAGGAATATTAGTGAAAGATACAACAGAATCAGTAAAAGACTACTACGGCAAACAACTTAAAAACTCATCTAATTTAAAAACAAATGCTTGTTGCACTGATATTAACTACCCTCCTCAAATCAAAGCTACACTTTCACAACTTCATAATGAGGTACTTCAAAAATACTATGGTTGTGGACTTACCATTCCAAATAATTTAGAAGGCCTAGATGTGCTTGACTTAGGTTCAGGAAGCGGAAGAGATTGTTTTCTAGCAAGTAAACTTGTCGGCGAAAATGGTTCTGTTGTTGGTGTAGATATGACTGATGAACAGTTAGATGTTGCAAACAAACATATTGATTATCATAAAGAAGTATTTGGTTATAACACTTCTAATGTTGAATTTAAAAAAGGACAAATTGAACAATTAAAAGAAATTGGCCTTACCAATAACTCGTTTGATCTTATCATTTCTAATTGTGTGATTAACCTTTCTACTAACAAACAAAAAGTTTTACAGGACTGCTATAATCTACTCAAAGTTGGTGGAGAGATGTATTTTTCAGATGTCTATATTGATAGAAGAATTGAACCTGAATTATCAAAGGATCCAACAATTTATGGAGAATGTCTAGGTGGAGCACTCTACTATAATGATTTTTTAACTTATGCTAAGAATGCCGGTTTTATTGAACCTCGTGCTGTTGAATCATCTTTAATTACGATTGAAAATAAAGAACTTGAAGAAAAGCTACGTAATTATAATTTTTACTCTATAACATACCGACTATTCAAAATTCCAAATCTAGAACAATATAATGAAGATTATGATTTAACTGTGACATACAAGGGTACTATTTCATCTACTCCGGATATTTTTATTTTAGATGATCAATATAAATTTCAAACAAATAAAGTAACAAGAGTTTCAGGTAATACTTATAAAATATTATCTGAAACTCGTTTTAAAGATCATTTTGAATTTACAGGAAACTTTAAGCGACATAAAGGTATATTTTCAAAATGTGGTTCAAACAACCCATTTGAAAGCCTTCATAAACAAACATGCTGTTAAGTTACCTAGGCAAATTCAGACTAATACTAATTAATCAAATTTCTGTCATAATTATTATGGAGGAATTAAAATGATTAAAATAAATCTAATAATTATCTTACTACTAACTGGTTGCTCATTTGCACCATTAACCAGTCACCATACCGCAAACCCTCTTGGCAAAGGAACATCATCCCTTAAGCTAGGTTTATCTCCCCTACCTGTAGTTTCATATAGCAGAGGCATGGGCCAGCAAGTAGATTTAAATCTTTTTTTTGAATATCAGCTTGTTCCAATTGTTGGTGGTTCTTTTAAATTTTCACTTGGAAAACAGGGACCTGGATCAAACCTAGCAGTGTCATTAGGTGCTTCTGGTAATACTACTTCTAAGGCTTATTACTCAGGAATAATTACAAGCTATAGGTCACAAACTTTTGAGCCATATTTTAACTTTAGATATAATTATGTGACTTGGGATAGTAGTAAAATTGAATCAGAAGAGGATAAATTAAATGATTTCTTCTCTAAAATGAGTAAACACTTCCATTACTATCAAGCAATTGCAGGACTTAATATCTGGTTCAGTAAAACATTTGGACTAAATCTTAATGCTAAAATTCTTCTAGATGAAGACTTTAAGGCAACCTCCGATGATAATTCTGTTATTCCATCACTTAACTTGGTTTGGGAATTTTAATTATTGATCTAAAATGAAAATTATATTGTTATTTACATGAATTTTAGCCTTTCTTTGGCATTCATTAAAATTAATACCAAGTTTAAATTCATTTTTAAGATCTACACAACTTTTTAAATATGCAGAAAAAGCTAAATCAATTGCTGTTTGACTTGTAACTAAATCATCTTTATATTTTTTTGAAATAATAGGATAACTTATGGTTGAACAACTAGTAGTTATAAGTAAAAGGCTAATTAACTTTATTAAAAGCATATAATAAATTTTTTCTAGTAATAATTCCTACAATTTCTTCATCTTTAACAACAGGAAAACGTTTTAGATTTTTTTCAATCATTAAATTAACTACTTTATTCAATGTAGTATCAGGAGTTATTGTTAAAACTTCTGTCGACATTACTTCTGATAATGGCTTATTCTTTACCTTCTTGTATATTTCTTCAATTGACCCTAAGTTAAAAGTTTGACCAAATAACTGCTTAATTGATGCTAAGGCATGAGAAACCTCAGTTTCTTTTCCTACGAAATCTGACTCTGTAACCATTCCCACTAATTTATTATCATTATCGACAACAGGCACTGCACTAATATTTTTTTCTTCCATTAAGGCCGCAGCATCTGAGACTGTCTGATCTTGAGTGCAAGTAATTACATCATTAGTCATAAATTCTGATACATTCATATTATATACTCCAATTTTCATATAGTTACTTAATATAAATCATATAATATTAACATAAAATTAATAATTTAGTTGCTATATATTAGTTACTAACATAAAAGACATTCACTTATTACCTTGAATATATTTCATCCAAGATGCATTTAATCATTCACCGTGTTAAGTATTGAATAATTTAGGAGATTTTATGCAATTTAATAATATTGACCTTCAGAGTCAGATTTTAACCAATATTCAAAAACAAGGCTATATAGAAGCCACTGAAATTCAAGAAAAAGCAATTCCATTACTTTTAAACCTTGAAGCTGATTTCATCGGACAAGCTCAAACAGGGACAGGTAAAACAGCAGCATTTCTACTGCCTCTATTAGAAAGAATTAATAATAATGATAAAGATATAAAAGCTCTTATCCTTTCACCAACAAGAGAACTAGCAAATCAAATTTATGAAGAGTTTTTAAAACTTTCCGTTAACTTGAATATAAATGCTGAAGTTGTTTTTGGAGGAGCGTCTTACGATCGTCAAATTAGAGGGATTAAAAGAAATAGGCCACAAGTAATTATTGGTACTCCTGGACGTGTTATAGATTTAATGAATAAGAAAATCATTAATTTTTCAAAAACTGAATATCTTATTTTAGATGAAGCAGATGAAATGCTTAATATGGGTTTTTTAGATGATGTTAAACTATTATTAGAAGAAATACCAAGTGAAAGAAAAATCTGGATGTTTTCAGCAACAATGCCAAGAGCAATATCTGATCTAGTTAAAAAAGAATTTAATAAACCTGAAATAATAAAAATAGAAAAGAAAACAATGACTTGTTCAACTGTAGAACAATCATGCTACCTAGTCCAACGCAGGTATGGAGTAGAAGCGTTGAAAAGAATTATAGACACTGAAGGTGATGTATATGCCATTATTTTCTGTAAAACTAAAGTTGAAACAGCAGACCTTGCAAATGAATTAACATCTAAGGGGTATAAAGCAGATATGCTTCATGGAGATATGGGACAACCTCAAAGAGACTCAGCAATGGCAAGGTTTAAAAAGAAGAGAACTTCTTTATTAGTTTGTACTGATGTTGCGGCCAGAGGAATAGATGTTAATGATTTAACACATGTTTTTAATTTTGGGATGCCACAAGATCCTGAAAGTTATGTTCATAGAATTGGAAGAACAGGTAGAGCTGGAAAGACAGGTAAAGCAATCACTCTGATAGAAGGAAAATCATTCGGCAAGTTAAGGTGGCTTGAAAAAATAGTAAAAAGTAGAATTGAGCTAAAAACATTACCAAGTAGTGATGGATATAAAAAATCAGTAATTAATAGAAATATTGAACAGCTTCAAACATTAATGAATGTTGTACAAGAAAAAGGTGAAGACTTTAAAGTCGACAGTAGTTTTTCAGAATTTGAAAAAGCATTTGCCGATTTTTCCAAAGAAGAAATAATGAAAATATTCTTTTCTAAGTCCTTTAATAGTGAATTTAAAAGAGTTGATGAATTAGGTAATATTGAAGAAGACTTATCACAAAAAGGTAAAAGAAATAAAAGCTCTAGTAGGCCAAATAGAAGAGAACAAGATCGAAGACGTGAAAGTAATGGAGAGAGTAGAAATAGTAGAAATAGTAGAAATGGTGATAACATCCGAGTTTTCATGAATATGGGTAAAAATGATGGACTTGGACTTAACTTGTTACTTGGGAAGCTAGCTCAACAAGTTGGTGTTAAAAGAAATTATATTAATAATGTTCAATTAAAGGATAGGTTTAGTTTTTTTGATATTCCACCTCAATATGGACAACGCCTAATAGAAAGTAAGGGCGTTAAAATTAACGATAGTAATGTAAGATTTGAGATTGCTAGTGGAAGATAGTTCAATTTCTTGTTATTAAATAAATATTAAGCTTACAAGTATTTTTTCATGAAGACTATTAGAAAATTATTTTCAAATAACCTTCCTCCTTGCTGGAGTAATAGTCTTAGTGATGAGTTAACAAAACCTTATATAAAAGAATTAACTTCATTTCTTCAAAATGAAATTAATAATAATAAAAAAATTTATCCTAAAAGTTGTAATATTCTAAACTCCTTAAGATTATCTCCTCTTAAAGATATAAAAATCGTAATAATTGGCCAAGACCCATATCATGGGGAAAATCAAGCTAATGGTCTTGCTTTTTCAGTGAACAAGGAAATAACTATTCCACCATCATTAAGAAATATATATAAAGAATTAAAAAATGATTTAAATATACCAACTCCAGATCATGGGGACTTAACAAATTGGGCCAGACAAGGAGTGCTATTATTAAATACAGTATTAACTGTTGAAGCAACAAGAGCTGGTTCTCATCAAAAAAAAGGGTGGGAGACATTTACTGATAAAGTAGTTGAAACGATTAATCATAATTGTAACAACATTGTTTTTTTACTTTGGGGTAATCATGCTCAAAAAAAATGCAAAGACATTGATATGAATAAACATAAAGTACTAAAATCAGTACACCCCTCACCTCTTTCTGCCAGTAGAGGTTTTTTTAACAATAATCACTTTTCAGCAGCAAATACCTACTTAAAAACCAATCAAAAATCACCAATCAATTGGAATCTTTGCATTTAGACTGTTGTAAAAGTTATAAACATCTAATTTTTATTGTATATTATCAGATTTTTATATTAATTATGTATTAAAATTACATTGAGATTTTTTTTGAAAAAGATATTTTTACTTATATTATTATTAATTCCAACACAACTAATAGCAGCTGTTATCGGTTTGGAAGTTTGGGATGCTGGAAGTGCATATCCAAAATTTATTATGCCAAAATTAGATAATATAAGAAGCGTTGAGTTACACTCTAGATATATACGATCATTTAATCAATCTCATACCTATCAGTCTTTACACGATGGAAATTATAATCGACCAATGGGAGAAGTTTTTAATTTAGAAAGCATTCCCAAAGATAAAGTACTTGCAGGACTTGTTGCCAATAACCCTGCACAAATGCACATTGAGACACCAAGCTTAAATACTACATTAATTGAACTAAAATTAGCAGGTGCAAACCCTCATATTATTCCTTTAGGAATAGAAACGATGCTAACTTCACAAGAATTAAAGGTATTTCATAAAAAGATTGCTGAACTCATACCTTTACTTGTCCTTTTAGGTGGAAGCGATGTCCATCCTTCTCTCTACGGAGAAAAAACAACATATTCAATTGAAACAAACCTAGAAAGAGATAAAGTTGAACTTGCTTTAATTAGGGCATTTATTACTAGAGAAAAAGGTATTTTAACAGGTTTTTGTAGAGGACAGCAAATAACAGCTGTAGCATTAGGTCATTCATTATTTCAAGATATTGGTTACGAACCAACTTTTTCTAATAAAGTTAAACATGCTTATAGTTTATCTGATGCAAATGACAGAGGTACTAGAAATATTTTTCATAAAATTAATATAGAAAAAGACAGCTTGCTTCATCGAGCTACAGGTAAAACAAGAATTACAGTCAATAGCCGGCATCATCAGGCTATAAGACAAACCCCAAATAATAAAACAACAAAGATAGTAGCGACAGAAGGTAAACATAAATTAATAGAAGCAATTGAGTTTAGCAATGGAAAAGGTTACACGTTTCAATTTCATCCTGAAGATATGCAAACTGAAGATTCACGAAAGATTTTAAAAGAAATTATAAATAATGCTCAACAAGTTTATTCAACGGGTAGAAAACAATTTCTTTCTTTGTGTCTCAAGAAACTCTTTATCTAAAATAGCTACAATTAATTTAAACTTTACTTATTATTGTTATGTATTTTTATAGAATAATATTTGAAGACTTCATAATTTTATTATAATATTTAGTGAGTATGAAAGTGCGGAAGATGAGCTTCTCCCGCACTCATTTTTTTCTATTGCTTAATAAATACGCCTATTAAAGCATCTTGCTCTGTTTCATCTTCTGATACATTATTTTTATGTAAAAGAATAAATTTTCCTCCAGGTGCTACTCTTCCTGATAGATTATCCTCTTCCCCATCATCATTTGTATCATATACAGTTAGTGAACCATTGTCGTTAGCATAAGTTAGAGTTCCTGGCCCTTCACCATCATCATCATTCCACTCTCCGTGAAGCTCAACACTGACTTCACCTGCAGAATCATCAAACTCTAGTGTTATAGCATCTGCAAAAGCATGTACACTCCAGTCGTCTCCATCTTTAGTATATTCTCCATGAACGACTCCTCCATAAAAAGTCGATCCGCCAATATCATAATCATCACCACTACTTTTTGCTGCCACAATAATCCCTTCAACTTTTCCATCACTATCAAGAGCAGAGATTAGAACGTACATTCCATCTCGACTGACAGCTCCTACTACTAGAGTCTCCTCCATCACAACCATCTACAGTAATATCCATTTTAAATTCCCCATGTTCTGAATTATCAAAACTATAAGTTCCACTTACTGGATTTTCACAACCATATATACTTAAAGCAAAGTCACCATTAGCAAATGTTAAATTTGTAATATCACGTGATTCCAGCCTCATATCATCACCTGATGGCTCATGATCGCTGCCATTAAAAAATCCAACTCCTTTATATACTCCAGCAACGGAAGTACCTGGGTCAGCATTATCTAACTCAATAGCAAACCTAAGGTTTCCTCCATCGTCTGTATGAACCATAAAGGACCCATCTGAAGCAGCATATCCAAGATTGATTTCATCAGTTAAGACTGTAAAAACTCCATTAGATACTAAATATTTCATACTACCCGAGCAGTCTGGGCCTGAATCAATATCACAAGTATCATAACTTAAAGTTCCTGTTCCATTAAAGTTAAGATCTTTAATAAAATTTAATTCACCATCTTCAAAGCCTACTTCCAGCAGAAAGTAATTACCATTCAACTCATTTGTAATTTTAACTGCAGCATCGCTTCCAGATTCATCATCATCACCACCAAATATCGCCTTAATGTCACATCCCGACAATAACAGTACGGAAAAAACGAGGACCGAAACTAATATTAATTTTTTCCTAACAAGCTCATGTATTTCTCCTTTAATCGCTATTTAAAATATCTTTTAGTATAACAATAAGTTTATCACTAAAGTCTAAAATTAACTCTATCATTTTCTAAGGTAGATTTTTCCTGGAGTATTATATCTCAGCAATTTTAGAAAGTATTGATTTTCATTTTTTATATATTATAAAACCAGGTGCTTAACACTGAGGCTTTTAGTAGGATAATAACAAAAAACAAACTTTTCTTAATGTATTGTTTTGTTATAAAAAAATAAGAATCTATAAACTGACAATAATAGATGGCAAAAATACTTTTATTAAAATACATAAATATTAGCATTGATAAATTCAATAAATATGTCACAAAAAATGAATATAATTAGTTATTTTTTTCTTATCATCCATTTGAATAAATTAAATAAAAATATAATATTACCTATTAAATATCGTCTCCACATTCTCTTGGGCTCAAGGTATAATCGATAAATCCATTCAAGTCCAAATTTTCGAAGCCATGCAGGAGCTCTTTTTTTATATCCAGAAAAAAAGTCAAAAAGACCACCAACACCAAAGGCAATATTAAAATTTAAAGATGAGTAATGTTGAGATATCCATAATTCTTGCAAGGGTGCCCCTAGTGCGACAAAAAGCATATCCGGAGACACCTCATTTATCTCATTCAATATATCACTTTCTTCTTTTTTCGAAAAAAAACCTGAATGCCAGCCTTTTATTTTCACTTCTGGATATTTAAATTTTATATTTTTTACCATTTTATTGACTACATCCTCTTCTGCTCCAAGAAAAAAAAGTGTGTACTTTCTTATTGATGCAAGCTCTAATAAATTATGAAACATATCCGTCCCGTTTAAATTTGCGACAAGAGGTGTTTGATTGATGGCACAAGCAATTCGAACACCAATCCCATCAGGAAAGACTAAAGTTTTACCATCAAAGCACCCTGCATAACTATGGTCTTTAACAACCTTGTTATAACAGTCAGCATTAATGTAAAAAACTTTCTTTTTTTGTTTATTGAGAATACAACTATCTACAAGATTTATAGCGTCTGACATTGTCGTATTTATAAAAGGGACATCAAAAAGATTGATTGTGTTTTTATCTTCCAAGATTTCACCACACTAAAGCAATTATAATTTTTAAAAAATGTACCAAAATATAGTATAATTTATTTTAGTGATAATACCTAGCTCAAACTTACAATTTAACGACTCTATTTCTTAGTAAATTTTTTATACAATAGAGAGCGCCAATATAAAATTAATTTGATATATAACTAATTTATCTAAAAAATTACTAATCCAATCATATCTTCAAGTGATAAGATTTAGGACGTGTTAAATATTCGTAGCCTACCTTTGATAAAGTACAACCTTTCCCTGTCTTTTTTACGCCTGTCCAAGCTAATTGTGGATCAAGATAATCACAGCGATTCATAAACCAAGTTCCTGTTTCTACCTGGTCACCAATATACATTGCTTTTTCTACATCGGTAGTCCATATGGAAGCAGTAAGGCCAAATTCACTGTCATTCATTAGTTGAATAGCTTCATCATCAGTTTTCACTTTCATAATACCTACAACAGGGCCAAAGCTTTCATCTTTCATTATACTCATTGAGTGATTAGTATTTATTAATATTTGGGGAGCTAGATAATTACTTACCCCATCATCAAGTTCAAATTGTTGAACATCAATTAATGTTTTGGCACCATTATTAATTGCAAGCTTAACCTGTTCTCTAATAAAATCTGCACCTGTTTGTTTTACTAAAGGGCCTAAGGTTGTATCTTTGTTAAATGGGTTTCCTAATATATATTGATTAGTTAAATTTATAAATTTATCAAGAAAGTCATCGTATATTTGTTCTTTAACGTAAACTCTTTCAATCCCACAACAAGATTGCCCAGAATTAAAAAAAGATCCATCAACAAGGCTTTCAGCAGCTATTTGTATGTTAGCATCATCACTAACATAAGCGGGGTCCTTCCCCCCTAATTCAAGACCTGTATTAATAAATCTATCAGATGCAGCTTTATTAATCGCATGTCCCCCTGTAACTGAACCTGTAAATGCAACATAATCAACCCTAGTATCATTTATTACCTTGGCCGTTCTTTCATGAGATAAATGCAAATATTGAAATACACCAGAAGGAAGACCCGCTTCTTGGAAAGCTTCAAAAAATCTTTCACTACAAAGAAGTGTTTGCTCTGAATGCTTAAGAATCACCGTATTCCCCGCCATAATTGCCGGAATAACAGAGTTTACAGCAATTAAATAAGGATAATTCCAAGCAGCGATTGAGAATACAACTCCAAGTGGATATCGTTTAATCATACGATTAAAACCTGGATCACTTTTTAATTTTATTGGAGATAAAGCATCAGATGCCATCTCTATCATAGCAAGAGCTCTTTCTCTTGTTCCTTTAATTTCTCCTGGAGTATATTCTATTGGTCGTCCAATCATCAATGTTAACTCATTAGATAACTTATCAATATTACTACAAAAAATGTCTACAAATTTTTTCAAAATTTCTGCTCGTTCTTCAATTGATGTCATTTGCCAGTTTCTCTGCGCATTTTTTGCAGAGTCTAAAACCCTATTAACTTCTTTATTATTCGCCAAAATTCTTTCTGCAATCACTTCATTATTTATTGGTGATTTAATTATAGTTTTTTCATTCATAAAGACCTCTGTATTATATATAATATTTATAGTATCAAATCAGTTATATTGAAGTCTAGATTAAAGAAAGATAATTTAACTCCATTGTATTATTTATTAAGGCCTATTTGTGAACCATATAAATAAAGAAAGATTATACATCTTTATATTAACATTTATTCATTTTATTCATTTAGTTGATTTTGTCGTCATAATGCCTTTAGGCCCTAGTTTAATGAGTATCTTAAATATTTCATCTGCTAAATTTACAGGTCTTATTTCAATTTATAATATAGCAGGTGCTTTTACTGGAGTTTTAGTCAGTATTATAGCAGATAAATATGAAAAAAAAGTTCTTCTTTGTTTATCTTTACTAGGTCTTGCTATAGGTACATTTTTTTGCTCTTTAGCAACAACTGGAGATCAATTACTGTTTGCCAGATTTATTACTGGATTTTGTGGCGGAGTTGTTACTCCGGTGATATTTGCAATGGTTACAGAGTTAGTCCCAAAAAAAAGAAGAGGAAGAGCAATGGGAGTAATAATGTCTGGATTTAGCTTAGCAAGCGTAATTGGTATTCCCATAGGATTGTTGATTAATGACCATTTTGGTTATAAATTCACATTTTATGCCATTGGTGCGAGTATTTTATTTGTCGCTTTTATATCCTGGATATATTTACCTTTATTAAAAACACCAAGTGCAAAACTAAAAAGTAAACAATTATTAAGCAATTTATTAATGAGTTTTCAAAATAAAGAATATCAAAAAGTATTTATCTTCACATTTATTGTTTCAGGTACTATTTTTATGATTATTCCTCTATTAGCTCCATTTGCAGTGAAAAATATGGGAGTAGAGACAATCGACCTAAAATATATGTATTTAATTGGTGGTATTCTAACTATTATAACAGCTCGTTTGTTTGGCGTACTAACAGATCGTTTTGGAGGACAAAATATATATATTGTTATTATATTATTATCTATCGCTCCAATTTATCTATACACATCTTCAGGAAAAATTTCATTTATATATTATTTAATAATTGGCTCAATTTTCATGTGCCTTATTTCAGGTAGAATGATTCCTATGATGACCTTGTTAAGTCATATCCCATCAGAAAAAGATCGTGGACAATTCATGGGAATTATTAATAGCATACGTGCTCTTGCAACAGGTTTAGGATCAATGATATCAGGGCTTATTGTTACAGAATCTAAACAATCAGGTGAATTACTTAATTTCAATTATCTTGGGATATTTGTTATTTTTGTTTCGTTGGCATCCATTTATTTTATGCTTAAATTATTCAAGAGAGATACTGTCCTTGCTGTAGCCTAATACTTCTTCTAAAGTTGAAAATTTATTAACTCCAGTTGAGAATTCAATATCTACAGAACGAATTTTTGCGGGATGATCATATCCTGCCGCATAAGCAAGGGATAATAACTCTTTTCTGAAATTCTTAACATAACTAGCAAATCGCTCTGACTTATCCTCTATGTTAATTCCCTTTTGTAACCATGGACTTTGAGTTGCAATTCCTGCTGGACAGTGGCCTGTATGACACTGCTGTGCTTGAATACAACCGATTGCAAGCATCGCTTCCCTTGCAATATTTATGGCATCACACCCCATGGCCATTGCAATAATCGCTCTATCAGGAAATCCTAATTTTCCTGATCCTATCCAAAATACTCTCTTTGAAATATTTTGTTGTTGAAAAATTTTATATATTCTTGAAAAACCAATTTTAAATGGAAGAGATACATGATCTGAAAATGTTAATGGAGCAGCACCTGTTCCACCTTCACCTCCGTCGATATTAATAAAATCAGGCCCTTCATTTCTTTCAAACATTTTTAAGGCCAACTCCTCCCAGAACTCTGTTTTTCCAATTGCAGCTTTCACTCCAACAGGCAAACCTGTAGAAGTTGCTATTTTTTCAACAAAGTCGATTAATTCATCAGGATTAGAAAATTCTTTATGATAATTAGGAGATATACAATCTTTATTTTTAGGAACTTGGCGAGCTTCAGAGATTTCAGTTGTGATTTTCTCTTTAGGTAAAATTCCTCCTTTACCTGGCTTTGCTCCTTGAGATAATTTTATTTCGATTGCCTTAATATTATGATTTTCTCTACATTTTTGTTTAACTAACTCTAGAGAAAAATTACCTTCTTCATCCCGACATCCAAAATAAGCAGTACCAATTTGCCAAATTAGATCTGCTTCATTTTTATGATATTTTGAGACACCACCTTCGCCCGAGTTATGATAACAAGAAGATAACCTAGCTCCAATATTTAATGAACTAATTGCATTTGCAGAAAGACTACCAAAGCTCATTGCCGAAATATTAATAATCGAAGTTGGTCGAAATGGCTTCTCTCTTTTATGAAAGTCTCCTATTGTTTTAAGGCATTGTATGTTTGACGAATGATCTTTTAATTTGTCTGAAGGAAAAGGTATCGTTGCATTCTTAATAATAGGGTAACCCACTCCATAAATTAATTCACTAGTTCCAAAGCCAAAAGTATTATTTTCACCTTTTGCACTCGCATAAATCCAATCTCTTTCAGAACGATTAAATGGTTGCTCTTCCTTATCATTCGCTACCCAGTACTGTCTTAACTCCGGACCTATTAAAATAAACAAATGTCTTAAGTGACCTATGATGGGAAAATTATGTAAAATAGGGTATTTTTTTTGAATAAAAACATCATAAATAAATACGATTGTTAAAATAGTAATTATAAATATTATAAAATAAGTAATCATAAACTTCCTTAAACAATTATTTGCAAATTATCTCATATAATTAAAATGCATGCCAGAATCCGATTGTTCTGCTTTGGTTTAAGGGCCGAGAGCTATTAAACAGCAATATTAGTATGTGATACTTAAGAATAAAATATATTACCCAGCTTTTCTTTTCCTAGTATATTTATGCGATTTGTTAGCTTTTAAGTTTATTATTTTATTTTTATCTAAATATTTTTGATGATCCACATATTTATTATATGACATAATTATATCTAGATAAAAATCATTTTTCCTAAGATGCACATTCTCATTACTACCTGACTGAAGATTATTAAAACATTGGGCAACTCTATATAGAGGCCCTGTTAATTTAAGTGATAGGAAAATATTTACAGTAATAATATTAATAAAGACTAAAATAGAACTAACAATAGGCCCAAATGAAAAGAAAGTAATAAATAAATAATTTAATGTTGCAACTATTACAGCACCCAAAATAATAATAGAGAAAAACTTTTTATTAAAATTTCTATTATTGAATGAAAAAGTATTTCTTCTATCCTTATTTTGATATTTACTCTTTTTTACATTCAACCTTGGGTTTGAGTTATGTAAAAAATCTGGATGATTGAAGTTTGACATTATTACTCCTTATTATCTATTAATAATATCGGTAACCTTTGATAATATATTAAAATAAACTATAAAATTTAATTTAATACATTACGCGAAATGCAATGAAAAACATTATAAATTAGTCACTTAGCCATGTCATTACAGTAATTATGACATATAATAGTTTACTTCATAAAGTATCATTAATTATTAGAATCACTAGTCAAGTATAGTTAGTAAATTCTCAGGTGGCCTACCAACTATAGCGCGAGTTTGAGTACTAAGAATTGGCCTTTCCAGTAAAATAGGATTTTTAATTAATATTTCGGCCCATTGTTCATTATCTAAATCCTTACCCTCAAGCTTTAACTCTTTAAATAACTTTTCCTTTATACGAATTACTTCAATTGGTTTCTTACCAAGCTTGTTAAATAAATTAAGAAGCTCATCTTTATCAAATGAAGTTTTTAAGTACTCTTTAATATCAAAACTAATTTTTCTTAGTTGAAGTAACTCTTTACCTTGTCGACTTTTGCTACATCTAGGATTGTGATAATAAGTTGGTAATATTTCCTTCTTCATTATAGCTCCTTATTAATATATTAAATGTTCAATATTAAATTATGTCTAATTTAATTTAGCAATGTAAATATATCCTAATAATTTATGTTTTATTAGGCAAATATCTCTTTACATATTAGGTAAACTCCTGTTTCGATGCTTTAATATAGCAATAATTTCTACCTTGGAATAAATATAGCAAAATAATATAGTATCTATATGGCTTATTTATAATAACAATAATTAATGAAAAGAAAAAAAGTGAGAATTATAAAAATATAAATAAGCATATCCTAAAACAGAACTAATGGAGCAATTAAATATGAAAAATATATGGATTAGAAAATTTGGCAACTCTGACTCTCTGAGTATAGAACAAAATAATAGTGCATCAGAAAAAAAGGTCAGACCTGAAGAAGTAAAAGTAGATGTATATTTTTCAGGAATAAACTTTGCTGATATAATAATGCGCCTTGGTTTTTACAAAGATGCACCTAAAAAACCATTTGTTCCTGGATATGAGTTTAGTGGGATAATCAAAGAGATTGGATCTGATGTGAAAAATCTCAAAGTTGGTGATAAGGTATATGCCGGTAGTTTATTTGGAGGTTATTCTAGTGAGGTTACAATTCCAAGCTGGATGGCAATTAAATTACCTGATTCATTAAGTCTACAAGAAGGGGCAGCTATGCCTATCGCATTCATTACTTCATATGCTGCCATTTTTGATATGGGCAGAGTTAAAAAGGATGATCGAGTGCTAATCGATTGTGCAACAGGAGGAGTAGGAATTATAATGCTACAAATGTTAAATGCATTAGGAGCAACGACAATAGGGTTAACATCATCCGAACAAAAAAAAGAGTTAATAAAAAGCTATGGTGCTGAAGCTATTACTCATGATGAGTTCTGGTCAAACAAAAATATTAATAACTTTGATTTTATATTAAATTCACAAGGGGGAAGTTCCATAAAAAAACACTATGAGCGACTTGCTTACACAGGCAGAATTATCTGTTTAGGTATATCATCTGGTATTAAAAATGGTAAAAGAGACTATATTGCAATTGCTAAAGCTGCTTTAACAATGCCCAAGTTTAATGTCATAAGTATGTTTGATAAAAATAGGGGTGTTTACGCTCTAAATGCCTTGAAGCTTATGGAGGATCAAAGTTATGCTAATAAATCTATCAAACAATTTAAAAAAATCGAAGAGATGAAATTAAAACCATATATAGGTAAGGTCTTTAACTACAAAGATGCTTCAAGTGCACATCGCTATATTGAAGAAAGAAAGGCAAAAGGAAAAATACTTTTAAGTTGGAAAGATTAAAATTATGCTGGTCTATTTAAATCACACCATAATCATTACATGTTTGTCGCACCTTACTTCTATCTGAATGTAAAGATATAATATGAACGAGATACATAAGATATAGTTTTACTGACAATAATTGATGCAATTTATAATATTGCACATTTCTAGATTGAAAGAATGAATATTTACAGTGATTTTATGGCACTCATATTGCTCTATAACTATTATGAACAAAATATTTATTATATTTTTATTAATTCCTTTAACAACAAATGCTCAATGTTTCTCAGTTGAGGATTGCCTAGGTGATTTCAGTAACTTAAGCGTTAACGATGTAAATTAAAACCAACAAGGCTGTAATAACAACTCAATAGAGAATAATACTAAATCTGATCAAATTTTTAGTAAAAACTTTTTTCAAAGAAATTGGCCATATTTATTAGGAGACATTGCTATGAGCCCTATTGCAATAGTGTTAGGGACAACTATTCATGAAGGTAGTCACGTCTTATTGGCAAAAAGTTTTGGAGCAGAAATTAAAGAATTTAAAGTAATACCATTTACAGAGAATGGAAGTACCTATATGGGAAGAATATCCTATACATATAGTGGATCCTGGACAGAGAAACAACATGCATTAGTTTCAGCAGCTCCAATGATAACAGATACAGTTATTACAGGAGTATGCTCATCACTTGCTTTCACAAGCAATTTACCTGAAAACAGATTGGGAAAAACAGCACTCAATGTCTTGTGTTTAATGCCAACTATTGATTTAATTAATCATATTAGAGCAACTTCACCTAGTTCTGACTTAGTTAAACTAGAAAAAAGAATTTAAAATGGATCAAACTTAACACTAGCACAATCTAAGATAGTTACAAGGTTACCAATGGCATTAACAATTGCAACAGGTGTTGCTGCAAGCAGCATCATGCTATATGACCTTCTGCGAGCTCCTGTATTAAAAAATGATAAAAATAAAGTAATACATAATCTAAGAGTAGCACCAACTATAACAGGAAGTTTTAACGGAGCAACCTTACAATTTGAATTTTAATTATTTTGACAATTATAATTTAGATGCGTTTAATATTATTTATATTCATGGAGGAAATATGAAACTAATATTAATAATAATTATTGCTTTTACATGTCAATTTGCATTTTCTAGAACAATTCATAACATTTCATTCACTGCAACTACCCAGGCAGAAAGAAGTATCATTGCAAATTTTATTCATATTGATCTAGTGACAGATCAAGCAGTTTATTCAACTATTAATGACTTTGATTATCAGAGAATAAAACAAAATATTCCGTTTTTGATTACATCCGATATACCATTTACTATAGATGAAAAACAATATCCAGGTTTTGCAGAATACGAATTTCCCGCAGGAGATGAAGCCTATCATACATATGATGAAATTATTGAAAGCTTAACTACATATTCTAAAAAATATCCTAGTTTTGTTGAATATTTTTCTCTTGGAAAAAGCTTCGAAGGTCGAGATATCCCAGCGATTAAAATTTCCAATAAAAACAAAAGTAACCTTCCAGGTATTTTATTTACAGGCTCCCATCATGCAAGAGAGCATCTTTCAACTGAAGTACCAATGTTATTAATTAAACACTTAATTGAAAATTATAATAGCAACCAGAGAATACAAACCTTGATTGATAACAGAGAGATTGTCTTTGCTCCTTTGATCAACCCTGATGGAGCTTTATATGATATTAAGGACAAGCAATACCGTGTATGGCGCAAAAATATGCATAGCTCTAATAATACAACTTATGGAGTTGATTTAAATAGAAATTATTCATATGGATGGGGAGGTCCTGGTTCATCCTCTTCTCCAGGGTCTGATATATATAGAGGTGAAGAACCATTCTCAGAGCCTGAAACAAGTGCTGTTAAAACATTTATTGAACAGAACACAAACATTAAGATTATTCTTAGTTTTCATACTTATTCTGAATTAATTCTTTATCCTTGGGGTCATCAAAACGAGGGAGTTGGAGGAGATGACCAGAAAGTATTTGAAACAATGGCACAAACAATGGCAGCATGGAATGGATATCGACCGAAACAAGCATCAGGTCTATATATTGCCTCAGGAGACACCTGTGATTGGGCATATGGAGAGCATAAAATATTTTGCTTTACTTTTGAATTAACTCCTAGATATAGCTGGGGCCCATTTGGCTTTTATCCTGGCCCTAAAGTAATCCAACCAACATTTCAAACAAATATTAAACCTGCATTGTATTTAATAGAAAAGTCTAAAGATCCATATCAAGTACTATTGAGATAGTTCATGTAACTGATTGTGATAAAATCGAAATTCTTTACTATACTCGTGATAAGGTAACTTTCTTTTTAGCTTATATCTAACTAAAGTTGGATTAAGAGTAAGCTGATCTTCTACACAAGATAATTTATCACATAATTCATATAGAATATTACTAAAGCTAATTATATTATAAAATAAATCATAATTTGGCCTACCCAGATAAGTTGATAACTCTTTAATAATTGCTTCTCTTGCACTATCACTGAAGTAAAAATTATCTACTAGTATTAACAGCTCATTTCTATTTAATAATTTTAAATCATTTTTGATTATAGTTTCTGAGGTTTCATCTAATTCTTGATTTACCTTATCACTTAGTTTGATTTTCAAGGTAGTCTCTATTGTTTTTAGTAATACAGAAATAGGTGGAATTTCTTCTGGCGAAAGCTGAATAATGTTATTTTGTGATAGGAAAATTGGTAATTTTACCGGTATGTTTTTTTTCAGACTTATTCCTGATGAAAATTTAAACCCAACAGACTTAAATAAATCGATAATAGCACTTGAACAATTTCTTTTTAAAAAAGTATAAGGAATTTTTAATTTTTTATCTGAACGTTTATTTTTTAACTTAACAGGAAAAACCTTTTTAATTCTTCCAGTCTTATGAGAGTTAAGGGTATATCCTAGTATACGAGAAGTAATTGGATCAATAAGAGAAACTAAGGTATACTTCCCTTTTTTATTTTTTTGTTTTGCTTTGAGTTCCATCTTTTGTAATTGCTTATGATAAATTTCAGTTTGAATTGCATGATACTTTAATAGATAGCTACTGATACTATTAAATAATTTTAATTGAATATCTTTATTTGATGGTATTATAAAACGTTGCAGTGATCTATCTTGTTCCTTCACATACATTTGATGATAATTTCTTAAACTTTTCAGCTCTGGATATACTGCATATCCTCCAAATATTCCTTTTAGATATTTTATTCCATACGTATTTAAATCTGCAACAAACCCTAACACAAAATCATTCCCAGCACTTCTACTATTATCAACAAACCTAAGTAAAGCATGCCCCCATTTACTTTCAATGCTTGAGTTAGTAGGAGCTGCAATAATTAATTCAACACCTATAATTTGATTCTTTTCAAAGCGCTTTTTTAACTTATTCAGGTTTCTTTCATTTTTATCATATCGATTTAGTTGAGTCCCTGTGACTAGAGCTTGGTTTACTTTTTTCCTGATTTTTCTTGAGTACTTATCATTTGACTTTGCCGTCACCGAAAATACTAAAAGTATAGCTAAAATGAATTTATTCATAAGCACCTTCTTTATTGATCAACTGAAATTTTGACTTTTAGCAGTTTTGCTTTTGCCATCAATACAAAATTCGGCAAAGGTTCGTCATCTTTTTTTAGACCTGGTATTGATACTGCTTCCTTTAAATAAAAGTCCATATCTTTAAATATTGTTTTCGTAGACACCTTAGCGTAAACACCAGAAAACTTTAAATGAAGAGGTAAAACGGTAGACTCAAGTTGTAAAAAATTATTAATACTACTCACAATACCAGGGTGTACTTGAAACAAACTATTCATCTTAAAAAAAAGAAATTTGGGGGGCTTTGAAATAAGGTTTAACAAATCATTCTGTGTAAATGATGAGCCCAAATCTGTAAAAGTTATCTTAGACTTATTAGTAATTACTATTTTTTTTAATTTTTCAGCTGGTGCAGCAAGCGGTGAATTCATCTCAATATGAATGCCATCACTATTTTTAGTGTAAATTCTAACATATGAGTTGGCCCCATTATTTTTATTAACAAACCGTATTTTTTCGATTTGTAATAATACATTTTTTAAATCAGGATCAATTTCTTCACCTGTTAATGACTCAATACTTTTAATTATTGATTGAATATCTTCATGTGGCACATTATAAGTCCCGATGTCAGACAAATAGCGCAACATATACATACCTAAAGTTAAGTTATCTCCTAATGAGTATTTTTCACTTAGTAATTTTTTAACTTTAAACATCTTATCGCCAATGATGCGATAATCGATATCTTCGATACTTAATTCATCACTCTTGTTTCTATCACCATTTAATACTGCAGTTGTTGAAACTCCTAGCACTAACTCTATATTATTGCTGTCTTGCTTGTTGAATGATGCAAAAGAACTATAAGAAATCATTAATATATAGAGAGTTGTTAGAAATTTCATACACATATACTTTTCCTAGATTTAATATTTCATACACCAAACTAAGATTAACAACAATACTTTAGATGAATAGATATATTTATTTTATAGGTAAATACATTAGGTAAAAATTAAACTTATTTGCTTGTTCTTTTTGATAACAAAACAATGTAAAATTTTCATAATCATTAAAACGTGTTGGATTTAAAGCGGAACAATTATTGGGTATACTAATGTTATTTCGAATACTTGAAGTAAGTTTGCTATCTTCTGCTGAAATTACAAAAACATGATTTGAATTTAACTGAGTAGAATCAACATAGAAAGCAGGCCTTGCATCATAACCACGTCCTTTAATTGTTGGATAAAATAATTCATTGAAAATATTACCAGGTATAAAGCTTACACGATTAACTGGATATGAATATGTATACAATTTATTATTATAAAATCGATTGTAAATTATTTTATTTTTACTTTGAAAAAATGAATACACTGAACTTTTATCAATAAAACTCCCCATTACTCCTAGCAATGAATCATATTTAGGTTTATGTGAGTAGCTAAAATGAGCTCCTAACTTATTTTTCACTTTAAGGTCCAGAATACCAACCTGCGCTAACGTATCACTTTGTAACCCAACTAAAGCAGTTGTATTAAAAAACTCTGAATTTTCTCCAAGCTTAGTCACTGGACTAAAAAAATGTCCGGCAAAAGTAAATCCATTTAATTCTAAACTTTCAATTGTATAGCTTAAGTCTTTACGTATATTAAGGATATAATTATTATTACCCGCTGCCATTGCAATCTTAATGGATCCATTTTCAAATTCTAATTTACTTTGATGAAACAGCTCTACAAAATTAATACTATCAAACCACTTGGATGATATTTTGGTCTTAATTGCATCTAAGTTTTTATAATCATCGAATATTTTTGTTTTTATTAGACTCTCTTCGAAGTCAGGATAAAGAACATATACGTGTGATTTGATTGATAAATCTTCTTCACTCCACGGATCAGGATTAAGGGATACTTTAGGTATCATTCCCCTAGAAATAAACATTGGAGTAGCAACCAATCCTTCTTTTGTCATCATCGGTATAAACCCAAATGATTTTGTGTTTAAAATTACCGTTTCCGGATAGAATCTAAAACTTTGTTGTGAAAATAATGGCCTTAAATTACTATCTAAATAAGAGTAGATTAAATATTTTTCACCTGATGATTTGCCGATACTTCTAACCAAATAGTCTGGTATACCATCGTAATTAAGATCTATTTTTATACAAGATATCACTTTAGTAATATTATTAATGCTAGTAGAAATAATTTGAGTATCGTTATTATTAACTTTTATAATATTAATTAAGAGGCTTGTTCTATCAACGTTGAAGTTTGTGAAATAATACTCTGGTTTATTATACGCTCTGAATTTATCTATCACTGTTTTTATCTTTGGGTATATTTTCCCATTTATAACTTTTGCTAATACTCCATTATTTATATGAGTTGAATTAACAGGGAAAATATTATCAGTATTATCATCAATATCAAGAATAAGTCTTAAATTATGCGTAAAATTAATTGATTTATCTTTAAACTTAAGGTCAACCCGTAGATTAATGTTAGAGCTTCTATCTAGGTTACTCGCTATTCCTATTACTTTTATTTTAACTTTATCGTTAATTTGAGTAATTCCAGTATATCCCGAAATAAAAGAAATATGCTTACTCTTACTAGAAATGCTGTAATTTACAATACCGCTCTCCTTACTTAAATTATTCAAAGTAAGACTAAATTCAAATTGATTATTTATTGACTTCACCTTAACATCAGATAATTGTTTAAAATCAGGTATAACAAATAAATCATCAGTAACCTCTAAAGATTTTTTTACCTGCAATAAACCAGCAATTGAACTTTCTTGGTTTAGAAGTGGTAAAGTAGATTTCAACAGCTTCATCTTCAAATTTTGTTCACTTAAATTAGGAAATTTATTCTTCAGTATACCTACAGCACCTGAAACAAAAGGTGCTGCTTGACTTGTACCATTTTTAATTTCATAACCATTTACAGAAAAATACGACGGTACTAATTTAGTTGGATAAGTAGATAAGATTTGTTCCCCAGGTGCCAATAAATCAACATGCCCTCCGTAATTTGAAAATCGTGCAAGATCACCATTAATTGTTGTCGCGCCTACACATATAACTTCCGGATAAGCACATGGATAAATTGCCTGGTTACTACTATTGTTACCTGCTGCAGCAACAATAGTAACACCATTTCGATTTGCTTCTTTAACCGCCTCTCTAACATAATTTGTATCCAAAATTTTAGGCCAACCTAAACTTAAGTTTATTACCTGGGCCTTCATTTTTATGGAATATAAAATGCCTTTTGCAACTCTATCAGTAAAGCTACTGTGCCCTGATGTATTTTCCCTTTTCTTAATTATTTTAACAGGTAATATTTTTACAAATGGAGCAACCCCTCTTACTCCAATATTATTTGCGCTTGCAGCTATAATACCAGACACATGCGTTCCATGTCCTTTATCATCATAAGTGATATGGGTCCCTTTTTTTGCAGTAAAGTCCCAACCCATGCAATCTCCAACATGTCCATTATTATCAATATCATCCTTAGGCCTATATCTAAAATGTCCATTTGAATCACACTCTTTTATATTTTTATAAATACTGTCTTTAAGGTCTGGGTGATCCAGATCAACTCCAGAATCTAATACAGCAACAATAATTTTTTCTCCTGTATAATCATTATTGATGATTGAAGAAATTTGAATATCATTTCCTGGGGTTCCGATTATTAAACGAGAGTTAATATCATCTAAGTCTTGTAGTAATGATATCTGACTATTAAATAAACCCCATTGGTAATTTATAAATGAGTCATTAGTTAAAGTACGTCCTTCTCTTGGAATAATAGAGTTTTCATCAACAGGATAAACACGCTCAACATTTTTAAATAATAAATCTGCTTTAAGTAGAGAAAAATCTCCAGAGTAGTTTTCGACAGTATATACCCTTTCATAATAATTACTCTTATATTTATAGAATAAATTAATTTCTTCTATGCCATACTTCTTTCTTAAATTTAATAAAGTATTTTTAGTTGGTATTTCTTTAAATTCAACAACAATTCTCGAAGTATCACTTGAATAGCTGTAACAAGAATAAATCAGAATAATAAATATATATAAAAATTTAATCATAATTTACCTATTAGCCAATAAGAAAAAAACTCTGACTCAGTCATTCCAAGCCTATTCTTCATGGCCACAAGAGGTCCACCATAATATGTATCACCGAATTCACCAATAGTGCTGGCAACGATTGGTGAATCACCTTGTTCATCTCCCTTTCTGAACCCCTTCAACTTGGATGAAACAAAGAAATTATTTTCACCACCAATTACCTCTGCTATACCTTGCAATGGAAGTTTCTTTTCGATATAGGACAATAATTTAACACCATATTTAATTTGTTTATCAAACCTATTTCTATTTTTATATTTTCTATACTTCTTTTGATACTTGCCTATTTTCCTAACAATATAATAGATCTGATCTTCCTTCGAATTGACATCCATTTGAGAATATGAATTGCCTGACAACGGGTCTCCTGGATAATAATGAAATACAGGTCGATGGTAAATAATATCTTCGATATTAGAATGTTCTTCAAAGATATTAACAAATCGTTTTTTTGTTTGTTTAATTATATTTTTAACTGCATCTTTATAGAAATAGATATTAAGTGACACAGTGTAAAGTTGTAGTTTTTGAGTTGTATGAAGGACTGTTTCTGGATAAAAATTAAACCCGTATTTATCATTCAGTTTTAGCAATAACTTTTTAGCTTTTTTATAGCTTAAACTCCAACCTTTCCATATATTTGAAATATTAATAAATGGATGTTGCAAGATACCAGTTTTACTTTTCTTATCATAATTGATTATCTCAGCTTCAAAACTAACTTCTTTTAATACTGAGCTACCTAAAAATGTATCTCCTGGATTTCCGCTGAGCTCACCTGACAATGATAAATTATTCCCAAGAAAACCTGTCAATAGTCCATTCACAACTTCTGTACCAAGCTTTTGATAATCCTTCCCCTTTCTTTTACCTACTGAGCTTTTTAAGAAATATTTTTTATTGCCTTTTGGATGAACTACAGTCACTAAATCTACTAACTCTTTTTTATCCCAGCGCCAGTGAAAAAATGATATTTGTCTTAATTTTTCATTAAAATCATGTTTCACTACAAATGGTTTCTGTATATAGTTTAATAACTCCAGGTCACTACTTATAAATACAGATCTTAATGCTTTCAAGTTTTTAAGCAAAGCAGATTTACTCTCTACTTTATCACCAATATTTAAATTATAAAACTTTACTTTTGCAGTACCTTTATTTTTCCTTAAGTTAACATTAATTATTGGAATTATTGAATTAAGGCCAAAACTCATTCCAAAATTACCCGCCTGGCCATGATCTTTATACACCTGTATCAAATTTTTATTTGCACGATGAATATGTAATCTTGAAAGAATTGTTTGGCCTGAGTAAAACTTTAATTGTGCTTTCAATATTTGCGCAAAATTATATCCTGCACCTACCTGAACTCTACCTCCTAGCATATCTGTTACGACAAGAGATTCTCCAACTTTTATTTGATCTTTAAATTCTGCAATAATTGATTCCATTCTTTCTAATACCTCTTCATCTTCCAAATCAGAGTTAGAAATAGACATTAGGCCATCAAGCATATTTCCATTCTTTTTTTTATAAAAAGGTATCATCATATTCTTATAGGGCAATTTAATTGCCTGCTTCATGCTCGTAATTGGTCTTAAATGAGAATACTTCCTTGTGACATATGCATTAACTCCTCCCTCTACACTTGCGACCACAGGCAAACCATCTGTACCTAAGTATGCACCTATTCTCAAGCTAGCACCAAGGCTATCTGCAATTTGCACTAGATTATCAGTTCCAAGGTAGGTACCAACTACAATATCACGAGAAGCATGTAAATCTACTCCAAAATTGGGAATTGCATAAATTCCAAATGGTATAGTTTGGTCAACCCCAGTTTTTAAAAACTGATCATATGCTTCATACATTTTACTCAATTGATGTTCCATTACCTTTGTTTGAATATCAGTACGAGGCATAACAAATTGATTAAAAGCATTCATTAGGTTAGAAATAGTATTTGAAATTAACTTTGACTTAAAAAATGAAAAAAGCTCAGTACCAGACAACGGTGAATCGGGATCACCATATGCAAACCTAGATCCGTATCCATCCCAGTTTTCTTTCAGTAACTTTCCATTTTTTAAATACTCTCCATATGAAATACGACTATTAAACTTTAACTTCTCAAAAGACAGACTTAATACTTTGAGTAAAGAATTCCTTCGTGCAATTAATTTTTCGACTAAAACTAAACTAACTTCAGGGGGTAAATTTGCAGCATTAACAATTTCTTCAAAATCCTGCCTGTTTAACTTTTGAATTCTACGAGCAATCCATTTAGCATCATCTAAAGAAGTTGTAAATTCTTGGCTTGAATCAAACTCAAGTTTTAACATCCGGCTAATCACCTGACCAAGACTCCAATTTAATAAATTAACACTCTCTGAAACGTAAACTAAAGAATAAGGAATAAGTAATGAGTTTAATACTCTTCTACCTTGAATTATATTTGAAGGTACATGGCCGATAGCTAGGTTATATATTGGCTCATTACTGTTCATAATAATCAAGTCTTGTATTTGAATTTCTTTGTCTTGGTTATCGTTTACAACCCATCTCGAAGGATCTCCAAAAGTATCTTCACTTAACCTTGATAAAAAATTTTCTTTCTCAAATAAAGTATCAAAGCTTAAAGTTAACTTCTTGATATACTTAATTGGAGGTACCACATAACCAAGCTTCCTTAAAAGTGCAGCACGCAGTAAGACATTGTGAATTTTTTTGCTAATCATTACAGTGTAATACTGAATTTCTGAATCATGCTTTTTGCTGATTGAAAATCTTGAATTTCCAGTTCTAGACAAAACGGGTGATAAATATGAAACATGGTCAAAATTATTAACTTTAATTTTTTTAACTAATGGTAATAAAGAATCTTTTTCATCTCTCCAAACATCACTTTCTTTTGGGTCTAATTTAGATAAATCTTCCCCTTTTTCTTTTAGGGATATTGCTTCATAAGATAACAGAATCCTTTCATCGTATATTAAATCTGTCGCAGGAAGACTTGAGTTATCTAATGGAATAAGACCAGGTATATTACCTACAACTGTTGCATTTAAACAGTTATTTAAAAAATATAATTGAAATATCAACAAAAATAATATTTTCATATCTTGCCTAGTTATAATTACTTACCACAACATATAACTGCATCATAGGCCTGAATTGTTTATTGAAATTATTACTTAATGAAAAAAGGGCCTTATAAGGCCCTTTTTGTTGTTTGTGTCTTTATTACTTTAACAATAAATCTGAAATTAATGCGTTCATATGCTCTGGACTTGTTCCATTCGCACTTGCAGCAGCATCAACTAAATTTGACATTGCATTTTGATCACCTGTCGCCGATTTCTTAAATGCATCCAAAGCATCATTTAGATTAATTCCGATTAGCTCTTTAGTAAAAGAGTCAGCATCATTTGCTGTTAACTCTCTTCTTTTACCAACTTTACTCCACTCTGAAGTCATCTTTGCAATTTTAATTCCTCTTTCTTCAGATAATCCATATTCACTTGATAACTTTTTTCCTAATTCAGATACCTGGAATGCTTCTTTAAGAGCTCCCATTTTTTCCAAGTCTTTAAATTTATCAATACTGGTTTCAAATACATATTCACCAGCATAATCACCCCAATAATTATTATAGTAAGTATCACCAATGTAAAAGACCTCTCCCCATGAATCAGTGTACCAATCATGAACATAAACCTCTTGATATTCAGCATAGTTTGAATATGTAGACCAACTATCACCAACTTGAAAGCTAGATATATCGTATGCCATATAACCAGTATCATCACTATAAACAACAACAAATCCTTGAGTGGCAGTTTGATCTGGATGTTTTACCATATAGAACTGACTATCATAAGCATATTGTGAGTTTAATAGGTCAATAAATGCTTGTACGCGATCAACTGGTGTATAGTTACTCGTCGTAAAATGACAAGATGACATTAATACCATTAAGGTAAGCGTTAATCCTAAACTAATCTTTCTTATTTTTTGCATTCGTCCCCCAAAATTAATAAGTTATTGCTTGAAAAAAAATACTAATAAATTCTTTATAAATCAAATTTAAAATACTTACTATTATAAATTTATTTATTTTCAAAAAAAATCAATCATACCCTATTATTCATAGGCACTTGCGACTCATAGGTGCCAAAATGGCACTGTAAAAAATTCAAAAAGTTACATCTATCATTATATTTCCCAAAAGAATTTATTATCAATTTCATTCTTATATTCATATTTACTTAGGTATTTTGCTACTTTCATTTTTTTTAAAATGATGTCAATAAGCTTAGAATTCCTAGAGGTAAATGCTTGTGACCGGACTTTAGGGTTTGGTATCAACATGGATAGATAAGCGGCTTCTCTCGCACTTAAATAATTAGGATGCTTATTAAAATAGCGATGTGCAGCACTTTTAATTCCATAAATACCATCGCCATATTCAATTATATTTAAATATATTTCTAAAATTTGTTTTTTGGTTAACCTTAACTCCATATACGCAGATATTATCACTTCTAATAATTTCCTTTTATAGGATCTTTCATGTGTTAAGAACAAGTTTTTAACTAATTGTTGACTAATAGTAGATGCACCTCTTAATCTTCTATTGTCTAATATTTTATTTTTCAACGACAAGTAAATCTGAGATAAATCGAATCCATGGTGATTCCAGAATGACCAATCTTCACTTACGACAACGGCGCTTTGAATATTATTGCCCATTTTTGAAATTTTCACCCAATCAGGACTATTATCACTTATTTCATAATGAACTTTTTCATTATGTATAACTAAGTTAATAACTTGATTATTTTTCAACTCTTCGATTTCAGTAAGTGGTAATATCATAAATATTAAACATACTGATAAAATTATTAATAGTACGACTCTATTAAAGTGCCAGGATTTTATTGCAATCATATTTTTCCACAAATCGTTGTAAAACCTCAGCATATTTCCTTGTAGCAAATGTATTCAACATAGCTTTGCCAAGGTATTTCTTCCTCAAGTATTTCTTTCGTTTCCTCTTATCTAAAGTCTCTCCTTCAATAATTTTTTTAGCAAAAATTGCTGATTTATAATGGTATTGAATTCTTTCATATTTATTTTTAAAGTTATGTATTCCAAAGCGTCGACCACCTGATACTCCTAAAAAGATTCTAGGAATATCATCATGAAAAAGATCTCCATTCGCTGCAACAAAGTCATACCCCTGCTGTGCTAGCCCATTTGCAAACTTCCATATCCGCTTAAATGGAGCAGCATCCTGACAAGCATACCTAAGGCCTAATGAGCTATATGCCGATATTGGTGGAACCTGATAATCCCCCTCCACTTGTTCTAAGTAACGATCAGCAAATACTTGAAATTTTTTTATAAACACCTTGTTTTCTTTTATTGATCTAGAAGTTGTATACTTTAAAAACTTATAACCATAACTTCCATATATTTTGTCTGAAATGATTGCTTGCCCTTCTAAAATATTTACAGTGTTCTCACTACCATCATCAAGTGATGAAAACTTATCGTCTTTTAAAATCCTTGATAACCTTTTTGACACTTCGGTTATTTGAGATAACCTTTTGACTGACTCTTTTTTTAATTTATTATATTCTTTTTCAAATTCTTTTATATAATCTTTAAAATTTATACCACCAACAAATGTCGTAGTAGTCCACTTCTTCAACTCTTTAACTTTGAAATTCTCTAGTTCTAATGAAATTCTTTCAAAATGAAACCTTAATATATCTAAGTATTTCTGTTCAAAATCTTTTGGACTCAAATTCATTAATTTTGTAAACTGAATTCGATTCTTTGAATAATCAAGCTTCTTAATTTCCTTTAAGAGTAAATGATCCAACATTGAAACTTTATTATTCCCGCTTTTTATATAGGCCCTTACTTGAGTATACAATTCATTATAATTTAATGATAATTCATTTAAGACATGCATTTTCTCTCTGTTATTTTCAACTGTTACAGCTATTAACTTCTGGTTATTTGGGACCGAGCTATATAGCTCAAATGATTTGCCCATCTTTACCTTTAAATACTCAGTTTGGTATTCAATAATCTTTTTTTGAATTTCTTTATAACTTTCCTGTAATAATTTATTAGATTTAGCTACTAGTTTGACAGTATCCTTGACTATAGTCATATCATTTCGATGAGAATCAGTCGATACATCAGTAATACCTGATTTCTGTATATCTCTTCGTAAGTCATAAAAAGCACAATTTAGTTTAATAAATACTTGCCTATCGCTTATATTATCAAAGTTAAATCTATTATTAAAAATTGAATCAAGCATTTTCAATAACGCAGATACGACAAGTCCACCACCTGCAACATATAAAGCATATTGATTTGGAACTAAAAGGCCCAGTTTAGTAAAGTCTGTTATTATGTCAGATGTTTTCTCTAGAAAACTCTGGTTATGTATTAGCCCCTTACAAGAATTACTTTTATATATAGAATTTATACTTGATAAAACCTCTGCCATTTTTATTCCATTGATTTCTAAAGGTGTAGTGACTTCATCTGCGGTACTATCGGTACTAGAATTAAATGCTTCATCAATCTCTGATTGAATTTCTTTCGTCCCGTTCAATATTTCATCAATTAAACTTTTATCTGTATCTAAGCAATTATCCACAAACAGAGACTTTATTGTTTCAATTTTAGTTAAAATATCTTTATTATTATTCGACTCCAAAGGACATGATGATGGCCTTAATTGAAAGCTACTATGTTTTTTTATTAAAGTATCAGAAACTTTTTTCAGTTCTAAACTTATATTTTGCAGTTGTGGTAATTTAATATCTTTACTAAAAACAGTATTACATACAAATAGACTTATTATTACGTATATGACACAACTTCTAAAAGTTATTTTTTTCATTATTTATTCTCCCCGTTGTTAAATGTATATACAGGATTAATAAATTAGTTCCGAAATTTTTAGTATGATATATAAAATTTACAATTTATTGTTGTAATCTAAATTGTTGTGCGAGAGAAAGTGCACCTTCCGAACAAGCATAATATAGGGTTGCTAACTCTTTTGATTTATCTTCTACATTTTCAGTTTCATGTATATATTCTAACAATAATTCCAGAGGTATACATGAAGCTTTAAAAGCTCGATACTCCAAATATTCTTGCCAACTATACTCATTAACATCAATATTTTCTTGAAAATATTGTTTAACTTCTAGTGTTCTTTGCATAGTCAAAGTTACTAAACTTTCTTTATCATTTAATTCTCGTGCATATACACCTACTGTTAAAAACTCAAACAAAACAAACAAAACAACAAGGTTCTTCATAATAAACTCCAGTATGAATTTAAAACTCTATATTTCAATAATATAGATCTAATAATATACAGATGTAAAACAATATCTCTGTAAATAATTCAATCTCTATGAAAAACATCAAGTTTCATAGTACTAACTAGTTTTACAGGTGAATAATTATGAAACAATTTTTATTATTAAATATATTAATACTTTTTCTTATTTCTCAAGGACACTCAGAGACTAAACCACCACCAAAGTATATAAAGAATATGTTTTGTTCAACTTACTATGCGGATCTTTACTTAGAGAGTGTATTAGGCCTAGAAGTTGACAAGGTTCAACATTGTGCACTTTCTTGCCAAGTGGCATTGAAGTGTAGCCTATTAAGCACGACTATTTTAGGGGTTGCAAAAGAAGCTTATGATATTTTAGGCCCAGGAAATGCTGAATGGAAAGACTTATCAGCAAACTTTCAAGGTATAGTATTGTCGAAATATGTATATACTAATAAACAATGTATAAATCGTTGTAAGGTTATGTACTCAACATATTAAGATATTTTAATCGAACAATTTATCTTAACTGCAGGAGTAGTAAATTTATTCATTGGTTTTACTCTAATCTGTAAATTCAGGCCATCTAACAATATTGAAAATGAACTAGTACTTTTACTCCTGACAATTGCCACTGTATTAAATAAATTCATAAAGTATTTATAGTCAAATACGTGAACTCCATTATATTGATACTTATTACTTTTAATTTTATCTAGATTACAAATCACCTGGATTATTTTTTTGTCACCCATCCCCAAAAGAGGTAATAAAGATTCAAAAAATAGTTCTTCATTTTCGTTTTTTAGGCTTAATAGAGATTCATATAAAAAACAAATTATTTCATTGTAGAAAACTTTTACATGAGATTTCATTTCTGAATTTAACTCTCCTGGTAATTCTGAATATCCCAGTTCTGTCCATCTATTACAAAACTTAGTATCAAAATCTAAATCTATCATACTATATAGACTTCCACCCATCTTAGAGAAACTCATATCAAGCAAATGATTTAACTTCCTTTGAGTTTTTATTGATGACTCGAATTTACAGAAATACTTTTCAATAAAAGTTCTTATTCCAGCACTTTTAGTATTTATAAAAGAGTTACTTTTAATTAATTTTAAGCTAATAGGTAAACTTTTATTTTCTCCTAGCATAACAAAGTCTGCCTCATTAAAATACTCTCCATTAATTCCTTTTCCCACAAGATGAATATTTTCTGTTTTAATCAAATTCATGTTAATAATATTAACAGCTACCTTTTGTGCCGCAGAAGGTAGGCTTGAAAATAATTCGAAATTATTTTCTCTCAAGTATAATTCGTACCTTTTTAAGGTCTCTAATAATTGGGGATCTATGCAAGATAAGTATTTACCTTCAATATTAAACTTTATTGCAATTTGAGAAGCAACTAGAAACTCAAATAAAGTTCCCTTTATCTCGTTCATTAGCGCTTCTGACTTAACAATCTCTTGCATTCCTACTCTTTAACACTACGAGCTACTTAAATCAAATTAAACTTTTCTCATAACTATATAATATGTATAATATGTATAATATCCTTATATCATTTGGAGGAGACGATAATCAAAACAAAAAAAGTATTATTAATTGCAATGCCTTATGATAAAGGAAAATCTGGAATTTCAAATTACCTAGAACAAATAGTTCCTCATTTATCAAGTAAGGTAAATTTAGACTGCTTAATAACAAAAGCTGACTATAAAAACTTCCCTAAAGAAAATCTTAAATACACTACAATAATTCACCCTTTATTTTCTTTACTTATTTCAATGCCAGCGATTAATACCTTCTTTCATACTTTTTTTATACCTATTTGGTTAATCTTTAAAAAATACGACCTTGTTATCTTGCCCGCAGCAAATAGAAGAACTTTCCTATTTTACCCGTCATTAACCATCGGAACTATTCATGACTTTAGTCAACTACATATACAAGGGAAATACGATTTTTTAAGAATGATTTATGTAAAGAAAGTCTTACCTATTCTACTAAAAAAAATAAGTTATATTTCTTGCCCAAGCAAGTCTACAATAAGAGATAGTAGAAATCATTTAATATTAGATAAAGAAAAAATGATACATAATCCTAATGGATACTCTATTGTAGAAAAACAGCTTGATAAAACATCCTCAGCAATCATTAATTCAAAATATCTATTATTTGTATCAAGAATTGAACATCCAGGGAAAAATCACATCAATTTAATCAAAGCATTTATAAAATTATCTCCTCACATTTTAGATGATTGGAAACTTGTACTTGCAGGGGCAGAATGGAATGGAGCTAATCAAATTCATGATTTTATTAATAGTATTGATGTAAAACACCAAGAAAAAATAATCTTTACTGGATTTTTAAACGCTGTGAATCTAGAAAATATATACTCTAACGCAAACCTATTTATATATCCATCTCTATATGAAGGGTTTGGAATACCAATTCTAGATGCAATGTCCAGAGGTTTACCAGTGCTATGTTCTAATACATCTTCTTTACCAGAAGTTGGCGGAGATGCAGCTTGTTATTTTAACCCAACTGACCCCAACGACATTGTCGACAAGATAACACGGGTAATCTCCAGCATAGACCTACAAGAAAACATGATCCAAAAAGGCCATCTCAATACAAAAAAATACAAATGGTCAACACATGTTGATAAATTGTTGGATACAATAAAACCTCATATATAAAAAAACAATATAGACGTCATTAAAACAATTGTTTATAACTATTTAAACAATATAAATAATTGGTAATTAGTGAAATTACTTTGGCCAATAAATACTATTTTCTTAAATCATTTTGAAAATCATTCAAACCAACTTCTTTTTTTTAAAAATATACTAACAAACAGAGAATTATTATGACTGAAAATGAAATAAATTTCATCAATAACTTAAAACAAACTAAAGCTTATATAAATTTCCAAACGAAATCATTCCCATGTTTTATCAATATTAATAAGAGTGATGATCGACTTATCAATGGAATACTTGGAGAAGCTGCTTTCACAACAGGAATGACAGGATATGAAGAAACAGCGACTGATCCTTCATTTTTGGGGCAACATATAATATATACATCAGCTCATATTGGAAATTATTCATCTAATAGAAAAGTGCGACAATCATCTAAAGTTCATGCTTCAAGCATCATTGCTAGAAATTTTTCATACAATGAATTTTTTAGTTCTACAACAACTCCTCTTATCAGTGGAGTTGATACTAGATCATTAGTTAAATACATAACTAACTCAAATAATCATACTGCTATTATTTCTACTAACCAAAATTTACTAACTGAAACTAATTTTACCGAAACTGAATTGACATGTAACAATATTGAAAATGTTTCTCAGAAAGAAGTTTTAACAGTTGTTCCAGGAAACAATCCAATTGTATTAATCAACTACGGTGTTAAGCAATCAATACTAGATAAAATAAAATCATTAGGTTTTCCATTTGTAACAGCGCCTTATAATATAACAGCGAAAAAGATAAAAGAATTAAACCCAAGGTTAATTTTTTTATCAAACGGGCCAGGGGATCCTTTATTATACAAGAATGAAGTAAGCAATCTCAAAGAAATCTTAAAGCTAGAAATTCCCATTAGGGCCATTTGTTTAGGTCATCAACTTTTCTCTTTAGCTGTTGGTGCTAATACTGTCAGGTTACCATTTGGTCAACGTGGAATTAACCACCCCGTAATTGACCATGTCTCAGGGAAACTACATATTACGAGCCAAAATCATGGATATGCCACTGAAGAATCAAGCTTTAATCTAATAAAAGATGATAATTTTCTTCACAAGCATTTATTTATTAAATATAGCTCACTATTTGATCATTCGATTGAAGGGATAGAATCAACTGATCATGAAATTAAAACAGTACAATTTCACCCCGAATCTTCCCCTGGCCCTTATGATTGCCATGACTTTTTTAAGGAAATAAAAGTTTTTTTAACAACAGAAAAAACAACATTTACCAATACTGATCAATTATTTCCAAAGGTTGACTTAAATACCAGTAATACCATTAAGCACATCTACAGCAAAATATTAATCATAGGATCTGGGCCTATCAAAATTGGGCAAGCATCAGAGTTTGATTATTCAGGAACACAAGCCTGCAAAGCTTTAAGAGAACTTGGCATTGAGGTTGTTTTGATTAATTCAAATCCTGCAACAATAATGACTGACCCTGAAATGACTAATAAAACATATATTGAGCCTATTACCCACGAGGCTGTAAAAAAAATTATAATGATGGAAAAAGTTGATGCTGTAATTTCGACAATGGGAGGGCAAACAGCTTTAAATATTTGTTTAGATCTGGAAAAAGAAGGTTTTTTTCGGAATAATAATGTCTCCTTATTAGGGGCAAGTAGCGATACCATAGAAAAAACAGAAGATAGAGAACTTTTCTCTCAAGAGTTAAATAAGTTAGGATACAAAACCAGTTCTAGGTTCCAAGCAAAATCACCTCAGGAAGCATTAACACTTGCCAAGGAAAAAGTAGGTTATCCTCTAATTATACGCCGAGACTTTGCTTTAGGTGGAAAAGGTTCAGCACTTATATCCAACTCGTCTGAATTACAAGAAATGTTTCAAGATGATTTTTCCTTTCCTATTAGTTTAGAAAAATCTCTTGTTGGATATAAAGAAATAGAATTAGAAGTAATGGTTGATAAAGAGCAAAATGGAATTATTATCTGCTCAATCGAAAATATTGATCCTTGCGGCATTCATACAGGAGACAGTATAACAGTAGCTCCCGCACAAACGATAAGTGATCATTGTTATCAACAACTCAGAACAATTTCTTTGAATATTGCAAAACATATGAAAGTAGTAGCTGGGGGTGCGAATGTTCAATTTGCAATCAATCCTGAAAACGAAAATGACATTATCGTTATTGAAATGAACCCACGTGTATCAAGGTCTTCTGCTCTTGCATCAAAAGCAACAGGATACCCTATCGCTAAAATATCGGCATTACTCGCTGTTGGATATACATTAAAAGATATTATTAACGATATTACCAAAGCATCCCCTGTTGCATTTGAGCCAACGTTAGATTATGTTGCAGTTAAAATACCCATTTTTCCATTTAATAAATTCCCTACATCAAACTCTACTTTAGGCCCACAAATGAGATCTGTGGGTGAAGTTTTGTCTTTAGGTGGAAATTTTATAGAAGCATTTATGAAAGCATTGCGAAGTTTAGAAATAGGACTTGAAATACCCTCATTAACTCAACTGAAAAATACTCCCTTAGAAACTAGTAATCATTATATAAGTAACAGACTTTCAACAAAAAGCCAGTTGTCACTCCTAACTGTATTAGAAGCAATCCGATTAGGTATGACGACGGAGCAGATTTATAAAACTACTTCCATTTCAAAGTGGTTTATAAACCAAATGAAAATTTTCTTTAACTTTGAGAAAAAAGTTAAAACTTTGCAAGATATATTTTCTTCTAAAGAAGATTTCACTGAATTAAAAAAATATGGTTTTAGTGATAAGTACTTATCCTTTTTAAGTAATCAATCTCAACAAGAAATATTAGAGTATAGGGTAAAAAATCAAATTTTCCCTTCATATAAATCTGTAGATACTTGCTCAGGTGAATTTCATGCTAAAACTCCATATTTTTATAGTACATATGAATTAGAATCGGAGATGTCACCTCTTTCAATCTCAGATAAGAGTATTGTAGTTTTAGGTTCTGGGCCTAACCGAATTGGCCAGGGAATAGAGTTTGATTATTCCTGTGTTAAAGCGTGCTATAGATTAAATGACCACAATATTAAATCTATTATGATCAACTCTAACCCAGAAACTGTTTCAACTGATTATGATAGTTCATCTAGATTATATCTATCACCACTATATTCAGAGGATATAGTGGATATTTTATTTCAAGAAAAGCCTAATGGAGTTATAACTTCATTCAGTGGCCAAACTGGAATTAAAATTCGTGAATATATAGAAGGAGGTTTTTTAAAAAAAATATTTGATTTTAAATTTCTAGGTCCAAATTTAAAAACCTTACATTTAACAGAAGACAGAAGTGCCTTTGATAAAATCACTAAAGAAACGGAATTATCACATACAAACTCTTTTGAAGTTTCAGGTTATAAAAAACTTCTATCTGTTATTACAGAGATTGGTTTCCCGGTCATCATACGGCCTAGTTATGTTATTGGTGGTGAATCAATGTATATATTCTATCGACATAATGACGTTAACAACTTACCCGATCAAATAAAAGAACAATTAAATAATTCAAGTATCATTTTTCAAGTTGAAAACTATTTAGAAAATGCTATCGAGTATGATGTAGACTTAGTCAGAGATATAAAAGGTAATATAACTTTTTCAATATGTGAACATATTGAATATGCTGGTGTTCATTCTGGCGACTCAGGAATGATAACACCTCCTACAGTTCTAACAAATACAAACTTAGAAAAAATTAAAAGGATTTCAGAGGTACTTGCTAACAGACTAGAAATAATTGGTCCTATTAATATCCAATATGCTGTTAAACAAGATAAAATATATTGCATAGAAGCAAACCCAAGAGGGTCAAGAACTATACCTTTTATTAGTAAAGCATTTAATCTTTCTTTGGCATCACTTGCTACTGATGCCCTACTAGGTTTTCAAATACATGAAAATATTTTAGACTCTAGTAACTACTATAGCGTAAAACAATCTACTTTTCCTTTTGACCGATTTATTAACGACTCTATCATTCTAGGGCCTAAAATGAGATCTACGGGTGAAACATTTGGAATCGATTTAGATAAAGACAGTGCAATGGTTAAATCCTATCTTGGGAACTACCCTAATATATTTTCTGTTGGGAAAATTATGTTATCCCTAACTGACACTAGCAAATTTATTATTCTTCCTTATTTAAAGCAACTTCATAAACTTGGTTTTGCTTTTTATGCAACTAAGGGGACCAGTCAATATATCAAGAAACAAGGATATCCTTGTACTCAAATTGCAAAAATAAATGAAGAAGGAATATCACTTCTATCAATTTTGCAAGATGAACAAATCAAAATGGTCTTCAATACTCCGATGGAGAAAACTCCGTCAAAATCAGATGGTGAGGTTATTAGAAATACTGCAATCCAATATGGAATCCCTTGTTTCACTCGTATTGAAAATATAAAAGCAGTTATTGAGTCATTAATTGGAACACTTGGCGGCGAGTTAAGACCAATTTCATTGCAAGATATTTATAACTCCAGTAAGGACCTAAATTAATGAACTCAAAACAGACAATATTATCAAAAACTATTCTTGCCCTCGATAATATGTCACAACAAGAAGTTGAAATATTTTTAAACAATAATCATAAATCTATCTCCCACATAAAAATAGGGTTAGAATTATTCTATCTTTTTGGGCCTGAATATCTTAAAGCAATACATAAGCAGTACAATGTAAAAATTTTTCTAGACTTAAAACTACATGATATTCCAAATACTGTTTCAAAAGCAATAAAATCCCTGCAAGGACTTCCTATTCAATTTTTAACCATTCACTTATCTGGTGGAATCGAAATGATAAAACAAGCACAAATAGCTGCTACTACTTACTTACCTCAAACTAAATTACTCGGAGTAAGCTATTTAACCTCTTTATCAAGCTCTGACTTTCAAGAACTATGGGGTATCCAAGAAAGTGACATTGAGGATAGTTTTACAAAATTGTTTAAGGTTGCTTCAAGTGTCAAATTGGACGGACTTATTCTATCATCTCACGAACTTTGTATGGCAAAACAAATTGAAGTAAAATTAAAGCATAATTTTATCAAGATTACTCCAGGCATTAGGTTTAGAGATGAAATCAACTCTGATAATACTCAAGACCAAAAAAGAATTAGTACACCAATGGAGGCCATTAATAACGGTGCTGACTTTTTAGTAATAGGCCGTTCACTGACACAATCTAATAATATAGAAGCAAGGATACAAGAGTTAGAAACAAGCTATAAGGCCCAATAACTTTCCTCTAGACAATCTTCTTTTTCAGGTAGCCCTCGAGATAACCGAGGTGAATTACAACTTAAAACAGCATAACTTACCCTATTTGAATATTTACAAATTTGATGAATTGAAGAATATGTTAAAAATTCAGAGGAGTGTTTAGGTGAGTTCGAAACTAATAATTTATGAAACTGATTCGATGCAATGTCATGTAATAATGCTGAAAGTGCAGCATCTCCTGCCCCATTAGTATTTTTAATTTCAGCTGGCCCTCCCATATACGGGTTAATATGAGAATAAATTTTTACTGGATTTTTGCAATTCTGTTTAAGCATTGCTCTTGAATACTCATACATATTATATTCTGCAATAGACTTAGAGTGCATTTTATCTTTTGTTATTCTCAGTTTATCCTTATCAGAATATCCACATAAATATAAACCCCTGGCACCTACTGTTAGTAAAATTAAATCACAAATATTTAAAGTTTCTTGTGCAGACAATAGGGGATCTTCCATTTTAGTAAGCGCATGTAACTCACTGTTATTGCATGCAATTATATTCACATACTTTTGAATAAAAGTTTTAAAAAACTCTCTTTTCTCTGCAATTAAATTACTAGTACCTAAAGAGAATATAACTGGTACATTATGAGCTTGAGCAAAATTCGCAGCTTGTATGGCAGCGTAATACATAGGACAAGATTCATCCCTCAACAAATAACTACTCAAAAGTAAGCCCGAAGACTGTGCTACTACCTCTTCAATAATTGCTTCTTTAGGAAGTTGATTCATTATCCCCTTACCTATTACAAAACTTCTTTCCCCGTCTGGGGTGACCAAACAAAAAGCTCTTCCCATTTTTCCTTCGACTGGAGTTAAATAAGATAAATCAATCTTAGAGCATGTATTTGAAACATATTTAAACGCATAATCACCTACTGATATTTGGCCACATATCGTTCCAAAGGCCACAGACCTATCATCCGCTAAAATCGAATAATTATGAAGAGTATTTCCAATTGCTCCTCCTGGATATTCACCTTTGATACTATTATTATTTTTTAATATATGGTAAATCTCTTCTACTAAATCATCTTTAAATACTACAGACTCACCTTTATGAATTCCGAAATCACTAAGGAAACTATCTTCAACATGTGCTTCAATATCGACTAAAAGCTGATCAACTCCGACTATATAGGTATCTTTTACTCCGTTACTATCTTGGTCTAATCTAACTCTCTCTTTCTCTGAGATAGGAAAGTAATGTTTACTTTTTCTACTGCCAGGAAACCTCACATTACCTCTCTTTTTTGTCAGTTATTACATGGGAATGATTTAACAGTTCTTAATTATCTTTGCAAAGATTATTAATTTTTAGGATAATTAATTTATAAACTCTAGAAAGAGGATAATATCAAGCTAAACATTTTATATTTAATTTTCTTTTATATTAGCTATACCTCCTTTGTATATAGCTCCCAAGTGGCATATATTAAAAGCCCTAAGGCAATCATTTATGCAGATGTAAAGCTACAAGCACCCATTGGTTACCTTAAGCAGGGAAATAAAATTGCCGTAGGTGATGTAAAGCGTAACTTAGGTGAAATTGCTACAACAGTAGTTGCGGGAACTGTTGTATACATTCAAGTGAAAGATTTAACTACTGAAAAAATAGATACCTCATCAAACTCTGGGCCCACTACATTTGAGCATAAATTTTTTAATATCTACACAAATAAAGTTGAAGATCAACTCAATCAAAATAATTTCATAAATTTTTATTTATTTGATCATGCACATCAACAAGACTTTTTATCTTTATACGAAACTTTAGAATCTTCTCCTATCCCCAATTCTAAATCATTAGAAATTAGGTTCACTCATAACCCAATTAACAGATACAGCTCCTGGGGAGTTGGGCTTGTCTACAACTATATAGAAACTCCTAGTATCTCTTTTAACTCTCCCATGTTGAATATTATTTATTCTTTTTCACCATTTAAGTTTAAAGTAATTCAATTAAATTTAGATATTTCTGCTAGAGCGACTGGTTACTACAGGGTTAAATTAAATAAAACAGGTGATATATTTTTGGGTAATTATCTATCTTACAGCGCTGGAGCTCAGGTAATTCTTTTCCCACAATATCCTGTATCCATCTCTGTTGGCGCCGTTATTCATAATGGAAAGACATACGAATTAAGAAACAAAAACCCTAACTCTGCTACTGATATAAACTTAAGAAATATGAGATCTAATACATTATTTGCTGCTCTTAATTTCAAAATATAATTGTTAACGCTCTAGATTGTTTCTCTCAAGGTCGGTATTAATTCCTTCTGTTTTTGCCTTTCTTAATAAATACTTAATTTTTTCTTTATCACTCTTAAAAATATTTTCTTCTTGTTCTTCAACTTTATTTGCTTCTTTTAATTCTTCTTGTTTAATCTCGAGAGTTAACTCTTCCTCGATTTTTCTTTTTAACCTATCACTTACGCTCTCAATTTTTGTTAAGATATCCTTTCTGTTAGAAAATGAATCCCCATACTTATCGTAAGCATACTTATAAAGAGGGGTCAATTGTTTAATATTACCATCACCACGCTCAAGAAAGTTTATCATCTCTTTTAAAAAACTCTCTTGTTCTACAATATGACCCCATGCCGAGAATAAATAAATCATACCTTCTTGATCAACCCTTCTATGGAAAGGCAAAGTTTTATACTCAGCATAAATCTTTGTTGCATAATCCTTATTTCTTAATTTAAGTTGTATATTATTGAAGAACATTGAACGTACGTCGCCTGCAAGCTCACTGATTTGATTTGTATTTGTTCTAATACTATAAATGATTCCATTTCTTAAAAAATAAATTATCTCTGATTTATAACGACTGTCAAGGCCAGACAACTCAACAACACCAGCATTTAAGCTTTTATCAAATGAAAGGCTTAGCAATGTTTCAGAGTTAAACAATGTTGTCCTCATATATAAAATAAATAGATTATATATAAGTTCCGTATACTCAATCTTGTAAATCTCTTTTAAAGAATTAATTAAGTCATTATCATCAAAGCTTATAATTAGATTCTTTGTAAAAATATCTTTCCAAATTGCCTCAACGGACATGTCAATAATATATTTTTTAGATATAGGAAGAGAGAATATTTTGTGCTTATCTGTTTTAATTTTGAATACAAAATTTGTTTGCTCTATAAATGAAAATTGTAAAATTTCAGATCTATCCATTAAATCTGCTCCTAGGCGCGGAGTAGGATTTGATGCTATAACGACTGGAGTAACATTTATAAATGGATTACGAATTGGTAATAATAATTCATAATTTGCAAAATGAAACTTTTTCCATAAAGAATCTATAAACTTACTATCTGATGAAATATTATGCTCAGAAGAAAAGACTTTGCCGGAATAAAATTCTTTTCTTAATAAAGGCAATTGAATATATGAAGACTGAACTCCATGATGTATAACATTGTCATAAAAGTGATATGGTATATAGCTAGTGACACCTACCAATATAGTTAAAATAAATATGAACATGGCCATAAATGCCATTATTTTATATTTCATTAATATCTTTTCGGTAACTTATATGAAAACCATAATATAAATTACTAATCTAAATTAATTATATTCCGAAACGAAGTTATACATAGGGAGAATAACTATGAAATATTATTGTGTTACTTTGCTGCTTATTAGCTTTTTTATCAGCTCATGTAATGAGCCTCGAAGTCAAAGAGTTAGAAGATATAGTTCAAGTTCTGAAACCTATTCAACAACCTCAGGAACAACAACAAGCTCAACAAGCACAGAGTCAACAGACGAAGAAGATTCGGTTGAAGTAAGTGATAGTACAGAATCTTATAACCCAACATCATCAAATATACCATCCGATGCCTCTCATTGTAGTTGGTCAACCGATGGAATTTCAGGTTTTACATCAAGCCATAATCATATTGGATATTATAATATTTGCCAATCCAATTCAAGTAATACAACTGTTTACATTCAAGTAAAAACTCCCATTACTGATAGTAACTTATGCATAATTCCTACTACTAGCTCAGGAAACAGCTCTACATATATTGGTGAAGCTAGATGCATTCATGCCACCAGTGCTTCTGAAATTTACACTATTGAATTGTACAAAAATAGAGTGGGTTATGGTAATTACAGTGTATCAGGAGTTATTGTACTAAAAGACAAAGCTTACTGGTACCCATCTCCATTTAATAGTTACAAACTTAGCCCTGATGCATATTTTTCTTGCATGAACTGGCTTGCCTCATACGGAGATGCCTCTCTTTGTAATGCATTTGAAATGGTGGGAGAATATTTATATAATCCATTTTAAGATTTTAATCCACCTGAGATTTGCTCACCGGACTTTAAGATATTGTACAAATCAGCATCTACAGTAGGAAAAGAAAGTACAGGAAAGAGTGTATGAGAATTCTTACCATTAGCTAAAGCACAAATAACAATATAATAAAAAGAACCCCCTTCTTTTTCATAAGATTTTATATATTTGTAGACTTGATCATTTTCAATATCTTTCTCCCGGTAGACTTCATCAGGTAACTCCATTGTTGTTTTCAAGCAATATTCATAATCACCGAAACTCTCAAACGGAATATCACTAGCTAGTCTTTTTTCAAGTAATAATGATAAAAATATATTTTTTTTACTCTCAAAAAACTGTAGTTCCTCACTAGAGAACTGCTCTTCAGGTACTGTCACTTTATTTTCACCTTTTTGAAACTCTTGAACTAACTTATAACTTGAACTTGTTGTAAACAAAAAGACAAAAGAAGCTTGATTGCGATATGAAAGACAAATGGCAATCAGCCATATTTGGCCAAATTCAGGGTCATCACACAAGGTAATATAGGTATATACCTCTTCATTTAAATCATTTTTGTCTATCCAAACTTCGGAAGGATTATTTAAGCATTTTTCGACGTAAACAGGGTTCTTTGTAACTGTCAAACATTGCTCATCTAATAAATTTAATGATTGCCTGTAACTTTTATTTTTTTCCTCAAAGTAATAAATTATATTTGTGTAAAATTTTTCGATACATTCCTCAGAGCAAAAACCACGTGCAGTACTATCCTCTACAAAATATAAATCATCTATCGAAGTCACAATTTTTTTACACTGATTACAAAAATATAGCTTTTTATCTTTCATTAACTCCTCACATAGAAACATTTATACCAGCATATACAGAGTTTCCCATTCCATAATTTAAATCCCATAACCTTGCTTGTGACAAAATACCTGGATCGATCTGGCCCCCAAAACCATACGTAGCTCCGATAGTAAGGTCACAATTTGAGATAATTCCTAAAAATAATCTGGGCGAAAGGTAATTAAATGAAATATCTTGGTTTAAAGCAGGAGAAATAGAATTATCACTTTGTTGAATTTTAACATTAACTCCTTCTATTTGAATTTTAATATCATTCGATACGGCCCAACCCAAGAAAGCACTCGACTTAAAGATGTTTCCAATTTTCATTTCAGAGTTATTTTTTGCTGAACCTACAAACCTGGCTTCGTACCCAAGGCCAACGACAACTCTAAAAAAGTTTTTCCTTGTTTCAACTCCTACAAATGAGTCGTTTCTAGAAGTTGAATAATCTGAATTAGTATTACCAATAATACTTCCGGCGTAAAGGTCCAGCATTGTTTCCCTAAATTTAGGCCCTAAATTTAACCAATTAAATCCGACCAATGCTTTTAAATTTCCATTTTGATATTTACTTGAACTCGTAATACTGTCATTATTTGTCGAATATAAATGATACGATGATTCAAGGAAAACACTATAGATTGTATCTAGGCGAGCTACAAGATTGATAATATTTACTTTCGAAGTAGAAGACTCATTTTTTATTTTTAGTGTTTCGTAAGTAGTATATATATTAAATACTTTAGACCTTGCCCCTGACTTAACCTTAGTCGAACTTCCACCTGACTTCTTAGAATTAGACTTTTGTGAAATATTGAAAGAAGAAGAGTCACTATAATCCACCAATCCAAATACTATAGTTTTATAAAAAAAAGCAAATAAAATAGAAAAGATATATATTAATTTTAGCTGCATGAATCATGCTCCTAGTGAAAAATTGAATAGTTAAATAATATAAAATTTGGTGCTATTATTCTAGATGTTTTAGACTTTATTTTTATTAGTGGTAAATACCTGAATTTACTACATGGAAAAACATACCCTCAATCAAAAAATATATCAATGATGTAGGATTAGATAATAATCACCTTAGGGGAGATAACTTTGGATTTAACTTTAGTTGAAAAAAATAAAAACCTTAACTCTTTAATTACAATGGGAGCAAATGGTTTTTACCCATTATTTCATGAATCTTGGATAGCTGAAGCAGAGCAACTGCCAAGAAAAAAGCTGACGAAGAAAGATCAACTTACAGTTAAACAAGTGACAAAAAAAATATTAAAACATAGAAATATTGAGAGGAAAAAAATAATTTTACTCTCTTTACCTGCTGAAGAAAGAAATATTTTTATTAGAAACTTTTTAAACCTAGTGGAAAACAAAATTCTAGATATTGGTACTGAGCTCCAATAAATGATTAAGATACTATCCATCCTATCTTTTCTATTTACAGCATCTAGTTTTGCTGAATATAGAGTATATCAATACTCTATTACTCCTAAATATGAAAATTTCTTAAAAGTAAAAGAGTATATAATTACATCTACCCTGGCCCCAGAAAGTTACGAAGCTTATCATGGAGGCAAGGAAAATATAACTGTATCTCTGCTAAGAACATGGCTTTGTCCAGGAGATACTTCTCAAACAAAAATCTGTAAGTCACCCTATAATAATAAGCTATAGGCTTCCATTTCCATTTCCATTTCCATTTCCATTTCCATTTCCATTTCCATTTCCATTTCCATT
>CAYRDP010000010.1:0-26363 GCA_964423165.1 uncultured Bacteriovoracaceae bacterium | reverse complement strand
TCCATGTTTGACTTTTATTAATTTTAAAACAAAATAAACAGTTAAAGTAAAAATAGTTGCAATTAAAGGATAACCGGAACCGATGGTAACTCCTATAGCAGCTACAACCCATATTGTGGCAGCAGTTGTTAACCCTGTGACATTTCCCTGGCCTCGGATAATAGCACCAGCCCCTAAAAAACCTATCCCGCTTACAACTTGAGCTGCCATTCGATTAGGATCTGCGACATTCCCTGCTTTCAAGTTTAAAAGGGAGACCGAAGTATAAAGAGTTGATCCTATACAAATTAAAATATTTGTTCTAAGACCAGCAGACTTATTACTAACTTGTCTCTCCATACCAACAAGGCCACCGAGTAAGATTGCAGTTATTATTTGCATCCCCATTCCTAAATAAATATTTACAGGCCCTAAGAGTTCGATATTAACAGTAAGATTAGACATAGTTGTTACCTTAATTTATATTTAATATTATCATTAAAATAATAATTCTAACAAGTTTTCATATTTTAAGAGGGTAAAATTGAAAAGAGCTTCTATTATTCACTTTATTTCAATCTTATCCAATGAGAATCTCGCAATTAAGTCTGCATTAACCCAAGAAAATATCCAAACTAGCTTTAATAAAAATTTACCTGTAATAAATCACAATAAACCATTTCAAAGTTTAAACTTCCTGAGATCAAACTTATTTATTATTAATATTATACTAAAAGATAGTAACCATTGCCTACTTTTTAAAAAATCTTATGAATCTGATAACTTTGGAAATTTTCACATAAATATTGCAACTAGGAGTTTTTCGCAAGAGGTTAAGTTTATAGAAGTTTATGAAACTTCACTGGCTCCGGGAATAGAGCTGCATTTAGGAGTTTTTTTTCCTATGAAAATTAATTCTCCTAAAAATATCCTTATCTCTGATTTTGATAAAACATTAGTTGATACAAAGTATTCAACAACAAAAGATGTGGTTAACTCTTTAACTCAACCTTTAAGCTTTTTTCCTACCGTAAAAGAAAGCTTAAACCTCTTTAACAAATATCGAGATAGCGGATTTCACCCCTTTATACTATCTGCCTCCCCATTATTTTACGAAAGACCTATTAGGGACTGGCTCTATCAAAATAAAATTTATAATGCTTCTATTTTCCTCAAAGACTTAAGAAGAATGCTATCAGTAAATCTTGGAGACCTAACCACAAAGGATATTAAACTACAAGGTATATATAAACTTAACCACCTAATTGATATTCTTTGTATGACAGGTATTCCAGACAAGTTGATACTTATGGGCGACAACTTTGAATCTGACCCGATCATATATGCAACTCTTGCTAAAATACTTAATAAAACACCTGAACCCTGGGCAATCTGGAATAAAATTCACGACATGAAATATTATCAATTAACAACGAAACAAAATACTTTGTTATTAGAAAAACTGTATTATCTAAATAGTATTCTGCAAGAAAAAGATAAATCACATAAAGTAGATATTGAAATATTCATAAGAACTAATAATAAGCATGATATTATTAGACTCCCTGACTTTTTTACTCCTTGCAAGAATTTGATACAATTATACTACGCTAGCTAAATAAAATTGTTGGTGCGAATAAAACTATATAGCCAATACTTAAATATAATCCATACCTATGAAATTTTTTAATTTGCTTAGATGAAGTCTTTTCTGCCATTAATTTAGAAATTGGTAATTTAATAAAATCAAACTTCATTATCTCTAAGTAGACTCTGAGTGCTGCCATAAATAAACAAATTAAAACCAGAGTATGATTGCTTGTATCTGATATAAAGTTTATAATTGATGCCATAGATACTCCTTAATATAAAAAACAAGATGAAGATACAATGAACTTCTATCAACTTATCGGTGATCCAGCAGAAAACTTTTATCAACTTGGTGTTAAAGACCGAGGAAACGTATCTGGGATCTATCATCATGTCCGTAGTCTTTTAAGTACTAAAAATAATATGGCCAACAATATTATAGAAGGAATATTAAGTCAGCTATCTCATCAAGTATTAAAAAACAATCTAAAGTTTAAGAAAAATATTTCAGCATATGCTGAAGGATTAAACTTGCCTGTGGCCCACGTTATGACAATACTATTGATTCCTGAAATTATGTCCTGTTCTACAAAGTGGGCACCTTCCCTTCCAGTTTTCACTTTACAGGGATGCTCTAGTTTTTTTACACATGACGAAGACTTTGAAAGTCCCATACATGGGAGAATCTTAGACAGTGCTTTTTTTAATAGTTTTGACAAATATGAGAGAGCAATATTATATCATTTCAACAATGGCCCTAAAATATTTTCTTATTCTACTGCTGGCTTACCTTATCCGTCCTTAACTGCAATGAATGAATTAGGAATTACCATCTCACTACACCACAAATTTTCGAGTGATTTTTATATCTCTGGTACTCCTATTTTTGAAATTATTTTCCAAATACTACAATTATGCCAGACTAAAAAAGACGTGTTAAGTTATCTACAGAATGTAACTAGTATTAGCTCATGGGGTCTATACATATCTTTTAAAGACAATGATATATTAAGAGTTGATATTTCAGGAGATAAAATTGACTACAATGTCGATAAGGTGATTTCTAAAAAAATATTTTATTATAATAATCTTCCTGAAAATAAAAATATAAATTTATCCAATACTTTACCATATGGAATGAATCAATATTGTAAACTAAGGTCTAAATCCGCGAACAAAAAAATAAAAAAAATAAATAAGAAAAAAACTATTAACCAACTTAATTTATTAAAATTTATGTCTATTCCGGAACACGGACAAGATATAAATAGTCAATCATGGGCATTAGAACCAATTAATCACTGCTCGGTTGGTGCATATACACTAGATGCAGTTAATGGTAGATCTCTCTCTGTTTCTGGGCCTGCTCCTAAATATTTTAATGGTGAGTACTCTGAATTTACAAATATATGGGAAAATCCATTAGTTAAATTAAGAAAGACAAAAACCAAAATAACTCCTTCACGTTACTATTTAGGTATGAGATCATTAGCTCTCGCACAAGTTGCAATTGATTCAAAAGAAATTGTTAATGCATATCACAATCTCCAGATTAGTATGAATCAACTAGAAGGATATTATGAGCTAAATATAGCAAAATTTTATTTTGCAGTTTTACAATATATCCATGAGCCTAATACAGAGTTAAGGTTCAGAATGTTAAATAAGTTTAGAGAATTAGAAGATAACCTACCTTCCTATTTAAATGACCATTGTCTTCTATTTATTTCCAGGCTTGAAGTAATACTTAGAGGAGAATCATTTATTTCACCAGAACAGGTTCAACATAAAAAACTACAAAATATTTTACAAATTGAGAAAAAAATACCAAGCTCAATAATGCATAAAGCTACTGCTAAATTTATAATGCCACGAATTGAATTTCTTGATATTTACTATCATCATTTAAAGTGACAAAGTCTGAATTATGAAAATAACAACTTGGAATGTAAACGGAATTAGGGCCTGTGAAAAAAAAGGTTTCTGGAAGTGGTTGGAAGAAAGCGCTCCTGATATTTTATGTTTACAAGAAACTAAGGCATGGCCAGAGCAATTAACAAATCAAGAGTTTATTACAAATAAAAAATACTTCACTTATTACGCAACAGCAGAAAAAAAAGGTTATTCAGGAGTCGCACTATTTTCCAAAAGAAAATTAAAAGAGCCAATAGTAACGATTGGAATTGGAATTGATAAATTTGATCATGAAGGAAGAACTATAATAGCAGAGTTCGAAAAGTTCATAATCTTTTCCTGTTATTTCCCAAATGGTCAACGAGATCATAATCGTGTGCCATATAAACTTGAATACTCTAAAGAAGTTGCAAAAAAAGCATTATCATTAAAGAAAAGAACGAATAAGGAAATTATTATTGCCGGAGACTACAATACCGCACACACAGAAATTGATCTTAAAAATCCTAAAAGCAATAAAAATTCAACTGGATTCCTACCAATAGAAAGAGATTGGATGGATAAGTTTATAAAACAAGGATTTTATGATATTTTCAGGTTGCGCCACCCTGAAAAAGAGGGTGAGTACACATGGTGGACATACCGTAATAATTGTCGAGCAAAAAACGTAGGATGGAGGATAGACTATATTTTTCTAACTAAGCATTTAACAACTAAAACAAAAAAGATATATCACTGCCCAAATGTTAATGGCAGTGACCATTGTCCAGTAACCCTTGAACTAAAACTATAATTAAGACATTATATAAATATATTTTACAAATATCCGTATAATCTAAGTAAGCTTAATGGGATAATGAACCATTTTAAGTTGCATAATTTTCTACCTTAGACATAATGCATATATGTAGGGTATGTTTTTAATGATAAAAGCAATAATGCTTATTTTAATAATTGATGGTCTTGTCCAGACCTAAATAATGACAGGATAAATCAATAATTATTGTATTTATTTTATGATTTACCCAATAAATATGTTCGAAACTATTCGACATATAAGCTCTAGCAGGAGGCATAATTTTGAAACCATTTATTTACATATTATTATTTTTACTCTCAGTATCATCATTTGCTGCAGAAGTTCACCTCACTAAAAGTACTTTTAAATGGACTGCCACAAAAGTAACGGGCAAACATTTTGGAAAAGTATTTTTGAAATCAGGAACTGCTGAATTAAATGACAATAAACTCACTCAAGCTGAATTTGTAATAAACATGGATAGTTTCACAGTCGATGATCTTGATGGCGAATGGAAAACAAAATTTATAAACCATATTAAAAGTGATGATTTTTTTTCCGTAAACAAGTTCCCTGAGGCCAAACTCGTTATTCATTCTTCAAAAAATAATGTTGCAACAGCATCCTTAACGATTAAAGATAAAACGCAACCTGTAAAAATTGACTATCAACAAAACAGTAATCATTTTACTGGAACATTAAGCTTTGACCGAACAAAATTTGGTATAATTTATGGGTCAGGATCTTTTCTGAAAAACCTGGGGGATAAAATGATTCATGATAATGTCAACATTGAGTTTAATGTAATTATCAAATAGTTATTCAAACTTATTAAGTTTAAGGGTAGGGTCACCTTGCAAATGGTACCATTTAAAATTTTCAATTACTTCATCTTCAGCTGAATGATTTTTAGCTAGATATAATTGTCCTGCTAATAGCAAATTGCCAAGTCGATCATAAGTTTGTTCACTTAATATTTCGCTAATTCCAACTGCCATAATTGCAGGTGGATCCCAGGAAATATCAACTGAACCTCCATAGTAAGCAACCGCTCCAACTGGTAGTCCATCACTGGATTCATTCATAAACCTCTCTCCAAGTCTTCCCTCATTAGAAAATCGACCATTTTGGCATGCAACATCTATAATTACAGGCTTAACAATATCTGGTGAAAGACTTTTAATATCGTCTATCGAATAATTTCCTGATGATAATGATGGCCAACTGCTTCCAGAACCATGACCAATATAATTTAACCAACTCACACCTTGATTTAAGACAGAATTAATATTCTCTGCATTGGAATCAGAGTTTTCTTGAAAGAAGTATGAAATATCGGTATTAAATGTTTCAAATAAAGGAAGTGCCATTAGTTTGATATATTCAACATCAGATGGATTACTACCTTCATCTGAAGCGATTCCTATATAGTTTTTTATACCAGCACTATCAGTATAATCGCTCGTTTCATAAGCAATGATTTTTTTAGTTTGGTTGATAATATCTACAGTTGTACCAACAGTCATTCGTCCATAGAAAACATCTGGAATATAATCACCATTCCCCCCCATGGTAAAATAACCTAAGTCAGATGGAGTTTGACGATCAAACTTTGTCTCTACATAATCAGTTGGAAATTCTTTCTCATTTCCAACTAATAAAGCATATGTAAACTTGTCAGAACCCTTGTTGTATTTCGAAGATATAAAAGACTTTATTTCTTCGAAACTACCTCCTGCTTCTTTTAAAGTATAAAGATCAATATCAAACCCATTACTCTCTTTCCAGGAAATAAACTCTGACAAAGCATTTATATACTTTTCTGGTGAGATAATTAAAAATTTATTATTTGTTTCAAATTGAGCTAATTGATCAAACTCTTCACTTATAACTTCTACTTTCTCATTATTCTTCATTGAAACTTTAAACTTAATATTGGGTGAAACTTTGATTCCTCGTCCATTAAACTCTACAGGGAAAAACATAACTCTGCTGACAGGTGTTCCTCTAAAATCGCCTAAATAATGTATTGAATATTTTCCTAAATTAGAATTTAAGTATATTTTACTATCAAAACGTGGCCGAACTTGATCTCGACATCTGCAACTTTGTTCTTCTGAATTCAATGGTAGAATATTATTGAATCTAATATTTCGTCCTCCTTCATAACTGATATTAAGTGATTCGGGACTTGCTTTTACGAGCACTGAATAAAATGGAAGTGAGGCCTGATCTTTATAACTAGTTGAACGAAGTCCATCTATCTTTATTTTTTTTAAACTAAAACCATCTCTTTGAATTGCAAAATCATCTATAAATATATTAGCTATATTAAAAGCAATATTAAGATCACTTCCTCTTGAGCTACTTTCTACCGTACTGGTCGAAAATGAGTTGAACTCTATTACTTTTGAAAAACCTAAATTATGCAATGATATAAAAACTAGGATAGATACTATTAACTTCATGATTCCTTCACCTGTTAAATAGTTAATTATTTGATTACAAGTAAGGAATCGGAAAAAATATATTATTAAAAAATTTATTGTACTATAAACTCGAAGCAGGAAAGTTATTCCAGAAGAAATTTATTCCGTTTTTAAAATAGGTTTTGGATCAGATCCATCAGATTGCTTACCTAGGCTATTTAATACTTCTATTATGGATCGCATTGATTTTAATTCATGTTTAATTAAAATTATCTCTTTATTTAAATTGACTAAGTCATCTTCTTTGATTGAAATAAGCCCATCTCTAGTTGCAATTAAATCAGTATTCATTATTCCTTTTAGTTTAACTAATACATCAGTTTCAATAACTCCAGTTACTGAAGCTATTTTATCCTCTATCTTTTTTATTTCATTATTTTTCAATATTTCTAATTTATTATCTATTTTCTTTGAAATTCTAGAATCGAAATCACTAATATCTTTCTTTAAATCTGCGATCTGCCCTGCAATATCAAGCAGATACGTATCTATTAAATCAATACTCTCTCTTTTACCTAAGCCTTTATTTTTTAGTGATTCATAACTAAATACCACTTCAATAGGAGCAAGCAAAATAAGAAATATATATAATTTTAACATTCTTAATCCTTATAATATTATTATCTAAAAAGCCGTAACTCCATGTCAATATTTCAAATTTAACTTTTCTAAAATATTATGATATGCAATAAATACATATGGGACTAATTTACAAAATGCCTACTACGATTGAGGAATCATCTAATATTATTAGATTAGATGATGGCAAGATACTAATAAAAAGCTATCCTCCAAGCAAAACCCTCTGGAATTACTTTTACCTCATTATTACTTCAATATTTATTATGAGCTTTGTTACCAAAGGCTTAATTATAACTCTTTTTACTTCTGATAATCATTTTGATCAAATTCTAGGATTATTAACAGTCCTTGCCTTTACATGTATCCCTACAAGTGCATTGGGACTGTTATGTTATCAAAAAAGAATTCTTAAAGATAAAAATAATATTAGCATTAGTCACTTTATATTAGGAATCAGGTTTCGCAAGCATAATATTAAACCAATTTTGTATAATGTAGAAATACAAAATACGAGACCCAACCAAGCAAGAATAAATGCAAAACAAGAGTTTCAATCATATAATAATAAAGATTACTATAATCTTTTTGTCACTGACACCTTTCAAACAAAAATCCTTTTAGATAGAAGTACTGATGAAAACTCTATGAATAGGTTAATGCAAATTCTTTCTAAATAACTTAATGCAAATTTCTTATTTTTATATATAATCTTTTAATATGTTTAACTTTTTAAAAGGAAAAAGAGTGAAAATCTTAAATTTATTACTAATTAGTTTTTTGGTTGTTTCATGTGCTGCAACTCCTCACATGCCTGCTGTATATGTTTCAACAAAAGGAAATGTAACAACAACTCTGGCCAAAGGAAGTTCATCAAGAACAGGTAAAGCTTGTACTAAAAACTACCTAGGGTTTGTTACGCTTGGAGACGCTTCGATTTCTGCAGCAAGGAAACAGGGCAGAATTAAGAAAATTGCATTTATTGATAATTCCTATACTAATATTTTAGGTCTGTACCAAGAGTATTGTACGCTTGTTAGAGGAAAGTAATTTAATTCTAAGTGTGTACCATTGGCACACTTAGAGTATTTTGACTAATTCACTTTCAACTTTATTTAATATTTTTGTTTTTAGTGCTCTAAGAAGAAAGGACAATTCCAGATTCACTAGACATTCAATATCATTAAAATCTATTTCTAATGTGAAACCTTTACCTTTTGCTTTTATAGTAAAGTTACTTTCATCATAAGTGATAACAGATTTGATTTTAAATTGTGAGATATAGTCTTTAGTTATGACTGAGCAAACTTTATTATAGGCATCTTGCTTAGATTTAAGATTTGAATAAGAATACTTCACAAGTTAATTTACTCCTGTAGATCCAAATCCACTTATATCTCTCGTAGTCCTAGTTAAATCATTAACCTCTTCAAATTTACACTGCTCAACTGCCGATATTACTATTTGAGCAATTCTATCTCCATGCTCTATCAATTGGTCTACATCTCCTAAATTTCCGATAATTATTTTTACTTCACCACGGTAATCAGAATCAATTGTTCCAGGGCTATTTAGTACCATTAAGCTTGTTTTATAGCTTATTCCACTTCTAGGTCTTACTTGTATTTCAAATCCAGGTGGAATTTCAAAAGAAAGCCCTGTGGGCACTAAGACTCTTGCTCCCGGTTTAATTAATAACTTTGCTTTATTTTCTAATGATGCTCTGATATCAGCTCCTGCAGCACCTGGAGATGTATAAGTCGGTAATGGCAATGCCAAATCAAAATTTTCTAATTTTTTCAATTTAACAGAAACCATTACCAATAACTCCTATGATTTTTTTTCTAAGGACTTAACAGCTTTTGCTGATAGTTTCAATCTTCCCATTCGGTCAACTTCAACTACTCTAACATCAATTTTATCACCTTCGGCAACATACTCATTTGGATCACTAACTCTATCTTCCGCGAACTCAGAAATATGAACCAGTCCAGAAACACCAGGAGCTAGATCAACAAAAGCTCCATAATCTTTAATGGTAACAACTACAGCTAAGTAATCACTTCCAACAGCAGGGCCATTAATTTGCATCTGACATAATGTAATACATTCTTCAATCTTTTTAGAATCTTCCCCTATGACTTTCACTGTTCCATCTTCATCACATTCAATAGTAACTTCGTAACCTTCTTGTAGCGCCTTGATATTTTTTCCACCTGGACCTATTAAAGCGCCTATTTTATCTGGCTTAATATTAAAAGTTTCAATTTTAGGAACACCTTCTTTTAACTCTTTTCTTTCTGTTGAAATAGTTTTTGCCATTTCCTCTAAAATATGAATTCTTCCGACTCTTGCTCTTTCAAGTGCTTCTTCCATTATCTCTGTTGAAAGACCTTTGATTTTAATATCCATTTGGATTGCAGTGATTCCTTTGTCTGTTCCAGCAATTTTGAAATCCATATCTCCAAGGTGATCTTCGTCACCAAGAATATCTGTTAAAATTTTGTAATCACTATTTTCTTTAACTAATCCCATTGCAATTCCAGCAACAGGAGAGCTAAGTGGAACTCCTGCATCCATTAATGCCATTGAACCTGAACAAACTGATCCCATGGAAGATGATCCATTAGACTCTAAAACTTCACATGCTAATCTCATTGTATATGGAAAAACTTCTGCATCCGGAAGAACTGGCCTTAATGCTCTCTCAGCAAGGTTTCCATGACCTAATTCTCTACGACCTACATTAAACTTTCCTCTTGCTTCACCAACAGAGAATGGAGGAAAACTATAATGTAAATAAAATCTTTCAAAAGATTGACCAACAATTCGATCAACCATTTGCTCTCCTTTTTTGCCCCCAACAGTAACAGTGGCCATAACTTGGGTTTCACCTCTTGTAAATAAGGAAGAGCCATGAGTTCTTTTTAAGATATCAGTTTCTGTTTCAATCTGGCGAACTTGATCAATACCCCTTCCACCAATTCTTTTTTCTTCACTTAAAATATCAGTTCTCAACATATCATAAAGTAAGCCATCAACAGCAGCATAAGCATGTTTACCAAAAGAGTCACCTTCAGTTAATCCAAAATCCGCTGGAAGCTTTTCAGCGTCTTCTGCAACTTTATGCTCTAGTGCTTTAACTGCAACTTGTCTTTCTAGTTTATCAACAATATTAAGAGCTAGCCTAGCTTCTGAAGAGTAATCGGCCTTAACTTTATCTGTTAAAACTTTATTTTGATCAACCGGAATAAATACTCTTTTTTCTTTTCCCATTTCAGATTTCATTGTCTCAATAAGCGCACAATATTCTTTGATTTGAGAATGAGCAAAAAGTATTGCTTCTAATATTTCTTTTTCACTATGTTGATTTGCTTCACCCTCTACCATTAAGATTGCATCTTTTGACGCTGAAACAACTAATTCAAATTCAGACTTTTCCCACTCTGTAAAATGTGGATTTACAACTAGGTTACCATCTATTTTCCCAACTTTACATGTACCAATTGGCCCGTCGAAAGGAATATCTGAAATTGACAATGCAGCAGAAGCACCTAAACTGGCCAATACTTCCGGATCTCCATCTTCTCCATAAGAAACTACAGTACAACTAACAATAGTATCAAACATATATCCCTCAGGAAAAAGAGGTCTTAAAGCACGATCAATTAATCTTGCATTTAAAGTTTCTGCCGTAGTAGGCCTTGCTTCTCTTTTCATGAAGCCACCTAAAAACTTACCTGCAGCATAAAATTTTTCAACGTACTCAACCATTAATGGAAAAAAGTCTTGTCCAGGCTTCTGTTCCTTAGCAGAACAGACAGTAACTAAAACTTGTGTTTTTCCTGAAGTAACTAAAACAGAACCATCTGCTTGCTTGGCCATTCGGCCTGATTCAACTATTACTTCTTGATTACCAAAATTTAACTTAAACTCTTTCTTGTTTTCATTCATACTCTTTTCCTTTTTAAACAATTTATAATTTTGCTATAAAAAAATAAGCAGAAAGATTTAAAAGATATTTGAACTAAAAATGCTTTCTACTTCAAATATCCTTTAAATACTCTTGCTGCTTTCTTGGTTTATAACATTTGAATAATTTTAATATAAAAAAGGGAGTTTAAAAACTCCCTTTTGTTTACTTTCTAAGACCTAAATCTTTAATTATTTTTAAATACCTATCTTCATCCTGATTTTTTATATATTTTAAAAATGATTTTCTTTTACCAATCATTTTAAAAAGACCTCTCCTTGAGTGGTGGTCATGTTTATGACCTTCAAAATGTGGCATTAAATTATTTATTCTTGTTGTTAGTAATGCAACTTGTACTTCTGGAGATCCTGTGTCGTTATCTCCTTTTCCATATTTACTAAATACGGCTTTTTTTTCATCACTGCTAATCATACTTGCTCCTTCTTCCCCACTGTCCGTGTAAGTATCCATAAATACAAACTCAGATCAAGGCATTAATATTTTTGAAATTTTTATCTAATAAAATTAGACATGTAAACCTTTAAATTTTTTATTAACCTTTCTTCAATCTGTCTAATTCTTTCTCTTGACACACCGTACTGATCAGCAATCGCTTGTAGGGACATTGGAGCTTCTCTAAGTAACCGATTTTTAAAAATTTCTTGATCTCTCTCTTTTAAATTACTTATGAAATCTTTTAAATTATCTTTTAGTAGCTCTACTTCTTGCTTGTCTGAAAGCTCATCCTCTATAGATTTTTGTTTGGAATCAAGAACATCAATTAAGGTAGCAGAATTCTCACTATTACCAATTGATACATCAAGGCTAAGGTCGCTTGAGCTCTCTCCCATTCTCGCATCCATTATTTCTACTGATTTCTCAGATACGCCTAAGTTTTCGGACAATAGTTTTACGTCAGGCGTTATGCCCATCGACAGTAACTTTTGCCTTTCCTTGGATAAATTATAAAATAATTTTTTCTGTTCGTTAGTAGTCCCAATTTTAACCAATCGAAAATTATCTAAAATAAACTTTAATATATATGACCTTATCCACCAACTCGCATAATAAGATAATTTTGCTCCTTTATTTGAGTCATATTTAGACACGGCCTTCATTAGACCAATATTGCCTTCTTGAATTAAATCTAAAACATTTGGATATGAATGACGATATTCCATTGCAATTTTAACTACTAACCGTAGATTTGAAACAACTAGCTTTTTTGCAATTTCTATGTCTCCTGTTTCTTCGAGAGCTTTTGTCAATGCTTTTTCTTGATCTGGAGATAATAACTTATACTGACTAATTTCTCTAATATATTGTTTTAATGGGTCCGATATGGGGCCCACAGGATAAAGAGTTAGCTCCTTAGACTTTGATAATTCTGGTAAAAAACTCTGACTATTAGATTCTTTCTCTTTTTCCACTAATTTTTTTTTTGAATTTTTCTTTTTCATAATTAATAAGGTAATTATTTAATATAGTTGATATAACACTATTATCATAAAACCTCAAAATATAGTTTTAATCACTATATTCATAATCACTATAATCTAACTGTTTTAAGTTTTCTTTAATATTATGCTCATAATTAATATACTTAAGAGCAAAGGGCCCATAACCAAGAATTATTGGAATAGTTACATTTTTTGATAAATCATGGCTAAAAAAATCTCCTTTATATAACGATACTTGTTCTAATAACTCCAAAACTATAATGCGTGATAAATCACCTTTCCATGGAGGAAAAGTGAATTTACTCTTAAATTTTTCTAATGGCTCCTCTACATAGTTTCTAAATGTTTTTATCAAATGCTCATACTTTTTATTATCGTTTATATCTACTAAAGACCATTCTTTTCTTATCCACTTTAAATACTTTTTTGAAATATTTAGATTAACTGAAACCTTAACCTTACCCACACTTTGTAATGACCTATCAAACTCACCCATATTAATATCTAAAAGAACTTTAAAATTAGGCCTGTATTTATTAAAATAGATAGAACGTGATACCTTTTCAAGGGAAAGTGGTTCTTCATAATAAATATCTTTATTTAATAAACTATTTTGGTTTTTTGCCCAGGTATTCCAGTAACGTTCTGCTGCAAAAATGAAATATTTTTTAGCATCTGAGAAATTATTTGAACGAACAATAAAGTCAGGAACCTTTGTAATCAAAGCAATAAATTGTGATAACTGTAAATTATAATCATCAAAGGATTGCTGCATTTGCCATTTATATATTATTGATTCTTTATTTTTAGTAAAAAAGTCATATCCTCGCATATGCCGACAATATACTCTTTTTACATCATCATGTAGATTGTTACTACCAATCGACCTAGGATAATATTTTAAAAACTCTACTAAACCATACTTACGACAAATAATATTATTACAAGTTACATGTACTGGCTCTGGGTCTGAAGTAAAAAAGAATTGATCATTTTTATAGTCGAAAGCTATTTTGTTTCCAGACAGCTTCCTTAAAATATATGCCATTATAAGAGGGTTGTTAATAAAAGGTGTAAGTAACTTTGGGTCTTCGATATTTCCGTCCCAGGAGCAAAAACTCCTGAAAAGCTTTATCGTCTGAATAAACTCTTGCTCAATCATTCGATTATCACTATTTATATGATTTATTTTTTGTGGAAAATAAGTATTATTTTTTATATCTGGTAGCAACGAATCAATCTTATTTATAAATCTAAAGTTTAAATTTTTTTTCAATTGCTTCAGGCTGATTACAGTTAGATTTTGTGAACAATAATTATTTATCAATCTATCCTCTAAATTATCCCATTCCGAATTAGTAAGTTCCATTTTTCTGGCATAAACGGGAATAACTTTTGATGTAATTTCAAGACCAATATATTGAATTGTACTCAATATAGACCTGACAGATTGATCCCTATCAACTTTAGTCGAAAAATTTGCTGTTGGTTTTGCTTTACAAAAATTGTGTAAGTTTTCTCCTTCTGATAAAAAACCTCGATATAAATTTATAAAACTTGTATAATTATTCTCATAATCCTTTTCTATTGAAAATATTTTTTTTATAGGGTGACCATCATTCAGGTATTGATCTGACAAATCTCCTAAAATTAAGCTTTCAAGAGGCACAAGAGCAAAAGACACTCTTAAACTTAATACTAAGAATAAATTAATTATTAATAATTTGATCATGCATTTTTTCCTAATACAAATCACCTAATCAACATTTATTAAGTTTATCGTCATATATCCGAAACCCTTAATATGAGAGCAAAATTAATTATTTTAATGACATTATTACCTATGCTGATAACACTAAATACGGAAAGTAAAGTTACGTCATGGGAAAAAATTTCCGATATCGAAATACAAGAACTTCTCCAATCAATAGAATTAAATAGCCGTCTAAATAACTTTAACTATTTATCTAAAGCAAAATTATTCTTGATCAATGGCGATACTGATAAAGCCTTATATTTTTTACAAAAGATTGATGAAGATTCAAACCTTAACAATATAAGTAAACGTTATGAAGCAATTATATATTTTATTATAAACCGTTTTGATAAAACTAGAGATATTTTAAACGATACATTATTTAATAGTTTGACCAATTATCCTCAGATTTGCCTCCTTAAAGTAATAAACTTTATGTTTTTAAGTGAAAAAAAGAATATGTCTAAAGAGTTTGCTCAATGTCAAAGCTCTGCAAATAGATATTCTCAAAATAATTTGCTATGGACAGAATCATTAGTTAGATTAAAAGCAGAAAAAGAGTCTGCACTAAATGGACAAGATATAATTCAGCTTGAAAATATTTTAGATGATAACGAATTAATAAGACCATGGCTCAAGCTGGGAATATATACTAATAAAGAATACTTAATTAAAAAATATATAAGTCGAATTGATGGTACATTATATAAGTCGCATACAATCCGTGAACTTTTGTCACTCATTTACTATAGGCTAGGTGAAGATAACCTAGCGTTAAGCTTTATTGAAGATATATATTCTCCAAATGCTGAAAATATAAAGGGTAATATTATGTTGAAGAAAAAACAATTTGAGCTAGCATTTGGACACTTTAAAGTTGCACTTAAAAGAAAAGAAAACTCAATGAATGCATTAGAAAGAGCAATCCCACTTGCTTGGACGTTAGGCCAATGGAAAGATGGCCTTCAGTTACTATCTAAAATAATAAATCAAAATTTAGATATTAGAAAAAAGCTGTCATTAAATACAATGCTTCAAATTAAATTGAAAAACTACTCTAGAAGTATGCAACAATTAAATACACTTAATGATTTATATCAAATGAATCTACCAAAAGAATTAAGTATAATGAAAAGTTATGTAGCAGCAATTACCAACGATAATAAGGAGTTAAAAAAATATTCTAATAGATCTTGCAATAAAAAAGATGGCTTCAATTGCTGGCTTTCAATACAACAATATATCTGGGAGGATATTTCCAAAACAATTCAAAGAGATGAAAAAACAACAGACAACAACTTATTTACTCTCGAAATATTGAAACAAAAATCTAATGATCCTAAAATAAATGAGTTAATCATAATTGATCAGAAAGATATAGAAGAGCTTGATAGTGAGCTTGTTCAGTTAAGATAGTACTAAAATAAAAAACCCATTTCAACAGACAAGCTTGAATTTTTTAGCATGTACTTTGATTGTGAAAATGTATTATCAACCTTACTTTCTTCAATCTCGTAAACATATGAATAATTAGTAAAAAACTTAGGAGAAAACTCATAACGAATACGCCACTGAGACAACACACCCAGCCCAAACCCCACAGTGGTATTTGCTTTTTCTACTTCGGGATTAAGATGCAAAAAGAGACTCGTGCTCATTCGAAGTTTATTAAATTCAAAAAGATTAAGCGTAGTACCAAACTTAAATTTTATAATTGTAATTACATCAATTAAGCTTATATTATCAGCCTGTTTTGAAAGTATTGGTGTTTGGTCAAACATAAGTTCCGTTAAAAAGCTCCATTTATCTACCTGATCAAAAATCATACCTGCCGACATTTGCCAAAATTTCATTCCATTAATAGATTGTGAAAATTGACTATCGCCTGAAATTAAACTAACCCCCATGGCAATAAAAGGCTTATACTCAATCCCGGACTCTAACAACCATTTAATCTTAAAAGTATTTACATCATTAAAATCAACATTTGACTCATCATAGGTGTATGAATAATTATTTAAATAATAACTTAGAATAAATATATTCTTTTTAAATTCTGTTTTTTTCTTTTGCTTAAGATCAATTTCTCCAAAACTTTGATAAATATCTTCACTATTTAAAACCAATGGTTGAGAAATTCTAGAATCTATATCTGTTACCATTGAAAAGACAGACAAAGAACAAAGGGCAAGCAAAAAAAATGATATTATCTTCATAATTTAATCTATTTAGACAGTTTCCCTCTAGGCTTCATTTCTTTTCCATCAAAAACAAAAACAGTTTCAGTTTCATCGTATGTGGTTAATAAATTAACAGGTCTCTTCCAAAGTGCATAAATATTCTTCATCGTATCTGAGGCATAAGATGTATCTAAGTCAACTCCTTGGTGGGTATGTTCAAGCAATAACTCACCTCTATTTTCAAAATTAGAATCAGTTATTTCGATTACAGGATTACCAAAGTTTGTTAGTTGTAATAATAATTTTTGCTTAATCGATTGAAAATCTCTTGTGTCTATCTCATTTCTTCCTGTTCTCGGATTATATTTATAAGTAAATAATTGTTGTCGTTCGCAAAAGTCAGGAGTAAAGAACTCGTCAATAAAAGTAATATCATTATGAGTTTTTCTGACATCAAATATTTTTTCACGGCCAAGTCCTAAGTCTTTATTCCAACTTGCTTTTTTAACCATATCTGTACAATCATTATAATCTTTTCCAAACTTACCTGTATTCCATCGAAACTCAATATCTCTAAACAGCTCTATACCGATTTTATAAGGATTAATATTATTTCGGCTCATTGCCATAATCCCACCATGATGATCTGCAAAATCTATTATTTCACTTGCTCTAAGTGCTTTATTAGTCATGATTTTTGAATGCCAATAACTTGCCCATCCCTCATTCATTATTTTAGTCAATCGTTGAGGTAAAAAATAATAAGCCTCTTCTCTTAATATACCTACAATATCTGCTTCCCATTCTTTCATAGGTGCATTTTGCATTAAATAACTCATTATATCTCTAGCAGGAAGTAACTTATCTTGAGGAAACTCCTCTATCTTATTTTTTTTATTATTACTCTTTTCTTTTATTTTACTGTCTCTTAATTTTGACCTCATGAAAGATTTTAATGAAGGTGATCTATCATCAAATTTTTCTACATCTGACTCTAGTTGATTTCCCACCTTGTTATTGCCAAAGAGGTTATTTATATCAAGTAAGTTTTCAATAGATAAAACCCTATCAATAAAAGATTCTACTTTGTCTACTCCAAATCGTTCCATATATCTACGAATTTTTGTCCCATGGTTACCCATAACATCCATCATTTTTCGATCAGTACCAGAAAACCAATAATTATTTTTAAAAAAATCAGCATGTCCATAAACATGGGCCATAACTGTTTTCTGGTCTACTAAATGATTTGCATTTAATAAATAAGCGTAACAAGGATTTGTATTAATAACCATTTCATATATTTTCTGCAAACCATATGTCCTTCCTTTAAACATCTGGTCATAGTCCATACCAAATCTCCAATGTGGGTATCGGCTTGGAAAGCCACCCTGTGATGCCAATATATTGATTGTATCATAATCACAAACTTCAAATACTACGGGAAAAAAATCTAATCCATAATCAACTGCATACTGATATATTTCTTCTTGCAATTTTAAGAGTTCACCTTCTAAAGGACGTGTTCTATACATACTACTTACCTTTACCTAGAAAATCTTTAATTGAATCTAAAATGGCATCTTTATTTTTTATTTTACTTAAAATTAGTCTATCTGAATTATCTCCATACTTAGTATGTAAATCTTTATAGAATTGCCCTGATCCATACCTGCTCTCTACCTGTCCATAACAAAACATATTAGACTTAGGTATTATATGATTATCTAACAACTCTAAGCACAATTTAGTATCATCTGTTGACCAGTTGTCCCCATCTGAAAAGTGAAATGGATAAATATTCCAAGATGCAGGGTCATAATCATTGTCAATGATTTGTTTACAAAGATTAAAAGCTGATGAAATTAAAGTACCTCCGCTTTCTCTTGTCCTAAAAAATACTTCCTCCTCAACTTCTTTTGCAGTCGCATCATGAATAATATACCTTATATCAATATTTTTATACTGACTTTTTAGCCATAAATTAATCCAAAAACTTTCAGTTCTTACAATTTCTTTTTGTTCATCTCCCATTGAGCCTGAAACATCCATCATATAAATAACAACAGCAGAGTTTTCAAATTCAATTTTAGATTGTGAACTTCTATACCTAAAGTCTTTTTTAGTTGGAATCACTATAGGATTATTAGGGTCATATACTCCTGTCGAAATTTGTCTTTTAAGTGCTTCCCTGTAAGTTCTTTTAAAATGTTTTAGTGAATCAGGACCAACATGGCCAATACTAGTATACTTATCAGAAACTGATTCGAGTGTTTTATTTCCTTTCGGCTCAATATTAGGTAACTCTAATTGTTCACCTAAGATACTGGCCAATTCTTCCAAGGATAACTCTACATCAAGCTCTTTATTTCCTTCACCTTCTCCTGCTTCTCCTTCTCCTGGTTTTTCTTCTCCATTTCCTTCAACAGGGTCACCGGACTCTCCTTGTCCTTGTCCCATACCTCCTTGTTGTTTATCACCAAATTTAAACCTAGGAACATCAATTGAAGGCATTGGTATTTTAAATGATCCATTACCTTTATTAATTGGCATTTCTCCAGAAGATACATATTTTTTTAAATTATCCCGAATTTTCCCCTTAACAATTTTCCTGAATCTTGCATGATCTCTCTTGATTGGATGATCCATAATTTTCCTTGTTTTATGACTTAGCTGAGTCACCTTTAGCAAAGATAGACGCTACAAAGTTCAATGCATCAGTTGCACAGATTTCACAGTAGCCAAAATTCTTTATCAATCGAGATTTAACAACATCAATTTTATTTTGTGTTTCTTTGTCTACAACTTTAGAAATAATAGTTGTTAATTTTATTGTATCCTTTTGATCTTCAAATAACTTCAGCTCTAGAGCACGATGCAATCTTTCATTCATTTTATAGTCAAATTGTTTTCCTTCTATTGCCAATGCTCCTATATAATTCATAATTTCACGCCTGAAATCTTCCTTTCGAGATTCAGGAATATCAATTTTTTCTTCCACTGATCTCATAAATCTTTCATCTGCATCTTCTAACCTATTTGAATATTTATTTCTTATTTTTTCTTTTTGGGTATATGCTTTAACATTATCAATATAATTGGCACAAAGTGTTTGAATTGCAGTTTCATCAACACTAATTGCTTTTTGAACATCATTTTTTACAATATCTTCATATTCTTGGCGCGCAACAGATAATTGTTCTTTAAAAGAATCTAATTGATCAGAGGAACTAATTAATCCATGATGTCTTAACCCTGACTCTAGTTCATTAAACACCATAAAAGGGTTTAAACATCCGACATGACCATTTTTTACTAAAGCATTAGAAATTTTGTCCTGAATATATCGTGGGGAAATACCCTCAAGCCCTTCTCTTACTGCTTCCTTCCTTAATTCTTTAACATTATCCTCGTTATATCCAGGTAATGTTTTTCCATTATATAATTTTAGCTTTTGTAATTTTGTTAAATCAGATTTTTTAGGTTCCTCTAACCTAGTTAAAATTGCCCATAATGAAGCCATCTCAATAGTATGAGGAGCTATATGAATATGAGGGATTTTCTCTGGATTAAAATCTTTAAAATAAATTTTAATTTCCTTATCTAAACGAGTTATATAAGGAACATCAATTTTAACAGTCCTATCCCTCAATGCTTCCATAAATTCATTATTTTGTAATTTTTTAAACTCTGGCTCATTAGTATGGCCTAAAATAATTTCGTCGATATCAGTTTGTGCAAACTTTTTAGGCTTAATAGACTGCTCTTGAGAAGCTCCTAGTAAATCATACAAAAAAGCAACATCCAATTTAAGCATTTCTATAAATTCAACTATTCCTCTATTTGCAATATTAAACTCTCCGTCAAAGTTAAATGCTCTTGGATCAGAATCAGAACCATATTGTGCAATTTTTCTGTAGTTGATATCACCTGTCAATTCAGTCGAGTCTTGATTTTTTTCATCCTTAGGTTGAAAAGTACCAATTCCAATCCTATCTTTCTCAGAAAGCAATAATCTTCTCACGCGTACATGCTTCATTACTTGTTCCCAGCTTCCATCATATTTATCCATATATGCCGAAAGAATATAACGATCTGCGGGAGAAACTTCTCCTCTAATTTGCACTTTAGCGTCTCGATCACTCCCCTTGTTAATTTGTGTTAAAAATTCTTTCCTTACTTCTAATGGAATTAGCTTCAGTGGCTCTTCGTGCATTGGTGACGGAAATATTTTTTGACCACCAAGGATTTCAGTTTCTTCATCATCAAACCACTCATAGGTATACAACGCTCCATCATCGGTACGAGAGTAATGCTCTAACCCTTTTTTAATTAACCTTGCGATTGATGATTTGGCAGAACCAACAGGCCCATGTAAGAGTAGTACTCTTTTTTCTGTTCCATATCCAGCAGCTGCTGACTTAAAGAAATTAACTAGTTTCATTAAGTGAACATCAATACCAAAAACAGCATCTTTTCCATTATCAAATGGATCATTAAAGAAGTTATATCTAAGAACTTTTTTCTTATACTCATTATATTCAGTATATCCAAACGATAGAATCATATCATGAACTCTTCTAAAGGAGTTTCGTGTTACTTTTGGATTTTCAGAAACAATATTTATATAATCTTGAAATGAACCTATCCAGTGTAGATGAGTAAAATCTTCAACTCTATAATGATTATTCATGAAATTTGTAATATCAACTTTCGACATAGATTCTCCCTATTATTTAAGGCACTTTGAGAAAACAAGTGACTATAATTATTATACGGCATTCATTGCCAATATGAAAGTTTATCAAATAAAAAAAAGACTCTATTATCCGAGCATTCATATCATTTTTTATCATAGTTTTATTGACAAGAAATTTTATCGTAATAAAATAATAATATAATAAAGGATACTAATGGGATTAATTGCTTCAGGCTTAACCGATATTGGCCAAAAACGTTCTACTAATCAAGATTCTATTTTTTATGATAATGAAAAATATTTATATATAGTAGCAGATGGAATGGGAGGCCATAAAGGTGGCGACATTGCTTCAGCTATGGCAGTAGAAGATATTCCTGAGTTTATTTTTAATAATTCAACATCCAAAACGGCTGATAATATTAAAGCAAGTATTCAGCACGCTAATAATAAAATCAAGGCACATGGAGAAGGTAATCCCAAATTAAAGGGTATGGGTACTACTGTTGTTACACTTATGTTTGAAAAAGACACCCTGTATATTGGAAATGTCGGTGATTCGCGCGCCTATATGGTCAGTAAAGGAAAACTATACCAATTAACAATCGATCACTCACTCGTTCAAGAGAAACTTTCTCTGGCCATTAATGCTAACTCATCACATTACAACAGAGAAAAAGCTGCAATTGACCCTCAAAAGAATGTGATTGTTAGAACTGTGGGTTTTGAGCCAAGTGTCAATGTTGACGTGTATTCGTACAAAGTGAACAAAAATGATTTTTTCTTTATTTGCTCAGATGGATTACATGGCAAAGTTTCGGATAAAGATATTTTAGAAATTATAAACCATCATATGCCAGATCCAAGTACGGCAAGCCAATCTGATATTGACCAAATAGTTAATGATTTAGTTAAACAGGCAAACTCAAACGGTGGCAATGATAATATTAGTGTCATTGCTGTTGTGGCGCAGTAATTAATTAAAATTTAAGCTATTGCCATTAATCAATCTAAATTGGTATTATACTTCTATTATATTAATTATATGCAGGGTCTTAATTTGGGACGTTTCTTTACTATTATGTTTATACCTGACAGAGAAAAAAAAGTAATTTCTTTTAAGGTTCCCCGCATTGCATTTAAAGCAATAACATTTGGCGTTGCCATTTCCATCATTGCCTTAGTTATATTCTCATACGATTATATGATCATTCTACAAGAAGTATATAAAAACAAACATTTATCAATTGAAAATAAACACCTAAAAGAGCAAATAGAATTATTTCAGATGAAAATAAATGCAATTACTGATGATATTGAAAGAGTAAATACTTTTGAAAATAAACTTAGGTCTATCTCTGGAATAAATAAATTTAAACCTCAGACAATTGAAAAAAAAGAAATAAAGGTAAATGATAACCAGTCAACTTTGTTTCTCCCTAAAGAAACTATATTAAATAACAAAAATTATTTAGATTTAAAAAAACTATATGAACAAAAAATTGCTTCAGATCTTGGCCAGGCAAATGCTTACATCTACACCAAGAAATGGGTTGACCTATCGAAAGATAGCTTAGGTTTTGCAAAAAAATATGCATTTTTTGATTTCCAGTTCTCTGAGATAAAAAAAACAGTAAAGAATATTGAGGTTAAAATAAATGAATTAGATCAATTTTTATTAGATCGACAGTCGTTTCTTCGTTCAACTCCTATGCTTTTACCTACCAAAGGATGGATTACAAGTTTTTACGGGCCCAGAAAAAGCCCATATGCAAAAAGAATTAAGATGCATGAAGGTATAGATATTGGTGCTCGTGCTTCTAGTAATATTATTGCAACAGCGGATGGAAAAGTTACCTTTTCAGGCAGAAAACCAGGTTTTGGTTATATTGTTAAATTAGACCATGGCTATGGAATAGAAACAATTTATGCCCATGCAAAAAAATTAACAGTTAAGAATGGAACAAAAGTCGAAAGAGGTGATCTAATTGCCAAAGTAGGTAGTACAGGATATTCGACAGGGCCACATGTACATTATGAAGTAAGAGTTAATGGTACTCCAGTAGATCCATTAAATTTTATCTTGCAATAAAAAAGGAATTAAAAATGCTAAACCCCATTAAAATGATATTTGGAACAAAACATGATAGAGACATCAAGCTATTACGCCCTTTAGTTAACCAAATAAATGCACTCGAAGATGATATGAAAAAATTATCTGATGAGGAATTAAAAGCTCAAACTAATAAATTTAAAAATACTCTTGCAGAGGGGGCAACCTTAGAATCAATTTTAGTCGAAGCATTCGCAACTGTCAGAGAAGCATCAATAAGAGTTTTAAAAATGAGACCTTTTGATGTTCAACTTATGGGTGGAATAATTTTATTTAGAGATACTATTGCAGAAATGAAAACAGGAGAAGGTAAAACATTAACCTCAACATTTCCCTTATATTTACATGGTATAACTGAAAAAGGCGCTCATATTATTACAGTTAATGATTACCTTGCTTCAAGAGACGCAAAAGAAATGGGCGAACTATTCAACTGGCTTGGACTTTCTGTTGGTTGCATTATTTCAGATATGTCTGATGAAGATAGAAAACTTGCTTACAAAGCTGATATAACTTATGGCACAAATAATGAATTTGCTTTTGATTATCTTAGAGATAACATGAAATTTAATTTAGATGATTATGTTCAAAGAGAACACAACTACTGTATCGTTGACGAAGTTGACTCTATCTTAATCGACGAAGCAAGAACCCCCTTACTTATATCTGGCCCGAGTGAAGGTAATACAAATTTATATGGTGTCGCTAATAAAATAATACCTCGCTTAACAAATGAAAAACATTTTACTATTGATGAAAAAGCACACAATGCTATCTTTACAGATGATGGAATTATTGAAGTTCAAAAAATGCTAAAAATAGATAACTTGTATAATGTACAACACTCTGAACTTTTACATCATTTAAATCAATCTCTAAAAGCACATTACTTATTTAAAAGAGATGTAAACTATGTTGTTAAAGAGGGTAAGATTATAATTGTTGATGAGTTTACAGGTCGTCTTAAAGAAGGGTCAAGATGGTCTGATGGGCTACATCAATCGGTTGAAGCAAAAGAGGGGGTAAAGATAAAATCAGAAAATCAAACCCTTGCATCAATAACATTTCAGAACTATTTCAAACTTTATTCCCATCTTGCAGGTATGACCGGAACTGCAGATACCGAAGCAGAAGAGTTTGGAAAAATATATAAACTAGATGTTACTGTTGTCCCAACTAATTTACCTATGATTAGGGATGATCAACCAGATGTTATTTATAAGTCAATGCCAGCAAAATATAAAGCAATAGTTAATTTAATTAAGAGTTTACATAAAAAAGGTCAACCAGTTTTAATTGGAACAATTTCAATTGAAAGCTCTGAGTTAATTTCAAAAGAATTAAGAAAGTCTAAAGTACCTCACGAAGTACTAAACGCAAAACAACATGAACGAGAAGCAGATATCATTGCAAATGCAGGCCAAAAAGGTGCTATAACAATCGCCACCAACATGGCAGGTCGTGGAACCGATATAAAACTAACCAAGGAAGTACTAGAACTTGGTGGTTTATTTATACTAGGAACAGAACGTCATGAATCCAGAAGAATAGACAATCAACTTAGAGGAAGGTCAGGCCGTCAAGGTGACCCTGGGTGTTCAAAGTTCTTTTTATCTTTAGAAGATGACTTAATGAGAATTTTTGGTTCAGATAAAATAAAAAGTGTTATGAATACTTTAGGAATGGAAGAAGATGAACCTATTGAACATAAAATGATTTCCAATGCTATTGCAAAAGCTCAAAAGAAAGTTGAAACACATAATTTTGAAATAAGAAAACATCTTTTAGAGTATGATGATGTGATGAAAGAACAGAGACAGGTTATTTATCGTATCAGAAGAGATATTTTAGGAGATAATGATAACCTTGGTTTTATTCAAGATATGGTCGAAGATGTGGCCACATCTTTAATTGACAATTATAGGCCCACAAGAAAAATTCCATTAGACTCATGGCCATGGGAAGATATATCTCAAGGATTTAAAACTACATTTAAAACTGACCTTGTCGTTACATCATTAGAATGTCATCAAAAATTTGACGGGGACCTTGAAAATTACTTCACGACTATTGCGAAAGAGCTATTAAATAAAAAACTGTCTCAGTACAGCTCTGAGCAAGTTGCTGTAGCAACTAGAGAAATACTATTGTCTATTTTTGATCAGTTTTGGAAAGATCAATTATTATCAATGGATCACTTAAAAGAAGGCATCAATTTAAGAGCATATGCTCAAAGAGACCCCCTTACTGAATATAAAAAAGAATCTTTCCTTTTATTTGAAAATATGAGGATTGAAGTTAAAAAATCAATAATAGACAATTTATTTTCAGTGCAGTTATACACAGAAGAGGAAATTGAGGAAATCAAAAGAAAACAACAAGAAATGCTTGATGCTCAAATCGCAGCGCATAAGAATGCGGAAAAGAGTAACCAAAAACAAACACCAGTTACACGTGCACAAAATAAAGTGGGACGAAATGAAACTTGTCCATGTGGATCGGGGAAAAAATTTAAACACTGTCACGGAGCTTAATAAAGACTATGTCTGATGATGACGACTTAACAAGACTAGAAGATCTTTCTGAATATCTTCATTCTGAAGATGAGAATTCAGAAGAAAACTTTGAAGAGTCTGAACAAGAAAGTGTTTCTCTTTCAGAGTTGGATGATGATGAAGAAGTTAGTGAAATTGACGTATTTGCTGATGATGATACTCAGCCGGATATAGAAACGGACTCCACTGATTTTAGTGATGACGAAGAAACGGAATCTACTGATTTTAGTGATGACGAAGAAACGGAATCTACTGATTTTAGTGATGAAGAAGAAAC
>CAYRDP010000009.1:25252-135159 GCA_964423165.1 uncultured Bacteriovoracaceae bacterium | reverse complement strand
TCTGCCTTAAGTTCTTCTACATTATCTGCAGTTTCTGCAGTTTCTGCAGTTTCTGCAGTTTCTGCAGTTTCTGCAGTTTCTTTTTCCTCTGGCATTGTTTCATTCTCAACCGTTGTCATATCTGTTCCTCAAATTTTTAACGTTTTACATTTGTAAGGTGGTATTAGCACAATAAATGTCAATGTTATTAAAAATAAATATATATTCCACTCCGGTAAGTCATTGATTTAAGGTATGTTAACCTGTGCGTTATTTCATGAGCTATTTATAATAGTTGAATATATCAGACATTATTGAATCTAATATCAAATAACCTTTTGAGGTAAGAAAGTACTTCTTTTCTTTCTCAATAATAACTTTTGAATTCATCCACTTTAAAGTTAATTTTTCCCAATGGTCCTTATTAAGATTGTTTGAAAACATTTCAAGAGTAATTCCAATATTTGTCCTAAGCTGTAGATAAATTTTTTCTAACTCCATTTCTTTTTTTGATAATTGCTCAATGTTATAACTTGGCACAAGAGAAGACCTCCATTTATATCTTATACCCACTCTGTCCTTCTTAATTAATCCTGTAGCTGATGGGCCTAAAGCTGCAACGCTCTCACTTTTCCAGTAATTCAAATTGTGCTTTGATTCTTTATTTGTTCTTGCAAAATTAGAGACTTCGTAATGAGAAAAACCTCTACTGCTCAAAAGCTCTGATGCCATTAAGTATTCATTTTCAATATACTCCTCTGAAGGCAAGTAATCATAATGTTTATACCCTTTACCAACAGTAAGAATATATAAACTAATATGTGATGGATTATACATTAACGCTAATTCAATTTCCGCAATAATATTTCTATTGTTTTTATCTGAAAATGGAAGTCCTATCATAATATCAATTGAATAATTAACTCCCCTGTCTTTAAATTCACTTAATGTTTTAATTGAATCATCAACAGAATGTAACCGATCTAAAAAACTGAAAATTTTAGTATTTAAACTTTGAATACCAATTGAAAATCTATTAACTCCGATCTCTTCCCAAGAATCTAATAATTTCTGTGACCATGTCCCTGGATTTACCTCTAGAGTAAACTCTGTACTATGATCCAAGAAAATTGAATTTTCATCTAACAAATTTTTGAAATATTGACTTCCCTCCTCTCCCCAAAGTGAAGGTGTCCCACCTCCTATATATAATGTATCTAATTTACCAAACTTTATATTATTTTCTAAAAAAAGATTATTATGCTTCGCGAAGGATTGATTTAAGTAAGTATGGTAATTATTAAATGTAGAAATCTTTCCTATTTCAGATTTATAAAAATCACAATAATTGCACAGTGTTCGGCAATAAGGAAAGTGAATATATAATGAATTTACTAAAGCCTCTTGTTCCACTAGATAATTACCTGTGATAATATAATTTACTTGCTGTTAATAAATATCAAAATGGAGAAATATGCAACCTCAACTTGAAAAACTTAAAAATAATTTAAACACCCTCTTCGTTCATGCAGAAGGATCCACTTCTGCAACAGTACAAATTTGGTTTAAAGCTGGAAGTTCTTTGGAGCGCCCTGAGGAACATGGAATAGCTCATTTTCTAGAGCATATGTTTTTTAAGGGAACAAAGAAACGACCTAGTCATTTACTTGCCAAGGAAATTGAATCTTTTGGCGGGGAAATCAATGCTTTTACTTCATTTGACTACACTTGTTACTATATAAACTGCCCTAATGACAGAATTAAAGATTCTTGCGATGCCTTAATGGATATGATCTCTAACCCTACTTTTAAACAATCCGAGCTTGTTCCAGAAAAGGGGGTAGTACTTGAAGAGTATAAAAGAATGATTGACTCACCTAGTCAGTATTCATTTTATAAAATTCAAAAGAAATTTCTTAGTGGAAAATATTCACATCCAATTCTTGGAAAAGTAAAGACCATTAACAGTTTCACACAAACGCAATTAAAAGAATTTAGAAAAAATTACTACAATAACCAAAACTCCATACTTGTTGTTGCAGGTGACCTCAATGATAAAACTAATATAAAAAAACAAATTGAAAAATATAAATTACCAAATGGAAAAAAAAGTACTTTCCCCAAACTCACAGTCAAAAATCAAAATGAAATTCAAGTCTTTCACAACGATGTAACGATGTGTGAATTAACAATAATTATCCCTTCACCCTCATATGAAGAAAATACTGCTCCCTGCGAAGAAATTGCGATGGGATGTATCGGCCATGGCGAAACATCATTGCTATACAAGGAATTAGTTCTCAATTCCGGAATATGTCACTCAGCGTATGCTTCTACTTTATTTGTTGAAAATGGTGGCATTCATTTAATTCGTATTAATTTTCCTTACCAGAACCTGAATAAATCTCTAATGCATCTAAGTAAAGTATTACTTAAAACAATTAGCTCCGGTATCGCATCTGAAGATATCTGCAAGATCAAAAATCAATATGTAGCATCTAAAATATTTGAAAAAGAATCAATTGAATCTTACGCTTTCTCACTAGGCCATAGCTATACTAGTTCCAATAATATTTTCAGTGAAGATCTCTTTATTAATAAAATTAAAAATTCAAAAGAATCTGATATCGTGCAAAGTTTTCGAGATATCCTTTCTCGACCGATTCAAGTCTCATTACAAATACCAAACGAAGACAATTTAAAGACAACTCAAAAAGCCGTGCAATTATGGTTTTCTAATTTAAGATCTCTTACATCAAACATTAATAAGAAAAAAATAAAAACTATCTACAGCAACAATAAATCAAAATTTGATCCTAATGCTCAGGTAGTTTCAATCTCTCCTGGTATAAAACTTTTATATCGATATAATTCATTAACTCCTACTTTTTCAATGCAAGCATATATTAAAGGAGGATTAACAGACGAAACAAAAGATAACAATGGTGTTTATTCACAATTAAGTTCATTATTAACTTATGGACATAAGAAAAAGCCATATCAAAAACTTAGAATGTACCTAGAAGAAACTTGCTCATCGCTAAACGGGTTTGCGGGTAAAAATGCATATGGAATTTCAATGAAAGGTCTTTCAGAAAATTTCCATGAACTTTCATCGCATTTTTTCAACTCAATTATTAACCCAACTCTCCCAGATAAATACCTTTCCCTAGAGAAAAAAATGGCCATCAGATCTTTAAAATCCCAAGAAGAGGACCCTGTAAAACAATGCTTTAATACTATCAGTGAAATAACATTTAAAAATCACCCATACTCAATGAACATAATAGGAAATGAACAAAGTATTAAAGGGTTAACGACAAAAAAGATTAAGGATCTACATAATAAAAACCTTAAAGAAAAAGAAATATTAATCAGTTATTCTGGTGATCTTGATTTGCAAACTGTGAGATCTCAGATAACTCCACTTATAAGTACTTTAGCACCAAGAAAAAAAACAAAAACAATTAAAAAAAAATCAAGGCCATCCTGGGGCGCAAATATACACATTCCATTTGATCGAGAACAAACTCATATTTTCCTTGGAATTCCTACAGGGCCTCTAGTCGACTCAAATAATCTAATTTTAAAGATAATAACTACTTTATTTTCAGGTCAATCTTCAGAATTATTTGTGAATATCAGAGACAAGCAAGGTCTTTGTTACTCTATCAGCCCTATAAGCTTTAGTGCTTTAGAATATGGATACTGGGGAATTTACATGGCATGTAGTAATTCAAAAGTAAATGATGCTGTCCACTCTCTGGAATCATTTATTGATAAAATTAAAAAGAAAGGCATATCGAAACAAGAATTCAATCAAGCAAAAAAAATGATTATAGGTCAATCAATGTTAAGCCTACAGACCAATGAGGATTTCCTAAATACTTACTCTGTTCCAGAGTTACACGACCTTGGGATAGATTATCATTATGAAACAATTGAACAAATTAACTCAATCAAATACACTATATTTAACGATCAACTTAAAGTAATTTTTTCAAATAAATTTAATAAAATTATTGTAGGGAGTGACTCTTGAATTATGACGTTTTAATTTTATTCTTATTTGATATAAATAATAAAAAGTCATCTTGTTGATTTTGAGAGCAGAACTTATGTGCAACCGCACCTATCATCATTGATAGTGCCAAAAATGACTTGGACAAGTTATGATAAAAATCAGGGATATCAAACATATGATCTGTTAAATTATCTAATCTCTTATATGCTAACATACCAATTCCTTGATAGTAGCTAGTATCAACAATTTTCCTATTTAATGATTCAGAAAAATATCCACATAAAAACAAAGCCGTATCTCCCACATCTTGATAAGCTCTTTTCTGTGCAGAGCTAGATAAGCTAGATGCTTCTAAGAATTTAGTTCCTAAAATTTTATTTGATAATTTACCATCTTTTGTTTCAAAGTATTCAAGTGGATTAGAGAATTTATCTAAAACATTACTTGAGTAATATATGGCTTCCATCGGTAAAGGATGAATTGATTTTACATTTACTTCTTGTAAATGATTATAAAAAAACTTTTGCAAATTCTTTTCAATTGTAATACCAAAATTGTTTTTTACCGTCATAATTCCTCTCACTAAATCATTGAAAACAATCTATTTTACTAGATATAATTACTATTCTATCAATATTTACTACCACTAGCTAATTTAGGTAATCTTTTCCCGATAAATTTCAGCATATCTATGCAGAGTGAGTTATTTTTGATAAATTTTATACATTATATTAAATTAAAAAAAAGATGACTTAGATGAGTAAAATTAATAATTGGACCGATCTTGCGACTAAAGAATACAAAGGTAAAAAACCCGAGGATAAAGTATGGACTTCACCTGAGGGAATAAATATTAATCCTCTTTACCACCAAGAAAATCTATCAAATATTAAAAACTTAGATACTATGCCAGGAATCGATCCTTTCATACGTGGAGCAAGAGCAACCATGTATACTGGAAGGCCATGGACTATTAGGCAATATGCGGGGTTTTCTACAGCTGAAGAATCAAACCTTTTTTATAAAAAAACTCTAAGAAATGGAGGTCAAGGAATTAGTGTAGCTTTTGATTTGGCAACTCATCGTGGATATGACTCTGATCATCCAAGAGTTCAAGGAGATGTTGGAAAAGCTGGTGTCGCAATTGACTCTATTGAAGATATGAAAGTTTTATTCAACGAAATACCACTCGATAAAATTTCTGTTTCAATGACTATGAATGGAGCAGTTTTACCTATTTTGGCAGCATATATTGTGGTAGCAGAAGAACAAGGCGTTTCACCGGATAAACTTTCAGGAACCATTCAGAACGATATTTTAAAAGAGTTTATGGTTAGAAATACATTTATTTACCCACCCCGGCCTTCAATGAGAATAATTTCAGATATTTTTGAATATACTTCAAAAAATATGCCTAAATATAATTCAATTTCAATTTCGGGCTATCACATTCAAGAAGCAGGAGCCAATGCCACACTTGAATTAGCATACACACTGGCCAACGGACATGAATATATAAAAACAGCAATAGAGAAAGGACTTGATATTGATTCGTTTGCTCCAAGACTTTCCTTTTTCTTTGGAATCGGAATGAATTTCTATATGGAAATTGCAAAGCTGAGGGCCGCAAGGATTCTATGGGCACAAATAGTTGAAAAATATTCTCCAAAAAATCAAAAATCAAAAATCCTTAGAACTCATTGCCAAACATCAGGGTGGTCACTAACAGAACAAGACCCTTATAATAATATTATACGGACAACCATCGAAGCTATGGCCGCAGTTTTTGGAGGAACTCAATCACTACATACTAATTCATTTGATGAAGCAACTGCATTACCATCAGAGTTTTCTTCTAAAATTGCAGTCAACACTCAACTCATATTACAAAAAGAATCGAATATCACCAAGACAGTCGACCCTTGGGGTGGTTCATATATGATGGAATCACTTACACAAGAAATTATTGAAAAAGTACTACCTATCATGTCAGAAATTGAAAAAGATGGTGGCATGATCAATGCTATTGAAAGTGGTATTCCAAAGATGAATATAGAAAAATCCGCGGCGGAACGACAAGCTAAGATTGATAGTAATCAAGAAAGCATTATTGGAGTAAATGAATATATTTCAGAAAACAATGAAGAAATTGAAACTTTAGAAATTGACAATCATACCGTTCTAGAAATGCAAATTAAAAAATTAACATTAATCAAAAGTAAACGTGATAATAACAAGGTTGCAACTTGTCTTAAATCGTTGTCATTATCTGCTAAAAACAATGATGCTAACTTGTTAGAATTATCTATAGAAGCAATTAGGGCCCGATGTACAATAGGTGAAATTAGCTTAGCCTTAGAAGATGTATGGGGACGATATTCTCCAAATTCAAATACTGTAACAGGAGTTTATAAACAACATATCAAAGATGAGGAGTCATGGAATATGTTATTAAAACAAGTAGAACAATTTGAAAAAACTTGTGGTAGAAGGCCTAGAATACTTATGGCAAAAATGGGCCAAGACGGACATGATCGAGGTACCAAGGTTATTGCTTCTGCATTTTCAGACTTAGGATTTGATGTAGATTTATCTCCATTGTTTTCAATCCCTTCAGAAGTTGCCAAACAAGCAATCGAAAATGACGTTCATATCATTGGAGTAAGCTCTCAAGCAGCAGGACATAAAACTTTAATACCTCAACTAATTAAAGACTTAAAAAGACAAGACGCTAATGATATTATGATAATTGCTGGTGGGGTTATTCCTAAAAAAGACTACCAATTTTTATATAATCAAGGAGTTTCTCTCATCTTTGGGCCTGGAACTGCAATTACAGATGCAGCAAAAACCATTTTGGAAAAATTACTTGAACTAAAGTGAAACTATGAGCGCAATCAATATCGGAAAACTAATCAGCGGTGAACGTAGAAGCTTAGCAAAAGCCATTACATTACTTGAATCTCAAAATAAAGAAGATCAAATCCAATCCAATGAATTAATAAGAAAGATATTAAATAAAACAGGTAAAGCAATTCGTTTAGGAATCTCTGGTGCTCCAGGAGTTGGAAAGTCTACATTTATTGAGTCTTTGGGACTACTACTAATAAATCAGGGGAGAAAAGTAGCAGTTCTTGCAATTGACCCCAGTTCGCCAGTTCATGGTGGAAGTATTCTTGGTGACAAAACCAGAATGGAAAAATTATCAATTCATCCAAATGCTTTTATTAGACCTACTCCCTCAAAATGTAAATTGGGAGGTGTTGCATCAAGAACCTATGAAACCATTTTGCTTTGTGAGGCCGCGGGGTTTAATACTATTATCATTGAGACTGTTGGAGTTGGACAATCCGAAATTGATGTTAAAAACATGACAGATCATTTTTCGGTATTACTCTCTCCTAAGGCCGGTGATGAACTCCAAGGAATCAAAAAAGGGATCATCGAAATTTCTGATACTATAATTGTTAATAAAAATGATGGAGAATTAAAAAAACATGCCAAGCAAACTGCTAATGAATATCAAAATGCACTAAACGTTTCGAAAAATGAGCATACCACTATTTTCACCTGTTCGGCTTTAGAAAACAAAAACATTGATAAGTTTTGGAACTACATTCTAAACAGTTTCAAAATTAAACAACTCGAATCTAAAAGAACTAAACAACGATCTGTATACTTAAATAAACTAATTATAGATATTATACAATTTAAATTAAAAAATTCAGAATTGTCCAATTCAACTTTTAGTCATTTAACTAAACAAGTTGAGAGTAATACAATTTCCCCTTTGGAAGCGGCCACAATCATCACTAATAAAATTAACTTTTAGAATTAGAAGGAAAGTAAGTATCTTGCTCTCCGATCCTATGACCGTCAGGCATGGGTAAACCCAATTCATCGATAGTAAGTATTGTCTCTGGTAAATTAAGTGAAACTCTTAGTTTACTCATTGTTTCAGGAGCAAAAGGAGATAGCATAATCATTATATTTTTTAAAATATAAAAACATGAATATAATCCATCTTGTCTTTGTTCTAAATCAAACCTATCATCATGAGGTTTAAACTGTGTAAATAGGCTGTTAATAATTCTGGCGTAATTTTCAATCATGAATAAAATCTTTGAATAATCTGCTTTTTCCATAAACCTAAGATAGTTTTGAATTATTTTATAAGTTTCCTTTTTAGTTTTTCCGATTAATTTACCCGAAGGAATTTTTCCGTCAAACTTAGAATGAACAGCGGAAATCGGTTTTTCAAATGCCGCATTTAATGGACCGGATAAAAAGTCATTTCTTTTTTTAAATGTTTCAAAATCAAAATTTGAATTTTTCTCAGGAAGACTTAAAAGACTAAGAAAGTAACGAACTTGATCTGACTCATATTTCATTTCATCAAGAAGTTCATCCGCTTGAATAAAGTTCCCTCTGGATTTACTCATTTTTTCACCATTTACCTGTAAGTGAAAGTTGGCAAACACATCAGTTAGCTGTAACTCTCCCTCTTCGGGTAATCGGTCAACTTTACTCTGTGTTCCTAACCACATCGCTCCCTGCATTAAAACATAGAAATAAATATTGTCTTGCCCTATAAATTGATACGCTTGCGAACCTTTGGAGTACCAGAAATCCATATATGATTCTGGGTCCATACCTTTTTGCTCCAGTGCAACTTTTGTAAATGCAAGAGGCGCAACAAGGGACTCAGGCCAAACATAAAAAGTCTTACCTTTCATTTTTTCGTCAATCTCAACCGGAACAGGTATTCCCCAATCGACATCTCTTGTAATTGATCTTGTTGACCAATCTTTATTCACTTTAATTTCTATATTATTTTTAAGAAATATTTTTCTTGCTTCTTCAAGGTCTAAAAGATTATCAAATAAAACCTCAATAAGTTTTCCCGGAGCGTAGCGACTTTTGTGATCAGGAAGGTTTTCCTTTAATGACTTAAATAAACTTTCACTTTTATTAGAAAATGAAAAAGATGGTGTCACGGTATTTAGTGTTTCCAAAAATACATTTTTTCGCCAGGTCTTTTGTTTTGACTCAATCCACGGCTTCAACTGATCAGCAACCTTCCACATATCTAAATACCAATGATCTGTATCTCGTAGTTCAGGTTTTGAGTCACTTACCGTACTTTTTGGATTAAGAAGTTCTACAGGGTTATAGTTTGCTCCACAAACATCACAGTCTTCGCTATAGGCTTTTGGATCGTGACACTTTGGACATTCTCCGAAAACAAACCTGTCAGGTAGAAACATTTTTAAATCTGGGTCATACCATTGCTTTGATGTTTTCGTTTCGATCATCTTATTTTGATGAAGCTTTTTTAATATATCCTGGCATATCTCTACGTGATACTTTTTATTTTCATCTCTTGATGTTCCTGAAAATGTATCAAGGGATATCCCGTAGTTTTTGAAAGTTCTTTTTTGCCCTTGATATATTTCATCAATAAAATCTTTTGTTCCTTTTCCTTCTTTTCTTGCAGAAACAGCAGAGTTTGAACCATGATCATCTGTTCCGCAAACAAAAAGAACATTTTCTTCGCCAATCATCATTCTCATAAACCGAGCATAAACATCTGCTGGAACATGAGCACCGGCCAAGTGCCCAATATGAAGAGGAGCATTTGCGTAAGGCATTCCGCCTGTCACAACTGCTTTTTTAGGTTTTTTTATTCTCTTTTTTACAACCTCTATTTGCTCTAATAATTCTTGCATTTTTTACCTAAAAAAATTAATTAACCCTTTTAATAAATTTCAAGAACTCCGAGTCTGAAGAAAGAATAAAATTTGTCTTTTCAGATAATGATTTTTTGTATGCCTCTAAAGACCTCTGAAAAGAAAAGAAACTAGGATCAACATTTAAAGCTTTTGCATAAATCTTGGTTGATTTACCTTCTGCTTTACCTTTAATTTCTTCCGATCTTTTATATGCTAAAGACTCAATCCTTCTTAAGTCTCTTGCAATCCGACCTTCAATTTTAGCTCTCTCTCCTTGACCTATCGAAATTATTTTCTGTGCAATCCTTTGTCTTTCAGAGATCATTCGGTCGTAGACTTTCTTTTCAACACTTTTTTCATAAGAAATTCTACGTAACTGAACATCAATTAACTTAATTCCAAAGCCAATTAATTCCTTTGAAGCATCTCTCGCAATTTCAGAACTTAATTTTTCTCTACCAACGAGTACCGGTTCAATCTCACCGGTTATTTCTTCTTCAATCATTTTATTACCATCTTTCTTATTTTTTTCAATCTCTACCTTTTTTGCTTTTACTTTATCTATAATTGCATTTGAATTCCGAACAACTTCAACTAGGTTCTGATTGGAAACAACATCTCTTGTTGTTGCATCTAAGATAGCATCGAGTCTTGCTTTTGCACCTCTTTCATTCTGTACTGTTTGAATGAATTTAAGAGTATCAACGATCCTCCAACGAGCAGTAGTATCAACCTTAATATACTTTTTATCTTTTGTCGGAATTTCACTTGGAAAACCATCCCAAGAAAGAATTCTCTTATCCACATATCTAATATCCTGAAAAAATGGAATTTTAAATGCAAGGCCTGAGTCTGTAATTGCTCTCACTGGTCGCCCCAACTCTGTAACAATTGCTTGCTCTCCTTCAGTTACTGTAAATACTCCATTTTTTGCAATGATTAAACTTGAAAAAATAACTATTCCTATTACTAATGACTTATTCATAATATACCTACTCGCCTTTTGTTATTTTGTTAAAAACTGGTAATAAACCTTTTATTTTTGGATCTACAATTGTGACATTCTCTAACTTGGAAAATATTTCTTCCATTGCCTCAATATATAATCTTTTTCTAGTAATTGAAGGTGCTCTCTTATACTCTAGATAAACGGAAGTAAACCTAGCTGCATCTCCCTTTGCCTTATTTACAATTGCATCTGCATATCCCTCTGCTTCTGAAATTAGTTTATCTGCATTTCCTTTTGCTTCTGGGATCACTTGGTTATATGACCTCTCTGCTTGGTTGATAACTTGCTCTTGCTCTTGTTTTGCTTCATTTACTTCATTAAAAGAAGGTTTTACTAGATCAGGAGGATTCACATCTTGTAACTTTGTCGTTTGGATTAAAATTCCCATATCATACTTATTTAACACTTCTTGCATTAATCCCTTTGCTCTTATTGCTATTTCTTTTCTTCCAGTAGTTAAAACTTCATTAACTGTCCTATCGCCAACAACTCTTCTCATAATTGATTCAGAAATATCTCTAATGGTTGTTCTGGGATCACTTATTTGAAATAAATATTTAAAAGGATCAGCAATTTTATAATGAACTACCCACTCTACATCTGCAACATTCAAGTCACCAGTCAACATTAATGATTCACTTGAAAAATCTGTATTCGAATATGTTGTCCGTCCACTTCTGCTTGTTTTCTTAGTTCTAAAACCAAACTCCTCTTGTAAGATTCTTGTCGTTTGAACCTTAACAACTTTATCAATACCAAATGGCAATTTAAAATGTGGACCTGGTGGATATGTTGCTAAGTACTTTCCAAATCTAGTTACGACAGCTTCTTCTTCCGGCTCCACTGTGTAAAAAGATGTTTTGCCTAAAAAAACAATAAATAAAACGACAATAAAAATTCCAATCCCTTTAAAGTTTTTTCTAAACTCTTGTTTAAACTTTTCCATTTCTGCTACAAAATCATTCTGATTCCCATTCATTATTTACCTCTAATTTATTCTGGATTTATCTCCATCATTAATACATTCTGTTCTAACGCCTGCCCTTCTTTTATATGAACATCTGAAATAGTCCCATTTGTTGGTGATTTTATTTCATTTTCCATTTTCATTGCTTCTAATATTATTACCGTTTGACCTTTTTCTACTTTCTCTCCCTCTTTGACTATTATTTTTATTACTTTACCTGGCATCTGAGTTAATAACTCCCCTTCTTGCCCAGTAGATAGTCCAGACGGCTTATAACCTCTAAATACATTATAAACCTTGTCAATATCAGAAATATGTTTAGGAAGATCTTGTCTTGCTAGCTTTTTCCAGCAAACTTTATCAAAAGAGGAAAAGTATTGACCTGATAGCCTTCTAACAAATATCTTTTCTTCTTTTACAAAATTGTTATCCTCTAGCATGGCGTAGTGAAATTCAACCATCTCACTAGAGTGAACAATTGTTCTAGTTATATCAATCACTAGTTCATTTTTGTCTTCATCTATTAAGTATGTTCTCACATTCCCATCCTTCTTGCTTCAACTCCAGCAAGGATTTTATAAAACTTTTTGTGGTCAAGTGTTTTATCAATTTTTGATTGTGGGCTTTTCTCTTCAATAAAGCTCGTTGAATAATTTCCCTTTATAAAATCATCATGTTCTATAATTACTTTTAATAATGGAATATTATTTTTTAATCCCTCTATTAATAGGCCATCAAGTGCTGCTTTCATTTTCCTTATTGCAATACTTCTTTTTATCCCTTTAGTAATTAATTTCCCTACCATTGGATCAAAGTCCGGCGTTACATTTAAACCTTTATATAGACTGTTATCAAACCTCGTTCCTTGAGGAAAGTTAGTTTCAAAACCAGTGACAACTCCAGGAGAAGGTAACATTGTTATCGGATCTTCTGCACAAATTCTACATTCAATTGCATGCCCATTTTTAGTTATCCAGTCCTGACTCGGAATCTCTAAATCTACACCAAATGCAGATTGTATCATACAAACAAGTAAGTCTATCCCGGTTATTTCTTCTGTTATTGGATGCTCAACCTGAATTCGAGTATTCATTTCAAGAAAATAAAATTGTTTATCTTCCGCCATTATAAATTCTACAGTTCCTGCGGAGTCATAATTTACTTGACGTGCAAGTTTAACTGCAGCATTACAAATTTTACTTCTAAGATCTTCGTCATCTCCGATAAATGGAGATGGAGCTTCTTCAATTACTTTTTGATGTCTCCTTTGAATCGAGCATTCTCTCTCAAAAAAATGAAAAATATTTCCTTTCTTATCAGCTAGAATTTGAACTTCAATATGTCTTGGGTTAACAATAAATTTCTCTACTAGCAAATCACCTTTACCAAAAGATGACTTTGCTTCTCTATTAACTGCATCGAAGTTGTCTTGTACTTCTTGAGAAGAATTGCATCGGCGCATCCCTCGTCCCCCACCGCCAGCAACAGCTTTTAATAACACAGGGTAACCAATTTCTTTAGCAACTTTTATTGCTTCTTCAATTGAGGGCACAGCTTCACTTGTTCCAGGTACAACTGGCACACCTGCTTCTAAAGCAACCTTCTTCGAAATTGCTTTATCTCCCATATTAATAATCGCGTTTGTATTAGGACCTATAAAAATAATTTTTTCTTTCCTTAAAGCTTCTGCAAAATCAGCATTTTCAGATAAAAATCCATAACCTGGATGAATTGCATCTATTTTATGCTCTTTCGCAAGTGTTACAATTTTTTCTATATTTAAATATGTTTCTGCATTTGTATTTCCTGGTAAATGAATCCATTCATCGCAAAACTCAAGATGGCGAGCATTCACTTCATTATCAGTCCAGACTCCAACAGGAACGTAGTTCAATTCTCTACATGCCTTTGCAACTCTAGATGCAATTTCTCCACGATTGATTATTAAAACCCTTTTATTAATCATAATTGAATATTCCCATGTTTCTTTTTTGGAAGCTCTAGTCTTTTATTTTTTAATGCTAGTAAATATTCATAAACTCTTTGGCGAGTTTCCTCTGGTAATATTACACTATCAATATAACCTAACTCTGCTGCTCTGTACGGATTAGCAAATTGTTCTTCATATTTCCCAACTAATGACTTTCTTTTCTCTTCCAAGTCATCTCCATCTAGCCCTTTAAGCTCATTTCTGAAAATAATATTTACGGCACCATCTGCTCCCATTACAGCAATTTCCCCCGTAGGGTAAGCAAGGTTAACATCGGCACCAATATGCTTTGATGCCATTACATCATAAGCTCCTCCGTAAGACTTTCTTGTAATTAAGGTTATTAACGGAACAGTTGCCTCTGAGTAAGCATATAATAATTTGGAACCATGCTTGATAATTCCTCCATGTTCTTGAACAACACCTGGTAAAAACCCTGGAACATCTACTAAAGTTATTATCGGAATATTAAAAGCATCACAGAAACGAACAAACCTAGCTCCCTTAACAGATGAATCTATATCCAATACACCTGCTTGAACCTCAGGTTGATTCGCAACAACTCCGACAGACATCCCTCCAATTGAACCAAAGCCACAAATAATATTTCTTGCAAAGTTTTTATGTACTTCGAGGAAATGAGAGTCATCAATAATATCAAGTATAATCTCTCTCATATCATAAGGTTTTTTAGGATTTGATGGAACTGTATTTTTTATTTTATTATTATCTCTATAGACAGGGTCTGACGTAGGTCTGACTTTCCTTTTAGCAAAGTTAAATGCTGGTATGAAGTTTAACAACTCTCTAACTCGTTCAAAGCAATCATCCTCATCCTTGACAATAAATTGTGATACTCCTGATTTTTCACTGTGAGTTGCTGCTCCTCCCAACTCCTCTTTAGAAATTTCTTCATGGGTAACTGTTTTAATTACATCAGGCCCTGTAACAAACATGTATGAAGTTGAATCCACCATGAAAATAAAATCCGTGATGGCCGGTGAATAAACAGCTCCTCCTGCACAAGGCCCCATGATTAAGGAAATTTGAGGGATTACCCCAGAACATTTTACATTTCGATGAAATATATCAGCGTAACCTGCTAGTGACTCCACTCCTTCTTGAATTCTTGCACCTCCAGAATCATTAATGCCAATAATAGGAATTCTATTCTCCAAAGCGAAGTCCATTATTTTACAAATCTTTTTTGCATGAGCAGATCCAAGAGCTCCTCCCCAACAAGTAAAATCTTGTGAAAAAATGGCAACTCTTTGTCCATCAATCGCACCAATTCCAGTCACAACACCATCACCTAGGTACTTAGTTTTTTCCATATTAAATTGGACACATTTATGAGTTACAAATCTGTCAAACTCAATAAAAGTTCCTGGATCAATTAATCTTTCGATCCTTTCTCTTGCTGTATATTTACCTTGATTATGTTGTTTATCTATTCTTGCTTTACCGCCACCAAGATTGGCCTGATTTCTTTTCTCGAGTAATAAATTTCTTTTGCTTTCCAAAATATCAGACATAAAAAAACCTCCTGAAAATCGTTGTATATTATAACTTTGATCTTCAGGAGGCTATTATTTATTCTTTATTTTTAAATTAAATCAGTTATTCACCAGCTGCTTTTTTTCTCTTATCTAGCCCATATTTATCCACTTTCATAATTAAGCTAGCACGACTAACGCCAAGCTCCTTAGATAATCTTGATTTGTTGTAATTACAGCGCTTAAGTCCTTCCTTAATCATTAATGCTTCTAACTCTTCAAGTGCTGCCCTTAATGTCCCATCCGTATTAATGCCTCTTGTTACTCCTGTCATATTGCTGCCATGATCTAAAATTCTCTGGCTTAATAATTCAGGGTTTATCATTTTATCGGTTCCAGCAAGTACAACAAGTCTTTCAATTTCATTTTCTAATTCTCTAACATTCCCCGGCCATGGGTAATCTAATAATTTTTCTAAAGCTTTTTTAGATAAGCTTTTAATTGGCATTCCATGTTCTGCACATCTTTTATCCATAAAATGATCGATTAAAATGGGAATATCCTCGCTTCTATTTTTTAAATCTGGAACTTCGACATTAATAACATTAATTCTATAAAATAAATCTTCTCTAAATTCTCCCTTTGCCATCATTTCTTTTATATTTTTATTTGTGGCCGCAATAATTCTCACATCACATCTTTTTGGGCTTGCAGCACCAACAGGTAAATAAGTTCCTTCCTGAAGTACTCTCAACAATTTAACTTGCATGCTTAATGAGGTGTCTCCTATTTCATCAAGAAATAATGTTCCTCCATTCGCTATTTCAAATAATCCCTGTTTATCTTTAATGGCACCCGTAAAAGCACCTTTTACATGCCCAAATAGCTCTGAGTCTAGCAAGTTATCATTAAAAGCTGAGCAGTTTACGGCCAGAAACATATGATCTCTTCTGGGGGAATAATAATGAACCGCTTTTGCAACTAACTCTTTACCTGTTCCGTTTGCACCTTGTACAAAAACACTTGACTCCGAACTTGAAATCTTTTCTAGTAGTCGATAAATTTTTTGCATAATTTTTGATTTGCCTATCATTGAATGATATCTATACTTATCACCTAACTCAGAGTTTAACTCTTGAATTCGTTCCTCCCGCGTACTTATTTCTTTATGATAAGTTACTATTTCATCACTTACTAACTCAACTAGCTCAACGATATTTTCAATTTCTTTTTCTCCCATTCTTTTTACTGAACTTATGGCATTTAAAGCATCCTCCTCAGGTAGTCCATCTTCAGTTAGCTTGCTTAGTAGTGTTGATTCCTCACTTTTTGAAAGACTGTCTAAGATGATAGGAAAAGCTAAGGCCATCCCTAATTGCTCTCCTTCATATCTAATGCTTGAAGCAACAAATTTCAGAGATGGAAAGATACTATCGAATACTATTGAATGCTTTTCACTTTCGCGAAATTTATCTGCCATTTGCTCTATGTCTTGCCCAAGCAATTGTTGTCCAAACTTCATTTCCATTTGAACTTTCATTAAATGATTATGGCAGATATGATTTTTATCTAAATGGTGGCTAACTACTTTATCATGAGAGTTAGTGTAAATTAATTCTACACCATACCATTTCTTTAATATTTCTTCTAATTTAACTACAACATGTAAATCTGTAATGTCTTTCCAGTTAATCATAAATTCCCCAATTGCTAATAAACCAAACATTTTATTTCAGCTTGTGTAAAATATTTCGGCATATATTATAAGATTCTTGAATAATAAATGGACTTATTAATATTTAGTTATGAATAAATTATAAAAATGGAACAATTGTTACATATTTTCTATTACTTACCTGTGGATTTATTCACAAAGCTTTGAATTTCAACTAATTCCCAGTTTTGTGGGCCTACAAATTTTTTAATATGTTTTCCTTGTCTATTAAACAAATAAGTTTCAGGAACTTTGACTGTCCCCATCATGTTTTGTGATATGCCTTTTTCATCCATTGTTAATATAATATTTGATGGCATATTAGGTATTGTTTTTAAAAATTTCTTTACCTTTTTTAAATCATCATTTACTGCAATTAATAAAAACTTTATATCATTGTTTTGTTCCGACCTAGCAAATTTAACAAAGTGAGGTAACTCCGCCTCACATGGGGCACACCATGTTGCCCATAAATGTACAAATAATCCTCTGGTAGTAGGGGTGTAAATTTCTTGAGTTGTAATCATTTTGTTATCGTAAACTGTTGCTAATTCTAACTTAGGTAAATATTTTAAAATTAAATAATCACCGGAATCATTATACTTAAATAAAATCTCTCTCTGGTAGTTGGAGTATAGAAGAGTCAACATTAAAAGGATGGCCACAGATAATATTCTAGTTGATGGTGTTAATACTATTCCCTTCATTTTTTTTACCTAGTATAAAAAAAAGCCCTCACTCATTGTGAAGGCTTTTATAAAAAAAATATTTAATAGTGTTCTATTCTACTAAACAAATATAGCTCATTTTTGCATTGTCGCCATACCTGTTTTCAGCAAGCTTTAATACTCTAGTATATCCACCTGGTCTTTGCTTAAACTTAGGTCCGACATCAGCAAATAGTTTTGTTACAGAATTTTTGTTATTTAATTTCTGAAAAGCTAATCTTCTGTTCGCTACTGTATCATTTTTTGCTAACGTAATTAATTTTTCAACATATCCCCTAACTGCCATACATTTTGCATGAGTTGTTTTAATTTTCCCGTGCTCAATTAAGTCTGATGATAGGTTTCTCATTAGAGATAATCTATGAGATGTTGTACTTCCTACTTTATATTTATAATTTTTATGCCTCATGGCCTACTCCTGATTATTAACTCAAATTTTTATTCTGCTGATTGCTGTTCTTGGATTTCTTTCATTACGCTATCGACTTTCATTCCAAGACCTAGTCCCATTTCTGTTAAAATCTCTTTAATTTCATTCAAAGATTTTCTGCCAAAGTTTTTAGTTCTTAACATTTCCCCTTCTGTTTTACTTACTAATTCGTAAATATATTTAATATTAGCATTTTGTAAACAGTTTGCGGAACGAACTGAAAGTTCTAATTCAGATACTGGTTTTAATAGGTGTGAATTAGATGGTGAGCTTGCTTGCTTTGGTTGTACCTCTGCTACTACTACTTCTTCTTTATCTTCAAAGTTTAAAAATACCATTAATTGGTCTCTTAGAATTTTTGCCGAAAAAGCAACTGCATCACTTGGGGCAACACCTTCATTTGTCCATACTTCTAAGGTTAGCTTATCAAAATCTGTTCTTTTACCTACCCTACTGTTGGTTACTGTGTAGTTTACTCTATGTACTGGAGAAAAAAGAGTATCTAAATATACCCAATCAATTGGTAGTTCATAATTTTCTTTATTGTCTGCAGCGGTAACATAACCTTTACCTCTAGCAACTTTTATTTCCATTCTGATAGAACCACCTGATGAAATATCAGCTATAACGTGCTCAGGGTTTAGTACTGTTACATTTGATTGAAGAGTAATATCACCTGCTAACACAGGGCCTTCATGGTTTTTTTCAAGGACTAGAACTAGATCTTCTTTTCCTTCAATTGCAAATCTAACTTCTTTTAAGTTTAGGATGATTTCCGAAACTTCTTCTTTCACGTTATTTATTGTGCCAAATTCATGTTGAACACCATCAATTTTCACAGCAACAATACCAGCTCCTTGAAGTGATGATAGTAAAACTCTTCTTAGGGAGTTGCCAAGTGTTTGACCATATCCTCTTTCTAGAGGTTTTGCCACAAATTTACCATAACCAGTCTTTGAGGTGTCGCCATCTTTTTCTAAGATAGTTGGTCTGATCATTCCTTTCCAGTTTTTTTCAACAAATATGTCCATGCAAAGTTCCCCTATTTTTAAAATAATCTTTTACCAAGCCGCATTCAAAACTAATATTATTTACTATACAGTTCGACAACAAGACGTTCTTCAATTTGTCCTGTAATATCTTCTCTTTTTGGTAAATCTTTAATTTCTCCAGCGAATTTTCCTTTGTTTACCTCTATCCAAGCTGGTACTTCTCTCATGCTATAAGCATCTAATGACCCAGCAAGTTTCGTTGAGGAAGTTGATCCTGGTGCTAATTGAATAACATCTCCGACCTTTAGCCTCATTGATGGTACATTGGATTTTTTTCCATTTACTGTAAAGTGATAATGTTTAACAAGCTGTCTTGCTTCTTTTCTAGAAGCAGCAAAACCTATTTTGTAAACTATATTATCTAATCGTCTTTCAAGAAGGCTAAGCAAGTTCTCACCTGTAACACCAGTCATTGCACTAGATGCTTTAAACAAGTTTCTCATTGGCTTTTCCTGAACACCATATAATCTTTTTAATTTTTGTTTCTCTCTTAACTGGATTCCATAGTCGGAAACTTTTGTTCTTCTTTGACCATGCACTCCTGGTGGGTATGGCCTTCTCTCAATAGAACATTTATCAGAATAACAACGAACTCCCTTTAGGAATAATTTCTCGCCTTCTCTTCTACATAATTTACAAACTGAACCAATATATCTAGACATAATAATCTCTCCAAAAAATAATCAAACTCTTCTTCTCTTAGGTGCGCGACATCCATTGTGTGGAATGGGACTTTTGTCTGCAACTGATGTAATTTTAATTCCTGCGCCAACTAGTGCTCTGATTGCATTTTCTCTACCTGCACCAGGTCCTTTCACTCTTACTTCGGCACTTACAAGACCGTGCTCTTTAGCTTTCCTTGCAGCTTCAGACGAAGCATTTTGTGCTGCAAATGGTGTCGATTTTTTTGAACCTCTAAACCCTAATTGCCCTGCACTTGCCCAGGAAATTGCATTTCCTTGAGGGTCAGTAAATGTAACAATTGTATTATTAAATGATGCTTGTATATGACATACACCATGAGCTACATTTTTTTTAACTTTCTTTTTTGTCGCAACCTTCTTAACCATTATTGATCCCCTACAACTATTTCATTTGTTTAACAGATTTTTTACCAGCAATTGCAACGGCTGGCCCTTTTCTTGTTCTTGCATTTGTATTTGTTCTTTGTCCTCTAACAGGCAATCCTCTTCTGTGACGAATTCCACGATAAGAACCTATATCTTTTAATCTTTTGATATTAAGACCTACTTCTCTTCTTAGATCTCCTTCAACTGTATAGTTGTCTTCAAGTTGTTTTCTTACGGAATGTGCTTCTTCTTCTGTTAGGTCACTTGAGTTTTTCTCAAGGTCAATACCAACTGCAGTCAACACATCAACTGCTACTTTAGGACCTACTCCATATAAAGATCTCAATGCAATTCTCATTGATTTATTTCTTGGAATATCTACACCTAGAATTCTCGCCATTACTTTCTCCTACTTTATAATCAACATTAACCTTGTCTTTGTTTGTGTCTTGGATTTTTTTTGCAAGTTACCCTTACAATCCCTTTTCTTTTTACTACCTTACAATCTTTGCAGATTTTTTTTACTGATGCCCTAACCTTCATAACTTCAACCTTATTCTTATTGTTTCTTGCCTTTCGAGCGATAAGTTATTCTTCCTTTTGCCAAGTCATATTTACTGATTTCAACCAAAACATTATCACCTGGTAAAATTTTAATAAAATGCATCCTCATTTTACCACTGATGTGAGCTATGATTTTATGTCCATTATTAAGCTTAACTTTAAATTTTGTGTTAGGTAAGAGCTCTAAAACTTCACCCTCTAACTCAATAATATCCTTATTTCCCATGCTATATTTATTCCATTTTAGTTGTTTTGTATATATAACCCTTTGCTATATTGCAAGCATTAAGTATTATTTAACTATTCCCAATTAACTTAATTAAATCCTTGAAAATTTCATCTGGCCCATTGGAAGCATCTAACACCTCTAAAGTATTGTTTTCCTTATAGTAGGAAATCATTGGGCCAATAGAATCTTTAAAAATATTGATTCTATTTCTTACTGTTTCTTCATTATCATCCTTCCTGTGAATTAAGTCTTCTCCTGAAACATCACACTTTCCATCTACTTTTGGTGGATTAGATAATAAGTTATATATTTTTCCACTATTTCTAGCAATTCTTCTGTTAGATATTCGCTCTACTAATACTTCAGTACTCATTTCAAAATAAACCACAAGATAATTAGACCCGCCAATAACTTCTTGGCTTAAAGCTTTTGCCTGCTCTAAATTCCTCGGAAATCCGTCAAAAATATAAATATTTTCATTAATCTTACAATTTTCCTTTAATAATTTAAGAACAATTTCATCACTAACTAAGTTACCTGAATTGATAATCGTTTCAACTTCTTTACCTAATTCACTCCCTTTCTTTACTTCTAATCTTAATAAATCGCCTGTCGAAATATGATTGTAACCAAACTCCGATATTAATTTATTGGCTTGAGTTCCTTTTCCCGAACCAGGGGCACCAAGTAAAATTAGCTGTGGCTTCATTATTAAAACCTCTTTTTACTACCGCTATATTTACCTCTGGCCTTATAAGCCGTCTCATAGCGATCTGAATAAAGGAAGGATTGTATATTCATCATGACTCTCATTGCAACACTTACAAGAATTAACATTGAAGTTCCACCAAACATCGTAGATGTATTAGTTAATACTGTTGGCATAACACAAATTGCAATAAGATATAATGAGCCAAAAAAAGTTAATCGATTTAAAAGATAATCTAAATACTCTTTTGTTTTAGTTCCAGGTCTAATTCCTGGTATAAAAGCATTATTTTTTTGAAGCATGTCAGCTATTTTTTTTGTTTTAAATTGAATTGGGGCATAGAAATATGCCATATATGCTATTAATACAGCGAAGACGACATTAAATAACAAAGCTCCAGGGTAAAGAGATTGTGTGATGGTATCTAAATACGGTTTGAACATACTATCTTCAGATACGAAAGAAGTAAATGTCGCAGGTGCTGTTAAAAGAGCTGACGCTAAAATTGGAGGCATAACCCCACCTGTGTCTACTCTCATTGGCAAACTTTGTGTTCCACCATATTGTCTATTATTTACTACTCTCTTTGCATATTGAACTGGGACCCCTCTGACAGATCTTTCGATGTAAGCAACAGCATAGAATGTTAAGAGAATAACTCCAAAGATTAAAAGAAGGCTAATACCTGGAAGTTCACCATTTCTATATAAAGTTAAATTTTGAATTATTTCTGAGGGTAAAGCAACCACTATACCAGCGAATATTATTAAAGAAACTCCATTTTCTAATCCGTACTCAGTTAATCTTTCACCAAGCCATAATAAGAACATGGTTCCTGCGGCCAATGTAATCATCGTTGTGACTCTAAAAAGTAATCCAGGGTCTGGAATTACCGCAATCCCAGATGGGCTTTTAAATCCTTCAAAAACTGCTGCCATACCATAACCTTGAACACAGCAAAGTACGACAGTTGCATATCTAGTCCATTTTTGAATTTTCTTATGTCCTTCCGAGTCTTCTTGTAGCTCTTGAATCTGGGGAAATACTTCTCCAAGTAAACTAAAAATAATTGAAGTCGTAATATAAGGCATTATCCCTAACGCAATAATCGAAAACCTTTTAAAGGCACCACCACTAAATGTGTTAATTAAGTCAAATATACCGCCACCCGATTCTGAAAAGTATGACTTTATCGCTGTCGCGTCGACACCTGGAACTGGTATTTGTGCCGCTATTCTAAAAACAACAAGCAACAAAAAAGTAAATAAAATACGCTTCTTCAGCTCTTCTAGTTTTCCTTGAGCAAAAACCATTTAAATCCCTTTTTTATGAATTAGTTATTGTTCCGCCTGCTTTCTTGATTATATCTTCAGCTGTTTTTGAAAATTTATCTATATTTTTGAATGTTAAAGATTTTTTCAATTCACCTGTTGCTAAAATTTTCACAGGACGTCTTCTGTCTGCACCTTTTAATAAACCTTTTTCAATTAAAGATTCTCTGGTTACTTCTTCTGTATCAAACTTAGCTTCTAGTGCTGACAATGCAACAATTCCATATTCAGTTTTGAATGGAGCATTTTTAAAGCCTTTTTTAGGCAACTTCATATAAAGTGGTAAAGCTCCACCTTCAAATCCTGTTCTAACTCCACCGCCACTTCTTGCTTTTTGTCCTTTGTGCCCTTTACCTGCTTGACAGCCTTGACCAGAACCTTGGCCACGCCCAAGTCTTTTTGTATTTCGATGTGCACCTTTTGGACTTGATAAATTATTTAATGTTAACATGATTAAATCCTCTAAATATTTCCTTATTTAATTTCTAGCATATGAATAACTTTTTTCACCATACCTCGTACAGCGGGAGTATTTTCTAAAGTTTTTTCATTACCAATTTTTCTTAAACCTAATCCTCGTACATTAGCTTTTTGCTTTTCTGTACAACCGATTAAACCTTTTTTTAATTTTACTGTTATTGTTTTATTGGCCATAATTCCCTCTTACTTCAACCGTAGTCCTTTTGACTCTTTTCCTCTTGCTGCTGCAACTTGATCAACAGATCTTAAGTTAGTCAAAGCATCAAAAGTAGCTTTTACAATATTATGAGGATTATTTCCTCTTAATGATTTGGTTAATACATTTTTAATACCTGCTAACTCTAGAATTGATCTACAAGCACCTGCTGCTTTAATTCCAGTACCATCAGCTGCAGGTTTAAATAAGATCTTACCTGCATCATATAATCCCGTTATAATATGGGGGAATGTTCCTTTTTCAATTGGAACTTTCACTAAATTCTTTTTTGCAACCTCTGTTGCTTTTCTTATTGCTTCAGGTACTTCTTTTGCTTTTCCAAGTCCGTAACCAACTCTGCCTTTTTTATCACCGACAATCATTAAAGCAGAAAAAGAAAACCTTCTACCACCTTTAACAACTTTGGCAACCCTATTCACAGCGACAACTCTTTCTTCAAATTCAGGATCTAAAGAATCATTTGATTTCTTTCTTGGTAACCCTTTTTTCTTTCCTTTTGAAGCATTTTTAGGTTTCGCTTCTACGGCAGCATCTGGTTTATTAACCTCTTCTGCTTCTTTAACTTCTTCAGTACTTTTTTCATTTTCGGTAGACATGTATCCCTTCCTCTACTGTTTTACTATTTTTAACTATACTTTAATTCCGTGTTCTCTAACACTATCAACAAACGTAGACAAAACTTGTCCATATTTACGCCCAGAGCGGTCAAATACAACAACATTTACACCTGCTTCTTTTAATTTTGTAGCCATTTCTTGACCTGCTGCTTTAGCTCCTTCTTTATTCGGTTTTAAATCCGTAGATTTACCTTTTCCAAAAGTGCTATATGAAGCTAGTGTTTTTCCTGATTCGTCATCAATCGCTTGTACATACAAATTTTTATTACTTCTAGTTAAGCAAAGTCTTGGTCGTTCTGATGTACCATTAATTTTATTTCTAATGGATAATTTTTTTCTTACTCTCACTGCCAAAACAGGACTTTTTATTTTACCTTGTGGTTTTCTCATTACTTCTCTCCTACGTGCTAACTATTACTTAGCACCTGTTTTACCTGCTTTTCTTACAATTGTTTCTTCTAGATATTTAATACCTTTTCCTTTATATGGCTCAGGTGGTCTAAAAGATCTTATCTTAGCAGCTGACTGCCCAAGTGCTTCCTTATCTACACCAGTTAGCTCTATTGTATTTTTATTAACTTTTGCAGAAATTCCATCAGGAAGTTGATAATCAATCGGATGTGAATACCCTAGATTTAAAACCAGAACTTTTCCTTTAACTGCCGCCTTGTATCCTACACCATTGAATTCTAAAACTCTTTTAAAGCCTGTGCTCACTCCCGTTACCATATTTGATAAAAGTGAACGAGTTGTTCCCCACATTGCTCTTGAACTTTTAGATTCATCTCTAGGGGTAACGGTGATTTCTGTACCAACATGTTTAACATTAACTAAGTCAGTTAACGCTAAGCTCAGTTGACCTAAAGGGCCCTTAACTGACATCGTTTTATCTTTTAATGTAACTTCTACCTTTTCTGGTACAGCTACTGGTAATTTTCCAACTCTAGACATTTTCTAATCCTTTCTTACTACCAAACATTACACAATATTTCGCCACCAACCTTTCTTCTCTTGGCCTCTTTAGTTGATAAAATTCCCTGAGAAGTTGAGATAATTGATGTTCCTAAGCCACTAAGTACTCTTGGTAATTCAGTACAACCTCTATACTGTCTTAAACCGGGTCTCGATACTCTTTTCAGACCAACTAGTGAATTTTCTTTTAATAATACTTTTAATCTAATATCACTTTTAGTTTTAAGTATTATTTTAAAAGATCTAATATATCCTTCTTCTTTTAATACTTTACATACGCCTGCTTTAATTTTACTTGCAGGAAACTCTACTCTGTCATGGCCAGCAGACAAGGCATTTCTTATCTGTGTCAACATGTCTGCTATCGGATCTGTCATCATTTCTAATATCTCCTAATTGTCTACCAACTTGATTTTTTAATTCCAGGAATCATACCTCTTAATGCCAGTTCTCTAAAAGCTATTCTAGAAAGCCCAAACATTTTATAGTTTCCTCTTGGCCTACCGGTTAGTAGACATCTATTTCTTACTCTTATTGCACATGAATCCTTAGGTAGTTTTCTAAGTTTTGACTGTGCTTCATATCTTTCTTCGTCTGACAACTTTTCGTTTACAACCTTAGCTCTTAACTCTTTTCGTAAGGATCTGTACTTTTCACTTAAAGCTTTTCTTTTTTCATTTTTCGCAATTTTTGATACCTTTGCCATAAATTAATCCTTCTTCCCTTTGAAAGGCATTCCAAACTGAGTTAATAACTCACGACCTTCATCATCGGTTTTAGCAGTTGTAACTATTGTAATTCCTAGACCTCTTATTTTATCTATTTTGTCATAATTAATTTCTGGGAAAATAATTTGTTCTTTCATTCCCATATTATAATTTCCAGCTCCATCAAATCCTTTTGGAGATAGTCCTCTGAAATCTCTTACCCTTGGTAATGATACAGAAACTAATCTATCGAAAAATTCGTACATTTTAGCACCTCTTAAGGTAACCCTTGCACCTAATTTCTGACCTTCTCTTAGCTTAAATGTTGCAACGGATTTCTTCGCTTTTACCTCAACTGCTGCTTGTCCAGTAATCATTGAAAGATCATTCTTCACTGACTGAACAACTTTTGAATTTGCTAAAGCATCTCTTGTACAACAACTAACTACAATCTTTTCCATTTTAGGCACTTGATGAACATTTTTATACTGAAATTTTTCAATCATGCCAGCTTTAATTTCATTGTCATAAATTTTTCTAAGTCTACTCATATCTTCCTCTTAATTTAGGACTGTTCCACAGGAACAAGCTACCCTCACCCTCTTTCCATCTTGTGTTTCTATTCTAACTCTAGTGGCCTTTTTAGTTTTTGGACTTATTACTGCTACGTTACTAATTGCAATAGGCTTTTCCATTTCTTTAAAACCATCACCGGGATTTTCCTGGTCAGGTTTTACAGATTTTTTAACCATATTAATACCAGCTACTATAACTTTTCTTGTTTTCAAGTTAACCGATACTAATTTACCTGTTTTTGTTCTATCTTTACCTGCTAAAATTACTACTTCATCATTTACTTTTAGTTTTTGCATTTTTCCACCTACTCTTAAAGTACTTCTGGCGCCAAAGAACAAATCTTAACAAAGTTCTTGGCCCTTAATTCTCTTGCAACGGGTCCAAATATTCTAGTTCCTGCTGGTTCATTTTCATTTTGTAATATTACAACACTATTTTTATCGAACTGAATGTATGATCCATCTTCTCTTCTAATAGGGTATTTAGTTCTTACAATAACTGCTTTTTTCACATCACCTTTCTTCATCTTTCCGCCAGGTAATGCTTGCTGTACAGATACAACAACTATATCTCCAAGATGTGCACACATTCTTTTTGATCCCCCAAGAACTTTTACGCATTTTACGATTTTGGCCCCTGAGTTATCAGCTACATCTAATTTTGTTTGCATTTGAATCATTACTTTCTCTCCTAGTAAGCGCTTTGCTTATTTATTAACGCTTAATAACTCCCACTTTTTTAGTTTTGAGTGTGGTGCCGACTCTATTATTGTTACTAAGTCACCTACTTTTGCTGTATTTACAGCATCATGCACATGATATTTTTTACTTTGATTAACAAACTTACTATATTTGCCATGTTTAAATCTTCTTCCTACTTTTACTACAGCAGTTTTATCAGAAGAATCGCTAACAACGACACCGTCTAATTTTCTTTTAAATTTCTTTGTTACCTCTTCCATCTACTTCTCACCTTTTGCGTTTAGAACAGTTAATAAACGTGCTATATCCTTTTTATACTCTTTAATTAGGTGTGGTTTTTCAACGCTTGAAACTCCACCTTGCATTTTAGTTGTAAAAAGTTCAGATCTTAACTCCGTAACTTTTGCTTGTATCGCATCCGTCTTCCAACCTTTTATTTCTTTAAATTCCAACATACTTATTCTCCAATGCTACTATACTGCTTCAGAAGATCTATCTTTTTCAATGATCTTTGTTTTAACTGGTAATTTATACATTGCCAGTTTTAAAGCTTCTTTACATAAATTTTTATCTTCGTGTTGAATCTCAAATAAAACTCGACCGGGCTTTACTACTGCAACCCATGACTCTGGTGAACCTTTACCTTTACCCATTCTTACTTCTGCGGGTTTTTTTGTTAATGACTTATCTGGAAAAATCTTAATCCAAACATCTCCACCTCTTTTGATTTTTCTAGTCATTGCAATTCTGGCCGCTTCAATTTGCCTATTTGTTATATAACCACAAGTAAGTGCTTGAATTGCAAAGTCACCAAAAGTAATTGTATTACCTCTATTGGCCTTACCTTTCATCCTTCCTTTCTGCTGCTTTCTCCACTTCACTTTTTTTGGACTTAACATTGTATACCTCTATTCATAACAAGTTAAAATAATCTAGATTTTACTTGTATATTTCACCTTTATATATCCAAACCTTAACCCCAATTACACCATAGGTTGTATGGGCTTCAGCTGTTTCATAATCAATATCTGCTCTTAATGTATGTAATGGAACTTTTCTTTCAGAATAACCTTCTGCTCTGGCCATCTCAGCTCCACCAAGCCTGCCTGCTGTTCTAATTCTTATTCCTTTTACGCCAGACCTTAGTGCTGACTGAATAACTTTCTTCATTGCTCTTCTAAAGGCTACTCGTTTTTCTAATTGAGCAGCAACATTTTCAGCAATTAATTTTGCATCTGCATCTGGTCTTTTAATTTCGGAAATATTAAATAAAACTCTACTTTTCGACATTTTAGATAAATCTGCTCTAATTTTATCAATGCCAGAGCCTTTCTTTCCAATTGCAACTCCAGGCTTTGCAGTATAAACCGTTACCTTTGCTTGATCGGAAGTCCTTGATATATCAATTTTTCCAACAGCTGCATTTTTCATTGTCTTTTCAAGGTATTTTCTCATGGCAAGATCTTCGTGCAATATTTCAGCATAATTACCTTTTGCATACCAATTTGAATGCCAACCTTTTGTGTAACCTAGTCTAAATCCGTATGGATGTACCTTTTGTCCCATTATTCCTTCCTAAGCTTCTTTAAGTGCTAATGTTATATGACTTGTTCTTTTTCTTATTCTAAATGCTCTTCCCTGTGCTCGAGGCTGAACTCTTTTTAAAGTTGGTCCTTCGTTAGCATATAATTCTGAAATTACAAGATTATCAATATCATACTTTCCTGAATCATTTGCAATTGTTAGTCCGCTATTAATCATTTTAGTTAGCATTAATGCAATATCCTTTTTCTCACAAAACCTGAGAGTTTTTAATGCTTCAGATGCTTTCTTTTCTCTGATTAAATCGCAAACTAATCTCACCTTTCTCGGTGCAACTGTAAACTTTGAATTTTTAACTACTATGGCCATCTTGACCTTCCCCTTTTAAATCTGATCTTTTATTTTTTTGATTTCTTATCTGATCCATGTCCATAATAATTTCTCGTCATGGAAAATTCACCTAATTTATGTCCAATCATATTATCTGTAACAAAAACAGGAACAAATTTCTTACCGTTATGTACAGCAAATGTTAACCCTATAAACTCTGGAACAATGGTCGATCTTCTTGACCATGTCTTGATTACTTTGCCTGATGCTTTTTCATCACCTTGCACTTCTAAAACTTTTTTCAAAAGACTGTCGTCTACAAAAGGTCCTTTTTTTAATGATCGAGACATATATTTTCTCTCCTAAATTATAGATTTATATTTTATTACGTTATAAACCTATTTTTTTCCTCTACGTTTTACTATAAATTTATCTGTTCTTTTATTTTTTCTAGTTTTAAAACCTTTTGTTGGTGTTCCCCAAGGAGATACTGGATGACGTCCTCCTGAAGTACGACCTTCACCACCACCATGTGGATGATCAACTGGATTCATTGCAACACCTCTAACTTTTGGTCTTCTGCCAAGATGTCTTGCATTTCCTGCTTTACCGATTACTCTTTTTTCATGGTCTAAGTTTCCTACTTGACCAATAGTGGCCCTACATTCAAGTTTTACTTTTCTTAGTTCGCCTGAAGGTAATCTTAGTAAAACTGAATCTCCTTCTTTTGCCATAACTTGAGCATAAGAACCTGCCGAACGAGCTAATTGCCCTCCGGCATAAGGATATAATTCTATATTATGTACCAAAGTACCAATTGGGATATCTTTTAACATTTTAGAGTTACCAACCTTTATGTCAGCATCTACTGAAGAAACAATTTGATCTCCAACAGATAGTCCTAAAGGAGATAAGATATAACTTTTATATCCATCTTTATAAGCTAGCAATGCAATATTACATGTTCTGTTTGGATCATAAACAATTGCTTGAACAATTGCTGGGATATCAAGTTTTGATCTTTTAAAATCAATTACTCTATATCTTTTCTTTGCACCACCACCTCTTCTTCTGGAGGTAATACGACCATGGTTGTTTCTTCCTGCTGTTCTATTCTTTGCGCTTAATAATGACTTTGGTAAATCAACGCCTTTTGTTAAGTCATCACTATTTAAAACGGCCATCTTTCTTCTGGAAGGTGTCGTTGGTTTAAATTTTGTAATACCCATTCTAAATCCTTATTTCCTTTTTGCTATCAACTTAATTAAGTTATACGCCCTTGAAGAATTCTATCTTCTGTCCTTCACTTAATTTAACATATGCTTTTTTCACTTTAGGACTTTTCTTAATAATTTTGCCATACCTCTTCATTTTTCCTGGAGTGATATTCGTTTTAACATCTATAACTTTTACATTATATAATTTTTCAACTGCTTGTTTAACTTGATGTTTATTTGCACCAAGGTCAACAACAAAACCATACCTATTTGTTTTTTCAGTAAAAGTTGTTGCTTTTTCTGTTATTACTGGTTTTTTTAAAACTTCTTCTAAATGTGCCATTTCCTACCAACTTATTGTTAATTATTTATTTTTCTCTACTCTATTTAATAATTGCTCTAGAGCCGCTTTTTCAATCACTAGGTTTTCAAATTTTACTGCTTCATAAACACTGAAACCTTTTACCGGCAATGCTTTTCCGTATTGAAGGTTTCTTGCCGCTCTTAATGCTAATGAATCAGAAGATTCTGTTACTACTAATGCAGGCAGTAATCCTTTTTCGCTCAATAATGAATGCATAACCTTTGTTTTACCGTCTGTTGGTAAACTTTCTACTATAGTTAATTTTCCAGCTTGAAATTTATCCGCAAGTATCGACTGTACTGCATTCAAAACAAGCTTTTTATTTAATTTTTGCTCGTAAGATCTTGGGCTTGGGCCAAATGCTGTTCCACCTCCGACCATCAATGGTGATCTAGTAGAACCTTGACGGGCCCTACCTGTTCCTTTCTGCTTGAAAGGTTTCGCACCTCCACCTCTTACTGCAGACCTGTTCTTTGTCGCCGCATTTCCCTGTCTACGACCTGCCAGTGTCGCTTTAACAACCTGGTGAACAACTGGTACGTTAATTACTTCGGGAGTTAGATCAACTTTAGTAACAAGTTTTTCCACCGCTTCAAATTTGTCATTAAGTATATTTAAATCAGTCATTATAATTACCTCTTAACTTATCGCTTTTTCGCTGTAGAAATTCTAACAAAACTATTTTTTGATCCAGGAACAGAACCCTTGATCAGCATATAACCCTTTTGCTCATTCAACTCTACTACTTCTAAATTTTGAATTGTTTTTCTTTCACTACCCATATGGCCAGGCATTTTTTTACCTTTATTAACTTTACCAGGAGTAGCTCTGTTACCAATAGAGCCTGTTGTTCTGTGAAATTTAGATCCATGAGCTCCAGGACCACCAGAAAAATTATATTTTTTCATAACCCCAGCAAAGCCCTTACCTTTAGAAACTCCAGTAACATCTATTACTGTTGATGGTGAGAAATTTTCATAACCCAACTCGGTTCCAAGCTTGTCTTCATTTACTTCGTTTGATTTAACTTCAGAGAAGCTATTATAAAATCCATCTATGCTTGCCTTCCTCAAGTGACCGACAGTAGATTTTTTAACTAACTTTTCTCTCTTTTCGTTAAAAGCTACTTGGTAAGCACCATCTTTAACTTGAGAAATATAATTTGGGATTAACTTGATAACAGTAACTGGGACGTGGCTTCCATTTTTGTTAAAAATTCTAGTCATGCCAGCCTTAACACCAAAAATTGTATTTAGATCAGTTTTTGTGTTTGCAGTCTCTACTACTTCTTTACTTTCTTCAGACATTCATCCTCCACAGCATCACCCTGTCCTTCAGGGATGCTTACATGGTTAGGGCATACGATAGTATTAACCTATCCTTGTTATTTAGTATTTAATCTCTACATCAACACCTGAAGATAGGTCTAATTTCATTAGGCTATCAACGGTTTGTTGAGAAGGGTCTAATATATCTATTAATCTCTTATGAGTTCTCATTTCAAATTGCTCACGAGACTTTTTATCTTTATGTGGCGACCTTAACACTGTGAATTTATTCACTTCTGTTGGTAAAGGAATAGGCCCGGCGATTCCAGCTCCTGTTTCCTTCGCAGTTTGAACTATCTCATTCACTGAATTATCCAGAAGTTTATAATCATATGCACGTAGCTTTATTCTTAACCTGATCGCTTTCATTATATCGTTTTACCTTATTTTAAAATTGAAACTGATTTTTATTGTGTATTAAGCCATTTGTCAACTAATCTAATTGTTTTTTATTATTTATATTGAAAATAAGTATTAATTACTCTCTTACCTTCCATTAAATATAGATTCCTCTCTTTTCTAAAATAGTTTTCGCCTGGCCATATTCTAGTTCCAGATACTTACAGAATGCCATTGTAAAATTTGCTCTTCCTTGGGTCATTGACCTTAACTGAGTGCTATAACCAAATAATTCCGATAATGGAACTTCTGCATGGATACAATCCTTGGCCTGCTTTACCTCCATTGAAGTTACTTTGCCTTTTTTAACATTTATATTATTAATCACATCACCTGCAAAATCTTGGGGAGTTAATACCTCTAGATTCATGATCGGACATAATAACTCTGCACCTCCCTCCAGGCAGGCCTTTCTAAATGCATTAGAAGATGAAATAATATATGCAACCTCATTCGAGTCTGACTCATTATATCTTGCTGCTACTAAAGTTACTTTAATACCTATCAGTGGATATCCCGCCATAACTCCGCCAGGAGCAGTATCCCTAATACTTTTTTCTATGGCATCTATATACTCTTGAGGTAATTCTCTTTTAGTAATATTTGATTCAAACTCTATTCCTAAACTTGGATCAATTTTCTCTACCTTTAATCTACAATGTCCAAATTGTACTTTCCCCCCTAATTCTTTTTGAAATAATTCCTCTGCTACTGCTGATGATTTAATACTTTCTCTGTACGCAACCTGGGGTGAACCAACATTAATGCTCACCTTGAATTCTCTTTTTAGCCTGTCGATAATAATTTCTAAATGCAACTCACCCATACCATAAATTAATAACTGCCCTGTTTCAGAATTTTTATCAAAATTAAAAGATGGATCCTCTAGCTTAAATGACTGAAGGGAATTCATTAGTTTTTTTTCATCGGCAGTTGTTTTTGGCTCTATCGCAACAGAAATAACAGTATCTGGAAACTCCATCAAGTCGTATACAATGGGTCGATGCTCTAGACATAATGTCTCTCCTGTCGTTGTTGTTTTTAACCCTGAAATAGCAACAATATCACCGGCGCCTGCTTCTTCCAATTCGCTCCTCTTATCTGCGTGCATCTGTAAAATTTTTCCAATTCTTTCTTTCTTCTTTTGTAATGGGTTAAAAATTACTTGTCCTGCTTTTAGGGCACCAGAATAAATTCTTACATAAGTTAAAGATCCTACGAAAGGATCAGATGTAATTTTAAATGCAAGTCCGCTAAAAACATCATCTAAACTTGGTTTTCTTAGCTCTTCTTTATTTTTATCTTTTGCATTATGACCTAAAATATTACCCCTATCTTGAGGTGAAGGTAAGTATTTTACAATAGCATCAAGTAACGGTTGCACTCCCTTATTTTTAAATGCAGAACCACATAGAACTGGTACAAACTCTTCTTTGATTACAGCATGCCTTATTACTCTTTCTATTTGACTAGAGTTAACTTCTTTACCCTCTAAATATCTTTCCGCTAAGTCATCATCAAACTCTGATAGTGACGCTATTAAATCTTCCCTAGAGACTTGAGCTAGTTCTAATAATTTATCTGGTATCTCTTTTTCAATTACTTTTGATCCTTGATCCTCGCTATCGAAGTGGAATGATTTCATTTTGACAAGATCTACTACTCCCTGAAAATTCTCTTCTGCTCCAATTGGTATTTGAATTGCCGTTGCTACTTTTCCCAACTTCTCTCTTATTTCCTTAATACAATTATCAAAATTCGAACCAACCCTGTCCATTTTATTAACAAATGCTATTCTTGGAACATTATATTTATCCGCCTGGCCCCATACTGTTTCTGATTGAGGTTCAACTCCTCCCACGGCATCAAAGACACCAACGGCACCATCTAGCACTCTTAATGCTCTCTCTACTTCAATGGTAAAATCAACATGTCCTGGTGTGTCTATAATATTTATCGTTTTATTTTCCCAGATACAGGTTGTTGCAGCGGAGGTAATTGTAATTCCCCGCTCCTGCTCTTGAACCATCCAGTCCATAGTTGCTGCCCCATCATGAACTTCACCAATCTTATGGCTTTTTCCAGTATAGTATAAAATTCTTTCAGTAGTTGTTGTTTTGCCAGCATCAATATGTGCCATAATTCCAATATTTCTAATATTTTCTATTGCATGTGAGTTCATTTTTATTCCAAAAAAAAAGCCACTTAAGTTGTTCTTAAGTGGCTTTATACTTTATCTATTAAAAAACTAAATTACCACTTTAAGTGAGCAAATGCCTTATTGGCCTCTGCCATTTTGTAAACATCTTCACGTTTTTTAACAGCTGAACCTCTGCCGAGAGCGGCATCTAGTATTTCATCTGCTAATTTTTCAGTCATCGTTTTTCCATTTCTTTGTCTAGCATAATCACGTAACCATCTTAAAGAAAGTGATTGTCTTCTAGTAGGTCTTACTTCAACTGGGATTTGATAAGTAGCTCCACCAATTCTTCTAGATTTAACTTCTACAGCTGGCTTTATGTTTGAAAGTGCCTTCTTGAACATTTTTAATGGCTCTTCATTTGATTTTTTCTCTACTAGATCAAGTGCTCCATAAAAAATTTTTTCTGCTGTTGATTTTTTTCCATCAAGCATTAAACAGTTAATAAACTTAGTTACTACAATATCTTGATATTGTGGATCTGGAAGTACTTGTCTAACTTGAGCTCTGTGTTTTCTGCTCATTATCTCTCCTCTTATTCTATTAAAAGTATTATTTTATAATTCTATTTTTTAGGTTTCTTACAACCATACTTTGATCGACCCTGACCTCTTTTATCTACACCTGTAGCATCAAGTGATCCTCTGATAGTATGATAACGTACACCAGGTAAATCTTTCACTCTTCCACCTCTAATTAATACAATCGAGTGTTCTTGCAGGTTATGACCTTCTCCACCAATGTATGACGTTACTTCAAACCCGCTTGTTAATTTTACTCTGCATACTTTTCTCATTGCAGAGTTTGGTTTCTTGGGAGTAGTTGTATAAACACGCGTACATACTCCTCTTCTTTGAGGGCAAGCCTTCAAAGCAGGTGACTTTGTTTTAGAATATTTATCCACTCTTCCTTTTCTAATCAATTGATTAATTGTAGGCATTACTTATTGCTCCTTAATTCTACTCAACTATATCTCTACCTAGCTGCTATTCTGATTAGGTCGGTGTAACACATCAACATAGCTAGTTCAAGATTTTTTTAAATTGTTAATACTACTGATTCAAAATCCTCTTTTGCTTCCTCTTTTTCCCCTTGCGACGCATCAAGACCTCTATAATGCTCAGTTCCTGTTCCTGCAGGAATTAATCTACCCATAATTACATTTTCCTTTAACCCTCTAAGGTTATCACTTTTTCCTTCAAGTGTTGCTTGGGTAAGCACCTTAGTCGTTTCCTGGAAAGATGCTGCAGAAATAAATGAATCTGTTGTTAATGATGCTTTTGTTATTCCAAGGAGCAATCTTCTTGATTTTGCAGGCTCTTCACCAAGCTCAATCATTTTTTCATTCATTTCCATTAATGAACTTTTTGTTAAAGAAATACCTGGAATCAATAAAGTATCGCCTGGGTCAGTGACCTCTACTTTTTTAAGCATCTGGCTAACAATAACCTCAATATGCTTATCATCAATCTTAACTCCTTGAAGCCTATAAACTTCTTGAATTTCATCTACGATATATTTAGCTAATGCTTTAACTCCCATAATCCTTAAAATATCATGAGGATTACTAGGGCCATCCATAATTGGCTCACCTGCTCTAATATAATCACCTTCGTTTACAATAACGTAACGACCTTTTGGAATTGAGTATGTTACTGGCTCACCTTCTTCCGGCCTTACAATTATTCTTCTATTTCCACGAAGTTCTGGCCCAAACTCAATCGTTCCTGAGAGGTCTGAAATTTGTGCTGCATTTGCAGGCTTTCTAGCTTCAAATAGTTCCGCAACCCTTGGAAGACCACCAGTAATATCTTTTGTCTTTGTTGTTTCTCTTTGTACCTTAGCAATAACTGAACCAACTGAAGTTTGTTCTCCATCCGGTACAACAATATTTGAACCTACAGGCAACCTATAAGTTGCTTGTCTCTTCGTTCCTGAAACAATAACTGGTTTCCCAACTTCATCTAGCATCGTAATTCTAGGTTGAAGCGCAGGATCTTTTGATTCTACAACTAACCTATGAGTCAGGCCTGTTACAGCATCTACCTGCTCACTTACAGTCGCACCTACAATTAAATCTTCAAATTTCACTCTACCTGCGACTTCTGTTAAAATTGGAATTGCAAATGGGTCCCATTCCATAATGGTATCACCAACAGATATTTCATCACCATTTTTAAGTTTAATGGTTGCACCATAGGTAGCAGGGTACCTTTCTTTTTCATCTCCGTTCGCATTTTTAATAATAACTTCACCAATTTTATTCATGACAATATCAATTCCATGCTCATTGGTTACAGTCGTTACTTCCTTATAATTAACAATACCAGCAGTTCTTGCTACCGTTTTATTAACTTGAGTTCCTGCCGTTGCAGTACCACCAACATGGAATGTTCTCATCGTTAGTTGGGTTCCAGGCTCACCTATCGATTGAGCCGCTACAACACCAACTGCTTCTCCAATACTTACTAAACTTCCTCTTGAAAGATCACGACCAAAACACTTAGCACAAAAACCATATTTTTCATTACACACAATTACTGATCTAACTTTAATTTGGTCAACTTCATTATCTTCAAGCTTTTTTATGTCTTCTTCTGTAAATAGATGATTTTTTGGAAAAACTTCTGATCCATCTGCTCCAATAACAGGAGAAGCTGTAACTCTTCCCATTACTCGGTCCACAAGTTGCTCCATTACTTCACCCGCTTCAACCCTAGAAGTTAAAATAATACCATCTTGAGTACCACAATCATCACTTCTGATAATTCCGTCTTGGGCCACATCAACTAATCTACGCGTTAAATATCCTGAGTTAGCTGTTTTAAGAGCTGTATCTGCAAGACCTTTTCTTGCTCCATGAGACGATGCAAAATACTGAAGAACTGATAATCCTTCTCTAAAGTTTGATGTAATAGGAGTTTCAATAATTTCTCCAGAAGGCTTGGCCATTAGACCTCTCATACCTGCAAGTTGCCTCATTTGAGCATTAGAGCCCCTCGCTCCAGAGTCTGCCATCATAAAGATTGTGTTAAATGATGGTGCCACTAATGATTCACCTTTATCATTAGTAAATTTATCTGTTGAGATTCTCTCAATCATTACTTTAGATAATTTTTCGTTAGTTTGTGACCAAATATCAACAATCTTGTTATATCGCTCTCCATTTGTAATTGAACCTTCATTATACTCTTCTGTTATTCCATCAATTTCAACATAAGCTGTATTGATAATATCCTTTTTCTCAACAGGAATAATCATATCTTTAATATTAATTGAAATACCTGCTTTAGTAGCATATTGATAACCAAGACTCATTAGTGAATCTGCCAAAAGAACTGTATCTTTTGTAGTACCCACTAAATAAGCTTTATTAATTAACTTACCTAATGTTTTCTTATCTAGGATTTTATTAATATCAGAATACTGTAAACAAAGAGGGATTACATCATAAACAAATGTTCTACCAACTGTAGTTTCTACTAAAGAACCATTTATCCGTACATTCACTGGTGCTTGAAGATGAAGTTTTCCAGTATGATAAGCAAACTGTGCTTCCTCTTTTGAGGAATAAGTTGTTCCATAACCAAGAGCAAACGGCCTAGGTCTTGTCATATAATATAAACCTAAAACAATATCTTGAGTTGGTACAATTATTGGAGTTCCATCTTTAGGAGATAAAATATTATTAGTTGACATTGCCAGTACTCGGCACTCAACCTGTGCTTCAAGTGATAAAGGAACATGTACGGCCATTTGATCACCATCAAAGTCAGCATTAAAAGCAGTACATACTAATGGATGTAACTGAATTGCTTTGCCTTCAATTAATACTGGTTCAAACCCCTGAATCCCTAACCGGTGAAGTGTCGGAGCTCTATTTAGTAATACTGGATGCTCTTGAACTACTCCTTCTAAAATATCCCAAACCTCTTGGGTTTGTTGATCAACCATTCTCTTGGCAACTTTAATTGTTGTACAATGTCCTTTTTCAATCAATTTATTATAAATAAAAGGCTTAAATAATTCTAATGCCATCAATTTTGGTAGACCACATTGATGAAGTCTCAAGCTAGGACCTACTACAATTACAGACCTTCCAGAATAATCAACACGCTTACCAAGTAAATTTTGTCTAAATCTACCTTGCTTACCTTTCAACATATCAGATAAAGATCTTAGAGGTCTTTTGTTGGCCCCTGTAAAAACTTTTCCTCGTCTTCCATTGTCAAACAAAGCATCCACTGCTTCTTGAAGCATTCTTTTTTCATTTCGAATAATAATTTCAGGAGCATTTAATTCCTTCAACCTTCTTAATCTATTATTTCTATTAATAACCCTTCGATACAAATCGTTTAGATCAGAAGTTGCAAATCTACCTGCCTCTAAAGGAACCAACGGTCTTAAATCTGGTGGTAAAACTGGAATAATATCCATCATAAACCACTCAGGTCTATTTCCTGAATTCAATATTGATTCAACGACTTTTAACCTTTTAATTAATTTTGTTCTAAGCACTTCTGTTGTCGCACTTGCTAAAGACCTTCTTAATTCTTTATATACAAGATCTAAATCAAGCTGCTTTAATAAAGTTTTAATTGTATCTCCACCCATACCAACTTCAAAATCAACATTTGCTTCACGCAATTCGAATACCTGTTGCTCTGTAAGTACCCTACCAATATCTAATCCGCCGTCTTGCTCGTGAGTGGCTGAGCTCGTAACAATAAAAGCTTCATAATATAAAACTTTTTCTAATTCTTTTAATGTTAAGTCTAGTAAAGCCGCTAACCTCGAGGGAAGAGATCTTAGAAACCAAATATGAGCAACAGGAGTTGCTAATTCAATATGTCCACATCTTTCCCTTCTAACTTTAGAAAGAGTAACTTCAACACCACATTTTTCACAAACAACACCACGATGCTTCATACGTTTGTATTTTCCACAAATACATTCATAATCTTTAATAGGACCAAAAATTTTGGCACAAAACAAACCTTCTCTCTCTGGCTTGAAGGTACGGTAGTTAATTGTTTCTGGTTTCTTAACTTCGCCAAAAGACCACTCTCTGATTATATCAGGAGAAGCCATTCTAACAGAAACAGACTCTACGCTAATTGGGTCTTTGGGTTTGTCAAAAAAATTAAGAAGATCCTTCATATTTATTTCCTCAATGAGTTAACCTTGTCGGTCCTATAATAATTAATTAATTAATTGCTTCTTCAGTTGTATTTTCACCTAATTTTACGTCTAAACATAATGCTTGTAACTCTCTAATTAAAACATTAAATGATTCTGGAAGACCTGGTTCTAGTACTTGTTCACCCTTAACAATTGATTCATACATTCTTGTTCTTCCAATAACATCATCTGATTTTACTGTTAGAAATTCTTGAAGAGTATAAGCCGCGCCATAAGCTTCTAATGCCCAAACTTCCATTTCCCCTAGCCTCTGTCCTCCAAATTGTGCTTTACCACCAAGAGGTTGCTGAGTAACTAATGAATATGGACCTGTTGATCTAGCATGAATCTTTTCATCTACAAGGTGATGAAGTTTCAGCATATACATTTGACCAACTGTAACATCTTCAGAGAATGCATCTCCAGTTTTACCATCAAATAAAGTCGTCTTAGCATTTATTTCAAGCTCAGCAACTGAAAGTAGATCTTCAATATCTTTTTCGCTAGCCCCGTCAAATGCACTAGTTGAAAATCTCACACCTGTAGAAAGTTGTTTTGCAACTTCTTTTACTCTTTTATCAGTTGCTTTTGTTAACCATTCCTTAACTTCTTTCGTGTTATAAATGGAGTAAATTAAATCCTTTAATTGGTGAATTTCTCTTTGTTCTTCAAGCATTATTTTAAATTTCTCAGCAAGACCCCATCCGGCCCAACCAAGGTGAATCTCCAGTAATTGCCCTATGTTCATACGAGAGGGTACACCTAACGGATTAAGAACAATTTCAACCGGAGTTCCATCAGCGAGGTAAGGCATGTCTTCAACTGGTAATACATTTGAAATAACACCTTTGTTACCGTGTCGACCTGCCATTTTATCACCAGGTTGTAACTTCCTTTTAATCGCAACATAAACGGTTACTTTTTTAATAACACCTGGAGGTAATTCATCACCCCTATGAAGTTTTACTATTTCATCACTTGCTTTTGCTTTTACTCTACTTATTCTATTTCGTACGTCTGCAAAGTAATCACCCAGTGACTCCTCAAGGGATGCTTCTAAGGGTAAATATCCAATCAACTCAAATGGAACCTGTGACAAGGTTTCAATTGTTAACTCTGTTCCTTTCCCTAAAATTTCAGTCGCTCCATCTTCTGATATTAAAACATCAGTCGTTTTATGACCTTTTAACATTTTTGCAATAGCTTTTAATGATGATGCTTGGATTGCATTAACCTCAATTGATTCATCTCTTCTGATTAGAGATGTTTCATTTTCAATTATTTCTTTTGATCTAGAGTCTAATTCAACTCCTTCTCTTGTATAAATATTTACACCAATTACAGTCCCTCTAACATGTGAAGATACTCGAAGAGAAGTATCCTTAACATCTCCTGCCTTATCACCAAAAATAGCTTTCAATAGTTTTTCTTCTGGTGATAGTAAGGTTTCACCTTTTGGAGTTATCTTTCCAACTAAGATGTCACCAGGCTTAATTATCGCACCTATTCTAACTACACCAGCATCATCTAAATCAGCTAAAGCCTGCTCGCTAACATTAGGAATGTCTCTTGTAATCTCTTCTTTTCCTAATTTCGTATCTCTTGCCTCAACTTCAAAGCTTTCAATATGAATAGAAGTAAAAATATCTTGTGCTAATAAATTTTCACTAATTAGTATTGAATCTTCATAGTTGTAACCACCCCAAGGCATGAAAGCCACAAGAACGTTTTGCCCTAATGCTAAATCTCCATATTGAGTGGCAGGCCCATCAGCTATAACCATGCCTTTTTTAACAACATCTCCCTCTCTCACAAGAGCTCTTTGGTTATTGCAAGTGTTATGATTTGTTCTTTGATATTTTACTAAATGGTATATTTCTACACCTGACTCACCTGATTTATGCTTGTCTTTTTGTATTACAATTCTATTTGAATCTACAAAAATTACTCTTCCATCAGCATTTGCTTGTATGATGGCTCCTGAACCTGAAGCTATTAATTTCTCAATACCTGTCCCAACAATCGGTGCATCTGTTTTCACCAAAGGAACAGCTTGCCTCATCATATTTGAACCCATTAAAGCTCTGTTAGCATCATCATGCTCAAGAAATGGAATTAAAGACGTTGCAATTGAGATCATTTGTGAAGGAGAAACATCCATTAGGTCAATTTCATCTGGGTTAACAAGAGCTAGCTCTCCACCCTTCCTCGCTGGAATGTGCTCACCGATTATTTTACTCTTTTTAACATAAGCATCATCAGATTGCGCAATAATTTTGCCTTCTTCTTCAAAAGCTGAGAAATATTTCAAGTCAGTACTAATCTCATGTTTATCATTAATAACCCTATATGGGGTTTCAATAAATCCATATTCAGAAACTCGTGCAAAAGTAGCAAGAGAAGTTATTAAACCAATATTTGGCCCTTCCGGTGTCTCAACAGGACACATTCTTCCATAGTGAGTACTATGAACGTCTCTAACTTCAAACCCTGCTCTTTCTCTGGTTAAACCACCAGGTCCTAATGCTGAAAGTTTTCTTTTATGAGTAACCTCAGATAATGGATTTGTTTGATCCATAAATTGAGATAATTGAGAAGAACCAAAAAATTCTTTAATAGCCGCTGCTACTGGTTTTTGATTTACTAAATCATAAGGCATCATAGTTTCAATTTCTTGAATTGCCATTCTTTCTTTAATTGCTCTTTCCATTCTTACTAAACCAACACGAAATTGATTTTCAAGCAATTCTCCAACAGCTCTTACTCTTCTATTACCGAGGTGATCAATATCATCTACTTTACCTTTTCCGTTATTTAAGTTTACCAAATATTTTACAGTAGTGATGATATCTTCTTTTGTTAATGCTGTATCATCAACCGAAACATCCATTCCAAACTTATAGTTAATTTTCATCCTACCGACTCTAGAAAGATCGTATCTTTCTGGGTCAAAAAATAATCCATTGAATAAAGCTTCTGCAGCTTCTAGTGTTGGTGGTTCTCCAGGTCTTAATCTTTCAAAGATCTTTTTTAAACTATCTTCACGTCCATCAGATTTATCAACTAACAATGTTGTCCTGATCTGGTCTCCACTGTTAATCATATCAATATATAAAATTTCAATTTTCTTTAATCCACACGAAATCATTTCTTGAATATTTACTTCAGAAAGTGCCTCGTTTGCTAGACAAATTACTTCTCCTGTCTTTGGATCGAAAACATCGTCAGAAACTACTTTCCCAACCAGCTCATCCATTGAAATGGGCAACTTTGTTATTTTTGCTTCACTTAACTTTTTTACTGACATTTTCGTGATCTTTTTGCCTTTTTTAATAATCACTTTTCCAGTCTTAGGATCAAGAATATCATTGAGTGACCTGGTTCCTATCATTAAACTGAAGTCTAACTCTCTCGTAAAGTCACCTTTAGTTGAAAGGCTGATTTTTTCCATGCTATAAAACATTCTTAATAATTCAGTCGTCGAGTAACCTAAACTTTTTAATAAAATTGTTGCATGAAGTTTTCTTTTTCTATCAATCCTAACAAACAGAATGTTTTTATGATCAAATTCAAAATCTAACCAAGAACCTCTATGAGGTATGATTCTCGCAGAGTATAGTAATTTACCGCTAGAATGCTTTTTTCCACCATCATGTTCAAACACAATTCCCGGTGACCTATGTAACTGAGAAACAATAACTCGTTCTGTTCCGTTATAAACAAAAGACCCTGTTTCTTCCATTAATGGAATATTGCCGAGATATACTTCTTGTTCTTTAATAGATGAAACCGTTCTGTTTTCTACACCTTCAGTATCTACATTCACTTCATAAAATACAAGTCTAACAATCACCTTTAGCGGAGCTTCGTAAGAAAGTCCTCTTTGACGACATTCTTGAATTGTATACTTTGGTTGTTCCAAGCTATAACTTACAAACTCTAAAGAAACTGTCTTGTTAAAATCAAATATTGGAAAAACAGATTTAAACACTGCTTGAAGCCCAATATTTTTTCTCTGAGAATAAGGGACATCCCTTTGAAGAAAGTTTTTATATGATTCAACTTGCAAATTCATCAGAGGAGGAGGAGTCATTGCTGGCTTGGTTGTATTGAATGTCTTTCGATACCACTCGTTTCGTGAGAAAACTTGAGTCATGGTAAATCCCCTATTAAGTTTTTAAAATTAAACATAGGTAAGTTGTTTTTCGTGTATCACTCTTGAAAAACAACTTACCTTAATAATATTATTTACTGTCTTACTTAAGCTCAACTGTTGCACCAGCAGCTTCAAGTTTTTTCTTTAACTCTTCTGCTTCTGTTTTTTCAAGGCCTTCTTTAACTGGCTTTGGTGCACCTTCAACTAATTCTTTTGCTTCTTTTAGGCCTAAACCTGTAATTGCTCTAACTTCTTTAATAACAGCAATTTTCTTTGCTCCGGCCGCAGCAAGAACTACAGTAAATTCAGTTTGCTCAGCAGCTGCTTCTCCGCCTGCTGCGGCTCCGGCAACTGCTACAGGAGCTGCTGAAACACCAAATTTATCTTCTAGTTCTTTAACTAAGTTTGCAACATCTAATACAGACATTTGTGAAATGTGATCAATTAATTGTTCATTTGTAATACTCATTTTATTCTCCTTACTATTCTCTAAAATATATATTAAAATTATTCTTCTGTTTGTTTTGCTTCTGTTCCTTCTGCTTTCTGTTCTCCAATTGCATGAATTACCCTTGCAAATGCTGATACTGGAGCACTAAAAGTAGCAAGTAATGTTCCAAGCATTTGATCTCGGGATGGTAAATTAGCTAATTGAACTAATTCTTCCTTAGATAATTCTTGCCCATTAAGAACGCCGGATTTAAGTGTAACAACATCTTTATATTCTTTAGTTGCATCATTTAAACACTTTGCTACTGCAGCAGCATCTTCAAATGCAAATGCTAATGCGTGTGGTCCTGTTAACTTACTTAGCATGTTTTCACAAGCTGTTCCTTCTGATGCTTTCTTAAAAAGTGTGTTCCTAGTAATAACTATATCACCATTCGCATCTCTGACTTTCTTTCTTACACCAACTCCATCATTACTTTTCAGACCTATTAGGTTTGTAAGAAAAACTGCTCTTGATTTGTCGATATTATCTTTTAACTTATTAACGACAACTTCTTTACTAGCTCTATTCAACATTATATACCTCCTCTTGTTTTTTTAGAGGGAGATTTCAGGCAGGGTTTACATGATAAATAACCGACCTTCTTCAATCCCAACAATTCACTAGTCTAAGCTAGGTTACTAACTTCAAATGTATCTATTTTTACACCTACGCCCATTGTCGTACTTATTGTTAATGACTTTAGGTAAGTACCTTTTGCACTCGCAGGCTTAGCTTTAACAATAGCATTTGCTATTGACATAAAATTTCTTTTTAAATCTTCATCTGAAAATGATTTTTTTCCAATTGGAACATGTATAATACCTGTTTTTTCAGTTCTATACTCTACCTTTCCTGATTTCTGTTCAGTAACAGCTTTTGCTACATCAGTTGTTACTGTTCCAAGTTTTGGATTTGGCATTAATCCTCTTGGCCCTAACACTCTCCCAATTCTACCTAATTTTCCCATCATATCAGGGGAAGCAATAACCCGATCAAAGTCTAACCATCCTCCTTGGATTTTTACAATTATGTCATCTCCACCAACAAAGTCTGCTCCTGCGTCTTCTGCCGCTTTGACTTTATCACCTGAAGTTATGACAACTACTTTTACCGTTTTCCCTGTTCCTGCCGGTAAAGCCAGTGCCCCTCTAAGCATTTGGTCAGCATGTCTAGGATCAACTCCTAATTTAAATGCTAAGTCTACACTTTCATCAAAATTAGCAAACGAAGCATCCTTCGCTAATTTTATGGCATCTTCAACGGAATATGATTTTGTTGAATCTACTTTTTTTAATGCTTCTAAAAATTTCTTTGAATGTTTTTTCATAATTAAACCTCTCGGTACAAATGACTATTAAGTCTCCCGTGAATAATGTTACTAATAATCTAAAGTTAATCCCATTGATCTTGCAGACCCTTCTATTGTTCTCATTCCTGCTTCTTTTGTGGCTGCTGTTAAGTCTTTTTCTTTTCCTTCCACTATCTCTTCAACTACTTTTTGTGGAACTTTACCTGCCACTTCATGACCTGGTTTCTGAGAACCTTTTTTAAGTTTTAGTTTAGTTTTAAGTAGGTATGAAGCCGGTGGTGTTTTTGTGACAAATGAAAATGATCTATCAGAATAAACTGTAATTATTGTCGGTAGCATTACCCCCATATCTTTCTGAGTCTTTGCATTAAACGCTTTACAGAACTCCATTATATTAACACCTTTTTGCCCCAATGCGGGCCCGATTGGTGGAGATGGATTTGCTTTTCCACCTGCAATTTGTAATTTAATAAAACCAGTTACTTTTTTGGCCATCTTTAATCTCCTTCGATATTGCTATCTTCCAACTTTTTCAAACTTTATGAAACTTTTTCCACTTGGCTTGCATCTAATTCAACTGGTGTTGGTCTACCAAATATTGAAACATTTACTTTTATTTTACCTTTTTCACTTATTGCTTCTACTGTTCCAACAAATGATGCAAAAGGTCCTTCTGTTACTTTTACTGATTCACCTTCACTAAAGCTTAAAGCAGATCTTACTGGCTTGAAGCCTTCTTTTGACTGATTAGTCATAAAAGCGGCTTCTTCTTCTGTAAGAGGGCTTGGTTTGGCCAGAGTTCCTCCAACAAAACCTGTTATCTTATCAGTATCTTTGACAAGGTGCCACGTTCTATCATTCATTATCATCTTTATCAAGACGTAACCTGGGAATATTCTCTTTTTTAAATGTCTTTTTTTACCGTTAACATTTGTCACGACCTCTTCTTCTGGTACAAGAACTTGAGAAAATTCTTCAGTGAGATTATAATTTACAATTCTATCCTTAATTGTCTTTTGTACCTTATTTTCTTGCCCCGTCATCGTTTTAGCAATATACCACTTGAAGTCATCAGAGCTACCATCTGAGAATCCCTCCGGATTTTCAGTAACTTCAGTACTCTCTACTTCGCTCTCTGTATTTTCTACTTCAGTTTTTATTTCTTCATCTAATTTATTTTCAGTCATTTTATTTTCCGAATCTTCTGTAGGTTATTAACATTAATAAAGTAAGTTTAATAATTGTTGCACAATATAATCAACGAGAACAAAAATACCACTAACAATACTAACAGCTATTATTATACCAATAGTTACCTTGACCACACTGTCTTTATCAGGCCAAATAACTTTTACTAACTCATCATAAACTTCTTTTAAGTGAGTGACAGCTTCATGATTTTTTTGAATCAATACAAAAAACAAAACTCCGATAAGAATTCCAGTCCCCTGTTTTAAGGCCAGGAAGTAACCTATTTTAGCTTCTAGATCAAACCAATCTCCGAGCTGGTCAAAAAATCTGATTGAAACAAAACCAACAGTAATGCTAAAAATAGCAACTAGGGCATTAATCCATTTTTTACTATCTCTGCTTTTTATCAGCGACATTTAACTTCCTTAAATAACAATATATTTAGTATAAGATTTCACTTATGCTAAAAAATAGATAAATTGTCTACTAGTTTTAATAAATATAGAAAAATATAAATTTAAATATTATAACGCTAGGTGGCGGGCGCAGTAGGATTCGAACCTACAACCTACGGATTTGGAATCCGCCGCTCTACCAATTAGAGCTATACGCCCGTGTATATAAATAAAGAGGGCCAGACAAAGCCGGCCCCCAATCAATAAAATAAACTAGTTATTAGTCTAAAATTTCAGAAACAGTTCCAGCACCAATTGTTCTACCACCTTCTCTTATGGCAAAACGTAAACCTTTCTCCATTGCAATTGGAGTTATTAACTCTGCTTCAAAATCGGTATTGTCACCAGGCATAATCATTTCAACGCCTTCATTTAATTCAATTGCTCCAGTAACATCAGTTGTTCTGAAGTAAAATTGTGGCCTGTACCCTTTAAAAATTGGAGTATGTCTACCACCTTCATCTTTATTTAGGATATACACAGAACATCTAAACTTTTTATGTGGAGTTACTGTTCCGGGCTTAATTAAACATTGACCCCTTTCAACATCTTCTCTTTTTGTTCCTCTAAGAAGAAGTCCAACGTTATCACCAGCTCTACCTTCGTCAAGAAGTTTTCTAAACATTTCAACGCCAGTTACGATTGTTTTTTGCTTTTCTTTAATACCAACAATTTCAATCTCTTCACCAACTTTGACAATCCCTCTTTCAATACGGCCTGTTACAACAGTTCCACGTCCTGAAATTGAAAAAACATCTTCAACTGGCATTAAGAAATCTTTGTCTATATCTCTTTCTGGAGTTGGGATATATGTATCAACTTGGTTCATAAGCTCAAGTACTTTATTCGCTCCTATTTCTGGATCTCTTCCTTCAACTGCGGCAAGTGCCGATCCAGTTACGATAGGAATATCATCTCCTGGAAACTCATATGAAGAAAGTAGTTCCCTTACTTCCATTTCAACTAACTCTAATAATTCTTCGTCATCTACCTGATCAACTTTATTTAAAAATACAACAATTGCAGGAACCCCAACTTGACGTGCTAGAAGAATGTGCTCTCTTGTTTGAGGCATCGGGCCATCAGCTGCAGAGCAAACTAAGATTGCTCCATCCATTTGTGCTGCACCTGTAATCATATTTTTAACATAGTCAGCATGCCCAGGACAATCAACATGTGCGTAATGTCTATTTTCTGTTTCATACTCAATGTGAGAAGTATTAATTGTTATCCCACGTGCTTTTTCTTCTGGGGCAGAATCAATATCTGAAAATTTTTGTGCTTCAACTCCTGATTTTTCTGCTAAAACCATCGAAATCGCTGCAGTTAATGTTGTTTTACCATGGTCAACATGTCCAATAGTTCCAATGTTAACGTGTGGCTTACTTCTATCAAATTTTTCTTTTGCCATGAGATGGTCTCCTTAAAATAGTATTAATCATTGATATAATTAATAATAACTAAACTTCTAATTCTAAATTAAACTTAATCCTAATATACTTCAAATTTAAGTGAGTCAACAGTATTCACCAGATAAAATTAGCTGACAAGAAAAAAGTTGTTATAAATCTAGTGGAGCTCACGACGGGAATTGAACCCGTGACCTCTCCCTTACCAAGGGAGTGCTCTACCTCTGAGCCACGTGAGCTAAATTTTAATGAAATAAATGGAGCGGGCGAAGAGGTTCGAACTCTCGACATCCAGCTTGGAAGGCTGGCACTCTACCAACTGAGCTACACCCGCATGACCATTCTTATCTTTTATGGTGGCGAGAGATGGATTCGAACCATCGAAGGTATACACCGACAGATTTACAGTCTGTTGCCTTTGACCGCTCGGCAATCCCGCCTTATTTAAATCTTGGAGCTGGCTATAGGACTCGAACCTACGACCTGCGGTTTACAAAACCGCTGCTCTACCAACTGAGCTAAGCCAGCCAGTCACAATATTTAAACAGTTTAGATATATAAACTTATCGTTTCATATAATCAAGCCATTTTTAAAATAATTAATTAAAAAACCTTTCCATTGCAATCGCTGAAGCAACTGAAACATTGAGAGACTTTGTGGCACCAAGCGCATTAATACAATACATCTCGCTTAGTACTCTACTTAAAGCGTGGGACAACCCTGTATCTTCAGAGCCAACTATTAATGCAATTGAGTTACTGCTTTCTTGTTCGACATGGTTCTTTTCAGAATGCTCGCTAAAGCCAATACATCTAACATCCTTAGAAATAAGTTTTCTAATAAACTTGGGTAAGCTGGAACACTCTATTATCTTTACATGCTCTGTTGCTCCTGAAGCAATTCGATAAAAACCTGGTGATTTACCTGAATTACCTTTCATCCCTGTGACTAAACAATCAACACCATAAAAGGATGCTGTTCTTAAAATTGCCGCCGTATTATGAATATCTGTAACTTGGTCTAAGCAGAAAATTTTTAATTTTTCTCCATTATTTATTTTTTTCATGATCCATTCAATGCCATCTGTAGATAGTTTTTCGGCAGACAGTAAAATCTGAGAAGTAACCCTCTGATAATTAAAACCACCTTGTGCAAATAGCTTTTTTGCCACTTCCTGAAATTCATGTGAGTTAAGTTCACTTTTATTAAACTTATTTTTTTCATCAGCGGACAGCTTGTTTGAATTAGTAATTAACTCTAGCCCCGATTTCGTTCCATATAAAAATAAGTTATCCCTTTTTTTATTCTTTATTGCTTCAATGATACTATGAATACCGATAATAACTTCTTGATTATCCACTTTAACTTATCTCCTAAATATTAATTTTCACTGCAAAATGGGTGACATTGTTTTTGGTAATGCAAATGGTTCTAAAGACTCTTGCTCAAGCAATGATGCCGAAACTATCTCATACGCTGAAGGTGTGGACAGTAACTTTTTACATAATAAATCATGAAGCTTGTGCCCCGATTTATAAGTTGTAATTTTTGCTGCTATCTCGTGTCCCAATAAACTAATATCACCTAAGGTATCTAAAATTTTATGCCTAATAAATTCATTGTTAAACCTTAAACCTTCAGGGTTTACAACATTGAAATCGCTCAATACGATCGCATTATCCAAGGATCCACCTTTGATAAGACCTTTTCTTTTAAGCATATCAACATCTTTTAATAGTCCAAATGTTCGCGAACGACTTATTTCATTAATAAAATTTTCACATGAAAACTCAAAATTCATTGCCTGCTCTTGAATAATGGGATGAGCAAAAACAATTGTTGAATTAATAGATAATTTTGTCGCTGGTTCAATTCTTGCCCATTTATCTTCAAGTTTAACTTCCACTGGATTTAAAACTACTAAAAATTTCTTCGTACTAGGTAAAGTTGTTATTCCAGCTTCTTTAACAACAAAAACAAAAGAAGCTCCGGAACCATCCATAATTGGGACTTCAGGTCCATCAATTTCACAATAAACATTATCAATGCTAAGGCCATAAAACACGGCCAGTAAATGCTCAACAGTATGTATTGCTTCTCTGCCTTCACCCAAAGTTGTATTATTCTCTGTTGCTCCAACTGTTTTCGAACAAGCTTTAATTGCAAGTGAGTTGGGTAAATCGATTCTTTTAAACTGAATACCAAAGTTTGCTGGTGCAGGATAAAGAGTTAAAGTAACCTTTTTACCTGAGTGTAAACCAATACCTGTTAATGAAATTTTTTTTGCCAATGTTCTTTGATGCAACATTTTTATTTATCTCTTTGTTTTTACCTTTAAGTATTAAGCACTTACAAGTATACATTCCTTATTTTACAAAAGGTCTTTAAGTTAATTATATTACTCTAGCAAGAAATAAATAACTAGCAAAGAAGTAAGAAATTTCTACAGGAATTACTCAAAAAAACTAGATAGATTACTTAAATGTTCCTTACTTTTATCAGAGCACTCCCTTCCTCGAGATGTTCTCAACAAAAACCCCTCTTTTAATAAATAAGGCTCATAAACATCTTCTATTGTTCCTCTATCTTCATTTAAAGTTGCGCATAAAGTTTCAATACCAACAGGGCCACCGGAGTAATAATCAGTTATCACCTGTAATATTTTGCGGTCCATTCTATCCAATCCAAGAGAGTCGATCTCCATTAAACCTAAAGCATTGTTAACATCTATTAATTTTATTGTATTTCTTTTTTCTATCAAAGCAAAATCTCTGACTCTTCTCAATATTCTATTAGCAACACGGGGGGTACCTCTTGAGCACTTTGCTATTTGTTTAAGTGCAGAATCCTCAAAAGTCATACCTAGCTTGCGACCATTATTTCCTACAATTTTGGCCAGTTCATCTACTAAATAAAAATCAAAATGAAGATGTGCTAAAAATCTATCTCTTAATGGATTCGATAGCAATCCTGATCTGGTCGTTGCTCCTATTAATGTAAAAGGAGCAATTCCAATTTGCATAATTCGAGCAGAAGGGCCTTGTCCGATAACAATATCTAGCCGATAGTCTTCCATTGCAGAATATAAAATTTCTTCAACCATGATATTCATTCTATGAATTTCATCAATAAATAAAACATCATTTGGGTTAAGATTTGTTAAAATTGCAGCTAGGTCTCCCTTTTTTTCTATAGCAGGGCCTGAAATCACATGCAGCTCTGAATTTAATGATTCTGAAATGATCATTGCTAAAGAGGTTTTTCCTAATCCTGGAGGACCTGATAGTAAAATATGATCTAATGCCGCCTCTCTAATTTTGGCCGAATCGATCATCACTTCAATATTTTTTACAACTTTTTCTTGACCTATATATTCTGAAAAATTTTCTGGCCTTAATTGTTTTTCTTGAGATAAATCTTTTTTATCTAAGTCTGATGATAAAAATCTTTCTGAGTCTATACTCATTTAGATCTCCCTAAGAACAAGATGAACTAACTGCTCTGCTTTATTTATGGAGTTTTCTACTGCAATTTTCTGTGCCACTGGTATGATCCTATCTTCTTTAAATCCTAATTCCTTACATGCCATCACTGCGTCCTGAATAATATTCTGATAACTTTCAACTTGTCCACTTTGAGTGTTTATAAAATCCTCTTTTGTTATATTTGAAAAAGAATCACTCGATATATCTTTTGAGTCAAAAATATTTTTCTCTGTTTTATATTTATCTGAAAACATAGCGATTTTATGAATTTTTTGATTTAAATCCAATATGATTTGTGCTGCTGCTCTCGGTCCTACGCCTGGGGCCTTTGTTAAAGCCTTTTTGTTTTCTAATGTAATCGCTTCGACAATTTGTTTTTCACCTAAACATGTTAATAATGAGTATGCCGATTTAGCTCCAATACCTTTTACTTGAAGTAATACTTCAAATAATTTTTTTTCACGAAGAGAATTAAAGCCATACAAGTCTTGAGATGCTTCTTTAATTATATGTGAAATATACAATGAAATATATGACCCTTCTTGAAGAACATGATTGCAATATACTTCATAACCGACTCCAAGCTTTGTAATAATTATTAACTCCTGACCATCGCTAAACAAAACCTTACCTTGAATACATCCTATCATCTTATTCTCCCTGGCCTATTATTATAAATTCTCTTTTGCAAAGTATTTCTATTTAATGAGTGGCAAATTGCTATCGCGATTGCATCACTTTCGTCATCTGTTTTAAATTCAGTAATACCACAAAGAATTGAAATTGTTTTCTTTATATTTAATTTATCGGCGTGACCAAAACCTACTACTGACGATTTAATCTTATTTGGAGCATACTCCGAAATTGGCAATTCTCCTGAACTTAAGCAACCAGAAATCATAGCACCTCTTGCTTGAGATAGTTTAGAAAGAGAATTAATATTTTTCACATGAATAAGAGACTCAAGTGCAATTTCATTAGGCTTATATTTTGAAACTAATGATTTACAACTTGCATAAATTATACCTAATCTTGGTATAAATTCTTTAGTTGAATCATATCTCATTGTTCCCGATGCAATTAATTTTATTTTTCTTTGATCTAACTCTATAACGCCATAACCAGCTTTTCTAGAACCTGGATCAATCCCTAATATTATCATGACAAAATAATAACTTGCTTAACTTAACCTTTCAAACGAATAAAATGTCCCAGATAAAACACTCCTGTGCCACCAACAAATTGAAATAACTCTAACTTACCGTAATCACCATTTTTTATACCCATAAAAAAACAAATTCCAACTGAAGTAAAACCAAATAATTGTAACATTAACCCTAGGTAAAATCTCATTCAAATAATCCTTTTATAAACGCGATTGAAATTGCTCTTTTTAACGAAATAATGTAATAAAATCAATGAATAAAGGAAAAATTATGGCCATTATAATGAATTCTCGTGAAATAAGAGAAAAAGTTATAAATAATCTAACTAATAGATGTAAGAAGTTACGTGATAATAATATTTCACCTTCCTTAAAAGTAATTTTAGTTGGTAATAACCAAGCCAGTATCAGATATACAAAGTCAAAACAAAAATTTTGCCTTGAAATTGGTGCCGAATGTGAAGTTATTAAACTTGAAGAATCAATTTCAGAAGAAAAATTTTGTCAGACTGTTGCTACTGTCGTTAATGATCAAACTGTACATGGGTGTTTAATCCAACTTCCTTTACCTCGTCATTTAAAAAACATTGATTTACCAAGCATTATTCCCTCTTCGAAAGATGTAGATGGTTTTCATTATCTAAATATTGGAAAATTATTTTATAATAAAGATTCTCTTTTGCCTTGCACCCCTAAGGGAATTATCACTTGTTTAAAACATTATCAAATTCCGATTGCGGGAAAACATGTTGTCATTATTGGACGTAGTCATATTGTTGGTCGTCCTTTAGCCTTAATGTTAATTAACCAAAATGCAACTGTCACTATTTGTCATTCTAAAACAGAAAATTTAAACATGGTCACCAAAACAGCTGATATTATAATTTCGGCCATTGGTAAAGCAAACTTTATCAATAAAACACATTTAAATTTAGATAAAAAACAAACCTTAGTTGATGTTGGGATAAATCAAAACACACAAGGTAAATTATGTGGCGATATTGATTTTAAAAATGTATTTCCATACGTTTCGGCAATAACTCCAGTACCGGGAGGTATTGGCCCTATGACTATAATTTCACTTATGCAAAACCTTTTACAAGCTGCAGAAAAAAACATATAAATAATTTAGGTTAATTATGGTCCAAGAAACATCACTTATAAATGCACATAAAAAATTAAACGCAAAGATCGTTCCATTTGCTGGTTTTAATATGCCAATTCAATATTCCTCTGTAAAAAGTGAAACTATTGCTGTCCGGAAAGATGCTGGCCTATTTGACGTAAGCCATATGGGTGAATTTTTTGTTGAAGGATCTGAAGCTGTTAAATTTGTTGATTATATTATTACCAACGATTTTTTTAATGCTCATGTTGGAAAAGCTGTTTACTCACCCATTTGTAGGGAAAACGGGACTATTATTGATGATTTAATATGTTACAAGCTTAGTCATGAGAAAGTTCTTCTTTGTGTCAATGCTTCAAATATAGATAAGGATTGGAAATGGATAAATGCTCAATCTAAAAGTTTTGATTGTAAAATAGAAAATAATTCAGACCAGATTTCACTTATTGCAATCCAAGGCCCTAATAGTGCTAATTACTTAACAAAAATAAATTTACTTGATACTCAGACAGAAAGTACATTTGAATATTATTCAGTAAAAGAACATAATGATTTTATAATTGCTAGGACAGGATATACAGGAGAAGATGGTTTTGAAATTTTTGGTAACCATGAATTAATTCAAGAAACTTGGAATAAATTAATAGATTTAGAAATAACACCATGTGGCCTAGCAGCTCGTGATGTATTAAGGCTTGAAGTCGGTTACCCACTTTATGGAAATGAATTACATGATAAAGTAACTCCTTATGAAAGTGGCCTTAAATGGTGTGTCAAAAAAGATAAAGAAAAATTCCTAGGTAAAGATTCACTAATCAATAAAGAACCTAGCTTAAGATTAGTTAAGCTATCTCTCGAAAAAGGAATACCCCGAAAGGGATACTCTGTATTTGATAATAATGATAAAAAAATTGGAACCATCACATCAGGCACAATGTCTGTGACTCTTGGTGCCGGAATTGCTATGGCGCATATCACAAAAGAACATCCATTAAAAGATGATTACTATATTGAAATAAGAAATAAGAAATATTTCGCAACAAGACACTCAAAACCATTTTATAACGGAGGACATAAGTAATGTCACTAAATCTACCTATTAATTTAAAGTATACAAAAGAACACGAATGGGCCGATGTAAATAATAATTTCGCTACTATTGGTATAACCGATTTTGCTCAATCATCTCTCGGGGATATTGTATTCGTTGAACTTCCTGAAGTTGATACCAATATATCTAAAGATGATAGCTTTGGCGTTGTAGAATCAATCAAATCTGTAAGTGATTTATATGCTCCTCTCTCAGGTAAAGTTATAGAGATTAATAATATTGTCACCGAAGAGCCTGAACTACTAAATCAAAAACCATATGATCATTGGCTTATTAAACTAGAGGTTTCCAATCCCGAAGAAGTTAATGAACTCTTAAGCTCATCCGATTATTCTGCTTTATGTGAATAATACCCTGCTTCAAAGACTGTCAATATTGAATGCAAGTAAAAAATAAAAAAAATTACAAGCTGGAAGTCAATTTTTTTTTTATATTCCTACCTTTTTTTTTTGTAAAAAAAAAATTAAGATTTTTCTTTACGAATCAGTCAATAGCCCAGATACTCCCATAGCAAATTAATCAGGACTAACTCAGAAATGACGTTTAATAATAGAGAATCAATTCAACTTTTAAATACCGCAATTATTAAAAGTAAAGAAAAAAAAATAGATAGCTCATACGAAGAAAGATTAAATGAAATCTGCAATCGGTCTGCTATGAATGCACTCGCTACTTCCGTTGCTCAGCTTGCAGATTCAGAAAAAATTTCCCGCGATCAAGCAGCCGTTCAATTAATTGATACGATTAAAGACTTAGAGTCAATATGGAACGATTACGTAATGATGGAAGGAATCAATAACCTAAAATCACTTTTAAAAAAACACACAACACAATAACTAACCCTTAACAACAAAACCCCATTCAATTTTAGCAACACCATTCGTAATCATCCCTTTAGGAGGATTAGGAAAAGGCCCTGCTTTATTAAATGATTCAACTGCAGCTTCATCCAACTCTCTCATGCCACTTGTACTTGCAATGGTAACATCTATAATATTTCCTTTTGCATCTATCGTTACAATAACTGAAGTTATTCTATCTGCGCTTGCAGGCATTCTTCTGCCTGAACGATAAATAGCATCTGCCTTCTCTTTTAAAGACCTACCCCAAAATTGTTCTAGCTTCTGTTTTATACGATTATAAAATCCAAAATATTTATATTCAATTGTATTTAAACTTGTAACGTCTCCAAGAGGAACATCTTCGACATAGTCATTGGACTGAGCTAACCCTAATTGCCCTAACTTTCCTGCATCTATACCTAAAATCATCTTTGCCTGTTTTGTCTTATTTTTTGCAACTACTGGAGACCGTACAAGAGATAAATCTTTAAGGTTCATTTCAGTCTTACTTTTTAGTAACTTTTTATTTAATTCAACACCTGTTTTTTTACCTATTCCGGCCAACTTAAAACTACCAACTTTTTTTGTTACAGATTGCTTATTCAGGAACTGGTCTCTTTTTCCTAAAAATCTCGTCTCTTTTGGAGGTTGTTTATTTTTTGTACTTTGTGTTTCAACAATTTGCCTTTTCCTTGCTTTATTATCCAAACGGAGCTTTAACCTTATTTCCTTATCTTCAACAACTGAAAGATCTAAAGGTACATATTCCAACATATTAAAATTATACAAAATTGCTAGAATATGAAACATAAATGAAGCAATTAAGGTAATTGATAATATATTTTTTGTATTAGCTAAATCAATAAATTTCATCACTTATGCCTTGGGCAATATCCCTAAAACGCGCTCCTAGACTGTATATCGTCTAGTACTATTCTAATATAAGTTTGAATATCTACTTAATAAAAAATGGATTATTTTTCCCTAGAGTTATCAGTATATTATTGCTCGTCAAAATACTCATCTTCCTCATAAATGACTGAACTAGAATTGTTTAATGCACCAGAAATGCTTTCAGGACCATGGCCCTCCACAAATGATTCAATAAAGGGATGTGAGGAATGAGTTTTAGCTACCTTACCAGTTTTACGATCAATTCCTATATTTAATATACCCTCAGGCACATCAAAATCACTTTCTCCATACTTTTTTAAACTTGCATCCATCACTTGTGACCATATTGGTAATGCTGATTTAGAACCTGTTTCCCCCCAACCTAAAGTTTTATTATTATCAAATCCTACCCAAACACCAGAAACAATTTTAGATGAAAAACCCAAAAACCATGCATCGACATAATTACTTGTAGTTCCTGTTTTTCCACCTAAATATGTGCCAATCTTTTTTGCTGCCCTTCCTGTTCCATTTTGAATAACTCCTCTCAATAGATTAGTCATAATATATGACAACCTAGAATCAAACACTTGTTTATCATCCAGGTTTTTATGAAATGGGTTTATATCTACACCTTCTTCATTTACTACATCAACAGTGTCTTCTACTAAGTCTACTTCAGTAAACAATTCCGAATCTGAAACATCTTCCTTAACTTGCTGATTCAAGTCTTTATTCCATATATCCTGCCCATTCCGATCAATAATTGAAACAATTGACCTGGACTTAACTTGCTTACCACCGTTTGGAAATACACCATATGACTCTACTAAATCTAACAGCGTTATACCAAAAGAACCCAAAGATAGACCTAAATCTTTTTCTAACTTAACAATCATACCAAACCTATCAACAAAATCTACGATATTGCCAACTCCCACATTTTCAGCAATTTTAATAGTTGGAATGTTCCGGCTTTTTTCCAATGATGTTCTAAAAGTAATAGGCCCTAAATATTTTCCATCATAATTTCTAGGTTTCCAATTAGGCCCTCCTGCTGCCCCTGTTAATGATTCAGGTGAATCCATAATAACAGAAGAAGGTGTATATCCATGCTCTAATCCAGCGGCATAGATGAAAGGCTTAAAAGATGATCCTGGTTGCCTTAAAGATTGTAATGCTCTGTTAAATTGAGACTTATTAAAATCAGTTCCCCCGACAAGTGTTATTACATCACCAGAAAATGGATCCATTGAGACTATCGCCGCCTGAACATCAATTTCTTGATCTAACTCTAAATTAAGATAAGTTTGTAATTTAATTTTTTCAATTAAACCTTTATCTACTATTGTTTTTTTATATACTGAATTAATATTATCCCATACTGAATCTTTAAGCTTTAAAACTCTGACCTTAACAATATCTCCCGGGCCAACTATTACTGATGGTTTAGTCACAAATGGAAAATACTTTTTATTGGCTTCAATAACTCGTTCATGTGCCCACTTAAAGTTATCATAAGAAATAAAACCAGATATTCCACCTAGGGTTACAAATATTAAACGTGCTTTATCATTTACAAACTGAACTACAGCATTAAAGGAATCACCTTCATGTAAGTAATTTAAAAATTGATCTTCCTGGTTATATCCTCGACCCCAATTATCTATTTTAAAATTATTAATTTCGTTTTGATAAAATAAAACTTGATTATGATAATCTTGTTCATTTAACTCGACTTCATATTCTCTTTCGAAGTCTTTGTTTATAGTAAAAAAAGTTGAATTATTCCTATAGACTTTCTTTCTAATATCAAAATCAAGTATTGCTTGCTCTTCTCGATTACTGACCTTTCCAATATTTCCCTTGTAGCCTTGCCGCTGATCAACTTTCCTCACTCCTTCTAAAATACTCTTTTCTGCAACTTGTTGTAGCTCAAAGTCTAGAGTAGTGTTAATTGTATACCCGTTAGTCAGTAATTCTTCTTCTCCATACTTCTCTATGAAATCTTGTCTTACCCAATCAGTAAAATAGCCCGCATTAAATTTAGTTTTCTTTCTAATTTTAAATTTTATTTTTTCATCTAAAGCTTGCTTGTATTCATCTTCTGTAATTTTTTGGGTTAGTAATAATCGTTTTAAAACATACCTTTGCCTATTAAATGCTGCTTCCGGATTGCTCATAGGAGAATACTTACTAGGGGCAACCAATAACCCTGCAACCATCGAAGCTTCTCCAATGGTAATCTCATCTAAATCTTTACCAAAATATCCATTTAGGGCCGCTTTAACACCATAAAACCCTGAACCTAAATACACTTGATTTAAATACAAAAATAAAATTTCTTCTTTCGTAAAGCGCTCTTCAATTTTTTGTGCTAGTAAAAAATCTTTAATTTTACGACTTAAGGACCTTTCTCTTGTGAGCAATAAAGATTTAGCAACTTGTTGTGTAATTGTACTTCCTCCTTGCACTACACGACCTGCCTTCAGATTTACCCAGAATGCCCTTAGTAAACCTGTATAATCAACTCCTCTATGCTCATAAAAACTATCATCTTCTGCGGCCAAGAAACTATCAATTACAAGCTGAGGCAAAGATGAAATAGCTATAACTTCTCGTTTCTCCCGACCAATTTCTGCTAAAAGCCTGCCATCTTTTGAAAAGATTTTAGATGGAATTGATGGACGATAATCGGCCAATGACTCTATTTGAGGCAACTGGTTTGTAAAATGAGAATAAATTCCTACTCCAAGTCCTAGTGACAATGTTATCAAAAGCAATATTACAATTGATAATTTTATAAAAAAATCTCTCATTCAATTAACCCTTGATTTTTTATCTGCCAATCATTCAGGTATAACTTTAACTCACTAGTAATTAATTTACTCTTATTATAACACTTCTGTAAAAGAGACGCTAGGCCTATTGTTGAATCTAATGGCATATCAGATGTCGGCATTGTATAAAAAAAGTCAATATCTCTATGCTTCGTTTTTATATTCGAAATTACTCTACCAAATAAACCTGCTAAATAATCATTACCATGAACCAATGATAAATCATCCCCTAAAACATCAACACCTATCACAATATCAGCTCCCATATTGCGGTACTCCTTTGCTTGAAAAAAACCCTCGTTGATTGCAGTAATATATATTGCATTAGCTGCATGTAATAGGGTTGAACTTTTATATGTCAAACTTGATACATTTCCACTTTTAAAAAATTTTACTTCTTTTTTATTAATATCGTACATTGGAATAATAAATGATAACTTCAGGTCTCCAATATCCAGTTTATTAAAGATTTTTGATAAATAATTTCTATTATAATTATCCCACTTTTTAGACAACGGATTATAAGTAATGTCTGAGTGAAAAAAATTAAATATATTCCACTCTATCTTCTGTGATGAAAACCCTGCTGCATAACTAGCTGCTAAAACCGCACCATAGCCAATACCAGATATAATATGAATAGAAATACCTGCTTCTTCTATTGCTTTTAAGAAAGATATATGACAAGTCGTTCTAATCATTCCTGGCCCTAGGATTAGTGCTACGACAGGGGTCACCTTTCTTGGTGTTCCTAAAATGGAGCTTTTTTTAATTGGTGGGCCCATCATCATAAGGCCTTCATCGTAATTATCTTGGTCAATCTTCGGTAAATATCTACTTTCACGACTTGTAACATCAGGAACAACAAGCCCATCTAACTTAGGCCTATCTTGTTCAAAATAGCTACAGCCAGCAAGAAAAGAAAAGAATATAAATAACAAAAGATTTAACTTTTTAATCAAGTTCTTCTTCTTTAAGGCCCTCAGTCAAGACTGATATCTTTTTCTCCGCTTTATCAAGCTCTCCCTTACATTTTTTATACAACTTAACTCCCTCCTCAAAGCGAGCTAAACTTTGTTGTAACCCCAGCTCTCCTGTTTCTAGCTCTGAAACTAATTTTTCAAGGTTAACAAGAATTTTTTCGAAATTTTCATCTTTGGTAGACAATCTAATACCCCTATTAAATATGTTGCGTCAAACAAGTGACTAATTATATTCAAAAATACTCAAGAAAGTAAAAGTTATACCATTAATTTTTATAAACAAAGGCAAATTTGTCCGGTGTGGGTATTTTGGCAGCTTAATTGGTAATATTTAATGTATAGGAAGTGTTTTCCCGAACTGATTGCTCAACTTAATATACACTTCCAAATGAGGATACTTTGAAAGATTTATGGGTACCATTATCAGGCGCTATTGCCCAGCAAAGAAATGTTGAAACAATAGCCAATAATGTTGCCAACGCAAACACTCCAGGGTTTAAAAAAGATCAACTAGCATTCAGGGAACATCTATCTAACGCTAAAGCTAATGAGGATATAAACCTACCAAATAAAGTTTGGGCACCGGAGGATTTTTATCACCATCAAGGCGCAGAGAATTCCATGGTCAAAGTTAATAACTCTTATACCAATTTTCAACAAGGACAAGTTGTATCAACTGGAAATGGCTTAGACTTAGCAATTTCCGGTAAAGCCTTCTTTGAAGTTTTAACTCCTTCGGGCATTAAATTCACTCGAAAAGGAATATTTTCCCTTGCTAAAGATGGAACACTCGTAACGGATCAAGGAAACCCAATCTTAATCTCCAGAGATGAAGCAACTAATATTGACAGTCCACAAGATCGAATTGTCAGGATTGAGGGACAAGCTGTGCAAATTAATCAAAAAGGAGAAATCTTTTCAAACAAGAAAAATCTTGGACGTCTTTCTCTCATAGAATTTAAAAACCAATCACTACTTAAAAAAGAAGGAAATTCTTTATATATAAACAATGATACCAACAACGAACTAGAACAACACTCAAGTAGAATACTTCAAGGTTTTATTGAACAGTCAAATGTTAATGCTGTCGAAGAAATGGCTAAGTTAATTAAGGCAAATCGTCATTTCGAAAGTATCCAAAGAGTGATTAAAACTTATGACAATATTTCACAAAAGTCAGTTAATGACCTTTTAAGGTTTTAGGAGATTGAATGTATAAAATTTTTTTATTAACTCTAGCTATCAGCATTATTTCTCCGAATGCTTATGCCATTATGAGAGCACTAAATATTGCCGCTAGTGGTATGAGTGCTCAAGAACAAAACGTTAGTACTATATCTAATAATATTGCCAACGCAAATACTATTGGTTTCAAGAAATCAAGAGCAGAGTTTGATGATTTACTTTATGAAACTATTCAAGCCCCTGGTTCAAGTTCAAGTACCGATAGTAATTATAATGTCGGTATCCAGATCGGTAGCGGAGCAAAGCTTTCTGGAACAAGAAAAGAATTTACAATTGGTAATCCCATTGTAACAAATAATCCATTTGATTTAATGGTTAACGGTGATGGCTTTTTTGGAATAACTCTCGATAATGACAAAATTAGATATACAAGAGATGGTGCTTTTAATGTAAATGGACAAGGCACACTTGTTACAAAGTCAGGAGATCCTGTTTACCCTGGCATCACGTTTCCCGAAGGAACAAAAAATGTTGTTATTGATAAAAATGGAAATATCGAAGCATACTTAAGCAATCAAGTAAATGCTGTCAAACTTGGAGTTCTTCCTGTTTTTACATTCGCCAATCCAATAGGTCTCCAGTCCTCAGGAGGAAATCTTTACCAAGCCTCTCTTTCAAGTGGTATGGCCATTGAAGAGGTTGCAGGAAGAAATAACGCAGGCAATATACTACAAGGTACACTCGAATCATCAAATGTAAGCATAATGACTGAAATGACAAACTTAATTAAGGCACAACGAGCCTATGAAATGAACTCAAAAGTAATGGGAGTAGCAGATCAAATGCTACAAACAGTTAATAATATAAGGTAGTGAGACAGATTTGAAAATTTATTTAACAATTATCATTATTACTTTTAGCGTAAGCATTTCAGTGTTTGCAGAAAATAAATGTATTATCAATACATATGATAAAATATTTTTCACAACACGAGATAGTATTAACAACAAAGTTATTAAAAATAGTAATTGCAACCAGGAAATCTTAAACCACTTTACACAAAAACTCAGTAACTCACTTGGTACACTTAAGGCCAATTATTTATCTAATGTTATCCATGAGCGTTTTCAAAACACCCAAATAAAAATTACACCTTCATTAATCCTTATAAACAACTTAAGACAAGTTGTTCAAAATACTTTAATTAAAAACAAAAAGATGATCACTGAAATTGAACACAGAAAAATACACTTAATACTACTTAACCAACAACAAAAATTAAAGCTTAGCTGCACAAAGTGTAACAAACTTGGGACATTCCATATCAAATACTTAATAACAAATTCAAAAAAGAAACCCGAATGGATTAAAATTACTAACAGTACAAATTCCAAAGCATTAGTTGCAAAGCAGACACTTTATCCCAATCAAAAACTAACGCCAGACCTTTTCACCGTAAAGAAAGTAAAAACAATTCACCCTGAGCAGTTGCATACAAATACACATAATTTAATTTTTCAAAAGTTATCTCGGTCAATAAATATAAACACACCCCTTTTGAAAAAAAACTTAATTGCAAAAAATATCGTACGGCAAAACCACCCAGTCTCACTTCAACTTAAGCAAGGAAACTTAAGTTTAACAGGAGCCGGAATTGCTTTAAACTCAGGAGGACTTGGCGATATCATTAAAATCAGAAATCAAACTACAAAAAAAATCATTTTTGGTACTATTACTAACTTTAACACTGTAGAAATAAAACTATGAGTAAATTATTTTTAATTATATCACTCTTTATAATTAGCTCTTGCGCTAATTATATTAAACAATGGCATGGTCAACTTGATAATGACACTAGAACTTACAATAACTCAAGAAGAAAAAAATCTAGTACATTTGATATATACCGCAAGAAAAAAGTTAATAAAAAATTAAATATTTCAACAAAAACTCATGCCCATCTACGACCAGCAACACAAAGAAAGTACAACACAACTCAAGGCCCTAAACGTACAAAAGCTCAAGATCTAGAAGATAATATTAACACAACAAGTCTGTGGGCAGGACAAGGAGAAAACAGCTACTTATTCACAACCAGTACAAGAAAGAAAAAATACGATATAATTATTATAAATGTTTTATCTACATTAAAAAATGATATCCAAGCCGAGCTAGGTCGAGCATTTCCCATTAGGAAGAAAAAAAATGAAACTGAAAACAAAAGCCAAGCAAAGAATAAATCATCGGTTATTGCTCCTCCAAAACCTACAAAAGAAGAAGTAAACAACAATAATATATTTGATCGGATCTCAAGTGTAATCGTTGAAGAAATTAATAAAGATCATATTTTACTAAGAGGGAAAAAATCTATTTTATTTAGAAACAGAAAGCGACAAATTGAAATTCAAGCATTGATCGCAAGGCAAGATATTTCACTTAACAACTCTGTCAGCTCTGATAAAATTATTGAAAGCTCAATTGAGATAATGAGGTAATAATGAAAACAATTTTTTTTATATTAATGTTTATCCCCCATATTGCTTTTAGCAGCAAGTTACCACAACGACTAAAAGATATTATTAGCATCAAAGATGTACGCTCTAATCCCATTATTGGGTATGGAGTAGTCATTGGATTAAACGGAACTGGTGACTCCGGAGGTGATCTCATTAATAACTCCATGAAACAATTATTTCTCAAACTAGGACTTAATCCCAAAAATGAGGTTGCATCAAAAAATGTTGCTTCTGTTATTGTTACATCTAAATTACCTCCGTTCGCTCGTATTGGACAAAAAATTGACGCCAAGGTTTCCTCTATTGGTAATGCAAGTTCATTGGCCGGGGGAACATTATTAATCACACCATTAAAAGGAGGTGATGGGAAAATTTATGGAATAGCAAACGGAAGTGTTTCCATAGGAGGACTTACAAAAGGGAAAAAATTTCCTACAATAGCCCTGCTTCCAAATGGCGTCGTTGTTGAAAAAGAAATCAAAAATAACTTTAATAACAAAAAATCAGTTAGGTTTAGCTTAAATAACTCTGACTTTACTACAGCTGCTCGAATAGAACAGATAATCAATCAAGAACTAGGCGGGAAGTTTGCTTCTGCAAAAGACTCAACAACCATTGATCTAATGATTCCCATTATGTACCAACGAAATATAGTAAAACTAATGGCGATAATAGAAAACTTCAAAGTCTATACTGACCAAAAAGCCAAAATCATTATAAATGAAAGAACAGGTACTATTGTTGCTGGTGGTGACGTCATGATTAAAGAAGTTGCAATTGGCCATGGTGACCTAACAATTGAAATTGGAAAGAAAAGCAAAAAAGATAACAAAGAATCAACTATTTACCATATGGAAGAAGGAACCAATCTTAAAGATTTAGCAAAAGGATTAAATGCCTTCGGTGTAACTCCTGAAGATATAATTGCAATACTGCAAGCACTCAAAAGAAATGGTGCCCTTATAGGAGAAATCGAAGTAATATAATCGGTCATTTTAGCACACTAGTATTTAATAGCAGGAAATGTTAAAATATTAGTATTGATGGGCAATTAGGATTTTTGCTCATAGCTCAGGATGAGGAAAGTGGAAACTAAAATAAATACTTCTTTCAATACAAATTCCATTGGCAACAACAAAAGACCACGTCATATACCCAAAGCATATAAACAAATTGCAGAAGGAATGGAGCGACAATTTATTAATCACTTAATTAACGAAATGGATAAATCCGTTAACTTAAATAAACCACGCAACAGCGCAGAAGAGTATTATCACGGATTACAAAAAAGTGAATTTGCCGACATTCTTACCAAAAAAGATAATATTGGAATTCAAAAAGTTATTTTAGACCAAATCTATCCTGACAATAACAGAAATAATCGTGCAACAGAACAACTTGCACAACTTAATAATATACAATCCCCCAATATAAACAACTTAAGATTTTACAACATGGAGAAAGACAATGAGTAAAGTTAATCCAACCACCAATAGCAATATTGCTCAACGTGCTTTTGAAAACAATCTACTTCGTACCAACAAGTCAAAAGCTGCAGGCATAAAGCACAATTCATTACAAAAACAAGAAGAGATTGAGAATAAAGCAAGTGGTAATGCAAAAGTTGATATTTCCTTAGCAACAAAAGACTTTGCAAAAATAAAAAAAGCCGTTGACCTTACGCCACCAAAAGATAACTCACAGAAAATCATGGACCTTAAGGCACAAATTAAAAATGGAACCTATAAAATAAATGAAGATGCTATTACTGAGAAGATTCTAAGTACGGAGTTTTAATTATGGACGAATCTAAACTAGAACTTATATATTTTAAAACAGTAGATCTATGGAGCAGACTTTGTGAGTACCACAACAAGCTCTACAGTATAACTTGTAATGAGTATTCAACATTATTAAAAAGCGACCTAGACACACTAGACAAGATCCTAGAAAATAAAAAAGAAGTTATTAATAAAATTAATGATCTAGATTCTTTACGTCGTAATATCATAGAAGAGATTGACCAATTACAACCTCAAACTTCCGTTTCAAACATTGCAGAATTAATTAACTTTCTCGAGAAGTATGAAGCTAAAAAAAACATTAATAATATGAAAAAATTTAATGCATTATTAATTGATGTAATCAAAAAAATTAAGAAGCAAAATAAACATAACCAACTATTTATAAATAAAGCTGTTCTTTCCCTAGAGGAATTAAAACAAGAAACAGTAGGTGAAAAACAAAACTATGCTACTTATACGTCTTCAGGGGCGCCTGAGTTAAGGCATAAAATTAGATAAAGGATAAAGTGTCTGATTTATTAAGCATAGGTAGAACCGGACTAATGGCATCAAAAAAGTCTCTTGAGACTACGGGGCATAATATTGCCAATGCCAATACCGAAGGATACTCTCGACAACGAGTTGTGCAAACTACAGGGTCACCTATTATTAAAGAAGGATTTATCACAGGCACTGGCGCAAGAGTAAATGGCACTAAGCGTTTTGAAGCTCCTTTATTAGAAAAAAGATTAAAATCATCTATTTCAAATAATCAGTTCCATAAAGAAAAAGCAACACAACTTGAACGTGTTGAAAATATTTTTAGCGAAGTAAACGGAGAAAGCTTAAACCAAGTACTTGGAAACTTTTTTAATTCATTCCGAGAACTTTCCAATCACCCTGAAAATGACTCCATCAAATCGATAGTGAGAGATAATGCCGAATTTGTTATTAAAGATTTTTCGAGGATAACAGGAGACCTTGAAAATATTTCAAGAGGAATAGACTCTAAGATAGGAACCGAAATAGAGAACATAAATCAAAACCTAAATGAGATTGCTAAACTTAATACTCAAATTACGAAATCAGAAGCTTCAGGAGACCAATCAGGTGACCTACTAGACCAGAGAGATTTAGCTTTAAGAACATTATCAGAATCATTTCAAGTAACAGCATATGTTGATGGCAAAAATAGATTTGTCGTAAATGCTGAAGGAGTTGGTACTCTTGTATCTGCTGGACAAGTCCAAGAATTAGCAGTTGCTGGAAACTCAAAAGAAAAGGCCAGTAACAATATGGCCGGTGGTATTGAGGTTGTCTTTAAGAATAGACCTCTATCTAATATTACACATCGATTTCAAAAAGGACGAGTAGCTTCACTACTAGACACCAGAAATAAAGATATTGGTGCATTAAAAAATTCAATTGATGATATTGCCTATAACTTTGCACGAGAAGTCAATTATATCCACCGGCAAGGCGTTGTCGATAGGCCAGTTGAACTAGATCAAAATGGAAATATGATCAAAGAAGACTACAAAGGAAAAACGACAGGAATAGACTTTTTCTCAACCCTATCAGACAGAGAAAATGCATCAACAGAACTCAAATTACATAGTCTAATCCAAGAAGATACAAGTAATATTTCAACAGGACTTACACCAAATGCATCCGGGGATAACAGAGTTGCACTAGATATCTCAAAGTTACAGTATAAGAAATTACTAAATGGTGGAACAGCAACATTTGAGGAGCAATATCTTAAATCAATTAGCAACCTAGGCGTTAAATCAGGCAAGGCACAATTAAACTCCGAACAATCTGAAGGACTCCTAAGTCAGGCACAATCACTAAAAGAAAAAATAACTGGAGTATCAATTGATGAAGAAGCGGCAAATATGATTCGCTTTCAGCATGCTTATCAAGCATCTGCAAAAGTGTTGCAATCTGCCGATGAAATGTTTGATACTGTTCTTGCAATCAAAAGGTAAATAATAATTTATGACAAGGGTATCTGAAAATAGTAACAAAGCAGCACTTAACTTTGCCCTCAACAAAGCAAAGAGTAAACTTGAAACCTTACAGTTAAAAGGGGGCAGCTTAAAAAATGTTAACAAGCCATCTGATAATCCTATTGGAAATGCCGAAGCATTACAAATTGATACCGTCACAAGTAATAATAAACAATTTCTAAAAAATTCAGATTATGCTCTTTTTAATTTAAATATAATGGAAAAATCGCTAGAGGATCTTTCAAATATTTTAATGAAAGCGAAAGAAATTACAATTGCCCAATCATCCGATCTATCCAACGCAACTGCAAGAAAAAATGTTTCCCAAGAAATTAAACAGCTCTATGATCAATCACTAAATATTGCCAATAAAAAAATTGGTAACAGATACGTCTTTTCTGGCTACGCAACCACCAACAAACCATTTAACACAGACGGAACATATAATGGAGACAAAGGAGAGATTAAAATAGAAATTTCAAAAGAAAATTTCATACCCGTAAATATCCCTGGTGAAAAATTATTTATCATTGAAGATTCTCCTCAAAAAGAGGAAAAAATTGAAAAATATAACAGGGACCTTGCATCAATAAAAATATCCACAGTCCCAGATTCAATATTTTTACAATTATCAACCCTAAATACAGCTCTTGAAAATAATGACACCGATAAAATTCAAGGACTTATTGATAGATTTGATAACTCAATCTCAAAATTAATTACTGAACGTACCAAAATAGGTGCTATTAGTAACACAGTAATGAACGCAAAAAATCAAATAGAGTCAGAGAATGTTGAAAATGCCAGTTATAAAAGTAAACTTGTTGATGCCGATATTGGCGAATTATTCTCTGACATAGCAAAGCAGCAACAAATTCTCCAAAATGCTTACAAGTCTGGCCAAGTAACACTCAATAGAAACCTACTAGACTTCCTGCGTTAAAAATATTTACATTAAATATTTTTTTCTTTACGAAACTATTTAAACCAACTATTAAAACTTATCTAAATTATAGTTGAAATTTGTTGAGAAAAGTAATATAGATAGTTCGAATCAACAAATCAGGATGGTTTTGGTAATATCAGAGGTATAGATGTTAGTACTAACAAGGAAGCTGGGTGAAAGTATCGCTATAGACGACAACATAAAAATTGTTGTAGTTCAAATCAAAGGCAAGCAAGTCAGACTTGGAATCAAAGCACCAAAAGAAACCAAAATTCATCGAGAAGAGGTATATCAGGCCATACAAGGTCAGAATGTTGAAGCTTCACAGGCCCAAATTGAAGATATTTCTGAACTAGCAGATAAACTTACAAAAAAATAGATACGCACAGCACAATAAGAACCAAATTCCTACTTGCACTATTGTTACTCTGCTTGTTAGAATCATTAAAGCTGAAATAAAAGGCTTAAGATTGGAGCTCTCGTGAAGACAATAGAAACAACAAGGTTTGGAACATTAAAAGTAGACTCAAAAGATATAATAAAATTCAAGGAAGGAATTTTAGGCTTTGATAATCTTAAAAAATTCTTTATTGTAGATCCAGGCGACCAAACAATGATCCTATGGATGCAATCAACAGAAGATAAAAGTGTGGCATTTCCAATTATAGAGCCTCAAATATTCTCACCTGGTCATATCGTTGAACTATTACCTTCTGAGCTTGCAAGCCTTTCATTAGAATCGGCCAGTAATGCAACTTCTTATGCAATCTTAACAATTCCTAAAAATGTAACTGAAATGTCAGCGAATCTCAAAGCACCCATTGTAATAAATAATCAAACGAGAGAAGCGAGGCAGATTGTCTTACAAAATAATAAACTTGAAATGCGGTATGAAATGTATAGTGCATTAAAAACATATTTATCTAATTATTCTTCTGATGATCGTAACCGAACTAACGATGAAGTTCAAAGGTTACCACAAGTAAATCCTACCAGAAAAGAAGGATCTCCTGATTTATAAAAGTTTAACTTAGACTAGTCTCGGTCGCTGTTTCTGATAGATTTATATACATCTTTGCCTCTTGATTTCCAGGGTCTTTAGATAATACTTTTTTCCATTCTGTCTGTGCTTCAATTATATTTCCATTTCCGTAATGTAAAACCCCTAAACTAATTCTTGCCGGCATATAGCTCGGATGTTCATTTTTCAAAGTTCTCAATTCACTGAGTGCCTTTGCTAAAAAACCTTTTTTTGCATACACTTTTGCTACCTTTACTCTGGCGACTAGATTATCGGTATCGAGGGCCATGGCCTTATTATATTCAAAAAGAGCGTCATCGTACCTATTATATACCATATACATCTCAGCTAGCTCAAAATGCTTAATTGAAAACTTTTTATTTATGTGGTTATCACTCATTGGGGCATCGCCTTCATTTGCGCGAACCCGTTCATTTGCTACTTCAAATACTTTCTGTGCTTCCTCATATTTCCCAATATCATTATAAAGAACAGACAAACTAATTGCTGCATCAGTATGGCTTGGCTCCAAAGCAAGGACTTTTGTAAATGCCTTTATTGCTTTTCCGATTTCCCCTCTCCTATGAAAAATATTTGCTAAATTAAAATATGCATCAATTGATTGGGGTAAAACTGTCAATAGCTCACTATAAACCCTTTCTGCAGTCTTGAGATCTCCACTATCAAGACATTGAGTGCCTTTTTTAAGTAGCTCTCTTTCTTTGATTGTTTGCATAAAGCCCCCTAATTAAATTTTTTCTCGACAGTCACTAATAATATTTAATAATTTTTCTTTTTGTTTACCAATTAACTTTTCACTATATAAATCGCCATAATTAAGACATTTTTTATATTCTTCAAGCTTAAATGAGCTTTTTACCACTCTTAACATTGCATGAACTCTTAATTGATCATCTTCGAAGTTATTTAAAATATCTAAATATCTATACCTGGCCGCTTTGTATACTGATGTTTTAAAATAAAAATCAGCAATATATTTTTCTCTCTGTAGTAACATCCAACGGCTCTTTTTAATTCTTTCTCTTGCTTGAGTTACTTTTTCGTATGCTGGAAATCTCTTAATCAACTCATTATAATATTTGATTGCCTCTCTTGCTGCAGATAAATCTCTATCATACGAATCCGGAATTTGTTTGAAGTATGATTCACCAATCATCCATATCACATAGTTCATATCCTTATAATGTGGATGAAAGTCTTTAAATAACACATAAGTTATCCCTGCTTCAGGAAAACTTTCTTGTTTAAATAAAATATCTCCAAGTAACAATTCTGCATGAGTTGTATAGTAACTGTATGGATATTGAGACTTTAAAGAATTTAATTTTTCCGTTGCTAAAATAAAACGCTTATCTTTAATTAATTGTAATGAATTTTTATATAAAGTCTCAGCTTCCGTTTTGCCTTTTGTCTCTTTTTGTTTCGTTGCGGTACTACACCCAACAAAATTAAATAATAAAGATAATAGAAAGACTGTTTGAACCATTTTCATCTTATAAGACCTTGAGTTAAATTGATTATCCATCGTAACATTGATCACAAAGTTTCGTCAAAATGCTTGTAACTCTAAATGTGTGAATCTAAGTAAATTTCTCTATAAAATTCAGTTACTATAAGTTTAATCGCAACTGCTGCTGGAATTGATATGATCATTCCTATCATACCAAGATATTGAGAACCAACAATCACGCTAATAACAACTAATACGGGGTGTAAATCAACTATCTTAGATACTAAAATTGGAAAAACTAGCGCCAGGTCAATAATATTTGCAATTATATATAATATAACAACGGCCATAAAAGAGTTATCAGTTCCAAATTCTACCAAAGCGACTAAAACACCTGGAATCATTCCAATAAATGGACCTATATATGGAACAATATTACTAATCATGGCCAAAATTCCCAAAAGAACCGCAAACCTAATGTCAATAATTAATAACCCGACTGTTATAATGATTCCCACAATACTGGCTTCAATAAATTTTGCCAGCATATAGTTACCCAGTTTTTTGTTAAACTGATGTCCTAAATGATAAAACCTTTCAAGTATTGAGTTGGGTGTGAACCTTAAAATTAACATCTTAAATTTAAACCTATCTTTCAATAAAAAGAACAGAAAAAAAGGAACGACAATTAACCACTCCAAAAATGAAGCCAACATAGTGGGGATGACTGTCAATAAGCTTGTTGACACATCTTTACCATTTTCAATTGCAGTGATTAATATTTTATCACCAATATCATGTCCCGTTTTTTCTTTAATTTTATCTCGAGCTACGCGATAAGTATTTTTCACAGATCTTTCTACTTTGGGTAAGTAATATCTTAGACGTTCTGTTTCTGTTTTTATTGTTGGAACAATACCAATTATGGGAATTGAAATAATACCCATGGCAAATATAAAGATGATTGAAATTGCCCATGCTTTTGTTATTCCTAGTTTCATTATTATTGGTATTATTGGAGAAATAATTAAATACATTATATATGCTATTAATAGAGGAATAGACATTCTTGGCATTTCAAGTAACATAATAAATGCTAATAAAAAGGATAAAAAGAAAAAACCTAGTTGAAAATATGTATTTCCTTTGAAAAATTTAGTCCCTGCTTTCATGGATTCCTTTCTGAAGTTGAATTTTTAATTTTTCTACCTCTTCTGTAATTACACCTAACCTGACTATAATAATCTTTGATAGAGATTGTAATAGTTTTGCAGCTACAAGTGGATGTTTTTCAATCATTTCTTCTAAGTCTGGACGAAAAAGTGCTAATAAAATTGTTCTCGGTGAACAAGAGTAAGTTGAAGCACCTCTGACATTATCGTCCTGAAGCAATGCTCTTTCTCCAAAGTAATCACCGTTTTCTAGCACAATGTTTTCAGTATCAAGTTCCACTTCAACTATACCTGATTGAACTAAATAGAATCCTATTCCAAGGCTTCCTTTTTTAAAAATATTTTCTTTCTCTATATAATTTCTTCTGTGTAAATATTGAGAAAATATAAATAATTCAATTTCACTAAAGTCACTAAATATTTCAAGCTTCCTCAAGAATTTTGGAATTGTATCTTTTTTTCTTTGAATAATTGGGTTTGCTTCCCAAAAATATTTCAATATCGAATATTGTAATTTCTGGTTATTTTTATCATTAAATGTTTCCATGACTACCTCTCAACAAATTAATTGTTCCTTCTTTTATCCAACCTGATAAATAACGAGGAAACTCTACATAGTGCCAACCATCTTCATATTTACTAATAATTAATTTATCCCCAGGAGCAACCTTAACAACTTCAGAAAAAATAGCAGAGGGGCCTTCATATACATTTATTTCCTTTAATGCAATTCCATAATTCAATGGAAAAATATAAAAATAAAAGATTCCTATTAGTATTATATTAGTAATTGATACTAACAGTTTTGTTTTAACTATTCGTTTTTTTACCCACAGCAAACTTATCAATACCACCAAAAGGTAAATTGTTAAATAGTTTACGTTAGGTATACTCAATGCATTCAATATTATGTTTTCTTTTATCGAAACTTCTCTATGAGTATCTAATTTTGAATTGATAAAGTTTAAATTATGAACTAGTTCACTATTAGGACCACCACTCTGAAACCCCTTTTCTAAGTAAATTTTAGACTTAATAAGTTCATTTTTTTTTGCGTAGAGAGTTCCTAGGTTGTAATAATAAATATTAGGTGAAAACTTATGTTTATTTTTTTTTATTAAGTTTATTGCATCTTGATATTTACTCTGTAGGTAATTATCCTTTAACACACTTAATATTGAATTTTTGTCACTCTGCTTCATTTATCTATTATCTTGTTTTAAACATCTGAAAACAAGTGAGCAATAAACTTCTGAAACGAGAGGGGTTTTGTCAATTAAATGATCATTCAAACTAGTTGTCTGATGAACCAATTTAGTATACTTTTTTACATAGAATAAAGGGGAATAAGTGTTTATAGTAAGGTCGGTTAATAATTTAGATATTGATAGTCTGTACGAGCTTAGCTCTCTCGTTACATTTATAAACTTACCTCACGATCGTGAAATAATAACTGCTCTTGTTAATAGTTCTGTTAGGTCATTTGATAACCCTGACAATGATAAATCTAAAAATTATTATTTATTTGTTCTAGAAGATTTGAAAGAAAAAAAAATAGTCGGTGCATCCTTAATCCATGGACAGCATGGTACTGATGATGTTCCTCATTTTTTTTTTAAAGTTAGCAAAATTCAAAAATTTAGTGAAACTATAAATACCGGATTTATTCATGGAACATTAAAACTTGATTATGAGCCAAATGGATACTCTGAAATTGGTGGGCTTGTTATTCATCCAAACTACCGTGGCCATAAGGAAAAACTAGGAAAATTCTTATCATTTGTTCGGTTTCTGTATATGGGTAAAAACCCTGATTTATTTACTAAGGAAATTCACTCTGAACTTATGCCACCATTGGATAAAAATGGAAAGTCACCGTTATGGGAAGCTATTGGCAGAAAGTTTGTAAATATGGAATATTTTGAAGCTGATAAACTAAGTCGAACCAATAAAGAGTTTATCTTAAATCTTTTTCCACAAGAATTAATTTATGAATCACTTCTGCCCCCCAATGCGAGAGATTCTATTGGTAAAGTTAATAAGGATACAATCCCGGTAAAAAATATGCTTGAAAAGGTTGGTTTTAAATATACACATGAAGTTGACCCATTTGATGGTGGTCCTCATTACCGTGCAATACTAGCAGACCTTAGTATTATAAATGATATGTACACCGGAAAAGTTAATTTTGCACCTTTGGACAGCTCCTTTAATAAGAAAGTGCTTATCACTACTCCGTCTAGTCAATATGCATTTAGTGCAATTCAAATCAATGCCAAAATAGATAATTTAAAAAAACAATTAACAATTCCAATTGAATTTAAAGAAAGTTTAAATAAAAAAAATATTAACGCAATCATAATATAGGATTTCTTATGCACTACGAATTAAAAGGAAACTACTTTAACCAATCTTTTCACAAGACACCTGAAAGTGGGCCTGATCGTTCTGAATTATTTATTGATAGATATTGCCCTGCCAACTTAAAACAACAACTCTGGTCTTTACCAATAAACTTTAAACACGTTGGACTTGTTGTTGAATCTTCTAAAAAAGGTTTTGATACTTGGAGAAAAATTTCAATAAAAGAAAGGGAAGAGTATTTAAAAAGGTACCAAGAGCAAGTTATTTCTAGAAAAGATGAGATTGCAACCGCAATTGCCCTAGAAACAGGTAAACCTCTCTGGGAAGCTCAAACAGAAGTAACTGCTGTTATTAATAAAGTTAATGTAACAATCGAAGACTCTGGCCCTCGTATTTCTCCAAAGCACTATGAAAATATTTTACCTAATACTACTGGACACTTATATTTTAAACCTTTAGGGCCAACACTAATTATTGGCCCTTTTAATTTTCCTTGTCATCTCGCAAATGGGCAAATGACAAGCTCACTTCTAGCAGGAAACAGCATTATTTTTAAACCTTCTGAAAAAACTATTTATAGTGCTCAATTACTTATAGAATGTTTCCATGCTGCAGGATTTCCAGACGGTGTAATAAATTTAATTCAAGGAAACGGTGAAGTTGCTCACAGAATACTAAATGAAAAATGTATTAAAGGTATTTATTTTACTGGGTCAAAAGAAATTGGTTTGAAAATATTAGAATCTACTCACAAAGATTTATCAAAATTGGTGGCTTTGGAGCTCGGTGGTAAAAATGCAAGTATTATTCATAAAGACAGCAATATTGAACATTGTTTGCCTGAACTATTAAAAGCTTGCTTTCTAACTAGTGGGCAACGATGCATTTCTACTTCACTTGTTCCAATACATAGTTCTCTAATTGATGAATTTGTTTCAAAGTTTCATAATCTATCTAAAAAAATTATAGTTGATCACCCTATTGATCATGAAAAAGCTCCTCTGATGGGACCTCTCATTGATCAACAGGCACTGGATAGTTATTTACTATTTATGGGAATGGCAAAACGAGAGGGAATGGAGGAAATAATGCGAGGAAAACAGTTAGAAAAAAAATATCCAGGATATTACGTTTCTCCTTCAATTCATATTGCCAATGACTTTAATAAAAAAAGTCATTTTTTAACCAGTGAGTTATTTGGGCCCAATTGTACATTCATTCCATATAATGAAATAGATGAGGCAATTGAAATAGTTAATAGCACTGAATATGGGCTTGCTGCTTCTGTTTTTACCCAATCACAAGAAGTTTACGATTTATGTTTGCGTGATATTGCTTGCGGTCAAGTAAATCTGAACAGGTCAACAGTTGGAGCAAGTTCTAAATTACCTTTTGGTGGTGTTAAAAACTCTGGAAACTATCGGCCTGCTGCTGTCAGTACAATTGATTCATGTACTTATCAAATGGCCAGTTTAGAAATTAATAACCCCGAAACTGACCACTCTGCAATAATTGGAATTAGTGAATAATTAATATCTTTTTTTATTAACTAAAATGCCCGTAGTCGAAGATAATTCATGCACATCCTCTTCCTCTTTTTCTTCTTCTTCTTCTAAAAAGTTAACTGCCAAACTTTCATGATAAGCAGAAATGGAAGCTTTTTGTGCTAACTTTTTTCTACCTGCATGCATTTTTTTCTTAAATTCCAAAATAAACTCCACGCCTTTTTTATCTGTTTTAAAGCTTAACGGCGCCAAAATTTCATTCTCCTCAAGTTCACAGTATGTTGGAATATCTACTAATTTTCCATCCGCTACATCTTGTTCTATTTTCTCACATATAAGTGAAGTTAAAGATTCTTTATGATGCACCTCAGGTAAAGTTGTCAGTTCCTGAATTTCTTCTGGTGTAATTATTCTGAGTAATGTTTTTACCAAGTTTCGTTTCATAAAATAATCATCCAATCTCAATAAAAATAAAGTTCGTCTTTTCTAATGTAAAACTTTACCCAACTAGAAAAGGTCTAATATATTAGATGGTTATACCGTTAAATTTTGTCACTTTTTTAAATAAGGCACCTTAATTTCATTATTTCCTAGACAAACTTTGATAAAATTCTTATATATTTCTATTCAAGATTATCAAATGGGGTGTGGCGCAGTGGTAGCGCAGCGGACTGTTAATCCGTTGGTCGTGGGTTCGAATCCCTCCACCCCAGCCAGATGTGTAGGATGTACCTGACTTCAGTAATTAGACTTTGAGCGTCCGTTGCAAGCTCCGGTAAGTGTTGATTTGATTGATGTCTACTTTAAAATAAGCCACGACTAACAAAATAAGAATGTTACTATAGAGAAAATAACAAAGTTAAGTGTCACTCTAAATATCGAGTCCTATGATCAGGATGCAAGGGTACAATAATTTTTCTACTATAAGTAAATTCATTTTAAGTTGCACGAAATTTAACCCCACTCTGACTCTTGATAACCCAATTTAAAATTAATATATCGTGCTACGGTAAAAAGATAGTCAGATAATCGATTTATAAAAATCAAAGCATTATCCTCTAAAAAATCTTTATTACTATCTTGCAAAAATACCATTTTTCTTTCTACTCTACGACATATTGCTCTCGCGATATGGGTTTGAGCTGCCGATAACTCCCCTGAAGGTAAGATAAATTTTTTTAAAACTGGAAGTTCTTTAACCATATTATCTATTTGAATTTCAAGATCAGAAATATCTTTATCACTTATCCCTAAAATATTAAACCTTATTCTTTTATTTGGCTCACAAGCAAGATAGCTACCAAGTGAAAAAAGGTTTGATTGCAGAGATGATAATTGATCTTCTGCGGTAGATAAACTTTCTTTATGTTTACCTATTGTTATATATGCCCTTATTATTCCTATTGAACTATTTAGCTCATCAACTTCTCCGTACAAATCAATTCGAGGATCAGACTTAGGTAATCTTGTACCTCCTACGAGTGCAGTCTGTCCTTGATCACCTGTTTTTGTATAAATTTTCACCATGTATATTTCCTCTACATATTTCTTCTATATTGTCCGCCTACTTTATAAAGCAATGTGGAAATTTCTCCTAGAGTGCAATAATTAACAGTATTTAATAATTCACCAAATACGTTACCTCCGCTTAATATAACATTTTCTAGCTCTTGCAGTTTAACATCTTTAAATTCTTTGTTGCGTGCTTGAAATGCATTTAACCTGTTTATTTGCTCCTCTTTCTCTTTTTGTGTACATCTTGAAATTTCTAAATTTTGTTCTAGTTCCTCTTTTTTGTTAGGCCTTAAATAAGTATTAACACCAATAATAGGTAGCTTCCCAGAATCCTTCATAGACTCATAAAGTAATGACTCTTCTTGTATTTTACTTCTTTGATACATACTTTCCATTGATCCCAGCACTCCTCCCTTATCTGAAATTCTTTCAAACTCTTCCAAAACTGCTGCTTCAACTAGTTCGCAAAGTTCTTCGTATAAATAAGATCCTTGCATTGGGTTATCAGTTTTATTCAAACCAAACTCACGATTAATAATCATTTGAATCGCCATTGCCCTTCTAACGCTATCTTCTGTTGGTGTTGTAATTGCTTCATCGTAAGCATTGGTATGAAGTGAATTACAATTATCACTTAAAGCAAGTAATGCCTGAAGTGTCGTTCTGATATCATTAAAATCAATTTCTTGGGCATGAAGTGACCTACCTGAAGTCTGTATGTGATATTTAAATTTTTGTGCTTTAGTATCTGCTCCGTAACGATTCTTCATGACCACTGCCCATATTTTTCTTGCAACTTGTCCAATGACTGCATACTCAGGATCTAATCCATTACTAAAGAAAAATGAGAAATTTCTAGCAAATAAATTAATGTCAAGCCCTCTTGATAAATAATATTCAACATAAGTAAATCCATTTGCCAATGTAAATGCTAATTGAGTAATTGGATTGGCCCCAGCTTCCGCTATATGATACCCACTCACAGAAACTGTATAATACTTGTTTATATTATTTTCACAAAAAAATTCTTGAACATCTCCCATCATTTTTAAAGCAAACTCTAATGAATAAATACAAGTGTTCTGTGCCTGGTCTTCTTTTAATATATCTGCTTGTACTGTACCTCGAACCGACCTCATAATCTCAAGGCGATTTTCATGATCAAGGAAACCACTTTCTTGCAGTTTTTGCTTTATGGCCGTATTCATATACATAGCAAGCAATATGGGCGCAGGCCCATTAATTGTCATTGAAACTGATGTATTTTTATCACAAAGGTCGAAGCCAGCAAATAAAGTTTCCATATCGTCTAAGGTCGCAATACTAACTCCTGCCTCTCCAATTTTTCCAAAAATATCTGGTCTTATATTGGGGTCTTCGCCATAAAGTGTCACCGAATCAAATGCTGTTGATAATCTTTTGGCCGTATCATCTTTAGATAAATAGTGAAATCTTTTATTTGTTCTTTCTGGCCCGCCTTCTCCTGCAAACATCCTCTTTGGATCTTCATCCGCTCTTTTAAAAGGAAAAATCCCTGCTGTATAAGGAAATTTACCTGGAATATTTTTTAATTTAATGAACCTATATTTGTCTGCCAATGACTTCAGCTTTGGAAGCCCTACTTTTGAAATTAAAAGTCCAGACAATGACTCATACTTTGTTGATTTATCACCCCTGTAAGTACTCACAGATAAATCAAAATCCTCAATCTCAGAATAGACTTGCTGATCAATACCTTTCTTTTGTAAATTATATAAAGATGTAATTTCCTTATTATTTTTTTCTTGTTTTTGTAAATTTTCTATTGCATCTATCAATTCAAGTCTCGAGGCTACTTCTTCAACGTCACTGTTATATTTTTTTATTGTCTGAGCAATATCTCTTAAATATAATGTTCTCTCCGCAGATATTATATTAATCATTTTCTTTGGAGAAACTTCTATTGGATATGGAGATTTGGATAACAAATTCATTTTAGTAACAATCGCATTAAATAATTGATGAACACCGGCATCATTAAACCGTGATGCCATTGTTCCAAATATTGGCAGCTCTGTATCTTTTAGTGCATCGGGATGATCAGAAAAAAGATTCTTATTTCTCCTGTACTGTTTTCTAATATCTCTAAGTGCGTCTTCCGCTCTCGGTTTCTCAAATTTATTTAAAGCAATAAAATCTGCAGAGTCTAACATTTCAATTTTCTCTAGTTGACTTTGAGCACCATAATCTGGTGTCATAACATACATACAACTATCAGAAATTTTTGTTATCTCATCTGATGCTTGGCCTATACCAGAGGTTTCAACGACAATTAAATTAAAATTCTGAGATTTTAAAAAGGATACTACTTTAGATATTTCAGGGCTTAATTCCGTGTTTGAGTTTCTTGTTGCCAAAGATCTAATAAAGTATTTCTGGTGAGCTGTCCTGCCAATTCTAATTCTATCTCCCAGTAATGCACCTTGATTTTTTTTGCGAGTTGGATCAACCGAAATTAAAGCAATTTTTAACTCTGGAAGCTGTAGGCTGAATCTAATTAATAGCTCATCAATTAATGATGATTTTCCTGCTCCTCCAGTTCCAGTAATACCAAGAACAGGGATTACTTTCTCTGAACATTTAAAAGGTAACTCTCCGTTATTCTCTATAAAAGAAACAACTTTTGATATTTCATAATTACTTAATTTTCTTTTTGAAAAGTCTTTGAAATTAATATCTTTTATTGTTGATAAACTTGACCTTTGAGTCATGTCCTTAATAATACCGATTAAACCAAGCTCCACTCCATCGCGAGGAGAATAAACTCTTTCAATTCCACTACTCTCTAAGTGACTAATTTCATGTGGTGTTATAACACCACCACCTCCACCGAAAATCTTTATTGCTTTTGCTCCGGCCTCATCCAGTAATTGACGAATATATAAAAAATATTCATTATGTCCCCCCTGGTATGAACTTAGAGCTATTGCATGTACATCTTCTTGAATTGCAGCATCTACAATTTCTTTGGCCGATCTATTATGCCCTAAATGAATTACCTCTACCCCCTCAGATTGCAATAAACGTCTCATTATATTAATTGAAACGTCATGACCATCAAACAAACTTGCAGCAGTAATAAATCTTAATCTTTCCATAAATTTCTTTTTGTTTAATATTATTATTAAATATTGTTAAAATATATAACTAATTTACACTAAAAAAAATATGACTTATATAGACTATATCCAATATTTAAGTTAATTATTTACAATATAATATGTCGTGTTACAATAAGCTAGTTCCTTATAAGTAGGATTTATGAAAGAAACAACTATTTTAATTGAAAACCAAGAACACCCAGCAAGAAGCAAACCAAAAAGGAAAGGAAAAAAACCTCCCAAGCTACTCGCAGTAGTAAGTCAAAGTGGATGTACAGGATGTGAAGTATGCATTGCGGGTTGCCCAGTGGACTCAATCGAAATCGTTCCAGGCCCTAATCCTGACAATGCAGTTTTTAAACAAACCGTAGAAATTGACCTTGCAAGATGCATTGGATGCCAAAACTGCACTATTGACTGCCCTTGGGAAACAATTTTTATGTATGATAGCACCCAAGCCTATGATGTATGGGCAGAAGAGACCCTAAAATCAACTCTTTACATTCCCGAAGATGAGGAATCTCAAACAGCATAATCTTTTTTCTTTTTTATAATATTAATGATGGTTATTAACATTAAAAGTATAATTGAAATGATCTGAGATGTTGAAAAATTAAAATATTGACCTCGCACAATATCGCCTCGAAAAAATTCAAGTATAAATCTAAGTAAGGAATAAAAAATAAAATAAGTATTAATCATCTTAGTGGAACTAGCATTATTCATAAGGTGTTTGTACAAAATAAAACTGAGCAAAAACAGCCCTAATGATTCATAAAGTTGAGTTGGATGACGTAAGTTTCCATGCATATGAATTGCCCAAGGTAATCCACTTTCCTTTCCAAAACAACAACCAGCAAGAAAACATCCAATACGTCCTACAGCATGCGAAAGAGCAAGAGGGGGCAAAAACACTACCAGATTTCTCCAATTAAACTTTTTAAAAATAATTGAAATTAACAATAAATACAATAATCCAAAAACTAATCCTCCATAAAAAACAAATCCACCTCCTGTCCAAAAAGAAACATCTTTATAAAGTGAAATTGATTTTGATGAAAAAATCAGAAAAAATATTTTCGCTCCTATCCATGAACTTATAAAAGCACCCCAATAAATATAAGAAAAACCTTGCAGACCTTTACCAACACTTTTAAATAAAAATTGTGAAAAATAATAAGAAATACCCCATGAAATCCCAATAAATAGCGGATAGGAATAAATCAATTGCCCCAACAACTTTCCCAGTACAGGATACATTGTTAATTACCTTTATTTAACTCTTCCAGTTTCTTTAAACGTAGTTCTTGTCTTTTTTTCCTTAATTCAAATATAAAGTCTAAAAATATTAAAAATCCACCTACGCTAATTGCACTATCTGCAATATTGAAAGCTGGAAAATGAGATCTACCATAATAAAAATCTAAAAAGTCTACTACATAATCTAATGTAAAACGGTCGATTAGGTTACCGATTGCCCCTGATAAGATTAATGAAAAGGCCAAACAAAGTAACATATTTGTTTTTCGGACACTCCAAATTAGCCATGTTAACCAAAAACAAGCAACTACTGGTAAAAATAAAAATAGTGGTCTTCTAATATAATCTTCTGCATCCGCTAAAAATCCAAATGCCGCGCCAGGATTTCTGACATATGTAAAATTAAAAAATCCATCAATAATAGGAATAGATTCACCAAGCGAAAAACTAGACTGAATAACCCCCTTAGTTAATTGATCTGATAAAACAAGAATTACTATTAAAACTAACATCTTCCACAATCGATTCATTATGATCCCGTTGGTTAATAATATGACCTTGCACTAATGTCATATTTTTCTATTTTCCTTAATAACGTCTTTTTTGGTATATTTGCCTTCAATGCAGTTTGATTAATCTTTCCTTTATTCATTTGAAGAGCATGACAAATAAATTCTTTTTCAAATAACTCCTTTGCAACCTGAAAATCCATTTTAAACTCACTGCTATCCATTCCTTCCCCAAATAAAAATCGATAAGGCTTAATATCTTCTTCTGTTCGGTCAATATCTAAAACTGAATCTTTAATGCCCTTAAAGTCAATTACACCTTCTTGAGCATTATCCAGTTTACTTAGATTCTTATTTGTTTTTCTCACTGAATCAGGGAGAGAGTTAACATCTATCACATCTGCTGACTCTATTATAAAAGCATGCTCTATTACATTTCTAAGCTCTCTAATATTTCCAGGCCATGAGTGCTTTTTTAAAAGGTTCATACTATCTTCTGAAACACCTTTAATACAAAGATTATGAATATCATTGAAGTATGAAATATAATAATCTACCAAAAATGGTATATCCAATTCTCTATCTCGAAGTGGCGGTAAATAAACAGGCAACACATTCAATCTATAAAAAAGGTCTTCCCTAAAATCTCCTGACTTTATCATTCCTTCAAAATTTTTATGTGATGCTGCGATGATCCTGACATCAACTTTTATATCCCTGTTAGAACCAATCGGCATAAATTTTTGTTCTTGTAGCACCCGTAATAACTTGACCTGCATTGTTGCTGAAATATCCCCTATTTCATCAAGAAATAGGGTTCCTCCATCAGCATATTGAAACTTTCCTATTTTTCTTTCAGATGCACCTGTAAATGCTCCCTTTTCATGACCAAATAATTCAGACTCAATTAAATTTTCGGGAATAGCTGCAAGGTTAATTGTTACAAACTTACTATCTTTTCTAGGCCCATTAAAATGAATTGCCTTTGCAACTAGCTCTTTTCCTGTACCTGACTCCCCTCTAATTAAAACAGGCGTGCTAACCCTTGAAAGCTTATCAATAATCGAGAACACTTTTTGCATTTCTCTCGACTCTCCAACAAACTTATCATCTGTGCCATCACCCAAAGATAATGTCGGCGCTGAAAATAGTGAAGTTTCAACAAGTGATCTTGCTTTTAATGCTCTTTTAATCAATGCCGCTAAATTATCTGACAGAATTGGTTTCTCTAAGTAGTTGTATGCTCCTTCTTTTACTGCAGTTACCGCATCTGTAACATTTGAGTATGCTGTAAGTATTATTACTATAATTGATGGGTCATATTTTTTTATTTCTGAAAGTGCTTCAATGCCATTCATTTCTGGCATATTTACATCCATGACAACAAGGTCATACTTTTCTCTATAAACAGAATTTAAAGCATCTTTTCCATTAACCGCAATATCTACAAAAAAATTATGATACTCAAGAGACTGCTTAACTGTTTCTCGCAAGACCTGATCATCATCCACCACTAGAACCTTATGCATTTTTCCTCCGATTATCTTAGTTATTTTTCAGCTTTATTACAAAGGTGGTTCCACTGCCGACCTTAGAGTTAACATCAATTTCACCACCGTGTAACTCTACAAAATATCTTACCAAGTAAAGTCCAAGACCCGTACCTTTAATTGAATGGCTTGCATCATTTTTTACTCTATAAAACTTATCAAAAATATAATTGATATCATCCAGGTCAATCCCAGGCCCATCATCAGCCACTTGAATATATACCCATTGCGCATCGTCCCAGGTTTTAACATTTATTTTTGAGTTTTCTGGCGAATATTTTATTGCATTTTCAACAATATTAGAGATTACACGAAATAACAAACTTACATCTATGTTTATTGGATATAATGGCCCTAACTCAATTTCAACATCAATATTTTTTCTATCATACTCATAACTTAAACCATCAATTACAGACTCAATAATAGGATTAATATCTTTTTGAACAATAGTTAAGTTTATATTTTGAGATTCAACCTTTGTAAGATCTAAAATAGAGGTAATAAACTTATTAAGTTCCTTCGTTGAGTCAATTATTGAATTTAATCCATCTGTTAAATCATAGTTATCTGAGTATTTCTGCTTTAAAACATCTGACATTGTTGCAATCTTAGCAACAGGAGTTTTTAAATCATGACTCATTAATGAAATAAAGTTTTGCTTTAAGCTTTCCACCTTTTTTAACAACTTAGTTTCTTCTTGAATTGCAAAACGTGTTTGATACTCGCTAATAGCACGAAATGGAACCCAAATATAGTATACTCCAATTATTGTAAATAAAAGATGAGTTACGTAAAGCCAAAGGCCAAAAGCTACAAATAAAATATAGGAAATTATAAATAGCAATATCGTTGTCGCAACCACGATTAATAAACCCCGTACAGGACTTGCCCTTGAAATTACTATAAATAAAATAATTGCAATGAATATTGAAACTATTTTAGATATAAATTTCGGAATTGCTAAAATTGTTTTATTTTCAACCAACGATTGAATTATCTCAGCATGAACCATTAATTTGGAAACACCTATTCCCTCTTTTTTAAATGGAGTCAACACAAAATCTGAAGAATTCGATATGTAACTAGGCCCGATTAAAACAATTTTATCTTTAAAAAAATGCTTAGGGAAATTCCCGACAAGTACATTATGAAATGATATTTTTTTTATAAAACCATTGGGAATATTTGGTGAGGTATAATATCTAAATAATGAAAAAGTTGCATCTGCTTCTGGTACATAATAGGCACCTTGAATATCAGTAGTTGAAATGGTCTGTTGATTAATTTTCTTCCTAAACTTATTGGCCACATTTAAGTGAAGTGTATCCTCTCCCGAAATGTTAATAAGTGCACGCCTGACTACATTGTCTTTGGAAAATGCAAGGTTGTCCTTATTTATTAAGGAGTACGAATACTCAAGATCCCTCAAATACTCTGGTGGCAATTGTGTTCCCCATAAATCCATTGAGGCCGCAAATACAAAATCACCTCCATTTTTTTTAAAATTATTAATTTGATTCTTAAAATCTTCTTGATGTTTCTGTTCCGATTTTGTCGTGGCACTAGACAACTCTGAAAAATAGGTTACGACACTTGGAGAATCTAAGAAAACCTTGTCTATCATTCTACTATGGCCTGCATAAGTGTAAGGGTAGCTCTCTCCAAGAAATTCATCACTTTCATCGTCTTGTGTAATTAATACAATATTATCTGAAAAATTAATTCCAAGATCTGTTCTTATTCTTAAATCATAAAAAACAGACTCTAAAAAACTAAATTGATATTGAAATACTATTAGTATTAAAACTATCGTGAAAAACAATGGATAAATATAGGTAGATTTAAGCTCTTTAAATCTAACCATTGAATACTTCCATTAACTTATCGTTCTCATCATTTAGATATATTATATCAAATTTTTGTATCCAACTACTTCCCTCGGTATCGACTTGTAATTTCCTAACAGCAGAATACAAGTGATACATATCAATATCACGACCATCTGTTTTAAATATAAATTTTACAAATAAGTATTGTAATTGCTCTATTGGTAAAAGAAAAAACTTCATAATTAAAAATACTAAATGAGAAATAGTACTACGATATTTTTCGAGACGATTTACCGGAAACTCAAGGGGTAAGGTACAGAAGAAAAAAACTAACAGAAAAAATAACAAATTATTTTTTGTAATGACTAATGCATATTTAATTATATTTTCATACTCCAACTCATTTAAACTTTCCTTAACCTTGGATCCAATAATTATCGATTTTCGTCCCTTTAGCGACCTCGTTACAAATATTGATTTTTGAAAAGAGTTGGTTTGATAAATACTTATATTCTCAATTGACTGACTATATAATAATTTATTCACTCTATTGAAGTCGCTACTACTATATAAAATCTTTTTTGAATTTATTAAATGAAGAAAAACCTTGTCTACTACCTTTAAATAAAACGCCATCAAAAATAAACAAAAACCAATTATAAACACTGCTATTTCAAAATTAAATATATTTAGAATTAATGTTGCGGCCAGAGCCAGATGTGTTAAGCCGATTGCCAATGTTAAAATTATATACTTTATTTTTTTCATTCTATATCCGGCCGTTAAATCTAAATATTCTAGCATCTTAGGTTTAGAATTCCAAACCATCGCATTTTCAAAAAGCCGCATAAACCACCGTAATCACAGATTAAACCTCTTTAGTTTTAAAGTATGCCCAGATGCTAATTTTTCTACTTGATTTGCACTGTGTCAATACTGTAGAGATGTAAATTATAAGTTATATATTAAAAGACAAAAATAAGTACGAGGTATTTTATGTCACAAAATAAATTATTATTTGGAACAGCAGGCGTTCCAAACAGCACACAAAAAAAAAATAATCCAATCGAAGGCGTTAAGCAAATTCATGAGCTAGGCCTTGATTGTATGCAACTAGAGTTCTCTCATGGTGTTCGCATGAAAGATGAAGTTTCTTCCGGGCTTCGAAAAGTTTCTTATGAATTAGGAGTGCCTTTAACCTCACATGGTCCTTACTACATCAACTTAAACGCCAGGGAACAAGATAAAATTGATTCCTCCGTTGAAAGAATTATTCAAACAGCAAAAATTTCTGACTTATGTGGAGCCGAGTCCATGACTTTTCACGCCGCTTTCTATATGAAAGATTCTCCATATGATGTTTTTGATCTTGTTGAAAAAAGTTTAAATGTAATTGAAGAAAGGCTAAGTAGATTAGATATTGAAATTGAACTTAGACCAGAGCTAACTGGAAAAACAAGTCAGTTTGGATCATTGAATGAGCTAATCAATTTAACAAAAAATGTTAATTCATGCCGACCCTGTATGGACTTTTCCCATTTATTTGCCAGAACTGGAAAATTTAACACCTATAAGGAGTTTAGCGAAGTTCTCGATACCCTTTCTGGTGAGCTGGGAAGTGAAGCATTATCTAATATGCATATTCATATTTCAGGTATAAGCTCTAACTCCAAAGGTGATCTTAAACACTTAAATCTTGAGCAGTCCGATTTTAACTGGAAAGAACTGCTAAAAGCGCTCAAAGATAAAGACTGTGGTGGCTATATGATTAGCAATAGTCCAAACCTTGAATCTGACGCAAAAATGTTAAAGGAATATTACGCTGCCTTATAATCAGTTAAGAAAAACTCATTTAATTGTTTTTTACTTCCTGATGACATTTCTTCTGAAATAACCATTGTAATACTTCCCTTAATAAATAGTATTGTTACAGTTAATGGCACCTCTTCCAGATTGAAAATAAGTTTAATGTCTTCTATTTCTTGAACATCGTAATACTGATGCTGGAAAGCAGGATTCAAATCTGCCCAGAAAGACCAATTAGAAGGAAAATCAATTATATTGCCCTGGGCCTCAATCCTAAATACTTTTAATTCTGAAATATAATTTACCTGTAAAACAGAAATTAAATTCAAGTCTAAGTCTGTTAATAACCGACTTAAAACATCTGAGCTATCATCTGATAGTGTCTGAAAATAGTCATTAAGCTCCTCTGGTTTTAATTGTATATCATCATTTGATGAGTAACTTAATGTTTCTTCGACTAGCTTGCTTATTAGATCCTCTTCACTCATAGCTATTTATCGTCTACATAGCTACTCACTTTAGAGTTATCATTGTATCAAGGTGCTATTTCTTCAAGTGAATTATAAAAGGTCTTAATATTAGAAACATCTGATATTTTCCATTCATTATCTACATAAAGTAACTCTGCTACTTTTTTAGTATCTACCAAAAACGATTTATTTTTTTTATCAAACTTTTCATATTTAACAATATATGTAATAAAGCATTTTATCTGCCCACAATTATTCGTTAATATTTTAAATTTCTTTTTCTTTATTTCGCTTACATTACTAAATTGCTCAAATTCTTTATCATCCATCTTTTCGATTTCTGAATACAGTTGGCCCGTTAACAAAGAAAGCGTTTCTGTCTTGGTTTGGTTTGATGAAAAACGGTAATTTATATAATTTTTTATCGATTCTTGTGGGCCATATTCACTTTTACAAGCTGTTATGATTAACAATAAAACTAAAATTAATGAAACCTTTCCCACAGATTAATTCCTTTGTAACATTGGTTTATATCCTCTACTTTCCATTATACTATAAAAACCTTTCCAACTATCTCTTGTTGCATCCGAATTATTTAATTTTACACCCACTCCCCGAAAATAGCTAGAAACAATAACCCCTGTTGCACTAAACTTTATTCCCTTAAAGCTCACTTCTACCTTTACCTTATTTCGTTTAAATAAATTAATTTTTTCCATTTGAATGAAACAACCCTGATCACTCCAATTAGTCATAAAACCTAAATATTTTCTTCCATTATTATCAAAAATAGTTGATTGTATTTTTACAATGTAGGGATCATCCAAATCAAGGTTTGAAAAACCGGGATGATATACAACATCATTGAGCTCATCTTTCCATAGCAACCATAATGAAAATGAAAAAATTAAATATAAAAAAGATGCCGCTAAAATAAGTTTATTATCTACCAAAATAAAAAAATAAAACATTCCTGAAAATATAAAAAGGAAAAAAATTATATAAAATTGGCTTGACCATTTGTTTATATGATAGATAAACAAATTCAAAACTATGGCCGCAATTAACAAATAAGGGTTACTTGATAAAAACGCCTTGAGATTTAAAATATCATAAAAAGACTTTCCTTCTGATAACATTTTTGTTGAGCATAGCAGCAGCACAGAAAAGCAAACATAAATCATCATGTTGTATACTATAACTGTTCTATTGAAGTGCTTAAGTCTCACTTTATCCCCTGTTCGTGATATAATATCAGGATGATGCCAAAACTAGAAATAAATTATTCATGTATCTGCTGTGATAATTGTCGTATTGTTTGTCCTGAAAATGCCATTTTGATTGCTGACAACAAATATCAAATAATAAACTCAACTTGTTCTTACTGTGAACTTTGCATTTTATCCTGCCCCGCAGACTCGATTTCTCCCAAGCCTTTCACTCAAGATAACTAATTATTTGATCGAAACATACTCCAGGGCGATTCATTTCAACCCAACATCCTTTTAATAAAATTATTTCTGAAATTGCTTCATTTGGAAGTTTACTTGAAGTTAAATTAATTGCTTTTTTATTTGTAGTTCCATATGAACAATCAGATATCAACTTGCTACAAGCAAAAACATCATGTTTTTTGCAAAACTCAAAAAATGTACTTGATTCATCTCTAAGTACTTTAAAACATGATTTAAAATATCTTTCAGTTGTTCCAAAATCCCAGTAATCAACTCCCTCAGTATTTACAACACTTACATTTTTTGATTTATAACTTGCAACCGTATCAAAAAAATTCGAGTGGCCTGTATGCCTCTCAAGGAAATTCAAATTGATTATTGACTGACCAGAATATGTTAAAAAGCATTGCTCTAAGTCATTATTCTTGATATCTACAAGCCTGTTATTTGAGATATATAATTTATTATATAAACTTAAACTAGAAACCTCCACAGAAAATAATACTGCCACGGAATTAGTTAATAAAGTATCAGCAAGCTTTATTTGCTCATCCGTTGGAAATAAAAACTGATCACCATTTAAAACTAGCAAATTGTTATTCAAATTTAATAAATGGTTATCATCAAGGTAGTTTCTTAAATTGTGAATTGCTCCGCCCACTCCAAGTAATTCATTTTCATGCAAAAAAATTATATCTGTTAATTTCTTTTTCTCTAAGTATTCTTTTATTATTTCTGCTTGGTGAAACCCGTTGACAAAAATTTTTTTTACTCCCATTTCTTTTGCATACTTGATCTGAAGTTCTAGAATAGTACTTTCAAATATTGGCCAAAGTGGTTTTGGTAAAACTTCTCCAATTGGCCCCATTCGTGTTCCTATTCCTGCGCATAAAATTAAACAATAATCAATTTGCATAATAAATCTCTGATAATAATAATCGCAAATTTGAATACTGGGGATACTTAAACAATGTGCTTTTAATCTTCTCCATTCCAAGGCCAATATATTTTAAATATCTATAATCTTTTCTCTTTATAAAAATATGAGCAAAACTACCTATTGCTTTAAAAGTTCTTTGAATTGTCACTAGGTCATACAAATAATTAAAGTGATTTAAATTATAGTTAACTTCTTCTTTAAGGTAGCTATCCCAATAATATTTTTTTAAATTAGCAACATTAAACTCTGATGGTCTGTAGTAAGTGTCCTCTAGTAATGAGACAAGATCATATTGATGAATTCCGTTGCGTGCATCCTGGAAATCAATTACAACTTGCTCATCATTCACAATCATAATGTTTCTAGAATGATAATCACGGTGAGTAAGAACCATATTTTCTTTTGCAATCTCATGACAAATTTCTTCTAAGTAATTTAATATTTTATTTAGTTTTAACTTTGACTCTAACTTTAACAAATCTTTTAAATAATTTTGAGCAGTAAAACGGCACTCATACATTAATTTCTCTACATCAAACTTTAAACGAAATAAATCATGATTATGGTTTGTAATATCTATACTTTGAATCTTTACTATATTGTCAATTGCGCTCTTGTATAAACGAAACTCTTCTTGTTCATCACTTGATTGAGCAAGACGCATTAATAAGGTTATATCTCCTAAATCCTCTTCTAAAACGTAACCTCTTTCTGGCTTTTTATCTAAAATTAATGGCACCCGTACTTCATTTTCACAAAAAACAGACTGAACGATGCAAAAGGAAAAGTCTTTACCCTTTCCAACGACAGGGTCGTCCAAACAAACAACATATGATCCTTGACTAGACCAAACTCGGTAATATCTCCTGGTCGATGCATCTCCTGTTAGTCTAGTTAGGTTAATTTCTCCAAAATCAATTTTTGAGTTATTCAAAGCTGAATCTTTAAACAACCCCTCGACAAAAAGTTTTTCTGACTGTTCTAACTTCATTTACTTTGCCTTGCGATCTCTTTACGAAGTTTATAATATTTCCTCGTTGAAGATAAAGCTATAACATCACGCTTAATAAGTGAATCTCTGTTTTTAACTAAAAAGTTTTTAAATAAAAACTCCTCCCTTGAAACCTCGCCTGAGTTACCAAACATTAAAACAAAATCAAGTGAATGCTTATTTTGTATCTGTAACCAATTTAAATATGCCTGACCATCAAAACCTGATCGATTCACAGAGTGGTAAGTCCACTTCCCAACATCAACCCTCGTATCAACATCAAGCCTAGTAAGATAGATTAACCTTTCTGTATTTATAAACCCGGTTGGGATTACAATCTTTTTTTGATAAATATTTCGATGAGTTCTAATCACCTCATAGCAAAAAAGAGAGATAAACAAAGCTTCGTGCTCCAAATATTTCTGTATTAATTGTTGCGAGAAAAATATATGGCCACCAGGGAGAGAAAAGTAAAATATTCTTGGGGAGTTTACGATATAAAACTTTAATTTTAATGAATCCTTAAGTAGCAATTCATTATTGTTAACTATTTGATAGTATGTACTTTGTAAATATTGCTTGCTAGATTTGCTAAGTTTGACTTGATTTACCTCTTCATTTTTTAAATAATCCTTCGCGAGTAAATCAAAGTGCTTAATATAGTCATCTTTTGAGAACTCTCTATAGTTCTTTTTATTATTATTGAAATACTCTGTCTTCGTTAGAGAGCTGCACGAAACAAATAAAAAAAATCCAATTAACGGATAAATTAAACTCATTTTTTTCCCAAAAAAAAAGGGCCGTTAGGCCCTTTGGATTAAAAATCATCTGAGGAAGCCACGCTTCTATCTTCTGCTACATAGTACAACGTAAATCCTGCAAAAATCAAATTTGGATCTTTTATCAGTACTTTATTATTTTCATATATATCTTTCCACTTTTTTACTGTTCCGTATTTATCATTGGAGATCGTTCCAAGAGTATCACCTGACTGAATTAAGTAAGGAGTTCCATTATGATCATGAATAAATTTTTCCGCAGGTGGTGTAAACTGTAATACTGAACCTGCCGTCAAAGAAGAACTATTTATCCCAGAATTCATATCTCTCAAATCTTTCCATTTTCCGTAGTCCCCGTAAATCTTATATGCAACCAACATCAATGTATCTCCCTTGGAGACAGTATACTGTCCACTAGAATAATCCATTGAAGAATCATCTGTATTTACCGAAACTGACTTATCATCACTAAAATCATCTGAGGAATCATCAGCAAACCCAAGATCATCGCTATCTCCCTCGTCTTCAAATAATGACTCATCATCTTGATCTTCTGCTGCCAGTGCTGAACCATTTGTTGATTCTTTATTTTTTGTCTTTCCACCGGAGCATGATACAAGCCCAAAAATAGCTATCAATAGTAATATATTAAACATTTTCACCGGACTGCCTCCTTGCCAATTTAAATTTATCAAACTTAAAAAAAGAATCGGAGTAAAAATAAATTTATTAAGTTTTTTTTTATATTACTGGAAATATTAAGGCCAAGAAATATTTTATTGAAGCATCATAAACATATCTTGTTGATCAATTGAAGTGTGAATCTTTGCTACTAATCGATCAAAATGTGCTTCATTATATAAAAAATCATAATCATCGGTATCTACTATTAAGCATTTACCCGCATTATAACTATCGTACCATTCATGATAATATTGATTTAGTTTTTCAATATAGTCTACTGGAATTTCCTGTTCACAACCCCTACCTCTCTGTCTAATTCGCTCCATTAATTTTTCGGTAGTTCGTTTTAAAAAAATCATAATCGTTGGTGGACTTAAATACTCAACCATCGTTGAGTACAAAGATTTATAATTTTCAAAATCTCGCTTAGTCATTTTTCCTTGCTCATACAAACTACGCGCAAAAATATGAGCATCTTCATAAATTGTTCTATCTTGTATCGAGCTTGCCATAGAAGATTCAATTTCTCGGTGCGCTTTAAACCTATGAGTTAAAAAATAAACTTGTAAAGGAAATGAATATTTATCCATATCTGTATAAAAGTCATTTAAATAAGGATTATCATCAACTGATTCAAACATTGGCCTCCAACCAAGCCTATCTGCCAATTTTTTAGTCAGCGTTGTTTTCCCACAGCCAATATTCCCCGCTACAGCAACAAACATTTTATTATTTGTATCTGTTAATCTCTGATATGCTTGCTCTAGCATTGTCTACCGCCTATAAGTTAATAAATAGTATATTTTTTTACCTTTAATCTTAAAACTGGTCAATCTTTCTTCTCTCACGAGTCCTTACTTTTTCAACAAACCCTAGACACAAAGAGTTAACTATTGATAATATTTTAAAATGAATTTGTATTATTTATTTATTAAATGTCTAAGCAATCTTATTCCCCGACAATGCTCAGTGTTATTTATCTCTGTTTTATTTACCTTAAATTGTTTTTCACAATCAGTTATTGATGAATTAAGTAATTCTGTTGACAGTCACTTAATACCTGACCTTGCCACTGAAAATATAAAAAAAATATCAAAATCAAGAAGAGTATTTTTAATCACAAATGAAAGTCAATCCTTTGCAAAAGGTGATTATATTTCAATTGTCTTAATGGGAAAAATTGCGGCCAGAGCAATCGCAGTTAAATTTAACAATAACCTTGCGGGCATCAAAATAATCAAAATTCATTCTTTAAATCTATGGAAACAGTTAAAGGAAAATACTCGAATACAAATCGTTCGAGGAGACGATAGTTATTTTAAAAATATCAAGACTGTAGATAATGAAGAAAAACAAGAGGAACAAAAAATTCTAGAAGAAAGTGATCTATTTAGTGAAACAGACCTTAACGAAGATGACCTAGGACTTGATAATGCAAAAAATAGAAGTATTAAAAATGACAATCTAATCACTGGTGCATACGCAACAGTACAAAAAAATGGTCAGTTTTCAGGTCAGTGGGCATACCAAATTGAAGATAATATTTGGGCAGAAGCAACATTTGGCCAAAGTATCGTTATTGACTTTCCTGCTCTCGGCATTGACACCAAATTATCTAATTTTGTAGCAAGGGGTAAATATACTATTCCTGCTCCCTTTTATTCATATATACAACCATATTTAGGCTATCAAATAATTCAAGCTGACAGCCCGGGAGCGGGACAAGCAGATTCTTCCAGTAGTGACTCTCCATCTGATGAGCAGTTACAACAAGAAATTGACGATGTTAATGCTCTTGAAGTAAATAGTATTATTTTTGGTGTCTCTTTATTAAAAAGATTAGTGCCTGGATGGTTTATAAAATTAGACGTGGGTACCGATGGACTATATGGAGGGTTTTCTCTTGAGTTTTAAATATCTTACTATTCTTTTAACGCTTATAATACTTAGTAGCTGTGGCGTTAAATCATACCCAACATATTCAAAAGAAAAATCTCTTCCATCATACCTTAATAAATATCTTCAAGATAAAAATAAACCTAATAAGAAAAAATAATCAAATGAGTATTATAATATCGACTGGTTCAAATCAAGGTGATCGTTTCAGCAATTTAAGCTTAGCAAAAAACAAGCTCAGCACTACTTTTGAATTAATTGCTGAAAGTAGAGTCTATAAAAGCAAGGCAGTTGATTACCTTGAACAACCATATTTTTATAATCAAGTATTAGAGTTTAAATCAAATATTTCTTCTGCAACGCACTTAATGAATATACTTTTAGACATTGAGGATGAATTAGGAAGATTGCGCACAGTTCCCAAGGGGCCACGGATAATTGACATCGATTTAATTTTTTTGGGTACTAAAGTATATAAGGACAATACAGTAGAAGTACCACACCCCAGAGCATTTAATAGAAGTTTTGTTATTTTACCCCTTAAAGAGCTGCCATATTATTCCACTATTAAACAATTATTTAAAATACCAACGCAATTTAAAAATAACGCACTCCCCATAAAGAAAGAAATAACATTGTTATAAAAGCACATAACACCTAAAGTACCCTTAGACGAAATTCTAATTATTTGTTATAAATATGAAAATAAAGAGGAGATTATATGAATATTTTTGTGTGTGTAAAACAAGTACCTGATACAGAAACTAAAATTGAACCAAATCAAGATGCAACTTATGTAGAAACTAAGTCAGTAAAATGGATCATGAACCCATATGATGAATTTGCTGTTGAACAAGCACTTCTTGTAAAAGCCTCCTGTGCAGATGCAACAGTTACTGTTGTTCGCGTAGGATCAACCCAAAGTTCAGAAGCATTAAGAACAGCTCTTGCTATGGGAGCAGATCAAGCAATTCACGTTGAAGCAGATGACAATTTAGATTCATATACCACAGCAAAAGCCCTAAGGGCAGCTATAGAAAAAAGTGGCAATGAACCAGACATTATCTTAACCGGAAAACAGGCAATCGACTCAGACTGCTTGCAAGTTCCCCAGCTTTTAGCGCAAACAATGGGCCTACCATCAGTTTCTGTTGTCGTCGGATTTGAAATGAATGAAAATACATTATCCCTAAAACGAGAAGTTGAAGGTGGTGCATTAGAAGTTTACTCAGTAAGCTCACCTTGCCTTGTTGCATGCAACAAAGGTTTAAATACTCCTAGGTATGCTTCTCTTCCTGGAATTATGAAGGCAAAGAAAAAGCCAATGGAAAAACATACACTCAGTGAACTTGGTGTTTCTGAGAGTGACAGAAGAATAGTTTATTCTGATTTTCATTTACCTCCAGAAAAGCCACCTGGAAAAATATTTGATGCCACAGAAGAAGATGATCAAGAAAAAATTACTCAAGATGTTGTTAACCTTCTAAGAACTGAAGCAAAAGTTATCTAAATAAATAAAGGAATTAATTATGGCAAATATATTAATAATCGGTGAGTCTAACGGTGACAAGATCAAAAATGTTACTCTGGAAATACTAGGAAAACTTTCGGGGCAAAATCTCGATGTTGCTTTTATTGGCGCCGTTTCTGATGCTATGACAGAAGAACTAACAAAATATGGAGCAAATAATATCCATGGACTAACTGCTGAAAAACTTGAAAATTACTCACCTGAAGGTTACGCAAATTCATTTCATTCATTTATTAGTAATAATAACTATGATTATGTTTTTTCAGGATCAACCTCAGTTGGTAAAGACTTAATACCAAGGCTTGCAGGTATGTTTGATGCCGGAATGGCAAGTGAAGTTGTTTCTTTTACAATGGATGGCGACACATTTTCCGGAACACGTCCTATGTTTGCAGGCAAATGCCTAGCAAAAGTTCAAGTACAAGGTCCCAGGCCACATTTTATAACAGTTCGACCGAACGCACTAGGACTTGTAGATTCACCAAGTGCTGGCCAGGGTAATAAAAGTGAAACGACTGTAGAATCGGGGAATATTAGAGCAATTATTAAAGAAGTTATTAAAGGTGCATCAGAAAAACTTGATTTAACAGAAGCAAATATTATCGTTTCTGGTGGTCGAGCAATGGAGAATAGCGAAAACTTTAAAATTCTACAAGAGTTAGCTGACACTCTTAATGCAACCGTTGGAGCATCAAGAGCGGCCGTAGACGCTGGGTATGCACCACATTCTATGCAGGTAGGTCAAACAGGAAAAACTGTTTCTCCCTCTCTTTACATCGCCTGTGGTATTTCTGGAGCAATTCAACATCTTGCTGGAATGAGAACATCTAAAGTAATTGTAGCAATCAATACAGACAAGGATGCTCCTATTTTTGCTAAAGCTGATTATGGAATCGTTGGTGACTTATTTAAAATAGTACCAATTATGACTGAGGAAATAAAAAAAATATTATAATTAGATGGGCCGTACTAATAATTTGTTATTACGGCCTGCTTGAAATTTCTCTTATTGGCTTATTTGAAGAAAAGTCATAGCTTTGATCTTTCATCTTCTTTAATGAAACTATGGTTTTATCAACTTGTCCTTTTTTTAAGAAATGTTTATCATTTTCAATCTGCCTGCTCACGTAAGCAATCTCTTGTCTCTTATTGGCCTCTGTCGGTATAACAGCAACCTCTTCTTCATAACCTTCGATTACAAAGTTTAGTATTGCTCCTTTCATTTTTCCTGTTGCGACACGAACTCTGTATGATTTCTTTCCGTTATTTGTAATTATACCTGAAACAATCCCTTCATCTGTTTCTACTTGAAATTGTCCTCCGTCATTAATATCGGCGAATGGAATTTCAAGGTAATCACTCTCTCCATCTTCATAGTTTACTTCAACTTCTAAACTTTGAATTTCTCCGTCAAGTAGACTTAAAGATCCTCTGATACTATCTCCTCGCAAAATCTCTCTCGACTTCTTTGGAAACAATACATTTTCTAATACCAGATCTGCGTCATACAATCTTATTCCTTTCTTCGTGTTTGGCCCCTTGCTTTCTTTAGTAACTGTTTTAACTTTTTTAATCTTATTTAATTTTTTCTTTATAACTTTTTTCTCAATAATTTTTTCTGCCTCAATTATTTCAAAACCTTCTTCCATTTTTTTTACGAGAGCAATCATATTATTAGTAGGCATAAAACTAATTCTAAATATCTGATCTTGATCTTCATCTATTATCACTGTGCTATTGCCTATTAAGCGCATTTTTACTTTTACATCCATTTTTTCTTCTATATCATCTACACTAATATAATTGAAGATATTCCAGTTACCTCTTATTATACTTTTATTTAATTCATCAACGGGGAAATATATTATTGATAATTTTTCTGTATTGCCTGAAGCTACATCTCTATTTGAGTTATCGTCTAGCCTTCTAGATTTATTACCATATATAACACTAGAGGTCGTCTCTGTTACAAATGATGTTGAGTGAAAGTTTTGATCATGAATATATCCACTTACAATTATAAATGTAGACATACTAATTAAAGATAACGATTTTCTTATCAAAAACGGTGAAATATTCAAAAAATTGCTCCTGGCGATGTTCGGAGTAATATAAGCAACCCTCATGCCAGAAATCTCTACTATCAAATTATTAATCATTTACAAAAAAGCACTAACGATTACGGGGGCTTAATTCTTGTTGTAACCTTAAAAGTTAAGTTGTGATTGTCTAATAATTTTACACTGCCAATTATTGTTGACGTTTTGATTTCTCAAGAATCGTAAAGAAAACATATTCTCAAAATATATTTTTTAGTAACTAATTATGCTTTAACAAGTGGCCCACAGGAGTACCTAATCGATTAAAGGGGCTTTCCCTTCAAGCTCTGCGTGACTTGCTCGATATCTTTTTAAAGCAATTACAACTAACTCATCTATTGATATTCCTGAATTTTCAGACATCTTCTTGAAGGTCTCAACGATATCTTCTTCTATTTCTACTTTTAATGTAGCAAGTTTGCCTTTATTATGTTCTTGTGACTTCAATTCCATTCTCCTATCTAAATAACACGTACTGCTTTTTTACGTCTTAATGATATTAATATATTTGTTATCTGATAATCATAAAGTTTAGAATGCTTATAAAGCTCTAAGACTTTTCCATAGTCAGATATTAAGCTTAAGATATCAAATTCATCGGAAGTAACATCTTCTCCCTTAATAATAAAGTCTCTATTTATTGCCAAGGTTAAATCGTCTGGTGGGCGAAGTTTTTTTGATTTTTCAATTTCGCCTATGAAGTGTTTCATCGCATCATAAAACCCGGACCTATCGTAGGAGCAATGAGAGTGACTATCAGAAATTATTTCGGGTTCTGATATAAAATGAAACTTACTTTGTTTTTGTGCATCGTAAACAATATTAAATAATGCCTTAGAACCAATATCATCTTTATACTCAGCACTAACAATTACTCCATCTTTTAAAAAAACCGCTCCTAAATATTGATTATTTTTTGAATATAAAATATTGATTCTGCCAGTAAATCCAAAAGTGAAGTTTTCTTCAATGAGTTCAATTAATTCCATTGTTTTATTATTATACCCCACTAAACAAAAGGCAAATAAATAGATACTATAGATTCTTTGTAACTTCCTTAGCAATTTTCATAAATGAGTTCCAAACAGGACGAATATTAAACTTTTCTTCTGTCATATATGGTACCCCATTATCACTTCCTTCACGCAATTCAATTTCCAGAGGGATTTCACCCAGGAGATTTATTCCAAAGTTTTCACACTTGTCTTTTAGCTTTTCTTTGCCAAAAATATAATACTTTTTATCAGAGTCACCAGTAATAAAATAACTCATATTTTGAACTACCCCCAAATGGTTAATTTTCAATTGATTAAACATTTCGATACTCTTAAATGCATCGAGAGCTGCTACTTCTTGGGGTGTACATACAGTAATTACACCATCAATTTCTACTTGCTGTACAAGTGAAAGCTGCATATCACCTGTACCTGGAGGTAAATCAATAATTAAATAATCTAAATCTCCCCAATTAACATCAAATAGGAATTGCTTCAGTACTCCACCAAGCATGGGCCCACGCCAGATTACTGCCTTACTTTCCTCGACGAAAAGTCCAAAGCTGACAAATTTAATCCCATGAGCTTCTATTGGTGATATCTTTTCATTCAAAGCTTCTGGTTTTGCATTTCTTTTACCCATTAATAAGGGGACCGATGGGCCATAAATATCAGCATCAAGAATTCCAACATTATGGCCTTGGTTTTTTAATGAAACAGCTAAATTAACTGCAAAAGTTGATTTTCCTACCCCTCCTTTCCCAGAGGATACAGCAATAACCCGACCTATATTCTGCAACTTTTTTCTAGGTGGTAAGCCAGCTTTGTTATCATCTTTTTTTATACTTTTTTGATCACTTGATTTGGAAAGAATAATTATTTTTTCAGGGTCAATATCCGTTTTCATAGAACTTAAATATAGTTTTTCAATCTCTTTTTTTTCATCTATTGAAAAACTATCAGAGCAATATGTTAAAATAAAATTATTATCCGACTGCTCAATACTAATTATTAATTTTTCTAGTGAAACTTGGGTATTTAATCCTGGGTAAATTACTTTCTTAAGCTTCGTGAGTAATACTGCCTTAATCTCTTCAAAATTCATATTATTTCCCTGATGCACAATAATTATTTCTACACTTCAAAATAGACATAGTCGACCAAAATGATATGTTGATTGTCTTTTTGTAGTAGAATCGTTTTCAAACTTAGTCTACAATTAAATATTAATCACCAAGGGAGAAGTTACCAAGTGGGGTATAAAAGAAGAATATATTTGATAAACCCTGGTTTTCAAATAAAATTCAGCCTACTTATTTGTTTTTTAATGGCACTAATTTGCTTATCATATCCATTTATCGTTTATGAAATATTAAATTCAATACTTGTAAGATATGTTAACAAAATCCCAGAGTTAGCAAAAGATATTCCCAGGGCAAAGGAAACGCTTTTATTAAACCTGTTAATATGGCAAGCAATTATTACTATATTAATTTTTATTATATGTATCTTTTTCAGCCACAAGGTTGCAGGCCCAATATATAAACTAAGTAAATTTTTAAAAGATGTAAAAGATGGACAGAACCCTGGAAAACTATTTTTTCGAAATGGAGATTATTTTCAAGAGGTTGCAGAAGACTATAATGGTGCCTTTAAATATATCTTTGAAAATCATAAAAAAGATTTAATGTATATTAGTGAAGTAAGCTCATATCTTAAAAATATAGAAATGGTCGTTCCGGATGATAAAAAAGCTGTTTTGAATGAAATTGATAAAAAATTATCAGAAATTCAAAATAGATTTAACGAATTATAAAACATTAACTTAAGTACTTATAACAGGAGGTTGTTTGTACAAAATTATTTTTACAATATACCTTATTTTTTTTAATATCGTAGAAACTAGATCTTCTAATTTTATTCAAGGGTATCATGAAAAGATAACTCCACTTGAGGGAAAAAGCGCTCGTTTAATTAGTAAGTTTTTAAATTATTCTTTAAATAAAAATAACAAATTAAAAAAAATTTATAACATTATATCTCAAATAAAACCAACTAAACATTTTACTCCCGTAAAGCAAGTCCTCGAATATTCACGTAACATTTTAAAACCTGATAACTATCAACGCACAATTAATTTTTGTAAAAAAAACGACACCATTAAATCAAAGGAAAAGCTGGGTTACCTAGTTAATCAAATCAGATATCGAAATCAAAAGATCTGTTTAATTAAGTTAATGCGGGGTGGTGCAGGAAGTACAACATACCTAATGAAACATTCAGCAACACTACTTGATAAGGATATTCTACCTTTTTTTTCTGACTGGATAACATCCCAAACAGAACTAATTCAAAAAACAATTAGCAATCATATTTTTAAGAAAAACTTAAGTAAATGTCAAAAGCACCCAGTAAAAGTATTATCTATCATTAATCTAAACTCAAAACAAACATCGGAAATAAATGATTGCAAAACACTCAGTTCAAAAAATCCACCTATATATAAACACACCATTAAACAAATGAAGAATAAATATTTATCAAAACTAAACGATAATCAGGAGAATCTAACTGAATATGTTGATAGAATAATTAACTTTTACAGTAAAAATAAAAAATCTATTCGCCCCTTCCACGTATGGAACACACTAAAAGATCTTGGAATTACCACGGCAAGAAAAAGAAACTTAAAGCTGTCATTTTATATTTTTGAAAAATCTTTATCTTATGGAGTCGGTTCCCAAAAAAATCAATCTCTTTATTATATGATTTGGGCATCCCTTGTTAATCAAAGGTCCGACTACGCAAAGTTCGTTATCAAGAAATATGACCTTATTAAAAATTTTGACCAACTTAACGGTCAACTCAAATTCTGGGTTGCATATACTACAAGTAAAAATAAAAGCTCCCGAAAGTCACAAGTTTTATTTAAAAAAATAATCGACGAAAATAAAAAAGATTTTTATTACTATGTCTCAATAATCAAAAGCGGAATCACTCCAAGTAGGTCACTTCCATACAGACAAAGAGTTCTTGCTTCTATTGAAAATGAAAGCGAATGGAAAAAGCTACAAAAACAAATATTATATCACATGAAGTCTATTCGTATATGGTCACAAAGTAATACTTTCAAGTTTGTAAATACTGAGCTGGAAATTATAAACAACATTTCTCAAAAGCATCAACGACCTTTTTATTATAGAGAGTCTGTTATTAAGACAGCATCTATTATTAATAAAGATAAAAATTACCTTGAATCATTCAAGGTCATTTACCAAAATCTAGATATCTCTGTTATAGGGGAAGACATTAAGAGCTTACTCTTCCCAAGGGTATATTTAGATAAAATAAAAAAATACTCCAAGACAGTAGATCCCATCGTTATTCTATCATTGATAAGACAGGAGTCTGCGTTTAACCCATCTGCCCTTTCTCCTGCTGGTGCTAGAGGTCTAATGCAAGTTATGCCACAAACGGCTAAATCAATTAATTCCTTGATTAACAAAAATGATTTGTTTAAAAGCGAAAAAAGTATACAAATCGGGACAAAATATTTTGAAAAGCTTTTAAATATTTATAAAGGAAATATTATATACTCTCTTGCAGCATACAATGCTGGTCCTAGAAGAGTTCGTCAATGGGACAAAAAATACTTTTCAAGGATGAATGATAATTTATTAAAAATTGAATCAATTCCATTTAAAGAAACAAGAAATTATGTAAAGTTAATTTATAGAAATTTATTTAATTATGAAGAGCTTGGTGAACCTAGTAAAAATAAGTTTATAACAATGTTAAGTAACTAGACATTAAACCTGAAGTGAATAATGTCTCCATCCTTTACTAAGTATTCCTTACCTTCGATTCTTAGTTTACCGTTCTCTTTAACTGACAGTTCTGTTTTAAATTGAAATAAGTCATCACAATGATAAACTTCTGCTTTAATAAATCCTCTTTGAAAATCTGTATGAATCACTCCAGCGGCTTCAGGTGCTGTCGCCCCATTTTTAAAAGTCCATGCCCTTATTTCCTTTGGGCCTGCTGTAAAATATGTATTTAACCCTAACATTCTATATGCGGCCACTGTCATTAAGTCCAAACCTGAGTGCTGAATGCCTGCTGCTTCCATAAATTCATTTTTATCTTCTTCTGATTCTAATGTAGCAATTTCTGACTCCAACTTACAACAAATAGTTAAAACCTCGTACCCTTCTTTTTTAGCATAGCTCTTAACTTGATTTACATAATCGTTATCTTTCTGAACTCCATCTTCATCTATATTACATAATAAAAGCATTTTTTTCATTGTAATCAGGTTTAGCTCACTAATTGCTTGAACTTCTTCCTCATCAAGCTCTCTTGTTCTAGCTGGAAATCCGTCACCGAGATGTTGCCTTAGTTTATCTAATACGGGTAATTGTAATTTTGCTTTTGAAGATATTTCTTTATTTTGATTTTTTACCAACTTAGGTAATTGTAATAATTTTTTCTCAACTACTTCTAGATCAGCAAGTGCCAACTCAGTATTAATTGTCTCAATATCATTTAATGGATCAATTTTTCCATCAACATGAACTACATCTGCATCATCAAAGCAGCGCACCACATGGATAATCGCATTCACTTGTCTGATATGGCCCAGAAATTGATTTCCAAGTCCTTCACCTTTTGAAGCCCCCGACACAAGACCTGCAATATCTACAAACTCTACCACAGTAGGTATTAATTTTTGAGAATCTATTAAAGTTCTAATTTGCTTTAATCTACTATCTGCAACTGAAACGATTCCGACATTTGGCTCAATTGTACAGAAAGGATAATTGGCCGCCTCTGCCGGTGCTGAAGTTAATGCTTTAAACAAAGTTGACTTACCCACATTTGGTAATCCTACTATTCCACAATTTATTGCCATAATTACCCCTTAATCTACTTGAAATTTTTTATATTTTCTAAAAGCACTGGCGAAATCATTCTCAATAAAAATTTTTATTGCACATGATGATTCATTAATTATTTTTTCTAAATGATTGGTTTCATCCAGAGAGAAATCAGACAAAACCCAAGAACTCACAGAGCCTATACTAGGTCTTCCAATACCGACCCTTAATCGTTTAAAGTTTTTATTTCCTGTTTTTTCAAAAATAGACTTTAATCCGTTATGCCCGGCAAGTCCGCCGCCATCTTTTAAAGCGATAGTGCCCATACTTAAATCAAGCTCGTCGTGAATTACTAAAATATTTTCAATTGATATTTTAAAAAACTTTACCAAAGGTGCTACACTTTCTCCACTTAGGTTCATATAAGTAAGAGGCTTTAAAAAATAAACTTTATCTCCATTAACCTCTAACGAAGAATATGCTCCTTTAAACTTTTCTTTCCAGCGAAGATTTAATCTGCTTTCTAGTTCATTAATAATAAGGTGACCAATATTATGTCTGTTTAACTCGTATTGAGCTCCAGGGTTACCAAGTCCTACTATTAGTTTATCCATGACGCTAAATAAATAATGAACTAACGGAGTCGTGATTAAAAGTTCTGTGAATTGCCTTAGAAAGAAGTTCCGCCGTTGAAAGAACTGTGATTTTTTCTATCTTCCTACCCCTATCCGAAAGAGGAATGGTATCTGTTACTATAACACCATCAAGCTCGTCGCTATTTTCTATTAAGTCTAGTGCTGGCCCAGAAAAAATTGCATGAGTGGCACAAGCATACACTGTAGTTGCCCCATGGTCTTTTAATGATTTGCATGCCGCTATCAATGTCCCTGCAGTATCAATCATGTCATCAATGATTATGCATTCCTTCCCTGAAACATCTCCAACTACATTCATTGCTTTAGCAACATTTTTTGCGACTCTTCTTTTATCAATCATTGCAATATCTGCTTTTAATTTTTTTGCGTAATGTCTTACCCTCTCTACTCCTCCTGCATCAGGTGAGACAAAAATAGAATTTTCTGTGAAAATTCTTTCTTTAATATGCTTTAAAATTACTGGAGATGAGTAAATATTATCAAATGGTATATTAAAAAATCCTTGAATCTGGCCAGCGTGCACATCTAAAGTAATTACTCTAGTTGCCCCTGCTACAGTTAAAACATCTGCTACTAATTTAGCTGAAATAGGCGTTCTGGGGCTGACCTTTCGATCTTGGCGCGCGTAGCCATAATGAGGTATAACGGCAATAATCGAAGCTGCGGAAGCTCTTTTTAGAGCGTCAATCATAACCAACAGCTCCATCAAAGAATCGTTTACTGGTGAGCAAATGGACTGAACAATAAAAACATCAGCACCCCTAACATTTTTTTCAATCTCACAAAAGATTTCACCGTTTGCAAACCTGATTAGTTGTGGGTCAACCAAGGCAACATCTAAGTATTCTGAAATATTATCCGCAAGTTTAGGGCTAGAACTCCCTGAAACTAAAACTATTCGCTTCATAACTCTTCCCTAGTAAAGTGGTTGGGGTGGCAGGACTCGAACCTGCGCATGGCAGAATCAAAATCTGCTGTCTTACCACTTGACGACACCCCAATATATAATCCTGAAAACTGTGATTTATATACTATCATAGATTCTTATTTGCAAGTGCTCAATAAAAAATTAACCTTAAATATTATCACAACTTAAGTGCCCTAACCTCTTTCCCCGGTGCCTTAGATAGTTCTTTAAAATACGAAAAGAGGTTGTGCTACCAAACATGTTTAATTTTTTCTCAATCCTTTTTTCAACCCCAACCCAAATAACTATTAATTCATTGCCGTCAAAGTAAATATACCAGTTGTCAAAACCTTTATTAGATGTACCTGTCTTCCCAAAAAACTTATGATTTTTAAAATAATCAACATGATTTCCAATTGTCGTTTTTGATGGATCGGATAATACATTTATAATGGCCAAATTATTTTTATTTCCTCTGCAGGCATCCTTAATAAACTTTTTATAAATTAATAATAAATCATTCACACTAAGTTCAATTGCCCCTAATAACTGCGCTGGGTATTCAGACATTGGTAACTTCAGTGACGGCATGATTGAAAGTAAGTCTTTTTCAATAATATCCATCCCAACTTCATTGGCAACTCTAATCAACGGACGATTAAACGATTTAAGCAATGCCTCTTCTAGTGTTATTTCTGGTTGTTCTGATTCGTGAGCTTCAGAGGGTGACCACAGTCCTGACTTTAACTTAAGCTCTATTTTTTCTGTACTAACTAAATCTTTTAAGTTTTTTCCATACTTTAAAAACAAACTATAAATTATTGGCTTTAAGGTGCTTCCCACTTGATGTCTTTCTGTAGTTAATGCGACCTCCTTCTTTCTCTCTCTTTTTGAGTAAAATAAAAACTTACTCGAACCATTAACCTTGATACTGGCCGCTTTTATACCGATATCAACTTCTTTATATTGTTCCTTAAGGTTGATGAGCAACTCATTACTTTTTTTATAAAAAACAAACTTTTCATAATTATTCATATCTTTTGACTTATCTTGTGTTGAATCCCACAAGTGGAGATATGGTTTATTTGTTTGAATAATTAATAATTGTTTTAAGAAATTATCCCATTGAGATTTGTTCCACTTCTGATTTGTATTACTTGAAAAAAAATTAATTTCAACCAACTTTCTATAAATGTAGTTTGCTCTCTGCTTTAATCGACTTTGCTGATGTACAGGGTGATAATAACCAGGCCCTTTTAGCATTGAAATAAGAATTGACACTTCAAAGTCAGTTAATTTACGAGGATGCTTTGAAAAATAAAAGATAGAAGCTGCTTTTAATCCTTTAATTTTAAGCCCGCTAATTGCACCCCAATATACTTCATTAAAATATGATTCTAAAATTCTTTCTTTTGAAAACTTATATTCGATATATGTTGCCATTACTATTTCTTTTAATTTTCTATATATCGTTTTTTTTTGTGATAAAAATAAATTTTTAACTAACTGTTGGGTTAACGTTGATCCACCCTGAGCAAATCTCATTTGCTTTATATCGGCTATTAATGCCCTTACTATTGCTTTTAAATCAACTCCTCTATGATCTAAAAATCTATAATCCTCAATCCCAATAAGCCCCTTCCAAAATACACTTGGTATTTGATCAAATGGCATTTTACTTTGAAAACAATTATGAACAGTACATTCATTTTTTATAAGTGGTGATAATATAATATCTCTAATTACCAATGCTTCTTTTTTCTTAATATTTAAATCAGGTAATATATCCTGAATAGAATTATTTCTTTCAGTAAAAAGAAGGTACGTTTTTATTTCCTCTAAATTTATAAATGAACCTTCTTCTAAAATATCAACCGATTTACTTTTGGCCATATTAGAGCTAATCACTGGATTAAGCTTATTTAAAGGAATTGAACTTACAACTAGCCCACACCACACCGCAGTAATAATCGTTATTCCTAGAAGGACCAGTATACATAACTTAAAAGGCAAATTAAGGGAGATCTTTTTAAACATGAGTTTAGCTTGTTGTTTCATAATTATACGCTGAGTTACTTTGACTTAATCGCCCCTATTACATATATTAGGATAGTTAAAAGGTATACGCAAACTATCAAAATTTTACTAATGGAGTTCTTTGTGAAAATTAGTCACTTACTTTTACTAACTATTTTAATTTTTCTTCCCATTGAAAACTCATACTCTCTACCTATCGATTGGCATGGTTCATTTGGGGTTAACGCTACTAAGATTGAAAATATTGAACAAACCACTAAATCTGATGTTTCTTTTTATTCTTATCAATTTAAGCTAAACCCAAATATTATTATTAATGATGCTGCTTCTATCAAGTCCGAACTTTTAACCGGTTATGCAAGAAGTGGGTTATTTGGAACATCATCCTCTGTTACGGCCTCCGGGGGAAGTGATCATATTCGTTACTTTGATAATCAATATAAAACAGGAACCAATCAGTTGGAATTTAGTAAATTATATTTAGAAATATATTCGAATACTGCAACCTATTTAATCGGAAGACACTCTGCTCACTGGGGACTTGGTGCTGTAATTAATCAAGGAGACAATACCTTAGATCGACATTCTTTTTTAAGAGATGGGATCACAATGCAAACCAAAATTGGAAACTTTTACATAGCTCCCTTTGTTGCAATTTTAGGAAGTGGACAGACCTTAACTAGCGATT
>CAYRDP010000009.1:0-25152 GCA_964423165.1 uncultured Bacteriovoracaceae bacterium | reverse complement strand
TTTAGGAAGTGGACAGACCTTAACTAGCGATTCAAGAGCTCATGAATACGGAGCATCCTTACTTTATGACAATCTTGAAAAAGAAATTAAAGTAGGACTTTATTATAATAAAAAAATCAACTCTTCTTCTAATACTACTTTTACATCTGATGCTGATGGAGATAATACCTCTCAGCCACTTGGTGAGTCCGAAGCAAAGTTAATTGATATTTATTTTAGTAAAAAAATGAAAAAGTTAACCTTTTCTGTTGAGGTTCCATTAACAAGCGGAACTATTGGTGATGCTTATGGCCTTGGCAGTAGTACCAATTATAATGCAAATGCTATAATTACTGAAGCAAGATATAAACATAACAATACTTGGAATTTTGGACTTAACGCAGGTACGACTTCTGGTGATAATGGATCAACTGATTCCTTTGGAACAATGTACCTAAGCCCTAATTATCGTATTGCAAATATAATGTTTCGATATAATCCAGCTGCTGTAAACAACCCAAGCGAAAGCAGCATTTATGACTCCTCTATTGCAAACGCTTCTTATGGTAAATTATTTGCTGAATACTTGTCTAACAAATCCATCTGGAGAGCATCTTTTATCTATGCACAAGCAAGAGAAACCCCGGGAGTAACAGACCAAAGCAAGGACCTTGGTTTTGAAATTGATTTGGATTTTGAACATAAGTGGAATAGCGAGATTATAGTCTCCGGATCAACTGGATACCACTTCTTAGGTGATTATTACTCTTACACAGCAGGCACTGTTGATAATTCATATTTTGCTCAATTAAGTATTGTAGTAGAATTTTAAACTCACTTACCTCATATAGGGGTAATACATATTTTGTTGACTTGGCATCATATTATAACCTCCCGTCTGAGGCATCATCATGTTATTAGAAGCATAAGGATTTCCTCCCCCCATCATCATGTTGTATTGGCCTTGTGGTAAACCAGATGGCGATGACATATTATAATTTACAGGAGATGCTGTATTCATTCCATAAGAACCTAGAAAATTAGAGGTTAAAACACCACCAGTGCTACCTGACTGAGCTGCGAGGTAGTCTCTACCAATGGATTCATATCCTGAATATCGAGCGTATTCACTATTTTGATATCCGATTTTTGTGTTGTAAGATCCCCTGTTCGAATAAGCTTGTCTAATAAATGTTTGCTGATTTTGTTGATAATAACTACAATAGGCAGGGTTTTGAACAAAACCAAACATTGTTCTTTGACAACTTTGCTGCATCTTTTGCAAGTTTTTCATATCGTTTGTCCATTGATTATCTCTTGCTCTGGTTAGCCTAGAAATTTCGGTTTGAATTTCCGGCGTATATCTCTCACTTCCTGTTTCTGCTAAATATCTACGATGAGTTTCCTTTGCTCTTTTTTCAAAGTTTTTTAACTCTTTTTCTACTTCTCGCTCTGCTGACCTAAAACTAACCTTTTTTCTTCTACCTCTTTTATTATCTTCTTTATAGACTTGACCAAACAACCTAGATCTTAACGTAAATCTCGCAATCGTTAATGCCTCTCCAGTTCCATCCTCTCCCCCAAAGCCGTGCTTTAACAAGTGATCAATTACTTGAGGTGCTTTATACCTTCTAGGATTACCTCCAAATTCATCAATTATCTTATTTAAAGCTCTAATTTCAACATCAATTTCGGCCCTTTTTTCCCTGCTGTCTGCCTCTGAACGTTGCTCTAACTTCTGCTCCAATCTTTCAATTGCAGGATCCAAAAAGTCATATTGCATATCCTCTAAAATATCGTTATATCTACTAACTAACTCCTCTAGGTCATCTGGGTCCGTTGTATCTAAAATATCTGCCCCAATTTCTCTTAACTTTCTATATTGTTTTTCTCCATAATCCCTTAATGCTTTTTCTTGAGCATCTTCCAGAATACTTGTTAGAGCGTTACTATTTCCTGTGTCTCTTAATGCCGCATTTATTTCTGAAAGATTTCCTGTTCTACAAACCTTTTCAAAGTGAGCTGTTCTAGCATCACTTTCTGAAAATAAAACACTTGGTCGTTCATTTAAGTTTTCTAAGTAATTACAAACGCCCTCTCTTTGCGCTAAATGACTATTACGAAGAGGGCCATAGCTACGACCTAAAAACTTCGGTGAACCAAACACTACTTTAGACGATCTGGATTTATCAAAACTCACTTCAAATTCATGAACAGTCTCGCTCGTATACCTAGACTGATCGCCTGGTAAGTTTATTTGCCCGTCAGACAAAATCCCCTCACTTGAAAGACAGCTTTCTAGTTTTTGATCTTGAGAACTACCTGTGTATGAAGATAAGTCCGCTTTATTTTCAACTGAAACAACAAAAAGTTCTCCATTTCCAATTTTTTTAACCGAAGGTTCAAGAGTTAAGCATGAAGATAAAAAACGTGGAAGCCTAACAGTAATTTTAGGTGTTCCACTTCTTTGAAAGTTACTCGTAACCTTTATTCCTGACCCATCAAAAGATAAATAATCTAAAAGCTTTAAAGGAAGTAGGTTTTCATCACTGCAACTTATAACCCTAGATGAAGACAAGGACGCCACACTAGAGGTAATTGTTGGAGCAGTACTAACTGAAGAGCTAACAGTTGATGAAGAAGGCCTATTTACTCCAGAAATCATTGCAAAGCTCGGTAACGATACCATTACAAATATCAAAAATAAGATTTGTTTAAATTCCATCTTTAATTTCATACCCAAAACCCTTGTAGATATATTAATTCTATTGATCTTTTCGGTAATAAATATGGATACTTAAATAATTTACTTAAAACAAGGTAAGTTACTGTTATTAATAAAGAAATAATGGAGACAATATAGAGTTACTTTGTTGTTTTATATTTTTTTGTAACTGTTGGTAAGCCATTTTTCTTTTCTTTTTAAAGTAATTTGGTTTTACATTAAATGATTTCACATTCAACGTTCTTATTTTAAATGATGTATTATCATCCAGTAAGATATTAGCTAATCGGGGAAGTTTATGTTTACTATCAAATAAAATATAATCATCAAAGTTAAAGATAATTTTTCTACCTGTATTATTCATACTAAATTGATTCAACAATTGTCCCTCATTTGAAAAAACGCCAGACATATTTTCTAGGTTAAACAACCAATAAAACCTTTTTTCAATTTTTGATAGTTTAACTTTTCCTGCATTTATATAGTTATGCTGAGCTAAAATTTCTCGTGGCATTAATTCATCTTCTGGATAATCTTCCTCTACCGCAAGAGGAGAAACTAATTCCAGTTCCGGATTTTCTTTTTTCTCTTCTAGAAAATCTCTATATCTAGTTAATAGGCCCCACTTTGATTCGTTAACTAACTCCTGGTTATTTTGATAGTCAGTATTAAATTCTTTAAGTAACTTTGAAATCAATATTGAGTCATTTTGATAAAACATTAACATTAACGAATAAAAAACTTTTCTTGTTAGCTCTGTATCACCATCAATTAATTTTATGAGCCCTGGGGAAAATTTAACTTTTGCAATACTATCATTTTTCATTGAAATGTTATTGTACTTGATTTGCAAAAATCTATAATCTGACTCCCATTTTGAAATATAAATCTTGCAATAAATATTATCACCTGGAGATTCTTTAATTGGTTGCTCTAGTTCTTCTTGAGTTACTTGCTCTAGTTCCTCTTTTAAAATAATCTTTTCTACCATAAAAGAAAACATTACAACTTTATTATCCCAATTAGGGTTTCCTCCATTTCTAAATAAACCCTCTATTGTTGGAACTGCTCCATATGAATAGTTTGCATATATTATAAAAATTATGAAAATTAAATTTTTAACAATTAACATCTTTCTTCCGTATCATAGGTTATATTTTGAAGATACGTTTTTTATTATATCTTCCATAATTTCTTTTGTTTTTAAATCTCTTAAGGCAAACTCAACCATCGCTTCAAGATATGCTGGGAGGTTTCCTGTATCAAATCTATCTCCCGTAAATATATGAGCATAAACATTCTTTTGTGATGCAAGCATGTTAATTGCATCGGTAAGTTGATACTCGCCACCTGCTCCCCTCTCTATATTATCAAGACATGTAAAAATATCACTTGAAAGAATATATCTACCAGGGGTTGCCAACCTAGAGGGAGTATCCTTAACTGCTGGTTTTTCTACCATAACTTTCATTCTTACTGTTTTGGGATCATTCTCCAACAGAGATCCATCTATAATTCCATATTTAGTTACATCATTTAATGGTACTTCCATGACCCCTATAATTGATGAGCAGTCCAGTGAATAATATTTTTCTAACAATTGCTTGGTTACAGGAACCTTGGACCTGATTAGATCATCTCCAAGTAAAACTGCAAAATTTTCCTCTCCGATAACTTCTTTGGCGCAGTTAACTGCATGACCTAAACCTAATTGCTCTTCTTGATCAACAACTCTTATTTCTGCCATAGTGCCAATTGATTGAACCAACTCTAACTCTTTAATTTTATTATTACTTTTTAAGAATTTTTCTAATTCATAATTTCTTGAAAAGTATCTTTCTATTGACTCTTTTCCATTGGAAGTTACAAATACGATCTCTTCTATTCCCGAATCGATTGCCTCCTGCACGACGTAGTGAATCATCGGGATCCCATTAATTGGTATCATTTCTTTAGGAATTTCTTTTGTTGCAGGTAAAAATCTTGTACCTTTCCCTGCCACGGGAATGACGGCCTTCTTTATTTCCATTACAATAACCTTATTAACCAGAGAGATTTAAAATGAATAAAATTATATCCCTACTATTTTTTCTTTCCGCTCTTTCTTCTACTAACATTGCCAAGGCAAGAATCGATGAGTTTTTAACCACTAGGTTAAAATCAACTTCGGGAGCAGGTGTCGGTTCTATATTAATGGATGAATCATCCATCCTCAACCCTGCGCCACTTGCTTTTTTTAATATTAGCTCAGTTTTTATACAAAAAGGAAAAAGTGAAATTAGTAACCAAAATGGTCAGTCTTTTCCTGAAAATGAAGACATTTGTGTTGTTGTCTCAGACTCAAAGGGGTCAACGGGAGGATCTGCGAGCTATCAAAAACACTCATTTTTTAACAATAAAAGAACCCGTGCGGCGGTCAGCTTGGCCTATCCAGTAGGCCCTAAATCATCAATGGGAATTACTTATCGTCATACTTGGGACGAACTCAGTGAAGATGGAAATAACTATACTAAAAAAAAATATAAACAATTTATTCTTGGCGTAAGTCATGCTGTCTCTCCTAGTTTCACATTTGGCATTGTGGTAATCGACCCACTTAGAACAAAAACAGAGGACACTAGAGCAATTGCTGGTGCACAATATCTTTTTAAAAATTTTATTTCTGTTATGGGTGATATTGGAGCTGATTACGGAAAGAATCTATCTGAAACATTTTTATACCGCGCCGCTATTCAGTTTAAATTATTTCAAGATTTTTTTCTTAGGGTTGGACTACATGAAGACCAAAACAACCTTGAAGAAGGAAACAGTATCGGAATTGGCTGGGTTCAACCAAGGCTTGTATTTGACCTTGGAGTTCAAAATAATACAACCTTCTCTGATTTAAAGACAAAAGAAGTCTCTAATAATATTAAAGAGACCTCTTTTTCTATGTCTTATAAATTTTAAGTTTTTGCTCTTTATTCCGACCTTTATATAATGGAAGCTCTAAATTTTGTATATTCCGATGAAAGCAAAGCACATTTAACCAGTGATATTATTAGTAAATACCGCACACGGTTAAGTGTATTACGTAAGGCCCATGAATATTCTCGCAAAGATGATCTACCCAATATGGTGATGGCATACAGAGAGTACCTGAGAGCATTAAGCAAGTTTTACAATATAGACGAAACCGAATTAGAACCATCACTCTTCTTGGAATCTAAAAACCTAGCAGAAGTTTTTTTAATTAGTCATGTATACTGGGACCTTGCGAAGGCATATGATAGAAGTGTTAAAATGAGAGAATATTCTATCTTTTATTTATCTAAGTTTTCTAAATTTACAATTGGATTTAAGTATCAATTTATAAACTCTGAAATGGTCAGAAAGTTTATAGAGCAAAAAAAAGTTTTTAATCATGAGCTTTTTGAAAATACATATAAGCAAATCAGATTAAACTCAAACCATTGCTACATTGCTACCTACTGCTTTGACGATCACCACTCTGTGACTAAAACACTGCGCCTATTTAAGTCCAAAATTATTAAATATAGGATGGGAGATCTTTTCGTAGAATATTATTATCGATTTTCCCCATACTTTGTTGAAATATGTAAAACTAACTCTTTTCTTGGGTTTTATTGTAAGAATATAATTTTTCGGCCATCACTAAAGTTCTTTGCTTTTATTTGTCAAAAATTTATAATCTAGTAGATGCCTATTTTAAAAAAATTTATTATTCAGCAGTGGTTAAGATCATTCCTGGGTGCGTTAATAGTTCTAATTCTTTTAATCAGCACTGCAAACCTTATTTCAGGGCTCTTGAGGTCAAACGTAACTAGTTATGATGTTTTTATCAATTATATTATTGAATTTCCCAAAATATTAAATCAAAGTGTACCCGTATCATGCTTGTTTGCTTCTTTGTTTAGCTTAAATAAACTAAAGTCAAACTCTGAACTCGTTGCTATTTTAGCAAGTGGTTTTTCAACCTATAAAATTATTATCACCATTCTTCAAGTATCAATATTGGTCGCAAGTATACAGCTCGCAATTAATTCTTATTTGCAACCATACTTAAAAGAAAAAAGACACACATTAATTCAAAACAGTGAGAAAAAGTTTAAAAATCTAAAAAGCAAAGGCATTAGCTCTAGTGCGCTTGGCAATGGAAAAATGTGGTATAAAAGTACCCATTACTATTTGTCATTTTCCGCCCTGGATAAAAAAAATAATCTTTTAAAAAATATAAGCCTATATTATTTTGATGATAATAATATCATTAACAATGTTCTTAATGCCTCTAGCTTAATTCACGAGAGGGGAAATACCTGGTCTGCGGTCAACGGGGATACACTTTCCTTAATTAACTCGAGCACCGAATTTCCAACATCAAATAAGTTTAAAAAAAAATATGTCTTTCTAAATGAAGAAAGAAATGATTTTTTACAAATCGACTCCGATATTACTACTTTAAACATCTTTTCATTGCTCTCATACATTAAACGTTTACAAAAGTCCGGTATTAATACTAGTGAGTATGAGATAATGTTTTATAATAAATTTAGTTTTTCACTCATTTCCATTTTATTTTCACTTGTCGCTTGTGGAGCAATATATACCCCAAATAGAAGAGCAGGAAAAACAGGTACTAATTTAGCAAGTATATTTATACTTACTTTAATATACTGGCTCGCAACTTCATACTTAATTGAGTTGGGAAAAAACTCAATTATTATACCTGAGGTTGCTAGTTTTTTTGTCCCATTTATTTTTCTTATCTTTTTTCTTTATAACCTCTATAAAAATAGACAATTAGCATCATAAATTTCATTTAAGCTTACTTTACTAAGATATTTACGACATGCTATATCATCCATATGGAAAATACATCTAATTACAATATTTCAGGCGAGAAGCTAAATATAATAACCTACCCATCAAGCTCCCTTTCAAAAGTTGCAGAGGAAGTAGAAATATTCGATGCAAAACTTAATGAACTATGTCAAAACATGCTTTGTACTATGTATTACGCCCCAGGTATAGGACTTGCTGCACCCCAAGTAGGAATCAATAAAAGAATTTTTGTTATCGATGTAGATTTTAAAATTGACGAAAATGATGACGGAGTAACAAGTTACTCAAATCTAAACCCTCGTATATTTATAAACCCGATTATAAAAAATAAAACAGGTGAAATCGAATCAGAGGAAGGATGTTTAAGCTTGCCAGGACTATATGAGAAAGTAAAAAGGTCCCAAGGTATAACCGTCGATTATTTTGATCCATTGGGTAAGCAACATCAACTTGAAGCAACGGAATTGCTTAGTATTTGTATTCAGCATGAAAATGATCACCTTGATGGAAAGGTTTTTCTGGATCGACTTAGTTTAATTAAGAAGAATCTATTAAGAAAAAAATTTATAAAAAGTAGAAGATAAGTCTAATATGGAAAAAATTAAAACTATCTTTTGTGGTAACCCTGATTTTGCATTAGCAACCTTAGAGTCACTACATGATCATCCCCGAATTGATTTACAATGCGTCGTCACCAATGCAGATAAACCTGTTGGTAGGGGAAAAAAACTGTCTTCTCCTCCGTGTGCACAGTTTGCAAAGGAAAACAAAATACCACTTTTTCAAACCAATAATATCAACCAAGAGGATTCATTACTGGATGAACTAGAAAACAATCGACCTGAATTAATAATTGTTGTTGCTTTTTCTCACTTTCTGGGAAAAAGAATTCTAGATCTACCTACTGTTGGCCCATTTAATATTCATGCTTCACTTCTTCCCCAATACAGAGGGGCTGCTCCTATTCAATACAGCTTACTTAATGGTGATACTCAAACAGGAGTCTCAATCCAGAAAATGATTAAGCAAATGGACGCAGGTGATATTGTTAAATCTAAACACATTTCAATTCAAGAGAATGACACTAGCGTTGAGTTGTATAGCAAATTAAAAACCTTGGCCGTTGAAACTTTAAATGAATTTATTCAAAATGTTTTAGAAAACAATATTATTGCAACTAAACAACCTATTAAAGGGATTACATTTGCGCCCATTATTAAAAAGCAAGATGGATTCATCGACTTTAAAAATGAAACCTTTACTCAAATAAAAAACAAAATAAAAGCATTTCACCCTTGGCCTGGCTGCTTTTGTCATTTTAACAACCATGTCTTAAAAATATTTTCTATTAATAAGGAAAGCCTGAGTCTTAATCCGGGTGAATTTACAACAGAATACCACTCCTTAGTTATTGGTGTGAAGGACTGTGCTATTAGACTTCTTGAAGTTCAACTTCCTGGCAAAAACAGGTGCTCAGACTCTGATTTACTAAGAGGTATTCAAGATCATGGTAATATTAAAATTAATAACAAGGGCACAAAAAAATGACTATAATATCTCCAAGTTTATTAGCGTGTGATTTTTTAAACATTGAGAGCGAACTTAAAGTGCTCGAAAAGGAGGATAACCTTTGGTTACACCTTGATATTATGGATGGACACTTTGTACCCAATTTAACTTTTGGACATCCAATTATCCAACAAATATCCAATAAAACAAACAACAAGCTAGATGCACACTTAATGGTTAGCAATCCTGAGTTCTATATCGATACTTTTAATAAGTATAATATTCATAATATTACTTTTCATTATGAAGCAACCGGGTCTCCTTTGGAATTAATTAACAATTTGAAAAAAACTTATCCCAGCGTAGGGATTTCAATTAAACCAAATACCGACGTTACTGTATTAAGTGATAAACTGTTACAAAGCCTTGATCTAGTTCTCGTAATGTCAGTAGAGCCTGGCTTTGGTGGTCAAACATTTATGACTAATTCCATTGAAAAAGTTAAAACTCTTAATCATTTAAGAGAAAAACATAACTATAATTTTCAAATTCAAGTTGATGGTGGGGTTAACGATTTAAACTCCAAGACTTTGGTTACAGCAGGGGCCGACAACTTGGTTGCCGGGTCATATATATTTAAAAACAACATTGAAGAATACCATTCTAAAATAGAATCTTTAAGGAATTAAAATGCCTATAAAAAACATTATACTTGATGGAATATCACTAAATTTTAATACTATTGCCGAAGTTGCCTATGGAGATTGTAAATTGATTAAGGTTTCAATTGACAAAAGCGCTAGAGAAAAAATGATATCATCTAACGAGTATGTTAATCAAATTGCCCGAAAGGATAATGCTGTTTATGGTATCAACACTGGCTTTGGTGCACTTTCAAATAAAAAAATTGACGAGCATGACCTTGAAGAACTGCAATATAATTTAATAAGATCTCATTGCACAGGTGTTGGAGATCCATTTAAGCAAGGAACAACCAGAGCTATTATGCTTCTAAGAGCAAACTGCTTAATTCAGGGTTACTCTGGTATTAATCCTGAAATTGTAGATTTAATTTTAGATTTTCTAAATCACAATATCATTCCTGTTATACCAGAAAAAGGTTCAGTTGGTGCCTCTGGAGACCTTGCTCCCCTTGCTCATATGGCACTTGCGTTAATTGGGGAAGGTGAAGTTATATACAATAATAAATTAGTGCGTTCTAGTTTTGCCATAGAGGATATTGGAAAAAACTGTGCGAAGCTAGGGCCCAAAGATGGCCTTGCTTTAATAAATGGTACTGCTGTCATGACAGCACTTGGTGCATGTGCAATTTTTCAAGCAAATGCAATCATGAAAATTGCTGACATTAGTGCTGCAATGACTCTTGACGGTGTTCTAGGAACAACAAAAGCATATGATCCAAGAATAACCAATCTCAAGCCACAGCCTGGTCAAATTTATGTTTGTGAAAATTTAAATATATTACTTAAGGAATCAAATCTAATTAATTCTCATGAAAACTGTGGCAAAGTTCAAGATCCATATTCACTTAGATGTGTTCCTCAGGTTCATGGAGCTTGTCGACAAACCCTTGAGCATGCCAAGCAAGTTTTTCAAATTGAAGTAAATTCAGTTACTGATAATCCATTAATATTTGTTGATGACGAAGAAGTACTTTCTGGTGGAAATTTTCATGGTGAGGCCATTGCATTTGCGATGGATTATCTTGCTATTGGGGTTTCCGAAATTTGCAATATTTCTGAACGAAGAATAGAAAAAATGATGAATCCAACCTTTTCATCACTTCCTTCATTTTTAATAAATAACTCGGGTTTAAATAGTGGTCTTATGATTGCCCATGTGACAGCTGCAGCACTTGCTTCTGAAAATAAATATTTATCCCATCCTGCTTCTGTTGATTCGATTCCCACCTCAACGGATAAGGAAGATCACGTTTCAATGGGTGTTACATCTGGTCGAAAGTTACTTGAGGTTCTACAAAACACTAAAGATTGTCTTGCTATTGAATTATTATGCAATACTCAAGCACTTAGTTTTCAACTCCCTAATACAAGTTCTCCTGTTTTAAATGGAGTATATAATTTAATCAGAAGACATGTTCCTGTAATTGAAAAGGATCGAGTCTTTGCTCATGATATTAAAATTATTTCTGGACTAATTGAAAATGGTGACATTATTAATGAAGTTACCGCACATATAGGAGAGCTAAAATGACAACAAAGTTTGAAATCCCTTTGCCTCCTACTGGAAGCAAATTAAACTGTAAGGGATGGCACCAAGAAGCAGCTCTAAGGTGTTTACTTAATAATTTACATCCAGAGGTTGCAGAAGATAGAAATAACTTAATTGTTTATGGTGGCAACGGAAAAGCTGCCAGAAACCATAAAGCACTTAAAAATATACTAGAATCACTAAAGAACCTTGAGGATAATGAAACTCTTCTAGTACAATCAGGAAAGCCTGTTGCTGTAATCCCATCCAACCCTAATGGCCCAAAGGTTTTAATTGCTAATAGTAATCTAGTTCCACATTGGGCAAACTGGGATCACTTCAATAAACTACAAAATGAAAATAAAATAATGTATGGACAAATGACGGCAGGATCATGGATATACATTGGATCGCAAGGAATACTTCAAGGTACATATGAAACATTTATGGCCGCAGCAGAAAAGCATTACGGTAATGGAAATACTTTAAAAAATAAACTGGTTTTATCCGCGGGGCTTGGTGGAATGGGCGGAGCTCAACCTCTTGCCGTTAAGATGGCAGAAGGTGTTTTTTTAGGTTGTGATGTAGATGAATCTAGAATTCAAAAAAGAATTGAAACCAAATATTTAGATGTTTTAGCCAGTAATTTTGACCATGCCATTTCACTTGCTTTAAAAGCAAAAAAAAGTGGAATGGCAACGAGTATTGGTGTGATCGGAAATGCTGCTGATTTCTTTGAATATGTTTATGATCAAAATATAGATATTGATTTAGTCACTGATCAAACATCTGCCCATGATCCCTTAAATGGATATGTGCCAAATGAAATTACGCTTGAAGAGGCAATTAAGTTAAGAGAGGTTAACCCTGCTGACTATACTCAAAGAAGCTATAAAACCATGAATATGCAAGTTGAGTCTATGCTCAAATTTCAAGCAAAAGGTTCACATGTATTTGATTACGGTAATAACTTAAGAGAAGGTGCTAAAAAAGCAGGGAACCAGAATGCTTTTAACTTTCCAGGTTTTGTTCCTGCGTATATACGTCCTCTTTTTTGTGATGGCTCAGGCCCATTTCGCTGGGTCGCATTGTCTGGTGACCCAGAAGATATTTCAGTCACAGATAATGCTCTTAAAGAACTATTTCCAGAAAACACCAAGCTAATCAATTGGCTAAATAAAGCAGAGGAACTTATTAGCTTTCAGGGCCTACCTGCTAGAATTTGTTGGCTTAAATATGGTGAAAGAGAAAAGGCAGGCCTTTTATTTAATCAGCTTGTCCGAGACAAAAAAGTTAAGGCACCAATTGTAATTGGTAGAGATCATTTAGATTGTGGTTCTGTTGCATCTCCAAATAGAGAAACAGAGGGTATGCTAGATGGAACAGATGCTGTTAGCGACTGGCCTCTATTAAACTTAATGTTAAATACTATGAATGGAGCATCCTGGACTAGCTTCCATCACGGAGGTGGTGTTGGTATTGGTTATTCTCAACACTCCGGTATGGTAATTGTTGCTGATGGAACAGATGAGATGGACACTAGAATCTCAAGAGTTCTAAACTCTGATCCTGGTATGGGAATTATTAGACATGTTGATGCTGGATATGACAGGGCAATAAAAAACATCCCTGAAACAAATATAAAATTCCCAGGCATTTCAAATGAGTAATATTAATGTTTGGAAAGACTTTTCACAAATAATTACTCTGGAAAAATCCTTTTTAAAAGACGGGCGAAAATTAGCTCCCGATGATTTATCAATAATAGAAAATGGTGCTGTGGTCTTTAGCGAAAATGAAATATTATGGGTTGGTAAAACAAGTGAAATTCCGAAACAATACTTAGGTACAACTAGTAAATCTTTTCCTGAAAAAATTCTGTTACCTGAGCTTGTTGATTCTCATACACATCTGGTTTTTGGCGGAGACAGAGCAATTGAATATGGCATGAGATTAAATGGTTGTTCTTATGAAGAAATTTCTGCTGCTGGTGGTGGAATATTAAATACTACGATTGGAACCAATAGTTCTAGTTCAAAATCTTTATTCACTACATCTATTGAAAAAATTAAACAAATTCAATCCTATGGTATCGGTACTATTGAAATAAAAAGTGGATATGGATTAAATTACGAAAAAGAAAAAGAACTTACTGAAATAATTAATGAATTAAAACAGTATTTTCATCCTCAAGTTCAAATAAAAAATACTTATATGGCAGCGCACGCTATTCCTAAAGAATACAAATCATCATCACTTTACCTCAAAGAAGTCGTTATCCCTCTTCTACAAGAAATGGCACCACTAAAGATCATTGATGCTGTTGATATCTTTCATGAAGTCAATTATTTTAATAAAGAAGATGTAATACTTTTATTTCAAGAAGCTGAAAAATTAAATATTCCAACCAAAATTCATGCTGATGAATTTAACGACAACGGTGGTGCCACTCTTGCGGCCAACTTCAATTCCTTAAGCGCCGATCACCTTCTTTCTTGTGGTGCATCTGGAATAAAAAATATCGCAAATTCTAAAACTGTGGCCACTTTACTTCCTGGCACAGGATTATTTTTAGGAAAAAAATCAGCGAATGCTAGAAAACTATTAGATTCAGGAGCTAAAGTTTCTATTGCTTCTGACTATAATCCCGGATCATGCCATTGTGATAATTTATTATTATTAGCATCTTTTGCCGCTCCAATGTATAAAATGAACCTGGCTGAACTGTGGTCCGCTATTACTCTAAATGCCGCTCATGCCTTGGGCCTTCATCAACAAGGTGTAATTAAAGAAAAATTTCATCCACGGTTTTCTATATTTAATTGTTCAAAAGTAGAAGACATTACTTACAGTTGGGGGAAAAACTTATTTTTTTCCAGTATCAAGCATTGAATTTAATTTATTAATATATTCAATTGAAGAAAAATCTGTTGCTCCATTTGTTATTTTTACTATTTTCCCATTATTAAATAAAAATGTTACCGGCAGTGCTTTTACATAAAAGAAATCTAGATACTTGTCATTTTCATCTTTAACTATTGAGAAATTTAAATTAAATTTTTTAATTATTTTTTTTATATTCTTATCAATATCTTCATGATCTTCATTAATTGCAATTATAGATAATTTATCTTCTGAAAACTTTTTTCTCAATGCAACTAATGATGGAAGTTCTTCCAGGCACGGTCGACACCATGATGCCCAAAAATTTACAATAACTATTGGGGCAGATAAGTTGATCTTTTTTTTATTAAAAGTTTTAAAATTTAACTTAGAAATATCAACCTTTTTTACTTTATTATTTGTAATGCCAGCTTGGCTTGCATAGTTATTACTAGCTATGATTAGGCTAGATATAACTATAATTTTTGTAATGACTTTTCGCATTGTGGCACTATATCTAATTTCAAAAAAAATCACAACTTAATTTATAAAAATCTGATAGAATCACAACTATGAATAATAATGAAAATAATCTAAATACATCGGAAAGTGGCCAAGGATTTATTGAGTTTATGCTACTTTTACTTGTCGTCCTGACATTTGCCTATGTCATGTTAAATGGAATAAATATTGGACTAAAAAAAAGATGGACAGATATTGTTAAGGTTATTACTGCTCCAACTTCATCAAAAATAGAAATCAAATAGAAGTTTAAGAGGAATTTATGAAATATCTTATTGCGATTGATCAGGGAACAACTGGGACTACATCATTTTTAGTTGATGCTAAAACACTTGGCCCAATTGATAGTGTTAATCTGGAATTTACTCAAATTTATCCTTCTCCCGAAATGGTTGAACATAACCTAGAAGATATTTGGAATACCGTAGAAAAAACAATTGCCGAGCTGCTTGAAAAAAACAGTGTTGATAAAAATAATATTATTGGTATTGGTATCACAAATCAAAGAGAAACGACGTGCGCTTTCACACGTCAGGGTGAGCCATTACATAATGCAATTGTCTGGCAGGATCGACGTACATCTGACTATTGCGAAAAGTTAAAACAAGAATATCAAGATAATTATTTTAAAGAAAAGACCGGGCTGACAATTAATCCATATTTTTCTGCATCAAAAATGAATTGGCTTTTAAGTAACAGTGATCAAGTTAATAGTGCTCTTAAAAAAGAAAACTTATTATTTGGTACTATTGATACTTTTTTAATTCACAAACTTACCGGTGGTGAAAGTTATGTCACGGAACCATCTAATGCTTCACGTACTCTATTAATGAACTTAACAACATGTTGCTGGGATAAAGAGTTATTAAATATTTTTAATATTCCAATGTCAACATTACCTAGGATAAAAGATTCATTTGGTGAATTTGGTGTTACTTCAAGGCTTTCATTTTTACCCGATGGTATTCCCATTACTGGAGTACTTGGTGATCAACAATCTGCTCTTTTTGGCCAGGCCGGAATAAATAAAGGGGATATGAAGTGCACATATGGTACCGGTGCATTTATGTTGGTTAATAGTGGTGAACAAATTATCAATTCTAAAAATGGTTTATTATCTACAGTTGCCTATATGGACAGTGGAAAATGTGTCTATGCTCTTGAAGGATCATCGTATATCGCTGGCGCAGCTGTTCAGTGGCTAAGAGACAATCTAAAAATAATTGAAACGGCACCACAAGTTGAGGATCTAGCAAATGAAGTTACTGACCTAAATGAAATGAAAAATATTTTATTTTTACCTTTTTTTACAGGAATTGGATCTCCTCACTGGGTAGCTGATGCTAATGCTGCCATTCTTGGAATAACAAGAGGAACTGATAATTCACACCTTGCTCGTGCCTGCCTGGAAGGAATTGCCTTGTCCATTAATGATTTAATTAATGCTATTAAAATCGATACGGGTATGGAAATCAACAAACTTAAAGTTGATGGCGGGGCCGTGCAAAATAACTTACTCATGGAGATTCAAGCAAACTTATCACAGCTTATTATTCAAAGACCTCAAATAATTGAAACTACTGCCTATGGTGCTGCACTTGCTGCTGCAGTTGGATTAAATCTCATTACAATTTCTGAAATTAAAGATCTATGGAAAAAAGATGCTGAATTTATAAACTCAAATGATAATAGTAAATATTTTGAATCCAAGCAAAGTCTATGGCAAGAAAGTATAAAAAAATTATTTCTATAAATCTAAAAGTTCAGACTCACTAATAACAGGAATTCCAAGTTCTATTGCTTTTTTTACCTTACTTGAATTAGAAGTAGGATCATTACAGAGAAGATAGCTTGTTTTTTTTGTAACAGAACTTACAACAGATCCTCCTTCTTGCCGTATTTTTGCCTCAATAACAGGTCTCTTTTGAGAAAGAGTTCCTGTGATACAAAGAGTTTTTCCACTTAGTTTACTGTCAGTTTTTCCCGCTGTTTCAAATATAAACCCCACATTAATTAATTCATTTATTATATTCTCTTTGTCATTTAATGAGGATGTAAAATCTTCTGATAGTTTTTCTGCAAATCCATCTATTTTAAGAAGGTCTTCTTTTGTTAGTTTAAGTATTTTTTCAATTGTATTATGCCCTGACATTACAACTTTTTCACAAGTATTGTACGCACCTCCTGTAATCCCGAGTGCTGACAAGAATGTAATTAAATTTGTCGTTTTGGTTTCATTTATACTACTCAGAAGCTTTAATGCTAGTTTTTCTTTTACCTTATTTAATGTAAGTAATTCAGTATGTGTAATTCTATAAATATCTGCAATGCATTTAACTAATCCTGCTTTGATGAATTCATCAAGTCTTTTGGAGCTAATATCATCTATTCCAATTTTTTTTATAAAATTTAATATTGATTCTTTAATTCGAGATGGACAATCTAGATTTTCACAAACAAGTCTTATCTCTTTTATTTTTACTTTTTGGTTACAAGAGGGACATTCCTCTGGTAAAATCAAATCATTATCTGACGACTTTGTAACACTTAAAAACTTTGGAATTACCTCTCCCGATCTAATTATTTCAATTTGATCATCTTTTTTTAGATTGAACCTTTTTACTATTCCATAGTTATGTAACGTTACTCTTGAAATGACCGCTCCACTTAGTTCAATTGGACCAATATGTGCTACTGGTGTTAAGTTGCCATTTCGAGAAACTGACCATTCAATACTGGTTAACCTTGCTACCTTTGATTCTCCTTTAAACTTAAATGCAATCTTATATCTTGGGTGATGAGCTGTTTCTCCTAAGGAGCTATGAAGACTTAGGTCGTTATAAGAAATCACAAGTCCATCTATTTGATAACTACCTTCACTCATAAAAGTCTCTGCTTCCTTGATAAAATATTCTATGTCTTTATTTGTCTTAAGTTTCATGTATTTTGGTAAACAAAACTTTAATTTTTCTAAAGATAAAAGCTTCTCACATTCAAGGTCGAATATCTTTTCTTCTGTTATTAAGTCAAATGCCATAAAATTCAAATATCTAGATAACTCAATATTCTCTTTTCTTGAAATTAGTCCTGCTACAATGTTTCGCTGCGAGCTAGGAGGTTCCATTTCTAATTTGATCATCTCATTAGAAAGATATAAAAAATTATTTTCAGTACAATAAATTTCTCCCCTAATCTCCACTTCTCCATTGATTTCTATTTTCTTTGGTATTGATTTTACCCATAATGCTTTAGTGGTTATATCTTCCCCCTCAGAACCATCACCTCTAGTTTTTGCCATGATTAATTGTTGATCTTTATAAAGAAGAGAGCAACTCACTCCATCTACTTTGAAAATACCTACCGCTCCCTTGTTACCAACCCATTTTTTTAATTCATTAAGATCATAAGTCTTTAAAAGGGATAACATCTTTTTACTGTGTTTAACTTTCCTCTTGCTATCACTGGCACTGCCTACAAGTTTTAAAACAGAGCTTTCTTTGTTTATACTCTCTAGCTCTTGCTCTATCCTGTCATATTCATGATCTGAAATTTCTGGACGACCTTGATAATATAGTGCTTTGTGATAAATTATTAAATCTTCTAGTTCATTAATTCTTTCTTGAGACAATTTTTTTTCCATTTAATAGGTGAACGTCATCCCCATGTTTACCGACTTATCTTTAAGTGTGATTTGTTGAGTAGGATTTCTAAATTTTGCTTTATTTGAAGTTAATGAAAAGGAACCATCTATCGTTATATTCTTTTTATAATTATATTTAGCTCCAAATTCAGCGTTATAGCTCGAAATAGAATCCTCACTTCCATATATGGAGATAACTTCTTCATATTCTGCCGCAAGCAGAAAGTCTAGCGTTAAGTATATCCTAAAAATATTCATTAATGGTATGCTCGCAGAAGTACCAAATAATGGGCCAGAAAAATCAAATTCCGTAAATCCATCTGTAGTATTAGTTTGAAAACTATAGTTATAAATTCCATAGCCTGCGTAAAAATTTATTTGAGGGCCATAGAAGTAATTAATGGGTAAATATTTAAACCCAGAGTATATTTTTGTATAAGAAATCCCAGGGGATTGAGATTCAATATTAAATGTTCCTTGATCCGCAGAATAACTGCCAAACTTTTTTCCTAGGGTAGCTCCTAAAAAAATATTTCTCGTCATCCAAAGTTCCAGTTTTAAATCTCCGCCATAATTAACTCCACCTAAGGACCGATTACTACTTGAAGACACTAGGGCTTCTCCATCTCCGATACCAACAACTAAATTAAAGGATGCTTGGCCTAACCTTCCGTGCTTGTATTCAATATTCTTATAATTAAGATTATTATTACTTACTTTGATATCTCTTTTAACTCTAATCCAGTCCCCCACTTTGAGACGTTTTTTAGTTTCATAATTGACTACACTTGCATGAGATTGAGACTGATTTACTTTTAAAATTTTTGCTGTCCCTATTTCTAATGTATCCCAATCAACTATTTCTTTTAGTAAGGGATGTTGTTTTTTTCTAATTGGCCTTACAATACTTATTTTATCAGTTGTTAAAACATCAAATTGGGAACCAACATCTACAGTAAATTGATTTCCAAGAACCCCTAAAATAATTCCATCATATGGGATTTGTGCTGCAAATTGATTAAGCCATAATTTAATAATTTTAACTGTTGTGTTGTTATCTCGAGATTTAAGATATCTTGTTTTAGAAAAATAAATATCATTACCATTTTCTCCAATTACCTTTAAGCTTAACTTAATCCCTTTCTGGTCTCTGGGTACTGAGATTTTTATCATAGATCCCGAGTTTGTTTTCTGTGATATTACTTTAAGTACTTTTGGGTTTGATAAGTGTGATTTTAAATTATTTTTATAGTTACCAAGTATATTTATTAAATCTGAGTTTGTTTTATAATAACACCAATTACTTTCCTTAAGGTATTGCTCAACTTCTTGGAAAATATTAAATGCGATTGCTCCATCTAGTGAATCTTCAATTGGTAGCAGTAGACATTTCCTCATTTGAGATGCACCATAAGATAATGAACTGCAAATAAATAATGTAATTACTAATAAAATCAGTTTTTTCATAATGTATTCTTTGATTAAAATTGTATTAAAAAGTATAATGGTTCAATAGTTATTATTTTAAGAAAATTTGTGCAATTCGGCAAAAGAATTTTAAGATATTTTTTTTATTAGTAATATGTATGCAAGATATTGACCTCTCTAATTTCAAATACAAAAAAACAGCACTTGTTATGTCTGGTGGTGTTGTAAAAGCTGCTGCGTGGCATTTAGGAGTTGCACTCGCTCTTGAAGAACTTGGTTTTACTCTCAAACATAATAACTCAATCGAAAACCCCGATCTTGAAATATCTACTTATGTTGGTTCTAGCGCTGGATCACTTATAGGCTCATATTTTGCTGCCGGACATGGCCCTATGGATGTCATAGAATCAATGATTGATAAAAAATCTGCTAAGTTAAAGCCTGTTAGCTATAAAGACATGCTTTATATCAAAAAAAGAATGAAAAAACCTAAAAGGGGAGATAACTATAACCCCTTCTCTGAAATGCCATTTGTTGCTAGAAAGATTTTGAGTCCATTTCTGGATATAAGTGGTCTCTTTTCAACCTATGGGCTATATAAATATGTCATTGATAATGTAGTCCATTCTAACAACTTTAATGATTTTAAGGCCGATTTATTTGTTGTTGCTACTCAACTAGATCACTCAAGAAAGTGCATCTTTAGCAAATATAATTACCCAAATCCAAGCCATGACTCCACTGCTTCATATGTTACTAATATTCCATTAGCAGATGCTGTAGCTGCAAGCATGAGTGTTCCACCTTTTTATTGTCCATACCCAATTGAGAGGCCAAATTCAAAAAAAGTAGACTATTATATTGATGGTGAGATTAGAGAAACATTATCAACTCATGTATCGATGGACAATAAATGTGAATATATTATATCATCATGGACTCATACACCGTACCATTTTCAAGATGAAATTGGATCATTAGTAAATTATGGTATTCCCGCCATTTCGATACAAGCAATATATCTGATGATACAAAAGAAAATTGTTGAAGCCAGATCAAGAAGAAGTACTGCAAAAGATTTACTTGATACACTTCAAGGCTATATGGAGACAAATAAAATAAACCATATCCATCAAGAAAAAATTATTTCTATAATATCAAGAAAATTAAACTTTGACCCAAGAATTAAACTTATTGATATTTATCCTGATCATGATGATCATCAGACATTTTTTAAAAGCTCATTTTCATTAGATCCGAAGATATCGTCTGGAATTGTTCAAGCAGGGTACAAACGAACACTTAGTATTTTCGAGCAGCAGTTATGGGAAGATTAATATATATACTATTATCTCTTTTATTTTCAAACTATGTTTATTCATTCGATGTAAACAATTATCTGCAAAATGATATACTTTTATTAGAAAAAATTATTTTCAATACTCAAAATAAAAAATATCAAATAAAAGAAATAGAGAATCCTGAAGATATATTTAATCAAATTAAAGGAGATCCACAAAGCATTATTAATGATAGCTTCATTGTTAACTCTTATTTTAATTCATCTGTCCATTTTTGGTTTAACATTTATAGCAAATACGATGCGGGACATGTCGTTTTGCATGATAAAAAGAACCTAGGCCTTGTCTATCAAGTAATTAACTTTCACGAGCTTAAAAAATCATCTCTTAATAAATTTACACGACAATCTCTTCAAACTTCTTTAACTAGAAAAGAAATAAAAAAATATAAGAATGCTTTCAGCTCAACAACAAATAACAAAATAAAAAATAACCTCTACTCGAAACTTGATGATTTAAATATATCTCCTCCTTCTAATAAAAAAGAAAAAAGATTTTTTAAAAGTCTTGCAAAAAATATTCGTGCACAAACAGGGCAACAAGATAGTATTAAACAAGCATTTATCAATATTTCTCCCTTATACCAATATATTTTAAAATATTTCAAATATTTATCTGTCCCTAAAGAGCTTATTGCAATATCATTTGTAGAGTCCAGCTTTAACCCTTTTGCCGTGTCTAAGGCAGGTGCAACAGGGGCCTGGCAGTTTATAAAAAGTACAGGAAAGTACTTTCTTCCTCTTGATCGCTACACTGATGGAAGGTTAAACCCTCTCTTATCCTCAGTCGCTGCAGCTCATTTATTAAGGCAGAATTATAAAATATTAAAGCGCTGGGACTTAGCTGTTGTCGCATATAATGCTGGAACCAAACATCTTCTAATCGCTCAAAAAAAACTAAACGGCAAAAAAACGACACTAAAAGAGATATTTAACAAGTATAATCATCCTCATATTGGTTTTGCTGTGAGAAACTACTACAATGAGTTTCTAGCATTGGTTTATTTAATTTCCTACAAAGACAAGTTTCAACATTTAAATGATGATAAAATAAAAAGCACGTTTAGTCTTTCATCCGGTTTAAATTTTTATGTTACCAAGTGCTCGCTTCGTCCTGCGTGGCTTTATAACATTTTAAAAAAATCATCACCTAATATTAAGTACATCAATCGCCATTTATTAAGGCCTAAGAAAAATTATAAAAAGGGAACTATTATTATAAGTGATCGTGAATTAACAAAAAGAAGATATCGAAAAGTCACGAAGAAAGATATTGTTAATATGTACCCTAAAAATTGGTATAAACTTGTAAAAAATCAAAGTTGCTCTACTAGATAAACAGACCAGGCACATATTGTTTTTAAGTATTCCTCACTTCCGTTTAAATATTTAAATTTAACATTTAACATTCCTTCAAGGTCACCTCTAATAAATATTTTTTCTGTTAATCTACTTATGTCGGTTGAGATAACCCCATCCTTATCTAAATAAAAAACATCCGTTCCTATATGGCCACTTCGGCCAAGTCCGCTTATTTTAATTTCTTTTATCTCCTTGGATAAATTTATATGAAGTAAGCACTGCCCCGCCATATCATCTAGGTTATCAATGTTGAATATACTTAATATTTTGTCTAGATATTCTCTTGAAGGAAGCTCTACTTGAAAGTTATTCTTGACCCCTAGAAATATTGATTTATTTAAATGACTTAATTCAAAATAATTTCTTGATACCATTGGGTGATGGGGGTAGCGAATCTCATACCTGCTAATTCCGTTCATTTTAGAGTGAATTTTTCTATTAAAAACTTTTATTTCTTTTGGTGATATTCTTAGGTCTGTTTTATATCTAGATAAAATTTTTCTTTCATAAAGGTCCAGCTCAATTAATTTTTCTGGTTCAAACTGCTCTTTATCAAAAAAAAGTTCATTTTCATCGACATATATAATCTTTTGAGCTGTCTTGTCTGTATTCACTAAATATGACGCCACTGCGTTTCCGGGCGATACTCCAGTAAAAAATACATACTTAAATGCAGCACCTCTTTTTACTTGTTTAAATTTATTATCTAAAAAATATTTTGTTTCATAATTAATATCAATTGTTATGTCACTAACAGTATAATGAGCTTCAAATAGTAATAAGCCTCCCCTTCCTGTATTGTTGTTTTTTTCTATAAAACTCTCTATAAAACTCAACGAGAGTAATGGGATTTCCATTTCTGGGTTAAGCTTAAAATATTGCCTATCACCCAAGGGTAAAATTACATTCGTTCTAATATATTTTCTGCTAACAATTGCTCCTCTTAATAGTGATCTCGAGCTCAATTTATTTTCACTAATAACAATATCCTCATGTCCCTTTGAACTAATAGGCGAATATTCATCAAACGTAGGGAGGAATGAGAAGTTATTAATATATGAATAAACCTTTTGATTTATATTTATGCCTTTTACTTTTAATATTATTCCATTTTCTATTACAGGGTTAATAATATAGTTTTGTGCTTTTTTATTATTGGCCTTAATTTTGTTTCTTTGGTTGTTCAATAGTTCTCGGTTAATTACTTTTTGAATACTTTGGGGCAATTGGGGGGATGGTTTTATATTTGTTTTTTGTTTTGCGATACTAGGTATTTTTTTTTTATAACTATAAAAAGTCATTTCTCTTTTGTTTTTTTTTGCTGCTTTATTCTTTTTGGTATTAGTCTCAGAGTTAATAAAGTATTTATCTGTTACTTTATATTTATTAAAGTAGTTTTCCCATTTATGGGGCGTTTGTGCCCTGATATTTACACTTATAAACAAGAGCACTGTTAAAAGAGCAAGTTTTAAACATGTTACTTGGTTAAATACTTTCATATTATTATTGTCTAATTAAATGAAAGTATTTTCAAGTGTGTTGAATATCTAGTTTAGTTATTTTTTGCGATCTCTTGTGCCATTTGAAGTCTCAATTGAGCTCTTTCAACTTTTCGTTCATATTTAGCAAGATCTTCATCTGCCAGTGCTTCACTATTAATTTTATTTTTGGCAAAATCTAGTGCTTTCTGTGCTCTTTCGACATCAATTTCAAAATATTCTTCCGAAACGTTTGATAAAATTAGTACCCTTTTATCTTGGATCTTACACACGCCAGTTGTTATACTAAAGCTTCTGTCTGGATTGTCTTCCGCGCCAAAAATAGTTAGCACTCCCGTATCAAGCCTCGTTATCATGTGGGTATGGCCCATTAAAATATTAATTTGACCATTTAATGTTGGGACCAAAAGTGAATCTGCTTTTGCGTCTTTAACTAAAACTCTTGTTGGAGTTAAAATATCAATTGAAAAATAATCCATACTAAAACCTTTAAACTAAGCTAATTCTTTGGCCTTCTCTCTAACCATTTCAAGCGATCCTACTAAATAAAAAGCTTGTTCTGGAATATCATCACATTCACCATTTAAAATTGCTTTAAATCCTGCAATGGTGTCTTCCATTTTTACAAACTGTCCTTTTATTCCTGTAAATTGCTCTGCGACAAAGAATGGTTGCGATAGAAATTTTTGTACTTTTCTTGCTCTAGAAACAACTTGCTTGTCTTCTTCTGACAATTCATCCATACCTAGGATGGCAATAATATCCTGCAGTTCCTTATATTTTTGAAGTATTTGCTGAACACTCCTAGCAACATTATAGTGATCATCCCCTAATATTTCAGGAGATAAAATTGTAGAAGATGAAGAAAGTGGGTCAACAGCAGGATAAATTCCCAACTCTGCAATTTGTCTTGATAGTTCTGTTGTTGCATCTAAATGAGCAAATGTCGTTGCTGGCGCAGGGTCAGTATAATCATCGGCAGGTACATAGATTGCTTGAATTGAAGTAATAGAACCTTTGTCTGTTGAGGTAATTCTTTCTTGCATTGATCCCATTTCTGTACCAAGTGTCGGTTGATAACCAACCGCAGATGGAATTCGACCTAAAAGAGCAGAAACTTCTGATCCTGCTTGGGTAAATCTAAAAATATTATCAACAAAAAATAATACAT
>CAYRDP010000008.1:0-137799 GCA_964423165.1 uncultured Bacteriovoracaceae bacterium | reverse complement strand
CAGCTCAATCTTAATTGCCAGATATTGTTGTTGGTTAGTCCAATCATTCCAACCCAAGTTTTGTAACTGGACATATGGCTTAATGATGTTGGTCAAGGTTGAGATGGGAGCCTTATTACAAGCAAGTCGTCTTTACCCCTCATCTTCTTCTTCTTCTTCTTCTTCTTCTTCTTCTTCTTGCATTTCTTTTTCCTGATTGCCGTATGAGTAACTTTTCAACTCTCGAGTACCTTCTGTTAAACCATCGTCATCACTCATATTGCAAATTTCTTTAACGGGGAACATGCTCACCGATGGAGCTACCCAACTCGTACAGCTAGAGGTATCTCCGTCATCTTTAATGCAGCTCGCCTGTATTTTGAATGTATTAAATTTTCCAGCAGGAACAGTGATTATCTCCTTTGCCACGACTGAGGAAGTGCAATCCTCCCAGTCATCATCGGAATAATATTCTACGTAAGTTGAAACACTCCCTACCTCCATAGGGTATTCCAACCTCATTACAACCCCACTCGGGTTTTCGGATGAATCCTGTATGAATTTCGGGGTTACCTGATCGTCCTCATATCCTCCACAAGAATATTCACTACCGGATACGTCCTGATAAAATAAGGCTCTAAACATTATCGGAATGACCGCACTCTCTGGATCTCCCTTGATACTCATTGTAGCTTGGACGCTTGATCTTAAACATGTGACGTTGTAAGGATTCTCCACTTCGGAGTCAACCGTTTGCACGTATTCACCCTCTAAAATCTCCCCTTTGTGTTCTCCCGAGAGATACTCATATTTAAGATCTGCGGATACCATGTCTCCAATTTTAAAAATATGAACATCCCCTGTCGTACCATCAATCACCTCTTCCTCTTCCTCTTCCTCTTCCTCTGCAATATTGTCATCTTGGTTGCTATCCGAATCGCTATCTGCCGTATTCGCCTCTTCTTTTGTGGTTGCTTCAGCGTGAATATAATCTAGTAAGATTGTGTTCATTTTAACATGTTCTCCATTCGCATACTCTGCGTAAACCTCATGTTTTACGGGGGAAATCATACTTATTTCTGGTGAATACCAACCAACAGAAGTTATTACTGCTCCAGCACTATCAGTGCAGCTCACCTCAAGCTTGAACGCTTCAAATGTACCCGCAGGAACCGTTACTGCTTCTTCTCCTATCACAAGTTTTGTGCAATCTCTCCACGAACCATCTAGATAATGCGTTATGGCTGATGTTACATGACCCTCGGCGGCCGGATATTTAACTCCCAATGTTACTCCATCGGAAGAGTCTGCCGTTTCTTCAATAAATATTTCACTTATATTATCAGCTGCGTACCCACCGCAATCGTAGATACTTCCATCGTCATCTTGATAGCCTAAATACCTCGAGATAAGAGGTATCGATATATCGGCATCATCGAACACACCACTCAAGGTTCCGCTCAAGGTAGTTCTCAAGCAACTTAGTCCGAAAGGATTCTGTTTTATTTTATCGACAGTGTGACTCAGATTTCCTTTTACCGTCACGCCAGCATAATCGCCCGTTACGAATTCCATTGTCATTTCTACTGACATAGAGTCACCTATTTCACTCTTTCGAACATCTATATCCGAAAAATTAATCGCTTTAGTTGCTTCTGTCTTAGTTTCTTTTTTCTTATCATCGCTACCACACGCGCTAAGTAACAGTGTAATAATAAACATTAATAAAGATGACCTTTTCACTTATCCTTCCTTTTTTCCCACTCCATGCAAACATAATGGTGCTTTATTTTTGTCGTGACTTGTGCAATTAGAATACCAACAATAGAAATTATAATTTCAAATAATTGGCCCCAAAAAATTATTGATAATTGAATATAAAAAGAAGGACTGTAAAAAAATTATACAAGAAACAGTGTTTGGAATTGGAACTATCAATTTCCAACTCAATCTTAACTGCCAGATATTGTTGTGGCTTTCTCTAAACCAATCCCTCACTCTCCGCTGATATTACAACCAAAGTTTTGTGACTGGACATACAAGTTATGAGTGTTGGTTGAGGTTGAGATGGGGGGATTTAAAATAGAAACTATACAAGTAAATATTCCTTAATGCTTCAAGAAGGGCGTAAGTTGACCATAGATTCATTAAATAAGATTGAAAATATTAGCTTTATTCTTTCTGTCCTATTCCGGTTAGCTTTTTGAAAGTGTGTTTATGATTTCTTGTTCATCAGACTTCACGGCGATAAAATTAGGTCCAATGAAGTCTTCATGCTCATATTTGTAATCTCTAAATTCAACATTTTTTGGGTAGATTTTGCCAATCCTGTAATTAAATTTACTTAAATATTGATAAAAATCAAATAAGAGATCCTTGCTAACAATGTTAATTCTACCGTATTCAAATTGAATCACTCTTATCTTATTATTTTTTAAAAGGTCTTCGAAACCTTCGATTACGTTTAGGTCGGCTCCCTCTGTATCAATTTTAAGAAAGTCAATATTTGTAATATCGTTTTCCTGACAAAACTTTTTCCCTTCAAGAATGCTTACTTTAGTTTTTCTCGGAACTTCGGAGTGCATTGAGAAATCAAATTGACTACATAATTCATGACTATTTTCATAAAGATTAAATTCTATTTCGTGGTTTTTATCTCCCAAACCAAAATTGTAGGAGTGTACATTCTTTAATTTTAGTTCACTTAATTTTTCAAAATTTTGTATGATGGGCTCAAAAGCGTAAATTTGAGAATTTGAAAAAACTTTAGAAGCAGATTTACTCCAATTTCCAATGTTTGCCCCCACATCGAAAATTATGTTTATTTTGTGAGAGCGTAATTTATTTAAAACTACATCCTCACCATTTGACTCAGATCTGTAATTCCGATTTTCATAGATAAAATTTGCCTTTCGCCCTAATGTTGACAATACTTTAAAAAAAATTGAGCGACAGTTTTTCTTATAAATGTTTTTAGCAGACATTACTTTACCTCAATAAATTGACTCGACTCTGTTTTACTTACATTTACTTGAAAAGAAAAACAAATTGTGAATTTTATTTGATTTTAATATTCTTAGTTGTCAAAATTATATTTCGATCAGTTTGATTTTAGTCTTTTTTACTTTTTCATCGCGCATATATTCGACATCAACACCTTATAATTCACGATCTAGGTCATTCCTTGTTTTTTATTTTTAATGACTAGTTTGCGTTCTCAATTCTGTGGGTCCTCTCGGTTCGCATGGAATGCTGATTTTCACCACTTAACAGGTGATTTGAATGCCACACAGACCATAAAAGCAGAAAGACGGTTGAAAGATCTAACCAAAGGCACTTGCCCGAAAAGCAATGAGTGTTTTGAAGAAAACTTTCTAGGAACATGATGTGTTAGAGAGTATTTTAAGAAGGACCGCCGTACAAAAGCCGTACAGGCTCTATTAGGCACAAAAAAACCCTTTTATTTCAAGGGTTTAATTGCATCTGGTGGAGGTGGTGTTTCCTCTATAACTTATTTAAATTGCTAATGATTTTTTAGAATCACTACAAAATATTACAAGAGAGAAAATTTATAGCTCCATTCTATATTGAAGGTATGGAATCTCCACATCATTATGATTCTCAGTTATTTCTTCATAGAATTTAAAGCCTAGCTTTTCTAAAACCTTAATACTGACAATATTTTCTTTGAGTGTTGTACCTACAAGATGGGCAATCTTTTTATCTAAACTAGAAACATTTTCCTCAAGATACTGTTTGCACATTGCTACTGATAAGCCTTTACCTCTATGCTCTTTATAAATTCCATATCCTAAGTGAGCTGTTCCATCATTTTTTGGAGAGATAAAGATATACCCTATCTTTTCATTGTTTAAAATCACCTCTCTCATATTTATAGAAGCTCTTTCAAAAAAAGGTCTCCAATCTTCCTCTACTGTTTCAGAAAATCGAGACTGCCATGAATCAACATAGTTATTTGAATAATCACTGTCCCAAATCCTTTCAAATGCCTTAATATCAACTTTATTAAATTTAAAATCTTTCACGATAAAAACCATATAATAAAATTAACTCTCTTAAGTAACCCTCTAGATTTTCAAAGTTAAACCCAAAGCTTTTAGCAAGGTCATTATTAAGCGTAATCTCATTCCCTGCCAGAAATGTATTTGGTTTATCAGAAGCACTACAATTAATTTTCTTTTTTAGTATTTCTTCTAACATTTTAATTGAAAATTCTCCTTCAAGACACGCATTCACTGGTCCTTGAATCTCATTATCAATACAAAAAGATAAAAATCTAGCTGCTTCTCTTGAATTAATAAATGACTGCCTCCTTTGAGGGTTTTCTAGTTTTATCTCTTCATTATTAGATGCCAGCTTATAAAGATTATAAAACCTTAGGGATAAGTCATCTGTCCCAATGATCACCGGAAATCGAACTAATGTTGTGGGCACTCCAGATTGAAGATAAGTATACTCCACTTCTCTTTTACCTTGTTGGTACTCAGGTGTGTCAATTTTTGGTTCTCGATATTTGCTATAATCGATGTTCGATACATCCATTAAGCTTGAGTTAAAATCATTCTCTTTAATATTAAATCCACTATCATAGACAGCATTAGATGTTACACAAACAAACTTCTTAACTCTTCCTTTAAAGGCATCGATCAAAATTTTTGCATCATACCCATAGAATGCTAACTGATCTACAATCACATCCCAATCTTGATTAGCGAGCTCTCCAAAAGTACTTGGATCGTACCTATCTGCTACAACGTGCTTTATTGAATTTAAGTGTGGAATTGGCCAATTACCTCTTGTAACAACTGTCACATCATAACTTTTCTCTAGCAAGTTACTAATCAGTCTTTTTCCTACGAATTGTGTTCCACCAAAAATGAGAGTCTTTTTCATTTATACATTAGAAAACTAATGAGAAAACGTGACAATACGCACCGTGGTGGTGGAGGTGGTGAAGGGTATCTTATCTATTTGATTTAATTCGTTTTGAGAATTGCAGCACACTACAAAGTACTACAAAATCTCTAACTGTCCCTTAATAAATAGAGGCACCAGGTATTCTTTTAGTCTCGTTAACTTATCAATATTGTTATCTAACTCTAGAAGTTTTTTAAAATATGGCCCTGTTACTTCTCCAAATTTTAAAACTACATCTTCGTTATAAGCAAATTCATAGCCCATCATTACATCAGGTTTGACCCTCTTATGACTATTAGATGTACCTGAGGCTGAATTCACATTATGAGTAATAAAATGATCTGATGTAGCTAATAAATATAAGAAATTTTTCATACTTTTACTACTAGACCTCCACACCAAAAACTCTGTCGAACATATTTGATTATTAGTAAGATCAGAGTATATAACGCGATTAAATCGTGGGTTTAATTTAGAGACGAGAATATCATTTTCCTTAACCTGATACTTGTTACTTTTAATTTGCTTCCCTAGTTCCTTTCCATAGGTTTTAGTTTTATCAAAAACAGGAATACTGTAATAATTAAAAATGGTCTCAGGCTCAAGTTCTGGCTTCATAGAGTCCTTTCTTAAGTCAACAACATCGCTGAGTTTTTTTACAGACCAATTCTTAGGTATCTCTTTGCCAACTTCATTACTGTATACAAACTTACCACCATCAGCTCTATAGTGTTTCGAGCTGCCAAACTCAAAATCAAACATTTCAAACCATAGTTTATATTTTAAATTAAGAAGATCTAAAATTTTCTCTTGTATTTTCCTACTAAGCACTAATCTTTCCTCTATCGCATATAAAAAGTTACCTATTTTCTTTTGCTGCTCTATAGGTGGTAAATATAGCTCTAAGTATGAAAATATCTTCTCATTTAGACTTGCTCTTAAAGTCATGACCGCTTTGTTATCTATAGTTTTTCTAAATAACTCTGCCCTAAGGTAAAATGCCATATACTTTGCATAACTCAAATCAGTTTGGGTTGGTCTAAGTCTCTTCGCGAACCCACTAAATGTTGCAAATTTGTAGTCCTTAACAGCAACACAGCTCATACCGAGCTCATCCAAAGTTTCACTGGTTCGAGTTAATAAGATATCCCCTTTTTGAACTGAGTACTTTTCTTGCTCAACAGAATCGGTGTCCATTTTATCAGGCAATTCATCAGGAATTATAACATTGTTAAATATTGTACTGAAAGATACAAAAGGAGCTCCAATGCCTGCTTGTTCAGGCTTAGTTGATATGCCAGAACTCATCTCATACAAATCTGCAAACATATACTTTTTTAAATTATTCATAATTCATGCGACCTAATACATCAAGGATCTCATTGTCCAACATTGAACTTTTATCAAACATTTCTTTAAGCTCTTTTTCTTTTAAAGTTATTTCTTTGTAAAATTCTTTAGGTGTAACTTCCGATAACTCAATTGTAACATCAAAGTATTGCCCAGCACTTAATGAGTAATGTCTTTTCTCAATATCTTCGTATGTGACAGTAATTGAAAAGTCAGGAACGACTTTACGACTACGAAAAGCATTTATAATTAGATTTTCCTCTTGTGATGATAGAACAGTCTTTTTATTTTTACCTTCCTTAACTTCTGTACCAAGCTTTGCAGCATTCATAAGAACTATTTCACCATCAAGATTGGACTTATCAAGAAAAAGAATAGAGACGTTCGTTCCGGTAGTTGCAAAAATGTTACTTGGCATTGTAATTACACCTTTTAACATTTTATTATCAACTAACTTTTGACGAATCTTATATTCAATTCCACTCTGAGCAGTAATAAAGCCTGTTGGAACAACTACTGCTGCTTTTCCATTCTCCGCGAGAGATGCCATAATATGTTGAATAAACAGCAAATAGATTGCCATTGTTTCTTTCTTCTTATTTGGAATTTTTGGGATACCCGCAAAAAATCGATCCTTATTGACCTTTGTTTCCAAGTCATCTCTATAGTCGGAAAAGTCTAACTTAAATGGTGGGTTAGAAACAATATAATCAAATTTTTTTAAGCTTCCATTTTCTTCAGAATGAAATGGATCAAGGATGGTGTTCCCTTTGATTACATTATGTATCGAATGAACTAAATCATTTAAAATTAAATTTAGCCTTAGTAGACCTGAGGACTTTTGAGAAATATCCTGAGAATATATTGAGCAGCGATCTTCGCCAATCTCATGAGCCAGGTTCATCAATAACGTTCCTGAACCAGCTGAAGGATCATAGCAAGTTACATCTGATGCATTCTCATCAACTAAACACTTCGCCATTATTTTGGCTACGGCATGTGGCGTAAAGTACTCTGCATACTTACCTCCACTATTTGTATTATAATCTTTGATTAAATACTCAAAAATGGTTGCAAAAAAATCGAATTTTTCATCAAATATATGCTCAAAGCTAAATGGTACTAACTTATTAACAATTGCCCTACAAAATTCATCTCTATTGTCAGTTACATACTTACTAATATTCTCGAAAAGAACAATTTTTTCTCCACCATGAGTTAAAACAGAGAAAACATCACTATTATCTGAAGCAATACTTAACAGAGTACTATCAAGTAATTCTGAGAAATTAGCTTCATTTTGATTTGAGAACAAACTTGTGATTAACTGATCAGGCTTAAAACGCGCTGTACTTTCATTTAATTGCATAATCAAAAACTCGTACTCATCTTTACTATAAGACCCTAAAACTTCTTCCCAATTATCTGAATTAGCTATTTTGTTATCTATTTTTTTAATTTCATAAACAAACTTATCGTTTAAAAACTTATAAAGAAAAGTTTGAGTGATTACTTTAAATTCATTCCCATCGTTACCTAGACCATAGTTAGCGCATACGCTTTTTAAATCATCGATTAACTGTTTTGTTTGTTTTTCAAAACTTTTTGTCATGCTGCCCTTCCGTAATATTCATCCAAATATTCTTTAACAATTATCCCATTAATACGCTTTGTTGTTCTTACATCAAGGTCTAGATGATGCTCATTTTTCAATCTATCTATCACAAGTTTTTGAATCATTTTCTCAACAAAGTTTTCGTTTTCTAGCATTTTAGAATTATTAAGGATCTTAGAATCTACTTCTTTTTTGAGGTCTGTTAATGCGTCAAACAACTTACTTTCACTTTCGGTCAATGGATCTTTTTCCATCAGTCGCTTATGTAAACGTGCATATTTTTCATCATTATCATACTTCGCTTTTAGAAGCTGATTTTTTCTTTCTAACTCTTTTGCTTTATTATAAATTTCATTTAACTCTTCAATATTTTTTTCCATTTCCTCTTTTGTGACTTCATTAAGCTTCTTCTTCTTAAACAATCTTTCAAGTTCACACTTAAGAGAAATAAACACAGGGTCTTTTTGGTCAAAATTACCACCAAGCCCTTCTCTTGTTTTCTGTAAAATATCTTTGAGTTGATCAGCTAGTATCATTTCTGCTTCACTAACTTTAGTAAAAGCAAACATAACATCTTCTAACGCGATATTCAATAAGTTAGTAGTGTCAACATTACTTTCCAAAGCCTCTCTTGCATTAATTAAGGCCAATCTATTATTTGCTTCTCTCGACAGAATCGTTAACTTCTTAAAGTCTAATTTTTCAAGCATATCATAATCACCAGATAGACGAATTAAGTTATATAGACTCTTTGCATCATTCAGAACTTTTGTAATTTTTAACATTTCTTTACGATCATCAATTTGACTTATCTGCTGAGAGAAAACCTCAGCATTTTGAGTATCAAAATGAAAAAGCACATCTTTAATTTGTGTTATTTCTTCATCAATCTCTACTTGTGACTTAAACAAATTTGTATAATGCTCAATTTCACTTCCAAGCTCAGACTGTAACTCATCAAAATACGCTCTATTTGTTTTATCAAATTCCTTTTGAATATCTGCAAAGTCAACGACATAACCATATCTAAAATCCTTATAAGTTCTATTCACTCTTGTGAGCATCTGAAGAAGATTATGAGACTCAATAACCCTTCCAACATAAAGTTTCTTTAGCCTAGGTGCATCAAATCCAGTTAAAAGCATATTGTAAACGAACAAAAAATCGACTTTCCCATCTTTAAAATCTTCTACCATATTCTTTCTATCTTCTTTCGTCCCAATATCATGAAGTATGACTTCAGCTGTACATACTCTACTACTTTGATTTTTCTTCTCGTTAAAACCTAGGTCTTCATCCAAAGGCTTATTCGCTCGCGAGTAGTTCTCTTGAAAAGTTTGGTACATCATCTTTGCTTGTTCAGATGAATCACAAACAACCATTCCGCCAATTGAATTGTCATCCATTCGGATCCGGGCACTCTCAAAATCTTCTACAATATATTTCAACATCGGTTCTACGAATTTACGGTGTGCATATACTTTCTTTCTATCTGAATTACCTTTTAAAATATTTATTTCTTCTAAAGCTTTTTGAAGAACCATCTTATAATTTGTTGCTATTTCTTCCCTAATCAACCTTAGTGTATATCCATCTTTAATCGAAGCGTTGTAATAGTATTTATGAATATAATTTCCAAAGAGTTTTTTTGAATCATACCCCTTTCCTGAGAATATTTTTTCTCCTTTTTTGTTCTTCTTAGGAATTTGTATTAATGGAGTCCCAGTTAATCCCACTTTTATTGCATTTTTATCTGACTGAATAAGGTTTGCTAAAAAGCTACCTTCAGGATTGTAACTCCTATGAACTTCGTCAAGGAAATAAACTCTTTGAATATTAAGCTGATAATCAGAATTTTTGAGAATCGAGGGATCATCCTTAAATTTGTGAATATTCACAACAGTAATTTCAGTTTTTCCTGAATTATTTTGAATTGCACTAGTACTTTTAATTTCTTTTGCAAAGTCTTCCTTAGAATTTATGTTATTTACAACTAGATCTCTTGCTCTAAATTCTCGGCCAGCTTGAGTTAATAAATCTAATCTATCAACAATGAAGTAAAATTTAGGAATGATACCTTTTTTACGAAAATATTCTGTTAAATATCTCACAGAGTAATATGCTAAAGCTGTTTTACCACTTCCTTGAGTATGCCAAATAATTCCCTTATCAATACTTTTCGCAATCATACTCTCTATCGCTTTAGTACCAAACATCTGAGGATACCTCATAACATGCTTTTGTAGACCTTTTTTATCCTTAACATAGGCAATAGCAAATTCAAGAATAAATGCTAATCTATCTCGTTTAACTAAGGAGGAACAAATTCGGTTTGTTGGAGTATACGGACTTTTATTTGTTATAAATTCATCGGAGTTTTTTATGCTTACAAGATTATTATCTTTTAAAACTAAATCTTCTTCATCATTCGTAACATCCCTGAGTATATCTTCAAGAATAAACTCTTCTTCTTCTCTTAAAAAATTAAACATAGGCTTTTTGTATGCTGTAGATGAATAAAATGCGCCTTGAATTTTTTCCGTAGTGGAATCATCATATTCCATATTATTAGAAAATATCATTAATTGAGTAATATTGATAAATTTTCGAAATTTTTTATTTTTAAATCTTCGATCCATTCTTCGATGTTCATCTAATATACCATCTTTATTATTTGGTTTTTTTACTTCTATGAATACAAGAGGCATACCGTTGATTAGAAGTGTTATATCCGGTCGGAATTCCTCATCATCTTTTTGACATGGTAGCTCTGTAACAACGTGGAACGAATTGTTATCGAAATTTTCAAAGTCAATCAACTTCACACCATTTCGATCTATTAACTTGTTATAAAAAGATTTCCCCAAGTCTTCATTCTCAAGGGATAAAGATATTTCAGCATAAATTTTTTCAAGTTCAGACTCTTCTAAGTTTTTATTAATATTTAACAAGCTAGATTTAAATATCTCGGTGAATATATTTGTAGATTTGTCATACTTTTGTCCTTTTAAAGGAAGGTATGTATATCCCAAAGCTATTAGATGTAGAATTGTTGGAATCTTTACTCGTGAGTCTTCATTAAATGCCATTTTGGATTTCCTAAGTATAATATTCTATTTAAAATACTTATCGGACATTTAAAGAACGAAATTAGAAAGTTCTATTAATTTCTTTAATTATATCAGCTACATAGTTAATTTTTTTTAATCAAAAGAAAGGGAGCTAAAAGCTAGCTCCCCTTTATTCCAAACTCCAGTACTACTCCATTATGATTCGAATGAAGATCTAAACAATCAGCAATACCTGATATATCTACACCTGCTTTACGAATGTAATACTGCATTGTCTTTAGGTCTTTCCAGCCACCCATGGCCATAACTTTTATGGGAGCAACCCCTTTACTTAACATAATAGTTGCCCAACTTGCTCTGAGATCGTGAAATCTAATTCGAGGAAGGCCTAAACCTTCAAGAAACATTCTAAGCTCTCTAGCCTGATCACCTTTATCCCATCTATCTATTCTTGGAAGCACAAAAGGAGCATCTTGATTTTTTATTTTAAGCTCTTTAAGAAGTTCCAACAAGCTAGGAGCGATACTAACTATTCTATCATCACCAGACTTAGTATCTTTGAACCCATCTTTATTATTCCAAGATGAGTCGACTTTAATTATTTTATCTTCTAGGTTAACTTTGTCCCAAGTTAAAGCATATAGTTCACCATTACGCATTCCTGTATAACAGGCCATTGCCCATATCGGATACCATTGTGATCCAACAGCTCTCGATTGATTAAGTAGAGTTCGTATCTGATTCTCAGTTAACACGTTTTTAATCTTATTACCTATTTTAAATTTCATTGAAGGTGTTGGGTTGGATTTTATATATCCTTTCTCTAGAGCGTACTTAAAAGCAGCTCTTATATACTTCAACAAATTTTTTCTATGACTTGTAGAGTGTGTGTCCTGCTTTGATTCAATCAGTTCTCTAATCTCTACAGGTAAGATTGAATCAACCAGACGTTCTCCCCATAAGCGATCTGTATGCCCCTTTAAGCAGTATTCATAAGTCTCAACAGTTTTCATAGAAATATCACGCTGTTTGAAATCAGCTATAAACTCCCCAATAAGATTACTCCATGAAGGAATAATTGATTTTTGAAATGAGTCATGAACTAGTGTAATTAACTCAGCATATACCCTATTAGCTTCAGCTTTAGTCTTAATACCTTTTCTTCTAAGGGTTTTAGGCTTTCTAGTAATGGGATGTCTTTTACTATATTGAACTGTATATGTTTTACTTTCCATATCTAACTTTATCCCCATTTCTTAATCCTCTTGGTGACTCAAGAAGTATTTCCCTTAACTCACTCAATTTATAACGATTGCTACGGCCCAATTTATAATGTGGAATTTTTCCCAGAGAGACCATATTTAATAGTCTCCCCTTCGATATCCCCATATACAGGGATGCTTCTATCGTTGTTAAAAACTCTTTATCTAAAACATTCATTATTCCCCCTTTACGTCCGCATTATCAATTTCTAGAACTTCTTTATAGAACACTATTTTCTCATCAAGAGACTTTACTTGCTCTTCAAGCCTCATCACATCTTCTTCATAGAAAACCTTATTATTAAAGAAATTCGCCTCTAATGGATCTTTTGAGCTCAGCCCATTTAGTCTAACAAGTGTAGAAATCAACTTTTCCTTTTTTTGTAATAAAGGGAAATTAACCTTTAAATTTTCAACTGCTGCAGAAAACTTCCTTTTCATCACTTCTTTAACTATAATATTTAAGTTAGAACTAGATTGAGCTCTATACTTTTCATATGTTAGAAACTGCTCATCCGGACATTTTATATTTCCAAGTATTCGTACTTTGGTTTTATCAATTTTATTCTTTTTCCACTCTTCTCTTAATCTTTTAGATGCATTCTTAAATGTATCATAATAGTTTCTATTACTGGTCTCCCCAAAAAGATGAGTATAGTTACATAAATATAGGCCTATCCCCGCAAAACTTATTTCAGGAAATCTTTTTTGGATCTCTTCATAGTACTCAAATATTAATTTGTGATAATTGTACTCGTTTCTTCTTGAACTATTCGCGAGTTTGACTATATTCTCTCCTATGTTTTTTTCAAAAGTTATATCCTCTTCATTCTTATGATTTGCAAAGACCTCTACAGCTCTTAAATAACGTTCATCCTCTTTATATTTCTCTAACATTTCTTACTCCTTCTATTCATGTGTAGTTTGAATAATTTAATAAATTGTTTATCTATAAAATAAGGCACTAATGCCTTCAAGTACTCATCCGTTAGCCGGTAACGACTTCTTCCAGCACCTTTTAAAATACCTGCTTCCCTTAATTTTAATGAATTCTTATAAACTCCTGGCTCAATCCTTGCCTTAACCTTTAAAACACCGTTATTTCGAATAATCCTATCCATAATCTCTTCAGCATTTTTGCTTCCGCAGATTTTATTGAATTCTTTCAAAACCAATTTCTTACTGAGTATAATTTCATTTGTTTTCATTTCAAAAACTTGATTAATGACTCTTACAGCTTCTCTTTGACAGAGCTGTAAATAATAGAATACTTGCTTATCTGAGTGATACGAAATGACCATGTTCTTGAAATAATCTTTAAAAAATCTCAATTCTATTCTTATTAAATCCGCTGTTTTCCTATAAGCGATTAGTTTAACGCCATTACCTAAATCCACTCTAACTGAAAGAAGGCCTGTCTTATCAAGTTCGCCAATTGATATATTACAAGAACCATAAGTTTCTAGAATTTTCATATATAAATTCCAGAAATCTAAGTTTAAGTATCTTTTTACTTTTATATCTAAAAAACACTCCACATAAGAAACCCAGAACTTTAGAGAGTATGGCCAAGCGAACTGAACGCCACTTCTTGTATACATTTCATAAATATCTGATGTTTGTGTTTCTAAATGTCTCTGTATATTCAAACTAAGTTCTTTTACATACTTTGAATTTAATTCAGGTATCACTCTATCAATGATGTTAATTTTTCCATCATTTCCGACTCTTTTCTTCACAATTAATCCATTTCTTGTGCAAACGAAGTCACGTTTGTATTAAAAAAATCAACACCATTACAACTAAGAGACATATTTAAATTGTTTAATCTTGTGCCTACATCTATATTTAAGGTTCTTACGACTTTACCTAAACATAAATCTTCAAAAACATGTCTACGACCTAATGCAACACCTTCATCTCTAGAGGCTTTCTTAATTTGTCCAAGTTCCTCATCATTAAATCCGCATGAGAAGCTTGCACCAAACTTTAAATTGTCGAAATAAATGTCCTCCTCTTCAATTTTCTGAAAAATACTACTTTCCATAACTAATCCTCCTTTGTTCCTTCGTTTTCCAACATTTTTATAATTAAATTCTTTCCAACAAACTTAAGCAGTTCGATGAATAATTTTTATAAAACCTTGCTAAGGTTGAACATAAGGAATGACTGAGGTTAACTAAGGTATAGTTAAGGAATTTAATTGAGGATTAATTCTAAGAACAATAGACTTTAAGTTCATCAATTATCTGGTATCTATTATTCGGCTTTCTAATAAACAATCTCTTTTCTTCGTCATCAAAGACATCAACTACTTCACCGTTCACTCTAACATTATTAACAAATCTTGCTGGAAGTGAGTCTGTCTTGTTTACGCCTTCATCAATTTTCTTTGCTTGATCACGTGCAATATCGTAGATGTCTTTTTTTCGGAACTCTTTAAAGGGATCGCCCTTAAGAAATAAGAGAATACTTGTTATAAATGCTTTTGATACTCCAGAAAAAGAATAAATGTCTCCATTTATTTCAATATTTCCAGATATCAGAATCTCTTCGATTGTCGAGATCTCTTTATTCACCTTGCTTGAAATTGAGCTACTTCCATCTTCTCTAAGTTTTTCAAAACCACAATATTTAATGTATATTGAATCAGTGGAATAAGGTGTATAAGCAGGCCTCTTTGAACCATTTGGTGTAATAACATCGTCTTCAAAGGTATCTGAATCTGAAATAATTAAGTTTTCCAAAGTGTGTGTTGTGACTCTACAGCCAACATATAACCCTTTATCAATGTAACAGGTTAGATTTTTCTCTGTGATAAGTAATAAGGCTTTCTTCCTCGATATCCCTAGTTTATCAATGATTCTAAAGAGTTTTATGTTTTCCATGCTTAACTTATCGTCAAAAACAATACTTAATTAAATTCGTTCTATAAATATTAGTTTTTCGAACGCCAAATTTAATTAAATTTATGTTGGTTAAGTTGTTAAAATTAGGAAGTGCAAACAGTTTGCATTTTACTAGGTTTTTCGAACGCTATTTATTATTCGATGAACAGAACTTTTAGCGATCCCCATAATTCTTGCTATCGATCCCATGGACAATCCTTTTTCATGTAGTCGAATTACTTCTTCAACATCAATACTCTTAGGACGGCCCAAAGTAACTCCTGATTCTCTTGCATTTTCAATTCCTGCTTTCACACGCTCACGAATTAAGGATGCCTCAAACTCAGCAAAAGCAGATATTACATGCATTAACATTCTTCCAGCAGCTGTAGTTAAATCTAATTGGTCTTTAATCGAAATGAATTCGACATTAAGCTCCTCAAATTCATGGAGTATTGTTACAATATCTTTTAAGGATCGAAACAGTCTATCTAGCTTCCAACAAATAACTGTATTAAACTTTCCCTGACGTATCAGCTTGAGCATATTTTTAAGCTCAGGCCTATTGCCCGTTGTTCCTGATAGCTTATCTTCAAAGATTGTAATTTGATTATTCCATCCCCTTGTATTACAAAACTCAATAATTTCATTTCTCTGAAGCTCAGTAGATTGATCAGATGTTGAGACTCTAAGATAGATAGCAATTTTACGAATTAGATGCTCCCATGATTGTTTTTATATGTATTACGTATAACGTAGCATCCAACCGTTCTTAGAAAGAGTAAATTCCGTCACCTTTCAATAATTTTTTAATAAAGTAATAATAAGGTTTCTCTACTTCTAAAGCATATTCACAAGCTAACTCAACGGTTTTGCAACCATATTTATCGGCAAGATAAAAAATTGCTTCTATCGTTCTAAATGACAAATACGGATGTTTCTTTGACCTAACTAGTAACTTTATAAGACAACAAGTATTTCTACCAATTAGAGCTGAGATCAAAAGTATTCCCTCTACTTCCGCATCAACTTTACTTTCATCATCTATATAATCTTCAGGAATAATTGTGGTTACCTTACGTTGATACTCTCTACAGAAATAGTTGTTATAAATACGAAGGGTTTTACAGTCTTCTACCGTAAATTCATCTCCTCTATAAATTGAAGGTACTGAGTATCTACATTTCTTAAATTGAATAATAGAACTTGAATCAACCTTACGAGTATATATTTTGCACATATTCGAATCGTATTCAGTGCGAACTAAATGAAAAGAAATTTTATCGTAATTAATTCATAAATATGTTTTTATAAAACTAATAGAGATGTATATTTTTGATAAGAAATAGAACTCTAACTGATCAATATTGGGAACATTTCTGCAGGATTTCTTTATATTGAGGTGATTTTTTGTTCCAAATAATTGTGTTTCCCCTAACATAACTCAAAGGAGGACCAAGGGTAACTTTCACAATCCTATTAGCAATATTTTGAAGTCTCTTATACATACTTAAACTTAGTCTACCATTGTTCAGCATTTCTAAGTCAGCCTTCACTTTTACGAAAACTTTAACTATAAAATTTTGGTTGAGATTTTTATTTCCTTTTGAGATATAACGCCTAATCGTGGACCTTGACTTACCTGTTATCAACTCACCTGTTTTGTAAAAGCTTATTTTTAACTTATATCCATAGTACAAAATTAGATCTTGAAGTATTTGAGAGTAAGAATCCCCACTTCTATATTTTATAGATACAACCCTTGAGCGTCCACGCATCTCTTGCTTTTGCAATTTACTATAAGAACGAAAGGATTTACCACAATCACAACATCTTAACCTCAATACACTTTTCCCACGTTTTATAGTATAAAAGCCATTGCGATTTATTCTTGTTCCAGAGCACGAGGGACAATTCACCTCTCCTTATCCCACTCTAAGAACATTTGCTTCATTTCATCTGAAATAAAGATCTCTAATTGCCCATTTTTCATATAATCATTCATTTTATATAGAGTATAAATAAAAGAGTCTTTGTCATGTTTAATAGAGCGATAAAATTCATTGAAAGCCGGTCCCGTTTCACTGGAATAAGTTTCTTTTCGACTTCCAATAACAAAAGAAAAGTTTGCAAGGTCTGATATGGCTTTCTCAGCAATGTGAGCTCCATGACAACTACTCAGGTTTAAAAAAGTATAACACAATTTATAATTTTGAAACAAGCTATCAAAAGTCCTTAATGACTCTTTATCTTGGAGATGTCCAAGTTTTTCTAACTCCGTTTTAAATAAACTCGAAACAGGTTCGCTATCGAACTTTGACGCATTATAAGAGAATCCGAAAAGAATTTTATTCAACTCATCCCAAGAGATAAAGTCGTCTCCTATTAAATCACAACCTCTAGCGACAATACCTTCTTCGTTGCCATGGCATATGAAGTGTAAATAAGGTATGTATAACACACCATCTTCTTTCTCTTTATCAAAAAGCTTACCACCAGCTGGACTCAATATACTTATTAGTTCTTTTGAGTTAGTGAACTTGTAAAATTCATGTTCTATACTTTCAGAGTCAAGAAAATCAATCAAGTCTAATGCTTCCTTTTTAAAATAATCTGGCTCATCAGCTCCAAACGACTCTAGTATATATACTTTTTCAACAACTTTTGTCATGTTCTTCCTATTACTTACTTAGTGCTTTATTAATAATCTCAAGCGCTGGCATCTGATGGTCTTCTTTGATTAAGCCTGTGCTTGATGTTTGAAAAATATTTTTTAGAACAAGCTCTCTTTCCTCTGTATCAACATGATTCTCTTTTAGCATTGATAGATATGTTTCAATTAAGACTGATTTGTCTCTTGACTCAGAGCCTAGATGAAGTCTGCTCATTATAAAGTTTCCTATTAGTTTTAATACCCAAAAAATTACTAATGCAATAAATAAGAAGTAAGCACCCTTACCATAATGGAAGTCAGCTTTTGAAACAGAAAGAATTTTTTCACCATTCTTCATTATGAAGTCTCCACCAAAATATAAAGCGACACAAAAAACTAAAATTGCACCAACTCCTTGTTTGGTATATGAATCAGCTCTATCCTTCCAATATTTAACAGGAGCTTCTAATGACATATGTTGTTCATATGCTTTTTTAACTCCTTCAAGTTCTTTTTTTGACTCCTCTATAAGTTTATTAAACTCAGTTTCTCGACCACCTTGATCAGTCCCAAAGTTGGTTTCGAATGTTGAGATTGTAGTTCCTGTTGCTTCTCTCAAGTCCTTAATTTCTTGGGATAAGACTTCTTGTTCAGCCTTAAAGGAAGAAATATTTGATTTCGCTTCTTCTATAATTTTTAAACTTGCTTCCCGATTTGCTATTTGTGAAGATGAATCAATCTCTTCTAGATACAACTTAACCTCGACTAGGCCCTCAAACGCATAAAGTGAGTTCCACTGTAGCTGAGATTGATATTTTAACAAATAAGCTAATGCAAAAGCACCAGTTGAAGGATTTTTCTGCCTTAATGCATCTAAAAATTCAAAATCTGGACTTGACGAAAGTATTGATTGATTTGATTTGTAATTTGGCTCTAAAGCATTTATTGCACTCGTTAAATTTTGCTTACTTGAGCCAGGATTTGTAACCTTTTGCTTAACCGCATTAGATATGTACGACTTCGCATTAGCAAGTGGATCTACAACCATTTTTTTTACATAATTTGTAGCTCCAGCTGGTATCCATTTCCAACACTCATACTCATTATCTATCCATGTTTGAAATTCCTCCATATTTGAGAACTCTAAAGGATTTGATCCATCTTTATTTATATTCAATATTATTAAATCTTGGTTTTCAGACATGTAAGCCTCTCCACTTAAGTTTTTATATCAAATAAATTTTATAATATTAGTTATTAATTGTCGTATTCAATATCGAGTACGACGGCCAAATACTACAAGTGTATGCAACTCCCGTTATTTTGAGTGATTTCTAGTGATCTATAAATCTGTTCTTTAATTTCTGACTTCTCTAAGTAACTTAAATTAAAGGTAAAAAAAAAGCTCCTACAAAGGAGCTTTTTAAGTTTTCTCGTGGTGGAGGTGGTGGGAATCGAACCCACGTCCAAAATACCTTTCAAATTACGGACTACGTGTGTAGTTCTTGTTTTTCGCCCAAGAACAAGGCTATTCGAATTACGTGCACTCGACAAACCTCGGTGGTTTTTTTACCAGGTTGACCCGACTGTTCCTGCAGACCTAGTTTACCAGCAGATCAAACTGGGTTGATAGCTTCTGTTTCTCGGATGCTATCCCCTCATGCTATTTAAACGGCGGCTTATATTAAGCGGCCATAGCAGGTGCAAAGTTATCGTTAGCACTTAACGTTGGTCTCCTTTTTACTGGGCCAAGAGACCAACCCAGACACGCCCGTAAAGCGTCTGTGTACCCTGTCGAAGCCAGGACACCCCCACATTAATTACCTTATAATTATTATACTATATCTATAGCTCTGTCATTTTAAACATTTGGACTCTTTTGAATTATTTACAAATACATCCTAATCTATTGCCACAAATAACCAGCATTGCTAATAAAAACCTATAAAAGGAGCCTAAAATGAAAAAATTAAAAATAGCAATCTGCCTTATGTTAGTAGTTAACTCAATTACAACAATGGCAAAATGTAATCAAAGATACGATGAATACATCTCGAAAAAAGCTTTCAGCAGTGCTTTTAGTACAACCGGTACTCCAACAACTGGATATGTCGGTTTTGGTGCTTTCATTGTTGGAGGTTGGGGTGGAAGTTTACCCATCGCTCTTCTAGGACTAGCTTCAACTACCGCGGCACCAATTATGCTTGGAAAAGGCATTTCAAATGTTGGAGTTGCATTGTCTCTAAAATCAGTGAGTGACTTAATACACGAAGCAGAAGTTGGTATGGGAGCAAGCTTAGTTAATATCACTGAAGAGCTAAGTGAAGACTTAGAAAGAGACGTTAGTGAAGAAAGAGTTATTGACCTTATTAATATTGGCAATAAATCTGAAATTTTTTGTTACCACGAAAATCGTTTACCATTTGGAAAACTTGAAGTTTATAACTACCTAAAGAAAAATTTAGAATAAACTTCTACAAGGAAAAAATAATGAAAAAAATAATTTTAATAATTGTAATAACCTGTTCAATGAACGCAATGGCAAAATGTAATCATTTATACAATAAGTATATTCCAGAAAAAGTTATTGCCAGTCTACTAAGTACAACGGGAGCTCCAACAACTGGTTACGTTGGACTAATTTCATCTATGGGTGGAGCATGGGCCGGAAGTTTACCTATTATGATTTTAGGTTCAGGAATAACAACAGCATCTCCAATGGTTTTAGGAAAAGGAATTACAAATCTTGGAGTTAGTATCTCTTTAGGTTCAGTTCGTGATTTAATTGATGAATCAGAAGTTGGTATAGGTTTAACATTAACCAATATTACAGATGAATTAAACGAAGTTCTTGATAAGGTTATTACTGAAGATCAAGTTGCAGCTGCAGTAATTACAGGAAATACAACTGAAGCATTTTGTGAAAATAATTCTGAATTACCTTTTGGAAAACTTGAAGTATTTGAATATTTAAAAAGTGAATTAAAATAATAAAAGGGGGAAGTCTCCCCCCTACTTATTATTATAAATTTGAAATAAATTTAAAAGCATCAACTCGACCGCCGACACTTAAGTTACCTAATGATCTATTTTTTACAGTTGTATCAATTAATAATTGCTTAAGATCTAGAACATTTCTAGTATCAGAATGAGATAATGCAAGCCCTAAAATGCCACTAACAAATGGTGTTGCCATTGAAGTACCTGACATCTTTTTATATCCACTATTTTTAACAGTAGAAAGGATGCTCCATCCTGGAGCGAAAACATCTACTGATTCTTTACCATAATTTGAAAAAGATGCCTTTCTACCTCTACCGTCCATTGCTCCTACTGAAATTACATTATCCACATCATAGTTAGCGGGAAATGTATCATATTGGTCATTATCATTTCTTGAGTTACCCGCAGCTGCTACAAAAAAAATGCCTTTATCATTAGCAGCAATAATAGCATCTTCTAATGCTTGAGATTTAGGGCCTCCACCCCAAGAGTTTGAAAGAATATGAGCACCATTATTAACAGCATAATTAATGGCTTCAATTGCCCCTGCCGTCGTACCACTACCATTGTCTCCTAAAAACTTAAGGCCCATAATTTTTGCATTACTCATTACTCCTTTTATTCCACCATTATCATGTCCGGCAGCAATAACTCCAGCACAGTGAGTACCATGCCCATGTCCATCCGTAGGATCAGAGTCTTTATTTATAAAATCATAACCGTAAATATCATCTACATAACCATTTCCATCATCATCAACTCCAGCTTCTCCATCTTGCTCTGCTTGATTAATCCATAAATTACCTTGCAAGTCTGGATGATTAAAACCGACTCCTGTGTCAATAACAGCAATTATAATTTCACTACTTCCTATTTGTAACTCCCATGCTTTTTCAGCGTTAATATCTTCTCCTGCCTTACCTGGAGTGATCCAACCAGAACTATTAGTTCCATTATTTTTTAGGCCCCACTGCTTAGCAAATAAATTATCTCTACCATAAGAAATCTTTTCACTTGGATTTTCTTCTACCTGAATTGAATAAGTATAATTTGGCTCTATATACTCTATATTGGGATTTCGTGACAACTCTTCTAACTGTTCATCAGAAATTTTATTTTCATTATTTAACTTTGCAAAATTACCAAATGACAAATTCAACTCGGATAACTCCCCAAAAGATTGAACAATCTTTTGCTCACTAATTTTTACACCATTTTTAAATTTTACTAGATAACCATCAAATTCTGTTGCAAAGGAACTTGCTGATACAATAAGACAAAATACAAACAATAACTTTTTCATTAACTCATCCTTGATTTAACTAATTATTTTTAATTCATTAATTTTCAACTAATTAATTTAAACCATCAAGAACATAATAAGGCCGTAAGAAGTTAATAGAAAAAAAGACTGAGCAAAATATTAGTGCATATGATCTTGAAAATCATCAAATGTTACTTGCATTGATCTCCACCAACTATGTGCTGTTGAAAACAAACCAACATCTGCAATAATATCTAATGTTTCAATAGAAGTAGGACTTGCTGAATGTTTAGTCCATTCATCATTCTCTCCATATTTATAGTAACAAAAAAGATCATTCCCACTACGTTTTACTTTTAACCAAACTTCTTGAGTTGTTTTATTGCCTTCTTTTTTACTTTTATTAATATAACCACTATTTTTGGATGAGTATTGAACAACAATTCCTTTTGATTGGGTAACAAAACAGCTATAGACTCCACCTTCATGCAGATCACCAATATTATTACCAACAAGAAAACCCGTTTTTGACCATCTGTGGGACTTACTTCTTGTCACTACCCTTACTGAATATTCAAAATTATCAAAGATATCTTCTAAGTAAGCGGACAGAAATTGATGTCTATTTCTCCAAACATCCCTTCCTCTTCCCATGAACATTAAAGTTCCATTTGATTCTCTAAAAGAAACATTGTGATCATCATTTGAAATTCCATTCTGGTCTGCATCCCAGTAATCTTCATCTAACAAAGTCCACTGACTGGATATCTCACTATTATTAAAACTGTCACTTAAACTAAAGTGAATATTGCTTGTACCTGATAAAGAGTTTTCACTACCAGGAACTGGTAAATCTAAACTAATTTTTTTCTTAGTGACTGCGGAAATATCTCCATCAGAAACTACTAACGATTTTTGATCTTGATAACCAAGGTCTGTCTCATTTGATTTAGCAGGAACTGTAAATTGAAAGACAAGTGTATCCGAACCACTTCCTTTAATATAACTAGCTTTATTTTCATCTTTATTAACATTCAAATTAATATATGGAGTGCCTGTAACTACTACTTCTTCAGAAAACTTCACTGAAATTAGTAATACTTCACCACCATTTAGCTCACCATCTTCATTTAATGAATATACTTGTTCTACATTAACGAAATCTTTTACTGGTGGGTTATCTGGATCAGTAGGGTCCGGATCTTGAGGTACGGAATCGTCATCCCCTGGGACAGGTTTTACTTCAACTATGCCTCTTTCAATAGATCCATCCCCTTCCGGAATAGTCACTTCATCTTTACATGAAGAGAAAAATAAAGACATAAATACTACTATTAATGATACGACTTTCATATGGGATCACCATTTCCTCATTATAAACGATAATTAATATTTACAATACCGGTTAACATATACTTTTCACCTTGCATCAACTGTGCAAAAGAAAACTCAGTTCCTACTCTTATGTCATTCTCAAATCGATAGCCACTTCCAAGCTTGAATCTACTCAAACTCATTTGCTCTACATTTGTGGCTTTAGTAGTTTCTTGATGAAAAACTCCAACCTCATAACGACCATAATAATCAAGTTCATTATTAACAATACTTACAGAGTGCCCAAGGCCAATTCCCAAACTTAAAACGAGGTCTTTTCTAACGATATAATCAAAGTCCTTTTTATCCACATTGGATAAAAATTCAGTCGATAAAAAAGTAGAAAAACGAGAATGAAATTTCTTTTCTTCGATTTCTAAAAATAGTTTGGCCATAACAGATGGTGAAAAAATGGCAGATAAACTTCTATCATCTGAAAAGGTAGTTACTCCTTGATTAAAAGCACTGCCGCTACCCCCTGCGTTAACAAAAAAATTATTTTTATTCAATAGTTTATTACGCCTGTAGGATACAGTTACTCCATAATTTCCAAAGGAATCTACAGATGAACCTAATAATTTAGTCCGTCGAGCAAAGTAAAATGCTCCTATTTCAAATTTATGAAGACTTATCATTTTTAAATTATCATCTGTTACAACTTGAACCTTTGATTGGGTCAGCTTAACTTTATCTTCAAAATTGTAATTTTGATCTAATTCATCTGCTGCAAAATATTTTCTCTCAATAGGTAAAACTAATACCTCTCCAACTCGAATTTTTTTTGCAGTTTGATAAGTCAAACGGTTAAGGTCTAGAACTTTTTCTAACCAATCTTGTTCTCCATATAGGGGAGCTATATTATGGCTTTTTAATATTCCAATAATTGTTTCATTCTTTTTTACAATATAAGGTGAATACTGGTCAAAATCATCTGCGTACACACTAGTTGAGAAAATCAAAATACATAAAAAAAGAAAACTTCTAATTATATTCATATAAGGGCCTCAGTCATTATTGTTAGGAAACTTTCCTGACAATAAATTCTAACAATATGATACTAACAGCGCTACCAAGCATATTCTGACCATTCAATAAAATTATTAAACTTTCTAAAAAATGCATCAGAAATCAATACCTTACTAAGAAAGTCGTAAAATACTTTTTTAAAAATGACAGTTTTTTTTAGAATTTATCACTATAATTTCATGAATTATGGCCAAAAGAGTACTAAAATTTACTGTTATTACGTAAAAAAGGTAACTAATGAAAGCATATACTTTACTTACAATTATATTAATTTCCTACTCTTTATCTACCTATTCAAAATGTATTACTGAAGAAATATTCAATGGAGACGCTTTAAATACAATTTCACTCAATCCAAAAAATAATTATTTTGTATTGGAAAGTGGTAAATATAAAAAATTATATAAAGGATCTTATTTTAATTCACATAAATCTTACAAGGTACAAATTCACAACACAGAGAGTAATAAGAATGAGTATATTGAGTACTATAGCTTTAACCATATAAAAAATTATATGAAAGAGGTTACTTCAAAATTTACTAAGCTAAATTATCAAGTAGAGACCATTGGAAAGAGCTTAAATGGGTACAATTTATATGGAATTTTCCCTAAAAAATTGATGCCAGATAAAAAGACTATTATTATTCTTGGACGTCAACACGGCGACGAAGGAAGTGCTAATTGGATTATTGAGGGTCTCATTAATCAAATGCTCGAAGAATCTAATAAAGAATGGCATGAACAATTTCAAGTAATCATTTACCCTATGATTAATCCTGATGGCACCGAAAAACATAGTCGTTACAATTCTTCAGGAAGAGATTTAAACCGAGAATGGAAAATTAATCCAGAGCATACAGTTGATGAAATCCATACTATTTATAATCATTTATTTCCCCAGATAAAATTACTAACCAATATTGTCTTATCATTAGATATGCATGGATCATTTTATAATGATTTTATCTATAGAGTTAGCGACCAGTTTATCTCAAGAGAATTTTTCTCTATTCAATCTCTTTTTATCGATGAACTAGGACGTTATGACGAGTGGCAAAATGGAGATTTTAATATATCAAATGGAGATCCACAAATGGCAAGGATTAGATTTATTAAGGACCACAATATTAATACAATGACACATGAGACAATTAGAAATATTGCAATTAGTAGTAACCGCTCCGTGGAAACCTTAAAAAGCCAAGGAAAATATATATTTCAAACGATTAATAACCTTTACTAAAACAGAAAAATAGATCATCCTTACTTCCTTTAATTAATCGGTAACAGTATGAAGAATTTCTTATTTTTAATTATATTATTTTTGCCTACCATTTCAAATGGTAAAACGATCACTTACCCATTTGATAAAACTGAAATAGTACTTTTAAGTCATAAAAAATTATTAAGAAAAAATCACTTAGAGCTTATTATACAATGTGAAAAAGACAAAACTCAATATATTGCTGATTGCTCATCCGGCTTACTTTTATCTATTCGCAGCAGAAGAAAAAATGATATTAGTATCATCGACTCTAAGCTAGGAACTTTCCCCAAGAATAAAATACATAAACTTACCCGACATATCATTAGAGGATATAATTACAAGTTTGATGCTAGTACATTATTAATAACCACTACTTTTGGACTTGCTTTAGGATATTCTCTTGGTGAAACAGTTGCGGCCATATTCCTTGGTGTAGTTGGACTCAGTATTGACATTGCAAAACTACCAATTGCTTTACCTATTTCATTTGCAAGTAAACTTCATCGAGTATTACAGGTTAAAGTGATGAAAAAAAGATATCGTTCCCTTCACCAAAATCGTAAATATAAAATCACTCGTATTAGAAGTAAGCATATATTTAATTATTTAACTATGAATGCCTATGAATGGGTTTCTCAATTTTCTAAATAAAAAATAAACCTAATATCCATTAAGTTTAAACAATTTCCAAGTTTCGGTAATACACAGTTAACTTTATCGAGATAGCTAAACGAATCATTTCGTTGAAGATAGTCATCTAAGTTTAACCCAAAACTTTTTGCTTTTTGATATTTTTCAAAGGTTAAATATCCACCAGCAGAATCGGAGATATTATCTTCGCCATCTGTCGCATAAGAACAAATAATTATTTTTTTTAATTTTTTATTTGAAAAATTAAAAATATTTTTTTCAAAAATTTCTTTTCCAATTTCTAAAACAAACTCTGTATTTCTTCCACCCTTGCCACTTCCGATGACTTCAACAGAAAGTTCTCCCGTAGAAAATAAGCACCAGGACTTCGAGCTATTCATTTCTGACATTCGTTGTAGATACTTTTCAACTCCTACTTTAATGCTAGAATTAAAATTTTGATCAAAAGAAAATGGAGTAATCTTTTGTTGATTAATAGAGTATTCTACTATTTTTAAGAGTTGAGTTCCATTCGCAAGCTCACGAAAATTTATTTGTTTATTCTGGAAGCTAGTTTTTTTCTTATGAAGAAACTTCACTCTTTCCTCGGAGTCAAGCCAAGTATTCATTTTCTGTATCATGCTTTCTTCTAAATACTGAGAAACATATTTTTTAATTTCAGTTTTGCTCCTTTTAAAATAGATAAAAGGGCCGGAACCAACCAAATGTATTTTTTCGCTAGGTATATCATTTACAATAAAAATATTAACCATACTTGGTGCAACCATAGCAAGACCGCCGTTTTTAATTAACGAGACTTCACCTCTTATTAAATTAATTTCCTCAATATTAGCACCTGAATGTAGCAATTGATGGTTTATTTCTATTACTTCATCTTCTGTAAAATAGGGATTACACACTTCCACAATTGCAGAAGATCCTCCAGAGAGTAGAACTATTAATTTTGTTGTCGAATCTAATTCAGACATAATCTCTAGTATCTTTCTCCCATTTTCAAATGAAGATTGATTTTGAAGAGGGTGCCCTCCAACGAGTAAGTTTAGGTTTTCATTTCCATGTTTATTGGAAAATAATTGGTGCTCTAATTTTTGACCGGTATTTTTGAGATATTGATTAAATAATATTCTTGAATCTTTTCCTATTCCTAAGACGAAGGAGTTATTATTACTATCTGTATCAAAAGTTAATAAATCATTTTTAACTTTTTTAATTACATTAATAATAATTTTAGTAATTATATTGATAGATTGCATATAGCTAAAAAGATTTATTTAACGAAAATTGGGCATAGTTATATCCTTCTTCCGTATTTGCACTACTAACATGTCCTGCTTCAAAGCTAATCGGAAATGGAATTCTATGAATTAATAATAATTCACAATCTACCCCAAAGGTTAAAGTATAGTATGATATGGCCTGATCTCCAAAAGACATTACATAATTAAATGAAAGTGCTGGCGCTAACCGCCTAAGACCAACTGGAAGCAAATTCCAATACATTTGTGTTTCAATAACCTTTTGAAATGAGCCTCCGAGTCTAAATCCATAAGAAGCTTCAAGACTTGTTACAGAAATACCATGATAAGCTACCTCTGACTCCTTTGATCCTCCCCAATTTGATAAAGGTTCTGCAAGGCCTATTGTTGTATTTGATAAATAAGTAAAGACTCCTGTAAAGGACATAATATTTTCATTACCTAAATCTTTGCTATAGTCAGAGTTTAAATTGAAAATCATTCCTTCACCTTTCATCGCAAATTCCGATTCAAAGGATATCTTTTTGTAAGGTAATAAACTAAGGCCCTTCTCTTTATCTTTTATGTAATTCAGTCCCATATAATATTCAGAAGTTGGATTTTCTTCGGTTTGAATCTGAGATAATTCAAATCGACCATTCATTTTCCAATCCCCTTTTTGAAGAAATGGATATTCTGCGACTAAATCAATTTGCTGTGCACTAGCTGTTACCGTTTCCCCTGTAACACTATCCTCTGCTGACAACTGTGCCATGTTTAAACCAAACCCAATATCAAGTAAATATTTAGTGTAAAAATATGTAAATCCATACTCATTTAATTTGCTCTCCATATTCATACTCACATCTAATGAAAACTCTGAGTATTGCAATGGATCAACGAAAGTTGAAGATAATGATATATCAGCTCCTTTGCCCAAGAAGTCATGATAACCAAAACTCCAATTAGAGAACTTCATATTAGTAATTGAATTATAAGAACTTAATTCAAATTTCTCCTTACTTGATGATTGCTTTAATGATACTGCATCAAATGTACTAAACTGTGATTTTTTTTCAAAAAAATATGCATAATAAGCAGGAGCCTCAAACATATAACTTCCATTAAGTATTTTATATTCATATCCATCTTTCGCTAACTCAACGACAAAAAACTTATTTCCATATAAATGTTTTGCATCAACAATCAAATCACTTTGCATTCTCCGAAATAATTCATTTTTATTTGTTAATACAAATAGGGAAGATCCCAAGCGGGTAGAAGCGATAAAATAAATACTTCCATCTTTGTCAATATCAACTAATTTCCCATAATAACCTTGATACTCAAAAATAGGATCCTTTCCCCTATATAGTAATCTTAAATTTCCTTTTTGCTTAAAATAAACTGGTTTTCCTTCATTATCGAGCAACGCTTTTGAATTAACTTCATTAATAAAAGTCTTATTTAAAAAGAGATGTGGCATCATAAATGATTTCTCAACATCAACTAATAATTCTTGATCACCTTTTTTATCCTCTAATATCTTAGAATCATATTTTTTAAGACGTTGATAATTCTCCCCCCATAAACTATATTGAATTTTATTAGTATCAGTTTTATAACTTGCGACAGAATAATATTTTTTATCAATTAAAAATAACTTACCTCCAGGAATATTAAGTTCATTCTCTTTTAAATCACCAACCTCATAATCATATTCATTGAGAGTATTTTCTTCCTTCCCTGTTTTATTAGTTAAAAAATATACTAATTGACCATTTTTATTTAATGGAAATAGTTTTTTTGACTTTGTCAGGATCATGCCCCCTGATTTTTCCTGCAAATAAGCCTCGGCCAAATAATAGTAAATTGCTCTTTGAATAAAATCATCATAAGTAATTTTAAACTTATCTTTAAAAGTCTTATTAATTCTTAATGGATTCCAGTAATGTAATGCATGAGAATAGAAAAAATCATTTGCTTCATTAACACCAACGACCGATGCCAAGTAAGTAAAAAAATATCCCCCAATAATATATTTTGCTTTTCCGTAGGGAAAATTTAAATGATCATTAGTTAAACTAACTGCATCAACCTGAGCATTTTTAATCATATTATAAAAAATAGCTCTAGCTTCTCCACTGTATAACCTCCCTCCATTTCCAAAACGTGACTCATTAAAAACAGCATTACCTTCTAATATCCAAGTTGGTAAATAAACGTTAGGAGCAGTTACTATAGGGATAGGAATCGTTGTAAAAGAGCTAACATAAAAGGGAATGGGAAATAATGTAATATCATTATTTCTGAAAATAAAGTGTGAAATTTTAGAAAGACTTCTTTTAGTGTTTAACTGATAGAGATGTGCCGTTTCATGAATTAATAAGGTCCTTAACCATGAATTCACAGCAAAGCTTTCAATAATACTTGCCCCACCAGGGAAATTTACAGTATGAATACCTGGAAAAACAGAGGCAAAGGCATTCGGGATCTGATTATAGCTAGATCCTAAAACAATACTGACCCTTTCATCCAACTTCCAGTTAAAACTGCTAGAAAATAAATTAATAATTGCACTTAAATCTAAACTGGCACTATCAGCAACCTTAGAAAACTCTTTCGGAAAAATTAAGTCATAATTTTTATACCTCCGGACAAGGTAATCTTGGTCAGAAGGAACTACTACCCCACTAAAGACATTAGAACTCAGTATAAAAAAAGTTAATGTTAAAAGTATATTCCTGATCAAATCAGTCATGAAGCACTGCCATTTTTAAATTAACAAACAATCTTTACCCATCTTTATCACTTCTTAACTTAGTATTATTATGATAGTATTAACTGAAAATTACTATTTATATTATGCGATAAATAAAAAATTAATAAGGGGCCAAAATGAATATTTTAAAAAAACTAAGACTTCCATTTATTCTTCTAATCACTGTTGCTCTAGCAAGTTGCTCAAGTACAAGCAAGAAAAATACAAGTAAAGATGGTTCATCTGCTTCAGCAACTAATGAAGGAATAACCTTTGAGCTAAATACTGACTCTGACTCAAATTCAGCAGGAACTTTTAAAACAGTTTATTTTGACTTTGATTCATCTAAATTGACCGATTCAACAAGATCAGACTTGGAACATAACGCTAATCTTTTAAAGCAATATTCTACCGTAGAAGTACAAATAGAAGGACATTGTGATGAAAGAGGTGGTGTACAATATAACTTAGCACTTGGTGAAAGAAGAGCTAGCGCTATTTTAAATTACCTATCTGCCCTGGGAGTTTCTAAATCTAGAGTATCAATCATATCTTTTGGTAAAGAACGACCATTAACTTATGGACATGATGAAAGTTCATGGAGTCAAAATAGAAGAGGAAATTTTGTTGTCACAGCAAAATAGTCAATGAAATTAATACATAAATTTATTCTATGCATTTTAATTATTAGTGTTGGGGCATGTGGTCTTGCAACGACCCGCCCCAAATTAGAAATGAGTTTTGCCGCAGCTGCATTTATGGCAGCAAAAAAAGCCAAAGCACATACCCTATCACCCGGTTTATACCGTAAAGCTGAATTTTATTATTTAAAAGCAAAATCAAGCTATCGACGTAAATTTTTTAATAAAGCAAAACAGTATGCAATCTTATCAAAACGGTTTTCAGAAAGAGCTGAGTTTATTTCAAAAAGAAAAGAGCTTGAAGAAAATATATAATGAATAAATTCCAACAAAAATCTTTCATCTTTTTAATATTTGCACTCATTAATGGATGCGCAACAAAAGAAGAAATTAAACGACGTGAACTGCTTAAAAAGCTCGCAATTGAAATGCAATCTGGACAAACAAATAACTCTAATACATTTGTCAAGATACAAACACTAGAAGAAAGAATTAATTTATTAAATGGTAATATTGAAGAACTAAAACATAATTCAGGTCAATCATTAATCAAATCTTCAAATACTCTAGAACAAAGAATTAATTTACTAACGACGGAAGTAGAAGAAATCAAAAACAATATGGAATTACAAAAGACAGAAGTAATGAATCAACAAAAGTACCTTCAAAAAGTACTAGCATCATTAAAAAAAATAAGTGCTCCACCTCTTGCACCATATGATACTGCAATGAAAAATTACAAGGCTGGAAAATACAGTAAAGCAAAACAAGGATTACTCGAACTTTTAGATGATAAACAATTTAAAGGGAAAAAGAGAGCTCGAATCATACATAATTTAGGCATGATCTCATTTATCAAAAAGAAATACCCTGATGCCTTAACCTATTTTAGTAATTTATATACCAAGTATCCAAAAGTTTCTTATAATGCCAATGGACTATTATATTTAAGTAAAACATTTAAGAAACTAAAAAAGACTGCTGAAGAAGAACATACTCTTAATGAACTAATATCAAAGTTTCCAAAAAGCAATTCGGCCAAAAAGGCCAAAAAAATATTAAAAAAGATGAAGAAATGAAGAAATTTCTACTGCTAGTATTATTAACCTTCTGGTCTTGTTCGAGCTTTCTCAATTCGATTGATGATTATGATAGAAAACAAATTAAAGCAAAGGATAATCAACCTCTATCCATTCTATTCTCTCATAATATCAATGGTGAAACTCATCCATGTGGATGTCGTCATTTCCCATTAGGGGGATTACCACAGGTTGCGGGCATGATTCAAAAAGTAAAAAGATCAAATCCATTAATATATGTAGATACGGGTGATGCATTTTTTCCTTCCAGTACCATTCCGGCAACTCTAAAGGATTCATTAATTTTTACTGCGGAAAATATTGCGAAGTCTTTTGATATGCAAAACTTACAATATTTTGTACCTGGAGATCAAGACTTTGCAGCAGGAATTGCATTCCTTAAAAAGATTGCTGCTAATTATAAATTTAAGTTTTTAATCAGTAACCTTAAAGACCCAAAATTAATTAAACATAAACGTTGGGTAAAAATTAATTATGGAAAACATCAAATATTTTTATTAGGTTTTGTTAGTCCTAGATTAATAAATACAAGCAAGTATTTCTTACCTATAGGGCCAACTTTAGAAAAGATCATTCCGGAATTATCATCTCAAGGTTACTCTCCTAATGATCCATATCACCGCCTTATTCTTTTAACACATAATGGAATTGATAATGATACTTTATTGGCAAAAACTAATCATAAAATAGATTGGATCATCGGTTCCCATAGTCAAAGCTTTACAAGAATACCTCGCAAAGAAAATAACACTAAATTAGTTCAGGTTTTATCAAGAAATCATTATTTAGGTGAAATTAAAGTTAGTGAAAGTAAAGATCAATATAACCTACTTGAAATTAGAGATGAATTAAAAAGTGAATTATCACCGAACCCATTTATCGAATTTATTGATCGTCACAAATCTGATTTAGCACTCATTCAGGAAAAAGAACAAAGGTCACTAACTGTGCAAACTCAAACCGTTGGACACTTAAATACTACATCTAGTTGTATTGAGTGCCATACTGCTCAGGGAGATCACTGGAAAAAAACATCTCACTCCATCGCTATGCTTACCCTAATCAATAATAAATCAGAGCATAATTTACAATGTCTCAAGTGTCATACCTTAGGTCAAAATTCCCCCGGCGGATATCAAGTATCAAGTCAGATTGTAACTTTACCCAAAACAATAACTCAAAAAAAATACTGGGATTTAATTCTGTCAGAAGTTAAAACAAAACAATCAGTTCGAAAGCTTTCAAAAAACCAAAAATCAAAACTATCCAATTTATGGCTTAATTTAGATGAAAAAAATGGAGTTATCCACAATTTATCTAATGTGCAATGCCTAAACTGTCACACCAAAAACCCTGATCACCCCTTTGTAATTAGTGATAACAAAGATACTCAAAACAAGCATGAATCTATTAAAAATAAATGTTTATCATGTCATACAAATGACCAGTCAATTCATTGGTATGATGCCAAAACAAAATCCCTAAAAGAAAGTCATTTTGATAAATATTATAATCAAATTAAATGCCCTAAATACCAAGAATAATTGCTAATATAACCATTATCTACTTGCCAATTTGCCTCCCCTATCTTACTACTTAGTGCATCAAATATGATTTAAGGTAATTAATGAAGAATTTCATTCTAGGTATTGAAACTAGCTGTGATGATACATCGCTCTGTATACTTCAAAGCGAAAATCAGCAAACTAAAATACTAGCTCACTTTTCTTACTCTCAAGACGAAATGTTAAAAAAATGGGGAGGTGTAGTTCCTGAAATTGCAGCAAGAAATCACTTAGAAAAAATAACGCCTCTGCTAAAAGAAGTATTTTCTACTGCAAAAATTAATTTAAAAGATATCAACCTAATCGGGGTTACAACTTCTCCAGGACTCTTAGGGCCATTATTAACAGGAGTAAATGCAGCTAAAACTTTATCAATGCTATCCAATTGCCCCATTACTCCCGTAAATCATTTACATGCTCACCTGGAAGCAATTCACCTAACCAATGATTTAGCCTATCCATACCTAGGACTACTCGTTAGTGGGGGGCATACACTTTACATCTTAGTACAAGATCAATATTCATTTAAAATAATTGGAGGTACAACCGATGATGCCGCGGGTGAAGCATTTGATAAAGCAGGAAAATTACTTAAAATAGGATACCCCGCTGGCAAATTAATTGATGATCTTGCTAAAAAGGGAAACAAAAATAAATTTGCTTTTCCAATTGCAATGAAAAACTCCAAAGACGCAAATCTCAGTTTTTCTGGTGTCAAAACTTCATTAAAACAATTTTTAGACAAATATTATTCAAATAAATCAATTCCATTAGATGAACTTCAAGATATTTGTGCCTCATACCAAAAGTCAATAATAGAGGCCTTAATACTAAAGTCCACATTTGCTTTATCAACAGCACAAGAACTAACGAACAAAAAAGATATTCCAATTGTGCTTGGAGGAGGCGTTGCATGCAATTCTTACCTACGTTCCGAACTACAAAGAAAATTTAAAAATGTATTTTGTGTAGAGCCTAAATTCTGCACCGATAATGGTGCCATGATTGCCAATATGGCACTCAGAACAATCAAACAACAGGTTGACTTTCCCAAGTGCCTTACTCTTGATGCCACCAGTACAAACATTAACAAGAAACAATTCAGGCAAAAAAAATGAGCAATAGTTTACCACGAGCAAATAAAAATTTAGGCCAACACTTTCTTAATGATGAAAGTATCATTAATTCTATTTGTAATAATTATGTAAAAGAAGCTGATTGTATTATTGAAGTAGGGCCCGGCCCTGCGATTCTGACTAAGAAACTATCAACCTTAAATTTGCCCTATCACGTAATTGAAAAAGATATTAGATTTAAACAAAGTCTAACTCAATACTTAGATGAAACACAGATTACCTTTGCCGATATTCTTACGATTGAACTTTCAGAGTTAATTTTAAAACTAGGATGGGAAGGAAAAAAGATTTGGTTTGTCTCAAACCTGCCCTATAATATAGGAGTTCCCATTCTTATTAAATTCATGCAGGACTCTAATATTTATTTTATGTCATTAATGTTTCAAAAAGAAGTTGGCCTAAAAATTCTTCCTAAGGCCTCAAATAGAAAAAGGATGGGGTCACTACATGCACTTTGCACCAACTTTTTTAATTGTAAATTACTATTAGATGTTCCACCCTCTTCATTTTCTCCCCCTCCTAAAGTTGACTCAATAGTCATCTCAATGGAAAAACAAGAAAATACGATAATCCCTTTAACAAAATTTAAACATTTCGAAAAATTCCTCAGGAATCTTTTTCAATTCAAAAGAAAGCAATGTTTTAAAATATTAAAAATGTCATATTCAGAATCAGATATTTTATCATCTTTAAATGAACTAAATATACTACCAACATCCAGAGCTGAAACATTTAACCTTAAGACTATTCAGCAATTATTTAAATTATTAGAAAAGGAATAACCCATGAAAAAAATATTAATTAGTCTATCATTTTTTATTATAACCTCTACAACACTTGCTAATTCGCTAGAATTTTTTGGTAGTGGTGCTGAAACAGCTTCAGTTACAGGCATGGCAACAATGGATATATCAAACCCCGAAAATAATTTCTATAACCCAGCTATGCTAGCATTTTCAAATAGACTTTCTATCAGTATGGGAACTGCTACTGTTATTCACAATATACAAGAAATAAATAATATTGTTATTAACAATGATGTTTACTCTAATGATGGAGAGGAATTAGGTGATGCAAATACTGACTACAAAAACAATTACAGTAGCTACCTTAATGGGTTTCTACCACTAAAAGTACTAAAACAAACTGGAGTAAGTTTTTCCCTAGGAGTACCTGTGGGCCATGTCATGGAAACTAATACTGGTCACCCATTTCTCCCTGAATATATTATGTATAGAAGTCGTTACAAAAGACCTCATTCATACCTTAACCTAGTTCACGCCCTTAATTCTAACTGGGCCGTTTCGTTGGGAACCCTAGTTGGATTTCAAGTAACCGCTGACATGGGAGCATCAGCTTCTATAAATAATAACGGGCTTGGATCTTTCGCAAATTCTAAAACTAAGATTGTTCCATCCTTGGGAGCAATAATTTCTTTTGCATATAACAATGAAAACTTACTTTCATATTTTACCTACACTCAAGAAATGAAATCAAATTTTGAAGCAAATTTTATTGGAGAGATAGTAGATCCCTTGCCTATACCTTTTGATATGAAGATCGGAAGCTTAATGTCATTTGATCCTCATACTTTTAAAGTTGGCCTTAATTTTAAAATACCAAGCTTCCACTTCTTTTCACTACTGGAATATCAACTCTGGTCTAATTATGCTACTCCTATAGCCAGACTAGAACAGGTTTCAGGAGTTCAAGGCAGTGATGATCATGAAGAAATTAAACTTCGAAATATCTTTATCCCTAAGCTCGGAGTTAAATATATCGCAACAAATAATTTATCGATCAATACAGGGGTTAGCTATAGACAAACTCCTCTATCTGGTGACTTCTCTGGATCAGGCAATAGTATTGATACTGATAAATTTATTATTGGCCTTGGAATTAATTACAAAATTAAAGCATTTAATTACGACTGCAATCTCTTGCTAAGCTCACAATATCACCATTTAATTGAGAAAAGCATTGTTAAAACTGACTTACTCGAAAATGGTCAAGCAGGAAGAAAAATTGGCTCAGGGGGTTATAAAATTGGCGGAAATATTATTTCAACTATGGTAGGATTTAATTTAATTCTTTAGGACTATATTTTGGGTATTAAAATAATTGCAAAATACAAACGTGCTTCATATGATTACTTTTTACTAGATAAGTATGAAGCGGGCATGGTACTTCAAGGAACCGAAGCAAAAAGTTTGCGTTCTGGTAAGGTTAGCATTGCAGAATCCCATATAACAATAGATAAAAATAATGAAGTTTGGGCACATAATATTTATATCCCCTCATATGAGTTTGGAAATATTAACAATCACGAAGAAAGAAGAAAAAGAAAACTGCTATTGCATGCAAAAGAAATAAACAAAATCAAACATAGATTAAGTGCTGAAAGCTTAACCTTAGTTCCTACGATTATCTACTTTAAAAAATCATATGTAAAAATAGAAATTGCTCTTGCGAGAGGTAAAAAGCAGCACGACAAAAGGCATGATCAAGCACAAAAAGATATCAAGAGAAAACTTCAACGCGGTGATTATAATTAACTAGTAATTAATTATCCAGTTATATATAGCAAAAAAGTAAGTACCTAAAAATAACACACCTACCAACTTCGAAATATTTTTTCCAATAAGACTTAATAATAACATAAATATTGCGGCAACTAATAACATGATAATTTCAGAGGTAAAACTAATATTAAAACTAATATTATAAAAACCAATACTGCCCATAACAAATGCTACATTAAATACATTTGATCCCAAAATATTCCCTATGATCAAATCCACATCTTTCTTTTTAAAGCATGCTAATAATGCTGTTACGAGCTCTGGGAATGAAGTACCAAAGGCAACAAAGACTGAAGAAAGAACATACTTTGAAATACCTAGTTTTAATCCAAATTGAGTACCAGAAGAAACTAAAAGCTCTCCTCCAAAGTATAGTAATAAAAAACCGGATGATAATTTTATATAAGTAGATGTCCCTACAACGTGGATCTTCCCTCTAGTAGTTGACAAAAAGTCTTTATGATCCTTTAGTTCACGATAGGAGTAAAATAAATAAATAATAAAGAAAATTATTAAAGCAACAGAAGAAATGAGATTAATTTGTTTTATGAATAAGAATACAGACAATAAAATAGTTATTATCAAGTGAAATATAAGTTGAATTTTAATTTGACGCTCTGTTATTCTAATTATAGTCAAAAGACCTGCAACTCCTAAAATTAAATATACATTGGCAATATTTGATCCTACTATATTTCCTAAAGAGATATCAGGGAATCCTCTGTAACAAGCAATTTGAGAAACAAAAAACTCAGGAAGAGAAGTTCCGAAACCAATAATAAAAACTCCTACAACCAAAGAAGGTAGACCAAACCTCTCTCCTATTTTTTCTGCCGCATCAAGAGCAAACTCTGCTCCAAAGTATAGTCCTACAATTGACAATACTAAGTATAAAAAATCTAATGCCATATGAAATCCATTGTATTTATAATATCTTCCGAGTTATAATTAATTCTATGAAAAAATTATACGGAAACATCTCAGAAAAAACATATAAAATCTTAACTGTTATTTTTTGCTTTCTAGGAGACATTACTCTATCAAAATTTATTTATGATAGATTCACAAATAAAGCATCATTCGAAAAAGGAATGGCGGCCTTAATGCAAGTCTACGAAGAACAAAATATAACTATGCCTCCTGACTTTAGGGTGCAAGTCTATCAACTTATTGTCAACGCATTATTATTGCTTTTAGGACTTTTTATACTTTTTCATATACTCAATTATACCTTCTTTATTTTTTCAAAAAAATTTGCTTATATCTATATCAAATTTCTCGTTTATGTAGCGACAGTTGGTTCTTTTCTTAGTGGGCTAATGGTCATTACCAGCTATTCATTTTATGGAACTATTTTTATTATTTTAAGCTTATTGTACCTATTTGTAGCAATTGGTCTATATTACTATCCTTATAAATCGCCCCAGGTAGCTGCTACAACTTAAAATTAGGTATCACAAAATTACATCCTTCAGGCTTGAACTTTGCATCAATCTTTTTAACTTGATTTAAGTACAAACTTCTTCCAATCAAAGACAGAATAAAAGAATTAAAAGCTTGATTGCTTTTTAAAAGAACTTCATAGTCATGTTCATAGATAAAAATCTTTAATTTGTTTTCAATACTCTCTAATATTTCAAGCCTAGAGTTATACCCATACTCAAAATCATTAATATTTTGAAGGGAGGATTTAGAGATCACACCATTTCTAAGAAGTTCTATATATGCAATAAAAACATTACCTTCATATAAAGTTAAACCATCGGGAAAGTGTCTCTTAAGATATGAAAACCTAAAAAGGGTCATCAATGAAGTTGATCCAAAAGAATTAAATGATATATTGAATAGACTTAGCATTTGATCATAATATTCAAACCAAACCCACAAATCTATTGGCCTGTTCCAATATGGGGAAATTCCTTTTTTGAGCCTTCGTTTAAATGATTTTGATAAAATTGGGCCTAATGTTTTTTTATGAAATATATTTTTATCATGAATGTATTCATCATCAATATTTCTTTTTCTTTCATATTCTTTAGGAGATAGACTATTAAAAGATTCATCCTCTGCTAAAGTCTTTTGTAAAATATCTTGTGATGTTCGAACATATTTTACTTGGCAATTATTTTCACCGGGACATTCTAAATTACAATTAAAGCATGGAGGGTAGGTAAGAGGAATATCAGAAACCAGATCTTTAATATTATATTTTTGAGTCCAATCTTTTATAACATCGTTCTTTGTACCAACCTCTGAGTCTTTTACCTTTAATAATGATTTCAAGAACCAACGTTTGGTATCAGGGTAATATTCTAGTAATGATAAAAAAACATTATCAAACTTTCCACCTTTAATACTCATGCCAGCAATATTATTATAGGCAATCATTTTAAAGGCAACGCAATTTTAAAATCTAAGATTTTCATATCAAATAAAGGAACTATTTTCTGGATACTTTCCCTATACTCCGGCAAATGGATTAATAAAAAACATCCTCCTCCTCCAGCTCCACAGACTTTTAAACCTGTACCGGGAAACTTGTTGCTCACTTCAGAATAAAATGATTTCATTTTATCAGATAAAATATTTGGAAATAATTTTGCTCTTTCCCTTCCCTCTTCTGCTATTAAGTCAATTACTTCATTATACTTTTCATTCATGATTGCCTGATATGCCTTATTACTTAAGCTGGCAATTTTATTTAATCCTATAATCACCTCATCATTTTTATCAAAAAAGCCTTTAAATACTTCCCAATTATTAATACCTGAAAGTCTCGTTTCTCCGCTATAAACTAAAGTTATATTTGTTTCTAGTTTTTGTTTTAACTCAGGATTAAAGTGCTGCTCCACTCTTATGTTTCCCGGAGTTGGGTGCAAAGATAATATACCTCCATACATTGCAGGGAAATAATCTTGATAACCAGCAGGTCCGCTGTTTAGAATGATACTTTCTATTTCATTCACAGCCTTAATTGAGGTTATTCTTTCTAATGGTAGGTTAAATATTTTACAAAGTGCTTTATATAAAACAACTCCCATCGCACTTGACCCCCCGAGTCCTGCGCCTGTTGGTGAATCGGACTTTAGTTCAATTTCCATTCCTGTTGTCAGAGGAAATGTTCCAACGATTCGGGCCAGAAAATTTAATTTTCCAAATAGATCTGATTGATAGTTTTCAGGAGTAAATTCAATTAATTCGAAGCTTTGCTTTAGATTATAATCAATTGAATTAAAAATAATTTTATTTTCTTTGATTGTATTTATTGAGACATATGCCTTTAACTCGGTAGCGAGATTTAAAGTAACAACTTCAGGAATGACTAAGTTAATAGGTGGAATATCAAGAGTTCCACCAAGTAAATCAACTCGTACACTCCCAACTTCTTCAATCTTCATTATAAATGCCTATATACGGTAGCTCTCTATATTTACCCGCATAATCAAGCCCATAACCTATAACAAATTTATCTTCTATTTCAAATGCTAAATAATCAATTTCTACTGGATATATTTGTCGGGCAGGCTTATGTAAAAGCGAGACGAGTTTTAAAGATTTTGGTTTTCTAATATTGAAATATTCCATAACGGTCTTTAAAGTTGTTCCTGTATCAACGATGTCTTCAACAATAACAACATTTTTTCCTTCTACTGATTTTTTCAAATCTAACTCAATTTTTACCTCTCCCGAACTCTCTGTATCACTTCCATAAGAAGAAGTTTTCATGAATTCTAAAACAACAGGTACATTAATTTTTCTAACAAGGTCAGCACAAAAAACAAAAGCACCACTAAGAAGACAAACTATTACAATTTCTTCTCCTGCATAATCTTGAGAAATTTTCTTACCCAGCTCTGATATTTTCTCCCCTATTTCTTTTTCTGAAATATAAACTTCAATTGACATTTACAGCTCCTAATTAAACGAATGAATTATTTAGAATTTCACCAACTCCGCCTGCTCCGGGCACGATATACTGAGTATCAGTTAACCCTTTTTCTAACTCTGGGAAAGTACCTGGAATACTTCCTAGTACTTTTTCCTCAGATAATCCTCTGTCTAGACGTAATGTATAAATCTCTAAGTCTGGATGATTTTTTTGCAATAACCTAATATACTCTGGTGCAATAATTATATGCATTGCTATATATTTTTTTGCCTTACCATCTACCTTATTCTTATACTCATCTAGAACATAAGATAAGCTGCTTCCAGTAGCGCCCATGGGGTCAGGTAGAAGAACAATTGAATCATTTTGTCCTCCGCCAATTTTTGACCCTGTGAAATTTACACCAATTACCCTTCCTTCTTCATCCACTTTTCTGTTGATATAAATATGATCTTGACGAATATTTTTTGGATTAACCAAATGGTGTAACTCCCTATAACAAACTTCCGAGGGTAGTGTTCCGGCCCTGGCCAAATCTACACAAATAGCTTTTGAATCGCTATCCACAACCTCCCCCTCAAACACACCTTTGGAAGTTAAATCCTTCATTCTCGTATCCCAAGAAACATTTTTTTTAGGAAAGTGATTATTAATTACCTCTAATAATAAAATATTATATAATTTTTCAATATAACTACTAACCAAAGGTTGCACTGTCTCAGGCCTAGACAGTCTAGCTAAAATAGTTTGTACTACTGGATTAGAAATAATATGAACATTGCTACCATAAGAATGTTTGATTTCAGATGAAGAGTAATTTAGATTTTGATACTGGATATCTGACATAAAAAAATGTCCTCTACTGATGACTACTATCTAATTTCCCATCTTTAGTATCACTTGAAACAGAAGAAATAAAGCTTATTAACTCATCTCCTTCATTAAAATATTCAGTATGTGCTCTGCATCTTGCTTCATAAGACTCTGACTCACCTACTAATACTTGATCTTCAACACCTATTTCTTTTCTATAAGTTTTTGTTGCAAGACTTCCACATACAGTACAAATAGCATGAACTTTATCTACCTGATCAGCAATTGAAAGCAAGTTTGGGATAGGGCCAAAAGGAACTCCTCGATAATCCTGGTCTAGGCCAGCACAAATGACTCGACAACCTCTTCTTGCTAACTTAGAGACGACTGAAATAATATCCTCATCAAAAAATTGGATTTCATCAATCGCAACAATTCTTGTTGAGTCTAGGGTCTTTCTTAAAATATCTATGGAACTTTTAACAGGTACAGCTTCTATTTTTAAGGTAGAATGGCTAACAACATCAGTTTCATGGTAGCGGTTATCAATGGAAGGTTTAAAAATTTGTACTTTTTGCTTTGCAATTTGAGCTCGCTTAACTCTTCTAATTAATTCTTCTGTTTTCCCTGAAAACATAGGGCCACAAACTATTTCAATCCAACCACCAAAAAATTGTCCCGGTAATGACACTATTTTCTCCTAAATTATCATTTGCTTAACAGAGATCAAAATCATTCCAAAAATGAACAAAGTTGGCAACTGCAGAAATAAATAATTGTGAATTAATTACTAAAATTGAGGAGTTAAAATAAAAAATATCATCTGGCCAAAAGCATTATAAAAAACAATATAAATAAGGTTATAGTTGCAAATATCATTAAACCAATAAAAACAGGAACAAGAAGAATCAAGACACTCTGAGTCGTAGACAACTTTAAGTTTCTTCTTAATCCAATAAAGAAATAAAACACTGAAATACAATACCTTAAGAAAGATCCGAAAATTGGAACTACCAATAAAATATTAGCGGTATATGAAGAAATTAATACTTGTTGAATTTTTTCCTTATCAAAATAACTCTTCCCAAAAAGTGACATTGAGAATGAAATGACAATTTCCCAAAAGAAAAAATATAGATATGAATAAATTGGAAAAATAATTGCAAAGGCAATACTACTCAAAATAATTATTTTTTGCCCAGAGACAGGCAATGTAAAGCTTATATCACTCTCCATCAAAGGTTTAGCAATAAAAGAATATGATGCCCAAACAATAATGATAGAATAAATAGACTTTAAAAAGGTAAAGACCCAAGAAACTGTAATTACCTCAGTGTATGATAGCCTTAAATTATTATTTTGTTCATTTACATTTTCAACAAGACCAATCTTAAATTGTCCTGAGTCCAATAAATGATCATAAATCTGAAATGGATGTAAAAACCAATACAAATAATTATTTATTATCTTTTTCATACTCAACCATATTAATTTATAAAGTAATCACTTAATTCTAACGCAATTTTAGGTATATTACTTGAATAATAATGAAATTTTAACTTCAATTGTTCAATAATAAATATAAGCTCCCCCTTTTGCATAATTAAATAGAGATTAAACTTAAAAATGTTTATTTTGAAAATATATTTTTCAAAGATATCAACTTTATCTAATTCAGAAACATAATCAGCACTAACCTGTAAGAGGTCGAAAAGTTGGTAAAAAGAGATATTACTCGGGACAAGGTTATGATTAGTCAAATTTTCAATTTTAAATTCATCATTTAACTGTGCTTTCAACAAAGAGCTTTCTTCCTTAAAAAAACTAAATGAAAAACTTATGGAATTTATTAATTTGTCATTATTTAAAGTTTTCCAAATTGATTTCCCCCAAAAGTCCTGAACATTAACAAAGAATAATTTTGCATTCTCACCTTTAAGTTCATAAATAATATTTTCATCATCAAATACGGCAAAATAACCGTTTAAGTCGTTGAACTTTCGGTACAAACTTATTCTTCTTGCCATATTTGAAAAAGTTACGCTAACCTCTGAAATTTTATTATCTAAAATACTCCCATCACCTAAAGTAAAAACTTCCACTGCCTCCAAGCCTAATAGCCTCTGTTTAAATCTAGATATTTTTTTTTGGTCATAATTAAGATTATTGAAGATTTTGGGAATAGTCTGTGATTTCTTTAAATCAATTATTAGATCCTTGCTTCTAAAGTTTCTAATCTTAACTTGATTTACTTGTGACTTAATCTTATTAAATAAAAGCCTACTGTAGTAAAACTCTTCATTTACTTTAAAAATTTCTAAAAAGTTGTTAAATTGTTTTTGACGTAATCTATATTCGCTCTTTGAGCTCATTTGCAATAAAGGTTTATCAATATAAGCTAAATAAACTTTTTCTATATTATTTTGTTTATGGCGCAAATAAAAGTATCTATCATGCCTTAACTTAGCCCCAATGGTAATAGAATTAATATTATTACCATTTATAAACTCTATTGTTCTATTCTCTTCTGGAAAGTAAAACAAAAAAGGAACAGTTTTATCTAATTTTATCTCTTCCTTTACTGAAATCGAAATTAAATCGTCCCGTAATGCATCAATTTTATTTTTATCAACTTTATAGTGTTTTCCCGAAATATAGTAATTATCATCTTCTTGAACAAAACTTATTGTATTAATTAATATCTTTATTGCCGACTTTATCTCTTTTGCTGAAAATATTTTCTTTGTTTTTTTTGCTTGATTGATAAAGCTCCTATCTCGAATCTCTTCAAAGTAATAAATTGCCCCGAGTAAAACTGCCAAACTAAAAAAAAGAATTATTGTTTTTCTCAAAGGCTTCTTTGCCTCCGTAATAAATAAGTAAATAAAGTAACCAAAAGAAATGGGATAACTAATACAGGCCAAATAAAATGGCTTCTTTTTTCCTGATCTGTAAAAACAATTGGTTTATTTGTATGGATTGGCAAATTAAAAGATTGTAATAAATTCTCTGAGGTTAAGAAGCCAACTACTCTTGAGAACAAATTAATATTGCCTCCCATTTTAGCATAACTATTTTGTAAAAAAGTTGCATTACCAAATACTGCTATTTGAGTTTTAACTCTTCCTCTACTCGTTGAAATCCCCACAACTGTAATCGGCCCAGGTATATCTTCACCTGAATTAAACTTTATTTCATTATCTATTAATTCACCGGGAGTCTTATCTGACCAACTGCTCGGAAAATCTGAGGTTTGAACTAATGGCTTGAATTTTAAATTTTTATTTATATTTTTCCCTTGATATACTCTTGAGACAAGAGGGAAAAACACTGTTCCTTCAAAGCCATCCAGGATATTGCCATTAAATGAACTGGCAATAGGAACTGTTCCTTTTGACCCACTAATAAATTTATTCATATCTATAACTAATTCATTACTAATTCCAACCCCCCATTTCTCTAATAAAAACTTTTTTAAATAAGTTGAACTTCCGCCTTGAAAAGCAGGGTCAAGTGCAACGATTAATTTCCCCCCTCCCTTTAAGTATTTATCAATTACTAACAGCTCATTATGAGAAAATTCCTTTTTGGGGCCCAGCAAAATTAAAACAGATGCATCATTAGGTATTTTCGCAATAGTAAGCAGATTAATTTCTCTTACTTCATTTAATGATAAAATTAATACTTCTTTCAGTTTACTCGCAGTCGTATCTCCATCTTCAGAGATTTTTATCTCATTCTTACCTTTACTAAAATACACTACGGTTTTTTTTTGGCGGATTACTTTAATTATTGCGTTTGTATAATCAATTTCAGTATGTTTATGAACATACTCTTTTCTATTATTATATTGAAATTTAACAACACTGGGGTAATTAATTTGTTCATGCGCCACAAGGTCTGGTCTTAAATCAGGATTAATTACCTCAATATTAATTTTATAATTAAGATCTTTATACAATTTCAAAATAGGTAAAATGAGTGCGGCATCTTTTTTTCTGGAAAACACAGTCATATTTAAATCTGACTTGATATTTTTGACTATTTTTTTTGTTTCTTTTGTTAATGAATTAATTCCCCTAGGTGAAAAGTCATAACTAAAAGGATATTGAAAGCTCAAGTAGTTGATCAACCCTAATATTGAAAGTAACAATAATAAATTTGTCATTGGAAGTATTAGTTTATAAATTAATATTTTAATTTTCTTTAATCCAAATATTGTTAAAATAAAAAGTGAGAATAAAGTATTTGAGAGCAAAGTGCTCATTTTAATAATTAAAGAAATGGAAGGTGTATTCCAAATCAACAGACAACAAATATAAACAAAGATATTTAATATTAAAAATAATGCATGAATTAAATCTTTATTACTCATAATTTTCCTTCATCTTTAATACCTTCCCTGAATAGTAAAGAGTGAAGAAAATAAACGAAGTATAAAAAATTAAATTATAGCTTCGGACAACTCCTTGAATTATATTTTCAAAATGAAAAAATGAACTTAGATAATATATAACTTGTTGCAACAAGTAATTATCTGTAGCATTTCCTAATAAAATTAAAATCATCGCTAGTAATAATAAGAAAAAAGTAATTAGAGCGGAAAGGATTGGAGACTCAATTAAAGATGAAATGAGCACACCAACGGATAGAAATGAGGAAATTGACAAGAAGAGTCCTATCACTCCCGTTATAATCAATACGCAAGAAGCTCCAAGAGTTAAACTGACTACTATCGGATAGGCCATTGAGATGCAAACCATAATGATAGAAATAATTAAACAAGAAAGGTATTTACTTATCAATATTTGAAATTCATTCATATTGGATAATTTAAGTAACATAAAAGTATTTTGTTTCTTTTCCTGTGAAAATAAGTTCATTGTCAGTAACGGGACAATTAGAATAAAAATAAAGTTTATATTGGTAAGTAAAGGGAGTACCACTCTACCATAATATATACCCGAATGAATTCCCTTTCCTCCTGCTACATAATTAAAAAATAAAAAACCAATAATTAAAGAAAAAAGAGAGGTCATTAAATAAAAAAACGGCATCTTGAATAAGTCCAGAGATTCTTTTTTAGTTAAAAAATAAATTTGTTTAAAATACTTCATCTATTCTCTCTGATGTTACCAAGGAAAATACCTCTTCAAGAGGTAAAGTCACTTTAGCAATCGATAATAAGTTAAAACTATTCTCAACAATAAACTCAACAATTTTTGGCCGTACCTCTTCTTCTGAGTTAAAATATAATTTCACTTCAAAAGCTAAGTTATCTTTTTTTTCCCAAATTGAAGAACAATCAAACATGCTTTCAATCTTTTTATTTATACTATTATCCCAATTAGAAACCTCTAATTTAATTAATTGTTTTACCTGAAGTTTTGATTGTACATTTTGCAAAGTTCCAGTTTGAAGTACCTCTCCCTCTTTTAAAATTGTAATATTAGAACAAATTAAACTAGCTTCATGTAATTGATGGGTTGATAATAAAATTGTATGATTTTTTTTTAAATTATTGATTAATGACCTCATTTCAATTATCGCTGCTGGATCCAATCCTGATAACGGCTCATCAAGTAATATAATATCAGGAAAACCAACTAAGCACTGTGCTAATCCAACTCTTTGCTTATAGCCTTTTGACAAGTTTTTAATTAACCTTGATGATGCTTCCTCTAAATTACATAAAGATAAAATTTCCTTTAAATGATCCTCTTTATCTTTCACATCATGTAGATCAATCAAGAACTTTACAAAATCTTTAACTACCATATTTTGGTAGAGTGGAGGATTCTCAGGCAAGTACCCAATCTTTGGGAAATCTAATTTATCATTAAATAATAATTTGCCATTATTAACTGAAGTTAATCCCGCAATAATTTTAAATAAGCTAGACTTTCCTGCACCATTTAATCCCAATATTCCATGAATTTCTCCAGCGTTAATATTCAAGGAAATATTATTCAGTGCTCGAACTTGATTATAGTATTTAGAAATATTAAATAACTTAATAGAATACATCCTAATAAATTATCTTGAGTTACCTAAAATGTTAAGTCGAGAAATGAACAGAGCTTTTCAGTATGGTATCTTAATCTTTTTTGGGAGCACGAATTACAGATCTTTTATTTTGTGGTAGATCTTTTTTCCTAATTCTAATACTTTCTGGTGTTACCTCTACCCATTCATCGTCATCAATCCAATCGATGGCCCAGTCTAATGTTCTAGGTCTTACTGGAGTCAATACAATATTTTCATCCTTACCTGCTGTTCTAACATTTGAAAGCGCTTTTTCTCTAACAACATTAATATTTGCATCATTAATTCTTGTATGCTCACCAATTACCATTCCTTCATAAACAGGCTCACCAGGTTTTACAAACTGCTCTCCAGATGAAAGTAAGTTAAATAGAGCATAAGGTGTTGCTTTCCCTGCTCGATCTGAAATTAATGCTCCATTTTGTCTAGCAAGTAGCTCTCCAGCAAAGCTTTGATACCCCTCAAAGAAAGAAGACATTAACCCCTCTCCTTTTGTATCAGTTAAAAATGCAGAGCGATATCCAATTAACCCTCTTGATGGAATTAAAAACTCCATTCTAGTTCTATTATCTCCAATTGTATTCATAGACATCATTCTACCTTTCCTTAGAGATAATTTTTCTGTTACTGCTCCTGTAAACTCACTAGGTATATCGGCCGTTACAGTTTCAAATGGTTCTTCTAAGCGTCCTTCATCTGATTTTATCATAATAACCTGAGGACGAGAGAGCATGAATTCAAAGCCTTTTCTTCTCAACTCCTCAAAGACAATAACAATTTGTAACTCTCCTCTTGCCTTGAGAGTGAAAACCTTAGGATCATCTGTTGCTTCATATTTCAAAGCAACATTATGTCGACAAGCATTTTCTAGAAATTCTTGTAATTTACGTGATGTTAAATAATCCCCCTCTTTACCTGACAAAGGAGATGTACTCACCGAAACATTAATGGAAACAGTAGGAGGTTCAATTTCAACTCTTTTTAATGGTTCTACTTTTCCAAATGAACAAATTGTATCTCCAATTTTAGCATCATCAAAACCGGCTATTATTACTATTTCTCCAGCAGAACAACTATCAGTCTCAACTTGGCCAAGGCCACCATAAATTTGAACAGAAGTTACTTTAAAATTCTTTGTATTTTCATTTGGCCCACACCAAGTAACTTGCTCCAATCTTCTTACTGTTCCTCTTTGAATCCGCCCAATCATTAGTGTTCCTAAATATGGAGAATAAGAAAGATTAGTTACTAAAAGCTGTAAACCTTCCTCTTTGGAGACTTGAGGAGTTGGTATAAAATCACTTGCCAAAAAGTCGAAAATTGGAACTAGGTTTTCTCCCACTTGTTCTGGCGACTCTAGTTCAGACAATGCCCAACCATCTTTTGCAGAAGCATATAAAATAGGAATATCAAGATCAAAGTTTTCAATCTCTAGCATTGTGGCCAAATCTAAAAACAAATCTTCTATTTCTGATTTTACCTCTTCAACTCTTTGATCTGGTCGATCTACCTTATTAATAATTACAGCTATCTTAAGATCTCTTTCCATTGCTTTTTGAAGTACGAATCTCGTTTGAGGCAAAGGGCCCTCAGAAGCATCCACTAAAAGAAGGACAGAGTCGACCATCATTAAAGATCTCTCAACTTCACCTCCAAAGTCCGCATGGCCAGGAGTGTCTAACAGGTTGATTTTTATTCCTTTCCAGTAAATAGCACAGTTTTTTGCTGAAATTGTAATACCTCTCTCTTTTTCAATTTCCCCTGAGTCCATTACTCTTTCTTCTACTTCTTCTCTTGCGTCAAAAGTCCCTGATTGCTTTAACAAACAATCTACAAGAGTAGTTTTTCCATGATCAACGTGTGCTACAATAGCAACATTTTTTATTTTGCTAAAACTTTCCATAAATACCTTAATTAATATATCGAATTTTAATTACTACTCTATAGTATTCTATATGCTTACGGTCAATTATTAAAAAAATATACAGGGTCTAAATAATTTTTATTAATCTATTTTTTGAACTTCAATTGAATCTCCAGTAATCCTTAAGATATCTGCAGATGTTAGCTTGTGATTATTAGATATTCGACAAGAAAAGCTAAATGGCGAATAATATGGATTAAGCTGGGTTGTCTTATTGGTAGTATGGTTTATAAAACTATATGTTAAAACCTTATGAGTTTCATTATTCTGATGAACACTAATATCATAAACAATAAACTCTGAATCATTTTCGACCGTAATATCTTCATTAAACTGCAACTGTGCTAAAAACTGACACCTATCTTCCTCTTGTGAATACTTTTCATCTACTGAAAACCTTTTACCAGCTTGAAAAATGATTGGTCTCATCATGCCCTGAACATTAGTCTGATGATATTGAAGAATAAAATCTTTTTTAGTAATTATTTTTAAATTTTCTTTAAACTGAAACAAATCTCTACCTTCAATAGATTCCTTTTTTTGCTGCAATAGACCTTTCTTACATGTAAGTTGAATAAATTTCTTTAACCTGATATCAACTATGTTCTGGTCTATTCGATAGCTAGTTTTTACAGAATGTTCAGTACTTTTCTCTTTGAGTACGACATTAAGCATTTCAGATTTTACCCATAAAAAAAGCGTTACATCACCCAATTGAATTTGGGTTCCCTCACCTTTTTTATTTATCTTATAATTAAACTTTCTAATAAATTTATTAATATTATCTTGATTTATATCTTGACCAGGTTGAGCAATATTGAGCTCGCATAAGAACTCACCAGAGTATACAAACTGGAGACTAGTAAAAATTATTATAAAAATTAATCTGTTAAACATAAATCAAGTCTAATTCATTGAGCAACAAAAAGCAAAGCCAGAACATTTAAGTACGGTTTTATATTTTATTAATCAAAGTATTTCTCTGGCCGATAAATAGATATGAGTATCAAAAAAAGGTTTTTAGAAGCAATAGATGGAGCTAACTCGATTATCTTAACTACACATCTGCATCCCGATGCAGATGGTATAGGAAGCCAAATTGCTTTATGTCTCGCACTTAGACAAATTGGCAAAAAAGCAATCTGTGTTAATCAACTTAACTTAATGACGAGATATCGGTACCTAGATAAAGAAAAAACGATCATTTCTTATAAAGAGTATATCTCTCAATATAAAAACAAGGAAACTGATTTATTTATTGTCCTAGATACAAATTCATTAACTCGAATTGGTGATGAATTTAAAGCAATTGTTCAAAAATCAAAAAATTTACTATTTATAGATCACCATCCATGCGCAAAAGAAATTGCAGCAATTCATTGTATAGATACTAAAAAAGCAGCTACAGGAGAACTAATAGGTAATCTCATTCAAGCTTTACCAGTAAAACTAACAAAAGATATTGCACTTCCCCTTTATACCGCAATTTTAATTGATACTAGCAGCTTTAGATATCCTACGGTTACTAATAGTACTCACTCAATGGTGGCAAAACTACTAAAAACAGGAATAAAATCATCCGAAGCATATGTTCAACTATATGGAACAAAAGAAATTTCTCATATTCAACTACTGGGTGAGATATTAAATAATTCTTCTATCAATTCACAAACAAGTATTGCCTGGATCTCAATAACAGAAAAACAAATGAAAAAGTATAAAACAGTACTAGAAGATACTCATGCATTCATTAATCACCTTCTAGTATTAAATAATATAAAAGTTGTTTGCATGTTTAGAGAAAATGGAAGGTTTATTAAAATTAGTTTTCGATCTCTTGGTATTACAAATGTAGGTATTCTTGCTGAGGCCCTTGGAGGAGGCGGGCATAATCATTCTGCAGCTACTGTTATAGAAGGTGATTTAAATAAAGTAATAAAGAATGTAATAAAAAAACTAGAGGCAATGATCAATAGCTAATCAGAAATATCTATCTGCCATCTATAATTTGTTGATTTATTATTTGATAATTTAATTTGTTTGGGATTAGCTTTATTATCAATATCATTTAAAACCCAAAATTTATCACCCAAAATTGCTACCATATTATGTAGTCCTTGATGATAATCATTTTCAATTAAAAACTTCAAAAACATTAAGGTTACAGGTTCTTTTTTAGTACCAAGAAAATCATATTTTTTCATTTGAGACAAACCAACTCGCGATAAGTATGAATCCAAAGAGGAAGACAATGCAACAATCATCTGATCAGTAAAGATAAAGTCATTTTTCATTTTTTCCATATCAACAGGTGTTAATTTCCCTTTACGTTTCAAATGCTTTTCACAAGCAATCTCAAACTGAGATAATTGAACAACCTTCTCTTTAACGATTTCTTTATTAACTTTAGGCACTATTTTCTTTTCGATCCTTTTATTTACTTTCTTTTTTGTAACTACCTTTTTTGCATACTTATTTTGTGGAATTGGTAAAATAATTTTTTTTTGTTTTTTATAAGTAGCTAATATATTTTTTACTCCGATATCATCAAATTCTTTTAATGCTCCAAGTACAAAAAGCTCACCTTGCAAATAAGCTGCTTTTTCATTAAGCAGCTCTTTCATAATCATTAAGAATATTTTCCTTAACTTATAATACTTTCTCTCCTGTCTCGAAAAAAGTTTTGTATATCGTCCCAAACATCCAACCCCATAACCATGCTTGTTAATCACCTTAAAGGCATTAGACCTTTTTAATAAAATTTTTAATTCTTTTAAATAAGAACCACCAAAAAACTTATCTTTTTCATTACAAATACTAACAATTAAGTTTTTACTTTCTTGACAAGAATTATTAATTGCTAATCCAATCTCTTTCCAATTCAACTGCTTACATCCTACCTTAATACACTGATCCTGCAATGCAAGATCAACAATTTTAAATGCTTTCCCATCAGATAGTAAATTATTAATTCTTTTTAACTCAAGTTGTTTTTCACTTTTTGTAAACTTGCTCGTTTTATGTAAAGAGTCCACCTTATCTGTTTTAATTCTAGCACGTGAAATAAATTTTTTCATTTCATGATTGGTTGGTCGACATTCAGTAAAAATATCTTCCCATCTAGTTGAGCATTTTCCAGACAAGTTACCTAAGCTAAATAAATATTTTTTTTCTCTCTTTATATACTCATATAAATAACTAATAATAATCAATCGATGTAAATATTCAATATAGCTCCTATGTTCCTGTAAAACTACATTTGGACAATCTTGCTCAAAAATAAAGTCATCAAACCAATAATTAGATAAGTCCGCCAAAGGTACTGAAAGTAACCTATTTATATATTCTTCACTAAAGTCCCTATCGATAAACTTAATAGATCCATCGCTAGGATTAACTTTCATATGAGGTGAAATATTTCCACTATAAACTCCATTATCTAATTCTCCTAAAATAATAGAATTATGAATCTCACTTGATTCAATGAATGAACTCGAAATCAGTAATAAAACTAATAAATACTTGGTCATAATTTATTAATCAACCCAAAATAAACTTAAACTAGGAACATAAGTTATTATAACCAACGCCACTAATAATAAGAGTAAAAAAGGAAATGATGCTCTGTATAGCTCTGTCACCGGCCGCTTAAATCTAAAGCTACTAATAAATAAATTTATTCCTACAGGCGGAGTAATATATCCTATTTCTAAGTTAGTTAAAAAAATGATTGCTAAGTGAATAGGATGGACGCCAAATTCAGTAGCGATAGGAACAATTAATGGTACCACAACAATAATAGCACTAAAAATATCCATCATACTTCCAACAATTAATAAGAAAATATTCAAAAAGATTAAGAATGTATATTTGTCTGAAATAAAAGTCCGCATTAAATCTAAAATGTGCATGGGTACTTCTTCATCCACTAAATAATTTGTAAGTCCTAAAGCACAACAAAGAATTAATAATATAGCTCCAACTAAGCTCATACTATCTAAAACCACCCTTGGAATATCCTTAATAAGAGACAAGTCTTTATAGATAAAACATTCAATAATTAAAATATAAAAAGCAGTCATCGCCGCAGCTTCTGATGGTGTAGTAAATCCGCCATATATCCCAACAAGTACCCCAATAGGCAACAATACCTCCCAAAATGATCCTTTAAATGCTACTAACAGTTCCGCTCCAGAAAACTTTTTTCGTTCACCGCTACTCATTCTGCCATTTCTGATAGACCAAATTGACAATATAACAATCAACAAAAAACCTGGAATAATTCCGGCCATAAATAATTGATCAATATCTACTTTTGCCACAAGACCATATAAAATGATTGGTAAACTTGGTGGAAATAATAACCCTAATGAACCAGAAGTTGTTATTAATCCCAGACTAAATTTTTCTGTATATCCTTCACTTTTTAAAATAGGAAACAATAATCCACCCAAAGCAATTATGGTAACTCCAGAAGCGCCTGTAAAAGCTGTAAAGAAGGCACATATCACTAAACTAACAATTGCAACTCCACCAGGAACCCAACCCAATGCCGCTTCAGTCAAGCGTAATAATCTTTTAGGAGATCCCGATTCTGCCATCATGTAGCCCGCGAATGTAAATAAAGGAATTGTTAAAAGTGTTGGAGCACTTGCGATACGATATATTTCGATCACAACCGCTGAAACTTCTATATCAACCAGAGTAAATGCCGTTAATGCTGATAACCCCATAATAACAAAAAGAGGTGTTCCTAAAATTGCTAATAAAATAATCCCTAATACTGCAACTGATCCAATCATGAGGCTGCTCCCCTTGAATTGCATGAAGTTACAAATATAAAGAAAAACCTGTAGGCAATTAAACTAAAGCCAATAGGAATTATAGCGACAAGGAATTTACTATGAATTCCTAAAAAAGCAACCTTGCCAAACTCTGCTTCCACTTGAAAAAACTGCCATGATGCTTTCACCATCCAAACTAAAGTTAAACAACATGCCAGAGAAATAACTCTTTCAATATTTTTACAAACAATAACTTTATTTTTACTCTCAAAATATTTCCCCACGATATCAATTCCGATATGACTCTTTCTACCAGTTGCAATTACACCACCGAGAAATGCAGAAAGGAAAACGAGATGTCGAACAAAGGGATCTACCCAATGAATTGTTTGTCCAAACCAACGTAAGACAATGGTTAAGACACTTAGAAGTAACATAGAAAACACACTAACAACCAACGAATATGATGAAACTCTCTCGATGAATTTATCTATCGCCAAAAGAAACTTCATTACATTTTCTCAATCTTAGATTCTAAAAGCTTCAAAGCTTTTTCTGTGAATAAATTACCTTTTAATTTGGTTACTATCTTTTTTCGCAACGACTTTGCCATTGTTATATCTTCTTTAGAAAATTCAACAAACTCAACACCCAAACTTTTCATAACAGTTAAAGCATCTATATTATCTTGAACATTTGCTTTATTTATTTTATCTACATATTTCCTTGAAATATCACTTACTATTTTCTGATGTTCTGCTGACATTTTTGACCATGTTTTTTTATTAATTAAAAATGCTGCCATGGAATAAGAAAGTGGAAAATCAATTAAGTATTTTATTTTGGTATTCCACTGCAAAGCAATAATTCCTAATGGAGGTGCATAAGCCGCTTCAATTATACCTGTTGACAATGAAGATAAAACATCAGGGATCGCTAAAGGAACCGATACTAAATCCATTTCCTGAATCATAGTAGAAACTAACTGATCACCTTCCCACGACCAAATTTTCATCCCTTTTAAGCTATTTAGATTGATTGCTTTTTCTTTTGAAACAAAATAAACATTTCCTAACTCAATAAAACCTAAACTAATAAAGTTATTTTTATTAAATCCTTTTGTGAAAAATTCTTCCATGCCTTGTAATGTACTTAGTGCCTTTGCTCTATCCTGATAAAAAGTAAATGGTAACTCCATTACCCTTACGTCACTATAGATATCACCCAATGTTTTACCTGTGAAAACTCCACCATGAAGTTGTCCCACTCTTATTTTCCTCAAAACATCTGGCTCATCACCCTGAGAACCACCGAAGTAAATTTTTAATTTAACTTTTTTATTTGTTGCCGTTTTAATTTCCTTTGCCATTTTTTTCAAATTCTTCGCCCAACTCGTTCCCTCAGGTGCCAAAACTCCTATTTTTACAGTCAATGCAGAAACACTTTGAATAAACAAACAACTAAACAAAATACTAATTATTATATTTTTCATTTTTTTCCTTTCTAAAAAATTTCTTCTTCATTATTTTTTATAATTTGAAACCTACGAATTGCGACTGATTGGTATAACCTCAACCCTTCATTCTTCATTTCTGAAGGCCAATTCCTATTCACCTTCCATGATTTACTCTTACGAAATAATTCTGACATTTTTTCTAAGTAAAACTTTTGATCATTATAGCCATCCTCATCTAACATTGGTAACAAATAAAATCGAATATATGATGTCCTACCAAGCCAATTATTAGGATTGTTTTTTATAAATGATAAAAATATTTTCTTTCCTTTTTCTGGATCTCCACCAAGCATTCGAGGACGTCCTGCTTCATAAATTCCATAAAACATATCACATGCACCAAAATTAATATCAGGCTTTTTAACACAAACCCAATCAAACATTGACTTCACAATAGGCAACTGAGAAACCATATCCATTCTATCTTTTTGGGATAACACTAATCCCCCTAAAGACTGCGCAATAAAAAGAACTCCTTCAAAATAAAGGTCATTGCCCGTCCCTAACTTTTTATCTAACAGTGAAACTATTCCGCTTGTTTTATTCGAAGCTTTAATTAGATCAGTATAACTAACTCCATTATTTTTCAGTAATCTTAGGCCATAACGAAAAGCTTTTGTATAATTTGAAATCAATTGCTCTTTTATTTCTGGATCATCATCATCTCCCTTCAATTGAGCATTCATCATCTCTGTCTCCAGTACAACAAATGAATACGCAGCATACCCCTTAATTAAGCTCACTAATAACTGTTCATTATTTGGGGATAAATATAATAACCCCTCCATTTGCTTAAGGTTTGCTGGAAGACCATTCTTAAACATTTCTAAATTAGTTTCAGTCTCAATCTCCTTACTTGCCTTTGACAATAAGCTAGCAGTAGTATCAACAGCAACGACCTGAAATACTCCACAAGAAGATGTTAAATTGATAATTAGACAAAAGATAAAAACCAAAGAGAAATTATAATTGTTCATTAAGCCTGATTCCATGGATAAATTAAGATCATTAAGACACTATTTTGCGCTATATTTCAGTCATTTACAACTAAATAGGCCATAGAATTATTGCCCGTTGCGCCAAGCGTCTTTTTCATGTAAGATATGTTCTACAAATAAGTTGATCAATAACCTATCTAATTAAAGGGGAGTTATTTGAAAAGATATCAACTGATAATATTTGTAACAGAAGAATCTACTATCCTGTAAATACAGTGCCTTAGTTCAAAAACGGGCTTATTTAACTGATAAATATTTTCTTACTGCATTGCAAATATAAAAATTTAAGAGTAAGAATTTATTTAACAGGAGATGATGGCCATGAACCTTAAAGAAAATAATCAAAAATATACTGATCTCAATAAACAAAATATTATTATAACAAAAAATATATTCAAAGAAGAAGAAGATAGAGAACAAGATAAAAATGATATTTTTCTCACTGCAGACAGCCTAAGGCCAGCAAAGTCAATTAAGCGAAAATCGTGGATTCCAAGACCTTTAGCGGTAAAATAATTATTGAAATTTTCTTTTTAATTTTTTAACTAATTGCTTATGAAATGTCTCTAGCTCAGTAAGATTATTTTCATGTAAAAAAGTTAAGTAATTCTTTCTTGCGATAAAAATATTCTCCATTAAATCCAATTGCAAAAACTGTAACTCTCTAAGACAAGCTTTATTCTCCTCTTTTGTCAGTTTGATTCTTTGAGTTTCTGGTCTTTCATCAGAGAGATTATCATTATCTGTAAATACAACTGCCGAGAATTCCCCTTTGCATACTCTTGATTTATATTCAATATACTGATCAATACTTTGCCTAATATCTTTTATTTTTTCTAAATAAGCATCAGGAGCAACATCTTTAATTAAAGAGATCTCAAGCTTAATTTTTTTAATATCTACTTCTATTGCAAATACAACACGAGACATTAATAAAGACAAAAATATTACTTTAAACATATATTCACCAAAGGCCAATATATAACAAGATCAACAACGTATTCAACAAAAAAATAAATATTAGGGTACAATCAAGTTTCGCCATGGAGTTTTTGAATTAATCAACTTAGAGATAGATCTTTCAACTTGATTAATAGGAAGCCCGACAACATTTGAATAATTTCCATCTATTGACTTGATAAATAGCTGCGCCATACCCTGTATTCCATATCCTCCCGCTTTATCCAAGGAGTCAGATGTATCAAGATATAAATTTAAAATATCCCAATCTATATTATCAAATACAACTTCTGTCGTAGTCGAAAATAATAATTCATTATAATCTTTTCTTTGATGATTAAAAAAATTCAAGTAAACGGATGTTATTACATTATGCTGTTTGCCTGATAATTGTAACAGCACTTTACTTGCCTCTTTTCTAGTCTTAGGCTTCCCAAATATTACTCCGTCTAACTCCACGATAGTATCAGCACTTATGACTAGAAAGGTTTGATTATTACTTTTTTGTTTTAACTTTGTGCAAATATCTTTTCCTTTCTGAGCCGCTATATATTCTACTTTTTCTAAAACAGTTTTTCCTATTGGCCCTTCTTCATTATATGCACTTGGAATTACTTCAAATGGTATATTTAACCATTTAAGCATTTCTTGACGTCTGGGGCTTTTACTGGCCAAAACTACTTTTATCCTATCATCGCCTAACATTAATATATTTCCAATATCTTTTCTTAGTACTATTGAGCTTTTCTGACATACCTAGCGTATCTTCATTCCCTTCACCTTTTAACATATAATCATCCATTGCTCTTTTATGAAACCGTAAGTCATACTTTGATCTATTGACCACAAGGTCTGCTCGAGATTCATACTTTAGTTTTTCTTGCTGTTTTAACATCTTTGTTTCTTGTCGTCGCGTATACTCTTTTAAAAAACTTATTCTTTTACTTATTTCTGTTTGATCATTCCAAATACGATAATTTTCATTTGAAAAAATATCCAGAGAATACTTTGATAACATGATTTCCCTTGCAACTAAAATTGTCGGTATATTGGAAATAAACAAATTACCATGTCCAAATTTTTTACTTTCATTCATATCTAATAAATTCAACTCACGACCATCTTCAGTTACTTGATACCATTTATTTAACTCTAAAATTTCATGCTTCGTATTCAAATAACCTCTAAAATAAAATTCTGCCTCTGCCTTGACCTCTATATCAGGCAAAGCAGAACTTTTATCAGTATTATAAATGACATCCATTCCATCATCATCATCATCATCATCATCATCATCATCATCATCTAAGCTTAAATCCAAATCTAAATCATCGGCAGCAAGAACTACTGAAACAGTATCTAATTTTTGGCCAGGACTTAAATTCCTCTGCTCAAATGTTCTAATATAACTACCACCTTCTAATCCCGCAACAATCTCAATATTTGAATTTTTTGTTAAAATAGATCCATTTGCAGTTACTATGAACCCTATAATTTCTTTTGATTTCATCTTTCTATTATTTTCTATTATTAAATCATTAAGCTTTTTGTACTGATTACTTGTTTTCTCATTTTTTACCAAAAAAGAATAACTATCTTCAAAGGAAGATTTATCTATATAATTTGCCTCAAATAACTGTAATGGTAAAAATAATGTATCCGTTTCTCGAGCGTTTGTTGAAAGGACTTGTTTTCTGCTTCTGTGATGCCAAATCAAATGTCCGGTATTAACTCTAAAAAAGAAAAATATTTTATTTTCCCCTAAGTTAACCTCATTGAAAGAAATAGAAGTTTCAGGAGATACTCTTATTAATGAACCATCAATCAAGTAGATCCAAGCGTAACTATTTTTCATAGTTACAAAATCATCTCCCTCACGAACCTGGCTACGATACTGGGTATTTGAAAAGCCTAAACCTCTATATGAACGACAATCACCAAAGCAATCTAAAACTCTTCCTATAATCTCATTGAAACTAAGTGCTTTTTGATTTTGCCTCCAGTTATGAAAAGTTTCTCGTTTTTCTAAATCCTCTTCCCAATCTGACAAATTATTCCATTTTATTAAATCAATATTCTCCCAATTAACTAGTAATTTATTTTTAATTTCTAACTGCTTATCATCATTAAATGTAAAAACATTCTTCTCTTCCAATCGATGAGCATTCTCCTTGGCTATAATTTCAGCTAAAATCTCTAATTCATCATCAGCATTTGACATTCCTGTAAATAAAAAAAAGATCGAGATAAGTGCTACACAATATACTTTTATTTCCATAAATAGTTATCGTATAGGTTATTCCAGGACATAATTAAATTTAAAATAATATACAAAGCAGAAATTTTTTTCACATTTAAGACGATTTTCGTACTCATAAATGAATATCCAACTTGACTGTTAATATCGCACGCAGTTATGTTGCCATTTAACCTAATTTCTAATTGGAGCTTAAGTGAATTCTCAAGATGAAAATATCAAAAAACCATTTTCCTTTGTTGACACAGAGCAGACAATACTTGACTACTGGGATCAAAATAATACTTTCAAGCAAAGCTTAGATAAAAACCGAGAAAAAAAACCATATATTTTTTATGATGGCCCTCCATTTGCCACAGGACTACCTCATCATGGTCACTTAGTCGGTTCCATTTTGAAAGACATAGTTCCAAGATATTTTACAATGAAAGGTTTTTATGTCGAAAGAAGGTTTGGATGGGATTGTCACGGGCTACCTATTGAACATGAAATAGATAAAAAACTAGAAATGTCTACTCAAGAAGCAGTTAAACAGCTTGGTATTGCAGGTTATAATAATGAATGTCGTGGTATCGTCCAGAGATACACTTCTGAATGGGAAAAAACCATTAAGAGAATTGGGCGTTGGGTTGATTTTGAAAATGACTATAAGACAATGGATCTTTCTTTTATGGAGTCAGTCTGGTGGGTTTTCAAGCAATTATGGGATAAGAATCTTGTTTACAAAGGAAATAAAGTTGTTCCATTTTCCTCATCTCTAGGAACTGTTCTATCAAACTTTGAAGCAGGCTTGAACTATCAAGATGTTCAAGACCCCTCCGTTTCAGTATTGTTTAAACTTAAAGAAGAAAATTCCTATTTAATGGCATGGACAACTACTCCATGGACACTTCCTTCAAACCTAGGGTTATGTGTCGGTGCTGATATTAATTATGTGAAAATCAAAGATGAAGAAAAAAATATTAATATTATTATCGCCAAAGACAGAATTTCTGCCTATGAGAAAAAAAGAAGTTATACAATTTTAGATGAATTTAAAGGTAGTACTCTAAAAGGAAAGTTATATCTCCCTCTTTTTAATTACTTTAAAGAGTATGAAACAAAAGGAGCATTTCAAGTTTTTAATGATGATTATGTAACAACTGATAACGGAACAGGAATTGTACATTTAGCACCATCTTTTGGTGAAGATGATAATAGAGTTTTTAGAGAAGCAAAAATTAACCTATCTGCATGTCCAATTGATGACTCTGGTAAGTTCACAAATGAAGTTACTGATTATCAAGGGATATACGTAAAAGACGCTGATAAACACATTATAAAAAAACTAAAGGAAGAAAATTTACTCTATGATCAATCTGTTATTGTTCATAGTTACCCATTTTGCTATCGATCAGATACTCCTCTGCTTTATAGGGCAATTCCATCATGGTATGTTAATGTTGAAGCAATTAAAGATAAACTGATTAAATCTAATCAAGAAATAAATTGGATTCCATCACATATTAAGGAAGGTAGATTTGGCAAATGGCTGGAAGGAGCAAGGGATTGGGCCATTTCAAGAAATAGAGTTTGGGGCACACCACTACCTATCTGGCAAAATGACATAAATAAAAAAATAATATGCATTGGTTCTGTCCAAGAATTAAAAAAATATACAGGCACAACTCTTACAGACTTGCATCGAGAGTTTGTAGATGACTTAACATTCACAATTGAAAATGAAGAAGGAACATACAAAAGAATAACTGAAGTATTTGACTGCTGGTTTGAGTCTGGATCAATGCCGTATGCGCAGTTGCATTACCCTTTCGAAAATAAGGACGTATTTGATCAAGGATTTCCGGCCGAATTTATTGCCGAAGGATTAGATCAAACACGAGGATGGTTTTATACGCTTACGATTCTCTCTACAGCGTTATTTGAAAAGCCCGCATTTAAAAATGTTATCGTCAATGGCATTGTAATGGCAGAAGACGGAAAAAAGATGTCAAAAAGACTTAAAAACTACACTGCACCCGATCAGCTGATGGAAACATATGGAGCTGATGCCCTTCGCTTGTATTTAATCACCTCTGGGCTTGTCAAAGCTGAAGAACAACGTTTTTCTGATGCTGGGGTAAAAGATATGGTACGAAGAGCATTATTACCTTGGTATAATTCATTTAAGTTTTTTCAAACTTATGCTCAAGTTGATGGTTGGAACCCACTAGACCACTTTGTTCAATCTGATAATATTACAGATCATTGGGTAATATCTAATTTACAAACACTAAAAATGAACGTTATAAAAGAGATGGAACTGTACAAGCTTTACAACGTAGTCCCTTCACTGTTTACTTTCATAGAAGATTTAACCAATTGGTACATTAGGCTTAATCGATCTCGTTTTTGGGGAGAGGGATTAGAAAAAGATAAATGCGCAGCTTACTCCACCCTATATACCGTTCTGTATGAGTTGTGCCAAGTAATGGCACCTTTTGCTCCTTTTCTATCAGAACATATATTTCAAGAAGTAAACAAATTTGGACAAGAACAAACTACTTCTGTACACCTTACTAGCTTCCCTGCCCCAAAAGAAGAATTAACCAATACCGTACTAGAAGATGCTGTAGATAGAATGCAACAAATTATTCTGCTAGGAAGACAAAAAAGAAATCAAACACAAATTAAAGTAAAGACCCCTTTGAGCAAGTTAACAATTATTCACAAAGATAAAAATATTTTAGAAGAAATTTCTAAACTTCAAAATTATATAAAGTCAGAATTAAATGTTAAAGAAATTATTTATTCAGAGGACGAAGATCAATTTATTACTTTATATGCTAAACCTAATTCACCTGTTCTCGGAAAGAAGCTAGGAAAAGATTTTGGGAAGTTTAGAAAAATAATTGAACAATTGCATGCAAAGGACTTGAAAAATTTAGAATTAACCAATCATATTGAAATAGATGGAAGATCATTTGAACTATCTGACCTAATCATTTTCAGAGAAGCAAAAGAAGGGACTCAGGCCATATCGAATAAATTCATATCGATTGATTTAGATTGTAATTTAACTCCTGAACTTTTAATGGAAGGACTTGCGCGAGAAATTGTAAACAGAATTCAAAAAACAAGAAAAGAAATAAATCTAAATGTAGATGATCGAATTTTAATTAAGTACAAAGGTGATGACCATATTCAAGAAGTTATTGAAAAATATAAAGATTATATTTCTACTGAAACTCTCACTCTTTCGTTAGAGAAAGCAGACCTTAGTGATAAATCTTTTGAATATAAAATTGAAAATTACCATCTTGGTCTGGAGATTACGACTCAATAATATTTAATTATAGAAGATTATTCATATAACATACCGTAATTTCGAATGAAATATTTTTTAATATATTAAAAAATCTAAGGTTTTAGCCGATAAATCCATTGTTGTTGGTTCTTTAATGGAGAAGTAATGAATCTAAGTAATCCGTTTAAGGGAAAAATATATTTTTCTGACCCAGGTAGTGCATCAAAAAAATATCTACACTATAGCTTTGTTCATCCAGACAAAATTCCCTTAACTGAAAAGTTTATGTATCGATTTAAATCACTCAAAATGTGTAAAAACGAGAAAAAAAAGCTTTCTACTCATCACCGTGAATTTCTGTACGGTTATAAGAATATTGACATTAATCAAATCAATCAATGTGTTGATTCTCTTGCCAATAAGATTGAAATGTATCAACACTCAAAAATCAATATAAAAGGTAATCATGTAGGAGCATTGATCTGTCTTGCTTATATACTCTCTAAAAAACATAACTCAAATAAAGATATTACCTTTGAACTAAGTATGATACCTCTTCGATTATTTCCCAAACAGTTAATTCCTAAAAAAGCTTGTAAGAAAGAAAATTTTCAAGTCAGGTTTATATTAGAGCCAGATAATTGGATTCTACCATTTAAATCACTATATGATTCTAGTAGATTATCTAATGTTCTTGACTTTACTTTTGATGAATATTCTTCTGCAGCTTAATTTTGACAATTCATCGTTTCTTCTAAAAAATTATATTATGAAATATTTTTTTTTATATTTATTGATAATTTACTCTTTTAGCTCAAAAGCAAATTACCCTTTTTTAAATTTCTCAAAAGGTAATATTAAATTATCCCAATATCACTTCCAAAGATACATCAAGCCACAAGTGAAGCAGATAGTTAATGAGTTCTTACTTTTATTAAAAAAGCAACATCCCATTAATCATCACCTTATTACATTAAACAATAACACCTCCTTAATTCTGAAGCAATGGAACCTGCTAATACCTAAATGTCAAAACTTATACAATAATGAAGGTTGCAAAGATCAATTAAAATTAATCTATACCAAATTAAAAGATATCGAAAATCATATTTTTAAATTATATACGAGTCAATTTATCACAAAAAGAAATACACAAACCGATAATTACCTATTATTCTTAACTAACTTAACGACTCTTTCTAACTCTTTCTATTTTATTAATCAGCAAATTGAAATTGAAATCATTTCCTCTGATCATTCATCATTATCTATTAAAGATGAGTCAAATATTTCTTCTGAGTTAAGCAAAGTAAAGAAAATAACTAATCAATTAATTACAATTTTTGTAAAAGAAAATATGAATAAACACTTTTCCGAATTATGGAATGAATTTATTTATGTTCTAAATCAAAATGCTCTAAAAGCAAATAATCAAAACTATTTAATCAATAGACTGGGTGAGTTAAATTCAAGTTGGAATGTTTTTCATATGAATTTATTAAAAAGTAATATCTCTACAAGCAGATATATGACTAATAGTATTTTAATTATTCATAATCGTTGGAATAATATTTTGAAAATTATTTTAGATTCTCACAAGGACAGAAACTGAAAATAATTCAGGAGTAGTTTCTACTCCTGATTTATTTTTAAAGTTTAGAGTTTTCTCTCGATTTATAAGATGTTTTTACTCTACGTTTTGCCGCAGCTTCATTTTTTTCTTTTAGTCTCACTGAAGGTTTTTTGTACTCCTGACGTTTACGATACTCTTTAACTACTCCAAAAGATTCACATAATCTTTTAAATTTTCTTAAAGATCTTTCAATTCCACCTCGTTCGTCAACATGTACTTTAATTGTAGACTTTGATTTGCTGGCCATTCTTATTCACCCCCCTCAATAGGCTTTTAAGTATTTATAATTTTTGAGTAATTATCACTTTGGATTCTTCGCTCAATGGTGGTATAAGCTAGATTGGTGTAATCTTAAAGTCAAGTATTTATGGAACATGGAATAAATAGACAAATTGGTCTTTTTTCTACCACTAAAAAGGTAAGTCGCCCTCCTGCAGCTCATAGTATGAGGCCTGAGAATATTTCAGAGTTTATAGGCCATCAAAAATTATTTAATAAATATAACTACCTAAAAACACAGGATTTCCCTAGTGTTATTCTCTGGGGACCTCCTGGATCAGGGAAAACGACGCTAGCTTATATACTTGCAAAGCAATCAAATAAAGAGTTTTATAAATTCAGCCCTGTTTTAGGTGGAGTAAATGATTTAAAGAAACTAATTAAATCTGCTGAAGATATGAAACAGCAATGTAACTCCGATTCTCTAATTTTCATTGATGAAATACATCGTTTTAATAAAGCACAACAAGACGCATTATTACCTCATGTCGAACAAGGCACTTTTACCTTGATTGGAGCAACTACTGAACCCCCAAAAGTTAGCTTAAATAATGCTTTACTCTCTAGGGTTCAACTAATTCAATTGCAAAAATTTTCAGAAAAAGAACTAGGACAAATTCTAGCTAAATCCAATAATAAACTTGACTGTAATATTTCATCTGAAATTCTTGAACTTATCGCCTTAAATAGTAATGGGGATGCCAGAAAAGCAATTAATATGCTTGAAAATATAATGATCTCCGATTTTTCCAATCAAAAACAAATCAAAGAATTAATTCTTGAAAATGCTAGAAATTATGACCGAAATAATAACCAACATTATGATGTTATTTCTGCTTTTATCAAAAGCATGAGAGGAAGTGATCCTGATGCATCGCTGCTTTGGCTTGCCGTAATGCTAGACGGAGGGGAAGATCCAGTATTTATTGCTAGAAGGTTAATTATTTTTGCCTCTGAAGATATTGGAAATGCTGATCCCTCCGCGCTAATTCTTGCTACGGCCACATTAACTGCCGTAAAAAATATAGGAATGCCCGAAGCAAGGATTAACTTGGCACATGCGACAACTTACTTAGCAAGTACACTCAAAAGTAATGCATCTTATCTGGGGATTAATCAAGCTTTAAAGTATGTTCAGGAGAGACCTTGTATTGAAGTTCCAGATTACTTAAAAAACTTTCCTATAAAAAACACTTACAAAAACCCACATAACTTTGAAGGTAAAGTTATTAATCAAAAATATACATCAGAGGAAGATCTACCTAATTTTTACTCGCCTAGTATTTCAGGAAAAGAGAAATTATTAAAGGAACGATTAATTAAACTCAAAGGTTAATCCCATCGATTAAACACAATAGTCGCATGTCCCATCATGTCATAGCTAATAAAGAAAAAGCCTAAATTTGACTCAATATAACAAGACCTTGATTGAAATCTTTGAGGAGACAATAACTGACACCTAGATTTTGACCTACCTGTAGGCCCATCTCCAAAATTTATATCTTTCTTAAAGCAACCTAAATCCTTTAATAAAACTCTGATTAAATAAATACCTTCTGCTAAAAAATCATTTCCATAATCACGGTACTCTAAATTATTTAAATCTAAGACAAAAGTAGAGACATCATTTTTGAATCTGTCTGTTAATTTTGAATAACAAGAGAAAGAATCTGCTGCTTTGGCCTGTAAAATACAAAACGTACAAATTAATACTAATAAAGATATTCTTTTCATGGGAACTCCTGATTTAGCTACTCAAGTACTACCTCAATACACCAACACTGTAAACAATAGAAAAATAATAAATTAATTGCCTTAAACACTTGCCTTTAGATAGGCCTGGATATATTATGGCGACCTAATAATAAACGATAGCGAGGCTAATAATGACTAATACCAAAGTTATTAAATCAGTAGTTGCATTTTTTATCATTATCAACATGTCATATGCCTTTGGGCGCTATGATCAATTAAGCTATTATCCAGACCACACTAGAAATAGAATTGAGTCCAGTAATATAAAAAATGAGTTTCTAAAGTCGACCCTATTTGAAATATTAACAAAAAAGCATATTCAAAATTCATTTGGTGGAGATGAGCTAACTAATCAATGTTCTGGACCTAATTGTTACTCACATCAAACTTTGACTTATAGCCAAGCAAGAAAATTTCTATTTGGACAATTGCATATTCAAAGAAGTGAAAGAGGATATTTTATCAAAGATGTTTATTGTCATAAAAACTTTAATAAATCGAGTGGTGTTGGCCCAATGAGAATACCTAACTCAAATATTATAAACTGTGAACACACTTGGCCTCAAAGTAAGTTTTCGAATCGATTTTCAAAATCAACTCAAAAATCTGACCTACATCATTTATTTCCTACAGACAGCAGAGCAAATAGCACTAGAGGTAATTATCCTTTCGCAGAAGTTAATGGAATGGTACTTGGAAATAATTGTGATTCCTCCAGTATTGGTAGTCCTGCTCAGACTTATAAGTTTAGTAATACTTATTTTGAACCACCAGTAGAACATCGTGGTAATGTCGCAAGAGCATTATTTTATTTCTCAGTAAGGTATCAAATAAAAATTAATATTACACAAGAAACCTACCTAAAAAAATGGCATGAAGAAGATCCTGTCGACCAAAATGAAATGATTAGAAATAATGAAATTATGGATATACAAGGAAATAGAAATCCATTTATTGATTTCCCTCATCTTGTAAGTGATATTCAAGATTTTTAATTAGAATATTGCTTTCCTATAAATCAGTTCCATATATCACTAAAGAACAACAGAAAAAATTAAGTTGTGAATAATGAGTTCAATCAAACCAGTTGCTTAATTAACTTCAAGTAATTTAGGTAAGATTAATAATTAATTTCCATGAATTATTAATAACATTACAAGAAGCAAATTTTTTTTCAAAATATAGTTTTCCCTTGATATAATTAAGGACCTTTCTTCACCGAAATTTGACCTCGCATATAATAAAAATATTTATTGCCTTAAGATAAAAAAAATATCTATTAAATCATATATATACCTGTATTTTATTATAACTTTAATAATACCATAACAATTTGCTCATATTATATATGGAGTTTCATCTAATTAATGTGAAAATTTTATATTAATTTACTTCTCTTCTTACACTTTTATTTTATATGCACCCAAATTATATCAGTATCTTACGCTTCAAATATCGACGAAAACCATCCTGGATATAAAGTTTTACAAAATAAATATTTTGATAAATTTGGAGAGGGTAAGGCCGCTGAATTATCAAAGTTACACAAAGTATGGCCTCCAGTCTGGACTAAAAAAATTTTAAAAGATCAGTCAAACTTAAAAGAATTGTATTGGCAAAGATATGGTTTCGTTCCTGCTCCTTATCAAAATAATGGGCTTCCTACAGGTTTCCCAAAGATGGGTAATAAATCATCTTTAAACTGCCTTTATTGCCACTCAAGTAGAATGATGGGAGAAAGTGTTATCGGCCTTCCTAATGTAAATTTAGATCTTCAAACCTTAATGGATGACAAAGTAAAATATCAAGCTAGAGCAAACCAACCTAAAAAACCATGGAAAGATAAAATCTTAAACAATAAATTTGTACAACTTTTTTTCCCAACAAAAAAAATCTTCAGAAGCAAAGAGCGTAAAAAACTACTTCCTCTTAATAAGGTTAAAGGTGTTGCAAATACTTCAGCCTTAATTACTGCCTATATGTCTTTAAGAGACAAAGATATGAACAAACTAATAAAACATAAAGATTATGGTGAACAAAAATATTCGAGTATTGATCCTAGTGACTGGTTTAACGTATTTAGAAAAGAAAAACTATTTAGATCTGGAGAATTTCCAAAAGATCCAAGAGTTCATACTTTAATTTTTAATTCACCTTTTGTAAGTAAGAAAAAACTTTTGTCCTTTGGGCCTGATTATAAAAAAATTCTTTCTTTTTTGAATACGATTCGTGCTCCTAAATTTAATGATTTTGCAATGAAAAAAATGATAAGAGATCAAACAAAAAACTTACAAATTAATTATCAATTAGCACTAAAAGGGCAGAAAGTTTTTGAACGCAAATGCTCAGGTTGCCATGGAAAATATGATGATGATATAGGATATCCTAATAAGGTGATTCCATTACATAGAGTTGGAACTGATGAAATAAGATTACTTTATGGAACAGTTCCTGCCTTCAATAAAGATATTTCTGAATCATGGATCGGAAGGTATGGAAAAACACCTATTGACATTGATCCCGTTGGTTATTTAGCGCCTTCATTAAGAGGAGTATGGGCAACAGCACCTTATCTTCACAATGGATCAGTTCCCACCTTACAACACCTTTTTAACTATAAAGATCGCCCAGTAGTTTGGAGAGGTGTTAGTAAAGGAACAGACTATGATTTTACAAATGTAGGACTTTTAATCGAAGGCATTGAACCTCATGATTTTGATGAAATGAAAAAAAGTATGGATAGGGCCACTAAAAGGGAATATTACGATACTCGAATCGAAAGTCAAAGTAATGAAGGACACTTATTTCCGGATAGGCTTAACCCTGAAGAAAAAATACATGTGCTTGAATACTTAAAAACTTTATAAACTATAATCTATATAGGGAATATTTTTAGAATAAAGTTTCAGGATTTAATTTTTCTAGATAATCATGTAATTTATAGAGAAACATTCCTCCCATTTCTCCATCAACCAATCGATGATCATAGGTATGAGTTCCGTACATCATACTCCTAACTGCTAAAGAATCATCCTGCTTCACAACCACCCTTTTTTGAATTGCTCCTGCAGCATAAATTCCAACTTGTGGTTGAAGAATAATAGGTGTTGCTAATAATGTTCCGAAAGTTCCTACATTTGTAAAAGTGAAAGTTCCGTCACTTAGATCTTTCATCGTTAATTTTTTATCTCTTGCTTTCACAATAAGAGTATTTAACTCTCTTGCAAGCCCTAGTAAATTAAGCCCATCTGCATTTTTAACAACAGGAACAACAAGTCCATTTCCTGGAACTGCAACAGCAAACCCTAAGTTAATCTCATTTTTTATAACAATATTATCTCCGTCTACTGAGGCATTTATATATGGAAATCCTTTCAATGTTTGGATCAATGAATAAATAAGAAATGGAGTATAGGTTAACTTAAAACCTTCTTGCTGTAAAAATTCATTTTTAAATGACTCTCTAAATTTCACAATATGAGTTAAGTCGACCTCTGCAATTGAATTAACATGTGGTGAAGTTAGCTTAGATTTAACCATATTACTTGCTATTGCCTTACGCATATTATCCATAGGGATTATATTAGCACCTGCTTGACTTGAAGTTTGTTTACTATTTTTCAAATATTTTTCAAAGTCTTGTTTATTAACTCTTCCAGCAATACCAGTACCTTGTATTTTTGTAAGTTCCTCCAGCGAAATATTATGTAATTTCGCCATTGCCTTAACTAGCGGAGTAAAAAACTTTCGATTATTTTCTTTTATCTCCACTGCAACAATAGGAACATCTTCTTCTTTTACTTTTACTTCTTCTTCCTTTACTTTTTTCACTTCCGCCAATTTTGAAGTAGATTTATCCTTTATATCCACAGTTAAGTCATCTTCTATTTCAGCAATTACATTCCCTACGTCTACTGTGTCCCCTTCAGAAAACAAAAGTGCTGCTACTTTACCTGAGAAGGGAGAAGGAATCTCCGACTCTACTTTATCTGTTGAAATATCCAATAAAATCTCATCCACTAAAATTTCATCACCTATATTTTTATTCCACTTGGTAATTGTTCCAGTTGTGATTGATTCACCCATCTTAGGCATTACAATTTGTTGACGTGCCATCTCTTTGCACTCCTTGTTTTCAAGTTAAAAATTTAATGATCTTCCATTTGCGGCCAAAACTGCTTCTGCTAGCCATTCTCCTAAAGTCGGATGTGGATGCACCGTTGAAATAATATCTTCATCCACTCCTTCCATTGTTCTAAATAAAGTATACTCATGAATTAACTCAGTCGCATTATCACCAACAATATGTGCCCCTAATAATTCACCATGTTCACCCATAAGCGTTTTTACAAATCCATCTTTTTCATTACTTGCCACAGCTTTACCGTTTGCCATAAATGGTAATTTTCCTACTTTATATTTTATTTTTTGTTTTTTAAGTTCCCTCTCAGTATACCCCACGGAAGCAACCTGCGGATAGCAATATGTACATCCTGGAATATTTAATGGATCAATTGCAACTACATTTTTACCAGATAAATGCTCTGCTGCAATAACTCCTTCATGGGAAGCTGCATGTGCCAATAAAGGAGGGCCAGAAACATCTCCAATTGCATATACTCCAGAAATATTTGTTTCATAATTATGGTTTACTTCGATAAAATTATTTTTAGTTTTAATACCAAGGGTATCAAGGCCTATATTTTCAATATTTCCTTTCATTCCAACTGCAATTAAACCCATTTCAAAATTATAATTAGTACTTCCATTATCATCTTCTACTGAAAAGGTAACATCATCCCCATTATTCGTGGCCTTAATATTTTTAATCCCCAAGGACATTTTAATTCCGTATTTCTTATATGCTTTTTCTATTTCAATACTAGAGTCTTCATCTTCAATTGGAAGTAAATGGTTTTGTAGTTCAAAAATATGAACGTCAACTCCAAAAGCATTCCAAAAATAAGCAAATTCAACACCAATTGCACCTGCTCCTATTATTCCAATTGATTTTGGAAGAGTATTTAATTTTACTGCTTCCCAAGCTCCGATTAATCTTTTTCCATCATGCTCAAGTCCATTAAATGTTCTGTAGTTTGCACCTGTCGCTATTATAATTTTTTCTGCTTCAATTGTATCAGTATGGCCTTTGAGTGACTTTACTTCGATTGAAGTGTTTGTTTTTAATTTTGCAAAACCATTAATTACTTCAATATTATTTTTTTTCATTAAGAAAGAAACACCTTTTGATATTCTCTCGGATATTTTTGTTGCTCTATTCACAGCAACCTTTCCATTTAATCCCTTGAGTTCTATTTCTATTCCTAAGTTTTTAAACTCTTTTAGTTCGTGAACTGAGTGTGCTGATTTCAATATGGCTTTTGTTGGAATACAACCTTTATTCAAGCAAACTCCACCCATCTTATCAGACTCTATTATTGCAACTTTATGGCCTAGTTGACTTGCTCGAACTGCTGCAATATAACCACCAGGGCCAGAACCAATAATTACTACATTAAAAGATTTCATAAAATATTATTCCTTGCTTAAATAAACATATTGAAAATTCGCTCTGTCATGAGTTATAAGATATCCAAATTGATTAATTTCAAATAACTTAGACCATATTTTTTTAATTTCTAAGGCGTTCAATGTCAACAACGACCGAATTAAATTCGATATCAAAAATAACTTCTCAAGAGCTTAATGCAATGAGAAAGGAGTTTCCTCTTGGTGTCGTATTTTTTGATTTAGAAACAACTGGACTTTCACCATTAGTAGACAAAGTTATTGAAATTGGAGCAATAAAAATATCCAGCGACACAGTGAGCCATTTCTCAACATTAGTTAATCCTAAAATTAAGATACCAGAAGCAACTATAAAGATTCATAAAATTACAGATGATATGGTAAAAGATAGTGAAACTATAGAGCACGCTTTGCCACGATTTATGAACTTTATTGGCCACGACTCATTAATTGCCCATAATGCCAAGTTTGACATTGGTTTTTTAATCGTTAGCTTAAATAATTTAAATTTGTCCATCCCACAATCAAATATTTATTGTTCATGCCAATATGCTAGATCTACAGTTAAAGAGTCGCATAATCACAAACTTTCCACCCTAGCCAAAATGTTAAACCTAAGTTTAGAAAATCATCATCGTGCCACAGATGATGCTATTACCTGCTTACAGATAACAGCACAGGGATTAATACAAAAAAATAAATCCATAAAAAAGCAAAAACTTTGCGTCCTCAGTGATTATAAAAAAGAAAATATGCAGATACCAGAGCACCTTTCTTCACTTCCTGATTTGACAACAAAACAAGAATTAATTGAAATTATCTATGACAAAGGTAGTCAGAAAGGCAAGTTCAGAAAAGTTAAACCTACTGCTCTTTTACCTATGCCTAATGGTAATGTATTGTATGCTCTGTGCCTTGGTAGTAATATTTATAAAACATTTGCTATTTCTAAAATAAAAGAGATAAGAACAATGGTTAAAACAACTTAGATAATTATTAATGAATTTATTTTATAAACTACAACAAGTTATTATTTTTATGATCCATATACTATTATTAGTATGGATTATTTTTATTCTTAAAAATGCTTCAGTTTACTCAACAAAAGAAATAACTTTTCATTTTATGGGGATGGCAATATACGGAGCATCACTTATCTATGGAACAGCACAGTGGTCAAAAAGACATCATTTAAAGTCATTACAAAGTTCCACCAATAATGATTGACAATCTTATGGTTAACTCATTAAATACATATTCTTATTTGCGGGGGTAGCACAGTTGGTAGTGCGTCTGCTTGCCATGCAGAAGGTCGCGAGTTCGAATCTCGTCTCCCGCTCCATTTTTCGTAAGCCCTTTCAGGCTCCAAACCTCTAAATCATTAATATTAAACAGTAATGATCTTAGGAGGTTAGCAGTATCAACAATTTTCAATCTTTCAGGATTAGTCATCATTTTTCAATGGCTGACTTGTTCGTGGCTTGTAGTTGGCTTGCTTTTGCACGCACATTTTTTTTGGCACGAAAATGATTTCAACTAATCCTAACTTCTTGAATTTAAAAGTGATTATTCTTGAGCATTAAATTGCCTCAGTAAGAATCACCAAAAAGTTCAAGTGGTTGAACAACTTTGTATTCGTTTAAAGCATCAAACCGTCAATTTGAAACAAACGAAAAAGAACACATTGAAAAATCAAAAATGGAGATTTTATGGAAGAAAAATGTAACAAAAAAAAGAAGAAAAGGGTTCAAATAAAAATTATGACTCAGTTTGATAGCAAAGAGAAACTAGTTCGACTTGCCTCTAGTGGACATATTATTGGACATAGAAGTCTCAACTCGAATAATATTTACTCTGTTTCAGCTATAACACTTTCAGACACAGAAGTTACAACTTACCCTAAAAAAGACTTTGAGAATGCTCTGAAAGAAAGTCCAAAGTTTTGTTTTGAGTTTATGATGTTTCTAGCAGATGAACTATTGAACTCAGAAAAACATATGAAGGCCATAAGTAGTATGCCTGTAAAATGTAGAATTGCTAAGGCCATTCTGATTAATGCTCTTTCATTTGGCTGGGATGAAAATGACTCAGGAAAACTCAATCTCACTCTACCAAGAAAAGATATCGCCAACTATGCTCTTACAACCTATGAAACAGTAATTCGAAAGCTAAAAGAGTTAAGTGACGAAAAAGTAATTGAACTAGATAATAAGTCTATTTTAATATCTGATATAGATGCATTAAAGAAGCAAGCAATGGAGATTAATTAACAGCCAAACTGCTCTCAACTAATGTTATAAATTCATCGAGATAGTCTATTTTATTTTCTTTTGATACTAGAAAAGGGTTCATAATTACCATTCTAATCAACAATAAGCCCTCTTCATCATTAACACCATTCCATTTACTTATATGATCATTCAAAAAAACGCCATAATTATCATTAGTCAAAGTAGTTTGAGATACAGAGTAATATTCTGAATTATAAATATAATCAAAAAGTGATTGAGTTTTAAGATTTGCCTGTGAAATACTATCTCCTTCTTCAGCGAGATTAAAGCAAACAATATTTGTATCAGAATTTGATATTAATTGAACACTAGGAATACGAGCTTTAAAAAGGTTTTCAAGTTGGTTCTTACCTTGTATTCCTAATGATAAAACATTTCCAATCCCTTCCTGATCTAATCCCAAAGATTTTGAAATCATCCAAGTTGCACAAGCACCTGTTGCTGCACGAGACCCTTCAAGAGTTGAATTCCACTTTCCTAAGTTCTCAGAGGACTCTTTTAAATAAGGTGCCTTAAATTTTGATATATGATAATGTGACTCATCTTTTACAACAATCGCTCCGCAAGCATAGGGAACCATAGCTAACTTATGAGGATCTAGAGTAACTGACTCCACTCTAGAAATTGAAGATAAGGCATCCATTACCTTTGGGCTTAAACTATTAGTCATGGTACCTTGCCCACCACGTAAAATAGAGATATACATTCCTCCATAAGCAGCATCAACATGATGCCAGATATGTATTCCTTCTGACTTATATTTATCCAGTAAGTCTTGCACCTTATCAATAGGATCAACCATACCAATTTCAGTTGTTCCTGCTACAGAAACAACACATAAAATAGGACGTTTCTCTTTTCTTGCTATTTCTATTTGCAGCTTTAAATGATTCATTGAAATATGACCTGTTTCATCTAATTCAATTGACCACAATGAATCATCACCAAAGCCTAATAATGATATTGCTTTTTTCCAAGAGTAATGCTTATGACAAGGAACTAGAACTATTGGTCCACGATAATTTACCTTAAAAATATCTTTATAAATTTCATATGTTTGATAAGGACCATTAATTACAAAACTGTATTTTTTAAAATTCTCATCTGATACATTATATTTGTCTTTTAATTCTTCAAACTCATTCAATCCCATTTGAGCACTGTTAAAGAATGATATATTTTGATCTCTTTCATTCGCCAAGAAAGCTCCAAAAGAAAGGTTATGATCTAAGCGATATCTAGCCCTCCATAGCCCCTCAATATTGGCCACAGTTCCACCTGAGGTAAAGTGTCCAGTTGCTTGAGAAGTGAAGCCTATCATATGGCCTAAATCATTTATAGCTTCCTGTTCTATTGTAAGACCTATTTTAGAAGCACTAAATGAGGAGTTATTGGGATTATGAATAAGGGCGATTAAATGGCCAAACAAGGCAGGCAGGGAAATTTCAGAAACCATATGTCCCATATAACGAGGTGAATACTTTGGAATTTCTTTTTCAAATCTAAAACTTAGCTCATTTTGACAGTCATAAATATATTGCTGAAATTTTTTAAACTCTGATAAAGATTTATCATTTTCACTTATTGAGTTTTCATCTTGTGGAAACCTGTTTCTTCTCCAGTCACACCACTTAGAGAAAATTGAATTTATATTCCTCTCTAACCATCCACTGTTTTCAGCTTTAGGACCTAAGAAATTTGCCTTTAATTTAACTAAGCTTGGATCACAATTATTCATAGAATGCCCTTTTTTACATAATTTGGATTAGGGAAGAAAAACACATGAGGAGCAAACAAGGCTGTTCCTTTTAATATCCCTATACTTCCCTTTGCTGTTAGTCCTAATGCCACTTTAAATCTTGCAAATTTATAGTTTAATTTAGAAGTTTTTTCATATTCTTCGGAAGCAGTACTAATATCCTCTGCTAAGTTCTGGAAAAAATTTTGTATTTGAGAGTTTTCATTATTTAGAGCAACTTCACGAGTTTCATTCTCCACAGTATTGGCAGCCATAATTCTTTCATACTCTAGCTTAACTAAAGTTCCTCCACCAACTGTATACCCCATAATATTTCCAGTTACAGCAACTTTAAAGTCAAACCACAGTCTACCTGGATAGAACTTATTATTCTTAGTTGCTTTTAATCCTGTAATAATCTTACTAAATTTAACTAGTTTCTCTTTTAGATTCACTCTAAAAATTTTCTTATTATTTATTTTTCCTGTATTGAATAAAACTTCAGAAAGAACATTTGCTTGATTCTCTAAATCCTGTTCTGTTGTAAACTCATTAGCAGTAATGACATGGGCTGACTCTTGAACCTCTTCTTTTTTTTGTTCTTTATTTTTCTTTACCCAAATAATATTAACTGCCTTAACGCCTCCAACAGAATGAAGACCTATTTTTCCCGATAAACCAAGGGCAAGAGTTGTCCACATTCCCTTCAATGACCACTTTGATTTATTTTTCTTAACAGAGTTAAGTGCTGTTTGGTTTAATGTATAAATTGTATCCAAATCATCCTCTACACTATCAAGGTTTAATTCTGACTGTTTAGCTATTTTTGACATACCTTCTTCAGGTAATTCATACCATCCCTTATCTAGGGTTCCCGCAAAAGTAATTACAGATAAAAGGAGTGATACAAAGATTATTAAATTATTTCTCATGTTTCTCTCCTATCTTCCAAATACCAGTTTAACAGTTGGAGTTGCTGACGCTTTTAGAACTTCTCCTATTCCAAATGCTGCCTTTAATCCCAAACCTACTTCAAACCTGTTCATAACCCATGTTTTTCCACTTAGTTCATATTTATCAAGAGAAACCACTGTTGAATCATTAACTTCATTAATTAGCTCATTAAATCCTCTAGTAAATTTCTTCCCCTGTACTTTAACAATTGTTTCCTCGCCGTTTTTATCAAGCCCAATAAGTGCAGCTTCACTTGCTAGTGCTGCACTCATTGTCATTGCTAGAAATAAAAGTGATATACATAACTTCAGCATACTATCTCTCCTTTTTTTATATCTATTTATCCAACTCATTTTCACATTTATGCACTACATATACTACTTGAGGATCAGAGGACGATGTGATTATGATCATATAATAATAAGGGGAATTAACCTAAATTCGCTAAGTTAAACAAAGGTGAATGAAAGTAAAAAATTAAAAATATCTTTAAGTTTAATCTTGATCCTTATCAGATCCTTCTTTTAAACCCTCTTGAAAATTACGGATTCCTTTAGCCATTGAACCACCTAATTGTGGAAGTTTTTTGGCTCCAAACAAAACAAAGAAAACTACACCTATTATAAGTAACTCTCCCGTACCTAATCCAAACATATTTTCTCCTTATCCTTCAATAGTTCATATTGACTTTAATTCTTGCTCGCCTACCATTATTCCATTAAACTTAATCTAAATATATGATTTGCATCAGTTAATTACTTAGTACTATTCAGTATAATTACCGAAATGCAATAAAATAGACTTGGAGTTACTTTTATGGATTTAGACTTAAAGAAGTTACAAGAAATTGATCCTCTCAAACCTCAAAAAGAGATGGACCTAAGTGAAAGTGAAGGTTGCTCACCGATGGCACCACCAGATGAATTTTCTCCTAATATACAGAAAAAATTCAAATTTGATCAAATGCACCCAATCCTTCAAAACTATATGGTTGAGCATAAGGAGTTTCTTGGTGAGATTGAGGACTTTAAAAACGTAATTCAAGAGATAAAAATTGATAGGAAATTAACTGAAAAAACATACCGTGGGGTAATGAAGTTTTTCAAATATTTTGACGAAGGCTTTATCGAACATAATAGACACGAAGAAAGAGTTCTTTTTCCACTTCTTAGAAAAAGAATGATTGAAAATGGAGAACATAGTCAAACTAAAAACCCTATTACTCCTATCGATGTACTTGAAACTGAGCATATTGAGGCCATGCAATTAGGTGCTGTAATTGCTAATTCTTTTTCATTGGCCCAAAAGCTCAACCATGAAGACTCAATCAACTACATTCTTCACTATGCAATGGCACAATCATTTAGCCTTATAGAAGCTCTTAAGCTTCATATTTTTAGAGAAGACGATATTGTTTTTAATTTGACGATGACTTATTTTTCAGAGGAAGACTTTAAAAGTCTTGAATAGATAAAAAATTCTTAATAAAGAAAGGAGAGGTTTGCCTCTCCTTTTTTCAACTCATTCATTAACAAAGGATGTTGTAATTAGAATTTTGTTGATAATTGAAAGTATGAAAATTTAGCTCCATCTGTCGGATCGTAATAGTCACCTGGAATAAACATTGAATACCCAACTTGAAGACCTAAATCATCATGAAGTGCATATTTTGCATAAAGGTCTAATTCTGTACCAAGATCTGTTTCATCTCCACCTTTTGCAGTCCCTTTGTCTAGCCATGCAAAACCAGTTGCATCATCTACTACTCTGCTAAAGATATGGCAGCTTGCAAATACTTTAAGTTTATCATTGGCTATATATCTAAAATGTACTGCTATCTGTGAAATATTTGTTCTATGATAGAGATCCATATGACCAAGCCACTTGTGCTTTGTTGAATATGTATCACTAAAGAACTCATTTGCTGAAGATTTTTCCGCGGCAACTCTAAACTTATTGATCGAATAACCGAGTTCAACATCATAAGCTGTTCCTGTTTCTGTATCTGAACCTGTTGTCTTTACAGTTTGAGTTACATACTCAACTCTATAATCAAATTTCTTAAAATTAGATTTAACTCTTAAACCTATTGATGAAATATTCGTATTTGAAACTCCTGTATCTTGAGTATCATTTACTGCATACACATCAAGATTTTTAACAGAAGCAAATGAAGCAGAATGGTAAAAACCAATTAAATCATCATCTGTTTGATCTTTAGTTGAAGCTGTACCAGTTGTATTTCCAATTTCTTTTGTTGTGAAGCTAAAAGCTGTTGTTGTTCCATATTTAGATTTGTAATCAACTCTAAAACCATCAAACGAACGTCCAACATTATGCCAACCAACATTACCAATAAAAAAATGATCACCAAAAGCAACTTCTTGACGACCAGCTTTTAACATAGCATCACCATGTGAATGAGCCAGATAACCTTGGTGCATATCAACAGTATTAGATTCTGCATCTAATCCCCCTGATAGCCCACCAGAACCAGCTGTCTTAGTTGCTCTAAATTGCATAAAAACATGAGTTTTAGAATCTTTTGCTTTAGACGCTTTCACACCTAAACGAAATCTATATCCCGTAAACTTGTTTTCATCAAAGTCAGTATCTTCATCTTGATCTGATAAATCATAATTTTGAAATCCCTCACTTCTAACCCTTGCATCACCATTAAACTTAAAGTTTTGTGCCATCGCAATACTGGTGGTTAGTAGTGCTAATAATAGTAATAAACGCATGTATTCTCCTTATCTGTATTATTAAAAGTTTATAGTTTTATTAATGTTATAAAATTCTCTTTTTATTTTATAATTATGAAAAGTAATTTATTCATATATAGAAATGTTTAATATCAGCTTTTCAATAACCTATCTCTTCAAACTTAGGTAACATCAATCCATCACCATCATTAAATTTGCGATCAAGGCTTTCAGCGAACTTAAAAAGTATAAAGTTTTCTTTATTGATATGGTCTTGAAGAATTTGAATATAATACCCAATTAATCTTTTAAAGTTCTCTTCGTTTTCAAAGTTGCCTACTTTAAATTCAACAAAATGTCCCTTAGAACTTTTTATAACCTCTCTAAATGTATCGTGATCTTTTAACATACATTTTAAAGGTCCTTGATCTAATTCTGGACTCTTTTGTCTCATCCATTCAAAGTAATTATCTTCTTCTTTTTTGTGATGAACACCATCGGCATAATCAGCGACAAAATTATAAAACTTTTCCCATTCTTCAAGATTGTCTTTAGTTGCCTCTTCTAATAGCTGTAAAATCTTATCGAGAGTTTGATTAATTATTTCATGTTCTTTTAGTAAAATTTCTGTAACTTTCATTGTTTTTTGAGAGCACCTACCATTATGATAGGTGCTTTATATATTTAAATTAGTTTGTTTGATGAGTCTTTAAGTAGTTATCAAGAGAGAACTTACCTGAACCAGCCCATGCAAATGTGCCTAAGCAACATAATGTTAATACAGAAAACTGTAAGTCAACATTAGCAAAAAGACCCGAGCTAGAGTGAACAAAAAGAGCCGCTCCTCCTACAACAACGGCATTAGCTATAGAGCATATTCTTGTGCCAAATCCAATTGCAAGTGAAACTCCCCCTACTATATGGGTGAGAATTACATACCATGCAATTATTGTATCGAACTGACCAATAGTGGAAGCCATGGCCTCAATCGCTTTCATATTTAGAATAAAATAAATCCCTTTAACCGCAAGTGCTCCACCAAGGAAGACTCTAAGAATATCAAAAGGAGTCATTGCTTTTGCTATAATTGCAAAGTCACTTGGACCTGTAACACCTCTATCTTCATTTTCTTTTTGCCTTTCTGCTATAGCTTTATCTTGTTCTTTTTTCGCTTCTTCTTCATCTCTGGCCGAGAAAGTAACAAGAAGTGCAGCAAATGAACAAATAGTTACTAGTCCACCTAGAATAAGAAGAGTATTTGGCCAAGTAATATCTTTATTTCTTATTAAAAAACCTGCTGCTACTGCCCCCATATTACCACCAGCCCCTACAATTCCAGAGATAGAACCGAGGGCTTTTTTGTTAACAAATGGAACAACTGAATATGTCGCTCCCTCACTCATTTGAGTAAAGAGAGAGAAAATTACCATTACACCAATAGCTAGAGGTAAGTATGTCATTCGAGAAAATAGCATTAGTGCTAAACCTTCAATAAAAATTGCTATAAATAGCCACTTAACACGTCCTCTAAGTCCCCATTTATGACCAAATTTATCACCAATAATACCACCTGTTGTTCTTGCAAATAAATTCATTAATCCAAATAAACCTGCAACTAAACCAGCACTCTTGATTCCCATTCCGAAATAGTCCATATAGTAAAGAGCTGCAATATTATTAATGGTTAGCTCAATTCCAAAACAAGCTGCATAGATTAGAAATAAAAGCCATGCACGTTTATCCTTACATGCATCTAAAAAGGACCCACCTTCTGCATTAGCTTTCTTACGAACTGACTTAATACCAAGCTCTTTATAGTTACCATCTGGTAAATCGGTAGTTAAAAAGTAATACAAAATACCCGTTAACATACAAACTGCACCGGCCACTAGCATTGAAAGCCTCCATGACCAAAAGTCAGAGAAGCCTAGTGCTACAAATGCAGCAAAAATGAGAGGCATAATCATTTGAGTTACGCCTCCACCTAAATTCCCCCATCCAGCACTAGTTGCATTTGCTGTACCAACACAATTTGGTGCAAACATTACAGAAGTATGGAATTGAGTGATTACAAAAGCTGCACCGATTGCACCTATTCCTAGTCTAAAAAGTAGAAATGATTCATAAGAATCGGCAAGTCCAATCCCCATAACCGGTATTGAACCTAGAACAAGTAACCAAGTATAACTTAACCTTGGTCCTATTTTATCACAGAGCCATCCTATAAAAAGTCGAGCAACAATTGTAATTGCAACTGATGCAATAATAGTATTACCAATTTGTTCTCTAGTAAGTGAAAGTTCCTCTCTTACAATGGCCATTAATGGTGCAATTCCAAACCATGCAAAGAAACACAGAAAGAATGCAAACCATGACATATGAAAGGCACGCATTGGTCTTGTACTAAAATTAAAAAGATCAATACGGGGCGCTTTATTTTTAATTTCCATAAACAATACCTCTTTTTTTATTAAGGATTTTTATAATCCGCTTTTGGTCCTAAATAATACCACCAGTTAAGAATCGCACAGAATGCATAGAATGCTGCAAATCCATAAAGTGCATATTCTGGAGTTGTTGCTTTAATTTGCTCACCTAAAACTTTTGGAATTAAAAATGCTCCATAAGCAGCTACCGCGGAAGTCCAACCAAGAACAGGTCCTCTTTGTTCTTCATTAAAAATCATTGCAATAGTTCTAAAAGTTGAACCATTACCAATCCCTGAAGCTAAGAAAAGCAATAAATACATTAAAAAGAATGGCACAAAAAACTCTTCAGGTGTTGCTGATGCATATGCAGCTTTCATATAGTAAGCAGCTCCAAAAGCACCTATTACCATTGCAATAGCACAAACTTGAGTAACGAGAGCACCACCTAATTTATCAGAAATTTTTCCACCAATTGGACGAATCAATGCCCCAATGAATGGCCCAATCCAGGCATAGGCAAGAGCACTTGGTCCATTAGGATTAATCATAGAGTGATCAAAGCCCCCTGCTGCATTTGCAACATGCTTAAATCCAAAAATAACTTTAATAGAAAGTGGAAATGAAGCTGCAAAACCAATAAATGAGCCAAAAGTCATGGTATAGATCATTGTCATAATCCAGTTATGCTTGCTATCAAAAATTTTATATTGACGAGTAAGCGATGCCTTTAACTCTACAGGAGACAATCCTTTCATTAAAAAGACAGTTAATGCAATTACAATAGGAAGTACAATCCACTTAGATAGTCCTACTTTTAGTAATAGCCCTAAACCTACAATTGCGGCAATAAAACCTAAAAAAAGTAACCAAGACATTTTTGCTACTGCTCCAGCAGTTGATTCTACTTTAGGAGAAACAGTCTCAGTTTTGATATTATTCATCTTAAAAAATGCAAGAGTAACAAACACAACAAGAACAGGAACCCAGATAAGTCCCGCATTATGTATATAGCTCATTTCACCTACTGGAATTTTTCCAATTAAAGAACCACTTGGCTTTAAAAGTTTCATAGGTGTTCCACCGAAGATTCCAAATGTCATCGAAAGCGGAATAAGAATTTGCATCGTTGTTACACCAAAGTTCCCCAACCCCGCGTTCATACCAAGTGCATAGCCCTGTACTTTCTTAGGGTAGAAAAACGAAATATTACTCATGGAAGAAGCAAAGTTTCCCCCCCCAAATCCTGAAAGTAATGCTAATAATTGAAAGACCCAAAGTGGAGTCTCTGGGTTTTGAAGTGCTAACCCCACTCCAAGAGCAGGCAAAATCAAAAGACCTGATGTAAAAAATATTGTATTTCTTCCACCACAAGGCCTAATAAAAAATGTACTTGGGATACGAAGTGTTGCTCCCGTTAATCCTGCAATTGCCATTAATGTAAAAAGTTGTGATTTCTCAAAAGGAAAACCAACATTCAACATCTGAACAGTAATAATACTCCAGTATAGCCAAACAGCGAAACCACAAAGCAGATTCGGAATAGAGATCCAAAGGTTAGTACTTGCAATCTTACTACCTTTTTCCTCCCAGAATGCTTCATCTTCAGGGTTCCATTCTGTTAAATTAATATCACTCATATTCTCTCCTAAGAATAAATCCATAAATAATAATATACTTATATAAAAGCACAGTTATCTAATTAAAAACATGTCGTGACACACACCCGAATATGACCTTGATCATATTTAGTTATCGCTAGGATCACTGGTGTAGATGTATCCCCTCTTCAATATAAGGGTCATTTACAGCTACTAGTGATTGCTTTGAAAGGGCGTTGGCCACTACAATAAAAAATAGTGAACCAAAACCAATACTCATTCCGATTTCAATAAGCCCAATACTTGGATTTGTTATGTGTGCATGCTCATAGACGTCAGGAGCTACCATTAAATAAATATCAAGCCAGTGCCCAATAATCAGTAAAACAGCAACTCTTTTCAGTACAAATTTGCTTCTCTTCGATTTTCTTGTCATTAACGCCAAAAATGGAATGAACCAATTGATGGCAAAGTTAAATATAAATAACCAGTCCCATGTGTGATGGTATCTAGTTGTGTAATACATTGTTTCTTCAGGAATATTTGAATACCAAATTAAAAGAAATTGAGATAGCCAGATATAGGCCCAAAATGTCGCAAAACCAAATAGGAACTTACCTAAGTCGTGGTAAATATCCTCAGTAATTATATCTGCTAAGTAACCTCTTTCTTGTAACCAAATAAGTGTAAAAGTAATTACCGCGAAACCATTAACAAACATTCCAGAAAATGTGTACACCCCAAAAATTGTACTAAACCAGTGAGGCTTAACAGACATTATCCAGTCAAAGCTTGCTAGTGAATAAGAGAAGCCAAAAGTAACTAAAAATATTGCACTCCACTTCACAATTTGACCTGTAATAGAGTCATTTAGTTTTTTGTCTTGCTTATAAGAAAGCTTAGTAAGCATCTTTGTTGTAAAAATCCAAACACCAAAAAAGATAAACAATCTAACGATATAAAATTTAGTATTTAAAAATGCTTGCTTTAATTGTAAGAGTTCATCTTTTGCTACAATATCCGCATGGCTCCATTCGTAAATTGAATGTATCCCTACAATAAGGCCTAATCCCAAAAGGAATCCAATTGGCAGAAACTTTGTAAATGCCTCAGGAATTCTTTTAAAAGGTGCAGCCCAACTTGCATTTGTTAATGATGCTATCGCTACGATTACAGCTCCACTTAATCCCAGAGAAACGAAGTAGTAAAAATTAATTAGATAATTAACCCAGGCTCTTTGTGACTCTGTTACAAATCCGAAAATTGTACAGAGCGCCCCAACAACTACACCGGTAATCATGAGATTTTTAAGTTCAGGTTTGAATATAAATTTTTCTTCTTTTATTTCCACTAAAACCTCTTTAGTTTTATTTTTTTCCAAATGATTTTTGAATTTCTCTTATGTAATGAACAAGAAACCATCTATCATCCCTATCAATTTGCTCTGCATGACTTGGCATATCTCCAGAGCCAAATGCAATAATGTGGTACATCCGTCCATCTTCATATTTCTTTAATCGCTTACCTGTTAGTGAAGGTGGGTTAGGTAATTTAGGGATAATAGGCCCATCTCCTTGACCTTCAGCTCCATGGCAAACTAAACAGTATTGATCATATACAATCTTTCCTCTCTCTAAACTTTTCTTTGTTACTTTAAAAGGATTCTTCAATTCCCTTCCAGCTCTCTTTGCTTCTTCAGTTCCTGGTCCATAAGGGTCAGGCATTCTTCCTCTTGCAATTGTATTCGCTGGAGGAAGTAACATCGCCTTACCATCGGCTGTCAGTTTGCTTTCAGAAAAAGCTTCATATGGAACTGGGTGAATCATATCTGGAAAGACTTCATAACCTGTTTCAGTTCTTGATCTTGAGCAAGATGTTATTGAGAGAAAAAGTACACTTAGAATCCCAATTTTAATTATGTCCATTGATCTTCTCCTTTAACTTCTAACTCAATTGCCCCGTTATTAAAGAAGACATCACCCAGAATATCTTTATCAATAGCAGAGTGATAGCACTCAAGTGCAATGATAAATTTATCATGTGTAACTCTAAGATCTGGAGTCATCTTCTCTTGCCCAGGAAACAATTTTGATCTGTATAAAAAAGCTGCCACAGTAACAAGAGCACCTAAAAGTACAGTTATCTCAAAAGCTACCGGTATAAATGCTGTAAAAGAGTTAAATGGTTTACCACCAATATTAACTGGCCAATCAATAGCTGACGACCAAATTTGAAACGCAAATGCAATAGCCAGACCAAATGTAGCTGCTAAAAAACATACTATTGGAAGCTTTGTCCTCTTTATTTCCAACAGATCATCAAGACCGTGTAACGGAAACGGAGTATAAATATCATAGATCTTAATATCTTTTTGTCTTAGCTCTTTAGCTGTTTTGATCATATTATCTTCATCATCAAATACACCTAATAGATATCTTTTATTTCCCATTATTTCTTCCTCGCAAATTTTAATACTGTTTTTACTTCGAAAATATTAATGGCCGGTAAAAATCGAACAAATAATAAAAACAAAGTAAAAAAGAGACCAAAACTACCTATGAAAGTCATTATTTCAATTTTCGTGGGTGAATACATCGCCCAACTTGAAGGTAAGTAATCCCTATGAATTGAAGTAACAATAATAACAAATCTTTCAAACCACATTCCGATATTCACAACAATTGTTAAACAGAATACAAAGGTTAAATTTGTTCTAACTTTTTTAAACCAAAGAAAGTGTGGTGAAATCACATTACAAGTTACCATCGTCCAATATGCCCAAGCATATGGACCTGTTGCTCTATTGATAAACGCATATTTCTCATAAGGATTCCCACTATACCAAGCAATAAAGAACTCCGTCATATAGGCAACTGATACCATCATTCCCGTAAGAACCAACACCTTACACATCGATTCGATATGGCTCTTTGTAATATAATGTTCAAAGTTCATTACTTTTCTAGTTATAATTAGAAGAGTTAAAACCATTGCAAACCCTGAAAATACAGCTCCAGCAACAAAGTAAGGTGGAAAAATTGTAGTGTGCCAACCTGGGATTACTGAAGTAGCAAAGTCAAAAGATACAATAGTATGTACAGATACAACTAAAGGAGTTGCAAGCCCTGCTAAAATTAGACATAGAACTTCATATCTATGCCATGTTCTATGAGAGCCATTCCACCCAAAGCTTAGTAAACTATAAATTTTCTTCTTTAAACCAGGCTTCGCTCTATCTCTTAATGAAGCCATATCAGGAACCATTCCAATATACCAAAACACTGCAGAAACAATAAAATAAGTACTAATGGCAAATACGTCCCAAAGTAGAGGAGATCTAAAGTTTACCCAAATCTCTCTCATATTCGGATAAGGAAAAACCCAATGAGCTAGCCATGGTCTTCCCATATGTATGACAGGGAAGATACCAGCACACATAACTGCAAAAATTGTCATGGCCTCTGCAGCTCTGTTAATAGAGGTTCTCCATTTTTGTCTGAATAAAAGTAGAATTGCTGAAATTAAAGTTCCGGCGTGGCCAATACCAACCCAAAATACAAAGTTTGTAATATCCCAAGCCCATCCTACAGTCTTATTTAGCCCCCAAGTACCGATCCCATAAAGAACCTGATATGTGACAGCTGCAATTCCCATAATCATCGCACAGATTGAAATTACTATTCCAATATACCACATTTTATTTGGGCCTCTTTCAATTGGATTTAGAATCTCATTAGTAACATCTGTATATGTTATATTCTCTTTATCAATAAGAGGTGTTCTTAGCCTCGATACATGATTATCAGACATAGTTATCCCTTATTCCTTACTTTAACCATATAATTAACTCTTGGGTTAATATTTAGCTCTTCAAGTAGTCTATATTTACGTGCATTTTTTAACATTTTAACTATTTTACTATTTGGATCATTCAAATCTCCAAATACAATCGCGTCACCTGGGCAACTCTGCTGACATGCCAGTTTAACAGCACCATCTTTAAGCTCATTACCCTTTTGTTTTGCATCCAACCTGCCCTCTTGAATTCTTTGAATACACATTGAACATTTTTCCATTACACCACGTGAGCGAACAACAATATCAGGGTTTAAAACCATATTTTCATATTTGTCTTCATGTGCGTAATCAAACCAGTTAAATCTTCTAACCTTATAAGGACAATTGTTTGCACAATATCTTGTCCCTATACATCTATTATATACTTGTTGATTAAGTCCATCTGAACTCTGAGCAGTTGCAATAACAGGACATACGGTTTCACAAGGAGCATTGTCACAGTGCTGGCACATAACCGGCTGGTGAACAACTTCAGGATTTTCATCGTCACCTTTATAATACCTATCAATTCTTAACCAATGCATCTCTCTTCTAAGCCTAACTTCTTCCCTGCCTACAACTGGAACATTGTTTTCAGCATTACAACTTACAATACAACCCGAACAACCTGTGCATTTATTTAAGTCTATTGCCATGGCCCATTGCTGACCTTTTTCATTATGTTTATCATCCCACATTGTGATGAGTTTAATTGAAGGTTTATTTCCGGCTTTATTATCTTTCTTCCATTCAGAAAGAGTTGTTTCACGAACAATATCTCTTCCCTCCATCGAATGATGTGTTTGTGTTAATGCAAGAGGCTTCTTCTTAGAAGTTTTCTTAACACTCACATCTGATATAATATTTGAATAATCAGAGCCATTAAACTTTTTGAATCCAAAAGCATTGCCTCCAAGCTTTGTTCCTACTTTTCCAGAAACTTTTCTTCCATATCCAATAGCTATTGCTATCATTGTATTATTTGTTCCAGGTTGTACTAGAGCTGGTAATTCGAGAGTGTACCCATCCTTATTAACTTGTAGGATATCTCCAGTTACAACATTTAACTCCTTTGCCTTCTTTACGCTAATCATAACGTAGTTATCCCAAGTAACTTTTGTAATTGGATCGGGAAGTTCTTGAAGCCAAGGGTTATTAATCATCTCACCATCTCTAATCCCTACTTTTTCATAAAGTGCGAGGTAGCTTGAAGAAGTTTTTATTTTCTTTAATGCTGAATAAGCTAAAATAGAACTTGTTGTTTCAAAATTATGAGTTGAATACTTTGTTGTTGAAAGATTAAATACTCCATCATGAACTAGTTTGTTCCAAAAATCTGTAAAAGTAGCATAACTACTTTGAAACTTATAAAACTCTTTCTCTACTTCTTTCTTGATGAATGAATAATAGTCTTTTTTATAACGAGTAAGTTTCAGCAAAGACTCTTCACCCATTCTAGTTGAAAAAAGTGGTTGAATTACCGGTTGAACCGTCTTTATAACTCCACTTGAATGAAAGTAATCTTTCCAACTCTCAAGAAAATGATTTACCGGAAGAATATATGTACAAAGCGAGCTTGTTTCATCTGGTGAGTTACTTAATGACACCTTGATAGAAATTCTATCTAGCTTGGCTTTTAACTTCGAAGCATTTGTACTCGAATAGATAGGATTTACATCCTTAAATATTATAGCTCCAATCGCTTTATTAGACTCAACAAAAGCATTAAATTCTGCATCTGTAGAAGATGCAAAATATTTATTTTTGTATAAGTTTATAGTATTGCCATAGTTTCCTAATGCTTCATTAATAGCATTTATAAGAATTTGAATATTCTGATCACTTGAGCCTGAAACAACAAGCGACTTTCCTTTATTTTGAAGTAAACGCTCTCCTATTGTTCCTACAAGTGAAGCATTAGTTGCTGGTAGTTTTTCACCAGCTGGTAAGTATTTAAGATTTGTTTTCTTTTGGATATAGGCCAGAAGATTAATAATAAAGTTTCTTTCCTCGTCGGGTGAAACACTAATTCTTTCGTCAGCATTAGATCCTGTCAGAGTCATAATTGATTCAAACTGTATATGTTTTGAAAGATCAGCACTAACTGCCAAATCCCTTTTTACTGTATACTGCTTAGTGAACTCAACAGGAGAAAGCCATGTTCCTAAAAAATCTGCAGAGAAGCTTACAACAAGATCAGCTTTATCAAAGCTATAAACTGGAAAACTTCTGTTACCAAATGACTTCTCATTTCCTACAAGAATTGAATTATAACTAGCTGTTGCATATGTTAAATGATTTAAAGTTGGATAGGACTTCTTAAACTCTCTAATAACTGCTAACTCTGAAGCACTACTAATTGGTTTAGTAACCAGAGTAATCTCTTCTCCTCTTTCTGAAATTTCATTAAGCTTATTTGCTAAGTCCTTATCAATTGTGTCCCAATCAACATTTTTACCATTAAGTTGAGGTTGTTTATACCTTGATGTATTATAGAGATACAGAACACTGGCTTGATCTGTGGCCATCGTTCCACCTTTTGAGATAGGACATTTATCATTCCCCTCTATTTTAATTGGTCTACCCTCTCTTGCTTTAACTAGTAGAGATGCCCCACTTAATGGGTCCATTGAAGTGGCGTACCAATTTGCAACACCAGGGACAACTTGATCACTCTTCTTTAAATAAGGAAGTGCTTTTTTTACTGGTATCTTATTACATGAAGAAAGAAGTGGTACTGCAGTTAGGGAAAACCCCATTATTTGTAGAAAGTTTCTTCGTGACTTCTTAACACTTCCAATATCGAAATGAAGTTGACCTTCACCTTCTACAAATTCAGATTTAAGTTCATCGGGGTCCAAGATTTTTTGTTCAACATCTTGCCAATATATATTTTGATTTATTTTTTTTTTATCATTATTCATATATAAACCCTATGTTTAATAGTGACATCTAGCACAGTCTCCACCTTTACTACTCTTATGGTCAGTTGGTGGTGAAATTTCATTTTTCCTGTGGCACTCTAAGCACCATCCCATATTTAACTCTCTTACTTGTTTAACTTTAGTCATTGTCTCAACAGCACCGTGACATTCTTGGCAAGAAATCTTTCCCACTTTAACGTGTTGGCTATGATTAAAATATGCAAAGTCGGGGTAGTGGTGAACTTTAATCCATTCAATTGGCTTACCTTCTACCATTGCCTTTTTAATTTTCTGAATTTCAGGCGAATCTTTTCTTATCTTGTCGTGGCAATTAAAACAAAGTTGCGTCGGTGGTATTCCTGCATGCCTTCCTTTCTCAGCTGCGAAGTGACAGTAGTTACAATTAATTTTATTCTCACCTGCATGAATTTTATGGGAGAAATTTATCGGTTGATCAGGTTGGTAATTAACATTAAAGTTAACTTGCTGCCCCTGATCTATAGCAAATTTAAATAGATAAAACATTGCTATAAGAGTTAATAAAATTGTAGATTTATTTTTCATCTAAAGTCCTAACTATTTACGAATCTTCTTTCTATCATAATTCCAGATTACTACTTGCCATGATCTCCATAGGTAATGAACTGGGAGAACTAAGAAGTGAAGTAATCTTGTAAACGGAAGTATTGCTATGATTAGAAATGCATTAACAACATGCACTTTCACCATTAATGGCATTGCTACCATATATTCGATTTGTGGGTTTAACATAAAAATTGATTTAAGATATGGAACCATTGAAGTTGCATACCAAGTCATTCCCCATCTATACATTACAGCTGTTCCAACACCCGAGGCAACTTGAACAAGCAATAGGAATAAGATAAAAATGTCCATGTTACTTGTAACTACTTTTACTTTTTTATTAGTAAATCTTCTTCTGATTAACATCACCAATCCAAAGAGTGAGCTCAAGCCAAAAATTAATGCCGAGACTTCTATTATTAATGCTCTCATTGGAATGCTATTGAATGCTATTACTTCTCGAGGAAACATAAAGCCTACAACATGGCCAACTAAAATTACAATAATCCCATAGTGCCAAGGAACTGATCCCCAAAATAACTTATCACTTTCAAGAAACTCTGAAGACAGTGAGGTGAATTTATAACTACTATTTTTGAATCGATAAATTGAAACAACGAGTTCAATAGCGATTGCCACATATGGAAAAACAACAAATAAAAATAAATTTAACATACAGGTCCTCCGAAAATAGTATCATTCATTTTGTAATTTACGCTTAGTGCTTTATAAATCGCTCTTAGGGTATGCATGTAAATATTACTATTTTTCCCTATCTGAAAGTTTTCTAACATTTTAATAATGGCTGGAAGAGTTACTTTCTCAATGAGGTCTTTTTTCATTTGACCATCTTCCATTGTGCCAATCAGTTTCAAAACATTTGGTAAGTGATCTGCTAGTTCAGCTCCGAGATCAACATTATATTGTTTTTGCATCGATTGAATATTAACTAAGAAATCACCTCTCTTATAATCTTCTCCAAACAACACATACCCCAAGTCTAAGCAACAGATCCCTTGAATATCAAAAGTCTTTGCGTAATACTCTTCCCTTTCATCTTGAGAAAGTTTTTCAATCCCTTCATGAAACTTAGCTATTTCCGAAGCAGCTTCATTATACTTAGATAAAAATGAAGTTTGAGCACTCTCAATATTCTCATTCAATCCCGTCGTTGGATAATTTATAAGATTTGAAAGTAACTGAGCATCATTTAAGTTCATAGTTCTCCTTACAGAATCCTATCCGTAGTATCTTTAAATCCAAAGCCTGTTTCACCTTTGTGCTCAAGAACCATTTTTGTCATTTCAATTGCTTCTTCTCTATGTGAAGCTGGTACAACAAATCTTTCTTCAAAAGTACATAGCGATGAAAGCTTATAGATCTCATCTGCCACTTCTGGTGATACGTCTGCTTCTTGTAAAGCACCTTTAACATGCTCAGGGTTCATATCTCCAACAGTCACCCCTCGTCTGTGAAGTCTAACGGCCATAAGTTTCTTAAGTACTCCTCTTATCACTCCCTGATCATTACAAGAAAAAAGACTTGCAAGATATTTCATTGGGAGACGTGATTGATTAATACTTTGGAAATATGATTCTGTTTTTGAATCGTAAATATTCTCACTAACATTCCCCATAACTGGTAGTAGTGGTGGTACGTAAAATAACATAGGAACTGTTCTATATTCAGCATGTAGAGGTAAAGCCAATCCCCACTCTTTTACCCATTTATAAATCGGAGACTTCACTGCTGCTTCTAACATAGAATCGTGGATTCCATTACTTCTTGCTGCTTCGATTATAGCTGGGTCAGTTGGGTCAACTATCGCATCTAATTGAGCTGCAATAAGTTGGTCATCTTCTTTATGAATGATTTGCTCTAATTTATCAGCATCATAGAGAAGAACCCCAAGGTATCTGATTCTTCCGACACATGAATGCATACAAGCTGGTACCTCACCAACCTCAATTCTTGGGTAACAAAGAATACATTTTTCAGACTTACCAGAACTCCAGTTATAGTAAGTTTTCTTATATGGACAACCTGTTACACACATCCTCCAAGCACGACATTGCTCTTGATTAATGAGAACAACCCCATCCTCACCTCTCTTATAAATTGCCCCAGATGGACAACTCGCAAGACAGGCAGGATTAATACAGTGATTGCAAATTCTTGGAAGATAACTCATTACAAGTCGTTCTAATTTGAACATATCTTCTTTTTCTTTTTCATCTAATTTTGAGAAATTCACATCATTTTTTGCGTAAATTTCAGAACCACTCAAGTCATCATCCCAGTTTGGACCAGACTTAATCTCTATTGGCTCTCCAGTTATTAATGATACTGGTCTTGCTGTTGGTTGATCATCCCCCTCAGGAGAATGGATAAGGTCTTCATATTTATATGTCCAAGGCTCATAATAATCATCTAGAACTGGTAGGTTTGGATTATGGAAGATATTCTTAAACCCTCTAAATTTCCCTGCTCCTCTCAACTCAACCTTATTACCTTTTTTTACCCATCCACCTTTATAGGATTCTTGATTTTCCCATCGGTGCGGGTAACCAGTACCTGGCTTAGTCTCTACATTGTTCCACCACATATACTCAGCACCTTTTCTGTCGGTCCAGAGATTTTTACATGCAATAGAACATGTATGACAGCCTATGCATTTATCAAGGTGAAATACCATCGAAATCTGTGCTCTAATATCCATCATATTCCCTTTGGTTACCAATTAACCTTATTCATTTTTCTAACAAGTATATGAGTCTCTCTATTTACACCTGTTGGCCCCCAATAATTGAAGTGGTATGTAAACTGTGCATAACCTCCAACCATTAAACTTGGCTTTAAGTGAACTCTTGTCAGAGAGTTGTTCATCCCCGCACGTCTTTTTCTTGTTTCAGACTTTGGAGTTGAGTAAGTTCTTTCCGTTGCGTGATAAACAATACATAATCCAGGTGGAATCCTTGCACTAACATTTGCTCTAGTACAAACAACGCCGTTATCATTAATAACTTCAACCCAGTCATTATCTTCTATGTTTAACTTCGCTGCATCTTCTGGACTCATCCAGAATGGCTCCCCTCCACGTGAAAGGGTTAACATTCTCAGAGTATCTCCATAAGTTGAGTGGATATGCCACTTACCATGTGGAGTTAAATAGTTAAGCATTAAAGTATCGCCCTCAACCTTAGTATTCTTAAGATCACCATATGCTTCAGCAGAAGGTGTCGGTTTATACGTCGGTAGGTTCTCACCAAAGGCAATATAACCATCGTGATCAAGGTATAAACTCTGGCGACCTGTTAATGTTCTCCAAGGCACTTTTCTTTCAATATTGTAAGTAAAGGCACTATATGTCCTCCCCTCTTCAATTAAGCCAGACCACACTGGACTTGAGTGCATTCTCTTTGGAGCAGCTTGAATATCTTTGAAGTTCATTCTCACACTTCTATGCTTCTCACCAATATCGGCCAGAGGAAGACCTACTTTTTCTTCCATATTCTTATAGGCCCTATAGGCAAGCTCTCCATTTGTAACAGAAGCTAAATGTAAAATTGTATTACACGTATCTAGATCTTCATAAAGAGAAGGGTATATATTCCCATCAAAACTGTGAGTGTTTCTTTCTTCAAGCATTTTGTCATAAAAATCATCTACTTTATAAGAAACACCATGTGCTCCTATGGCACCATTTCTAACATTTGGCCCTAGTGAGCAAAATTTATCGTATACTTTTGAATAATCACGCTCAACTACAACCATCTTGTACATTGACTTACCTGGAACTGGATCAACCTCTCCAGCTCCCCAATCTTTCATTCTTGGCTGGCTTACTTCACCAGGAGAATCGTGAGCAATTGGAGCTGCAACAATATCTTTAACTGGTGCTGTAAAGTGATTTTGTGCCATTTCAGAGAAAGCTTTTGCTAGCTCTCTAAATGTTTGCCAGTCAGATTTTGACTCCCAAACTGGTTCAATTGCTTTTGCCAGAGGATGAATATAAGTATGCATATCTGTTGTATTGAGATCATACTTTTCGTACCAAGAAGCCGCAGGTAAAACAATATCTGAATATAATGCTGATGTATCCATTCTAAAGTTAATATCTACAACTAGATCCATCTTCCCTGTTGGAGCTTCCTCATACCACTTGATTTCTTTTACACTATCTTTTGCAACCTCAGGTGCAATCTTATTAGTGTGAGTTCCTAAATAATGATTTAAGAAATACTCATGCCCCTTTGAGGATGTTCCAATTGCGTTACCTCTCCATATATACCAAACTCTCGGAAAGCTATCAGGGTTATCAACATCTTCAATCGCAGGTGTTACTTTTTTATTTACTACTTTATCAAAAACAAACTTTTGAATTTCAGTATCAGTTGAAGCTCCTTTATCTTGGGCTTCTTTACAAAGATCTAGAGTATTATCTGTATACTGAGGATAGAATGGGAGCCAACCGTTTCTAACTGCTCTTGCATTCATATCTGCAGTATGTCCTTTAGCATAAGGATGTTCCTCAGGAGATGAGTTTATTTCATTATAGTTTGAATCATATCTCCACTGATCAGTGTGCATATAATGCCAAGAAGGTGCATTTTGTAATCTCACTGGTGCTTGCCAATCTTTAGCAAATGCAATCTGCCCCCATGGTTCAGCAGGAGCAAGCTTCTCTTGACCTACATAGTGATTAAGTCCACCACCATTTACTCCAACGCAACCGCAGAATACTAGTGCATTCATACACGATCTATAGATAAGGTTATTGTGATACCAGTGATCAATACCAGCTCCAATAATTACAGAGCACTTTCCATTTGTTGCTGCTGCTGTATTCCCCCAGTCTCTAGCAAATTGAATCATCGTCTCTTTACCTATTCCAGTAAAACGCTCTTGCCACGCTGGTGTATAAGCAGCTGATTCAATATCATAGCTCTCAGGGTAGTCGCCGCTTAGACCTCTTGGAACACCATGTTGCCCCATCAATAAGTCATAAACAGTTGCAACTGCAACCTTTCTACCTTCAACTGTTTCAATATATTTAACTGGAACTCCACGGTTGGCCTTATTACTTAAACCAAACTCCTGAAATTCAACATCAATTACTCCATCATTATCATTTAAGAATGTTAAAGTCGGATTAATTGGACTGTCATCAAGCGTATCTTTTAACTCTAAGTTCCACTGACCTTTTTTCTCTTGATGTCTATGCCCCATTGCTCCTTTAGGCATTTTGAGACTTTTAGTATCTTCATCGAACATTAAGAATTTCCAGTCACCAAGCTCTTCACCTTGGTACTTAGACACTCTATTTGCCCTCAAGAACCTACCAGGTCTTTGAGCTCCATTTACTTCTTCTATTTCAACTAAAAATGGATTATCAGTATATACTTTTTGGTAGTTTAAAAAATATGGTGTTTGCTTTTCATGATGAAATTCTTTTAGAAGTACATGATTTACTGCCATCCAAAAAGCACCATCTTGTCCAGCATGAAGCGGAACCCACTCATCTCCAAATTTTGCAACTTGATTAAAGTCTGGAGCAAATACTACAACTTTTGATCCATTATTCTTTGCTTCTGGGATAAAGTGACAATCTGGCGTTCTTGTCATGTTAAGGTTTGCACCCATAATTGCAATCATCTTAGAATTATACCAATCCGCTGATTCAGCTACATCAGTTTGCTCTCCCCACATTTCAGGAGATGCTGGAGGTAAATCACAATACCAGTCATAAAATGAAAGACACACACCACCCATCAGTTGCATAAACCTTGCACCTGCTGCATAGCTAATCTGACTCATTGCTGGAATCGGAGAGAATCCTGTAATTCTATCAGGACCATGTTTTTTAATTGTATGAATATTGGCCGCCGAAATAAGCTCTGTCATTTCACGCCAGTTAGATCTTCTAAATCCACCCTTCCCTCTAGCTTTTTGATAACGCTTTCTAAGTTCAGGACTTGATTGAATATAATCCCACGCCTCTACTGCATTGGCTGTATTCTTTTTAGCATCTCTCCAAATATCTAGAAGGGCACCTCTTACATAAGGATATTTAATTCTAATTGGGCTATATAAATACCAACTAAAGGAAATACCACGTTGGCAACCTCTAGGCTCATAAGGAGGTATTTCGTTATTGATAAGGGGATAATCAACTGCTTGAAGTTCCCAAGTAACAATCCCATCTTTTACGCAAACATTCCAAGAACAACTTCCTGTACAGTTTACACCATGAGTAGACCTCACAACTTTATCATGCTGAAATCTATTTCTGTAGAATTCTTCCCATTGTCTTGTTTTCGGTGAAACAATATCATCAATCCAGCTCATATATACTCCTAGTCTCTTCTTCTTGTAGTTGTAATTCTTCTTTTCCAAACCAGATCAAAAAATCCAAGTAATAATAGAAATCCAATAATTCCTAAGAAAAGAAATTTTTTCGAATAACCTTTTTCAACTTTCCCAATTCTATCTTTTTCCCAAAGGTGAGATTTTAATTGATAAATTTCATCATCAGTTAACTTCTTTTTCTTATAAAGCTTAATCATTGTCGGAAAGTTTATACTTTTTAGAACTTTAGTAAGTCCTTTATCTGTGTAACTTGAGTAAGCGTTAGTTAGATCAGGGCCAAGTGTACCACCACCTAGTGCTCCAATTTCACCTGCTCCATGACAAGTAATACAAGCTGGCCCACCATTCTTAAACTTAAGAGTTCCCGCAAAGTATTTCTCACCTTGAGATCGATCGTATTTGTTTGAATCAAATGCAGACTTAATTTTTGATGCACTCTCTACAACTTTCCCTACTTCAATAAATTTAAGTAATGCCTCCATTTCATCATCATCTAATTCCTGATCAGGCATTTTCTTTTTCTTGTGCTTACTAAAAAGTTCATTTGCGAGAGCATCACCTTCTTCAATCATGGTCTGTGATTCTCTAATAAATCTGATTAACCATTTCTTATCTCTTTTCTTTGTGACATCTTTTAAATCTGGACCGACATCATCCCCTTTACCAATCGTGTGGCAACTCATACATTTTTTAGAAAAATGTTCTGCAGGATTAAATGCAAAGGCTGTTGAAGTTAATATAACCGACACAAAGACTATGTTAAAAACAATATTCATAAAAGCACCTATAAGATAGTAATTATAATTTAAAGAAATTAAGGTATTTTTCCATGATTAGAAGCTCAGTTAAATATGATCTTGATCAGTTTTTATATCTGGGTTTTTGTATAGTATATCTAACATGTCGAGCTATACGGATAAAGGAAGTTTTTATGTCAAAAATTAACGATAAAAGTTTAGAAGAAATTCTTTCAATAATTAGCCACTATGTCTTAGACTCTCTGCGTGAAGTGGTTGATTTCAACTCAAAAAGTGACCTTGATAGAGAGGAAATTTTAAAAGTAGCTCTTAAGTCACTTGAAGTATCAAGTATACTCACATGTAAATTTTTTGACTCAAACTCTTTGAACACAGACCTTTTAAGTCGCGTTAACACTTATATTAAAAGTGATGATTTTGAAAACGCAAATTTAGAGCTCTCAAAATAAATTATGAAAATCCTATCAAAGAGAGCAATTGAAAAGGCCGAAAGACCAGAGTTTCTCTCTACTCCTACAGAGAGAGAGAGTTTCCTTAATATGAATAAGCCTGGAACATTTTGCACATCTAAAAGTGAAAATGGACAGTTTGGAGGCTTACAGTTATTTGGCCTACAAGATCTCAATGAACTTGAACCAAAAATAAACTCTCTTAAATATGTATCCACATTAGAAGGTGCTGAAATTGCTTTTATAGAGACATTTATTGAACTCATTCATAAAAATTATAAAGCTGATCAAATTACAATTAAAGAAATTGACCATTATCTCAGAGAGAAGAACTCACTTCCTTCTTTTGAGAATACAAATATTTTCTATCCACTTTTTGTAGAAGTTCAAAATCTAATCAAGTCTGCATTTGGGCCATCTCAAAGAAGCCCAGAGGATAGACAATCCCCAACAGTTGTAACTGAATATAAAAACTTAAAAGAAAAAACTGGTGAACTTTTCTCTGATATCGACTACCTTACGCTCTCATTAGCTGAAAAAAGAACTCTAATTGATAAGATTATTGATAATTATATTCTACCTCCTCTGGCATTAGATGGCGGGGGGATAGATATAGTGTTTATGGATGAGTCAATGGTCGTATTTGAATACCTAGGTGCCTGTACACAATGTAGATATTCACTCACAAGTACTATTGACTATATTCAAAAAGTCTTGCGGCTAGAAACTGGTCATGCTGGACTACTGGTTATGACTGACTCTTAGCTTATGAATAATAAAATTAATGAACTCTACATTCAATGCATTCTTGATAAAAGAAAAAAAGTTTGCTTTCAAAACTCCCTATGCATTCAGAAATGTGGAGATATGATTGATCAAACTTGCTCAAAAGGCTGCCAAGAACATATAAGCATTGGCGACTTTGAAAGTACCCAGTATCTAAAGAAAAGGCTAGTCCATAACGAAATTGTAGATATTTCGGTATTTAAAAAGAATGGCCTTGAAATAGTTAATATTTATCCACTAGCAACAGAAGAGACAAAAGATAAAGATTTCAGTGAACTTACAAAAAGAGAAAATGAAATTGCGTCACTAGTAATGGCCGGTTATAGCAATAATGAGATTGAGTCTAAATTAAAGATAAAGAAATCAACACTGAAGACTCACATTAATCATATATATCAAAAAGTTGGTAAAATAGAGAGATAAATCAACTCACGGGGGTTGATTACAGTTCTCAGTTTTAAATATAGGATCATTTTATAAAGTTGTTCATGTCTCGACTTAATTATATTAATAATGGTTTTTTTCAAAGGTAGGTATAGGAGTTCATTTCAACAAAAATTTACAAGTAAATTTTCAATAATGCATACTCTTGCAGCCTCTAGTTTACAGCTCCTAGCCTATCTTAAATTTTCATCAATCCTTGGCAAAAACAATATTCCAGAATACTTAATTAAAAACAATAAAAAGCACACGGTCCAAAAAACAGTCGCCACAAAGAACAACTCAATATAGTAGTTTTCTAGTGTTACTATTGGCAAAATTCGAAAAACAGCACAGATATACATGCCATGAAAAATTAATTTATCCCAAAAATCAGACTTCATCTCACGTCCTGTATGCCCCTTTGAAACACGTACCATCATTCCAATTCCAAAAATACCAAGAGTTCCAATTGTTAAACCATGTAATGGAGTAAACGCAGTATCTAATTCTTGAAAAAATAAACTCGCTGCCCTTAAAATAAGAGCTAAGCATAAAAAGAATTGCCCTGTATGCAAGACTCCCAGAAGTGGAAATTTAAAAACCTTCTTTGCTCCCCAAAACTTCAATCTCAGAATTAAAAAGACACTTAATGAAATAAGTATTACTGCTTCTAAATATCTATTCATATTAATTGAAGGTATTAGTAAAAAAGATAAAAATAATATTGATCCTTTATCAACCCACTTAGGAACCTCTGGCTTAAAACCTAGATGTCGACGAGAAAACATTGGAAGAATACGACCAGTAAATATGACTATCAAAAAAACAAAAGAAATAGTTCCATAATGCCTCCCTAGCTCAATTCCTTTTTCCCAATCAAAAATAGCACCGTATGAGTATAGAACTTTAGAAAGACTTAATAAAAAAACTATTGGAGTCATAATAAACTGATTTCGATTTCCAATAAGCATATAAATCAAATAACTTAAAAAGAGCAGTTGAGATAAATTTAACAATATAAAGCTATTCATTTTGCCAATAGAAAGAAAAGGAATAATTCTCTCTATTAAGAAAATAGCAGTTAGAAAAATAAGTTTATTTCCATTGAAAGCCCTCTTTTTGGTCCAATTTGCGCTGGCAGTTAGTAAAAACCCTGTCATTAAGGCTTGAGTAAAGCCAAACAACATTTCAAAGCCGTGCCAATATTGAGGCGTTTGAAACACTGTCTGAATCTCAATTTCACCACTATACGTCAGCATCCACAAAACAGGATTAATAGAGGCAATTAGAGCACAAATAAGAAAAAAAGGTCTAAAAGGTATTGAAAATAGTGAAGTCATAAATAGAACTTAACATTCTTCATTCAATTATGATATTTCTATAAATCGAAAGGATGAAATTATGCAAATTGAAGACATTACAAATGACTTAATGAGAATGCTCGAGCTAAAACTTCTGGAACATGTTCCAACTAGCGAGTTTAATAAAAATGACCTCACAAGGAATGTAATGAATAATATTCTGGATAATACCTTTATGAAGTCACTCTACGAGCTTCGAAAGTCCGGAGCCATTAATGCCATGATGCCAAAGCAAGTAATTAAATCATGCCTTGAAAACGCTGGGCAATTTCTATGCGATCAACCTGGAGAAATCGAGTCCGCATTTAACCAATACCTAAAAGCACACCAACCTGAAGAGCTTTTTAAAGAAGCATCTGAAATGGGTAAATACGTTATTGGAGCACTACCATTACTTATCGAAGAGTATATTGCTAAAAATGAATTTTTTCATCAAACTTCAGAGAACTAACTCTCTTCAAACTCTCTTTTAATCCCCTCTGCTACCCTATCTGCCAATGACATAATCGTAAGATAGGGATTCACTTCAGATGCACCCGGAAATAAACTCGAGTCAGCAACATAGAGATGATCAAAACCATGAACCTTTCCCCAAGAGTTTGTTACAGAAGTTTCAAGATTATCTCCCATTCTACATCCACCCATTAAGTGTCCGGCAGCTATGGAGATTTTACCTTTTTTAAAGTATTTTTTATGAATTAACTCATCAATCTTATCTTTCTCTTCAGAAGTTATAAAAAATTTATCCATAGAAGGTGCATGAACTCGCTTTGCCCCTGCTGCAAAAAAGATTCTTGTAGCGGCCCTAATTGAATCAACAAAAGCCTGAATACAACTATCATCAAGTTCATAATCTATGACAGGCTCCCCCTTATCATCAATAGTAATTCTATTATGTGCATGAGGTTTGTCAGAAACAATTGAAAGTATCATTTGAAGGTTATTGAAACTCTCCATTAATGAGTCTACCTCCCTGCCATAACCATTTAAGTTCTTTGATAGTACAAACGGAAAATACATACAAGTCTCTAGTAGAAAATTTTTATCATCTAAGAACTCTTCACTAAAGAAGCTTTTAGGATGGCCTTTAACATTCTCAATTGGCTTGCCATGATCTCCGACTAGAATTAGAGCTGGGTGACAAGTGAAATATCGTCCTATTGCAGGTGAGAAATTTTTTCCAAATGATCTCATTAAAAGAGCTGGAGAATTTATAGCTCCACCGGCAACAACAATTTTCTTTGCCTTAAAGATATACTTACCTGGATCTAGTTTATTAGCATCTAAATTATGCTCAGGAGGAAATGTCTCCACCAAAATATCATGTCCTTCAATTTTTAAGGCCTTTGTAAATGGGAATACTTCAACTCCATTTTTTGTCGCATTTGGAATTTGAACAACATGAGTTCCTTGTTTTGCATGAACAGCACAGCCTAAATTGCAAGTACCAAGTCCTTTACAATCTTTTGTATTCACTGGGAATTGCTCAACATGCCAGCCAAGTTCCTTACAACCTTTTGCAAAAAGCCTATTATTATCATTAAGCTCTTCTTCGGGATTTAAGTGAACATTATTCTCTTTAATATACTTATCATATCGTGGATTCATATCCTTAAAGTCCAGTCCACTTATATTCCATTTTTTAAATACACTTTCTGGAGCCTTGAGACTTGTGCCAGTGTAAACAGTTGTTGAACCTCCAACTGCTTTGGCAAACGCATAAGTTATATCTTGTTGCTTATTTTGCATCCCACCATAATCAAAATAATATTTTTTAACCATAGGAATTTCTTGGCGGATATTATCTTCTTTTCTAAACTTCCCCCCCCACTCTAAGAGGGCTATCTTTATTCCCTTTTTACAAAGAGAACTTAGTTCTTTAGCAACTGTTCCCCCACCGGCTCCTGAGCCAATAATTACAATGTCGTATTCTAAAACGTCTTTTATTTTACTCATGTAATTCTCCTATTTCATAGCCAATATCTGGATAAATTGATGGTTGAGAGTATACTCCTAGCTTCGTAAGAGTATTAATCCCCCAAAAGCCTTTTCTAAAAAGAGATATCTTATTATTAAAAAAGAAATCCATCATTTCATTTTTATTTCTTTCTGATAACGACATAAACATTTTAAAGTGAAATAAAAGTGAGAAAACATCTATGAGAACTAAAAACAATACTATCTTATAAGCAATAATATTAGGTTTGGTTTCTATGAATTCATTAATTATTCGAACTGATTCACTTTTCTGTTCTTCAGAAAATCCCCTTGATCTAGGTACTAGAAAATTTTGAATAGCTAAAAATTTCTCAAGTCTTTTTCCGCTTAAAAAGTTTTTCATTGAATCTCCTTATCCTAAAATATGTCTTTTAACAGCTCTTCCTATAAACCTGCATTTATCTCCAAGAGGAAATCTTGCAAGGTTTGTTTTTACTACACCTTTAGTAAATTTAGTTTTTTTCGAGTAATCAATCTTCACATCAACTATAACCGGATTTTTTTTGTCACTTACACTTAATGCCTCATCAATGACTGATTCAATCTCATCATTATTATTAATTTGTAAAAACTTGGCACCTGTCGCAAGAGCAATTCCTTCTATTTTAATTTCACTTAAAACTGAGCAAGTCTTTCTATTAAGAGGAATCTTTTGAAATTGAGAAATTTGCCCCAACTCCCCATCATGAAACACGAAGAAAATTGCTCCTAAATTATTACTAGCAGCAGTTAAAATTTCGAGACTGGTCATTAAAAAGCCTCCATCTCCAACAATTCCAATTGCTCTACTTTCAGGATTAGCAAGCTTTGTTGCAATGGTAGCTGGAACACAGTATCCCATTGCATTAAAGTCAGTTGGACAAATATATCTCTTTGACTGGTGTATATTTGCTAGCTCTGCAGTTAGAAATGTGTGATTTCCATCATCAGCAATAATAAAGTCATCTTTATTTAACTTTTTATTTAAATAGGAAAAAAATGGTCCCGGTCCAACAATATTTGCCTGAGCTTCAGTGATCCACTCCTCCCTGTATTTTTTTTTATCAGTTTTAATTTGTGAAATAAGATCACTTGAAGGTTCATACTTAAGATTTTTATTTCTAAGAATTTTGAGTAAACCTTTCAAAGCTACTTTTGCATCAGCCTCTAAAGAATGCTTTGTTTTATAATTCTTATCAAAGACGTCTTTATTAATATCAATATGAATTAAATTTTCTGGAACATCTATTCCATAACTACCAGTAGCGAGTTCAGCGAATCGAACTCCTATTGCTAACATACAATCACATCCATAAAATGCATTTTCAGCTGCAGGGACAGCAGAGGTTCCAAATCCCATCCCTGCATGTAGAGGGTGATCATAAGGAAAAACACTGAGACCCTGCATCGTTGTACTCACTGGAGCATTCAGTAGCTCTGCCAATTCTTTTAACTCTTCAGAGCATTCCCTTGTTCCCCAACCTGCATAGATTCCAATTTTTTTAGAGTTACCTAAGTTTTCGGCAATTGCAGTTAATTCACTAAGATCATATTCTTTAGGAAGTGGCTTTTTATATTCTGTGATATTATTTACTTCACCTTTTAACAATAAAAGGTTTGATGCAATCTCTACAAAAACAGGCCCAGGCTCTCCATCGTTTGCAAAGTCATAGGCTTCATAGATAGCAGGAATAATCTCCTCGTGTTTTTCAACTAAAATATATTTTTTTACAAAACCTTCTACCATCTTCTCTTGTTCAATTTGATGAAGTTGATAAAACTTTCCAGAATCTCTTCTAATACCACCTGAAATAATTAGCATTGGAACGCCATCCAAATAGGCTTCTGCAATCCCACTCGCTGCATGGGTTGTTCCTGCTGCAGGTACCGTTAAAATTGTTCCAATACTATCTGTTGTTCTGCTAATGGCATCGGCCATAAATGAAGCACCACCCTCATGAGTTACAAGTATGGGTTCTATTTGATCCGATTTATTTAACTCATCATAAATCTCAGTGGTGTGTACACCTGGAATTCCAAATGTATATCTTACATTAATTTGTTCAAGTGCATAACGCACTAAGTATCCACCGGTTGCTTTCATCTACTTCTCCTTGATTATTGCCGATACCGAATCGGCAAGCATATTTCAAATATAGGAAACTAATTTTTTATTTGTATCGTTGAAATCATGTTTTAATATGATTTAGAACATATAATTTTTGAAAAATCTGGTTAGAAAGAATATAACTATGTTTAAAGGTAAATTATGATCTCAGTTAATGAAGCAATTAAAAAAATTTTGGATACAACTCCGTTAACACCTACAGAAAAAGTTAACATATGTGAAATAAATAAGCGAGTACTTTCTCAAAAAATAATTGCGACTAGAGATCAACCTCCTTTTAACAGAGTTGCAATGGATGGTATTGCAATCAATATAAAATATAAAAATAAGATTGAATTTAAAATTGAAGGAATTCAAGCAGCAGGTGCAAAACAACTTGAATTAAAAAATACTGAAAACTGTATCGAAGTTATGACAGGTGCTTCCCTTCCATCAAATACGAATTGTGTAATAAGATATGAAGACACTGAAATAGTTGATGGCATTGCTAAAATTCAACCAAACTTAAATTTATACGAATATAAAAATGTACATACTCAAGGTTCTGACTACAAAGAAAATGATGAGCTGATTGCTTCAAATACAATGATTAACTCTACTCATATAGCAATCATTGCTTCACAAGGCACTAGTGAAGTTGAAGTTTATAAAAGACCAAAAATCGCCATTATTAGCACAGGTGATGAATTGGTTGAACTAAATAAAAAAGTTGAGCCACACCAAATATATCTATCAAACTCTTATGCCATAGCAAATCTTTTAAAAGAGTTTAATTTTGTGGATGTTTCAAGACATCATATTATCGACGAGTTTGAAAAAACAAAATCACAAATTGAAAAAATAAAATCTGAAAATGATATTCTAATTCTTTCCGGTGGTGTTTCAATGGGAAAGTTTGACTATATTCCAAAAGCATTAAATGAGCTGGGTGTAAAAAAACACTTTCATAAAATCAAGCAAAAGCCTGGAAAACCAATGTGGTATGGAACTGATGAAAACTCAAAACAAATCTTCGCCTTACCTGGAAACCCCGTTTCATGTCTAGTGTGCCTTAGAAGATATGTCATCCCTTCTCTTTTTAAGAGACTCAACTTAACTAGTGATATGCACAAGGTAATTTTGACAGAGCCTGTTTCATTAAAAAAAGAGATGACCCTGTTTAAAGCTGTATCAGTGAAAAACTTAAAGGCAAATCTTTCTGCCACTCCTCTTATCTCAAATGGCTCTGGAGATTTTAATTCATTGGCCAGATCTACAGGTTTTATTGAATTACCAGCAGAAAAAACTGATTTTCCTGCAGGAGAAGCCTTAAATTACTTCTCATGGACCACTTAGATAATAAAAATTGATACAAATCATAGATTTTATAGCATTTCTAAAATAGTATTAACTATTCCTGATCTTATAGACCTAAAGCATTTACGCCATGGTCATAAGACGCGGCTATTTTGGAAACGAATTAGTCTCCCGTGTTTGGAAAGGAAAACATGCAAAAGCTAGTAGACTCTCATGGTCGACACATTCATAAGCTAAGGCTAAATCTTTTAGACGCATGTAATATGAGATGTATCTATTGCATGCCTGAAGATACAAAATTTCTTTCAAGAAAATACCTACTATCACCAGAGAACTTTCTGCAAATTACAAAAAACTTAACAGAATTTGGAGTTGATGAGGTGAGACTAACTGGTGGAGAGCCGTTTCTAAGATCTGATATCCAAGAGATAATTGAAAAACTAAGTACTCTTCCTTTAAAAAAACTAGGTATCACTACTAATGGTATTGAACTGAATAAGCATCTCAATTATTTACTTAAAACAAATCTTCATCATATTAATTTTAGCCTTGATAGCTTAAATGAAAATACATTCTTTCATATGACAAAGAAAAATACCCTCTCTTTAGTACTAGATAATATTCTAAAGGCAAAAGAGCTGGGCTTTAATATAAAAATAAACTGTGTAGTCATGAGAAATTATAATTTCTCTGAATTAGAAGAGTTTTTAAAGCTTTCTAGCACCCATGATATTGAAATCCGTTTTTTGGAATTGATGAAGATTGGAATTGCTCAAGATTATTTTTATGAAGAATTTGTTAGTGCTGAAGAAATTATTAATACTATCAAGCAACTTGGTTACTCGATCGATAGGATTGAAATGCCTTCCGATTCAACTTCATTTAATTATAGAGTTCAAAATGACGGTATTTCGTCCAACCTTGGTTTTATTGCATCTGAAACACAGGCCTTTTGTGGAGATTGTTCAAGGTTGAGACTAAGTGCTGATGGAACCCTTCGTCCATGCTTGATGATAGCTGATGGACCAAATTTAATTAATTTAGACTTTAACGAATATAAAAGTATACTCCGCTCTCTTATTGAAAAGAAGCCGCTAAATAGAATTGAAAAAATTGAAAGAACAATGAACCAGATAGGAGGATAATGAAAAAGCTTACACATATTGATGAGAATAATAACCCGCAAATGGTTGATGTTGGTGACAAGGATACAACCAAAAGAACTGCTCACGCAAAAAGTTCTGTAATTCTTTCTCCTGAGATTTTAGCTCAAATTAAAAATGATGATATCAAAACAAAAAAAGGTCCAGTTTTTCAAACTGCTATTATTGCAGGGACTATGGCCGTTAAAAATGCTTCGAATTTAATTCCGTTTTGCCATCCACTGATCATTGAAAAATGTAAGATTGAAATTAAACTCGAAGATAATATAGCAAAGATCAACTGCATTGTATCTATCACTGGAAAAACGGGTGTTGAAATGGAAGCTCTTACAGGTGCTACTGTTGCAGCATTAACAATCTATGATATGTGCAAGGCCTTAAGCCATGAAATGGTTATCAACGAAACTTTTCTCTATGAAAAAGCAGGAGGAAAGCGTTTAGTTAGAGAGGGAAAACTATGCAGTTAAAAGAATGTGTCTTTCATCCCTATGAGATTGCTTTTTGTGGCTTTTCAAATTCGGGAAAATCGACTCTAATCTCTTCGATTTTAAAAGAAATCCATAATCACTATAAGATTGGCTATATCAAGAGTGATGCTCATAGTTTTGAAATGGATAAAAAGGAAAAGGACACATCTAAAGCTTACGCTAATGGGGCGCAAAAGGTTTTTATCTCCGATCCCACCCATTACGCATCAATTAATAGAGGTGAGCCTTCAAATTTTGATTTAAAGAATCAATTTATTGACTGTGACTTTGTGATCGTTGAAGGACATAAGAGGTCAAATGTTCCTAAATTTGTATTTATTGGAGAAGGTGAAAAGAAATTAAAAACTATTGAGAAATTTAATAATAATGAATTTAAAAATGTATTGGCCTTTATTGGCAACTCAGGAGAAGATAGTTTTTCAAATGAACTTCCTTTTTTTACAAGAAATCAAGTATCAGAGATTACAAATTTCTTTTTAAATCGGTTCTATAAAATCTATAATAATTCTCCTATTTATGGCCTCATCTTAACAGGTGGAAAAAGTTCTCGAATGGGAAAAGATAAAGGCTCTTTAAAATATCATGGAAAAAGCCAAATTCAATACGGCCATGACTTACTAGAAGAGCATTGTGATAAAGTTTTTATTTCTTGTAGAAAAGAGCAAACAAAGCTCCCACATCTGGTAAAGTTTAATCAAATATATGATAGCTTTCCTAGCATCGGCCCATCATCTGGAATTTTATCTGCAATGTTTGAGCATCCTGAAGCCACGTGGATAATTATTGCATGTGACTTACCTTACTTAGATAGCTCAACAATTGATAACTTAATTAAGAATAGAAATCCTTTTAAGACTGCTACCTGTTATTTGAACCCAAAGAGATCATGGCCTGAGCCACTATGCACGATTTATGAAATTAAATCACGAGTGAAACTCATGCAGTTTTTTGCACAAGGCAGACCTTGTCCAAGAAAGGTATTATTTAACACCGAAATTAAAGCATTAGAGCTATTGAATAAAGATGCCCTAAATAATGCTAATACGCCTAATGATTATGATTTGGCCATTAAACATTTTAAAAATGGAGAATTAAATGCACATTAATATTAAATACTTTGCAGCACTTAGAGATTCAACAAAAGTTGGAAATGAAAAGATTGAAACATCTGCCAAAACTGCTGAACAGCTATTTGATGAGCTTAACTCTAAATATGCTTTTAACGTAAGTAAAAAACATATCAGAGTTGCTATAAATGAAGAATATAGCTCTTTTGATTCACAAATTAAGCCTGATGACACAATTGTCTTCATACCACCCGTAGCAGGAGGATAGAATGTTTAAAATTACTAAAGAATCAATCAACGGATTAAAACTAGATCTAGGTCCTGAAGTTAATTCAATTGGTGGGATTGTCACTTTTGATGGAACTGTTAGAAATCACAATAATGACCTTCCCGTTATGAGTTTAGAATATGAGGCATATTCTGAAATGGCAGAAAAAATTGGAGCACGTATTGTTCAAGACGCTCTGGAAAAATTTGATATCGTTTCCGCTTCAGCTGTTCACCGAGTTGGACATTTACAGATAACTGATTCTGCTGTGATTGTAACAGCTGGATCCCATCATAGAAAAGAAGCATTTGAGGCCTGTCAGTACATTATCGACACTATAAAAAAAGAAGTTCCTATTTGGAAACGCGAACATTATGTTAATCAAAGCCCTAAGTGGGTAGCTTGTCACAGGTGTGCACATGCATAATGATTTTTACAAAAGACAAATCATTCTTGATGAAGTGGGTGTGGTTGGTCAAATAAAGCTTTTAAATTCATCTATTCTAGTTATAGGAGCTGGTGGACTTGGCCACCCTGCCCTCCAATATTTAGCCGGAGCGGGAATTGGAAAAATTGATATCATCGACAATGATAAGGTGGATATCACTAACCTTCACCGTCAAGTGCTTTTTACACCTGCAGATGTCAACCAAAATAAAGCTATTATTATCGGTCAAAGATTAAAGGAGCAAAATCCGTTAATCAATGTTAACTCGATTCAAACTCAATTAAATCAAAATAATATTACAATTCTTAAGCAGTATGACTTGATTCTAGATTGCACAGATAATTTCTATACTAAATTTCTAGTACATGATTATTGTTTTCAAAACAAAATCAATCTTATTCAAGGTAGTATCCATAAATTTGAAGGTACATTAAATACATTCAAATATGCACAATCAACAAAACTAGGCTGCCTTAGATGCCTATGGAATGAAATACCTGAAGCAGATTGTGTTGGAACATGCTCAGAGGTCGGAGTTTTTGGTGCTATCGCAGGTGTGATGGGATCTCTCCAAGCGGTTGAAGCGATAAAGCTGTTATTAGAGATTGAATCCCTAGTTACAAATAAAACTCTAACGTTTGATTTACGCTCTCTTGAGACTCAAAAAATATCTTGGAAAAAAAATGCAAACTGCCCACTATGCTCAGGCAAAGCTGTAAAAAATATTAATTCCTTTGAAGTTGACTCAATTAAAGAAATGGTTCAAGTTTCTATAACCCCTTCATTTGATCTGGATGAATTTATAGATGAATGTGATCAATCAAAAAATTATGTATTCACATGTAGTAGAGGTATTGCAAGTTATAGAACTGTCAAACTACTTAGAAATGAAGGATTAAAAAATTGCTTTAGTCTAAGGGGTGGAATCAGTGGTATTTCTTAGCCCCTTTTTCTTATTCGTAGCATTTCTTTATTCATTGATAGGCTTTGGAGGCGGCTCTTCTTATACAGCGCTATTAGTGGCGAGTAATCTAGTTCATTATACTGAGATACCAATTATCTCTCTATCTTGTAACTTTGTTGTAGTAGCAGGCTCTCTTTTTCATTTAAAAAAACATAAAAACTTAGACATTAAGTTTATACTACCCTTTTTGATAACTTCGATTCCTCTTACTTATTTAGGGGCACAAGTTAATATATCAAAGGTGCATTTTTTACTCTTTTTAGGTGGTTGCCTTTTCTTATCTGCTTTAAAGCTTCTTCTCTTTAATAATAAAGAAATTGAATCAACTAAAAAAGAATCAATACCACTTAGTTTACTTATTGGTGCTATTCTAGGCTTTATCTCTGGTGTTGTTGGAATAGGAGGTGGAATCTTTTTAGCTCCTATCCTATACTTCCTAAAGTGGAGAAAACCTAAAGTCATAGCATCATCTGCTACCATTTTTATTTTTATAAATTCTATAATTGGAGTCTTTAGTCACTTAATTAAAGCGCAATACGAAATACCTACAGTTGGATGGTCATTAATAATAAGTGTTTTTATTGGTGGACAACTGGGTGCCCGTTTTTGCAATAATATGTCTCAAATGTATATAACAAGAGGAACTGGTATACTCATACTCACCATCTCTATCAAGCTGTTACATCAATCTTTAACCAGCCTATAGTTTTCAAATAATTTGTTAAAATATTGTCTAACACACAGAGCTCCATTAATCGAAAGCGATTAATAGTAATCGTCTTTGTATTTGATCTGATTTTGATATCAAAATCAATTGAAGATTTGTCATAAAGATTCCGAGCAGCAATCAAATGGTTTTTCTGATACCTTCTAATCAATTTATTATTTTTATATAACTCCACGGCACCATCAATTAAAAAGAATGCTACTGGTGGGATATTTCCTTTGTAACAAAAGAGGGAGTCTCGCTCATATGAATGTTCTTCAAAATTTTTCTTAATAAAGTTTGACACCTCTAGAGGTAATCTAATTATATCAAGAGTTTTAATAGTCTGAGTCATAATAATAATGGTAAACTTTAATTATTATAAACAAAATGATTCAAGTCAGTTATAAACAGAATAATCATTTTATACATTTTTATGATATTTTTAACCTACAAGATTACTACAAAACGATTTTTTTTACTATTAACCAAGAAGAACTCGATTCTCTCTCCGATACCAAGTAAAAAAGTAATTACAGAGATGGTAAAAAATAAGGTAAGCAAGAAATTACTGCTCTCAAGAAAAATTATCAATAAACTCTTGAATAACCATGAATAATGGTGAAAGATAAAAAAGATTTAGGGTTTGGCTTGTCGTGGCTTGTTTAAGAGAAGAACGTCAAGCAAATCAATAGCTTACGGAGTTTGCGACGGGCGCTCCAATCTAAATATAAAAATATTAGAACTATCGGTCTTAAGGGATTACTATTAATCAAAGGAATCTCTATGGTAAAGAACTTTTTTATTTTTATAATTCTACTTATATCACTTCGACCAGCTCAATCCAAAAATATTATCTTAATAATCGGAGATGGCCTTGGGCAAACTGGAATTACTGCAACTAGAATTTATAAACAATCGATTGATAAAAATCAAAAAAAATTATCAATAGATAGTTTTCATCACTCTGCATTTGTTCAAACTAGATCTCTTAATAATATAGTAACAGATTCTGCTGCTGCTGCGACGGCAATGGCAACTGGAGAAAAAACAAATAATGGGATGATCAGTGTATTACCAAATGATAAAAAACTAAATTCAATTGCTAAAATTGCTAAGAGTAAAGGAAAGTCTGTTGGAATTATTACCACCACTTCTATTACTCATGCTACCCCCGCTGCATTTTATGCCAACTGGCATAATCGAGGTGATGATAAAAAAATTGCCAAACAGTTAAAAGCTAGTAATTTTGATTTGTTTTTAGGAGGAGGAAGAAAATATTTTAAAAAAATACCTGAAAAATTTAAAACAGTATTTAATAAGTCAGAGCTTAAATTAATTACAAACTTGAAAATGCCACTACTTGGATTATTCGCTGATAAACACCTTCCTTATGTTAAAGATAGAGATGAAAGTATTCCTTCACTAAGTGAGCAATCAATTCAGGCAATTAGTCTGTTAAAGAAAAACCCAAAAGGTTTTTTCCTGATGGTTGAAGCTGGACGTATTGATCATGCCGCCCATAATAACCAAGCGTTGCAACAACTTGTTGAGACGATTGAACTAGATCAAACAGTTGAGTCTATTCTTAATTTAATTAAAAAAGATCCTAATTTAAGTTTAGATAATACTACCGTTTTAGTAACATCAGACCATGAAACGGGAGGATTATCCCTTAATGGATACTTCAAGCAAGATCAGTCCATATTAGAAAATAACAACCAAGGTCACAAAATATTAAGTTATTCCACAGGGCCTCAAGGACATTTTAAAGCTAAGAAGTCTGCCCATACTGGTGTCGATGTTTTTCTCTTTGCGTGGGGAAATGATTTAAAAAATATTAATGGAAACATAGATAATACTGAAATATTTAAAATAATTTTCAATCAACTTTAAAAAGGAAGGTGAAAAATAGCATGATAATTATTAGTGGAAAAGTAATTGGAAAAGTGCAGGGAGTGATGTTTAGACAAACATTTATTCGTCATTTAATAGAAAATAAAATGGAAGGAGGCGCTACAAATTCTGCTAATGACTCAAATGAAGTTAATTTTACGATTTCAGGAAAAAAAGAAATTATTGATAAAGTACTGTTACGACTTAAATCTTTACCAGAACTTAACTCATGGGGAGCAACTGTTTCGCAATTAGTTATTTCAGAAAAGATAATACCTATTGAATTTCATGAAGTTACAACTAGTAACGTTGATAGTTTTAAGTGGTCTCCCAATGTAAAGTTTTATTTATAACCTTATACTGGGTATAAAAAATATTCAATAATCAACAATATACTTCAATTATCGATTCTTTTTTGGTAATGCAATACTAATAAAATTTATTACTTACTCTTCGCGAAAGCATTTTTCGAATATAAAGAGCATTACCTACATGAAAACAAGGACTTATACATGAAAGTAAAGAAAATAAAAGTTGCTAACCCTGTAGTTGAGTTAGATGGGGATGAAATGACAAGAATCATTTGGTCCTTTATTAAAGAAAAGCTTATATTTCCTTATTTAGATTTAGATATCAAATATTTTGACCTTGGAGTTGAGTACAGAGACGAAACTGAAGATAGGGTTACAGTTGAAGCAGCTGAGGCGATTCAGAAATATAGTGTCGGTATTAAATGCGCAACAATCACTCCTGATGAAGACAGGGTAGAAGAATTTAATCTTAAAAATATGTGGAGATCTCCTAACGGAACAATTAGAAATATTATAGGTGGAACTGTTTTTAGAGAACCTATTATTTGTAAAAATGTACCAAGACTTGTTCCTAACTGGACAAGACCTATTTGTATTGGGCGCCATGCTTTTGGTGACCAATATCGTGCCACTGATTTTTTAACAAAAGGAAAAGGAAAGTTAACTATTACTTTTCAAGGTGAAAATGGCGAGACTCAAATGCATGAAGTTTATGACTTTGAAGGTGATGGAATTGCTATGGCAATGTACAATACTGACGAATCAATAAGAGGTTTTGCACACTCATGCTTTAATACTGCATTAAGTAAAAAATGGCCTCTGTATTTGTCTACAAAGAATACTATTTTAAAGAAATACGATGGTCGTTTTAAGGATATTTTTCAAGAAGTTTATGAAGCAGAGTACAAGTCCAAATTTGAATCTTTGGGAATTATTTATGAACATCGTTTAATTGATGACATGGTAGCTGCTGCCTTAAAATGGGACGGTGGATTTGTTTGGGCCTGTAAAAACTACGATGGAGATGTTCAATCAGATACTGTAGCTCAAGGTTTTGGTTCACTTGGTTTAATGACTTCGACCCTTGTAACTCCAGATGGAAAAACAATGGAAGCAGAAGCCGCTCACGGTACTGTCACACGTCACTTCCGTCAACATCAACAGGGCAAACCAACTTCTACGAATCCGATTGCTTCTATTTTTGCTTGGACTAGGGGTTTGGCCTTTAGAGGAAAGTTAGATAACAACCAAGAGCTTATTGATTTTTGTACAGCACTGGAGAACGTTTGTACTGAGACTGTTGAGTCTGGCCTCATGACAAAAGATTTAGCTCTTTGTATTCATGGAAATGACTTAAAGCAAGACCATTACTTAACAACAGAGCAATTTTTAGCTGCCCTTGATGAAGGATTAAAAGAAAAGCTAAAAATGCTATAGAAAATTCAATGACTTATGCTTTAGCTTAGTATCTTTTACTTAAAGTTAAAAATAATCTTTGCGTAATTAACTTTTTTTTCATATATCCAATCTATGAATAAATACTTAACGCTACTTATTAGTTTAACATTTTCACTTGCAGTTCAAGCTGATTTATCTATTTCATCACCAGTTATTAATATTAATGGTGATTATCCATTAACTGCAGCACAAAAATTAAAAAAGAAAAGAAAAAAGTTAGAAAAAGCTAATGAACTATTAATCAAAAAAAAGATTGAAGAGATCAGATTACAACAAGAGTTGCTTCTAATGAAAAAGATGCAAAAACAACTCAGTCAATTATAACTAAAAACCATAGACAAAAATTCTTTTAATATTTCAGGTGTCACTTTGTGATAAGTGGTGAATTGAACATGCCTGTTAGGAATATTTGTATCAAATTTTATTCCCCAAAGAGGTGTAATTTCATTTGGTATAAATGAGTAGCGAATATCTATAATCGTATTTTTTTCATTAGGGTGATTTGCTAGATAATCATCTGAAAACCACTGAAATCTTTTTATATCCTGATATAGTACGCTGCCGTTTTCTGCAGGTATAATATCTAGTTTCTTAATTTCAGTACCTGGAATCACATCTTTATTCCCTATTAATCTAACTGCATCTAAGTAAAACTTGCCCTTATATTCATAAACTGATTTCCATAGTATTAAATTTGCGAATGATGGTTTAACGATAATTCGTCTGGGAATATGTTGTCGTGAATGAGCAAGGTCTAAAATAATTTTTTCTGCACGTTCTCTTTGGAAAACTCCAAAAGAAAAATATAGTAAAACATATAAAAATGAAATTTTCGCAATGAAGGGTTTTTGTTTACAAACCGAAGTAACAACTAGGACTAATAATGGAACTGTAAAAAGTGGATCAATTATTGAAATATTATTCCATGCTATCCGACTATTAGAAAATGGCCATAACAGTTGAGTTCCATAAGATGTACAACCATCTAACAAACCATGTGTTGCATAACCGATAGAAGAAATTAAAAATATTTTTTTAAATTTTATTTTTTTATTAAAAACAAAATAAAAAATTGAAGAACAAAACAGCCCTCCAAAAGGTATAAATAATAGGGAGTGCGTAAATTGACGATGGTATTCTAAAAAAAGTAATGAATCTTTTCCTGACCTAATAAGTACATCTAAATCCGCTGCCATCCCTGACAAAAATCCAATAATAAAAATATATAAAAAGTATTTTTTTGATTTATTAACTTTAATAAGAGAAAGTGATGCACTTGCTCCTAAAAGCCCTTGAGATATTGGATCCATAGTTGCTTTATACCATGGACATCACTTAATACTCAAATAGCAAATGTATCTTTTCAAAAACGATTGATTAATTATTTTACACTTCACAATTATTTACTCATTAACAATGCTGTAACGACTCTAAGCTATTGTTTATACCTGTTTTAGTTGGTGATTAACTTGCATATATAAGAGAAAAGGATATACAAGATGATAAAAAAAACATTTACACTACTATTAATTACATTTTCATTTTTAACGCACTCTAAAACTATTTGCACCGCTCAAAGCATAGGAAAAGAGTTTCATTTATCCCAGAATAAAATTGGTATGATCAATAAAAAGTTTGTTAATCGTTCAGTTGCATCACAAGAAGGTTATTACTTTATTAACTTTCACAAGACAGAACATAATAATAGTGTAACGAGAATCTTAAATTTTGAAGGAAAGAAGTATACCATTTTCATAAAAGATGCTCAGAGTTTTTCAGAAGATAATGATTCATTAACAATCAGGTCACAAAAAGGCCATGAAATATCATATCCTCTAACCTGTATTTAAGTATTACTGTCCAAATTTAAATGCTTTCACTCCACCTGAATCTCTAGGACGATCAGGTATTTTAAAACCTGCACATCCAGTGATAGACTTCTTTTTTTCAGAAAGGACACGAACAACTTGAGGAAAGTTAACAAAATTACTTTTTCTTCGCTTTGTTCTTGAGTCAAACAAAGCAATTTCAACTCCATAATCACCTTTTATGCTTGTGCCACCATTTATTTTATAAGTACTATAGCTGAACTTAGAAATTTTAGCATTTATTTTTCCTTGCTGAGTTGGAGTTACTGAAATGACTTTTTCTCCAAACATTTTTTTATCTTTTATTTCAAAGTCATCAATCAATAATCTATGATCAAATGCAGGACAAGGAAACTTTTCAAATCTTGTTGAAATTGAAGCTGCTGCATAAACTATACTAAATGTTCCTGTTTTAATTTGCTTATAACTATACTTTCTCTGAGGAGTAGGCACTGATAATGGAACATACATATATCCAATTGGCCTTGTTCTAGAAAACCCTAACTTAACAATCTTCACAATCCAAGAATTAACATCGTGTAACTCTAACAATTCTCGCAAGTGATCCTTTTCGAGAAGTGGGAATGTAAATTTAACATTAATTCCTTTTGACAAAAGTTGATCTTTTTTACGACCTACTTTCCATTTTACGTCTTCTGCATCGTTAATTTTAAATTCAGAAGGAGTAATATAAATACTACCAGATGATTTTTTTTCATAGGATGAGTACTTGGTACACGAGACCAATACAATTAACAAAAACATAAATTTCAATCGAAACATATAAGTATCCCTAGTGAACCAATAGTATTTGACAATCAATCATAACATCCAGTTCCAAATTACTAACTATATTACTACTTAATAAGCAGGTTTCTCCCTGTTTTAATATTACATTTTCATTTCCGCTCTTAATCTTTACTGCTCCGCCGACACAAACAACAGAAATATATGTTTCTGTTTTATCAATCTTTATTTTATGTGTCCCTGTTGCATCAAAACTGTACGAAGACAGTTTAAAATCAGAGTCATTGATTAAAGAACCTTGATTACTATTTAAAAAAATATTTTTCTTTTGATACTCAAGTAAATCATTATTTTTGATTGCTTGCATTCCCTTTTCAATATGCAGTTCTCTGGGTTTACCATCACTATCTAATCTATGCCAGTCACATAACCTATATGTGATACCACTTGACTGCTGAACCTCAAATAAAAACACACCTTTTCCTATTGCATGAATTGTTCCCGCTGGAACGTAATAAAAATCGCCCCTTTGGACTGGATAAAAGTTTAACAAATCATCAATCTTTTTATTATCATTAATATAATTTGCAATTATTTCTTTAGTTGTTGTACTCTTCATTCCCAAGTAAATTCCTGCACCTTCCTCTGCTTCTAAGATTACCCAGCATTCGGACTTACCCTTCGAAGACTCAAGTTGATATGCTAAATCATCATCTGGATGCACTTGAATAGATAGGTTATCATTTGTATCTATAAATTTTATAATATACGGAAGTTCATCTTTAGAAATAAAAGTATCCAATTTTTTTCCATTAACAGAAGAAGACATTCCTTTTAAATTTGAAACCTCTACTGACTCCCCAACTTTCATTTGCTGAGATAACCTAGTCCCACCCCACATTTTTTTTATAAGTAATGGAGTCACTTTCTGAATTGTAAACTTTTCTTTGCTTATCCTTTCCATCTCTGGCCGCCAATTAATTCAGTCAAATAAACAATTTTTGCCTTTATTTATACCATTAGACAAATACCTAATATATTTAAAAGTAACTGTTTATTCGAATGATAATACCCTTTTCATTATATAATCAATTAGGCTATTTTGCATGCTATTTTCTGAGTAAACAAAATAATCAAATAAATAAGTGAATACTTATGGGAAATAAAAAAGATATAATAATTCCAGTTCTCCCAATTCCTGATGTGGTATTTTTTCCCAATACATCACTTCCTTTATATATTGAGGAATCATCATATATAGAAATGATCAATGACTGTATCAGAGATGAAAAACCTATTGCGGTGTCACTTGCTCAGCCACTATCAAGTCATCCTATTCATGGAAAAAACATTAGTAAAATCCAATATCGCCCTAGTCAAATTAGTGGTTACGGCATTCCTATTATTGTTGAACAATATGAAAATAATGCTATCAAAATTTTAATAAAAGGAATGGGAAGAGTTAAACTGCATGAGTTAGTTCAAAATATACCCTACCCATGCTTTAAAGCAGAGTACCTTAATGACCTTATAGAAGACCTGACCTATGGCCAGAATTATGTCAACCGGATAAATTCAATCTTACAAACTTGGATATCTGTCAATATTACAAACTCAATTGAACAAGAGGCATTTTACAGTAACTTAAAAACTACTTCGGATATAGTTGACTATGTTGCCATGCTAATGATCCATGATCGAGATATAAGACAACTTATCCTTGAGTCTGACTCATTATTTGAAAAATTATCCATGGTAAATGCACTACTTGAAGATACTGGTAGACACCTTGAGAATATTGAAATAGTAAATGCAATAAAACACTTTGAATTTATAGAAAAATTATCAAAAGTCGCTCACTAACAACCATTATTACAAAATATTAAAGTAAAGATTTATCAAGGATATACCCAGACCTGAAACGACAGGAATAGTTAAATTATCATCAATTTTAAATACAGATAAAAGTTCTGATCCTGCTCCTATTACACCTGCAATAAGCGAAAATGAAATAATATTAAAATTTCCGATAGAATATGAAAGTCCATAAATTAAAGAGATACAGTAACAAACAATGAATCCAGAAACGATACCTTGTAATGACTTATTGGGTAGAATTTTATCCTTACCAAATAATATTCCGACAAAAGAGGAAATGGGATCTGCTAAAATCAAAAATAAAATTGATAAAATTGCTATTTTCTCACTGAACAATATTAAGCTCAAGCCAGTGCCTAGAGCGTAAAAAGGAAGACCACTAAATCCATGTTTTTCAGACTCTCTCATAAATGGGCGCATACAAAATAAAGCTAATTGATTTAACCTTTTATTTCTCAATCTTGAAAAATCAACGATAAACCCTATTGCTGCTATTGCGAGCAATATAAATCCAAAATTGGTGCTGGTTGCATCAATTCTAAAATAAACCCAAAGACCTATTAATCCTGTTGCTATATGCCAAGCCTTTCTCACCAAATGTAAATCACTCCTTAAACAAAATGGAGTAGACTCCACTTTTGTAATATCGATATAGTTCATCTAAGTACCTCAAATAACTTGTTTCAAACTGAACTGACAATACATCAATTTTTGTATACATGTCTATACTAACAGTGCAATTTACATAGTGCACAAGTTAGTAATTTTAATAATATAGGAAATTAATTTATTTAATTCTTTTATTACAAAACTAATTTTTTCCCTTTATAATAACCACTGGACTAATCAAAAGGGAGAATTTTTGTCATCAATTTCAAGTACTGGAGAAAGTCTTTTTTCCAGCTCTAATATTTTATCCCAAGTTAATGCTCAAAGAAATTACAAAGTTTGGGCCATTGGTGGTGGAAAAGGAGGAGTCGGTAAAAGTCTAGCAACTGCCAATATTTCAATTTGTCTAGCGTTAATGGGGCATAAAGTAGTCACTATTGATTTAGACTTAGGTGGAGCAAACTTACATACTTGCCTTGGTGTCCCCATCCCTGAAAAAACACTATCAGACTACTTAACAAAAAAAGAAAAAAAACTAAAAAACTTACTAACCAAAACACCTATAGAAAACTTATCTATTATTAGTGGTGCACAAGATAATATTGGAATTGCCAATTTAAAGCAAATGCACAAAGCAAAAATATTGTCGAAACTTAATGAACTTGAAGCTGATTATATCTTATTAGATCTTGGAGCTGGAACAACTTATAACACATTAGATTTTTTCATCGCTGCGGACCAAGGAATAGTAACGACTCTCCCAGAGCCAACCTCTATTGAAAATACATATAGATTTATAAAGTCAGTTTATCATAGAAAACTTAAAATGGTTGAAGAACTTTTACAAATTGGCCCTCTTATTGACCAAGCAATGAATGCAAAAATATCAACTAAGAGTACTCCAGCTGATTTAGTTAATAAAGTAATTGATATTAATCCCGAGATGGGACATAAGCTAAAAAAAGAAATTGATAATTTTATACCCAAATTAATTATTAACCAAGTTAGAACCCAATCAGATATCGATATTGGGTTTTCAATGAAAATAATTTGCAAAAAATATTTTGGTATTCATTTAAATTACCTGGGATACTTAGATTATGATGCTACTGTTTGGCAAAGTGTAAAAAGAAGAAAACCACTTTTACTAGAATTTCCAAATTCTAATTTAGTTAATAATTTTGACAACATTGTCCATCGTTTACTAGACATCAAATAAGAACAAGGAAGTTGCTTATGAAAGAATCACACATTAAGAACTATTATGAAATACTTGAAATAAACTACGACGCTACCCACGATCAAGTATACGCTGGATATTTAAAAACAAAGAATGCTTACTCTGAAGACAATCCCGCAATCTATTCATTAATGGGACAAGATGAGTGCCAACAAATGATTCAACTAATTGATGAAGCTTATTCTATCATTAGTGACCCTACAAAAAGGCAGCGCTACGACCAAGTAAAAGGCCTTGGTGCGAAAGAGGATACAACTTCTTCTCTGGAAACCAAACACATTGAAAATGACTTTGAAACTTTAAGTAATAATATTGTCAATGATAAAATTATTCCTCAATCAACAAAGAAAAATATCACAAAGATTGTTGCTTCTAGTAAATATTCATTAAGCTATGAAGTAAACATAGAGTTTGAAGACGAAATTGAAAAAGCGTCAGAGTATTCAGGATCATTACTTCAACAAATCAGGGAATATAAACAAGTTGATATTCAAAGGATGTCAGAAATGACTAGAGTGTCAAAAAACTATTTATTACATATCGAGAATGAGAGTATTGAAAGCCTACCTGCTCTTGTTTATGTTCGGGGGTTTGTTTATCAATATGCTAAATGCTTAAAACTAAATCCAGAGTTAGTTGCTACCTCATATCTTTTTCGGTTAAAAAAGCTCAAAGAACAATCATAAACTTATGCACAAAATAAATGAAGAGCATATTCTAACTATTTCGACTGATGATATTAAAACTTACAAACGACTAGATCATTACTTATGCCAACAACTACCTGACTTCAGTAGAACATTTATAAAAAATTTATTTTTAAATAATTTAATTACTATGCAAAATGATTTAGGTAAAATATTAAAAATTGAATTAAAAAAAATGCCTAAATCAATAGGAACAATCAGCATTCAAATACCACCCCCAATTCCAATTGAAGCACAAGCAGAATACATACCTCTCGATATTATATATGAAGATGAACATTTGCTATTTATTAACAAAAAAGCAGGAATAGTAACACATCCAGCTCCAGGTAATTATACCGGAACGCTTGTAAATGCTCTGTTATATTATTGTAATGATCTTAAAAGTATCAACAATAGAATCCGGCCTGGCATTGTTCACCGTTTAGATAAAGGAACAAGCGGAATAATGGTAGTGGCCAAGGATCAAAAAACATACGAAGGCCTTGTACTATTATTTTCCTCCCATAGTATTGATAGGGTGTATGAATCTATTATTATTGGCAATAAGGTACCAACATCCGGAACTTTAACTGGCAAAATTGGAAGACATAAAACTCACAGAACAAAAATGGCAATCAATCCCTCTAATGGTAAAGATTCAATTACTCATTATAAGGTTATTAATTATTATGAAAAATTCACACATCTAGAACTAAAGTTAGAGACGGGAAGAACTCACCAAATCAGAGTACATTTAAGTTCATTATTAAAGCACGCAATCTTAAATGATCCAACTTATGGAAACCCTAACGAACATCTAAAAAGAATTGGCAATATTTATCGATCAATCTTAAATAAATATGAACATCCATTATTGCATGCAAAACTACTCGGATTAATTCACCCTATTACTAAAAAGAAATTACTATTTGAAGTTCCTCCTCCGAGAGAGTTTCAGGAGATATTAATGATGGCAAACTCAAAGTAATGAAAATATTTTCATACAATTTCCCACAAGGTCAATTCTCAACGATAACTCAGCAGAAAGAACAACACTACTTTACAGTCAATCAAGTTCACGGCAATAAAATTTTAGAGATCAATTCAAATAACCTTGATTATCAAACTAATATTGAAGCAGATGGCATTTTAGTAAAATATGAAACTTTTCAGTCAAAAAACAAACTTCCTATTATTGCGATCAAGACAGCAGACTGTTTACCAATATTAGTACTCGGGAAACATGGTTATGCGCTTTTACATGCTGGCTGGAAAGGTATTCAACAAGAAATCATTAATCGGCCAATAATTCAAAGCATAACACCTACTACATTTTTTATTGGGCCTCATATTTGCTATCATTGCTATGAGGTAAGCTCAGAGTTTATCGATGAATTCCCAACTTCAACAAACTTTACTAAATCTGATAATAAAATATTATTTAACCTTTCTCAGGAATCTAAAATACAAATAGAAAAATCATTTCCTGATTGTGAAATTATTATTTCAGATATTTGTACATTTACGACAAAAGATTTCAATAGCTATAGGGAAAACAAAACTCATTTAAGAAATATTAATATATTCTCACATTTTTCTTATTGAGTGGTTTTCACTTTAAATAAAAATGATATAATTTTTTATCAAACCAACGAAAGAGGATGCAATGAGTCAAGAGAAATCTATTATCAAAAATGGTACCGTAAATACTCATATTGTACTTATAGTATTAACTCTGCTTACAACAGCGGTCACAATCTATTTAACTAAACATTTTTTTGATGTTCGTTTTCCCACAGGTTTAGGTGGTGCTTCCCTCTGCGATATTAATAGTTTCTTAAACTGTGATGCAGCGACACACTCAAATATTTCTAATATTTTTGGAGTACCAATTGCAGTTTTTGGTCTTTTGATTTCTATCTTTGTTTTATCAAACTATATTTTTAAATCATTGAAGATTGAAGGAAGCTTATACTATATTCTTGCTGCAAACCTAGTCGGATGTATTATCTTATTTATCTATTCAATCATAGTACTTGGTAGTCTCTGTCCATTCTGCACAGTCTATTATATTTTATCCACTGCTTTATTTTTATTCTTTCATTTTAAAAGCAGTCAAAAATCTTTAGACATCAAAACAATACTTTCTTTTGGTGCAGTGACTCTTGTCGTAAGTATTATTTTCATCAATATTTATAGCAGTAAAAACTCTAAAAATTCCCAGATAGCAAACTCGTTAATAAAAGATTACAACTCTTATGAAAACCTTGGAAACCCTAAACCCGCTTCACCTTATCGAATCGCAAGTGCTACTGAAAAATTTGAAGATGCTCCTATTCAGCTAACTATTTTTTCTGACTTTCAATGTCCGGCCTGTAAACACTTATCTAACTCTATGCATGCATTAGTTCGAAAGTATAAAGCTAAAATTAATATTCAATATTTCTTTTATCCTTTAGATAGCAATTGTAATGATAAAATGACAAGACCATTACATCCCTTAGCTTGTCAAGCTGCTTATCTTTCCTCTTGCTTACCAGGTAAGTTTTCTACCGTACATGATGAAATATTTGAAAATCAATCAGGACTATCCTTAAAATGGATTAAAGATTACGCTCAAGAAAATAATGTTACAAAATGTTTTACTTCCGAAAATGCCAAGAAAACGGTTGTTTCATTACTCAAACAAGGTGAAGAATTTAATATTCAATCAACTCCGACAATGCTACTAAATGGAGTTAAAATTGAAGGAGCATTACCTCTAAACCAAATGTACATATTAATGGACCACCTGATAAAACAACATGAACAAAAAATTTAAACAAAAACTACTTCAAAGTAAATCTACTCATAATAGCTCAACTTTAATTCACCCTATTATTGAGACTCATTGTCATCTAGATTACTTTGAAACCGAAGAATTAGAATCAATCTTAAAGCAATGCTTTAAATTAGGTATTGAAAAATTAATAACTATTAGTGTTGATTCTTCAAATTTGCAACAAGTTCTTGATTTCTCAAATCAATATGAGCATATTTTTGGTTCACAAGGAATTCACCCTCACAAAGCATCAGAGTGGAATACAGAAATTAAAGAAATTATTATTAAGAACTTAACTAATCATAAAAAACTTGTGGCCGTTGGTGAAACAGGGTTAGACTATCATTACAATTACTCTACTCGAAAAGAACAAATTAATGCTTTTGAACAACAACTTCAAATTTCATCAGACTTAGATTTACCCATTGTAGTTCACTCAAGAGAAGCTGAAGATGACACAATATCGATTCTAAAAAACTTTTCATCGAAGCTAAAAAGAAAAGGAGTGATTCATAGTTTTTCCTCAAAGAAAGAACTGGCAGACTTTGCTATCAATGAAGATTTTTATCTTGGAATCAATGGAATTATTAGCTTCAAGTCAGCAAATGAATTGAGAGAAATCGTTAAAACAACCCCAATAGAAAAGATTATTCTAGAAACCGACTCTCCTTATTTAGCTCCATCTCCTTTCAGGGGAAGCAAGAATTCCCCCGCTTTTCTTCCTTTCATTGCTGATATTATTTCGGAAGAAAAACAAATACCAATTAAACCAATGCTAGAAACTATTTACAACAATACAATTTCTTTATTTAAACTACCTACCTAAAAAAGGGCCCACTTTGAAAAGTACAGCGTTTAGTAAGAATATCGAATATCAACTAGAAATTAATGGTGAAAGTTGGCAACAAGGAGACATAATTACAGGTAATTTAATAGCAATTAATCATAACATTGACTCCATACGATTAGACTCTTCAGGAGTTTTTTTATGTTACGGAAAACAAAAAGATATTAAAGCAAATAAGAAAAATGCTTTTGAAATCTTTCAACATGTTCTTTTTCCTAAAGAAACAACTTTACCAAAGAACTCAAAAGATAAAATTAACTGGGAATTTAAATTTGATCCAAATTGTCCAATCAGCGATAAACAAGGAAGTTATTATCTTTGTTTTGGAGAAGAGAACACCGCTAATATCAAATTAGATATATTGTTAAACGAAGTCTTTTCCAATTTCATAACGACCTTTGAACATATGCACCGATTTAAAACCAAAGAAAAGAAGGCAAAGAAAAATAGTGTTGATATTAAACTCATACCTCCAAACTCACGAGAATTTGTCTCTCTCGAAAATGTTATCTGCAATCTAAGTTTAGATAAAGATGATATATTAAATATCACTTATAAATTTAAAGTGAAAAAAATAAACTTTCAAAGTATTGATCTCAAAGCAAAAAGTTCTACTGTACAAACCAAATTTCATTTAGAACCTAAAGATTACTTAATTTATAAAACGTCTTTCAATCAAGAAAAAGTTAGTCAACATATTTCTGAAGCTTTATCTGAAGTTAAAAAGAGTAATAACTTATTTTAATTACTCTATTTTTAAACCTTTCAACTTGTCTGCTAAAGAGTGAGTTAGTTCTTCTTTATTATTTTTATTTTTATTTTCTATCTTTTTATCAATATAATTTGAATAACTAGGGAGTTTTTCTTTATAAATAATACGATCTAAATGCTTAATAAAACCAGTCCATGAACCAGTTTTACTGTCATCCTTTTTTGCTGTTTCCAGAGAATTCATCTGGGAATCCATTAAATCAATAAAGTGAACTAATTGTGCTTCCGAAGTTTGTGGTAACTTAGGAGACCCATATTCAAAGGCACCATGATGAGATAATAAGATATGCTGCAAATGAAGCTTTGTTTGGTAAGGAAAGCCATTTATTTTATTAATAAATTTATTCATTAACTCTATTGATGCAGTCAAGTGACCTACTAACTTCCCTTCAGTTGTATATTCCACAACAGGGCCAGAGGTAAGCTCATAGATTTTACATAAATCATGCATAATCGCCCCTGCTACAACATAGTTATGATTTACATTATAAACAGGTGATAAGTGCACTGCTAATTTTGCACATGATAAAATATGCTCTAATAATCCTGCTTCATATGCATGATGAATAGATTTTCCTGCATACCACGTCTCTAATTTTTTTCTTATTTCTCTATCATTAATTAATAAATTTAATAAATCCTTAATATAAACATCAGATAATTCAAAAATAATATTTTCTAATTCTCTAAACATCTTATCTGAACTAATTTCCGACTTAACTTGATAGTCTTCTAATTTTAATTTACCTGTATCTTCTTTATGAATTTCCTTAATAATTAACTGAGATCTACCCTGAAAATTATTAACTTTTCCTATAACCCTGGCGTAATCACCAGCTGAAATTACTTGTTGAACTTCATGTGCGCCGTGCCATTTTCTCGCTTCAATTTTTCCTGTTTTATCTGCTAATATTATATTTAAATAATTTTTACCATCCCGAGACTCCATAACGCTCAAGAACTTTACTAAGAATATACTTTCAACTGTTTCTTTAACCTGTAATTGGTCTACATATTGCGTTTTTACCATCTCTCCCTCTCTATAATTATTTTATGATCATACCGCAAGGCCATAAAATGTCTACACAAGCTGAAATCATTATGGCATAAATAGCTCTACCATTATTCAATATTTTTCGCAAAGGGTTATAATGAAAAAAATTAAAGTTGGCATTAATGGCCTTGGTCGAATTGGACGAACAGTACTCAGAGAATACTTTAACCGAAATTTATCAGATATCGAAATTATTGCCATTAATAACCCTGGAAATATTAAAAATTTTGCACACTTATTAAAATATGACTCTGTCCACGGAACTTTTCAAAAAAATATTCAAGTTGAAAGTAATGCATTAGTTATTGACGGAGAAACAATCAATTTTTTCCACGAATCAGACCCAGGAAAAATCCAGTGGAGTGAGCTCAAAGTTGATATTGTAATTGATGCAACAGGAGTATTTAGAGACCATAAATCTTTAAGTAAACACTTAGGTGGATCTGTAAAAAAAGTTATTCTCTGCAGCCCTGGCCAAGATTTAGATGCTACTCTTGTCATGGGTATTAACAGTGACCAATACCTAAATGAAAAACATCATATTGTTTCTAATGCCAGCTGCACAACAAACTGCCTGGCACCATTAGCAAAAATACTCAATGATAACTGGACTATTGAAAATGGATTTATGACTACTATTCATTCATACACTGCAGACCAAAGATTACTTGATGCTGATCATGAGAAAGATCCAAGAAGAGCAAGGGCCGCTGCAATTTCAATGATTCCAACATCTACAGGTGCAGCAAAAGCACTTGGTATTGTAATTCCAGAATTAAATAACAAACTAGATGGATACGCAATCAGAGTTCCTACTCCGAATGTTTCTATGGTTGATTTTACAGTAAATCTAAAAAACTCCGCTTCGATAGAGGAAATTAATAAGAAGATGAAAGAGGCTTCCAATAGTGGCCTAAAAGATATTCTAGGGTATTCTACTGAATACTTAGTTGGTTGTGACTTTATGGGAAATCGATGTTCCTCAATTTTCGATTCTACGCTAACCTATGTCATCGATAAGACAATCAAAGTAGTTGCCTGGTATGATAATGAATCAGGATTCTCAAATAGAGTTTTAGACCTAACCTCATTTATAGGAAATAAATTATAATGGCACTTACATTTATAGATGAATATAACTTTACAAATAAAAATATAATTGTTCGCTTTGATTTTAATGTCCCACTAGACAAAAAAGACCCTAGTAAAATATTGGATACAACTAGAATAGATGCAGCAATTCCAACGATAAAATATTTATTAGAAAATGGAGCAAAACAATTAATATTAATGTCTCACCTTGGAAGACCGAAGGGAAAAGTTGTTGATAAGTATTCACTGGAACCAGTTGCTTTATATCTGGCCAATATTTTATCTCAAGAAGTTTTATTAACTGAATCAGCTTTAGATAAAGGAATAAAAACACTACTGAAAATTAATTCAAATAAAATAATTATGTTACAAAACTTACGATTTCATCCTGAGGAAGAATTAAATGACTTAGATTTTGCTAAAAGTCTTTCTGAGTATGCAGATGTCTATGTAAATGATGCTTTTGGCACGGCACACAGGAGGCACGCTTCCACACATGGAATTATATCTTTCTTTCAAAATAATTCACTCGCAGGTTTTTTAATTCGAAATGAATTAAAAGCATTAACAAGAATCATCAACACTCCAACGAAACCTTTTATTGGCATTGTCGGAGGAGCAAAGGTATCAGATAAAATCAAAATCATCGAAAAACTACTTCCACAAGTTGATCAACTAATTATTGGTGGTGCAATGGCATATCCCTTTTTAAAAGCGAAAGGAATACAAATTGGAAAATCACTATGCGATGAAGAAGATACAAAATTAGCGGCAAATATTTTAAATCTTCCTACATCACAAAAAATAGTTTTACCAATAGATCATGTCGTATCTAAGTCACTTGGTGGTGATAGCATGACAATCAATACCTCCGATATTCCAGATGAGTTAATCGGACTTGATATTGGAAATTTAACAATTAAGCGTTTTAAGTCTACTTTGGATACAGCTAAAACTATATTTTGGAATGGGCCTATGGGAATGTTTGAAAACCCTCAGTTTAATAATGGTACATTAAGTATCGCAAAAATTATTTCCCAGCTAGGACATGCTTATACTCTTGTTGGTGGAGGAGACTCTGTAAATGCCGTCAAGCAGTCAAATTTAACAGAATCATTTTCTCATATTTCAACTGGAGGTGGTGCTTCTTTAGAGTTTATTGAAGAAGGAACACTAGTTGGAATTCAAGCCTTAACTTATGGAGTTAATTAGATGACAATTTCAAATTATATTGTAGGTAACTGGAAGATGAACCAATGCTTAAAAGACATTGATTTATTTATTAAAGATTTAAATCAATTAAATAATTTTAATAGCAAATCATGGATTGCCCCACAAGCAATTCATATTGATTATTTAATCAGAAAGACACAAGGATTGTCAGGCATAAAAATAGGTGCGCAAAATTGTTCTCATCAAAATTCAGGTGCTTTTACTGGAGACATCTCCCCTAAATCATTAAATGATCTAGGAGCTAGTTTTATGATTATAGGACATTCGGAAAGAAGACATTTTTTTAATGAATCCAATGAAATATTAAACAAAAAAGTTATCACTGCTTTAAATAATGATTTAAATGTAATCTTTTGTGTTGGTGAAACACTAGAAGAAAGAGAATCAAATAATACTAATCAAGTTATTTGCAAGCAGTTATTTGAAGGATTATCAAATATAGATGAAGATTTAAAAAATAAAATTATAATTGCTTACGAACCAGTTTGGGCCATAGGAACTGGAAAAAGTGCAACGCCGGCACAAGCACAAGAAGTTCATCAAATGATTCGAAGTTATTCTGAGGATACGCTTGGGTTTAACTCTAGCACTCTACCAATTCTTTATGGAGGTAGTGTTAAACCTGTAAATATTTTAGAATTACTCATGTGTGAAGATATTAATGGTGCCTTAGTAGGCGGTGCTAGTCTAAAAGCAGCTGATTTTATTGAGTTATGTAAGATTGCCAATGCATAGCAATTAGACGATAAAAATTCTAGAAACTTGCCAAATAGATGATTTTATTCTAATTAAAATATAAATTAAATAATAATCCAGGGTTTATTTTTATGATTACATCTTTAATGGTTTTTCATGCATGTATTTCAGTAATTTTAATAGGTTTAGTTTTACTTCAATTTGGTAAAGGTGCTGAAGCAGGGCTTTTATCACGAGGAGCATCGGACTCTGTTATTTCAGGTATGCAACAAGGCAATATTTTAAGCAAGGCAACTGTAGTTGTGTCAATTGTATTTATGGCAAACTCAGTTTACCTAGCAAAGCTTCAATCGAACCAATCATCGAAATCTTTACTTGATACAGAAGCTCCTGTTGCAAGACCGTTAAGTAGCGCTAAGAAAAAGGATGCTACTCCAGTAACAGAAAAAAAAGAAACTACTAAACAAGATAAAAAATAAGTAGGTAAGCGTATGAGCACTTCTTTTGAAGATACTGTACGACAAGAATTCTCTCATATTAAATCAAATTATTTTAATACTGCATATTTTGGGCCAAGCCCAATTAGCTCAAAGCAAAATGTATTAAATTTTTTAGAAAAGGAATTAGACCCTTCATTTTATGACTATCCAACCTGGTTTAATATTGCTGAGCAGACAAGAGTACTTATTAGTAATCTTTTAAGTTGCTCTGCAGATAATATTACTCATAGTACCTCTGTTTCAGACATTAATAATACCATTGCCAATGGTATCAAGTTTAATAAAGGTGATGTTATTTCAGCGATTAATAATGATTACCCTTCTAATATTTTACCATGGATGCTTAAAGCAAAAAATGATCCTAACGTAGATTTTCAAACGCTAACATTAGACCATACTGATGATGTGCCAACCGCTGAATGGATCAGTAAAAATCTTTCACCAAAAACAAAGGTTTTTTGCATATCCTATGTCACTTTTGATACAGGAAAAAAAATTGATCTTATTCGAATTGGTAAACTTATGCAGGAAAGAAATATTCTCTTTCTTGTTGATGCAACTCAAGCCTTAGGTGGAATGCCTATTACTCAAGAAGAGTTATCTTATATAGATGTTTTAAGCTGTGCTTCATATAAATGGCTTTTGGGCCCTTATGGACATGCATTTGCTTACTTTTCAGAAAAAGCACAAAAAACTATTCATCATACTAACGCAAATTGGGTAACAAGCCCTACATCAATGAATGTAAATAATTTATTAGAATATACTACCGATACTGTGCCTGGTGCAAGGAAATATGATCGTGGGCAAACTTCTAATATGTTAGTCTCTTCTTGTTTGAAGGGAGGAATAGAATTACTGACTAAACTTGGATTAGACAATATTGAAAAACATAATCAAAAACTAAAAAATCATTTTTTAAATAATTTTCATCCAGAAAAATATCATTTAATCACTCCGATAAACTCAACTAGTAATATTGTCGCAGTCAAAGAAAAACAACCTTCATTTTCTAAATTAAAAGAAAAGTTAAAAGAAGAAAATATTGATGTAAGCGTAAGACAAGGAAATATTAGACTTTCCTTTCATCTATTTAATACCCTAGAACAAGTTAATCACTTACTCAACGTCATAAATTAGAAAAAAAAAGGATAGAAAAAATCTATCCTTTATTTTTAAGTAAATTTTAATTGTTTCTAAAATGGTATATCATCAGCTGTGAATGTTGCATCAGTAGAAACATTATAATCTTGATTCATCATATCTGAATTTGATTCAGGTTCTTTTGTTTCTTTATTTGAGTCAGGTCTTGCACTTCCTCCAATAAACTGAACTGTTGTTGCATTGATTTCTGTTGTGTACCGTTTCTGGCCATTATTGTCTTCCCAGGATCTCGTTTGAAGTTTACCTTCTAAATATGCTTGACGACCTTTTGCAAGATATTGATTACAAACTTCTGCCAGTTTTCCCCAAACAACAACTCTGTGCCATTCAGTTTTTTCTTGTTTTTGTCCGTTGCGATCTGTCCAATTTTCAGATGTCGCAAGAGAAAAATTACAGACTGCTGCTCCACTTGGAGTATATTTTAATTCTGGATCTTGACCTAAACGTCCTAAGATAATTACTTTGTTCACACTCATTTTTACTCTCCTTTCTAAATTACAAATTACGTTATTATTTTATTCACTATATTGAAAGCGATTAATATTCTTTTTTAGTAAAATATTAACTTTCAAAAGCTTAGTCGATAATATTCAAATTTATGAGAAAATATCTAATAGATAACAGTTTGTTTTTATTTATATTAATAAAATATAAAGTCATAACGAATAGAAATAAGCCGCTCTTTGCGACGCGCAATAACTATTTATTAGAAGGCACTTTATCTTCCCAGAATTTTTCGACCAAAGTTCTAGTCGTTTTTAAATCCTTTTTATACCAAGATGCATCGAAACCACAATGAGGACAAGGAATATTATTTTTAAATAAACTTCTATTAACAAAATCAAATATCGACCATGTTAAAAATAAAAAAACAATTGAGTAAACTCCCATGGATGAAAATGTAAATAGAGATATGAACATATAAATTAATAAAATTTGAAAGTATTGTCTTACAGATAATTTAGATCGATATTCAAGCTTTCTTTCTACTTTGCATAGTGGACAAAAAAATTGCTTAAATATAATATTTTTTTTTCCATACTTTAAGTTCAATAATAATTGCTTCATTTATTTAATACTCCTACCCATTATTATACAAGATTTTATCATTACAATGATATCCCACAAAGTTTTCCGACAGAGACAGAGTACTCTACTCAGGTAACCTAACTTAATTAAATCACTCAAAAATTGACTCGAAATAATGCCAACAGTAATATTAAAAAAAATAAACATTAGATAAAAAAATAATGATCAATAAATCATCGAAGCTCTCAAGCGAAAAAGGTCAACTCACCATTTTTATGGGAATTGCCATTACAATTATTTTTAGTTGTTTAGCATTTATGGTGAATGTTGGATTATTCGTAAAGGCCAAAATTAATTTACAAAATGCAGTTGATGCTGCTGCATGGTCAGGAGCTGCAGTGCAAGCAAGACAGCTTTCTAAAATAGGATATCTCAATTGGGAAATTAGAAATGTTTATAAAGAATGGATGTTTAAATATTATGTTGTTGGCCAATTAGCAAACCCTAAAATTGCAAGTGATACAAAAACTCCCAAAGACTTTAGGCCTAAGGTACTCAGTAGTGGAAGTGGTTTTGTATATGACAAAGAAGCTTTTTCAAGGTTTAATGCCCCCAGTATTTGTATTCATTTTGATAATGATTCATTTAATATTTGTGCCGTGGCCGGATCACCTGGATTACCTAGATTTGGAGATTTAGGAATAGCTGGAGTTGCAGAAAGCCAAAAAGCCTTTGTTAATGACATGGTTGCTAACAAAGCAAACGATTGCTCAAGAAGAACAGATTTAAATTTTGGCACTGCAATGATTTGGGCATATGGTGCTGGTGGTACTGAATCAGGTATGCAAAGTGATGCCCCTAAAATTGCCGCAGATAGAATGGGGGCTTGGCCTAAATCCCTCGAAATAGCTCTTAGAATAAGAAATTTAGAATATATTGTTAACAGACCTCCAGTTGACACTCCAATATGTATGGGAGGAAGTGATTGTAAATCAGTTCAATCTCTTGCATCTGATGCATCAGGAAACCCGCTCAACGAAAGACCTGTTAAAGCATTTATGAGTGCTTACAGAAATTTAAGTGGAGGGTATGATGGAGACTCTCAAGATAAATTTCAAGATTTAAAAAATTCATTTAAATTAACTGAAATTGCCCCCCAGCCATTATCTCTATCAGGCGCTACTGATACCCTTAGTACCTATTTTATTCCAGATCATGTCTATCCAGGATCAAACGGAGTTACAGCAAAAGAAAAATCATATTTAGATCTTCAACTCCAGATGGTTAATTATATTACATTTTATACTGCCTTTGTTGCTTCAGGTGGTTCGTACGGTGATGGAGAAGTAGAGTCAGAAGGAGCTTGCGCAAACTCGGTAGTTGGATTACCAGTACCTGGATATATAATGGGTTATACAAAAAACCCTAATGTATTAACTTATTATGCGGTTAAGGGAGAGGCAAAATTCACAGGACTATTTTATCCCTTTTTTAGCGAGTCTGAAGGAATCACTCTAACTGCATATGCTGCAGCAAAACCTTTTGGAGGGAGAATAGGGCCGAAGTTGTTCAAATCAACAAGTGATCCTGCGAAAGGTTTAACTTTCAGGGATATGAAAAAAAGGTCATTTGCTTACGCAATGGGAATGCAAACTGGATTTAGTTCAGGAGATCCCTATAGACCTGGATTTCCAATTCCATTTTATCAAGACTTTTATATTCAAGATGAAGGTAACAACGTAGGGGGTATTCCAGTAAGTGGAGAAGAGCCAACATTTGCAATTCCTAATTTAATTTATGACTACATTTCAGGAGATATGAGCAACCATTCCTCTGCTACTATCTCTGTTATTAAAAAAATTTCAGGAGAAGCAAATCAGTCCGATGCAAAATCAGGAGAAGGAGAATTAAAAGTAAAATCAGCGGGACTGTATTCAGATGAACAATTTAAAGAATTTTCATCTGTTTTGCCTGGTGCCTCCAATATTGATGCAAACACTTTAAATGAAGCAATAATAAAAGTAAAAAAACCAACCGCCTATGATGCGCTGAACTATATGGTACCTACTCATCATACTGGACCAGATATTGAATCCCCTACCATTATCACAAGTACACCTGACCCCAATTATGCAAATGTTTTCAACTGGTCAATGTATGCACCTTTAATTGATGACCAATTTTTATACAAAAATGAACAAGAAATAGAAGTTGTTGTTCAGAATTTTGTAAAATCCAATGAGCTCGCATATGCTTCCTTTATCTTTGCCCTATCTGAAGTAGCAAAATCAATGAAAATTGAAGCAATAGAAGGGTCCAACAGTGACCTTGCAACAAGCGCTTCTGCATATGACCAGGCAGCAGATGCATTATTTAAGGGTGTAACATGTAGTAGCTCAACAAGTTGCTCAAGCTCTTGTAATACATTATCTGGAGGATGCCTTCAGCTTCATGATGATCTTGGTGGCGGTACCGATGAAGCTTGCCAAGCATCATCACTAAGTCAAAAATTTTCTTATTTTTTTGATAGTACAAACGGTACAAAAACTCCTATTTGCGGAATTATTCCTATTCATTTTAATGTTGCTAAAGCATATACAGATGCCGGCAGCATAGATCCTAGCTACTTTCAATATTATAGGGCCCAATATCATAAACCTACTTCGATAAAAGCAAAAGATTTAATGACAGCTTACATGCCTGGAACAAGACAAGGAGCAGATGAGGAAGGAAATTTAACTCATCCATTTTCTGGCAGTAAAACAACTCAAGCAAAAAGAAATTCCTATTCAACCAAATTAATTGGAATTAAAAGATTAATTAGCCAATCTGACTCAAATACTTACTTACCACAAATTGGATATGCAGAAGATTCTGACGCAGGTAACCTAGGATCAAATGATAATATAGCGTCTGACTTAAGCGAAGCTCCATCATTATTCAAAAATAATTTAAAATCAGGACAACTCAATGAATTTGGCAGTGAGTTAGACTATTAATAAAGTTATAGAAAAATAAAGAAATTTACTTGAATATTTTCTCATTTTTTATATATAATCCTTCAAGTTATAGACCAATTATCTTCTGGAGAGAGAAATGGCAGCAAAAAAGAAAGTAGTAAAAAAGAAAGTAGCGAAAAAGAAAGTAGCGAAA
>CAYRDP010000007.1:64994-173180 GCA_964423165.1 uncultured Bacteriovoracaceae bacterium | reverse complement strand
CTAATTGCATCCACTTGATCACAGGCGGTCTGATCTCCCAATGTACCTGCCTCTTCTCCGTCTTCATTTGTAGTATCTCCTCCATCTGAATCATCATCAGATTCACCACAATTATCTGCATTTTGAGCTACTATATCCGCTCTATATTTTATATCAGATTCAATTTCTTGATAATTTATATAAGCTTGTATCTCTGCAGAAAGGTAAGAGATTGCTCCTCCTGCAGCAAGAACTGTTCCCCATCCACACATATTTTGTGTTGACCTACACCTGATTAAAATCCAAGCAACAACTATACTCATGACAAACATGGTGATAAATGAAACAATTTTGTCTCTATTGATCCATTTACTCACGTCATCTGTAATTGCATTAGTATCATCTTGGACACAATTAGAAGTTCCTCCTCGTTCTCTATTACCCCCCTCATCGCATCCTTCTCCATCTGTAACCCTCTCTGTTTTGGAAAATGCATTACTGAACCCAAAATTAACTTTCAAAGAATTACTCGTTTGAAATACCTGAATATTTAACAAGCAAGAACAAAGAAATAATATTAAATAAGAATTTAAAAATGAAAGGAGTTTTAATATTTTCTTCAAATTTATTCCTCTATCTATAATGATAAGTTTGTTTCGTAATATAATTAATATAAATTTAATTATACCCAGTTTTCTTTTCTAAGGCCCTAATATTATAATCTTATTTTGAAACTTTTATATATGTAGTTGCCAATTATTTATGACAAATTTAAGCTATTACTAGAATACCTATCCTCGGAGGATTCATGAAGAAAGTCATAATTATATTATTTGTACTTTTATCAAGTAATTTACTTGCTCAAACTCCTGCCAACTCTAAGCAAGAGTATTGTCATAATTATTCTAATAAGGATTATTTTAAAAATATGCTGCGAGAAAGCTCGAATAGAATATCTTTTGTTAATCACGGAGGATTACTAAACGCAGGTGTTTGTTGGTGGCATTCAAGATTTCAGAGAGCGGCAACTTATCTTACTATTTATCGCCCAGAACTACCAAAGCCTACTGACAAGGAAGCGAAAAAACTGATCAGATCAATCAGGAAGAGAAGATCAGTGGTTAGTATTCCAGGTTATCAAAACCTAAATGAATTCTCCAGTGCCTGGCCCCAGCTGATTCAAAAAGAATTGGAAAGGTGGCAAGTTATTGATGGTTTTATTTTTCAATCATGGATAATAGGCCTATCAGGAAAAACAAAAACAACAGCACAGAAGATGAAAGACAAAATGGATCAATTATATATCGACGTAATGATTCACAAAAATATCAGCTATCAAATGTTACAATTAGCAGGTATTGATGCTCATGCCTGGCTTGTTCTTGAAATGACTCCAATTACCGGAGGATATAATCTCTTAATAGTTGATAGTAATTACTTAAATTTACAGACTTATACATATAAATTTAATGATACAAATCTTTACTACCGCTATACTACTGAATTTGTTCCATATTTGCAGAAAAAAAGAGAACTCAAAAGAATATTTAGACGTGTGCAAAAGTATTGTTCAAGTCATTGATTATTCATAGATTATATAATAATTATCCAGTTAAAAACAAGCTGTTGTCATTGGAAGCTTTCTGTCATATTAGTTAAAATCATTATTAATAGAAACTTAGGGGATAACAATGAAACACCTATACTTATTACTGATAGGAACATTAATCTTAACTTCCTGTGTAAAGAAAGTAGATGGAACATTTGAAGCTAAAGAAGACTTAACCTTATACACAAGAAAAGGTGATGTAAGCTTAGCAACAGGAAACTACTCAGCAGAGCTAAAGTTAAAAACAAAAAAGAAAATTACATTAGTTGTTAACCGTAACGGACAAAAACTAAAAGTAAAATTTAAAGTTCCAAGAGGATTTGATATCCCAAGAGAGCATGGAAGAATCAGGTTAACAGCAAGAGAAGTTGGACAACCTTACGACGTAGCAGCAAACGTAACAAATAGTTATGACGATTCGGAGCCAAGACATACGACTGAATCTTGTAGCAGAAGTTATTATGAGCATCGGTGTCACTATGAGTGGAGAGGTGGAGAAACAAGGTGTAGAACAGTAAATGGAAGAAGAGTTTGTCGTCGTACTCCTAAGAGAAAAGTTAGAGTTTGTCGTGATGTCAGAGTAAAGAGATACGGAAGAAGAGATGTTACTTATAGATATACTGGTAAAACAACTGAATTTTCATTTAGGCTATTTAATCCTGTAACATCTGAAAAGGTTGCGCAGTTTCAAGGAAACAAATATTCTAGCGGAAGAGAAGTGCTTCACAGAGGCTCTTGTAGAATTGGTCATGATACAGTGATTGTTCATCCTTAATTCTTTTATTTAAAAAGTAATAACACTAACGCCTACATTTTTATGTGGGCGTTTTTTTTAGAAATAGTAACAACAGGGAAGTTATTTTGAAAATTGTTATTCAGAGAGTAAAAAAATCTAGTGTAACAGTATCTAATACATTAATTAATGAAATCAAACATGGAATAACTTTATTTGCTTGCATTGAAAAAGGAGATACTTCACAAACAATCATTAGAGCATCAGAAAAAATTTTAAAGCTCAGAATCTTTTCTGATAAAATGTCAAAAAGCATTTGTGATATTAAGGGAGAAATTCTTTGTATCAGTCAGTTTACTTTATCATGGCAAGGTGAAAAAGGGAATCGACCAGGATTCGATAAAGCAATGCCACCAGTTGAAGCAAGTATTTTATTTAAAAGATTTTGTAACTTACTATCAGAAAAAGTCATTGTTAAAAGTGGATTATTTGGAGAGCACATGGAAGTTTCTATCGTTAATGATGGGCCTGTGACATTTCATTTAGAATTCTAAGCACTTTTTTTAAACTCTAGAACTGTCTTCTCTTTTGATTGCCTTAAACTACCTTTATGCCCCCATAAGAAGCTCGCATATACTCCTCGATAAATTTTATGGCAAGAAAACCAAACTATAGAAAGAAGGATTAAACTAAAACTAAAACTCTTCAGAAACCAAAGCCTATGACTCCGTTCATTTCTTTTCGAAATATTTTCTAACTTGCTTCTTTGGATTACAGTACTACTAGCTAAAACTTTGTCTAAGTATTGGTAATAAAAATTAAATTCAGTTAAACTCTGTTGAAAATGTCCCCTCGATGCACCTTTAACAAGTTTCACAAATGAATTATTTAAATACTTCCAACTTTCAGACAACATGAGAAGAGAAATACTAACCTGTAAATCCTTCCCCCAGTTCTGTGCTCCTTTTCTTAACTCTATTTCTACCAGTGTTTTTAAATTAATAATTCTAGCAATATTTTCATCTGTTATGGGCATATCATTTACAAACTCAACCAACATTAGATCTCTTAATTTATTTATTGAATATTTTATTAATGTCAGTTGTTTTAATGTTTGCAAGCTTGCGGGCATCTTAAAACCATTTACTTTCTTTATTGCTAAATAATTAAGACTATCTAATATTACACTATATTGAGAATCAGACTCCATTAAGCTTAGAGATTGTGAAAGAACATTATTTCTTAAGAGTACTAATTTGGCATGAATTTCTTTTACACTCTTGTTAGTTTCAAATGTAGTATATTCATAATTTGTTAATTTGTAATATTCTATATCTAGTCTTTGGAATTGCTGTCCAACTTTTGTGACTTTACTAACTCCCCTTAAGTAGTCGTTTGCGAGAGAGCGCTCTGAGCTAATTAATTCAACAAGCCTATCAATATAATTATTTTCCTTAATTAAATTTTGCTCAACTCTCGAATATTTAAAATTCAAGTAGTTTTGAGTCAAGTAGTAACCAGCTGTTACCATAAGCACTAGAAAGGGAATATTCCAAAGTAGAAATAGTTTTTTCTTGAATATATTTTTTGTCAAAAAATCCTCCTACAGGAACTAATCGTCTAGTTTTTAACGGATATTTACCAAAATATTTAAATATTTTCGCTAATACAACCTACTGAAAATAAAGCATAACTTGTTTTTTAAATAGAAAAGCTTAAGGTCTCTTCACTTCAGTACGATAAGCGCCTTTGTGTTTAATAGGTGGAAGAACTTATGAATTTAAAACTATTAATTATCATAATTATTACTTTCTCGGGCTGTAAGAAAGATGATATTCAAGGAGCTAGGCAATCAACAAACTCATATTTAACTAACCTATTATCAGGTCAGTTTAGCGATGCATATAATTATATTAGTGGAAAAGATAAAAATAATAAATCAATCATGAATTTTGTTCAGGAAAACCAAGGCAATAAGGATAACAAGTATATTGAACAAATAATTTTTTCCAAAATTAAATACTCCATCATTAAAGCAGATCATATTAGTGATGCTGAAGTTCGAGTGTATGTTTCAATCCAAGGGCCAGAAATCGGACAAATAATTGAAGACTTATTGACAACCAACTTAACTGAATTCTCTCGATACCGATCCTATAGAGATCACTTAATTATGAATTACAAAACAGGTAACTATAGTTCTATTGGAACTCTTGTAATGTATACATTAATTAAGGAAGGTGATAGTTGGAAAATCTCACTTGGGTGGGATGAATCGACTGAAGAAACAGTTGCAAATAAATGGAATAAATTAGTTGAAAATCAAACTAAGTTAACTGCAGTGAAAGATATTATAGACACATTAATTACAGTACGAGAACTACTTTACTTAAATACAGAGTCTGGTTTTTCTAAAAGTTACGTGAAGCGCATCCAAGAGTACGAGAGAATACAGAAGAGAAAGCAATCCTATATTGAGAACTTAGAACTTAAGAACTTAAAAGTTAAGACATGGCTCCTAGGAAGGACGGACTGGAAAACAGCAATCATGGCTTATGCTTTTTCGGATAATGATGAAAAATATCTAAAAGCAAAGAAAAAAGGAATTTTTGGGTTAATAAAAAATAATGGAGATAAAACACTTTCGCAAATTAAATTACGTTTCAAGCTTTTAGATAATGACAATAACCCTCTAGCAGAGTTTGTTGCTCAAACATTAAACTCATCCAGTTTAACTTCTATGCCAGGCAAACCATTGAAAAAAAACCATGAAAAAAACTTTGCTATTCCACTATATCTAAAAATTCCAGACTCTTGGGGAGGAAAATTTGATGTAAAGATTTCAGATATAAAGTTTTCTGAACAGATTTAATTATCACTTTACTTATTTTATTAAAGTTGATATTTTCCCATTAAAATGATCAAACAAAATATTATTTTCACACTTTTACTTTCAATTTTATTTTTTTTCGGTGAAGTCATTTTCAGAATCATCTTCTCAGAGCAGCAATACTTACTAAAACCTACTGAATATATTTACTTACTTCTCATCGCTGCATTAATATCTACTGTAAGCGTAAAAATATTAAAAACATTTCTATTTATCATCTTTCTTTTCTTTACTCTGCAAGTATTGCACTTTGACTACTATGGTTATTTTATATTCCCTATCGAAATTATTTTATTCTTCATCCGTCAAAATGAAATTTATGCCCCCTTTATTAGTTCGCTTAGTTTAAAATCATTGTTCCCTTTAATTGTCTGCCTATTCGCTTATCTACTAACTAGATATTTAGTTCAAAAGACAGTAAAGAGATATCATGGAAGGATAGGTACAATTATTTTCCTACTGGCCATTATTTACCCATTAATTCAGATTGGAGTAAATTTTAATAAGGGTCACTTAGGATCTCGACCTAATAGTAATAAATCAGTAATAAAAAACACAATGTATGTTCTAACTCACTTTATTGGTAAGACCTTACCTAGCTATGTATTTGACCTAGAGTTAATTTCAAGTTGGCAACGAGCACCACTTAAGAAAAGAGAAAAAGTAAATATTGATTACGAAGTTATATTTGTTTTAGGTGAAAGCCTTTCTTCAGCTCACTTGCCTTTCTGGGGTTACCACCGAAACACTGCTCCTTTTTTATCTGAAATTCTTAAATTTGATAATTCAATTTATAAACAAACATTTTCTAGTGGTGTGTATACTGATACTAGTATACCCATGATTCTCAACGTAGCAAAAAAAGCTAATGCTATAAACTATATAATTAGTGGAAATAATAACCTATTTAATCTTGCTAAAAAATCCAATTTGGGAACTTATTTTTTATCTGCTCAATCAGAAGATTCATTTAGTTATATAAAAAATTATTTACATCCTCGCCTAATTGATAACTATCAAAATGCAACCACCTTAGACTTTCGGGGTGATACTCTCGATCATAATATTTTAGATTACCTAAAAAAGTCTGAAGTAATACAGTCAAAAAAGAAAAAATTCATCATTCTTAATATGTCTGGTTCTCATGAGCCTTATATAAAAAAAGTCCCTAGTACGTTTCAACCTTTTGGTACTGATTCTTATATTGACCAATACGACAATACTATTGCCTATACCGATTTGTACCTTCAGAAGTTGTATCAGGAATTAAAAGAATCTCAGAAAAAATACATATTAATTTACACGTCTGACCATGGACAACATGTAACTAAGAAAATCATGGGAAAAGGAAACCATACAAACCTAAAGCATATTTTAGTTCCTACGATTTTTATTCCAATTAACACAAAAATAGATCTTAAACTCGTCAATTTCCTGAAAAATAAAAAGTTTATTAATCACTATCAGCTGAGTTTATCTATTGCTCATTTACTTGGATTCAAATCCTTACCCAAAACAAGTAAAAATAATTTAATTTCATTTGTTATCGGTGGTGAACTTTCAGGTAATAATGGAATTTCTACTATCAAGGTAAAGGATAACAGAGTAAATACTAAACTAGTAGATAAACAAAATATTACTTTAGAAGTAAATTAATTAAACAAATATCTTGCATCATAAAAGAAATCTTCAATTTCCCAATCGTCATAACTAAAGAATTGTACTCCATTTACCCAGGTCCTTTCTCTTACTAGCTCCATCAATAAAAAATGATTATTCCATATACCTCTTTCCCTTAAGACTAGTGATCCAATACCTAGAATAAACTTCGCTTTGTTTTTCTTTTGTAGAAAACTATCCCATTTAGATAAGTATTGCTCTAGTCGAATAGGTGAGTATTCATAATATGCCATAGGGATTAGTAGATCTACATAATTTTCATTGTACCATTTGACAGAGTCCTGAAATACAGAATAATAACCATTCCATTTTCCCCAGTTATACTTACCAATGACAGCAGCAGATAAAATCACTTCAGGCTTTACTCTTTTTATTAATTTTTTTATATTTGCAACGAATTCTGTTACTTGATCTCGACGCCAATCGGCCCAAGTTAAAAAATTATTAGGTGGAGATACTTGGTATTGATGATTTGAGTCAAATAAGTATTGACCTACTACATAATCTTCATTTTTATCTTCTCCAACAGGGTATTCACTCCAGCGAATATAATCAAGATGTAATCCATCCAAGTTATAATTATTAATAATCTCAAGAATTATATTTTTTAAATAATCTTTAACTTCAGTCATTCCAGGAGACAACGTAATTTTGGCAGGCATAATTTCATTAAATTTATTTCTGCAAATCCATTCAGGGTGTAACTGAGCAGGTGTGCCCGATGATGTATCTCTTGCTTCGAACGTATTAATCCAAGCATGAATTTTGAGACCTCTTTTGTGTGCTTGATCTATTGCAAATAAAAATGGATCAAAATTTGGTGCTTTGTAGTTTAAATGTTTTCCCCAGGGTTCAAAACTAGACTTGTAATAGCTTGTGGCACCTTGTCTCACTTGCCACATTACATTATTAAGGTTTGCAAGTTGAATATTATCTAAAATTTTAATAATATTTTCTTTGATTTCTTCATTTGAGTAAAAACGGCCATCCTTGCCATCTCTAAATATTTCCCAAGTAACAACCCAAATTCCTCGAAATTCTTTTGTATTTGCATTGATATTAATTGATATAAAGAAAAGGCAGATAATTAACAATAACTTCATGGTTAAATTTATACCAAGTTAAGCATTACTAGTGAAATTAAATTTCAAACTAAATTCAATTAGTTATATTTTATCTTGGCCTAATTCTGAAGTACTTCATGTATTCTTGCATTCTTCTCACTCTTGCACTATCTCGAGGTGTTGCAGTTCCTGATTCAAGCTGTCCATGTTGGCCGTTGTATAAATAATAAATAAAATCTGAAATATTCGTTTCCCCAGAATCATCACTTGGAAAAACAATCTCTGCATCAATTAATCCTCTTGATTTTTTTTCCTTTAATTCAACTAACAAGTCAGCTAGAACATACATCGTTGCCTCTGCAGAAATCTCAGGAGAGGATAGGTCATCCTGAGTTATGGACCTCCCTGGTGGCAAAAATCGTTCAATTTGCTTAATTTGTGTGCAACCTCTAGAGTTTCCTCCCTCTGAGCTTGCATTTGTGACACCTTTCACCAATGAAATTGCCGGCTGAACACCAGTTGTTTCCTTAATAAGATATTTATTATTTAAACAAAACTCAGACTCAATTCCCATTACCCCGAGAGCAATTCTAGCGAGTTCGTCATACTCAGCATTTGATAAGTTTTTACTTTCCATAATATTTTGTTTATTTCGTTGTAAGCTACGCGAGAATGATGTTAAAGGTACTGAAATAGGAGTTAAAGGATTGTAAGTGTGATGAATTTCTAAATCTATTCCCTCAAATACTTTTGCGTCCCAAGAAATTACAATAGGTGCTGCAATTTCCCTTTCTGTTACCGCCGATCCTGATGGAGAGAGAATATAGTTATTACTGCATCCGTTAGTGCTAGTCTCTTCACATATTTCATCTCTATCCTTTGCTTCAAACATTAAGCTATCTCCATGAATATTAAACTCAAAAAGATCAGTTTCAGGTAAGACATAAAAAGGGCAATCTTTTTTATGGAATGTTTCAATATAATAAATCATTTTATCTTGTGGTAAATTCACACATCCACCACTAAGTCTGTTATTACTAGAGTTTCCATCATCAAGTTTTTGGTACCTACTCGGAAGGTGTGTTGGTATTTGGTGAAGAGCAAAAGGATTTGTTGCCGCCCCAGTAGACCCTTGTTCTGGAATTAGGTCTATTAAATTTCCTTCATAATTATTTTGATAATAGTCTGAATAATTAACAGAGCTTTTTCTGTATCCTAAAGTAAAAATACCCGCAGGTGTTGTATTATTAGTTCTATGTCTTGAATAGTCAGTCCATTTAATTCTTTCGTCTGATTTTGTTTTCCCCGTTAGTACTTCTTGCTGCCATACTATTACGCCATCATTATTATAGACTTTTATTAAATTTTGCTTTTTATCTACTATTGTAAAATAATTACAATCACTAGAAGGGTTAGTTTTATGAAAATGAACAATTGTATCTTCATCACTAGACGACCTAACTGAAGCTCTTTCAACTCTTAATTGAGAAACATCAGCATAGCTCATTCTTTGAGCAACTTCACCTGTATCTGTTAGATATGACTGTCCATTAAAATCAAAACGATTTTTCCCTAATTCAATTGAAGAATACCAACTTGCTACGAACTCAGGCCCTTGGTTAAAACTGGGTGTTCTTGCAGCTTTATAAGTTAAAAATTCATTAATCCTATCTTGCTGATCAGAAGTTGTAACTTTAATCCAGTTTCCATTAGTTAATTTATAAATATCCTCACCGTTTGAAACAACTTTTATACTACTTGTTTCAGCTTGTATCATCCTTGCATTTAATTCTGGATCACTAACGATTGTTCTCCCTGAAACCTTTGCTCCACTCAAGTGATAAACTTCCCCATTTAAAATATATGCACTCATTCCATTTTCTAAGGCAGATTGTATTGCTAGGTTTTGCTCTTCTGACAACTGAGTATTAACGACCTCTTCAGATTCTCCTCCCGGCCTAAACAAAAAACCTTCTAATGACTTAGGAAGCATTTTTCCTGTCGATGCATCACATTGCATATTATTGAACACAAATGAATGAGTGTAATCTATTCTTCCATCTGGGAGTCTTCTGTTCTCTCTGATTGCAGTATCATTTTTTCTCTTATATTGGATTAGAGCTAAAGCTAACATCCTTGAGAGTGAAGGATCAAATGTTCCATCTGCAACCTGAGCGCAACTTGGAGTATTGTTGGTGACAATACTTAAATACTTTTCTCCTATATCAGTTTCAGTAATTGCTTTTTCTCTAACAGAATCCTTATCTGCAATATTACGATAATAGGACTCTTCACCCGGTAATGTGAAGTAATTATCTTCAAGTATCAAATCTACTGCTGTACTATGACTATCAGTTGTTCTAATGCTGGGCAGTCGATGGTGTCGTCCTTGATAAGTAAATCTATTACTACCTTGATCCATGGCCCTTGCAACAGAAAATACTAACTCTGGGTCCTTCATTAGATCTTCTTTTTCAAAGAAGTAATCATAACGGTCTATTATCTTATCTGATAAAATACTTAATACCTGGGTATCAACCTCTTCTGTCGTTATACTTTCTACTGGTGGGATTCTTTGTCTTGTAACTCTTCTTACAGAGGTAGACCTTTTATTTCCACCAATATGAAGCCACACATCACCCCACTTTGTTTTATCAAATTTATTTCTACCCAAAAGAGATGTAGCAAAATCTAACAAATTAGAAACAGCATCTGAATCATTAGTGGTAGTACATGTGGAAAAGCAGGTTGGGTCAACTGGAAGATTATGTAAAAAGCTATCAACGGCCTGGACTGATTCTTTTAGTTTATTTTCTAATCGACCTTGAAAAAAAACGCTACTGGATCTATTTTTTAAAAGAGCTTTTATTCTTGCCGGAAAATTTAACACACTTGCACTCTTTGATCTATCCCCTGATTGATACTTAAACTTAGGTACCTCTCCATTTCCTTCAATTTCTCCAAGCATGTGAAGTAATTTAATATCACTTTCGTCAATAGCAAATAATTGCTTTGCCTCTCCAACCAGGTTCATATTTTCATTTAATACATCCTGAACATAAGGCAATATATTGGCAAATTCTCTTCTACTTAATGGATATTTTTCAAATGATGCCTTAGCTCTTTGAAACTCTGGATCAGCTTTTTCGTTATCACTCATTTTGCGAATTGCGGAAATCACAGCTAAGTCTGCCCTCATCCCAACTTTACCTCTATCATTATAAAACAAAGCATGTGCCATTCGATGAAATGTTATCTCTGTTTTTAATCTAATAAACTCTTTTGCCTTTTCATTATTTACAGGGTCAGAAAAATAACGACTCAACTCTTGACTACAATGAGTCGAGATTGGTTTTGATAGAACATCAAAACAAATAATTGAAAATATAAGAAATATTAAAAACTTCACTCTTGGTTTATCGGTTTATAACGACAAAAATCAATATAATACTAGTGATAAGCTAATATTGGAATTAATTATACAATATAACTATTTAATATTTTGAGTCCTGTGATCCACAATGAGGCATACCTGGAGCATATGGGTTATGAACTTTTGACATTTTCTCACTATTTTGAATCCATTTCTTTTTTACCATAGGACATGAATAAGCATTATATTTGCTACCTACGTCATATTTATTAACTATATGAATTAGCGCCATCGAGACAGAGTGATAGTTTTGATCATTTTCACCTCGTGCATTTACTTCTTTGATTTCACTCAATTTACTTTTTGAAAACTTGAGTAATTTTGAAATTTCTTCATCCTTAATATCGTTAATTTTTTCAATTAGATTTTTTGCTTCTTTTTCAACTAACTTACCGCTGTAAGTAAAAAAAGCACTATGCAAACTTTCATTCACAGAGAGTACTGCTATCACACTTTTTTTAGTATCGGGTAGCAACTCCTTTCTTTTTTCATTAGCATTAGAAATCGTAATGATAAAACAAAACACAAACAATGATTTAATAAATAAACTTTTCATAATATATCCCTTTTTAATATTTTTCTTTGTTCATAATATGAGTACAAAATCGGAACTATAAACAACGTAATTAATTCAACTAGCATACCTCCTAAAGCAGGTATTGCCATTGGCTTCATAACTTCGCTTCCTGTACTCGTTGCCCACATTATTGGCAGTAATGCTAAAATAGTTGTGGTTGTTGTCATTAATAATGGCCGTATTCTTCTTGTTCCAGCTTCTAAAACGCAAACCTTTAACTCTGGCCAGTTATTAGGCTTATGGTTGCGAATCGATTTTTGAAGATAAGTCATCATAACAACTCCATCGTCAACAGCAATGCCAAATAAAGCAATAAACCCAACCCACACAGCAACAGAGGTGTTAAATCCTACAATCCAAAGTAAAATTAGTCCACCAGAAAATGCAATTGGTACAGCACTAAATATGATTACGGCATTTCTTAAATTTTTAATACCCAAATAAATTATTAATAAATTAATTAATAAAGCAATTGGTAATAATAATTTTAACCTATTATTTGACCTAACCTGATTTTCATATTGCCCGGCCCAAACAATTGAATATTCAGGAGGCAATTCTATATTTTGTTCTATTTGTTTTTTTGCTTCCTCTACAAACCCAATTAAATCTCTTCCTTGAACATTTAATAAGACAAGAGATCTTAACATTCCATTTTCAGACTGAATCATTGCTGGGCCTGTGACTATTTTTATTTCTGCAAGTTGTCTTATTGGGATATGGTGGCCTAATGGGCTTGGTACTAATACTTTTTTTAATTCATCAATTCTATCTCTCAACTCTTTTTTATACCTAACTCTAATAGGATACCGTGCTCGACCGTCATAGAATTCGCCTATTGTCATTCCTCCTACTGCTGTTTGCAATATTTGATTAACCGTGCCTGTATTAATTCCATATCGACTTGCCGCAACTCTATCAATTGTAAATTCTATATATGGTTTACCTGTTATTTGTTCAGCATAAACTCCATAAGCACCTTTAACTTTCTCAATCTCTTTTCCAACTTTAGCAGAAAGTTCTTCTAATTTTTTTAAATTATTCCCAAATACCTTCACTCCCACTTGAGTTTTAATACCAGTTGAAATCATTGCAATTCTGTTTTCAATTGGAAATAGCCAAGCATTTACAAGGCCGGGAATCTGCATTTCAGAATCAAGATCAGACATAATATCATAAATAGAAGTTCCAGAAGGCCATTCACTTTCTGGAACAAGTTTAACAATAGTTTCAAACATGGAAACTGGTGCCGGATCGATTGCAGTATCAGCACGCCCAAGCTTTCCGATGGCATTATTAACTAAAGGATGCTCCTTTAATTTTTTATCAGTATAAGCTAATAACTCCTTCGCCTTAGTCATACTCACATCGGGAGTAGTTATAGGCATATATAAAATTTCCCCTTCATTTAAGGAGGGCATAAACTCTTTACCTAGTGAATTATAAGCAATCACCCCTAATATTAATATTGTAACCGGCAGCACACAGAATATTTTCCGGTGTTCTAACAACCAGTTCAAAGTTGGTCTATAGATTCTGATAATCATTCTACTCACTAAATTATTCTCAACAGACCTTAATTTTCCTTGTAAGAGATAAGTAGATAAAGCAGGAATTAACACAATAGCAACAATTACAGCGCCAAGCATAGACAATGTTTTTGCCCATGCTAATGGTCCAAACATTTTCCCTTCACTTCCCTCAAGTCCGAATACAGGTAGAAAGGTAATAATTGTTGTTGCTACTGCCGTTAATATTGCCGGAGCCACTTCTTTTGCTGATTCTTTGATTATTTTTATTCTTTGGAGTGTATCTATATTTTTATTTTTGGATAAATGAGAATGAATATTTTCAGTCATAATTATTCCCATATCGACCATTGAACCAATAGCTATTACCATACCTGACAAGCTCATTACATTTGATTCAATCCCTAGTAGCTTCATAAAAATAAAACTTATTCCAACTCCGAAAGGTAAAGTTAATGAAACGAGCAGGGACGATTGGAAGTGCAATAAAAATAAAACGATTACAATTATGGTGATCAAAATTTCTTCACTGAGTGCGGTATAAACAGTACTCAACGTTCTTTCAATAATTTCTGTTCGATCATAAAAAGGAACTATTGATACACCTGAAGGAAGACCTTTTTTGATGACTTTTAATCTTTCTTTAATATTATTAATAACATCTTTAGTATTTTCACCAAATCGCATTGTCACAACACCACCAACTGACTCTATTCCATTTTTATCTAATGCCCCTCTTCTAAACCCAGGGCCAATATTTACAGAAGCAATATCCTTGACTCTTATCGCAGAATGATTTTTTACGCTGACAACCACATTTTCAATATCGTCAATTGATTCAAAAAAGCCTTTTCCTCTCACAATAAACTCTCGATCTCCATCCTCTATTACTTCAGCTCCTACATCAATATTACTATTTTTGATCGCTTTAATTAATGTTGAGAAATGGACATCAAAAGCAAATAGTTTATTAGGGTCAACATCAATTTGATATTCTTTAATAAACCCACCGATACTTGCAACTTCACTTACTCCATCCACTCCTTGTAAAAGGTATTTCACATAATAATCTTGTATCGACCTTAATTCTGCTAGTGATTTTGGATTTTGAATATTTTTGTTATTTTCTACTGTATACCAAAAAACTTGACCTAAACCAGTTGCATCAGGCCCCATCTCTGGAATAACGTCACTTGGTAGAGATCTTGTGGCCGTTGATATTTTTTCTAATACTCTACTTCTACTCCAATAAAAGTCTATATCATCATTAAATACAATATATATTATTGAAAATCCAAATGCAGATGTTCCCCTAATATTTTTAACTCCCGGAATCCCTTGCATAATAATACTGAGTGGATAAGTTATTTGTTGCTCAATATCTTTTGGAGACCTTCCTTGCCATTTGGTAAAAATGATTTGTTGATTTTCCCCAACATCAGGAATTGCATCAACCTGTGCCGTTTTCAAAGAATAAATTGCGAATACAGAAACCAGAACAAAAGCGAAGATTACTATTACTCGTTTATCAATTAAATATTCAATCAGTCTCTTAATCACCATTATTCCTTAATGTCTATGATTACTAGATTGAGCTTGACCAATATCCTCATAACCTCCAAAGAGTTGAGCTTGTGCATCTAGTAAAAAATTTCCTTCAAGCACAATTTCATCGCCAATATCTAATCCTTTTTTGATTTCAATGTATCCCTCAGACTCAAGACCTGTCTCAACTTTTATCGCCTGAAACTGTTTGTCAGTTTGCCTTAGCCAAACTACTTTTCTTTTACCTGTATCAATAATAGCAGAACGAGGAACTGCTATTATTTCATCATTGTTTTGAACAGTTAGTACCGCATCAGCAATCATACCTGGCCTAAGTTTTCCTAATGAATTTTTTATAGTTGTTCTTATTTTTAAAGTTCTTGTTTTTTTATCTAAAAAAGGTCTTACAAAATCTATAATCCCTGTTATTTTCTCACCTGGAAGAGCTGTAAATTCTAACTCTACTTTTTGTCCAATCTCTATTAACGATGAATCATTCTCATATACATCTAATTCAACCCAAACCTCACTAAAGTCAGATAATTCAAAAAAGTTCTGTCCCTCTTTAAAATACTTTCCTACAGAGGCATTCATTTTTCTGACTATCCCTGTTGTATTTGAATAAATTTTAATTTTCCTGGGAACTTTCCCCTCTTTATACCATTTCTCTAATTGGCCTTTCTTTATTCCCCAAAGTATTAAGCGTTCTTCACTTTGTTTATTTAGCTCTTTGTAAACGTCTGTTTTATCTTTCTTTGTTAATAAATACTCCTCACCAGCAGTAATCATTTGGGGAGAATAGATTTCGAGTACTAAATCACCTTGTTTAACCATGCTACCAGTAGACTTGACGTATACCTTCTCAACTCTACCTCCTGCCCTTGCAGTAATATTACTTTCTTTCTCTTCTGACTGCATAACAGATCCAAGAAGTCTAATTTTTCTATTCATTTTTATCTTAGAAACAGGATAATACTCGGGATAGAAATGATTCATTTGTGCTTTTCTTAGCTTTATTTTAGCAACAACTCCTATTGCTGATTTGCTCGAAATCATCATAGAACCATCTAAAGGACATAGTTCTTGAACTTCGCTTGTAACAGATGGAAATTTTTTACATTTCCAATATACTTTTTCTTCTTTTTTACTAATCAATTGATCTGATTCATTATCAAACTCAACTTTTGTCAAATTCATATGGCAGACAGGACATTTCCCAGAGCTATTTTCTTTTATTTGAGGATGCATTGAACAAGTATAATAAGTCATAGATGATTTATGGCCGTGATCAGTACCTTCACATGCAAGAAAAAGGATTGCCACAAATAGTAATATTATCTTATTCATACATTTCACCTCCTAATAAATATATCAACTCTATCTTCTTTAAGTCGATACTCGATTTCAAGGTTGATTGTCTTAATAATAATTTTTGTAATGTTATTTCGCTTTGAAGTAACTCAACGTAGCTAGAGCGGCCAAGACCGTATGACTTAGATGTAATATCCATTGAACTCTTAGCAAAAACAATAGATTTAGTTTCTACTATACTTAACTCTTGTTTTAATTTTAAAAGTTCACTCTCGAAATTTAATCTCTCTTTTATTTTATTTCTCTTGTATTCTTCAAACTTCTTGATTAGTGAATATTTTTGATATCTATTTTTATGTATTCTTCCATACTTCTGACTTGATAATGGCAATGAAAAGCTCACTCCTGCAGAAACGAAATCTCCAGTTCCATCATCTACTATTCTTTTGGTTCCACTAATTGAAAATGATAAATCAGGAATAAGGCCTAATTTTGACTCCTGAATTTTAAGATCCTGAACTTTAATTCTTTTTTGAAGTGCTAATTCTCTATAATCTTTTATATTTAAATTTTCTTTATTTAAGATATTCCATGGAATTGTTGATTGATCTATTGCATCTATCTTATACCCTAATAAATAAAATACATTATCTGAAATTTGGTTAAATTCAAATATTTTATTACTAATCCTTACTTCAAGTTCAGACTTACGTATTTCTAACTCAAGAATTGCTTGTTGTGAAATTTTTCCATTTGAATAAAGCTTGCGGCTTACTTGAATATTTTCTATTATCCATTTTAAGTTTTCTTTTAAGATTTTCTCTTTTTCTTTTATTTCTCGACTAATAATCAAATACATCCAAAGCTCTTTCGCAAGGGAGTTTTTTATATCAAGAGAATCCAATGTATATGCATGTGATTTGGAACTGTAAACTTTTTTACTTGTTTTATACTTTGAGCTTAATGGAATTTTTTGAGAAAACCCTATCTCAATGCCCGTCATTCCTGATTGATCATATTTAAAATTTTTAATAGGAAAATTTTTTGCTAAAATTTTTAGATCAGGGTCTCCCCATGACCCTTTTTCTCTTCCTTCCTCCAGAGAAGCTTTTGCTCTGTTTATTATCTCTAATACTTTATTATGATTATTCAATTTATTAATTGAATCTTTAAAAGTGAATGCAAAAACATCACAACTGACTAAAATTAAAAGAATAAATGTTTTCATACTGTACTCATCCATTTATTATTAATTACGAACCTAATCCCATATATGTGACAAATTGCTTATCTTTTTATTACTAATGTTATATTTTTAAATAATTATTATATTTTGTCACAAATATTGATTTATATTCGTAATTAAAGGTAAAAAATGGATAATAACCCATTTTCAAATTTAGATGATCAGAAGCTGATGAAATATTACTGTAATGGTGAAAATATGGCATTCGATATAATATATTTAAGATATCACAAGAATGTATATTCATACTTATCTAAAAGAGTTTTTGATGATGATATTAAAGATGACTTATTTCAAAAAATATTTATGAAATTTCATAAATCAAGGTTGTTGTATAACTCAAAATTTCCTCTATTAAAATGGATTTATACCATTTGCCGTAGTGAACTCTTGGATTTTATTAAACTCAAAAAAATAACCTTTACTGAACTAAAGGAAGATGATTATTTTTATGCCAATGAAAAGATATCATCCTCATTTTCAATAGAAGAAGAGCATGAACTTACCAGCAAAGAACAAGAAGCCATTAAGCTAAGATATTATTCAGAAGAAGATTACATGGAGATATCAAAAATATTAAATACGACTGAACCCAATGCAAGAAAAATAGTATCTAGAGGAATAAAAAAATTGCGTCAAAAATACTTAGGTGATAAAAATGGTTAATCCCAATACTGATTTTCAAGATTTTACTACAAGGGAAGACGTTTCACCAAATAATGAATTAAATCAAAAAATATTAGAAAATGTTAAGAATGACTTATCCTCAAGCCACCTGACAGTACTTGGAAAACTAGTTAGTATTCAAGGGCTAATTGGATTACTAACTCTACTATTCTGCCCTCAATTTAACTTCAGCCTTACAAATAACACTGAAGTTTTCCACTACTTTCACAATAATTTTGGTGAAAGTATTTGCATGATTATTTGCGGAGCAATCTTTATAGGCCCAGGAGCAATTCTAGCAGCATATTTACTAAAGTATTCTGAACTCAAAATGATAAAACAATCAAGGTTTTTATATTACTTCTGCTTAGTTTCTATCTTCCTGTTAATTTTTATTATTATGGGTGCAGAAGTATATCTTAAACTTACATCGTTCTGGATTTTAGGGGCAACTCTATCTGGAGTAATTCTATTTGAATCAAATAGGTTTATTAGAATTACGATAACCCGCAACTTAACCTTCTAACTTAATAATATAGGCAATGAATAATCCTAAAAGGTCTACTGCGTACTAAAGTGTAAATTGTACCTTCTTGAGATTATCTTAAATATTGATAATTCTTTCTTTTTTATAATGGTAATATCTGTGAATTCAAGTCCATCTTCATTTTCTGTGTTTTTTTCTACTGTTGCATCTTGGGCACCACTGCTTTTGACTTCTGGAATACTATCTTCCACACTTTCCTTACTATACTCTCCCATATTTTTTGTTGGTTTAATTGTAGATTTTGGCTTAAAGTTTACAATATCCTCTAGTTTTGCTCCGATGTCGCAGCGGGTAATCTCTCTAGAACGTTTCCTAATCTTCTTAAGCCTTCTATATACAACTTCAAGCTATAACCTGTTGCAACTCCAAACGCAACACTTGCTGCAGTTTGAATTGATGCCTTTGCTAAAAGCCAGTACGAATTATTGGAATGTTGTTTTCATAATGATTCTAAATTGCCTAACTGAGAATCTGTTTTTTCATCCGATTCTTTTATGTCATCAACAATCTGTACAATAGCATGAATAGTAGTCAAGAGCTCACCTACAAAATACGTGACTGCACCAATTGCGAATATTTTTGAATCGGCGGAAACAGTAGTGTAACGCATCATCACATTAATTCCGACCAGTCCTATTACCATCATGGTAATAACAGACAGCATACTTTTTGCAAAATTTTCAGCTTTACTACCTTGAGCGGGATTAAAATCAGTAGATTGGTCCTCACTATAGGAAAGTCCTTCTTGAGAGTCAGAGGTATTGGCCCAAGTTGTGTTAGAATTAAAAGAAATTTTAAAATCATTTAACGTTAAACTTACCTGAATATGAAAAAGACAAAAAACTAAAAATAACTTTAACATTGGATGACCACTAAAAAATATATCAAAGTACTAATAGTTTATTTGTTATTAACCTGAATAAAATACCCTTGGTGCTTTCTAATATTTAAAACTCCAATATCAAGTATCAAGTATTGACCTTTAATACCTTGTAAAATCCCTGTTATATCAGGAGTTTTATCAAAACTAAGTGATTTTATTTTTTCAGGATAAGAGTCTACTGGATATTTTAAGTCGGTTATACTTTCTTCTAAGTATGTAATTTCTTTTGAGTCTAAAAAGCTACCAAAGTTTTCAAAGATTGTTTCTCTTACCTCAGTTAAATCGCACTCACTTTCATTTCCTTTAAGCATTTTCCTCCAGTTGGTACGATCATTAAATTCTTGCTTAAGCTCTACTTCAATTTCACCTGCTAGTTTTCGATTAGTTACTTTTAAAATTGGCAAAGCTTGGGTTGCTCCTTGATCAATCCACCGAGTTGGGACTTGAGTTTGTCTGGTTATTCCAACTTTTAAATCAGGGGTTAATGCAAGATAAACAATATGATCCTTAAAACAATTATCTCTCCCCCATTGCTCATCCCGGCATGTACCTTGGTCAAAATGGCAAAGTTCAGGACGAACAATACATAAATCGCATTCAGGAAGTGTTATAAATGATTTATAGGAATAGCCTTGAGCATAAGTTTTTTTTATTTTCTCACCTGTTGCAATACAATTTATAGTTCCTGAAAATTTTAAAGTTATCGACTTCCCTATTAATTTATTTAAATTTAGCTTTTCTTTGCCAATAGGCAAGTGATAATAAATAGGATCATCTAATTTGCTTTCAAGCTTTTTTATATTTCCACTCAGCATAAATCTCTAATCTCAGTGATATATTTAGTTTTAAGTTCATCATCCATAAATGATGCATTGATTGAATTTGCGGCCAATTGGCAGACTTCTTCTTTTGATAAATTTAACTCTCTTGCAGCTTCAATAAAATTGGTATTTAAGTAACCTCCAAAGTATGCAGGATCATCAGAATTGATCATCACCATTATACCTAAATCTAACATTTGTTTTAAATTATGATCTTTCATCGTATCAAATACTCTTAATTTAACATTAGATAAAGGGCAGACAGTTAACGGAATTTGCTTGTCTATAAGTAACTGAACTAAATTATTATCTTCAGTGCACCTAACTCCATGATCAACCCTTGAAACTTTTAATAAATTTATTGCTTCATAAATATACTCTGTAGGCCCTTCTTCTCCGGCGTGTGCGAAGGTAATAAACCCTTCCTCCATCGATTTCTCGAATACATTTTTAAACTTTGATGGCGGATGGCCGACTTCAGAAGAATCAAGCCCAACTCCAAAAATTTTGTCTTTAAAATAAATTGCACTTTCTAATGTTCTAAATGCTGCTTCTTCATCTAAATGCCTTAAAAAACACATAATGATTTTATAAGAAATACCAAATTTTTTCTTTCCATCTTCTAATGCTTCATAGATACCATTAATCACTGTTTCAAATTTAATCCCTCTATCTGTGTGAGTTTGTGGGTCAAAGAAAATTTCAGTATGAACAATATTATCCTTCTGACACTCTTCTAAATACTCCCAAGTTAAATCATAGAAATCTTGTTCTGTAATTAGTACATTTGCACCTTCATAATAGATGTCTAAAAAAGATTGAAGATCACTGAAATCATATGCCTTTCTTATTTCATCCACGGAATTATAGTTTAATGAAATTTTATTTCTTTTTGCTAATTTAAACATTAACTCAGGACGCAAGCTTCCTTCAATATGTAGATGAAGCTCGGACTTAGGTAATTTTTTTATTAAATCAAGCATTATATCTCCTTAAGCTTTTTTATAATCCTTTTTTCTTTTTCTATTAGGAAACATTTTAGAACAAAGTTGACAATGAAGTCCGTCACATTTTCTTGCAGGACAGTACTCACGTCCGTAAAAAATTATTTGTAAATGCAATCTATTCCAAGATTCTTCAGGGAAAAATCGTTTTAAGTCTCTTTCTGTTTGTACAACATTTTTTCCATTTGTTAATTCCCACTGCTGTGCCAATCGATGAATATGAGTATCAACAGGAAATGAAGGAACTCCAAATGCTTGCGCCATTACGACCGAAGCTGTTTTATGGCCGACACCTGGAAGACTTTCTAAGTCTGCAAGATTCTCTGGAACTTTACTATTGAACTTTTCTATTAATATTTTTGATAAGTTATAAATTGCTTTTGCTTTGCGCTCAGAAAGGCCGCAAGGTCTTATTATTTTCTGAATATCGGAAATAGTAAGTTTTATCATTTCCTGAGGGGTAGCAGCTGCTTTAAAAAGGTTTGGTGTTACTTCATTTACTCTTTTATCGGTACATTGGGCAGAAAGCAAAACCGCAACTAAAAGAGTATAGGAACACTGATGATCCAAAGGAACCTCTACTACCGGAAATAATCCCTCCAACTGACTATGAATATACTTTGCTCTATCATATTTATTATTCATGTAATTAAGGTATCAAAATTAATAAACAAAATCCAAGAAATTAATCATTTCTCTTATTGTCTTGGCAATCTAGGCCATTATATATATAAGCTAAAAATGAATCACTTAATTCTTGCCAGTTCTTCCAGGTACCGCATGGACCTGCTATCACGTTTAAATATTCCTTTTGAATCTAAGTCACCTGAAGTAGATGAAAAGTTAATAAAAAATCAAATAAAAAATCCAATAGAGCTGGTTGAAAAACTTTCTATTTTAAAAGCAAACAAGATCTCCAAGATGTATCCCGATTCAACTATCATTGGATCCGACCAAATAATTTACTTAGATAAAACTATTTTTGACAAACCCCTCTGTGCAGAAGCTGCTATTTTACAACTAAAACAACTTTCAGGAAACATTCACTCTTTAATAACCGCAGTCAGTATTATTCATAAAAAAGAGATTCTCACTTTTAATAATATTACTTTGTTAAAGATGAGGAATTTAAATATCAAAGAAATTGAATCATACATCGAGCAAGACAAACCACTTGATTGTGCTGGGTCATATAAAGTTGAATCACTAGGAATCTCATTGTTTGACTCCATAGACACAAGTGATTTCACTTCTATTATTGGACTCCCCCTAATTCAACTTACATCAAATTTAAAATCATTAGGATTTAAAATACCATGAAAATGATTTTTATTATTTTTATAAAGCTATACAAATATACACTGTCACCATTTTTAGGGCAAAACTGCCGTTTCACACCCAGCTGCTCTAGCTATTCAATTGAAGCCTTCAATAAATATAATATTTTCAAGGCATGCTTTTTATCAATAAATAGAATTAGAAAATGTCATCCATGGAACCCCGGCGGGTTTGATCCTCTCAAATAATACCTACATACAAAAGTATGGATCTACATCAATTTTATAAGATACATTAGAAATTGCTTTATAATTATTTTCAAAAGTTGAAATCATTAAATGTAAATCTTCCATGTTATCAGTTTTCAGCATAAATACCCATGAATACTGACCAGTTTTGCGTTCTACAAAAGTAGGAGTTGGCCCTTGAATTTCCAGGTTTATATTATTAACTATTTTGACTCTTTCTAAGGAGCTTGTTACTGAATTAATAACATTTATCACACGATCTCTAAATCTTGAACTAAAGTAAATTACTGCTATCTTACTATATGGTGGCAAATCCAGGCTTTGCCTAACTTCTAACTCATCTATATAAAATTGATTGAAGGAATGTTTTTTTACGTATTCAAAAATCTTATTTTCTTTAGATAATGTTTGAATTAGTACCTTTGCCTGACTTGAGTATCTTCCTGCTCGGCCTGTTACTTGCGTGATTAATTGATAAGCTCTTTCTACTGATCTAAAGTCTGGAAAATTAAGCTGGGAATCAATCCCTAAAATTAAAACTAAGTTTACTTTTTCAAAGTTATGGCCTTTTGCAAGCATTTGCGTTCCAACCAAAATATCAATTTGATGTGATTGAAACTGGGACAACTTTTCTTTAAGTTGTTTTGAGTTTTTAATTTCGTCTCGATCAAAACGATCAATATTATGATTAAGAAAAATATTTCTCAATACTTCTTCAATCTTTTCAGTACCAAACCCTTTTTGCAATAAGTTCATATTTCCACATTTAGGACAAATATCAGGCAAGGGTATTTGATAATCACTATAAGCACTTACTAAGGTATTTTTTTTCTTAAAGTATCTTAAATTCACCCCTGTATTTGGATCAGTAAATTGATGTCCACAAGCATAGCACTGTACAAAGCTTGCAAATCCAAGCCTATTTACGAGAATTAAAACTTGCTCTTTTTTATCTAATGATTTTTTAATTTCCTCAATACTTTCACTAGCTAATGGCCAGTAATCTTCTTGCAATTTCTCTGAAGTTCTACAGTCTATTAATTCGACATCAGGAAAACTACCCACGGCCCTTTCTTTTATAGTAAAATAATTATTTTGTTTATTCACATCTCTATAATTAAAGTAGTTTTCAGTAGCAGGAGTTGCTGAACCCAAAATAACTGCTGCATTGGATAATTGAGCTTTTTTTATAGCAACATCACGTCCATTATAAGGACATCTATCTGTTTGCTTAAAAGATGAATCATGCTCTTCATCAATAATAACTAGACCTAAATTTCTTAATGGTAGAAAAACAGAGCTCCTAACACCTAAGACAACTACCGGCACAGTTGTTTCTTTTAAATACTTCCATACATTATATTTTTCTGAGTTATTAACACCGCTGTGATAAGACAGAATAGGGCAGTCTAAATAATCCTCAAACGTTTGAATAAACTGAGGAGTTAAGTTAATTTCAGGTAATAAAAAAAGGACTGACTTACCTTTCTTAATAATTTCAAACATAATATTAAGGTAAATAATAGTCTTTCCACTACCTGTTACGCCATGAATATAATTCTTAAAAAAACCTTTACTTAATTGAGAATTAATTTGTTCATAGATATCTTGCTGTTGCTGATTCATATCAAAAGTCAGTTTTTTATTTTGTCCGCTTAATACATTAAAAGGTCTTGGCCTTTTCAAAAATTTGGGTAAACAGTCAAAGATAAGAGAACCAATACTATAATGATAATATTTAGCAATCCAAGAAAATAACTTTAAATCTTCTTGAGTTAAATGAATCCCAGTTTCATCCACCGAAATAACTTCTTTGCATTTATACTTTTGTGATTCATCCTTTGGATGATTAATACTCAGGATACACCCATTCACAACTCTGCTTCCAAGTGGGACATTAACAATATCCCCAACCTCAACTTCTTTTTTTTGTAAATATGTTAAGACTGAATTACCTCGAGGCAACCGAACTGCCACTTGACAATATTTTTCCATGAGTAACTCTCTATTATTTTTTCACTTCCCAGCTTCTCCCTGCTAGGTTATCAAAAACTAAAATACCTTTACTTAATAATAAATCACGTAATTCATCTGACTTTTGAAAATCTTTTTTAGATCTCGCTGACTCTCTCTCTTCGACAATTTGATCAACTTCGACACGAGTCATTCCTTTTTCTCTAAGTAAGATATTATCTAACTCTTCCAGAAATGTGGGGGGATCATTTTGATAAAGGGCCATCAAACTGCCATAACTTTTGATCCAACAAATAAAGTAATCCGCTGTAGATCCAGAGTTAGCATCTTTTAACTTTTTTTCTAATGAAAGAGAATTAAAAGATCGTACAACTTCAAACAAATAAGCAATAACTTCAACTGTATTAAAATCATCATTCATTGCAGTTTCAATTTTTTTATCCATACTAGAAAGTAACTCTTGAAACTTTTTATTTACTTTCCCTTCCGTTCCAACCTGAGATCTAATAAACTCTGCATCTCTAAGAGCGCTATATACTCTAGCTAAACCCGAAATTGAATAATGAATTTTTTCATCAGACATATTTAATATTGCTCGATAATGAGAAGATAACATTAAAAACTTTAATATTTCAGGATGCCATTTATCCATAAAGCTTCGTCCTGTAATAATATTACCTAATGATTTTGACATCTTTTCATCTTTCATATTTAAAAAATTATTATGCATCCAGTAATTGCAATATGTTTTGCTTGTTCGACCTTCTCCCTGACAAACTTCATTTTCATGATGGGGAAAAATTAAATCAACCCCACCTCCATGAATATCGATAGTATCACCTAAAATTTCTTGAATCATTGCAGAACATTCAATATGCCATCCTGGCCTTCCTTCACCCCATGGGGAACTCCACTTTGCTCCTTCAATATTAGAAGGTTTCCATAAGACAAAATCAAATGGGTTCTTCTTTCTTTCATCAACCTCAACTCTTTGTCCAGCCTCTAGGTCCTCTAATACTTTACCACTCAATTTTCCATAATTATCAAAAGTATTAATTTCAAAAAAAACCTCTCCCTCAATTACGTAAGCGGAACCATTATCAACTAAATCTTGAATAAATTTAATTATCTCATTTATATAATCTGAAACCTTAGGATTAAAATCATGCTGAGTTAGTTCTAGCCTTTTAAAATCTTGTTCATATTCCTTAATAAAGAATTCACTTATTTCTAAAGGAAGTTTTCCTTCATCCTTTGCTTTATTTATAATTTTATCATCAACATCAGTGTAGTTATAAACAAAGCTAACTTTATTACCTAATCTCTCAAGCCAATTTCTAACTAAGTTAAAAAAGATAGCTCCACGAAAATTTCCGATATGGAGATAATTATAAACGGTAGGCCCACAAACATATAACTTAACTACACCTTTATTGATTGGAGTAAATGGAATTTTCTTTTTGGACATCGTGTCGTAAATTACTAGAGACATTTTTATTTACCTTTTTATTTTATACAATTGAACTTGTATAAAGAAAAATATACCATTATAGCAATATCACACAGGCAATAAATTGCAATTAATTCGAGTATAAAAAATAGTGGAATCAAAATATTTTATTCTAATTATCTCAATTCTTAGTATTATCTTAATTACAACCCTGATTATTTTAGTTGCAATGGCCTTTTATATTTTCAAGCTTAAAAATAAGGGGCAAAAAAATGATCCACCCAACAACCTGGAAAATCAATGCCATAAACACAAAGATAAATCCCCTGATGGACAATGCGCTATTTGTAATCAATACTTTTGTAGTAATTGCCTTAAGGAGCATGAAAACCTAAGTTTTTGCAGTGAACATTATCAAATATTTATAACAAATAAGTGGGAAGTTGCACACACTGTAAAAACCACACCGGAACAACCAACTCCAGGTATTGAATTATTTAAAGAAAAAAATTTACTCTGGAAAAAACACTCTATCCCAAGCTATACCGTTACTTATTACAAAATTAATATAGAAAATGATACAATTGAATCATACGTAAAGCTTTACGGACGTGTCCAGGATAATCAAAGATTCAATACAATTTCTAAAGGAAGTTCTCCAAATGCAAGAGTATGATTTAATTCTTAAAAATGGGACATGCGTTTTTCCCGACAAAACTGAACTCTTAGATCTTGCAATTAAGAATGGAAAGATTGCAAAAATTAATTCTGAGATTAACTCACAATCTAAAGAAGTAATTGATTGCACAAACCTACACATTTTACCAGGATTAATCGATGGGCATGTTCATTTTAGAGAACCTGGACTGTGTCATAAAGAAGATTTATATACTGGAAGTTTATCAGCTGTTCATGGAGGAGTAACTAGTTTTCTCGAAATGCCTAATACTAAACCTTTAACGATAACAAAAGAAGCACTTCAAGAGAAAGTCTTCCTATCAAAACAAAAATCTCTATCAAATTTTGCTTTTTTTATTGGGGCGACTGATAATAACTTACAAGAATTAATCAATGCTCACTTAATACCAGGGTGCTGTGGAATAAAAGTTTTCCTTGGTAGTTCTACGGGCAAATTATTGCTTTACAATGATCAAAAATTATTAGAGATACTTGAAAATACATCTATGCCCATTTCATTTCACGCTGAAGATGAAATGCTTCTAAATCAAAGACTGCCTATTCAGCAAGCAGCAACATCAGTTCATGATCACATTAAGTGGAGAAATATTGACACGGCAATTCAGGCAACAAAAAAAATTATTAACTTGGCAAAACAAGCAAAAAGAAAAATTAACCTCTTGCATATTTCTACGAAAGAAGAAATTGACTTTTTAAGAGAGAATAAGCAATATTGCAACGTAGAAGTTACACCGCAACATCTTTCACTATCTTCTCCAAACTGCTATAATGATCTCAAAAATCTAGCACAAATGAATCCCCCTATTAGAGAACAAGTTCATCAGGATGCACTTTGGGACGGAATTGAAGACGGAGTTGTAGACTTTATTGCCTCAGACCATGCTCCTCATACAATATCAGAGAAAGCAAACAACTACCCTGACTCTCCATCAGGAATCCCCGGTGTTCAAACAACACTATCAATAATGCTCGATCATGCTGCAAGAGAAAGGATATCACTTCCAAACTTAACGAGTTTACTGTCCTTTAATCCTGCAAAGATTTATCAATTAAAAAACAAAGGACTTCTCAATGTTGGTTTCGATGCAGACATAGCAATTGTAGATACCAAGAAAAAATATATAATTAGTAATGATCAAATACAATCTAAATGTAGCTACACTCCTTTTAACGGACAGGAGTTAACAGGAAAAAATATATTCACAATTATTGCTGGAAATATTATTGTAAAAAATGACCAACTAATGAATAATATACCTGGTACTACTTTGGAAATGGATAGATCATGAATGAATTAATTAAAAAGGCATATTCTGAAGCAAAACTAGCACAAAAAAATGCTTATGCACCTTATTCAAAATTCAATGTAGGAGCTGCACTTGTCGACCTGAATGAAAATATTTGGAAAGGATGCAATGTAGAAAATGGCAGTTATGGTGCAACTATTTGTGCTGAAAGAGTTGCAATATTTAACTCCATTGCTCAAGGTGGAACAACTCAATTTAAATTTATTCTTCTTGTAACAAATCCCAAGGCAGTCCCTTGCGCATTATGTTTACAGGTACTAAGCGAGTTTTGCTCACCTAAATTTAAAATTATTCTAGCAACACCTCAAGAGATATATCAAGAAGTTACTCTAGGAGAACTACTCCCCACTCCATTCAATGCGGAACTACTTCCAAGTAAGTAAATGCTACATAAAACAGGACAATCTCCAAGTGTCATCTAATCAGTAGATTCATACCTAAGCTTCTAATTTTACTACCTCTATATTAAGTTAAGATTATATCACCTCCAGATGAAAAGTATTCATTATAAAATTGATAATATAAACAAAAAAAGTGGGCGTTTTTTGGAAAAGATAAATATTTTATCACATTCAATAAAGCAAATATTATTTCTAATAATTATTGTTTTTACTATTACCAGCTGTAAACTATTACGTCCTTTCACAGATAAAGGAACTGAAGCCAAAGTAAAACATAACATTGGACATACGGCCAAGGATGACCAGTCAAAACTAAAAAGTAAAATCAATAATGATTCTACTTCTGCACTACAATCCAATCTTAATAGTTTTGACACATCATGGATTAATCATCCCAGTACATGGGATTTTAAATCATATGCACCACACTCATATGAAAAGGAAGATGAACCCGCACCTGGCCCCCCTGATCTTGATGAGGACGCAATAGTACCATTTGCAGGGGAATTAACAAGGGAAGAACTTGATAGACTACATAATCATATAAAAAATTTCGAACAGGGTGAAACAAGAGTTGAAGTTATTTCTCCTGAATGGGTAAGTATTACTTTTGTTCCATTTTGGCATGAAGATAATAATAATCCTTGGAATGCAAATAGTGATTCATTTCAAAGTCATATAATTCAACCTGATGATGCAGAGCTTGAGTCCCACTATAATATCTATTCACTAACAGATATAAACTACTCTGAACCTAGAAGTTCAAAATCAATAGGGTTTCAAAGAAAAGAAATATACTCTTCTTACAAGCGATTAAAAAGTGATTTAAGAATCGCTCAAACTATTTTTATTCAAATGCCGGCCATTCTTAAAGAAAACCATAAATATAATATAAATATTAATTCATCAGTGACTGGAAATACTGAAAATATTAATTTTTCATATGATCAAAAAAGGTTTAACTCAGCAATTCATGTCAGCAATACCGGATACGGACAGAATGACTCTAAAAAAGCATACATAGGACTATTTATGGGAAGCTATGGTGAGTTCAAACTACAAGAGAAAAAATTTGAAATAATCGATCTGAAAACGAGAAAAATAGTATACACAGGTGAAGCCACTCAACAAATACCAATCGGATGGACATCACCAGAAAAATCAAACTACCAATATGTATTTGAACTAAACTTCTCGAAACTTAATACTCCTGGAAACTATATTATTGAACATTCCGATCTTGGTAGATCAATACCGTTCAAAATTGAAGGAAATGCTTTAAGATCAGTTATGAAATCTCTTGCTTTAGGAGTTTATCACCAAAGAAGCAATTATAAATTCGAAGAACCATACACTCGTTTCACTCAAGAAGAAGGTCACATGAATGATGGAATAGTTTACAATCAACAAAATCAAAAAGAAAAAGATTTAATTAAAATCTGGTTTCCTCAAGGTTTTTTTTATAACACAAACTTAGAAGGATCCTATATCGATGCCAGAGGTGGACACTATGATGCCGGTGATTATGGTAAATACTCCTATAACGGAGCACTTGCGATTTGGAATTTGATTACATTAATAGATGCCTTCCCTAAAAGAAGTTCGCATGATAACCTTGGTATTCCAGAATCAAACAACGGCAGGCCCGACCTTATTGATGAATTACTTATTGAAATCCAGTGGCTTCAAAATATGCAAGACCCAGAAGACGGTGGTGTTTTCTCAGTTATTAAGCCAATATCTTACTATCAATTAGATATGCCAGATGCTTCCATTGAAAGAATTATTTTTCCAAAAAATACGATTGAAACTGCGGCATTTGCTGCTGCCTTTGCAAGGCTAGCAAGGAGTCCAATACTTAAGAAATATTCTCCTAACCTCATTCCAAAATTCAAAGATCAAGCACTGCTTGCATGGGATTTTCTAGAAAAAAATTCCCAACAACGCTATCCAGTTGGTGATTATGGTGAATTTGATGATTACAGTAAAAAAGGTAACACTTATGGTATCTATTATGGCAGCCTTGATGATCGAGCTTGGGCCGCAATTGAATTATATGCCATTACTGAAAATACAAAATTTTACGAATATGCAAAAAAGTTTCATCATCCTAATGCAGCTGGATCCTACGAAAACATCAATAGAACCATTTCTCTATGGGACAACTCATTACCCATACTAGAAAATGAATTTAAAAAATCCGGCGAAAGTGCATTCAAAAGTTCCGTTGAACAATTAAATACCTATAGCAAGGAAACACCATATGGACTCTTAATCCCTACAAATGTAAAACCAAATAATTGTTGCCTTGGTTGGTATTTCCCTCTTGCTGATAAAAGCTTTGATTTAATGCTTGCTTATAAAATATATGACAATATTGAATATAAAAATGTTGTATTAGATCAACTTTATTATACAACAGGAGCTAACCCAACAAACACATCATTTATTACAGGCTTGGGACATAGACAAATCACAGAAATGGTAGGACAAAAAGGTTCATTTGATAATATTACCCCTCCAGTTGTGGGCCTACCAAAAGGTCTAATTGCTACTAATAAAAATAAGTACTATGGAAAAGCATTTGAAAATTATCCAAACATTCCCATAATGAGTGCATATGCTGACAACTGGAATATTCGTCGTGAATATATTTTTCCATTACAAATTCAAATGCTAGGAGTAGTATCCATTCTAAACTCACCAACAAAAGCAAAAGAAAAGCAAAGTCAAATTGAAGTTAACATGATACAAGAAACTGGCGGTACTTATAAATTTTCTATAAATTACAAAATTAAAAATTCAAGTAATTATGATGTGTACTGGAAATTCATCAATGAAAATGACACGGTTGCAAAATTTGGACAAGAAGTAATTTTTACTCAAAATCCAACCGACCTTTTCGATCAAGTTGAAGTCAACGTAATAGATAAATCAGGAACATACTCTTTTGCATCTAAAATATTAAACAATCTTTAAAATAGTAGACGAATCCTTTTATAAAGTTTTTAATTTATATATGCGTTTTTTACTCATAGTACTTTTCGTAATTAGCAATGCTAATGCTAGCATTGACTATAATATAACAAGTCTTCTAAGAAGTTTTCCGATTGGTGGTTTTTCACAATTTTCCATAGGAAAAAGTATTAAAACCTGGGATAAAAATAAAACAATAATGTATGGGTTTGTGAGACCTTCAATTTCATATAAAACCAGTGTGCTACTCAATGCTGTTTCTCCTCAAATTGATATCTATCCCATTTCTTTCATTGGCATCTATGCTGGAAAAACATTTGCGAAAAGAAGGCCAACAAAACTTGATACATTTAACTGCGAAGCAATTGAATGCCAAGGAGATTTGCAGAAATCTTTCTTTGGAATAAAAATGGCACTTGCCTGGAAATCTTATTTTTCACTTTACACTTTTAGGCAAACAGATATTTCGATACTTGGAAGTAATTTTGATTACTTTGTTGAAGAAACTTCTTCATTACAAGCAACTAGTAATAAAGATATACTAAAAAATCACACCCTTATTATTGGAAAAAAATTACAAAAACATTACCAAGCAGGACTGTTGTTTGTTCATAATAAAATAACGAACTACCCAAACAACTCCTACATGCTCATGGCCTTGGCAGGAATTGAAAGAAAGAAATTTAGCTATATATTTTCTTCTGGAGTTTTTAAAACCAGAAATAATCAACAAGTATTGACAACTCTGTTCATGATCAAATGGACAGGGAGTAAAGGCATGCTTATTTTCTAGGAACATATTTTGAAAAAATCACTTAAATTCGCTGTAATCATTTTATCAATATTATTTATTTCAATTTACTTTTCAATACCATACCTTATCGACTTAGTTGGTGGAAACTCACATAACCGGCCTTCAGACATGATGCAGAAAATTTCCCCCAAAGCAATCGAAACAATACAAAATGCTTTTTATGGTATTAATACTAAATGCTTAAGAGATGTTCATGTCCATATAGGAGGGTCTGGCTCAAATAAAAGTGGAATATGGCTTAATCCCGAGACTCAAAATAAGTTCAACTTAAAAAGGTTTCTAAAATTTAAAGTATATATGTCAGCATCAAAAGTAAAAACTGTTGAGAATGCTGAGCAAGAATTTTTAAATAGGTTTTTAAGCTTAAATAAATACCCATTTCCAATGGGTAAATATAATATTCTTGCCTTTGATAAAAACTACAACCCTGATGGCACTCCCAACTTAAATCATACAACACTTTTTATACCAAATGACTATATATACCAAGTATCAAAAAAATACCCCCATCTTTTTATACCTACAATTTCCATTCATCCGGACAGAAAAGATGCTTTATCAGCATTAACTAAATGGGGAGAAAAGGGTGTTAAATTTATTAAATGGTTACCAAATGCCATGAGAATTGACCCTAGTAACTCTAAGTATATACCATTTTACAATTTACTAAAAAAATACAACATCACTTTATTAACCCACACGGGTGAAGAAAAAGCAGTTGAAGGAGATCACTATCAAAAGCTAGGAAACCCCTTAAGACTAAAGCTTCCTCTTGATATGGGAGTTAAAGTAATTATGGCCCACTTGGCAAGCTTAGGTAATTGCGCTGACTATGAAAATAATAACCAATCAGTTTCATGTTTTGATTTATTTTGGAGATTATTCAATGATAGTAACTATGAAAACAATCTCTTTGGTGAAATTTCAGCAGTAACATTACACACCAGAATTGGAAAACCAATTGATACTCTCTTGCTGCATCCTGAACTTCATCATAGAATAGTTAATGGAAGCGATTACCCCTTGCCCGCAATCAATATAATATTTAGAACAAAGCAAATGCAAGAACTTGGATATATTACCTCACAAGAAAAAGACATTTTAAATGAGATTTATAGCTATAACCCTCTTCTATTTAATTTCGTTTCGAAGAGATTACTAAAACATCCCAAAACCAAACAAAAACTAATGCCACAAGCGTTCGAATTACCAAAAGAGTTAGGTTGCCATAATTAAAACTTATAACTTAACTTAGTATAAAAAGAATCATTAGACCTAAAAGCACTCCAGTAAGAAACAGAAGTTGGAGATTCTAGAAATTCAATCCCCACCTCCAGTAGTGCTCTATTTAAAAATAAGTAATTTGCACTTGCTGTAAAAATACTATCTTTCAAAATAGTATCAAACTTATAATTTGCTTTTGCCGAAAGCCTGTCAAATAAGCTTAATTCACCTTTTACACCAAATGCTTGTCTCCACTTAGAAACCTTGGTAAAAGGCTCTAAAACAGAAGGAACTTTGCTCAATAGGCCAATAGCGTTGAATGACAATTTGTAATTATTAAAATCTATACCAACATTAGCATGTGCATAAGTTTCATTATTATAAGTAGGTACTATTTTTAACGACTCAAATTCAAAATCATTATCTTCTCCATGGTTAGGAGCTATGTGCATAATACCACCGTCAAAAGTTATATTATATAATTTTTGGGATAAACCAAAACCATAAACCCAATGATGATTCACAAAAGGCCTTGTAATCACTTTTGCTCTCTCTTCTGTATCTTGTTCATAATATCCAGTAGCATTAATCCTAAGCAAATTTTCAGGTTTATATAAACCATAAACATTCAGACTTCCTCCTGTCCAGTGCGCCCCGAGCAATGCACCGTAACTTTCCTGTAAAATTACCGAAGAAATCTTAGGCATATCCAAAGTATAGTAGATAGGTATTAATTCATCATTAAAGTCGATACTATCAGGAGGTAATTTTGCCCACTCACTTGAACTTGATATTTTTCCATCCACTATTTCAACCCCAGGATTTAATTGAGGTAAAAAAAGATATGAACCAAAAAGCGAAACTCTAAAATATCTTCCCCTCCTATCTAAATGTAATCCTAGTAACCCTTCTTCATGGTCCTCTAATAAATTAAAACCTCTTAATTGATTTAACTCACCAAGACTCCAATATTTTTCATTTCTATTCCAATCTAATATTTTTTTACCAAACTGAACTTCCGTAATCCCTCTTTTTTGCTGGATAAATGCTTCTGATAATGAATATAAAAACTTCTTATTACCCGTGTCATATTTTACAGATCCATTCATATAAGTTGGTGGTAATTTTTTTAATAATAATTGACTATCAAACTCGAAAATAAGTGAGTTATCCTCAACCGAATCATTAACTGGGTCATTAATTCTGTGATAACGATGTAAAGAAATCAATCCCTTTGAAAATAGTATAGTAGAGTGTAGACAAAAAATTAACAATAATAGTTTTTTCAAATTTTAAATTCCTAAAAAGTAGATTATTACCTAAATTCTCTATCAAATACATCAAAAAATAAACCTCTAAAGACACCTTGCGCAACTACCTGAAATTTCTTTATGAAATATACTCCCCCCAGGAAATAATGTCCGGCGTTACAGGGTGGTTCTAAAACTAGGGTACAATTTAAATATAGTAAATATAAATAATCGAAATTTTATGAAACTTAATTCTATTCTACTTCTCATAATTATTACCCTAAATAGTGGATGCTTCAATGACACGAACCTCATAGAAGAAGAAGTCCAAATGGGAAGCTTTCCACAAACATGTCAATTAAATGCTGAGAGATTAAAGCTTATTTTAGAAGAAAATATCCAACAAGATATTCACTGCCTTGAATTAAACCTTAACCAATTTGCTGGCTTTGTAAAAAGAAAAGATGATAGATACATTAATAAAAACGAGCTATCTAAATTTATAACAAAATTCTTTAAACAAGACAGTGATGCAATTATTCAATCACTAGATTTACTTTTCGATCTCAACTACCTTTTGTTAAAAGGCCAAAAAGAAGACTTAACTATCAGCAAGCTCCCAAAACTATTTGAAATTTTTAATACTGTAAACGAACACGGAATCCCTCTCAAAATTATCTTTGATCGAATCAATAATGGTGAAAGCTACCTAGAATACAAAGATGCAATATCGGCATTAACAAGTAAAGCCTCAGAAGAAATCGCTGGAATACTTAATGCAATAGATGGAAACAATAATTCATTAAATATTATTTCTATTATTAAATCATTACAACAAGGTCATGAGACATCAATAGATTATGATTTAATTAAATCACTTTTGTCTTTCAAGAAGCTTTTTCTTGGAGGGGATAAAGAAGTAATATCCAATAGTGAAGTTTTAAATATACTGTCAAACCTTGAGGAAATTACCCGAATTAGCATTGATCTACTACATATTGATGAGTTTAACTTAGAGAATATGGAAGACTTAACATTTTTTGTTTTTAATAAAATACAGTCAGTTAGAGATTTATTATTTCAACTAGGTCAAGATGAAATAATTTTTAACCATGATGATTTAATTTTAATAGGCCAAGAAGTTTTAAACTTGCAGAAAATTAATATAAACCTAGAGAACTTAGAAGAAAGTATCATTCATATTAAAACTAACATTATTGGAGGAAATCCAGAGAAATATAGCTTTGCAGATATAAACACCCTCTTTGATTTTGCAGAAGAACTCGTTGGTAGATTTTATTTTAATGAAGTTACATTTGATTACTTCAGAGAAACTTTAGACAAAAATGAAAAAATTGATAGACTGACTCGTCCTAACCTCAGCAAATATGAAATTCTTTCAAGATCTGTCATATATCGAAACTGGAAAGAGTTTAATTATATTGTTTCCAACTACCGTTTTTTTCTTAATGAGGATGGACGTCAATATTACACAAATGAGTATCGACGAACTAGCTTTGGTCTTAATGTGCAAACTTTATTAAGGTGGGGCTTTAATAAAATACTCAAAGTTTATGGTCACCCCAAGATTGACCCCAATACAGGCAATTACTTATTCCATGTAATAGAACCTCGTGAGTTAAGAGAACTTGCTAGTCAAATGGAAGGATTACTAAGAGAGTTAGGCTCATGGCCTAGATTTTTTAATAAATTTGCAGAAGAGGCCACTAACTCAAGTGATTTATTTCAATTTCAATCTGATGGTGATGGATACATCAATATAAATGAGGCAACTGAATATGTTTCCAATATTATTAATGGTTCAGGGATTGCCAAGGAAGTATTTGATATAATGCCTGAGTACTGTGATGTTTTAGAAAAAGAAATCGTTGGGTTTGATGTTAACTGCTATCGCAAGTATTTATTCTATATTTTATTTGAAAGATTAAATTATAAAAATCATTATCAAAAACTTTATGACTATTATATTTTTTATACACAAGATGAACTGGATAAATATTTAAAAAATGTTGAAACTGGAACGAGAGAAATAGCAGATGACAATATTCCGATGGGTGTTGTAGATTTGAGCCGACTACTAATTAGCATGTCAAATATTGAGTCTACTTTTATTCGATATGATAAGAGTTTGAATAATATTCTGGATCGCGATGAACTTGATGTGGGTTTTCCTGTTTTCAAAAAAATCATTATGGAATTTGGTGGTCTAAAACAAACACAAGAAAGTTTAGCAATCTCAACATTTTTATATATTGTTAAATATATGGATGTTCCTACTCCTGTTAAATTAATCGCATTTCATGTATTTGGACGTAAGAAAAATATTTCAGCAAAAAGAGTTAACGTTGCTACAATTCTTGCAATTATTTCTCAAGCATCACAATAAAATTAAAGACTCAAAATTAGAGTTGGGTATTCATTAATGTCATTTTGATCTAGCCAAAGTGAATCAAAGTCCCAATTATTCATTGGTAAATTATTTTTATTATGGAAGTAATTTCCAGAATCTGAACTTAAATCAACATGATTGACATGCTCACTGAAGTCATTGCAAATTTCTTCCTCTTCATCAGTGTCAAAATTTATTTTTTTGCATAACCTTCCAGTATTACAGCTCTTATTTGTTTCATTATTCCAACACGGTTCTTGATCATCAACATACACGCTTATAACTCGACTCTCTTCTGTCCGGTTTGTGTGATCTGCGCTACTCCACCTTTGATCACCATCCAATACAAACTCTATATCTTCTCCTGTGGCATCATTAACATCAAAAGAACCAAAAAATTTACCTACCTTTGAATTAAATCCATCATCCGCATCCTTTGAATAAGTTCCACGAACCTCAGTAACAGCAAAGCTTGATTTAACCTCTGAATGATCTAGGGTCCCTACAAAACCACCAACGCCACCAGATGAATCAGTTAAAGATTCAGTAGAGTTTACTAAGGTTGCAATTGCATACGAACTAGTTATAGTAGAGTAATCTAGACTCCCAACAAAACCACCTAAATGATGTGTCCCTGTAATTACTCCAGAAGAATCAACAAAACAATTAGAGATATAATGAATATTAAAATGATCTTCATCGTTTAAGTCTTCATCTTCATCACAAACGACTTCTTCTAATTCTTGATTATTTTTACCAATAAATCCACCGACATAAGGACCAGAGGCATTAATATCTATAATCTCGGCATAAGAGATACTGATATCACCAGCTTTTTCAGCTCCATCACAACCATTACAACCAACAAATCCACCGATATAACTTTTACCACTAACAACTCCTGAAATATGAGCAGAAGATCTCTCTACTCTTCCAAATTCACTATTAATAATTTCTTCATCAGTTAAATTAAATGGAACAACAAAACGGTCATTCATAGATATACTTGACCCAACATCACAAGGATTATTAACAATATTAGCATAAACCGTTAGGTCTTCCTCATCATCTTCAATAACATTTTCTTCACAAACAGGCCCTCCATTTTCACCTGAGTTATAGCCTATAAAACCTCCTATATAATTTCCATTTTCAATAACAGAACTAGTTGCTTCACCTATAACTTTATTAACTATTGAAGAACTATGGTAGATATTACTCTTATCATTTTTCCCAATCATTCCTCCAACAAATTGTTGGCCTGCAACCTCTTCAGAAATATGTGCCGTAGTATTTCTAATCTCATTATATATACTATAACCAATCCCTCCTCCAGAGTATCTATAATCAGAACGAACTGAATCAGCAATAATATATAAATCCTGAAACTTACTATAATTTGAACTTCCTACTATTCCTCCAATTTTACCTCCTACTATTGTGCAAGCAGTAGACATCGGATCAGAGTCAATTATTACAAAACAACTTTGTCCATCTTTATTGATCTTGCAGTTTTCTTCAGGGTCAATTCCGCTATTATAAAGTTCTCCCACAATAATTTCACAGCTTCCCTTTACTTCTGACTCGACAATCCCATTGATTTTTAATAATTGTGTATTAAATGTTCGACCAATTATTCCTCCGACTTGCTCCCTACCTCCAACTCGATTAACGAATAACTCCGATTGCTCTATTATTCCCTCATGGGAACAACCTATCAATCCTCCGACATAATCTCTCCCTACGACAGATGAATTTACTATAATGTTACTTTCAAACAACCACCCATTTTGATTGTATCCAATAATTCCACCGATATTATCTCCTACACCAATAACATCTTTAATTATTCCGTAAGCATGAATAACAGTTCCATTATTTCTGCCAACAACACCTCCAGCGTTAGAATAACCAATCAAGCTTGTAGATATCTCAACATTTACATCCCGAATTATTCCTTCAACATTATACCCCGCAATTCCTCCTGTATAACTTCCATTATTTCGTATTTTATCAATTTCAACAGATGAGTCATTAACACTTCCTGAATCAATCATTCCAGCAATTCCACCAACGTATTTATTTCCATATAAATCAATATCTTCATATTCCTCATCGTCCACATTATCATCTGCACTAACATTAAATGGATTGAAAGTTACACTTGAATTAACAATTTTTCCTAGAGAGTGAACTGCTGTTATTCCTCCAACATAATGATTTCCAATCACATAATCAGCATCAATATGAACATTATCTATAAGTCCTCCGTGATTTACTGCTGTCAAGACCGCAACATAGTTATGTCCTATAACTTTCACATCTTCTATGGATAAGTTTTTTACAACTGAAGGTGTTGCGATATTTGAAAAAAGACCAACTCTATTTTCTTCACCATGAGTTATAATAAAATTATAGATTGTCTTATTATTCCCATCTAATTCTCCGGTAAAAGGTTTTTTTTCTGTTCCTATTTGATGATAGTCTTCATTTTTAAACTCAATTAAATTAATATCTGCCATTAAAATAAAATGTTTATCCCAAGTATCTGAAAGAAGGCCTATTTGATTAAATTGAGTACTGTTACAAATTATAAAAGCAGTCTCTTTCGTAAGTCCATCTCCGCCAGAAGAACTATTTCCAAATGGTAAGTCATATAAAGTATCGCCTTGGCAGTAATTAAGCTCCTGAGACTTTATATCTAATGAATTTTTTGTCATTAATTCATTCGTATCAGTTGGATTAAGGCATCCATAAAATAATATTAAAATCACAATATGTGATAGTAAGAGTAATCTATTTTGGATAAATTTAATCATTTACCCTCACCGTATTAATATGAGTTGGATATGCTCCACCATTATATTGCCAAATATTTGTAAAGTCCCACGAAGACGATGGAGCAAAGTTATTATAAAAATAATAGTTACTTCTACTTTCATAATCCCCAAAGTCAATATCGACTTTTGAAATTCCGTTCACACTTTCTGTCACAATTTCATTACAAAAAGACTGTAAGTTAGCATCAGTGGAACAGAGCACTTCTGAACAAGAGTTATCATCAGACTTTTTGCAGTAACGGCAAGAATTTAATTCAATATTATTGGAGTCATCTAAATCACATTCAACATAATCATCCTGAACTAAAGCATTGTTACACTTAACTTCCTCTTCAATTATTGTACAGTTGCTACAAAATAGATCATTTTGATTGTCGATCGTACAAACTCTGTTACTACAGTAAGTATTACTTTCTCCGTTATCATCCACAACATCTTTACACAAACTACTATCATTACAAATGCCTCCCACTTCCGTGTTCTCACATGACTTATTATGATCCACTGAGATATTTAAGAAAGTTGTCTCCTCTGATGTAGTATCATTATTAACATGAGAAGATTCTGTATCATTATAGGCCTCAAGACCAATCGACCCATTGTAATCTGTTTTATCTATTTTCCCATAAAATAAACCGACACAATCACCTTCATCTTCTTCTGAACTACCTGAAACATTTGAAGTTGAAAAACTATGAGCAAAATATGAGTCATTAGAATACCCTATATATCCACCGGTACTATGTCCGCTACCCAGAATCGAGCTTCCCACATTTGAATATGTATTCACAAATGAAAAATTATTACTAGCACCTGCAAATCCTCCTACTCCATGTCGCCCTTGAATTTCTTCTAAAATTTGAACATATGAATTCAATATATAGTGATCATCTTCCTGATCAGCAGTAGGATCATCCGAGCAATTATCTGTTGGAATAGTAATATTATTACTCATCCCTACAAACCCTCCAATCGCATCCTTTGTAGCAATAATATTTTTTACTTGAGTACGACATGTATTTATATCTCCTAAATTATGCCCGACAAAACCACCAATATTACTTGCTCCATAAATTGAACTTGAGACCACTGTATATGAATTTTCAATTCTTCCTTGATCATTATCAGAAAGATTACCTCCATCAAATAAGACATTAGGCCCTATATTTTCATCAATAATATCTGGGTCACAAAGGTTTTCTTCTGAAGCACCTGATGAGCCCCCTTCGCTGAAGCTTTCATCTTCAATTCTATTTGTTCCATTTGAACCTATATTTCGACCAACAAAACCACCTGCATTATCCTGATAAACACTTTCTGAAATTGAAATCACTGAGTTTACTAAGCTCAAACTATCATAAATATTCCCCATATTATTCTCACCAACAAACCCTCCGACTTGAGAATTACCAGTTACAACATCTGCTACATCAATGCTAGAAAAAGTAACTAAACTATTACTACTTCTTCCAATTGCTCCGCCAGCAAAAGCTTCACCTGCAAAAACCTCATTGACTACACCGTGAACATTGCTCATACGTCCAGAACTTAATAATCCGACAAGGCCACCAACGTTTTCAGTGCTTGAACTAACAATATCAATAATCTTATTTTGCGAGGAAGTTATCTCTCCTCCAATACTTAATCCAACCATTCCACCAATATGAGAAGTACCTGTTATACTATCTCCATTAAAGTTTATATTTTCTAAGTCACCGTTAAAATTACACCCAACCACTCCTCCTATATAAGACTCGCCTAGTACTCTCTCTGTTACTTTTAGATCCAACTCATAAATCATTCCATGATAGTTATAACCAACTGCTCCACCAATATTATTCTCAACCCCTCTAACTCCATTCACCAACCCTGTAACATACAAAATACTTGAACTATTTCTACCTACAACACCGCCAATATTATTATTTCCCGTCACTTGCCCATCAATATCTAAATTCACATCACGAATAATACCAGTTTGATTTACTCCTGAGACTCCTCCAATAAAATCACCGGTCCCTGAGATATTTGAGGTTCTAATAGTTACATCTTTCACAGACCCATCTTCAATATGACCTGCTACTCCTCCAACATATGAATCGCCATAAAAACTAACTGAGCTATCTGAAAAATTCACCAACGTATTGATTATCTCACCAGTCGAATGAACACCTACGATACCTCCTAAAAAATTATTTCCCTTAATATAGTTCCCAATAACTTCTATACCATCAATTAATCCCCCTTGATTAATTGCTGCAACAGTCCCAAGGTAATCATTCCCATAGATATACACTCCATCTAGCTTTAGATTCAAAACTTGTGCAGGAAATGCTAATTTGACAAACAACCCGACATAGCTCGTCTCTTCATTCAGGAAATAAAGATTATAAAAAGTTTTATGATTTCCATCAAAGACTCCCGTAAATGGAATTTCCTTTGATCCAATTTGAATAAAGTCATCACTTTGAAATTTTGAAAAATCAATATTTTGATCCATGATAAAATATCTATTCCAATATTGTGAATCTTTACCAATATTAAAAAATTGTTCATTAGTGCAAATATGAAATGCTGTCTCTTTTGTAAATCCATTAACTCCACTTGAACTATTAGCAAATGGAGCATCAGCTATTCTATCCTGCGTGCAAGTAAAATTATACTCTGAATTTAAACTAATAGTGTCATCGAAAAAAATATTAGTTGGATCTGTTACCCCAAAACAACCACATAATAAAAATGACAAAAACAAATAATTTTTTATATTTTGCCTACCTATATTAATCGACATACAACAAACTCCACACTCACTGTCTTATCGGTATTTTAGCATACTGGTTTAATCAATTTTGAAATGTTTATAATAGTTTATAGACGTATTAAATATTCAATAGCTTAGAGAGAAATTAGATAAAATAATATATAAAATAAATACATAAAAAATTGCCAACAATAACGTAATTAAAGTACCTTACTTATTGATTTTAATAATATATTATTAAAATATAAGTAGTTGATTTTTAATAGGAGTAATTCAATATGAAAACACTCTATCCAGAAATTATGCCATATAATTATGAAATGCTAAAAGTTTCAGAGCTTCACACTATTTACTTTGAAGAATGCGGAAACCCCACTGGACAAGCAGTAATTTTTCTTCATGGAGGGCCCGGAGGAGGAATCTCCCCCACATACCGAAGATACTTTGATCCCAGTAAGTGGAGAATTATTTTACTTGATCAAAGAGGCTGTGGAAAAAGTACTCCATTTGCAGAACTTAAAGAAAATACAACATGGGACTTAGTAAGAGATATTGAAACATTAAAGAATCACTTATCAATTTCAAGCTGGACAATTTTTGGAGGAAGCTGGGGATCTACTCTGGCCCTTAGTTATGCTATCAGTTACCCTGATTCTTGCAACAACTTAGTATTAAGAGGAATCTTCATGCTAAGACAAAAAGAAATTGACTGGTTTTACCAAGAAGGCTGTAGCAAGATTTATCCAGATGCGTGGGAACAATTTATTGAACCAATCCCTGTCGATGAAAGACATAACCTTGTCAAGGCATATTATAAAAAGCTTACGAGTAAAGATGAATCCGAAAAATTGGAAGCTGCACGGGCCTGGTCTGTATGGGAAGCAAGTACAAGTAAATTAATTCCTGACCCTAAACAGATTGAAGGTTTTAGCGAGGACAAATTTGCAATTGCATTTTCACGGATTGAATGCCACTACTTTATTAATAATGGTTTTTTTGATGAAGAAAATTATTTATTAAATAGAATTGATAAAATACGACATCTTCCTTGCACAATTATTCAAGGCAGATATGATGTTGTCTGTCCAGCTGAGTCCGCTTGGGAACTATCAAAGGCATGGCCAGAAGCAAAATTAAAAATAATTCAAGATGCAGGACACTCAGCAAGTGAAGCAGGAATTATAAATCATTTAGTTAATACCACAGATCAAATAATTAATTTAAAGGAAAGAAATTGAAAAGTACTCCCCTAGATCGATGGATCCCCAACTTACATAAACCACTTATTATTGCAGGGCCATGTAGCGCTGAAAGCGAAGAGCAAATATTAACCATTGCTCACGCCGTAAATACTAATCCTGCTGTAAAAATATTCAGGGCCGGAATCTGGAAACCAAGAACAAGGCCAAATAATTTTGAAGGTGTTGGAGAAGCTGGATTATCATGGATGCAAAAGGTTAAATCTGAAACATCTTTATTGACATCAATAGAAGTTGCAAACGCCAAGCATGTTGAGCTTGCACTAAAATATAATATTGATATTCTTTGGATTGGTGCGAGGACAACAGCAAGTCCATTTGCAGTTCAAGAAGTTGCAGAGGCACTTGAAGGAACAAATATTCCTGTAATGGTAAAAAATCCTGTCAATGCAGAACTTCCTCTATGGATTGGTGCACTAGAAAGAATTAATAAATCAGGAACAAACAAATTAATTGCTATCCATAGGGGATTTACAGGGGTTGGAAATAGTATATATAGAAATTTACCTATGTGGGAACAACCCATGGAACTTAAAAGACTATTTCCAGAACTTCCTATAATCTGTGATCCAAGCCATATTGCTGGTAAATCTGATTTAATAGAAAACTTATCACAAAAGGCCATCGATTTGGATCTCGATGGATTAATGATTGAAACACACCAAGACCCTCCAAATGCCATTAGCGATGCAAAACAACAAGTAACACCAAAACACTTAGATGAAATTTTAAATAACTTAACAAATAAAACAGAATATTCTTTAAGTGGAAACTTTGAAAATAATATTGAAATACTCAGAGCTCAAATAGATCGACTTGATAATGAATTAATAGGACTTTTGAAAAACCGAATGCAAGTGGTAGAGCAAATCGGTAAAGAAAAAGTTAAAAATAATATTACGGCACTTCAAATTCATAGACTCGCACAAATCATGGAAGAAAGAACAAAAAAAGCAGATGCGCTAGGTATCTCAAGTGAATATATCACTGAAATCTTTAAATTAATCCATTCAGAGTCCCTAAAATTACAAACGAGCCTACAAAAGAAATAGTTATGACCTCTAATAAAATAAAAAATATTATTACATCAAACAGTATTTTGGTTGCCGATAAAGTGAATCAATTAAATCAGGAAGATAAAAAAGTAATTTCTTTACATATTGGTGAGCCTGATTTTAATACTCCACCTGATATTATATCGAATACTATTCAAGCATTAAATAATAATCATACAAAATATTCATCAGTCCCAGGAGTATTAAAGTTACGTACTGAAATTGCAAATTCACTAGAGATGGAAAACTTTAATAACATAAGCTATAAAAATATTATGATTTCAAATGGAGCAAAGCAATCGATCTATAATATTTTCCAAGTTATTTGCAACCCCGAAGATGAAATTATTTTCCCTGCACCTTTTTGGGTATCTTTTCCCGAAAGTATCAAGCTTGCAGGAGCAAAACCTATTGTCGTTCCAAGTAAACCCAACTTTCAATTAGACCTTGAGCTAATACAAAATGCAATTACGACAAAGACTAAGGCGATTTTGATAAACTCCCCTAATAATCCAACAGGTGCAGTCTATAACAAGGAAGATTTAAAAGAATTAGTAAATATTGCACAAAAAAATGACCTATATATCATTTCAGATGAAGCTTATGAGTTTCTAACTTATGATAATATAGTCAATACTCCCATCGCAACAATTGCCCCTCAATACTCTGACAAAATCATTACAATTAGAACATTCTCAAAAAAATATTGCATGACTGGTTTCAGAATTGGATTTATGGTTGCCTCTAAAAAAATCACTGCAGCTTCAACTAAGTTCCAAGGACATGTTACTGGTAATAATTGTTTATTCTCTCAATTCGGAGCTCTTGCAGCATTGCAAATGGATAATACTATTATAAATAAAATGAAAGCAGAGTTTCAAAATAGAAGAGACTTAGCATACAGCCTTTTCTCTCAAATTTTCGAGTGTGAAAAGCCTGATGGCGCTTTTTATTTATTCCCGAAAGTTGATAACTATTTCAACCATAAAATTAAAAACTCTCTTGAGCTAGCAAACTATATCTTAGAGCAAGCAAATGTTGCATTATTACCTGGTTCTGCATTTGGAGTAGAAAATTACTTAAGGGTTTCTTTTGCTAACAGTACTCAAAATATTGAGCAGGCATTTATTAATATTAAAAGCTTACTTGATCAAAGATAGGTATCATTATGAAAGTTGGAATCATTGGACATGGGAGACTTGGGAAGCTTATCTCCCAGTATTTATCACAAGACTTTGACCTGTACATCTTTGATAAAAACCAAAAGACAAAATCAGGACTGCAAGAAATATTAAGTCTTCCTGTTATTATTCTATGTGTGCCTATCTCTGAGTTTGAACAAGTCATTAAGGATATTGCAACAACAATTAATCCTAATACTTTAATTATTGACACTTGCTCAGTTAAAGAATGGCCGATGAATGTTATGAGAGCATTTTTACCACCTACAGTTTCTATTTTAGGTACTCATCCTATGTTTGGCCCTGATAGCGCAAAGGATACTCTCTACGGTGCTAAAATAGTTCTTTGTAAAGAAAGAGTAAAAGACAAAGTTTACAAAAATATTGTTGCATATTTAAATAATCATGGTCTCAATATTATTGAAGCGACATCAGAAGAACATGATCAAGAAATAAGTTCAAGCCTAGCTCTTACCCATTTTATTGGAAGAGCATTAATTGACATGAAAGCCTCTCCTCTAAATATTGAAACTAAAGGATACCGCAGGCTCCTTAAAATTTATGAAACTGTTCAAAATGACAGTTGGCAACTTTTTAAAGATATGAATAGTTTCAACAAATATTCGCAATCCACTAGAGAAAACTTTATTAATTCAATAAGCAAAATTAATCAAAAATTAAATAAAAGAGAAGATAAATGAAAAAGATAGCATTTCAAGGAACTAGAGGTGCTTATAGCGAGCAAGCTCTTAATAACTACTTTGGAACAAAGGTAGAATCTGTTGGTTTTGACTTAAGTGAACAAGTTTGTGAAAACTTGGCGAACAAACAAATTGATGCTGCTATCTTACCTGTTGAAAACAGTATTATTGGAAACATTGATATTAATATAGACCTTATTTATAAGCATCAATTATATGCTATTGCTGAATACTATTTAAAAATTAATCACTGTTTATTAACAAGACCTTCTGTCGAGATTGATGATATTGAGTTTATTCATTCTCACCCTGCTGCAATCTCCCAGTGTCGAGATTTTATTAACCAACATAACATTCAAAGTATTCCTGATTTTGATACTGCTGGTGCATGTCTCAGACTAATCAAAAAAGAATCAACCAATCATGGAGTCATCGCTTCTGAATTATGCTCAAAGTATTATGACTTAAAAATAATAAAAAAAAATATCCAAAAGGTAGATAATAATTTCACACGTTTTCTAGTTGTCGTACATCAAGATAATATTCCATCTGATATTAAAGAGGAAAAAACAAGCCTTGCATTTACGACGAAAAATTCTCCGGGGGCATTACTTAGATGCTTGCAAAAATTCTCTACTCATAATATTAACTTAACAAAAATTGAGTCTCAACCAATTCCAGAGAACCCATTTATTTATACATTTTTTATTGACTGCGAAACTCCTTTTCACCATCAGAACATGAAAACATGTATTGCAGAGCTCGAACAAGATGCTCAATTAATTAAAGTCATGGGTAGCTACCCAATTGATAAGTTTACTTTTGATTGAATCTTTGAAGTACTTCTCGTTTGCTTTGAAATTTAATCATTTTATTTATTTTAAACCTAATGATAATTACTTCTATCCCCATAAATAAAATAAAAATTATATAAAACCCAATAGTTTTAAAAAATAACCATGTTTCAGTAGTCGTTAGGTAAGCAATAAATCCCATGAATACGCCGTAAGAAATAAATAAAAAAGAACTATGATATTCCATTGTATTTATAATCTCTTTCGGTGGAACTTTTTTTTCATTAAAACTCACTATCATCTCATAAAATAAACCATCACTATACTTAACCTTCCAAAGCAAATAAACTCCTATCACTACCCCCGTAATCGCAGGTTGTAATTTAAACCAAAACCCTTCTTCACCTAAGAAAGAAAGAAATCCCAGAAAAATGATTAAATAAAAATTAAGTTTAGACATCTGATGCAAATGACCTGTGAATTTTTTTTCTAACAATAATTCAACAATTGCACAAATCAATCCACCTGTAATTGCAACCTTAAAAGAATAATTATTTTCTAAGTACCAATATACAAGTGCGGGAAAAAATGACAATAAGAAAAAATTTTTAGATACATTCACAAAATTAATATAGCATACTATGATGCTTTATTAATAATTTTATTTTGTTTTTGATTTAGATCTTTAAGTTCTTCTTTAATACATACAGGAGATATAACCTCAACTTGGTCAGCAAGAGATATTAACCATTCATATAACTCAGAAGTTACTTCTAATGTGGCAGACCAAATAATACTCTTATCCTTATTTTTGATAATAAATGGACTCCCTGAAAAATCTATGCTTGGGCGCAGATTTACCTGACTAGGACTTTGTATTTTCAAAATCAACCTTTCTAAGTTTCCGACAACCTCTCTCATTGATTCCACAAAATCATTAATTTCACCAACAGAGTAGATTGGTTTATAATTTTCATCTTCTGAATCTACAATTTGATCTATATCATTCACGGCCAAGCAAGTTAAACATTTATTATCTATATCTTCCGCGACTAACGATAAACCACCATCAAGTGAAACTAATTTATGTGAATATAGATTCAGCAATGTTTGATCGAGTAGCTTAACTGACATTATGACTGATGTTATTAATGAGTATTGTAATTCAATAATTAATTTCTCATTCTGTATCATTTTATACTCTTGCAAGTAAAAGGAATCTAATTCTTTTGAAAAGTTACAATTATTAAAACCTTTTTCAAATTCAATCAATTTATCTGAAACTATCTTTTGCCCAAATAAACTTTGGACATTTTTCATCTGAGATAACACTGACCTAAATGCAATCCATTCTGGCAATTTAAACTTAATACTAAGTTCCGTTTTATTTTTCTTACATTGAAAGTACTCTTTGCCTTCTGATTTAACTACTTGTAACTTAGGGTCAAAATTTTTCAAGAAACTAATAACTTTATAAAAAGTTTCTTTTGGTATATCTAATTCCTTACATATACTAATCATGTTTTTATTTTCTAATTCATCATTTTGAATATATTCACATATTGCCCAAAAGGTATCGTCAAACATATTGAAATTATTATTTATTCCCATTTTTCGCCTCACCTAGTAAACTAGTCGGATATCCTGAATTAATCTTTAATTCTTTAATGATTTTTGAGCAAATTACTGTCATAATTTTTATATGTTTATAAAATCATTGATGAAAAATCCCATTCTAATTATTGGTATTTTATTTTTTATAATTTTTTTATTTAATCTACAAAAAAAAGGTTACTTTTCGGAAAGATCAGAAAAGCTAAAGGCAACTTCTTGTCGTGCAGCTCTTGTAAAGCTCAATAAAGTTACTCCTAGAAACTGGGAAAGCTCATGCGAGAAAAACTCAATAAAAATAGAAGTAACAATTCAGGAAGTTAAGAATATTAAATTAATTAAAGAAGTTTTATATAGAGAGCTAGCCAATAGTTTAAGTTTTATTGCCAAAAACTCCCCCAGTGATAACCTTGAGAGAACAGATTATATTATTGTTAAAATCAAATACAAAAACCATATCATAAATTCATTAACTAAAGGTAAACAACTAGTTAAGCTATCATCCTTAAAAAATATCAAATTAATTAAAGATCATTTGAAACAAACGGTTCAAGTACAAGAAGTTTTTACTGAGTAGAAACTTTGTGACCACTTTCGTGTAAATCAACTTTTCTCAATATGAACTCAACTCTTCTTTCAAGTTTACTGGATGATTGTCCAGATAGCTTTAAAGGCCTAGTATCGCCATAAAACACAGTGGTAATTTTACCTGGAGACACACCTCTCCTTATTAATGAATTTGTTACAAAGGATGCTCTTTTTGCTGATAATTGAAATGAATCAAGTTTTCCATTTTTTGATCTTTCTCCCTTGGCCGCATGGCCCATTACAAAAATTTTCCAATTTTCCTTGCTCATCATATTTATGACTTTTTGAAACACCTCAACTGAAATCTCTTTTATTTTATAATTACCTTGGTTAAAATATATTTTATTTTTAACCAATACTTTTATCCCCTCTTTAACTTCATAGATATCAACTTGTTCTTTTAGTTCATATTGATCTAAGTTATTTCTCATTTGATTCAAGTTTTCAGTAGACTCTCTATTAACCTCATGTTTATCTAATAACCCTTCCGTTGTTAAGAATTCAATAGGAAATGGCCGTACCATATCCTGGCCTTCCATCATAGTAGGTCGATCATCTGCTGATTTACCTAACTGAATTACTTCTCCATGTTTTAATACATTTCCTCCGAATGCTTTTCTAATTGAACCGAGTGCAGCTTCATACTTAGAACTTTCCGTTTTAGCAAAAGATAATAATAAAACAAAAAATGTTAATAATAATGTTACTAGATCAGAAAAGGTTGCCATCCATCCAGGCAGCCCTGGCTCACATTCTGGACATTTGGGAACATCTTCAATTTGTTCGTCTGCCATAACAAGTCCTTTCTAATAATTATTCTTCATCTGATAAGCTTGCACGTTCGCTAGGCGATAAGTATGCACTTAGTTTTTCTCTAATTAGCCTTGGATTTTCTCCTGCAACAATACCTAGAGTTCCAGAAACAATAATTGTCATTTTGATTAGCTCAGCATTACTTCTATATTTAATTTTATTTTTTAGTGGAAGAGCAAAGGCATTGGCCAACACCGCACCATAGAACGTTGTCAATAATGCAACTGCCATTGCAGGGCCAATTGCTGCTTGATCTGATAAATTTCCTAACATAATAACAAGCCCAATCAATGTTCCAATCATTCCAAAAGCAGGGCCATCAGCCCCAACTCCATCAAGAATATCAATACCTGTTTTATGTCTTTCTTCCATTGCATCTATTTCCATTTGCAAAATTGATTTTATCACTTCAGGAGGGCGATTATCAGCTGCGAGTGCCATTGCTTTTTTTAAGAATGGATCTTCTACATCTACTTTTTCTAAAGCAAATACAGACTCCCTTCTTGCTGTTTCAGCTAAGCCAGCTATTTCCTCAATTGTCAGTTTGGGGTCCGCTGCTGTAAAAAAAATTGATTTCATCGTAATTTGCACAATTTTTTTGACTAGCTCTAGTGGCCATTTAATAAATGTGGAGCCTACTACTCCCAGCAGCACAACCAGAACTGAAGGAACGTCGACAAATGCCATTAAATCCCCACTCGATAAAATTGAACCAATTATTGCTATCACAACTAAGGATAGTCCTATAATGGTTGAGATATCCATATACTCTTCCTTGTAATTTTTTATACCTATTACAAGTATCGGAAATTAAATGTATTGGTTTAGATAAATTATCGAAATGAATAAAGATAAGAAATTATTTATTTATTTGCAGTCAAGTAGCTAACCATGGTATTCCTGAGGTCATCAACTGACAGACTGTTTGACTCAAGTAATAATTCACTCTTAATAAAGTCGACTGGAAAACCTGTCATTTCTGCCAATTCATTAACATCTACAGACTTTTTTCTTGCGCTTTCTTTTTTTGTTTCTAGGTTGCTCATAATACACTCCCTTGTATTAATCACTATTGTGAATTTTTGTGTCCTATCCTTGACACAAAGAAATCATATCGACTCTTATGAATTAATGTCAATTCTGAATAGCACTTACAGGGATAATGTAAGTTTTTATTAGTATTAAAGCATATAAATTTTATTTAACCTCATTAATAATGATTAGTTTTTAACAAATTAATAAAACTACTCACTTTCATTTTCATTTCCTCATACTCATCATTGACATTACTTTTTAAGGTAATTCCTCCACCAGCTGAATAACGTAATAGATTTTTATTACTCATTACTTCTGCTGACCTAATATTAATAGATGCACTCACTTTATCTTGATATAAAAATATTGTTGATCCACAATAAAAACCTCTCTTGTAGTTTTCTAATTCAGAAAGAATTTTTATTACTCTTTTTTTAGGTGCACCAGTAATGCTTCCACCTGGAAACAGTGATTCAACAAGTTTTTTCAATGTAACTTTATAACTAAGATCCACACTTAATAAAGAGTATTGATGTAAAATGCCAGGAACAGTTAGGGGCAATTTTAGACTTAGAACTTCAGCTATTGGGCCTTCAATTTTTGATAAATCATTTTTTATTAGATCGGTAATCATGAATAATTCTGATTCATTTTTTTTAGAATTTATCAACTCATTCCATTTATTTTGAAAGTCTTCATTTTTACCATAATTTATACTTCCTTTTATTGGCATAGACTGTAATTGAAAATAATTTTTATACTTATTTATTTTAAATAAACACTCAGGAGAATTACTAATAAATTGCTTTCCAAGCTGTGGCAGTATTGTAGAATGAGCAAAAGGGCCTACTTTCTCTTTATTATAGAAAACAGAATTAGTAATATCATATTCATTGTGAAAGTTTTTAATTTCAAAATCAAAAGGATAGGTTAAATTAAATTGATAACAGTTCCCTTTAAGTAAATGCTCTCGACCCAGATTAAAACTATCAATATATTGTTTTTTATCCGGTAAGCTGATTGGATCTAATGAAATATTATTTTCATGATTAATATTAACTTTCCCAACCTTTTCATAGTCAATTTCAATTGCATAAATATCGTCACCTTCTAACAAATAATCTAAGTTATAAAGTAAAAAGCTGAGTTCATAAAACAAGTGTATGACTTTGGGACGAGGTCGTAATTGATTGATTTTTATATCATCTAAATGATCAAGGAAATTATTAAAAACAAATTGTTCCTTTTTATTATTACATAAATTTAACCTATAGTTTTTATAATACACGTAACAGCATTGTGCTTGAGATAATTTAATGAATTCTCTGATCGATTCTAGATAAAAAAAAGATTGTATATTATTAGTCGTTGTCACGAGAAGTTAAGTTTTCAAAGGAAGTATAAGCACCGATCCATGATAGTTTTGCAGTACCTGTTTCACCTGATCTATTTTTTGCAACAATAACCTCTGCAATTCCGGGTTCTTTAGAATCTTTATTGTAAAAATCATCACGATAAATTAATAATACGATATCTGCATCTTGTTCAATTGCTCCAGACTCTCTTAAATCTGAAGTATTAGGTCTTTTATCAGGACGTGACTCAACTGATCTATTAAGCTGACTAAGAGCAATTACAGGACATCCAATTTCTTTAGCCATTGATTTTAATGACCTAGACATCTCTGAAATTTGCTGCTCTCGAGATGGGTTATTTGTTGCTGGTTTCAATAGTTGCAGGTAATCCACAATTACAAGACCAAGACCTCTTTCTGATTTTATTTTTCTGCACTGACTTTGAATATCAATAACTGTTGTATCACCACTATCATTAATATGAATAGGTAGTGCTGATAACTCCTGTACGGCCATACCAATACTTCTTAAATCAGTATCAAGAAAGTTTTTCATTCTCAATCTTTTACTATCAACCTTGGCCTCAGATGAAAGTATTCTCATACTTAGTTCTTTGTTTAACATTTCAAGAGAAAAAATAGCAACGGGCAAATTTGAAACTTTACAGGACTTAACTGCCATATTCAACGCGAGAGAGGTTTTACCCATTCCAGGTCTTGCTGCAAGAACTACTAATTGGCCGGATTGTAATCCTAAGACTAGCTGGTCTAGTCTGGTATATCCCGTTGTCAGTCCAGACATCTCTCCTGCAACTCTTGAGGTATCTTCAAGGTCTTTTAAATTTTCTCTTAAACAAGAATTTAATTCTAATAAGTTACCTTTTTTTATATTATTCGTTAGTTTAAAAAAGCTTTCTTCAACTAATTGAACAAAGTCTGAAAAATTGCCAGTAAAACTCTTTCCAGTGTCTGCAACCCTCATCGCAGTTCTGACCATTTCTCTTAAGCTCGACTTATTTTTAACAACTTCTGCATAATGATAAATATTTGCTGATGATGCTTGATCTTCTACTATTTCATGAACGAATGAATGACCTCCTACTGCTTCTATTTTGCCAATATCCGATAGTTTTGAACAAACTGTTACATAGTCAATTGCTTGGTTTTTATTCGACAACTCACTAATAGCATCAAACATTATTCCGTACTTAGGATGATAAAAATCTGTTTTTGTAATACCTAGGTCAATGATTTCATCATAAGATGCACCATCGATAATTAAACAACCAACCAAAGATTTTTCAGCGAGTAAATCATGGGGTAACTCTAATGATGTTTTAGATTGCATAAATTGCCTGTATTGGGCGCATAGGCGCCCAATAATATAAAAATAAATTATCTTAAAATTTTATCTACTTCTTCCTGTCGTTTTTCTTCCTCTGTTTTAGGCCCATCGGCATTTTTCTCTTCTACCTTTTCTTCTGAGTCACCCTTTACTTCTGCTTTATTTTTTGTGGCCAATTCTTTCGCTTTTAATTCTTCCATTTGCTTTGGATCCATAATAACTTTGGCCTGAATATTAGCTTCCACATCAGTAAATAATTTAACTCTAATATCAAAAGATCCTAGTTGTTTAATTGGAGCAGAGACTGAAATCATTCTTCGCTCAACATTAAAATCATGTTTTGCTAATTCTTTGGCCAACTCATTATTTGTAACTGTTCCAAATAGTTTCCCACTTGCTCCAACTTTTTTAACAAACTCTAGAACTATTCCGTCCATTTTAGACTTTAATTCTGTTGCAGCAGTACGCTCTTCATCAACTCTTTTTGCTAAACGTCTTTTTTGATCATCTAGTCTTTTTTGATTTCCTTCATCTGCTTGGACAGCAAATGCGTTTGGAATCAAATAGTTTCTAGCATATCCTTGTGATACATTTACAACTTCTCCGACATTTCCAAGAGAAGAAACTTTCTCCGTTAAAATAACTTTCATAATATCTCCTTACTTATCTTCTTTTTTGATAAATTTGTTAAAATTAAACCATTGGCCTAAAAGACCAACTATTACTAATACTTTCCACGCTGTTAAGGTTACGAACATAATGATCATATTTCTTAAAAAGCGAGACACTTTATATTTTGTTACAACTAATAAAAGAATTCCAAATCCTTGAAAAAAATAAAACAGACCTAAACAATACAGAATATTAAATCCAATTATTTCAAAAAGTTCTCCACCTAAATACTCTCCGCCTACAGCAAGACTTAAACCTAAAATTAAAGGCCAAATTAAATAATCTGGAAGTTGAAACTTAATTAATTCATTTATGGAATAAGGGTAAGAAATTTTCGAACTCCAAACTAATGAATTTCTTAATACTAAAAAGAGAGAAGACCAAATGGTTAAAAAAATTGTAATAAAAACAATTGATGGAATCCAATTTATGATTTCACTCACAATTTTAGATGGATCTTTTATAAAATCCTTCAATGCTCTTGCATCACTTCCACTTTGTGATAGTAAAGTATCATATTCTGGTCCCTTGCTAATGTCGGTAGTCACTTGTTGAACAACTTTCAGAAGCTCTTCTGATAATGAACCATTAAATAAACTTTGCCATAATAAAAACAAGCCAGCTGTTGTTCCTAACAGGTAAAAGCCATATTTAATTACTCCCACCATCGGATGTTGTTTATTAATAATAATTTGCTTCACTACAAATGCATATAGAATAGACAATAAAAATGCAGCTACATTTATGATAGATAAATTACCATACGAAGTTATGGCAAAAAGCACAATGCTGAAAGCTAAAGTCATTAAATATGTTTTTTTATTTCCATATAGGAAAAATGCCAGCACTAAAGGAGCAGGAGAGAATAGTGAAAGTGGGCCTAATGTACTTAGTAACATTGAGATCGCAACTAAAAACAATAGTTTTCCTAAACTTGAATCATATTGTAAATGATGGTCATTCATATTTTTCTCAGCAAACATTATAGACTTCCTTACTACTCCGCTATTCTATTTGAAAGGTGACTAATCAAACCTAACTGTCTAGCAACTTTAACTGTACTTGTGATATATCTTTGGTGTTTTCTACTTATACCACTAACTCTTGCTGGAGCAATTTTTCCAAACTCATTTACAAGCCATGAGTAAGTTGCTGGATCTTTCCAATTAGCTTTAATTTTATTTTTGGAAAACCAACAGTTTGTACTTCTTGCAAATTTCCTTCTAGATCTTTCATCATCTTCTTCAATCGAGTCAACTACTGAGCCATTGAATGTTTTTGAGTAAGGGGTTTTATAAGATTTAACAAGAACAGCTTGTTCTTTATCGTAACCAAGATGAAAAATCATTGATTTTAAAACACTCTCGTTAATTCTAAACTTTCTATTTAATTCTACATTAATTTCATTTCCGGCACGATAAAGAAAATATAAGTAATTTCCTTTTTCTATGCCTTCACTTGTTGGTTGAGCAAAAGTTTTAACACCCCAGTTATCTTCAACAACAACTTCTCCACCATCATTTTTAACTGTAGATTTAACTAATTCAACAATCGTTTTAACTTCTGATTCACTTAAATTTGCTTTTGTGACTAGAGATAACTCATAAATCATAAAAAACTCCTGGATAAATAGCTCTTACTTTTATGATGCAAGAGCGAGATTGATATTTGTGAAATGGAACATAGCACCTTTTTACTCAAAAAGGAAATATATAGAGGAAACAAAGCAGTTATTATGTTATTGTGGAAAAATTTCGTATTGCTCAATATGATAGTTGTTCTCTGATCGAATTATCAACTGTTTACTAAACTTTTCTTCTAAGATTTCAATTAAATCTAGGTCTTGTCCACAAAGTTGTGATGTAACTTCAGGGTGGGCATAAATATGAATTTTATTACCAGTCTCTCTTTTTAAAACTTTAATAAGTTCCCTTGTCAGTTCAAAGCAAACTGTCATCTTCGACTTTACGCGTCCAGTCCCCTCGCAATACGGGCAAGGTTCGCACATCTGTCGAATTAAAGTATCTCGTGTTCTTTTTCTGGTCATTTCCACTATTCCAAGACCAGAGATTGGTAATACATTTGTTTTTGCTCTATCTTTTTTCAGTGCTTCTAAAAGTGAATGAGAAACAGCATCTCTATTTTCTTCTTTTTCCATATCGATAAAATCAATGACTATAATTCCGCCACAGTTTCTAAGGCGTAATTGATAGGCAATTTCTTTTACTGCTTCCAAATTAATTTTAACAATTGTGTCTTCTAGGTTTTTTCTTCCAACATATTTACCCGTATTAACATCAATCGAAACTAATGCTTCAGTTTGATCAATATTTAGTGATCCTCCGGAGCGTAAATAAACTTTATTACTTAGCCCTCTTTCTAACTCAAGATCTACTCCATAATGTTCAAGTATGGGTTTATCATTGGTGTATAATTCACTTTTACCTTTCATTACAGGCATATACCTGGAAGCAAATTTATCAACCTCTTTCTGATTTTCTTTTGAATCAACGATGATTCTATCAACATCATCACCAGTGATATCTCTCATTACCCTCTGGATAAAAGTCATATCTTGATAACAAAGAGTTGCTGCTTTTGCTTTTCCAGCTTTCTGGGATATTTCTTTCCAAATTTTAACTAAAATATTGAAGTCATTTTTGAGAATTTTATAAGACTGGCCTTCTGAAACAGTTCTTGCAATTATTCCTTTTCCTTCTGGACGAATTGAATCTAGGGTTTCTTTTAAGCGATCTCTTTCTTCTTCATTTTCTATTCTTCTTGATACCCCTGTATGTTCAATAAAGGGCATAAAAACAACATACCTTCCAGCTAGCGTAATTTGTCTTGTAATTCGGGGACCTTTTGAGGAAATAGGTTCCTTGACGACTTGGACTAAGATTTCTTGTCCTTCTTTTAGAAATGATTCTATTGGAATTTCAGGCTTTAAATTATTTCGAACAATTTCTGAAAGAGTACTTAGCTCATCTGGAATTACTTCTCCTACCGTTTTATTTTGAAGAGCTTTTGTTTCTTGTTTTAGCTTTTCAGCTTTATTTCTTTGCTCCTCCAGGGTTGGAATATAAGCATCATCGACATATAAAAAAGCGGCTTTTTCATATCCAATGTCAACAAATGCAGACTGCATTCCAGGTAAAACCTTTAATACTTTTCCATTATAAATATTTCCAACTCTTGGCCTTTTGGAGATACCATCAGTAACTCTCTCCATTAGAAATTCAGATATTTCTCCGTTTTCTAATAGGCATGCTCTGTATTCATTAAACGTTTGGTTTATAATTAATTCTTTTGCCATTTATAATAGTATTCCCGCAATTGCAGCAGTCATTAAGCATGCTAAAGTTCCACCAATTAAACACTTAATTCCTAATTTTGCTAAATCTTCACGTCTCTCTGGTACTAGGGTTCCAATTCCCCCTAACTGAATTGCGATCGAGCTAAAATTAGCAAATCCGCAAAGAGCATAGGTTGCTATAGTTGCGGATCGAGGTGATAACGTAGTTAACTGATTTTTTAAATCTAGGTATGCAACAAATTCATTGATTATTAATTTTTTACCCAACAGTGATCCAACTTCCATGCATTCGGCCCAAGGGACTCCTAAAATAAAAGCAACAGGAGCAAAAAGATATCCTGAAATTAATTCTAAACTTAAAGTAGGATAATTCACCCAAGACCCTACTTGCCCTAAAATACCATTCACCATTGCAATCAATGCAATAAAAACTAACAACATAGCTCCTACATTTAGTGCTAACTGGAGTCCCTCTGAAGCTCCGTGAGCTGCGGCATCAATAATATTAGTTGTTGTTTTCTCAAAGCTCATCTCAACATTTCCAATAGTAACTGATTTTTCAGTTTCTGGAACCATCAGCTTTGCACAAACTAAGGCCGCTGGTGCAGACATTACAGAGGCAGCAAGCAAGTGTCCTGCATCTATTCCAAGTCCTACATATGAAGCCAGAACTCCTCCAGCAACAGTTGCCATTCCCCCTGTCATCAGTGCCATAAGCTCTGAGTTTGTCATTTTTGATAAAAAAGGTCTAACCACTAATGGCGCTTCTGTTTGTCCAGCAAAAACGTTGGCCGCAGCAGCAAGCGATTCTGCTCCAGATGTTCCCATAACCTTAACCATTATTTTTGCAAAAAACTTTATAACAACTTGCATGATTCCTAAATGATATAAAACACTCATCAATGAAGACATAAATAAAATAGTTGGAAGAACCATTATGGCAAAAACAAATCCAACTTTGCTATAATTATTTAAACTACCAAAAACAAAATTTGTTCCTTGATGAGTAAAGTTTAAGACTCCGGCAAAAAAGCTTCGTGCCATTTCAAAAACAGCTTGGCCACCTGATGTTTTTAAAATTAATAATCCAAAAATTAACTGAATTATTATTCCTGAAATTACAGTTCGCCAGTTAATATCTTTTTTGCTTGTAGATAATAAATAAGCAATAAAAACCATCAGCATTAAACCGACAAACGATATTAATCTTTCCATATATAGACCTTTTGAAAAATATTGAATATATATCAGGAATATACTTAAGTTGTTGCTTTTGTCAAAAAAAGCAAGAACTTAAAACTGAACTGAATAGTTAAAACTTAAAGGCTTTAGTGACTTATTATTATTTAACTTAGAGTGAAAGTTATTGTGCCAGTCCGAACGCATTGCGGTATCGAATGTTCTAGAGTTACCATCATTATTAAGTGAGTTGTCATAATAATACTCTTTACTTTTTTCTGCTTGGCTATAGGCAACAATTCCTACACCTAAGATAATTCCCCATGCCCCACCTACGACAATATTATTTAAATGATCCTCAGGGATCGAGACAAAGGAAAGAGTCGATAACCCAAGTACTGAACCAAAAAGTCCTGTACCAAAAACTATCATTACGTCACGTTGAGTATTTCCATAAACCTCATTTACTTCCTCAGCATTTACAGTGGTTAAGCTAGAAGCAGCTGAAATGATAAATACTATTAAATAAAGTGTAACCCCTCTCATGCTGCGCATAGTAAATCCCTAACTAAATAATCACACATTCAATCAACAACTGTTTACATATTGATCTCACTCTATATGATATTAAACTCTATTAACACCATATAGCATATTAAAACAATGCTTTGTTTTTATTCATGAGTCAAGAAGTGAAAGAAAAGATAACAAAAAAAACTGATACTCTCTCTCCATATCTAATTATCTCTAAAAAAAGAGACGGAGAAGAGTTAACTAATGATGAAATTAACTTTTTTATAAATGAATATACTCTTGACAATATTCCGGACTATCAAATGTCATCCTTATTGATGGCAATTTTTTTAAATGGAATGAGTACTTCTGAAACAAATGCATTAACAAAGTCAATGCTCAACTCTGGATCTATCTTAAATTTTGATGAACGATCTGTTGTCGACAAGCATTCGACAGGCGGTGTTGGAGATAAAACTTCATTTATACTGGCCCCAATTGCCGCTGCTTGTGGAATAAAAGTTCCAATGATTTCAGGAAGAGGCCTAGGCCATACTGGAGGAACAACAGATAAGATTGAGTCAATCAAAAATTTTAATACATCATTAACTTTGGATCAATTTCAAGACTACTTAATCAATAATGGTATTGTATTAATGGGACAGACTAATGAGATAGCACCTGCTGATAAAAAAATATATGCACTTAGAGATGTTACTGCCACTGTTGAATCTATTTCTTTAATAACAGCATCAATAATGAGTAAAAAATTAGCAGAGGGACCTAAGGGACTAGTGCTCGATATAAAAGTTGGTAGAGGCGCTTTTATGAAAGACCTCCCTAAAGCACAAAGCTTGGCCACTAGCTTAAGAAATACTGGTTTAGAATTTAAAAAAAATATGATGACAACAATTTCAGATATGTCACAACCAACTGGTTTTGCCATTGGACACTCTTTAGAAATAATAGAATGTATCGAAACCTTAAAAGGAAATGGTCCTAAAGATCTAATTGAGATTTCATTACATTTGGCTGGAGGTATGATTTTTATTGGAGGAAAATCTAATTCATTAGAAGAGGGGATAGAAAAAGCAAGAGAGGCCGTAAACTCAGGTAAGGCATTAGATAAATTTAAAGAATTGATTGAAAATCAGGGTGGTGACTCAGAAGTTATTAATAATTATAATCTCTTACCCGTTGCTAAAGTTAAAACGCTAATTAAATCTCCTATATCTGGGTACGTTCAGGAAGTTATTCCAGATTTACTCGGACTTGAATGTGTGAAACTTGGCGGAGGACGTAAGCAAAAAACTGATTTAATTGATCATGGAGTTGGTTTTGTCTTAAATATTAAAATTGGTCAGCAAGTAGAGGAAGGAAGTACTTTAATTACAGTTTTTAGCAATAAAAACCAAATAGATGAAGTTGATAAGTTTAAAAAACTATTTTTAGAAAACATAGTTAAAATATCAAAAGATAAAATAAATACACCTAAAATTATAATTGAAACACAAATTGACTGGGGTACTGGAAATGTTTGAAAAACTAAAGAAAACGGCTGAATATATTCAATCATTCAATAAAATTACCCCTGAAGTAGGGATTGTTTTAGGTTCAGGGCTTGGGGCCTTTGTTGATAAAATTGAAAACCCGGTAAAGATCCCATATTCAGAAATCCCTAACTTTATGCCTACAACCGTGGAAGGACATGAAGGACAATTAATCTTAGGTTCAATTGAAGGTGTTAATATTATTGTTATGCAAGGAAGAGTTCATCTCTATGAAGGTCTTCCAATGGAAAACATTGTATTTCCAATAAGAGTACTTGCAACACTAGGAATCAAAAACCTGATTTTAACAAATGCTGCGGGTGGTATTAATTCAAATTTTTCGCATGGTGATTTAGTAATTATTGATGATCATATTAATTTCATGGGAAATAATCCTCTTATTGGACCTAATATTTCAGAACTTGGCCCTCGCTTTCCTGACATGACAGAAGCTTATAATCATGAGATTAAAAAATGTATTTCTGATGCAGCAAAAGCATTAGGAAAAACTCTTCAGTCAGGAGTTTATGCTGCTATGATGGGCCCAACATATGAAACTCCAGCAGAAATTAATATGCTACGAATTGTTGGTGCAGATATGGTTGGTATGAGTACTGTTCCTGAAACAATTGCTGCTAATCATTTAGGACTTAGGGTTGGAGGTATTTCATGTATTACAAATATGGCAGCAGGCATTGAAAATGTTAAATTAAAGCATGAAGATGTTAAAGTAGAAGCTCTAAAGGTAATGAATTTATTTAGTTCAATTATAAAAGGTACAATTAAAAACTTAGCAAATAATTAAACTCTCTTTTCTCGAGCGAATGTTCGGAGGTGTAATGGCAACAAAATCCAAAATTTTAATTTCAGAACTATCGTTTTGCGTATTTGATCTTGAAACAACAGGGGGTCATCATTCAAAAGATAAAATTATTGAAATAGGCCTCGTTAAAATAGAAAAGATGCAAATACTCGCAGAGAAAAATTTTTTAATCAATCCCGAAATGATTATTCCTGATTTTATTCAAAACCTGACAAAGATAAGGCAGTCAGATGTAAAAGACTCCCCTGTTATTGAAGATGTTATACAAGAAATATTAGACTTTATGGGAGACTCTGTTTTAGTGGCCCATAATACTTCATTTGATATTCCATTTTTTAATTCCGTTCTAAGAAGGATGGATTTACCTGAAATGACAAATAAAAGTATCTGTACAAACTTAATGACAAAATACCTTATACCCAACTTGTTAAATTCGAATCTAAATTATATGTGCTCAATATTTAATATCCATCATCAAAAAGCACACCGTGCACTAGATGATGCCCAAGCGACGGCAGAGCTATTTATTATATATTTAAATATTTTCATAGAGAAAAACATTACTAAAATCAATCATCTTTATTACCCAAGAAACAGGTTTGAGCTTGATCAAACTAATTTTACCAAAAAGACTTCTTCAAGTGAAAATATTATAAATAAAATTAAAAATATAAAAACATCATTTCTATTAACCTTAAAAGGTGCAAATGGAACAATATTATTTTCTTACCCCTCTCGCCCAAAGAAATATAGTTTAAAGTTAATAAATGATTTCCTCGCAAATTCTGATTGGCACATTGCCACAATTAAACTTTCGGGCCCATTTCTTGAATCATTTATCAAATTTACTTTATTTTATCCTAAGTTAGACACAGAAACTCGGAATAAAATACTAGACCAATTATACATTGATCACTCAATCAATAGTATTAAAATTAAAGATAGCAAACTCAAGGCAGATTTTATAATTTCTAATCACTTAGTTCCAGATCAATATATTATCATTCCATTAACTAAGATTCACCCAAAAAACGCACTCGTTTTTAGATTTCCAGGCCATAAGAAAAAATTACTTCAATACATTATCTCTAGGTCAAATAAACAATATAAATCAAAAGAACATCAAGTAAGTACAAAGCTTCTATCATTTATAAGGGAATATATTAACCAATCAAATGACAAAACTATGATAAGTTTTGTAAAAGAACTGCCGTTATCTAAAAAGGATGATTTTTTACATATACTAAATAAGGGGCTATCTCAAAATCCAAATACCTACAATTATCCCAAAGAATATATTTAAAATAAATACTAATGCTGACTGAGTATAATGACCTGATTTAATTAAGGATAGAACTTCGTAAGAAAAACTACTAAATGTAGTAAGTCCACCTAGAAGACCTACTCTTATAAATGTCTGTATTAACTTTGTATTTCCTTCTAGCAGCTTAAACAAAGCTATATAAATAATACTTCCAACAATATTTACAATTAATGTTCCTACCCAAATTTTATTAGTAAAGTTTAATGATAATAAAGAAACTACAAACCTAAGTATGCTTCCAAGGCCTCCACCTAAAAACACGGCTACTACCGTTGCTGTATTCATAAACTGCCTTTAGAAATTTTTATTGATCTTTTATTAAAAAATATATTAAAACTCTCCATTTTTAATAAATAATTTATTAACTTAATTTTCTGAGCATTCTTTAATAAACTTAAATCACTATCAATAATAATTTCAATATTGTTATTATATTCAAAGCAGAGGATACTAACAAATGTACTCTTCCCTATTTCCTTTTCAGCTATTAATAAGTATTTATAAAATGAAGAAAGAACTTCATTAAAAAGCAAGTAAAAAACCATTGTGAAGACAGAAGAGTTCACAAGCGATTTTTGTCCTGTAGATTTTAATTCGTAAGTAAAGTCTAACAAAACATTTGATTCAATCATTCTTGATCGTAGTAAGTCTAAAGCATAAGAAATGGTTCTTTCTATGTTATCTAGATTGTCCTGTGGTAATACTTTCGAAAAGCCAAGAAATATCTTTACTAATTCCTTGCACTTTTGAGCAGCATTTGAAATATCAGACAGCTCCGATTTAAAAATAGAATTAACTTCATCTTCAAGTTGTAAACAAGTAATTGCAGCTATTATTCCACCAAGAGGGTTGTTAATCTCATGAGCAATAGAACTCGTTATGATGCCTAGGTGACTGGAAGATAGCTCTGGAATCAACTGTTCTGAATCAGGTACACATGCATCGCTAAAAATATAAAGGTTATAATTTAACTTTTCATGGTGGATTAACTTAACTTGCACGTTGAATAATTTACCATTACCTTCGAATTGACTTCCATCTTTTAACTCTAGGCATTCTTTAAGATAAATATTTAATTTTGAAAACGCAATATTATGACCAAACAAGTCACCCTCTTTAGTGATTAATGCCATGGGATAATGAATTTGATCAAAAGCCTCATTCATAATAGAGTAATTTACCTTGACCTTTTTTGACGTAAATCTCTTAGAGAAGAAATAGGAGATCCAAACTAAACTCAAGCAGATTAAGCTCTCATTAGTTTCATTATCAGAGTAATTGAAATATACATATTTATTATTAATTGGCAAAAAGTAATATTTTGTTCCGTTATTTATTTTTTTAATAAATTCAAATTCACTTAATAGTACAGTGTTAAAAAAATTAAACTCTTCTTCGAAAAAACTTTTAACGATTACTAATTGTTCATCTATTTCATTTGTTAGAAATAAGTGTTCTTCAATTTCTAATAACTTATTATAATAAATTAACTCTGGAGAACTCTCTTCTCCCTTTCTAATTGAATTAGGAATCTTCTCTAGTATTAAAGAAGCAGTTTCTCTATATTTAGAAAAAATGTCATTTAAAACTTGCTTTACTTCATATAAGTTTATGTCTATCTTTCGATAGTTTATCCGATTGATATATATATTTATTAGTTCAATGTCATCTTTAGGGCAATACAGTTTATTTTTTATATTCTCTTGAGATTCTTCTGTTAAACAAATCAAGTATAAATCTTTTCCAGTTAATTGATAATTATGAAGTTGACTATCGTCACAAATAAAAATCATATTATCTTTTAGTTCATCATTATTTGAAACAGGTTTAAATTTTTTAACTAGCGATGATCTGTAGTCACAAACTACTTCAGATAATATATTAATTTTATCAAAGTTACTCATCTGTTAATGATGCAAGTATTAAGCTATTTCCATCAACCCAGTTACCATGGACCTTAACCCCCCAATGAAGGTGAGCTCCTGTTACTCTTCCAGTTCTACCTGCAAGCCCAATTATAGTTTTTTTCTCTACCATTACATTTTCTTTTACTTTGAATTTAGATAAATGCCCGTACATTGTAAATATTCCCATCCCATGGTCAATGATAACGGTATTCCCTGTAAAGAATAAATTCCTGGCCAGTACGACCTTTCCTCGATTTGCAGTTTTTATTGGAGTTCCAACCTTTGCACGATAATCAGTTCCTAGGTGTTGCCCTTTTTTCTTTTTATTAAATAACCTTTTAGTTCCATATATACTTGTGACTTTGCTATTTATTGGTAAACGAAAACTATGATCAAACAATGGTTGATTGACTTGTCTTTTGTAAATTTCATTTAAAACTGCTTTTTCTTTAATTGCTCTTTTTAAATTAGGAGGAGAAAGCTCGACTCTTTTTCGATCGACTCTTAGCTGCTCTTTGGGAAATTCTTTTGAATGAACCTCAATGGAAGCTACTTCTACCTTCCCTCCTGAATCAAAGTGATAAAAACAGTTAGCTTGTTTCATTTTTGAAAAATATGACTCTGAATAAAATGCAAATGAATAGTGTTCTTTTTCTTGAAATGTAATTATTTTGTTTTCACAACGTAGCTCTGCTGTAAAATTGGCTTTTGGCAATTTTAATTTTATGACATCTCCTGGATGTATTATATATTTTTTTTCAGCCCGACTTGTTTGAGTAATCAATTTGGGGGGTGACGGAACTGTAGAACACCCAATTAAAATAAAAGAGAAAAAATATAATATAATATTCATTAAATGGATCCTTTGTATGCTTTACCTACTCCATCTTTCATTATTACTTCAAAACTTGAATTAGTTTTAAGTTTTTCATAATCTTTATAACTCGAAATGACACTGCCATTTTCATTCATTATATAAGTATATCCACGCTCTAGTATATTATCAGGATTTAAACTATTTAGTAACTCAGAATTCTTCTCTAATTGTAATCTTTGAATAATAAGTCTTTTTTCAATATTAGTTTTCATTGATTTTAGATAGTCATCAAGCTGGAGATAAAAATTATATAAGTTTAAACTATCCTTTGCTTTCAATTGAAAATATATTCTCGACAGTCTACTAGCATAATTATGGAATGCATTTGTTAATTTTTCTACTGATAGTTTCGGATTCATTTTTTGCAATCGGTTTAAATGGCGAGAGTGGATAATATTCATTAAATTTAATAAATCATTTTTTAAATTTGGCAACTTATCCTTAATTAATACTTGATTTTTAGTTAATATTTCAGCAGCGGAAGATGGGGTTTCGGCCCTAAGGTCAGCAACATAATCACTTAAAGTAAAATCAGTCTGATGACCAACTGCGCTAATAACTGGAATTTGATAATTAGAAATATATCTAACTAAGCCCTCATCATTAAATGCCCACAAATCCTCTAGACTTCCTCCCCCTCTGGCAATTACAACAACATCAATTTTCTTATATTTCGTAATCGCAAGAACTTTATCTAAGGATTCTATAATACATTTAGGTGAGTTTTCTCCTTGCATGACAGAAGGAACAACTAATATATCCATAAAGACTGATCTTCTTTTATAAATATTAATAAAGTCTTGCAAGGCAGCTCCCTGCCGAGATGTGATAATAGCAATTTTTTTGGGATAATCTGTAATTTTTTTCTTATTCTCTATGTCAAATAAACCTTCACCTGCAAGCTTTTTCTTTAATATATCAAACTGTTCTTTCAAATTACCTTTACCACAAATTGAAATCTTCTTTACAATTAGCTGGAATGTACCGCGAGGAGGATAAACATTAATACTCCCCTGGCATAAAACATTATCACCATCTTTTAATTTTTTAATAATAGGGTTTCTGAAACTATCAAACTTAAATAAAGCAGATGATATTAGTGAATTATCATCCACTAATGAAAAATACCAGTGACCAGGGCCAGATTTTGATAAGTTGGTAATTTCTCCTTCAACCAAAACTTGTGTGAACTCATCTTCTAGGGAAAGCTTTATACTTGATATTAATTGAGACACAGAATATTTCATCGGAAAATATTCTAACTAGCTATAAATGAATTGTCACATTTTGCTTTTAGTGCTTTCAATGAACGACTCTAAAGATTTCAGATGCTTAACCGACTGAATTACTTGGTAATCAGCACTAGGTTTATATTTTACGTATATCTTTTCTTCTTTTTTCTTTTTTTGTTCAGCATTTTTTGCTTTATTCATTCTTTCCATTCTTTTTTCTTTTTCTTTTTTAACTCTTTGATTTCTCTCTTCCTCTGTCTCAACAGTAGCTGTTAAATGATTTCTAAGGTCTTCCTCTCTTAGGTAAACTGCCTCCTCTTTATGTTCTTCAATCCAATCACTGTCTAACTGCTCTAACTCAACATCTGGAATTATACCCAGTGCTTGAATTTTTTTACCAGTTGGTGTCATATATTGGGCCATCGTTAATTTTACTCCATTTTTATCATCAACCTTAGCAACTGTTTGAACAGAACCTTTGCCAAATGATCTAGTTCCCATAATAATTGCTCTATGATGATCTTTTAAAGCCCCTGCCACAATTTCTGATGCAGATGCTGATGAACCATTGATTAATACAACCATTGGAAGTTTTAACTCCTTGTAACCAGTTTTTTTAACATATTTAATCTCTTTATTTTGCTCATTCCGGCCCTCTGTTGAAACAACAACTCCTTCACTTAGAAAAATCGAGGTTACCAAAACCGCCTCTTCTAATAACCCTCCTGGATTAGATCTTAAATCTAATACAATTCCCTTTGCTCCTCCTGATTTCTTGGCCTTTTTCTTAAGTTTTTTTAATGCATCAATAATAGAGGATGCTGATCTTTTCTGAAATTGTGTTAAGCGAATAAATATATAATTATCATCTATTAGCTCATACTTAACCGGCTTAACTTTGATAATTTCTCTCTTTACTGAAAAATACTTTAGGCCAACAACCCCTTCGCGACTGATACCTAAATTAATTTTAGTATTAGGCTTCCCTCTCATCTTCTTCACTGCTTCTTCTAAAGTGGCTCCTAGAATAGATTCATGATTAATTTCTACAATTTTATCTCCAGGTCTAAGTCCGGATCGATATGCAGGAGTATCGTCAATAGATGTAATAATAACAATTACACCATCTTTTTGAGTAACCTCTATACCAAGACCACCAAATTCCCCTGAGGTATCTTCTTGCATTTTTGCAAATACTTTCTCATCAAGAAATGCAGAGTGAGGGTCTAATGTATTCATCATTCCTCTAATTGCTCCATTAATTAATTTTTCATTATCAACATCTCGATAGTATTGAGACTCGATTAAATATAAAATCTTATTAAATAATTCTAAATTTTCAAACCTAGATCTTTTAGAAACTTTTGCAGTAATATTCCCTGAAAATAAAATACAATATATCACAGAAAAAATAATAACTTTATTTTTTTGTAAAAGACTGATCATAATATCCCTCATTTATAATAATTTACTTATATTTTTATCAACAAACTTTGTTATTTTTTGTTTTTTATTCTTTTGCCTAATTTCAAAATATAATTTGCTACTTCCAACTTTCGTGACACCAAGAATATCACCTTTTTTCAAAAGTGCACCTTTTTTTACTTCAGAGTTAAACTCACCTAACAGCACTGTCCATGTTTCCTTGCCATGATCAATCATGATTACGTCCCCATAGGAGGCTAGAGGCCCTTTATAAACTACTTTCCCTGAGCCTGTGCTATATACTTTTTTTACACCACTATAAGAAAATGCAAGTCCTTTCTTATCTTTTTTAACACTAGTATAATCTTTTAACGGTGCTCCAAGACTTATACTAGTTAATTTTCTAATTGCTTTCTTTTGTGTTTTTTCAGCATGTGATATTTTTCTCTTAAGTTGATTGCGTTTTTTTTGATTTAATTTATATTTTGAAATAGCTTTTTTCTTATTTAATTCCAATGAATTTAATTCATCTACTATTCTCATTTTATTTTGGTGATTCATGTTAAGATTATCATCCATTTTATGGATGGCCTGAAATATTTCATTCAGTTGAGCTTTGTTGATTTCTAAATCTAGTAGTCTATTCCTAAGACTTTTCTTTAATCTTCTTTGCAATAATAAATTATCGATTGTATTCTCAACCTCGATGCTATTAGCAGTAAGATGTTTAAAGTATTCTATTGTTTCTTTCTTGTACTTCTCAACCTTATTGCCTATTAGCACATGATCACTTTTCAATTCTGAAAGTTTTTTTTCAATTTCTTTTCTATTGCTTTCATTAACAAGGTAAGCGGCATTTTTATTTTCAAGTGTACTCTCAAGAGTATTAATCTTTTCTTTGAAGTATAATATTTTATTTTTAATCTTTATTATTTTATTTTGTAATCTGGAGCTAGATGAAGCGTTACTTATGCTAAAAGAACTTGATGTGATTAATAGAATAAAAACTATAAGAACATTTCTCATTACTACCATGATTTTCTTCTAACCGATCCAAGCAGGGATAGAGTTGGAAAAACAATTGCTAACACCAATGTTAAGTTAGAAGCTTGTGGCCATAGTAAAGATGTCGTTAACACACTAAGAAAAGAAATGAATCCGACACCCAAAAAAAATGTTTTACCTGCTATATTTTTCCGACGCTGAAAACTATTTAATAAACTAAACTTCTTTTTTAATCCTTGAGAAAATAGTATAAAGATTATTAACCAACTCAGAAAACTAAACCCAAAAATAATCGGTAACCAATTTTCTCTCAAAATGATCATAATGGAAGCAAATGTAGTTATTCCTTTAGCTTCTTCTATCTTGCCTAACGTAACGTTACTACTGTCTGAAAGCCTTTTGGTATATTCTCTGATTAACTTTCTAGACTTTAACTCTACTCCACTATTAAAAATAACCTTTAATCCTACTAACTCTAATTCAAAACTTTCAAAATAATCAGAGTCTGTATTTAAGCTATTTAAGATATTTGACATTTTACTTTGCATTTTTTCTTTATTCAGTAATTCAACACGATTAACCTCTGGCAAACTTGATAATTTTCTCCTAATACTATTATGGTTTTGCCCCACGGGGATTAAAACATGAAAAAAACTTTCATTTTTGTCCACCGGAACTAAATTAAGTCCCATATTATTTAATGTTTTATAATTAGATGACATTATCATTAGAATGAACGGTAGAATAATAATTAGAACTCCCTTAAAGGGACTCTCAAAAATAGATTTAAAAAAATGGATTAAATAAAACATGCATTTCCTGAGTAAACTAACTTTCCTTTGTCTAGATGAATAACTCTTCCTGTAAATTTCTTTACTAACTCTCGATTATGTGATGCCCAGATAACAGTCATCCCTCTCTTTGCATTATATAAATTCAATACTTCATATAACTTATATGCATTATCGTAGTCCAATGAACTCGTGGGTTCGTCTGCAATAAACACTTCAGGCCTTGTCAGCAACGCTCTTATGATTGCGATTTTTTGTCTAAGCCCACCATTCGCATTGTTAGCTTTTATATCTAATCTATCTGTAATGTTAAATATTTCAGATAATTCATTTAAATCTGCAATAAACGTTTTTTTGCTTTCATAAAAAGCAGGATCAAATGAAATCATTAAATTATCCCTACATGTTTTATTTTCTAATAACCTTAAATTTTGGCAAACAGTAGAGATAAAGACAGGATTATTATTTATTACTCTTCCTTTATATCCAACTTCTATCTTTGATAATATATTCAATAAAGTTGTTTTACCTGCTCCAGAAGCACCTGTAATAAAAATGATTTCACCTTTTTCAATAGTTAAACTTAATGATTGTAAGGCCTTTATATTTCCATAATCGACAGAAATATTTTCAAGATAAAACAAACTGTTAATATTATGTTGAAACTCTATTTTAGATGAACTAGCAAACATAAAAAAGACCATTCCTGATGTCTTAACTTGTTAATAAATCTTTCTGATTTATACTCCCTATGATAAATCATAAAGAATATTTAATAATACACGATTACAGACTATTAAGCAAAATGGCCCTCAATTTACTCTCTTGACAGAACTCTTTGAATTTATAGTAAATTTGCTTTTTCTAATAATGAGTAAGCAGAATCTGAACAGAAAACATTTGGAAGATAATTTTTACAATTTTTTAACCTTGAAATGATAGAATTATCCACTTGTGCCAACAATTTAATATCACCATTATCAAATGATATTTTTACTGGATCTCTTTCTAGTAAAATATTTGGTCCTGAAGAAGTTTTAACAATCTTATTATCTGATTTCACAAAAATTATATCTTTTTTGGGTAAATCTGAAATTACCCAATCTTTCTCATCTCCTTTCTTCTCCAGAAAGGAAATAATTTCAGACACTTTTGCCTCTGCTCTTTTAATTACCTTGTCGTGGACCTTTGAGTCATCTGGATCTAGCAATTTAGGCATTAGATCATTACAGCGAATTAACCTAGAACCTTTTTGAAGCAGTAAGGAATGTGCCATGTCCTTTATGTCCAAATCTTTATCAAGACTACCAATATGCAAATGATTGTGTACTAAATTAATAAAATAATTATCATTAAAACCATAGAACTTAATTGGGTCATTAGCGACCATATCGAGCAAGTCACTAAATTGATAAATATAGTTTTTCTCCAAAAAGTAAGAACAAATTCTCTCCGCAATTGCATCATAACGGGCCCCACGAGGAGAACGAATCACTTGAGAATACCATGCATACCTAGAAATTAAAAAATCCTCAACGCAATGAAGTGCATTATACTTAACAGTTAAAACTCTTTGATTCCCGACTGTACTGGCCTGAAAGTGATGTAATAAATAATCCCTATCATATGATCCGTATTTTAAACCTGTATAATGAGAATCTCTCAATAAGTAATCCATTCGATCACAATCTATTTCAGAGTGAAGAATTTGATTAGCAATAATTGAAGGGTCAACTCCTTTTACTAAATTAGAAATAACTTGCGGGTCAAAACCATTCTTTTCTAAAATCCTGGTTATCCCACCATCAAAATTTGTATTTTTGATAATAAAAGCACCAAGATGCTCATGATCGTCCTGCCTACTACTATCTGAGTTATTAATTGAAGCAAAAGACTTAAAAGCAGCTTCTGTTGTATGAGAAAAACAGAAAGTCCCAAGGTCATGCATTAAAGCAGCAAGCCTCAATGATTTATGAAAAATAGCATCAGGTGTCCTAATCTCTGTATTCATCAACTCCATATCCGAAACAGCAATATTACATGATTCTAATATTTTCTGAGCATTATACATTGCACCAATAGAATGACCAAAACGAGAGTGCTCGGCCCCTGGGAAAACATAAAATGAAAAACCTAATTGCTTTATCCATCTAAGTCTTTGAAAAAATGGTGTATGAATTATCTCCCACTCTGTAGGGGTTAATTTTATAAATCCGTAGATTGGATCAAAAACTAGGTTAGATCTAGATGTGGCTTCCATGCCTTCTCCAAAGTTAGGTCTATTGAATAACTTTCTTTTTTCGTTTTCTTCTTGTCTTCTTTTTAGGTTTCTTTACCTTAGAAACAATCAACTCAAAAATCATTTTTGCTTCTCGTCTCAGAGAGTTTTCATTTATAAATCTATAAAAATTTTCCACATCTGATAATGACCTAAAACTCTTTAATACTTTTGGTACATTCTTAGATGCTATATTTTCACTTACGCTTTTAGTCATTCCGTCCTCCTAGAGATATTTGATACTACGACTTATACTACAATAATTCAACTACATTTATTTTGTGACGAGTTAGATTACTGAGCCGTTTTAGCAGCAATCATTCCATAGCTATGTAGCTTATTGTACAAAGTCTTTACCGTGATCCCTAATTGTTTTGCAGTCTTAGTTTTGTTGCCAGAAAGATGATCTAAAGTATTACAAATATGCATTTTCTCTAAGTTATCTAGAGTCATTCCAATATAATTCACTTCTTCCTTTTCTTCCTCAACTAGATCGGATTGTGCCGTTGATACTTCCTCTGAAAGATGAGATTTTTCTATTACCATACCGCTTGCCAAAATATATGACCTTTCGACAATATTTTGAAGTTCTCTTAAGTTACCTGGCCAAGAATATTCTATTAATGCTTTAATTGCTCCTGGTGAAAATGATTTTTGTTTTTCAATCTCCCTATTATCATTTAAAAAATGATTGGCCAACAATTCTACATCAGAAGACCTTCCAGATAAACTTGGAATATTAATCTCTATTGTAGATAAAAAGAAATATAAATCTTCTCTAAATCTATTATCATCGACAGATTCCTGAATTGAAGTTTCATTTGAAACCAATATTCGAACATCTGATTTATATGGTATCTGCTCTCCAGCCTTAAATGCTAACCCTTCTTTTAAAAGGTATAATAACTTCGATTGAATACTTAATGGAAGCTTCTCTGCTCTTTTAAGTAAAACAGTTCCATTATTTGCAATCTCTATAGCTCCGGCCTTATTAACCATGGCGCCACCAAATAACTCTACTTCTAACTCATCTGCAGAGTAAGCAGAGCAATCTACTGAAATAAATGCATTATCTCTTCTCTTACTCATACAGTGAATTGCTTTTGCAATTATTTCTTTACCTGTCCCTATCTCTCCATATAGTGATATATTTGCCTCACTCTCAGAGCTTCTTTTCGCCAATTTTAATATATTTATAAAACTTTCTGACTTTCCTATTATGTTCGGCATTGATATTTTAAATGATTCTGTAATATTAAAACCATTTTGTTTAGATAATAGTTCTTTTTCTTTTTGCTCTACCTTCATCAAAAGGACTCTATTTAATTTTAGTGCTGATAAGTATAACTTTAAATTACTTAAAGGTTTTTCTATAATTTTTAGAACATTTAAAATATCAGTAACATTCTCTCGACTAAAAATGTTTTCTTCATTTTTAGATATAAAGTTTATTACAGAAATTAAAACACCTTCGTGATAAACAGGAATACACAACTGAGCAATCACATCATCCTGAATATCTTCAGCAAATAAAGGATCTCTTTTTATATTATTAGTAAAGTATGGTCGCTTTGTTCGAACAACATAACCTATAATTCCTTTATCAATATTTATTGTTTTTTCCTGACGCTTTGATACTTTTTTACAGTTTTTTGAAATCATCTTTAAGGTTTTTTCACCTATTTGTTTATATACTTCTATTGTTTTACAATTAATACCTTTTTGAAGATATGCACTAAGTTCATTAAAAAATTTAACTTCATCTAATAGAGATAGTAAGGAAGCTGATAATTGATCTAATTCATTGCTTCGTTCCGAAAGGCCAATTGACATAAGTATACTCCTAAGTATTGTGAAACAGGTACCTGAGCACCTAGGTCTGATATTAACTAAGGAATGATACTACGTGTCAGTATTTTTTACAAGCTTTTTATTGCGACGTGTCTTTATTTTTGGCATATTCTCCTGTTTTCGACAATTTAGACCATCTAGGAGTTATACAGTTTCCGAAATTATTAGTAATTTTTCCTAAAATATCACCATCTACGTCCATAATGTATATATCTTGTACAGCTTTATATTTAGATATAACTCTCTGTGAAGAAAAAGCAATAAAGTTTCCATCATTTGAAAATGTAGGGTCCTCATTAGACCCAAAATCTTTAGTCAACCTAGATAGCCCTGTCCCATCATAGTTTATTTTAAAAATATCAAAACGATTATCAAGCCATGAGGAAAAAGCTATTTCACGCCCATCAGGAGAAAATCGAGGTGTTGCATTGAATTTTCCCACGAAGCTAATTCTTTTAACATTTCTTTCAATACTATTAGGGTCTGCCGTATAAATCTCTGCCTTACCGGCCCTGCCAGATAAAAAAGTCATTAAGTCTCCTTTGTAATTTACTGATGGATCGACATCTGGAGCAAAGTGTCTCGTTACTCTTGTTAAACCTTTTGTACTTAGATTCATTTTAAATATTTCAGCATTTCCAGTGTGACTAAGTGTCAGTAGTATCTCTTTATCGTCTGGCATAAATACCGCACCAGTATTTAATCCTTTTAATGTCGAAAGAAGTGAAGACTTTTTTGTCAATAAATCTAGTAAAAATAAATTTACTCTTCTGCTCTTGTTTTTTCCTGAAATCAAACTATAAACAATTTTATCTTGGTTATTAGAAATAGCAGGAGAAATTACTAATCCTTGATGATTAGTTAATCTTTCGACATTATTACCATCGAAATCCATTATATATAACTCTTTAATATGTTTTTTCTGCTTCTCGTTATGATCACTAACAAACACTATTCGTGTCTCAAAAATAGATTCCTTACCTGTAATTGAATAATAAATTTTATTTGCTATATTATGAGAAACTCTTCTAAGTTGATCGGTAGTAATAAAGGGATTCATTGAAAATAAAATCTTCTCATTCTCAATATCAAAAACATTAACTTTTAATGATAAGGTAGAATCTATTCTTTTAAGATCCAATGAGACAATGTAAGAAAAGTTTTTTGTCTGCCATGTTTGGTAATCAACAGGATTATCTAAAAGATCAGGATAGGTTTTTAGAACATTAAACTGTTTTTTATAAAATGAAAAATTATTATTTAATATTTTAATTATAATATTTGCAAACTCTTGATCTGATTTAATTAACTTCTGGTAACCTGGAGAAAACTTAAAAGAAATATTCATTTTCTCAAGACTGGCCTCTCCTACAGCAATTACTGTTTTACCACTCTCATTTGCATATAAAACATTAATAAACATTAATAATATATAAATAATTTTTTTCATTAAATTCCCCTATAACGGAAAGCCCAATATAATATCACCTTTGTAAGCTCTATCGCTTATTTCTTTTGGTATTTGATCAAAAGGTGACGATTTTTTTACTGCTTCAATCGCTCTTTTATCATATTCTAAGTTTCCACTTGATTCAAAAATTTCTAAATGTTGTAACTCTCCATTTTCTTTTAAAAATACCTGAACTCTACATTTGAAGTCTTTATCTGCCAAGTAACTTGGCAGCTTCCAATTTGGCCTAACATGATCTGGTAAAATGCTAATATAACTGCTGAAAATACTATTATCCATATCGCTTTCTTTTCCGTACAGGGCCCTCCCTTCTGAAATTTTATTTCCGGCAAGTAGTAACTTTTTAATATTTCCCCTGTGACTATCTAAAGTATTTTTTTTATTTTTTATTTTTGTTTTTTTTAGCTGGCCCATCGATGATAACATAGATAAAAAATCATTTCGTGTTTTCTTTTTTACCTGTTTTTTGAACTTAATTGGGTTGTTGTTCAAACTTTTTGGTGTTTTCCTAACTATTTTTTTTTCTTTTCTTACACTTGGTGGTTTCATTCTCTTTAATTCTTTAAGTGTATACTTGGGCATTTCAACTATATCGACACGTACGGATGATCGTATCATCTTTAAGTTAACAATTTTATCTTTTCTATCTAGAAAGGTTAATTTAGTGAAAACGATTATAAATAATATGACACCAAAATGAGCTGAGATGGAGTAAACACTATATTTGATACGATTATGACTCGTGTTAATATTCATGATTAATCTTCTGTTTCAGTAACTAAAGCAATAGTAATAATTCCGGCCTGTTTTAAAAATGACATTAATTGCGCGACTTTTCCATATTGCAAACTATAGTCTGCTCTTAGAAAAAGAACTTCTGTTTTATTTTTACTGAACAATCTTTTTATTTCTGGAATAATTTCATTATAAAGGACCTTCTGTTTTCCAATATAGTAATCACCTGCTTTTGTAAAAGATAATACAACTTGATCTGTTGTTAAATTAATTGTGTTATTCTCTTTTGTTTTGGGAAGGGTTAACTTTATTCCATTTAACATTAATGGAGCAGCGATCATAAAAATAATCAATAAGACTAACATAACATCAACAAATGGTGTTACATTGATTTCTGAAATAGGGCCTTTATTTTTATTTAAGCTAAATCCCATATTTTTTTCGCCTTTTTAACCTAACATAGTTGATCTTTCAATATTATTTAATAAATCTTGTCCAAAAGTTTCCATATCTGTATTTACCCTAGAAATTTCACTCGAAAAGTAATTAAAAAACCAGACTGCAGGAATTGCTGTTGCAAGCCCTAAAGCCGTTGCAACTAAAGCCTCAGCTATTCCAGGAGCAACTACTTCTAATGTACCTCCACCTGTGGCCAAACCAGTAAAAGAATTGATAATTCCCCATACTGTCCCAAATAATCCTATAAATGGTGAAATGGACCCTATACTGGCCAGTGTTGCAAGGGATTTATCTAAGACTTGATTTGATTCATTAATGCCTTTCTTTATTGATCTCTCAACATGCAACGTCTTATAATGATTAATTTCTTTTTCTGATTTACTACCATCTTCAAGATAGTCTAAATCTACCAAAGTAGATTTTAATATAGTTTGAAAAGGTGAAAATGATAATTTTTCAACTTTTGACAATAGGTCATCTAAATCTGGAGAAATTGAATATAAGTCCATAAAAAATTGATTATTTTTTTTAGCTTTTAAAATCACTGCCCTTTTCTGAAAAATGATTGCCCATGAAATAATTGAAGTCATAAAAAGCAGAACTAACACTAATTTTACGACAGGTCCTGCCTCCAACAGTATTGTTAAAATATTTAAATTTACGGTTTCCATTTCTACTCCTGTTATTTTAATTTAACTTTTCATGATCTACTAACATCTTTTTCCTAAATATATAAAAATAAAATACTATAATTATTAGTATAGTGAATTCTGTCAAAAAATCAAAATGACCATTGAGCAACCAATATGAATACTTGCTTTTATTTATAGGGCATGCCCCTATAAAAGTAACAAGGGGAGCAAGAAAAAAAGTTATATAAGACAAAGAAATAATGAGGTTAAAGTTTGACAATAATACGACTATCCAAAATAAATAAAGGAACAAGAAAAGGTTTATATTCACAGCTAAAGCATAGATATAAGTTATTTTTATAAAACCAAAAATTATACCTGATAACAATAAAGCACTAAAAATAATGTTGAAGAAATTTGGGTTTTGCTTTTGGTAAAGAAAAGAAAAAAAGTAATGAATAACAAGAAAGTCTGTTACTAAGAAAATTGTTACTCCTAAGTATGAAGAAATGATGTATTTGCTACTAAAATAAATCTCTTTATTTAAGATAGGGTTACCTTCCAACATAATAACAAATACTAATGATAAAAATGCTACAAAAAAGACCCTGAACACAACCACGGAAGGAGCTTTGTGAAAACTTGTTTTTAAGTTTGCTAGATACGCTGAACTATTTATATAAATTTTAAAAATAAAAATGGGTACGACCTTAGAAATAATAATTATCGGCCAAGCATTTAGTCCAACCCAATCTTCAATGGTAAGAAAATCATGATTTAAAAATAAATGTAAAGATGTAATTCCTGAAATTAATAATGTGTGCATACACCAACAGGATAATAAATAGATAATTAAATAAATTAAACACGAGCTTTTTAGAAAATCACGAGCGGCCATCATAAACTCACTCTCTTTCCAGCCATTTCATTTGCATCTCTGGAGATGGGTATGTTTTATTATAATGAGAAAAAGATTTTCCTGACTTAATAGCGAAGTCAATTTTGCTAAGCATACTAATATAGTTCTGATTAATCTTATTATATTTTCTTACCTTCTTTCCTATCTCTTTTGTTACTAAAAATTGATCCTGGAATGAATATCCTTTTTCATAAATTTTTTCATCATATCTTTTTAATAATTTTTCAAAAGTCATTTTATTTATAGTTGAGTTTTTCAAACTAGCACCGAGTATATTTATTTTATTTTGAGACAATATACTTTTTTTCATTAATCCGAGGTCTGATCTCATCATATCTTCCAATAACAAAATCGCTATATCAACATTTGATAGTTTCACCTCCCGAATAAATGGTAAAGATAGAATAAAAATATAATGATTAACATCTGAAGGAAGTGCAAAGTGAGTCAAAATAGTAGAGTTAATTAAGATTATTTTAAAGCTTTTATCTTTTATTTCTAACTGCTCTAACAATTCATTAAAAGCAACAGTTATACCAAAATCTGGTTTCTCAAAGTCCCACTGTAGTACTTTTCTGTTTTTAATTAACCAATACTCTGAAAAAAAAGACCAAAAATCCTTATCTCCCGGAATCTGAAACTTTAAATCTAATTTTTTTTGCTTTTGAGCTTTTGACTTTCTTGTTTTACTTTTCAACTCCTCGACTCTGTTTTTAAGCCCATCTGACTGAATAACATCTTTGATTAATGAAAAATCTATTATTTGTTTTGTGTTACTATTTGCCATCGCTAACGTATTAAAAGTAATCAATAACAAAAAAACTATTCTCATAGATCTACCTGCTTGCTAGTTAGATACAAGTCATAAAGTCTTCCCCAGTAATATGTATCTGAAATATCGATATCCAAAGATTCAAAAAACTTAGGATATTTATCTTGAAAACATACCGGTACTTCCTTTGAAGCATAATGAGATTTAATATAACCTTTATAAGGTCCACTTTGAACATGCATCCATTGCGCTTGTTCGTTATAATTTTTTATTTTTAAAAGTTGTCCGCAAGAGATTGTAGTAATTGCGCTTGAATAATCTGACTTATTTTGATGGATATTACCGAAAATATTATTATAGTAAAAAATATCCAATTTATTTTCTTTACCACCAACTGAAATAACAATGAAAGATGTTAAAAAGATCAATATATAATTCATACTTTCCACCGAAACTGAATAGTCTCCCACTCATGACACTGAGGGCAACGCCAGAAAATATCATCACTATTATACCCACATTGTTTACAAAAATGTCTTGTTAAACTTTTATCAAAATTTTCCAGTAACTGTTCAACTCTATTAATTGCTTCTTCTTTTTTTCCTAACGAAATTAAAATTTTAATAAACTCAGACTCTAGTACTTCAGAATGAACTGAGTTATTTTCCAACCATTTATTTAATATTTCATATGCTTCTTCAATTAAATTCTTCTCTTTAAGTAACATTACTTTTGATAAAACAAAAGATGGAATTGTCATTAAATCTATATCATCGAGGGAAATAAAATAATCTCTTAAAGTCGATAAATGTTCATCATACTTAGAGTTAAATTTAAAAGCTACTTCATATCCTTCAAGCAATGAAGAAAATACAAATGAAGCATACATCGGATGTTCTCTAACTAGCTCTAGCAACATAAAGCGTGAATCTTCTATGTTATTATTTAATATATGCAGCTTTAGTTTTAATATTTTAGCAGATACTGAAGGTGCAAATAAGAAGGCATCTTCTAAATCTTCATGACATTTTGAAAAATCACCTTTCATAAAGTTATCTTTAGCTTTTTGAACTAAAATGTGTGAAATTGTTTCAGATTGATTTTCCCTAGCAACTTTGGACATCATAATTCTGTAATTATATGCTTGGTCCCAATCTTCTATATCTTCATAAATTCTACATAGTGCATGTATTACTTCTGATTGATCTCTATTAATTTTCAAAACATCTTTATATGTTTCTATGGCCTTATCAATAAAACCACCTTTATCAAAGTCAATTGCCAACTCCTTCAATGCCCTTAACCTTACAGACTCAGAAATATTATTTCTAGCAATTAGGGAACGATGAATACTTATTGATTTATCAATTTCTCCATTACTGCGAAATAATCCCCCTAACGCAAAATAAGTTTCAATTGTTTCTCTATTGATATCCACTGCATTTAGAAATTCACGAATTGCTAAATTTTTATTTCCTGAAATTAAATATTGGGTTGCATTTAAAAAAATCTTTGATTGTGCCTCAAAAATCGAATTTCTATATTTCTTAGATAATTTAAGGCCTGTTTCTCTTTCTATTAAATAATGATAAATTAAAACTGAGGTTAAACAGAAAGCAACGACTGATAGTAAGTTATTATTTAACCACTCTAAATAATATTCCATTCATTCCCCAGACTATTTAAACATTAATACCGGGCCATCACTTACTGCTGAAAAACTTAAGAATTTAGTAACGGCACTTTCTAAGTGATCTGCTAACTCCATCAAGAAAAACTTTTTCTTTTCTTTGATGAACTTCACTCCTTGAAACTCACCCTCTAATTTTAATTCTTTGTGTATTTCCCTTGCAGCATTCCATAAACTTGATAACTTATCCACCAAGCCTAATTCATATGCCTCTTGACCCGAAAAGATTTGTCCTTGAGCAACCTGATCAATTGATTTCTTTAATTTCTCTTTTCTCATTGCCAATATATCATTTTTAAACTGTTGGTGAACTTTTCCAATCATTGAATTCATGAGTGCTTTTTCTTCCTTTGTCATTGCCCTATTTGGCTGTCCAATATCTTTATATTTACCTGCCTTAATTGTTTCGGGTGATACCTTTGCCAATTTATACAATTCAGACAAATTGAGAAATTGCATTATTACACCAATTGATCCTGTTAATGTTCCTCTATTTGCATAAATTTTTCTAGCAGCAGATCCAATATAATATCCTCCACTCGCTGCCACTGTTGCGAAACTAGCATAAATTGGGACTTTTTTGTTAATTCTTAATATTTCATCATAAACTTCCTGGACAGGAGCAACTGCACCTCCTGGAGAATTAACTCTTATAATTATTGCTTTGATTTTTTTATCTTTCTCTGCTCTATGTAACAGTTCAATTGTTTTTTTAGAAGTCATAATAACTCCAGAAACTTCAACTACAGCAATAGACTTAGAGCTATCATTAACCTTTGTAATTGAATCTCCTTGAATTGACTGCATTGCAATATATGCAAATAGAATTAATGTTAAAAAAAACACAAATACTAAACTAAAAATACCAATCATTGCCCTATTACTACTCATGTATAATTCCTTTAGAAATTTTATAAAAATTTTACCACCATAGAAATCATATGACACGAATTATTAAAACCAGACTATATCGGTTGGCTTTGCCCAATTAAACTAATTTTTTTTTTATAAAATCCGATCTTATTTATGTAATAAACAAGTAGGTAAAATATGAAAATGATAATCTTAGCTTTTATTTTTACTTCAAACGTATTTGCTAGTGAATATAAAGTGCCAAAAGTGGATTTTTTAAGCACAAAGTCAGAAATTAAAAATATTTATTCTGGACAATGGGACAGCGACTTTCAATCACTTGTTACTGAGTCAGCCCCTCCCCAACGGAACTTAGCTTCTAGCTTAAAAGTAAAAGATACATATCAAGAAAAAATTGATTATTGGAAAATAGAGTCTATCGTTGAAAGAAATGATAAATATTAAATCGTTACCAAATGTTTAAATCATTTTCTTTACTTTTTAACTGACCACATGCTGCCAAAATATCATCTCCTCTGGAAGATCTCGTAGTACAAATTATACCAGAAGCATTCAGCTGATTTTGGAACCATATTATTTTATTTTTTGAAGGCCTTTTAAATTTTGACTCTGGATATTCATTAAAAGGAATTAAATTAACTTTAGATTCCTTTTTGTTCAATAGTTTTATTAAAGCATTAATATCCTCAGTTCTATCATTCAGGCCATCAATTAATAAGTATTCATAAGTAATCCAACGGTGGGCCTTTAGCGGTATTGTATTAATAGCATTAAATAATCTTTCTAAATCATATCTTTTATTAATTGGCATTAACTCTGACCTAATATTGTTATGTGCAGCATGAAGAGAGATTGCAATATTAATTGGAGGAAAATCAACTAATTTTTCTATTTGTGGAACGAGCCCCGAAGTCGATAATGTGATTTTTCTTTGCCCAAGCCCAATTCCGAAATCCTCAAGAAAAATTAAGGTTGCTTTTTTTACATTATTAAAATTATGTAATGGTTCCCCTTGTCCCATATATACAATATTTGTAATTTTTTGTGATTCTAAACTTAGAAGTTTTGAAATAGATAAATACTGGCCAATGATCTCACCTGCGGTTAAGTGCCGAATAAGTCCCATTGTTCCTGTATGGCAAAATGTACATCCAATCGCACATCCTACTTGGGTTGATAAACATATTGTTAGCCTATTTTTTGCCGGTATTAGAACTGTTTCAACAGAATTACCATCTCTCATTTTGAGTAAAAATTTTCGAGTGCCATCAGATGAACTGATATTCCAGGTTATTTCAGGTAAGTCAAAGCTATATTTGCTTTCTAAAAAAGAAGCTAATTTTTTAGAAACATTACTCCATTCACTTGTACTAAACATTAATTTTTTATAAATCCAACTGTATATTTGATCTGCTGCAAATTTTGCAAAAGAGTTCTTTGTTACCTCATTTCGTAAATCATCAATACTTAAAGAATAAATTGATTCTAGTTGTTTAATCATAGCTGTTTATTTATTATATTCCGCGCATAGTCAAGAGGTATCTAATTATTTGAAAAATAGATTTATCCATGAGACTGTTAAAAGTATATAATATAATTAGAGACTTACAAATGAATAAATCATTTATAATAATAATAAGTATTGTATTTTTTTCAGCTATTGTACCTTCCGTTTCTTATTCTTATTTTTTTTATATCCCAAAAGACAATGAAGTTTTAAGTAGGATAGGAACAGGCAATCAAGAGTTTTTAGATTCCAAGCAAATAAATATACTGGTTTGGAATATCTATAAAGGATCAAAAAAAAGATTTGCTCAGGACTTCAATTTTTTAACACAAAACAAAGACATAATAATCATTCAGGAAGCTGTTTTAACAGATAAACTTAAAGATATTTTTATTAATAATAAAAATCATGAACATTTCTTTGCTACAGCTTTCATGTTTTCAAATAAAAAAATCCCCGCAGGACTTTTGACATCTTCGTCCACCAACTCTCAATCTAGTCAATTTTTAAGAAGTACTCATAGAGAGCCAATTGTATCTACTCCTAAGTTGGCATTGTTTACTAAATATAAATTAAATCATCGTGAAAAACTATTGTTAGTTGTTAATATTCATGGAATAAACTTTGTATCTTACACTGCATGGAAAAATCAGATAACAAATATTATAAATAAAATTGACATGCATGATGGTCCTGTCATTTTTGCAGGAGACTTTAACACTTGGTCGATCAGAAGGATTTATTTTTTAACAAACTTATTAAAACAACTTAATTTTAAAAGTGTTAATTTTAAAAATGATGTCAGAACTAGGTTTTTTAATATTCCGTTAGACCATATTTTTTTAAAAGGGTTAAATTATTCCAATGCGAAGGTCTGTGGAGGAATTAATAGTTCTGACCATAAAGCTCTAACTATTACAGTCACTAATTAAAAAACTTATCAAATATACCTTGTTTTAAATCAGAGTTAACATTTTTAAACACCTCTCCCATTTGACATAAATGTTCAATGAGATCTGTTCTTTTTATAACGTTTATAACTGATGAATTAAAACTTTCCAATGAAATAACATTAACTGAAATTGCATTTCGTTGTTCACAGATCTGATAAGAAGTTTTATTCAATTCATCTAAACTATCAAAAGGTCCTATTAAATTGATATCACTGTTGGTAACAACTTGTTTTGTCGATATTACGTTTTCAATCTGCTTAAGTTGAATCATTTCATACTCAGAAAATAGATGCACTATGTAAAACCCAGGAGAATTTATTTCATCATTTTTATGATCAAACTTTCTTAATCTTGATTTATCAAAAAAGTTAAATATACAAATCAGTTTTTCATTCCTCATATCTTTCCTTTTAAGAGAACACACCTAACTCTAAAGTAATATTACCACCTGGCATCAGTAATAATGATACATAATTTTTATGTGACTCAACCTCTACTCGAAAATCATCTAAAACTTTAGCTAAAGCAAAATTATTACTTATTTTAAAGTCCACTTTTTTCTTGTAACTAGTCGGATTAAACAAACTTACTCTTCTGATCTCCTCAAATTGTAACTCTAAGCTATTTGGAACTCTTGTTCTCCAATAAAACTCCACTCCTTCTTCTGGTTTTATATCTAAATGAATAAAGTCAAAAGTTGACAAAACTCGATGCCAAAATACTTCTTGATCTCCTTCCTTAATATTTAATAAATCATCAGCCTGAATAATCAATAGTGTTCCCAGATCTAATTTTGCTCGCTCGAGATCTGCATAAAACTTTACAGCTTCTGTCTCTAATTGATTTTCTAATAAAAATAATTGAAGTCTTTTTAGTAATATATCTGACATCCCAGATTTGTCTAAGATAATATGTTGTCCTTGGACCACTTTCTTTATCATTATAGAAAAGGATTTTTCATCTAACTCTCTACCTGGATAAAAAAGTATTTTCTCTTCTGACCATGTATCTAACTCATCATCTCTGTGCTCTACCATCCTTTCATGTATATTGTAGCACCACTTAAAACTAGAATTAATATATTTCCATAACCCTGTTTCATTCCATAAGTTTAAATTATTACTTCCCTTGTACACCTCAAAGAAAATAAGTGGTCTTAAACTATTTAGCTCAGCTTCTTCGTAATCTAATTGGTTAATTTGATTTTCAAAATAACCAGAAGATTTTACTTCGTTTAGTTGTTTTTGAAGTACTTCATCCTTCTCTTCCTTTTGTAACAAGACAGAGGAAGGTAAAAAACTTGAACAGACTGAAGTATAAATATCACTAGAGTAATTACTATGGTCAACATCCTTCCTTGCATTTTGAAATAAGCGAACTGGATTTCCCCCCAAAAAAGTAACCCGAGATACCCCCGCCCAGTTTTCAAGTAATCCTTCTTGTGCTGACTCGATATAAAGTTCCTTAATTGTTTCATTAAACTCAATAACTAGCCTGCCTTCTTGATCATTATTTAGTATTACTTCTGGGTGATTCTCTTTTTTCATAGTCAAAAACTTCGAAAATGAATGATCAAAAGCTGCAGAATTATCATCGAAGTAACTTTGAAAGTTTTCATGAGCAAGGTATCCATTTTCAATACCCCAAATAGATGAATCAATCTCTGATCTTACAAAGTAATCTCCTAAATCTTTTGTAAACATTGAAAAAGCTTGAAAAACAGCAGGGTCATAAAAAGAGTATAAATGATTTATAGAATCTTCATTATCAACAATAGAGTACGTGGCGCCTACTCTATTAACAGATGGAGTTCGTGCTAAGTAATGTGGTATTCCTCCGTTTGGTAAAAAAGGTGACGGGTTTAAAAAAACAAAAAAAATTATTTTTTTACCTATGCTAGTTGCTAAATCATATATTTTCTTTATATTCGTTTCCGGTCTACGAATACCAAAATCATAGCCTTCTTTATCACTGCTGCCTGAATGCAATGCCCAATTAATTGGCACAACTATATTTTGTGATTTAGTTGAGTTTTTTAACTTTGATTCCCAGAGTGCAGGAGAAGTTCTCCAATACATAAACCAATTTTCTCCTGGAAAAAGATAGTCATCATCCTTTGGTTCAGGTGTTGTTAATGACACTGCTTACCTCCATGTAAAACATGTCCCTGTTTATCATAGCAATTGGTGTGAAATGATGTAAAGCGATATAAAAAAAATAGTCTGATCATTTAGGTCACCTTGTCATCTGTTTACTATATTTGTTATAAGAACTTTATAATTATAATTAAGAGGTTAATATGTGGTTTTTTTCAGATGAAGAACTTGAATTACAAAAAGTTTGCAAGTCTTTTGCACAAAATGAATTAGCGCCCTTCGCAGAGCAACATGATAAAGAAGAAAGCTTCAATCTAAATGCTTTAAAAAAAATGGGAGAATTAGGACTACTGGGAATTACTGCTTCCACTAAGTACGGTGGTGCAGGACTTGGTGCAACAGCGGCCACAATTGTAATGGAAGAATTTGGTAAAAAATGTGCATCCACAACCCTAAGCTATCTGGCCCATTCAATTTTATGTGTCAATAATATTCAAAATAATGGCAGTGATAAACAAAAGGAAAAGTACCTCCCTAAGCTTATCTCAGGTGATCATATTGGATGCATGGGCATGAGTGAACCAGAATTTGGCTCAGATGCTATCGGTATTCAAACTAAAGCAACTAAAAATGGAGATAATTTTTTAATAAATGGAAATAAAATGTGGATTACAAATGCACAATACTCAGATATTGCATATGTATACACCAGAACTGGAACCAATAAAAAAGATCTTTCCACATTTATCCTAAGTAAAGAACAAAATAAGTACACAACAGGATCTCCAATTCACAAAATGGGCATGAGAGGATCTCCTACCGGAGAATTAATTTTTGATAACACTACTGCAACCCCTGATCAACTCGTTGGCAAGCTAGGTGACTCCGTAGATCATATGATGAAAAATTTAGATATTGAAAGAATCACAATTTCTGGTATCTCCCTTGGTATTGCAAGAGCTTGCGTTGAGCAATCAGTCAAATATGCAAACGAAAGAAAGCAATTTGGCAAAACTCTTGGAAATTTTCAATTAATCCAAAAAATGATTGCGGAAATGGCCACCGAGACTGAAATGATGGCCAGGTTTTTATACTCAGTTGCAAAAGAATATGATCAAGGCAACAGAGCTTCAGAGCTTGCAGCACAAGTAAAACTAGCAATTCCTAAAATGGTTACAAAAATAGCCTTAGATGCAATACAAATTCATGGAGGATACGGATATAGCCAAGAGTTTCCCTTAGAAAGATATATGAGAGATAATAAACTTAACGAAATCGGAGCGGGTACAAATGAAGTTATGATTATGATAATTGCAAAAAAATTACTTAATCTCACCAAGTAACACAAAGGTTTTTTCAATGAATGAACTTCAATCAGAACTAATTAATCAAATCAAAAAATATAGATTAAAAAATATTGATCCCCTGATGGAAGAAGATGATAAGAACTCTACATTTAGAATGAGCATTTTTCAAGATTTATCAAAATTAGGTATTGCAGGAATGATTACTCCTGAAGAATATGGTGGATCTGAGTTATCTTATTATGATCTATGTTTGGCCCTGGAAGAAATTGCAAAATCATCAGTACCTTATGCTGTTACTCTCTCTGTCTCAATAATGGTTCAATCTGCAATTAATAATTTTGGATCCAAATCACAAAAAAAACAATATCTTCCAAAGTTAGCTTCAGGGGCAGCTATTGGTTCATTTGCCCTAAGCGAATCAGGTGCTGGATCTGATGCAGCATCAATTAGCACTACAGCAAAAAAAACAGATGAAGGATACGTAATAAATGGAAGTAAAATGTGGATAACTTCTGCAGGTGTATCAGAAGTGTACCTAGTCTTTGCTAAAAGCAACAACTCTAAAGAAATTTCTGCATTTATAATAGACTCTAATAATCCAGGAATGCAAATAGGAAAAAACGAAAGCAAAATGGGATGGAAAACTTCTATGACCAGAGAAGTAATATTAAAAAATTGTAAAGTCTCTCATAATGACATTTTAGGAAAAGAAGGAGATGGATTTAAAATAGCAATGTCAAGCCTAGACAAAGGTAGATTTACAATAGGATCAATTGCAGTAGGTCTATCTGAAAGGGCATTAGATGAGGCAATCAAATACTCAATGATCAGAAAGCAATTTAATAATTACATTTTTGAATTCCAAGGAATTCAATTCATGATTTCAGATCTTGCTACCGAAATTGAGTCATCTCGATTATTAGTTGAAAAAGCAGCGAAGCTATATGATCAAGATTCATTTAGCTCAAAGATTGCTTCCATGGCAAAGTTAAAAGCAACCGATACCGCAATGAAGGTTACAACCGATGCAGTTCAAATTTTAGGAGGAGTAGGATATACTACGGAGTATCCAGTTGAACGCCTGATGAGAGATGCAAAAGTTCTACAAATTGTGGAGGGAACCAATCAAATACAAAAAGTAATAATATCAAAAAATATAAAAAATGAATACTCTTAGGAAACATCATGAATCTAAAATTTAACTTTTCAGAAATACCGGAAAAAAATCAACTTTTAGAGTTTCAAAAAAAATATTCTCACAAATGGGAAGACTTTAAAAAAATTACAGAAGATGAAAACTTTGGATTTTTTAAGCTTATGGAAAAAAATGAATACCTAAGCTCCAGCCAAGAGATTTATAATAAATTCAAACATAAAAAACATTTCGTTCACATTGGTATCGGAGGAAGCTCCTTAGGCCCCGAAATGCTCATCAGCGCATTAAAAAAAGACACATGTTCCAGAAAATTTACATTTATCAACAATATAGATCCCGACCAACTTCATTCCCAGCTAGAAAATATAAATATTGAAGAATCCATTTTTTACTTTGTATCAAAATCAGGTGGTACAGCAGAAACAATGGCAATTTTCAGTATTTTAATAAACCACTTTAATATTGCAAATAATGAACTAAAAGATCATTTTGTGATTTGTACAGGTCAACAAAATGGAGACATGAGAAAATTAGTCAATGATTTAAACTTATCAGCTCTACCTGTACCCAATAATATTGGAGGCAGGTTCAGTGTTCTAACTCCAGTAGGCCTTTTCCCTGCACTTTTTGCAGATATTAAAATTGAACAAATTTACGAAGGAGCAAAAAAATATTCTCAAGAGATTACCAACGCTAGGCCCGAAAACAATTCTCTAATGCAAGCAGCTACATTTCTTGCTTTTTTAAAAGAACAAAAATCAATTAACCAAACAGTACTTATGCCATACTCTTCCAAATTACGGGATTTGTCATTTTGGTTTGTACAACTCTGGGCCGAAAGCCTAGGTAAAAAGTTTTCCAAAGATAACCAAATTGTTAATGAAGGATTTACTCCTATTGCTAGCTATGGAGCAACTGATCAGCACTCTCAGATGCAATTATTTATGGAGGGCCCTTATGATAAATGTTTAATCTTAATAGAAGTTCAACATTTTCAACATTCCTATACATTAAACAACTCCTTTGACGCGCCCTCCCTGAAGTGTCTTGCTCCCTACACTCTAAATCAATTAATTCAAGCAGAATTAAAAGGTACATTAAAAGCATTACAAGATGCGCAACGCCCTTTTATAAATATTTCAATTAATAACAAGAATGAACAAAACTTAGGTGCATTAATATTATTTTTCGAATCATTAACAGTTATTATGGGAGAATTTTTGTCTATTAATCCATTCGACCAGCCAGGAGTGGAGCTAGGAAAGAAATACGCTTATGAGGTCCTATCACAAAATTAATGAACTTACATTTTTCATAAAACTAAGATAATATAGACTATAAATTAATCACATATTATTAATGAGGAAAGAATAATGACAGATGACTCCACAATTGTACTAACCGATATTAAAGCAGCTCTAGCATCTTCTGATGAAGAAGCAAAAGAAAAACCTGCTGCACTTGTAGTAGTTGGTGGAGATTTAAATGGTACCATTTTTGACTTAGATAAAGAATCTACTACTCTTGGAAGAAGTATTGACAACTCTATCTCCTTGGAGTTTCAAGGAATATCTAGGCATCATATGAAAGTTACCCTGGCCGGAAAAGATATCTTACTTGAAGATACCGGATCAAAAAATGGAACATATTTAAATAACAAAAAAATTGAAGGTCAAGTAACTTTAAAAAAATCAGATATAATCAAACTTGGAAGTATTGCATTGAAATATTTACCTCAAGGAGATCCTGAAAGATTGACCTACGATAAATTAAACCTTGATGCTAATACTGACAAACATACTGGTTGCTTTAATAAAACATACTTTAATAATGCTCTCGAACTAGAAGTAAAAAAATCAAAAGTTACAGGAAGCCCACTCTCCTTAATCATATTTGACTTAGATCATTTCAAAAATTTAAATGATAATTTTGGACATGATGCAGGAGACTATGTACTCAAAGAAATGTCTCATATAATAAGGAAGAATGGAGTACGAGAAGAGGATATATTTGCCAGATATGGAGGTGAAGAATTTGTAATACTGCTTCCAAATACAAATTTAAAACACTCTTATGAAATAGCAGAAAGACTAAGAACCCTAATAGAAGGGCACAATTTTATTTACGAAGAAAAGAAATTACCAGTAACAGCATCGATTGGAGTAGCTGACTACCGCCAAGGAGTTGTTACTGGAACAGATCTGTTCAAAAGAGCAGATTCAGCAGTATATAAAGCAAAAGAAGGTGGCAGAAATCAAGTCCAATTCTACCGAGAATAAATGAATGTAACAAACACTAGAAGTATTCAACTTTTACCTGAACATCTTATTGATCAAATTAAAGCAGGAGAAGTAATAGAAAAACCTGCTTCTCTTTTAAAAGAATTAATTGAAAACTCTATTGACGCCGGTTCAACAAAAATTTCTATACATATAAATAATAATGGACTTGATTTAATTTCGATCGAAGATAACGGTAAGGGTATTTCTTTTGAAGACCTTCCATACGCTTTCTGTCGTCATGCAACCTCAAAGATTTCTTCATTTGACGATGTATATAATTTAATTAGCTATGGGTTTAGAGGAGAAGCCCTTGCCAGTATCGCTAGCGTCTCTAGATTAACCTGTACTTCAATGCCTACAAATGCCAATCTTAAGGGAGGGAAAATTATTTTTAATGGAGGACAACAAAAATCTCACTCCTATTTTTCTCAATCATACTCTGGCACATCAATTTATATCAAAGACCTTTTTTATAATACCCCGGCAAGATTAAAATTCATTAAATCAAAAAGTTCTGAAAAAATTGCTATCAAAAAAATCTTAAACTCATTTATCTTAGCGCACCCTGAAATTCGCTTCTCAGTCAAGTGGGATGAAAAGGACAAAGAAATTCATGAAGTACTTAACTCAACAGACTTTCATCGAAGGGCAAAGATATTATTTAAAAACAATAGTTCAAAATTATTAGAAATTAATCATCAATATGAGGGTAATAAAATCTTTGGTTTTATTAACCCCAACTCCTCAAAGGGTAGCTATAAACAAAACCAATTTTTATTTTTAAATAAAAGACTATTCTTTGACAGATCATTATCCCACATCACTTCAAGCTTGATGAAACAAGTATGGCCATTTGGGGAAGGAGGAGAATATTGTATCTTTCTTGAAGTACCTCCATCCAAATTTGACGTCAATATTCATCCAGGAAAAACTCAAATTAAGTTTTTCCAAAGTCATCTAATATATAGTTTAGTCTCTTCAAGTATTAAGGATATACTCAAAGGTACTACACTAACAAATAATCAACAATATACCCCAACAAAAGAAAGCACCGCTTCAAATTTCAATTTTGAAAAACCATATAATAATAACTCAATCTATCAAACAAATTTGCCAGAAGAAAAAGAGTCACTGCCAATTAACAAGCTTGAAAATAATTTTTTTACATTTACCAAAGAATATAAAGTTCATATTTTTTCCTTTGATCAATACTTGCAGCAACTAATTAACTCTTCTCTTAAAAAATATTCATTCAATATTAATGAACAAAATATTATTCCACTTTTAATTGGAGAACCTATTACACTCGAACCTTCATTATTATCTAATTTCGAATTAATTAAAAACTTTTTGAAAAATATGGGAGCAGATATAGATATCTTAACATCAAATAGTATAATTATACGTACGATCCCGACCTGGCTTAATAATTTACCCATAAAAGAAATCATTAAATCTATAATAATATCCCTTCAACAAGAATCTATTATCACTGAAGAAATTTTCATAAAAAAAATACTTCCAAGTTTCAAGATTGAAACTTGCTCTAATTTTCCAACTCATCACATTAATGAAATAATTAATTCCCACTATAATCAGCTCATAGAAGATAATACAGCATTAAGAATAATAAATTCCAACTATATTGAATCTTTATTTAAGCAATAATATGAGCAGTAACATAAAGTCGAATAAAATAATTATACTTTCAGGAGCAACAGCTACAGGAAAAACAAAAACAAGTATTCAAATAGCCTTAGACTTAGAAAAAAAAATAAATAAAGAAGTAGCAATTGTAAATTTTGACTCTACTTTATTCTATAATGAACTTAATATTGGTACTGCCAAGCCTACCAAAGAAGAAATGCAAGGTGTTCCACATTATTTAATTAATATACGGCCGGCCACCAAACCAATCAATGCCTATGAGTTTTCAGAAATTGCTACGTTACAAATTGAAAAGTTATTAAAATCAAATAAAATTATTTTACTTGTTGGAGGAAGTGCATTTTATATAAGAGCACTAATTAAAGGAATGTATTCAGAAAATACGAACCCTTTTCATCAGGATATTAGAGATGAAATAAATGAAACATATAAAGTAGAGGGTATTGCTCCACTTAGGAACTTCTTACAAAAATTTGACCATGCTTCATTTACTAATCTTCATCAAAATGACCATTATCGGATTATGAGGGCCGTAGAGTTTTTTAAATTACACAATAAAAAAATTTCTGAAGAAAAACATCAATTTAATGAACTTGAACCATATAACTTATTAAAATCCCTTTATAACCATTGGGAAATACTACATTGCCACCTCGAAATCCCAAAAGATATTCATTGGGAAATAATGAAAAGAAGAACAAAACAAATGGTAAATGATGGATTAATTGAAGAAGTACAGAATTTATTAAAGTCAGGTTTTTCAGGACAAGAAAAAACACTTAAACTAATTGGATATAAAGAAACACTTGAGTACTTTCAATCAGAACAATCTCTAGATGAGTATATAGAGAAAATATTTATATCAACAAGGCAGTTGGCCAAGGCACAAAGAACCTTTTTTAACAAAATGAAAAATAAAACTAGCTATAACCCTATAAATAATTCAGATAAATTAATAAATGATATAATTAACTTTGTTAATTCATAGTTACTATTATATATCTAAATACTTTTAATTATTTAAAATAATAGTATAAAATATAATCTGAATTAGGTTTGTGTATGATGTCTAGTAATCGAAAGTTAAAAGTTATTATTATTTCCGATGGTACAGGTGAAACGGCAACAGCAATCACAAGAGCAATCATGACCCAGTTTTCAGATAAAGATGTCTATTTCACTCGATACAAAAATGTTAGAACTGAAGAGCAAATTAAATCTATTTTTACCGAAGCAGCAATTCATCATGACCTAATTATTTATACTGTAGTGGAGTCTCATTTACGTGATTATATTGGTGAATTATCACGCACTAAACATGTTAGAGCTCTTGACTTGATCGGGCCCGCATTAACAACCTTTGCTAATTATTTTGAGCAAGACCCTAGTCTAAAGCCTGGATTATTACATGTTGTAAATGAAGAGTATTACAGCAGAGTTGCAGCAATGGAATTTACCCTTAATCATGATGATGGAAAAAATATAGACACATTAGACCTTGCTGACATAATACTAGTTGGAATTTCCAGAACATCAAAAACCCCATTGTCAATCTATCTATCTCTAAATGGAATTAAAGTTGTGAATATACCATTAGTACTAGGCACACAAATACCCAAAAATCTTTTCAAAGTAGATCAGAGAAAAATTGTTGCTTTAACAATAGATCCTGCGGCACTAATTGAAATTAGAAAAAATAGGCTTACAAGATTAGGTGCAAATCAACATAATGGTGATTATGCTGATCACTCCAAAGTCCTCACAGAACTGGAATGGGCAAATCAATTATTCAAGGAAAATAAAAGATGGCCTGTCTTTAATGTTACAGATAGAGCTCTTGAAGAAATTGCCGCAGACATATTGAAATTAATTAACATGAGAAAAAATAACATTTTCAAACAAAAAAAGTGACAAGGAAAACGATATGTCTGTTTTCAAACATATTCCAGAAATATCAATTCACTTTTCAAAAGTTATAAACACACCAGTAATCAATGCATCTGGCATTCAGATTGGTAAACTTAAAGATTTCTTTGTCGACTACAGAGAAATCTACCCCACTGTACTTGCTATTCAAGTGCAACAAAGTAAAAAATTATTTTACTATGAGTGGGATGATATTACTTCTTTTTCATATAAAAAAATAATTATTAAAAATTCTAATAAAATCGGTCGAAGCAGAACTTACCCAACACTAAACAATAAGAAACTAATTTCAAGTCTATCTGAAAAAACATACGATGATACTCCACTCGAATTACCTGCTATTGGTAAAATTATCCTTGATCGCCAAGTAGTAGATACATCAGGAAAAAAAGTGGTGAGAGTGAACGACATAGAGTTTATCAAAGCAGGACAATTTCTAAAAGTCGTTAACGTAGGGGTCGGACTTCGTAGTATGATGAGAAGACTTGGGTTTGAGTTACTAATTGATACTATAATGAAAGTTGTAAGGCCAAAATCTCCATACTTATCAAAAGAGACTCTAATAAATTGGAAATATGTTCATGCAGTTCCAGACAGAACTGTTCAAGACAATGTTAGATTAAATTTAACAGATGAAGACTTAAAACAAATTCATCCCGCTGACCTGGCCGATATTCTTGAAGACTTAGATACCCACAGCCGAGAACAAATATTTAGTAACCTAGAACCTGAAATTGCAGCAGCTACATTATCTGAAATTGAACACGATCTTCAACCAGAATTTATAAAACATGAAACCCCAGATGATGTAGCAAAGATCATCGAAAATATGGATACAGATGAAGCCGTTGACCTATTAAATGAACTAGATGACAAAGAGGCAAGTGAGATTATTTCAAAGATTGAAGATAATGAGATCCAAGAAGACATTCAAGATCTTCTTGTCTACAAAGAAGATTCTGCTGGTGGACTTATGTCAACTGAAGTATTCAAAATAACACCACAAAATACTAAAACTGAAATATTAGATATTATTCAAAAAAACCAAGATGATTTTTCATCTATATATGACATATTTATTATTGATCAAAATCAAAACTTAATTGGCACATGCCCCTTAGCTCAACTCCTAATTCAATCTGAAAATATTATGATTGGAGATATCATGAACAAACAAGATATCAAATCACTATCTCCAGATGCTCCATGGAAAGAAGTTGCTCATTTAATGAGTAAATATAACTTAATCAATGTCCCCATTATTAACCAATCATCAAAACTACTTGGTATTATTTCTGTTGATGATGTCCTACCTTGGCTCTTAAATTATAGGTAATACATGAAAACAGAAGAAATAAAAAAAAGAAATATTCCTCCTTTTCTAGCTAAAATAATACTTCTACTTGGTGTTGTAGGGCCAGGATTAATTACTGCTAATATTGATAATGATGCAGGAGGAATAGCTACATACTCTATGGCCGGAGCACAAACGGGGTATCGCTTACTCTGGGTACTTTTACCTATAACCATCGCTTTAATAATGGTCCAAGAAATGTCGGCCAGAATGGGTATCGTTTCAGGAAAAGGATTGGCCGACTTAATCAGAGAGAAATTTGGACTCAAAGTTACTTTCTATTCACTTATCTTGCTTGTTATTGCTGATTTAGGAAATACAATGGCCGAATTTGCAGGTATTGCTTCAGCAGGTGAAATTTTTGGAATTTCTAAATATATTTCAATTCCCAGCTGCACTCTTTTCGTTTGGTTACTAGTTATAAAAGGAAATTATAAAGTTATTGAACGAGTCTTTTTGGCAGGATGTAGCGTCTATATAGCATATATTATTTCAGGAATAATGATTAGTCCTGACTGGATTGAAATTAGTACTGCTATTTTAATTCCTAACTTTAAAGGAATTAAAAAAACAGATATGCCTATTATAGTTGGACTGATTGGAACCTCTATCACTCCTTGGATGCAATTTTATATACAATCTGCCGTAGTAGAAAAAGGAACTGACATTAAAGATCTTTTCCTATCAAAAATCGACGTTATTTTTGGATGTATTACAATGTTAATTGTTACACTCTTTATTATTATTTGTTGTGCTGCAACCTTATATGAACATAATATCAATATTAATAATGCAAAAGATGCAGCACTCGCACTAAGGCCCATTGCAGGGAATTACTCATCATTATTATTCGGCATTGGCCTTTTTAATGCCTCTATTTTTGCCGCAGCTCTTTTACCTTTGGCCACTAGTTACTATGTCTGTGAAGGAATGGGCTGGGAATCAGGAGTGGGAAAAAGCTTTAAAGAAGCACCAAACTTCTTTATTATCTTTACTGCTCTTATAATCATTAGTGCAGCACTTATTCTTTTACCCAATATAGATCTATTCAATATTCTAATTTGGTCTCAAGTCATTAATGGAATATTAATTCCTATTATTCTTATTTATATTATTAACTTATGTAACGACCCTGATATTATGGGGGAATATACTAATACTCCAATATATAACGCAATAAGCTTTGGCATTGTAGCTTTAATGTTTATTGCAAATGTAACCTTATTATATTTTGAATTTATCCCCAATTAATTTAGTTATTCTTGAATTAATTTACATAAATCAACTGAGTCTTCCTGATATCTTAATTTAAAGCTTAACTTTCGTTGCAAGTCATCATTTGGGGCTTCATAAAAAATGTCAAAATTTGTTATTTCTTCTTTCCCATTACGATCCACCTTTAACGGGAACCATAAAGTTGAGCGACCAACAAAAGGAACTTTCTCAACTCTTTCCTCTTCAAACATATTAAAAAATATTTTTCCCGTTACGCATTGACTCGACATAATTAGATAACCATACTTAGCTTTTGGCATACTAGTAATATCAACCTTTATTTTTTCAATATCAGAATTCAAGTTTATTTTCTTCAAGAAATGCTGACGTCCCTTAGTTTCCACTCTCAAGATATTAGAACCTTCCTTGAATTTTTTTAACTCTGACTCCCCAAGAACATTAACACTTAATCTAACTCCATTTAAATATACCTTTTGAGATAAATTATTAAAAGTAGTTAATTGTAATTTTATCTTTTTAACTTCTTTTATTTTATCCTTTTTAACAACCGAAGAAGGGACTCTAGTTGAGTCTCCTTGTTCTGTACTCATAAAAGAAAAGTAACCACCTCCAGCAATGGCCAAGATCAAACATAATCCAACTACTTTTTTCACTACACCGATTTTATTTGTTTCTTTTACATGAACACTTGTTGCCGTATTTTTCATAGAAGTTAATAAAGTTGATGAACGTACTGTCTCTCCATCATTTTCGTTGAGTGATTTAGATCTTGGAATTTTCGTTTTAATAGAAGTATGCTCAAGTTTTAATGAATCCTTGCTTTCTTTCTTTTTACTTTTCTTACTTTTCCTTAATTTTTCAAGTAACTTTTTCTTATTAATTATTCTTGTTCCAGTTTTTGTTCTTGTTAATTCATCTTCGGCATTAAACCCGAAGTCAAAAACATTAGTCTCAGACTTTGACACTGCTGGACTTTCAGCAACAAACTCATTTTCAGTATCATTCTTTTCACCAGACTTAATACTTTGAGTTTCACTATCTAAATCCTCTAGGTAAGGCTTGATATTCACCTTTCCAAATTCTAACATTTTATTTTTATCTTTTTGAATTTCATCTGAAAATAACTCATGAGCAAAGTATGATAAGTCAGTTGCGTTAAACTCTGGATAAGTGGAATACAAAAATTTAATTAAAGCACGATTCATTTGATCTAAGTTTTCAAAACGATCATCTCTATTTTTAGAAAGAGCCTTTAAAACAATTTCATCTAACTCCTTTGGCACATTAGGATTAATTGATGAAGGTGCCTTTATATCACATTCTTGAATTTTTTTAAGAACTGCTAAATCATTTTTTGCTTTAAATAATTTTTTACTACAAAGCATTTCCCACAAGGTAATCCCTACGGCAAATTGATCATATCTAATATCTAGATCTGAACCTTCAAGATATTCAGGAGCTAAATATGACAATTTGCCCTTTATTGTTCCTGCTTGAGTAGACTCAGAGTTGGTATCTGCTTTAGCTATTCCAAAGTCAATAACCTTAACTGCTCCATCATAAGTTAACATAATATTATGTGGAGAAACATCTCGATGAATAATATGACAATCTTTACCTGTTAATTTATCTGTCAAAGTATGTGAATAATGCAATCCTTGACATACTTGTGTAATAATATAACTTGAAATTTCAACTGGAAATACAAACTTACTTTCTCTTAGTTTATCTAAGTATTCTTTTAAGTTTCTCCCGTCACAATACTCCATTACTACATATAGTTGATCATTATGATAACCATATTCATAAGTTTGAACAATATTTGGATGTAATAAACCAAAAGTTACTTTAATTTCATCCATAAACATTGTTTTAAATGATTCATCCTTGGAAAATTGAGACTGCACCATTTTTATGGCCACAACTTTGTCCGCTTGCTCACCAAGGTAACGAGCACGACAAATTTTTGCCATCCCACCATCAACCAAGTGATCTAATAACAAATACTTACCAAAACGTTCAAATTTATCGGCCATAAAGACTACAATCCTCCATAGAACTATTCGGGTTTAATAATTAAAACATGAGGAAAATAACAATGATTTTAATTCAACAAACTAACCTGATTAAAACCTGGAAATGATATTTTAGATGACTTTAAATTACTATTTTGGCCCTTGTTAAGGCATATTCCATCTACTGAATACTTATCCAAAAAATTGATTCTAGCAGATGGATGCATATGAAAATTATCAGTAAAAGACCTCAACCTTATCAACTTAATATGATTATTTTCTAATTGATGTAATAACTCAGACCTAGAAGTACTATCAGCTGAATCACTTGAGTAAGTGATTAACATATATAGTTCTGAACAATCCTTAATTCTTTGTTTATCTAAACCTGAAAACCAATTATAAAACTTGGATTTTTTAGAAACTTTTCCCATCATTAAATCAAATACAATATTCAATTCAACATACCAAGATATTCTCCTAAATATTAATGAGTCATCCCACCTCTGATCTAAAGCTCTTCCACCATTAATACTAAAAGTTCCCTCTTTGGTCATGTTTTTACTTAAAGTAGAGCAACTACTTAAAACTAAAAGCATAATCATTAAATTTAAAAATCTTATATTCATTAATAATACCTATTAAATAAGGTTCGATACCCAACTATAAACATCCTTAAAAACTCTTCCCCTGTCAACTTCATGTAAAATATCATGCTTGAAATTACTATATTTATTAATAGTTGAGACCTGTTTTGGCATACCTTTTTGAAATAACTCTACCATACTAATACTTGTCAAGCAGCTTTCACTAGAAACTAAAAAAAGTGAGGGAATATCAATAAAATATGAGTAACTTCTTACTTCTTTAGCTGCTATCTGAATTTCAGAGATTAAATTTACAGTTGCAAAAGTAGATACTAAATAATCTGCATTAAATTGCTCTGCTAAACTAGGATCATTTGTAAGGTCATACCCATTATGTACAAAATGATATCTAATGTTATCTAGCTTACTTTCATCTGTAGCTAAAATAACTTTACTCCAAAACGGAAGGGTCAAGTTAAATTTGATGAGAGGATTAGATAAAATAATACCATCTATTTCAGGTTGAATTAAGTGACTATATTGCTCCAACGTTTTTAAAATAACAAGGCCACCAAGCCCATGACCGAGTAATACCATTTTGCTGGAGTCATTATTTAATTTTTCAAAGCTAAGAAAATCAATTAAATTCATGCAATAATCTTCAAACGAATTAACACAGGTTCGACTTCCATTACTTTGTCCGTGTCCCATCAAATCTAAGACAGACACAGTCAATGTACTATTAAATTTATTCATTAAAAATTCGACAAATTCTTCATACCTACCATGATGTCCGCCTATATCATGAATAATAACAAAGTTATATAAATTTTCTGATTTAGATATTGGAACATATTGCTTGATAAATAATGTAATATCAAAAATTGATGAATTTATAGAATAAGATTGTTCCTTAAATATTTTGTTAGCTGTATCAACTTGCATTTTCAATCACTATTTTCAATATAAGAATTAATAGCTTTAGTTGCCTTTGGACTTAAATTTATAAATCTTAAAGAAAATCCTTGCGTGCCTTCTAAAATTCTTATTACCTTACCTGAAGCAATAAAACAGTAGTCGGTATTATCTGGATGTACATTCAATGAAATAATATTTCCTACTTTTAAATTTGTTTCTGCTACTAGTACTTGCATTCCACCAACTGAAATATCTCTACAAACTCCTTCGTAGATATCTTCACCTTTTTTAATAAACATTCTCGCAACAAAAGGCCTTCTAACATTAACTCTACGATCTTCATCTGTTAGCTCTGTTACCTTAACCCCTGTAAGAAGTGAATAAATAGGAAGATCCCCAAACATTTTCCAATTATCTATACCTTTTGTATAAATATATGTCTTCTCATTTATTCTAGATTCTTTATATAATCTTTTTAAATCTGCCATAGAGAAAGGCCCGTACTCTACTGAGTCTAATCCTCTATCATGACCTGTTCTTATAGTGAAAATTCTGTTATATTGTGAAACTTTACCCCACTCAAATTTTTTACTTTCAGAAACATTTTTTTTCGATGATGGTGCGACGGGAGGAGTAATAGTACTAGCTATAAAACTCTCTTCTAGAGAAGACAACTCATTAACTTCCTTAATTTTTTCCCAATTTTTTAAACCTTTTCTCCAAACATAACTATCTAAATCTAGAGTTCCTTGACTTAACAATCCTGCTATTTCTTTTTGATTAACAGGGCCAACATAATCATTATTTTCTACATAATACCAATTATGTTCCATCGTCTTATTCCTTTTTGTATTTTTTTTACCTAATAATAAATCCAGCACAATATTCTCCTTACCTTATTTTATAATGCTGCTGATTATAAAAATAGATCAGAAAAAATGTCCTACCCGAGTAGAAATGTCGGATTCTCGCCAAAAAAGGATAAGATATCCATTTAAGGTTTTCCCTCGAATACCGAAAGATATAGTGAACTATGGATGAGTTATGAATAAAAGTATTTATCTCAGTTATTTATTTTTAATAATATTTACTTCATGTACAAAACATGAGTTCTCAGCAATTAAAAATCAAGAAATCAATACTGCACCACTTACTTTTAGCAACTCTGATGAAATTTGTGCTCAATATACATTAATTAAGCCTGAGGTTGATTTTTTATTTCTGTGGGATAATTCTAGTAGTCAAACCTTTGTCACAGATGAAACGAAAGCAGCACTTAATAATACAATTGATTTAATTTCGGATCGTTTTGATTATCACATAGTATTAGCTCCGTTAATTATAGGTGATAATGAAGACACAAATACTAATCAATTTTTAATTGCATATAATCAAGATGGCCTAAATGAATCTGCCCTGGACTTATTAGTTGATAGAGATAAAGCTGCTGATAAATTATCAAATTATACGACCAGTAGTAGCGCAGAAGAACGAGGAGCTAAAAGATCAGTCGATATTATTAATGCAAATATTACAAATGGAATTTTTCGAAAAAATGCTTATACCTTAATTGTAGTTATGTCGAATGGAAATGATCAGTTTTATACATCGATGGATAAACCTGATGGAAAGGCAACAAGTGATTATAAAAATGAGCAAGTACAAGCATTGATTACATTAAGAGATGAAACTCTATTTAGTAATGAAATGAGGTTTATTTCCCTTGTTGCGCATTCAGAATGTAAAACGGGATGGCGAATCGGTGAAACTTATAAAGATATTTCTAATGAGATTTATATTTCGAAGTATGGCTCTAGTGAATCAGGGGATCAGCAAGGCAGTGACACTCCTGACAGTTTTGATATTTGCAATGAAGACTTCTTACATTTATTTGATGGCCCTAATAATATTATTCTTGATACAGTCATTCAGCATCAGTATGACTACTGGCCTATTTCTGCTGTTGAAACTCCGTTAACATTTGACCCCACTACATTAGTTGTTAAGAAGAGTAATGGTGATGAATATTTTGAAGTCGCAGGTGAATCCAGTGGTACAGGGTGGAAATATGTTGGTTATCTAGAGGATCAACCAACAAGATTCGAACCATCCTCTGGTGAATTTTTCACGGGACATTTATTACAATTATTTGGTGATGCAAAAGTTACATATCCCGAATGTATAATGGTTTCATCTGAGTCACCTACTTATTATTATGGGTATGTTAAGTTAGCAACAAAACCTTTAGAAGATTCTATCAAAGTAACAATTAATGGAACAACAGTTAATGAGTCTACCACTGATGGATGGGAATATATTGGCCATCAGTCATCTATGAATATTAAAATACAAGGCCCTAATAACCCAAGTGATACTCACCAATCAGCACTTCCAGAAGAAACCGAGGATGAGGGATATTTTTTAAAGCTTAATGGTGACGCAATATATAGCAGTGGAGCAAATGTTGAAGTAATTTATGATCCATCTAGTGAATAATCCTCGTAGTATCATTAATCTTCTCTTGATATTTTCTGTTCATTAACTTTTCTGATTGCATTCATCACTCTTATGGCCGGCAATGTTTTTAGTAATTTATTATACTGAACCTTAACTGTTAAATAATTCCCATCTCCTAACATAACATCACTTGTAAACCCAGCTTCCTTTGCTTCTAGTAAATCCTCTTCCTTTATATTCATTTTCCTTGCTTTGAATTTATCAAGAATCGCAGATATATTTGCAGCTTTTTCACTCTCTTCGCTTGTGGTACCTGTAAGTTGAGACATTATTTCATTTAAAAATACTTCACATTTATATGAAATTTTTATTTTTTTAGATTCTTCTGTTTGTCTTTGTGTATTTATGAAAATCATCAAACGTCTAAAAGCTTCTGTATCATTTGCGACAATCATTTTAGGAAGTTTACTGTCATCCTGTTCAATTTTTATCAAGTCCAATTTTTCAAGTAATAATTTAAATTCTTCAAATACAATCTCTTTTACATTTATAATATCCACTAAGTATAATTTTATTTTATCTGAGTGTAGGTATGTTTTTCCATTTTTATCTTCTCCGTGAGATTTAAAAGATAAATACATAATAGAAAAAAGCTTTACAATATCAGATGGTAAAAAAAACTTATAAGTTGGAACCTCCCCTTTTACTCCATAACTGACAGAGTTACCTTCAATCTTTTTTAATTTCTCATTCGATGAGCGTAACCTATCTGCCAACGTATTAATAATTGTTTTCATCCATGGATTCAAACCTTGAACTGTCTTAGTTAAAGCCTTGAATGATATTTCTATTAATTCCGTTGTGACAACAGCTTCTCCTGTACAGCTTCTTCTTTGATATTTTTCATCAAAGTATGCCATTTCACCAATTACTTCTCCTGACCTTAATATTCCAATTTCAACAAACCCTTTACCTTTTGAAGTGAACAACCGGACTTGCCCTTTTTGAATTATATATAACGACTCTGAAAACTCTCTTTCTCTAAAGATTATCTCTCCCGGACGATAAGTTTTTAGCCCAGACCTCACTTTTGTTTCATTGCTCATTTAAGTCCTCTCAATTATCATTGATAAAGCTTCTCCCCCTCCGATACAAATAGAGGCCATACCAAGGTTTGCATTTTTTATTTCCATCGCATTCATTAATGTAACTAAAATTCTAGTTCCAGATGCCCCTATAGGGTGACCTAACCCTATCCCTCCACCAAAAATATTTACTTTTTGATGATTTAAGTTAAGTACTTTAATTGCGGCCATAGGAACAACTGCAAATGCTTCATTAATCTCAAAAATATCAATATCACTTTGACTAATCCCTGATAATTCAAAACATTTTTTCATTGCAGCAACTGGAGCAGTTGTAAACTTACTTGGAGTTGAAGAAAACTGTGCCATACTTACAATTTTAAATCTAGCCTGTGATTTAAATTTTTTACTTGCAAGTAAAATTGCTGCTCCTCCATCATTTATTGTTGATGCATTTGCAGCTGTTATTGTACCATTTTTAACAAATGCTGGTTTTAATTTTGGTATTTTATCAAAGTTAGCTTTAAAAGGGCCTTCATCTTCAGTTACAAGCTTTGTATTTCCTTTCCTGTCTGTTACTGGAACAGGAACAATTTCGCTGGAGAAAAAACCTTCTTTAATAGCATTTTGTGATCTCTTAAAAGATTCTATTGCATAGTTATCTTGTTCTTCTCTTGTAAAGTTAAACTCTTGAGCACATTCTTCAGCATAATTTCCCATTGGCAGATGCCCATAAGCATCTACCAACCCATCACTTTGCAATGAGTCTATAATTGAACTTTCACCAAATTTATTACCAGTCCGTAACTTGCTTAACAAATGTGGAGCCAGTGACATATTTTCCATACCTCCAGAAATTACCAAATCATTTGCTCCTGCCAAAATGGATTGTGCTCCTAAGGTAACTGATTTCATTCCTGAACCACAGACTTTATTAATTGTTGTCGCCGGGATGGATTCATTAAGGCCTGATAAAATTGCTGCTTGTCGTGCTGGTGCCTGTCCAACTCCAGCTTGAACTACATTTCCCATAAATACTTCATCTATATTATTTTGATCAATATTAGACTTATCGTAACATCCTTTAATGGCCGTAGCCCCTAAATTAACGGCCTTGACTGACGCAAGGCACCCTAGGAAACTACCTTGTGGTGTCCTAGCACCTGATAATATATAGATAGACATAAAACTACTTCCTTATTATTAAAAATGAAATAATATCAAATTATTAAAACAAACTCTATTGAAAAAATACTGGTCAAAAAACCTTTTAAATACTATTAAAACATAAAAAGTCATGGAGTATTTATGTTTGCAAGAAAAAACCAAGACCTGACAGGAATTGATATTCCAAAGCCTTGGATTGATAAAGCACAGGAAGTTCTAACTTCTGTATATATTACGGAATTAGAAAAAATAAATAAAAAATTTACCATATATGGAGTTGCTTATTCTGATGAACTATTACTTGCAATAGGATTATTAAGTAAGGATACGCAAGATATGAGTACAATGACTTTATCACTTTCAGCAGACCTAGAAAGTAATAATGAAAAAGAAATGGGTAATTTATTAAATAACTTGATTGATTCTGCGGGAGTATTTTTTGATCAATTTTTTGCTGGAACAGACTGGAATGATTTTGATTTAAGATGGAATTCATTTAAATTTAAAAATAAAACTTATTATTACTCAACATCGAGAGAAAATATTGCTCTTACTCTTCAAGCAAACCAATTACTAGATAACAAATAGTTAATCATCTCCAATTAAGGATGGGCCCATTCCTGATTTCGTTTCTATTGTAATATCTATGTCATCATCTGAACTATCATTTAAATTATCATAGTTGACATCTTCAGAGTCAATATCCATTTCCTTTAAAGAATTAAAAAATGTTTGCTCATCTGATAGATCCATTAAAATTTCTTCGATATATTTAACTGGATATTTTTTAACTAATTCCTCAATAAAAAGCTGTAGCTTTCCTTCAGATAAAATTGATTGTTTTCTTTTTATCTCTTTCCAGTTTTCAATATAATGCAACCTACAATACCCTGATAAAGAAGGTGGATTATCACAAGCCTTATTTAAACAATCATCAGATGTACTTTCAGAGTTATAAAAATTCAAGTCACTAATAGTATCAAGTATATCATTCATTGAAAATTGATCTGAAAGACTTAATACTTCTTCAGCAACGCTAAGTTTTACTTCTTGTTCAACATCAATTTGTTTATCTTCTGTTTGACTAATAAGTGGTTCTGCAACTTTAGTCACCTTTTCTTTTTCATTTGTCTTTTGTGTTACTTTATTATCAATTTTCTTGGCAACTTTCTTCACATCTTTCTTAGAAACTTTTTTGGAAACCTTTTTTGCAACTTTCTTTGCAACTTTCTTCACATCTTTCTTAGAAACTTTTTTGGAAACCTTTTTTGCAACTTTCTTTGCAACTTTCTT
>CAYRDP010000007.1:0-64894 GCA_964423165.1 uncultured Bacteriovoracaceae bacterium | reverse complement strand
GCAACTTTCTTTGCAACTTTCTTTGCAACTTTCTTTGCAACTTTCTTTGCAACTTTCTTTGCAACTTTCTTCGTAACTTTTTTCGCTACCTTCTTGGCCGATTTCTTGGTAGTTTTTTTAGCAACTTTTTTCGCTACCTTCTTAGCCGATTTCTTGGTAGTTTTTTTAGCAACTTTTTTGGTAGTTTTTTTAGCAGCTTTTTTGGTAGTTTTTTTGGTAGTTTTTTTGGCAACTTTTTTAGTAGATTTTTTATCTGCTTTCTTGGTCTTTTTCTTTACTACTTTTTTAGCAACTTTTTTCTTTGCCATATTAATGCTCTCCAAGATTTTTCCAATTACCATATTTACTCTTTAGATTTTTAATACTTTATTGCTATCATTAACCCAATTAAAGGGCAAATGTTCTTTTAGTCCTTCAACTCCAGTGATGCTATGACTAAACGCTGTATCTCTGACGTGCCTTCATAAATTTCAGTAATTTTTGCATCTCTCAAGTGCCTTTCCACTGGATACTCCTTAGTATATCCATTACCACCGCATACTTGTATTGCTTTAACCGTTGTATGCATTGCAGTTTCAGATGAAAAAAGCTTGGCCTGAGCTGCTTCTTTGCTAAATGGCAGATTCAGGTCCTTTTTTTGACTACCATCATAAATCAATAGTCTAGATGCAGATAAACCTACACTCATGTCTGCTAGCATGAATTGAATCGCTTGAAGTTGACTAATTGGAGCACCGAATTGAATTCGCTCCTGAGAATAACGCTTCGCATATCTAAATGCTGCTTCACCAATACCTAGTGCTTGAGCAGCAATTCCCAAACGTCCTCCATCTAATGTTGCAAGAGCAATGCTAAAGCCTTTTTCTATTTTACCAAGTAAGTTATTCTTTGAGACTTTCACTTTATCTAATACGATTTGAGTTGTTGAAGATCCTCTAATACCAAGTTTATTTTCACTTTTCATCACATTAAAACCTTCTAAACTTGTGTCTACAATAAATGCAGAAATTCCTTTGTGATTATCTGTTTTTCTTGTTTTAGCAAATACAATAGAAACACCTGCTTCTTTTCCATTTGTGATCCAATTTTTAGCACCACTAATTTCAAAATAATCACCTTTGTCTTCAGCAAAACAGGTTAAGGAAGCTGCATCTGACCCTGCATCTGGTTCACTTAAGCAAAAACAACCTACTAATTCACCAGAAGCTAACTTAGGTAAATACCTAGATTTTTGCTCATCTGTTCCGTAGGCCAAAATAGGCCAAGTACATAAAGATGAATGTGCTGAAACATATACTCCCGTAGATGCGCATCCCCTTGAAAGCTCTTCAATTATTATAGCGTAGGATAGATAATCCATTCCAGATCCACCATATTCTTCTGGAATATAAATTCCCATAAACCCATTTTCGACTAATTTTTGTCGAATGCTTTCTGGTATTTTAGATTGCTCATCAATTTCAGCTGCTTTTGGTGCCAGCTCTAAATCAGAAAACTTAGCTGTCATTTCTTTTATTTCTTTATGTTCATCACTTAAAATCATGAATGTCTCCATTTATTTATTTTGAAATTTCGGACTTTTCTTTTCTAAGAAAGCAGTTGTTCCTTCTTTCATGTCACTTGAGTTAAATACAAAAGAAAAATTTTCTTTTTCGCAATTTAATCCTTTTATAATAGTTTCATCAATTCCCTTATTTAAAGAATCTTTTGATAATGAAACTGCTAATAGTGAATTTTTTGATATCTTATTTATCACTTTTTTTGAATGAATGATTAATTCTTCTTTTGTCTCAAACACTGCATTAACAAGTCCATTACTAATAGCTTCTTCACTATTAAAATTTCTACCAGTGTAAATAATTTCCTTAGCTTTATTTCTACCAATTAATCTTCCAAGTCTTTGTGTACCACCGAAACCTGGAATTAACCCTAGTTTAACCTCAGGCTGACCAAAAATTGCATTTTGGGTAGAAAAAATAAAATCTGCAGAGCATGCCATTTCACATCCACCACCAAGGGCAAAGCCGTTTACAGCGGCAATCACTGTTATTTGTAAGTTTTCAATCAAAAGTGACACTTCTTGCCCTAGTTCAGCGAAGTCTTTCGCTTTTTCAGAATTAAAGCTAGTCATTTCTAAAATATCTGCTCCTGCAATAAAGGATTTTTCTCCTGCACCTGTAATAATCAGCCCATTAATTAAAGAAAATTTACTCTCTTTTATTTGGGTCAATATTTCTTTTAACTCATTTAAGACTTGAGAATTGATTGCATTTAATTTTTCTGGACGGTTGATTGACAATATTCCAATTTTATCTTCAGTAATTTCAAATGTAATAGTTGTAAAGTCATTATTAATATTCATAAAACCCTCTCTTTGATTTTCGACCTAATCTACCAGAAGCTACATATTGCTTTAATAAAGGTGATGGCCTGTATTTAGAGTCTCCAATTCCATCAAATAATACATTCATTATTGCAAGACAGGTATCAAGACCAATAAAGTCTGCAAGTTCAAGTGGGCCCATGGGTACATTCGTTCCTAGCTTCATTGCTGTATCAATATCCTCAATGCTGGCAACGCCTTCTTGTAAAGTAAAAACAGCTTCATTTATCATTGGCATTAAAATACGATTAACTGCAAATCCAGGCATATCATTCGCAACAATAAAAGTTTTACCCATTTTCTCCGCTGTACGCTTCACACATTCATATGTATTATCAGAAGTCTCTAGTCCCCTAATTCCCTCAACTAGCTTCATTACAGGAACTGGATTCATAAAGTGCATCCCTATTACTTTTTCTGGGCGATCTGTTGCCGCAGCTATTTCAGTAATTGAAATTGATGAAGTGTTTGAAGCGAGGATACAATCTGGATTTACAACTTTCGACAGTTGACCAAATATTTCTAATTTTATTTTTTTATTCTCTGTTGCTGCTTCAATTATTAAATCACACTCACTAATTTCATCTAATGATTTAACTAATTTAATCTTATTCATTGCAAGCTTAGCTTCATTTTCTGTCCATTTATTTTTTTTCACTCCCCTATCTAATTGAGAATGAATAAATGTTATTGCATTATTTAGTGACTCTAGCGATATATCGTATAGGAAAACATCGTGACCTGAAAAAGAAGCAACTTGAGCAATTCCACGGCCCATTTGACCTGAACCTATGACTCCAATTTTTGAAATAATCATAAATAGTTCCCTTCAGTAATAATTTTACGTAATATCCTTTGGATATTACGTAAGGTCAAGATATTCGATTACGCGCCATGCGCAACAAGTACCTATTTTTTATCAAAGACTTGTCAAGCTAGTGCTTTTGAAATAAAAGGATCTTTTATATATTAATATTGCTCAATAAATGAGCTTATTTCAGTCTAGGAGATACTTGTGGCGCACCACAAATCAGCAAAGAAAAGAATTAGACAAACAGAAACAAAGACTCAATTAAGAAAGAGTCAAAGCTCTGAAATGAGAAGTCTATTAAAAAAGCTTAGGGAAAATATTTCGAATAAAGAAAAAGAAGCTGCTAGCATTTTATTAAAAAAAGTTCAATCTCTATTATCGAGATTAGCAAAAGTTGGAAATTTGAGAAAAGGCAACTCTTCTAGAAGAGTCTCTCGTTTAGCTTCTCAAGTAAATAAACTTTAATACTTTTTAGTTATTTGATTTTGCTTGCAAAAAATTAGATCTAATAAAATCTAAAATCCTTTTGTTCTTGGTTTTTGCAAGTATTTGCATTTCTCCGAACATTCTCATACTTTGAAGAATATCTTTTTGATTCCATAATTTTGAATATAGTAAAATTTCTTTATCGTATTTAGTAGGCCTACTTTTTTTATCAATATAACTTATATCAAGTATTTTATATAAATGACTCTGCATAAAACGAGATAATTCTTCAATATCTTGACTTCCTGATTGATTGTAATAAATCAATATTCTTTTAAAAAATGCAGTAAAATTTTTCTTTGAATAAAGTGCCGAGAGTTCAAAATTGTCTATTTTTGAAGGCTTAATCAAGTATTTTACCTTATCTAAAGTAAGATTTGTATTTTGATTTAATGAAAGTAAGTTAATTGCATTTACTTGATCTTCAATTTCGGACGAAAGAGTCTGTACTAGATAATTTTTAACATCATAACTTATTGATAGACTTGAACTTTCTAGAAGAAAATCTATTATTTTAGGTTTTTCCCAAAATTTAGGGCCTTGAATATTGTAACTGGTTACTTTTTCAATCTTTGATAGTTTATCAAAATTTTTATTTTTAATATTTGATGTTAGTATTAAGAACCTATTATCTAGGTGCTGAACTGAATCTTTTATGATCTCTATTGATTGTAGTGGTATTAATTCTGCCTGAAAAATAATAATATGAGAATATGCTCCAAATAAGTCATTTGAAAGTAAATTTCGATCTATCCATTCTCTCGAAATATCTTTTCCATTATAGGAAACCCACTGTTCTGCTTTATTTATATATCCATATAGTTTATTAAAAATAATTTTTTCAATATAATGATTAAAAAAATTTAAACTATATAATCCTAACCTACCAACATCTATGATATTTTCATGACTTCTAATAAACTCCCATGGTGTCCATTTAGAAAGCATTTAAAATAACTCCTTCGAAATTTATTGCTGAAGTCTTTGCTAGTTTCTCTAAACTTAGTTGAAATAATCGATGCGAGCTTGTGAAATTAACTACTCCACCATCATCAACATTTAAATTTCCATCAAGAATTCTGGAAAACTTAGAACTCAAAGGAACAATTCGGTGAAAAATAACTTTAGGATGATAACTTGCTGAACGATTTAAGTTTGATTTAATAAACTCCAGGTCATGAAAGGTTGGGTTTTTTATTAAAATATATCTAATATTAAATTTATACTTTGTTTCTCTTCCTAGGTAAAAACCGTCTCTATCACCGATCGAAGTTTTTAAGTCAGTCCCATCTGAAATATATCGTTTTGAGGTTGATTCATAAACGTCCTCTCTGAAATTACTTGATTCCAAAACACCAATTAACACTGAATCAGAGCTTGAGTGTTCGCCTGAGTATACTGTTAGGTTGTCATATCTTGATAGGCTTAATATTATTTCCTTTGTAAATATTCCACTTATATTTGGAATAATTGTTCTATTAATAAAAACGGGAACAGAGATAGACTCAATGCCGTAACCAGACAGAGGGTTGCTACTATTAGTAATTTTATATCCAGAGCATCCCATTACTACTAAGTATATAACAAAGATTACTGACTTGCTTTGCATTAATTTCTCCTATAATTGCTTTACAACCATAGCAAAAACAAAGTACAAAATAAATGGAATTAACGACTGACGCGGTGCCCATTCTTATGCTTAAATCAATTTCAAATCTATTTAACGATTTTAAGCAAATGCCTTATTATAAAGGAAAACGCAAAAAAGATTATAAACCTGGTGTTAAAACAGATGTTTTTGATTTTATTTCGTTAATAAATAATTGGCATAAAATTGTTGGTGAAAATCTTGCAAAACATACAATCCCTTTGAAAAACAGTTATGGAACTTTAACTATCTTAACTGATCACTCTGCTTTTTCTCAACAGCTAGGATTCATGGAAGAGGTAATTAAAAAGAAGGTCATTACAGAGTTTCCAGTTTTAAGATCTTCAATCAAGCACATTAAATTTCAAACCAATATTGGCCATTTTAATGCCAAGAAAAAACAATGCTCTCCTAATAAAGTTGTAGAAAAGAAAGTCGCGACAAAACTACATCCGTACTCTCCTCAATATAAGAAGCTGAAAGAAATTGCAGATCATGAATTAAAAGATATTACAGATAATGAATTAAAAGAATCTCTAACATCCATTTTTATTCAGATGCACAGCTCTTAAAATTGAAACCGATTTAAACTTTTTAAATAAAGTAATTTTATAATTCATTTTTTTACGACGCAGCTCTGAATTGTAGTTATTTATATCCATTTCATTAAGTCTACCTATAATGAAAGCATTTCCGTTTGGCTTTAAACTATTAACAATTGCGTAGATTAAATCCAAAAAGGTGTTTCCCATTAAAAATCGGCAAATATTTCTTTCATTATTGTATGAATATTTACCTGCCCCCTCTTTAAAGTAAGGGGGATTACAGATAATAAGATCATATCTATCTATGAAACTATCAGTATTTAAAGCTTCAAAACTTGAATTTATAATATTAAAGCTTACTTTTAAGTTAATCGAGTTATAGTAATCAATATTTTTACTTAGATGCTTAATAAAGGTTTTTTGAATCTCACAAAAATCCATTTTAGCTATTAAGTCCGTTCGGTGTAATAATTCTAGGCCAACGACTCCAGAGCCAGCACATAAATCAAGCGTAGACAAATTACATTTATTATATGTATTTGCAAAATCAGCTACAGCTTTTGATAAAAAAATAGAATCTTCTGAAAAATGATAAAAATCAGGCTGTGAGTACTGAAAGGTGTTTTTCAATTTCTTGTATCCTTAATCCTCTTCTAATAATTTTACTATTGCCTAATTCATTTAAGGTTATCATTGTTGACGCTTCACCGGAAAGCGTATAGCTCTGATCATTATCTCCAAATACAATTAGCTTATATTTTCTCCCTACTTTGGTACAGAATGATTTAACTGACAATAGGTCTGTGATGGGTTTCTCATTTGAAAAATTTAAACTTGTACTTGTTATTGGAGAGCGAGTCTCTTTTATTATCTTTAAGATTGACTCATTCTCAACGAACCTAATCGAAATATACTTTGAATCACATAAAACCCATTTAGGAACATCTTTCTTTATCCATGAGACTGGCAACAATAGAGAAATTTCAAAGTCAAACAATTTAAAAAGATTTTCTAAATTAATTGTTGCAGGGAAATTAATATAATCCATTAACATCACTTTACCTGCAAATAATAATGATAAAGGGGCATTACATTCTTTATTTTTAATTTCTCTTAATGAATTATTTCCTGACTCTGAGTAAATTGAAGCACCGATGCCCCAGACGGTATCAGTAGGATAAATATAAATATTATCATTCATAACCTACTCTAATATAAGTAATTTAAAGAAATGGAAAGGGTTTATTTAATACGACTGTATAATAATAATATATACTTACTAAAACTCCAGATAAAAATATCGTGAGTATTGCTATAATAATATAAATATTATTTCTTGATTTTATATTACTATCATTATTTTTTTCAGGCCCTATCTTTACTTCAGGTTCTATCTTTACTTCAGGTTCTATCTTTACTTCAGGTTCTATGTTTACTTTAGGTTCTATGTTTACTTTAGGTTCTATGTTTACTTTAGGTTCTTTACTTATTTCAGGCTCTGTGTTTACTTCAGGTTCTTTACTTAATTCAGAAGTTAAGTTTTTTTTTTAGAAACAGATAACTGTTCACCAATTACAGGGTACTCCAAATCCTCATTTTCAGGAATTATTGGATCATTATTTTTTAGAGGAGCTTGAAATACTAACCTTTCACTTTCAATAGCCTCTGAAATTGGATTAAACTCTGAAGGTTCATTATTTCTTAAATATTTTTCTATAAGATCTTTTTCACTAACGAAAAACCAGTAACCATTACCTTGGCAAATCTCATCTTCTTCAGAAAGTGTTCCACCATCTATAAGCTCTATAATTTTTTCTTTAGAGACAGGCCCTAAAATCTGCAAAGACCTGGTGCGAATAATCCAATTCTTTTCCATTTAAAATATCAATCCTACTAAACCTTTTAGGTCATCGTCGTTAAATTGTAATCCTGTTGATAGTGTAAAACTTCTATCATCAATAAGTACATCTTCTGCAATTATTTTACCATAAAATACATTCCATAGTTGAATTTTGCCGGACAACCTTAAATTAACACCAACTCCATTTCTAAAATCAAAAACATCTGCTGAAACTTTGCTGTCAGATCTATTAAATTGCCAGTCTAATCCTATTCCTCCTGTCGATTCGATCATCCCACCTCTGAAAGTCAGATTATGTATTTTCCTCCCTAACTGGACATCAAACCTATAATCATTTTTTTCTTTTACTTTTTTAACTTCTTCTGTTGATGCACCATTTGTAACTGTAGTGCTGTAAGTCTCACTTTCAATCCCAAATTCAGAAGTACTTAACCCTAATTGATAAAATCTTTCCGGCCCTGGAAATATTTTAACACTTGCAACTGTTTCAGCTCCATATTGATTATTCACACCTGTAAATGCCGCAACTTCAGTTCTGACAGTATCAATCTTATTAACCATTTTACTAACGCCTGATAATGCACTGGACACCTTATCTGCAATTCCATCTTCAGAAATTATTTTACCTAATGTTCCTTTCCCTCGGCGAACATCGGAAATTATTGTCTGCATTTCACTTGTCACGGTTCTTGCCGATAATAATAATTCTTTAAACTCTGAAATCATACTATCAGGATTTGATGTATTGAGTTGTGTTTCGAGACTATTTGATGACTTTTCTAAGTTATTTATTAAATGATTAACTTTTCCCGAATTATTATTTACTAAATCTTTTAAAGAAGCTGTCAGATCTTTAGTATTTGCGACAAAATCTTTTGTATCATTAAGTATTGTTGATAAAGGAACCCCTCCATCTTCTGGGCTAATTGACTCTTTCATATTATCAACTATTTCTTTTACACTTGTAATTACTTCTGCAGTATCCTTTACTAGCTGTTCAATTCCTCCTTCTTCTAGAGATTCGATTAATGACCCTTCTTTTAGTTCTTTTTTTTCATCACCAACAATTATTTCTAAGTACTTGTCTCCAAGAAATCCCACTGTTTTAATTTTTAATCTCGAGTTTGTTGTAACTTTTATTCTACTTAAAACCTCCATTGTAATTAAAGCAGCATTTCCTTGTAATTCAATTTCATGGATTCTTCCGGCATTAATACCTGCTACCTTAATTGGTGTTTTTGGATAAATTCCAGAAGCGTCTTTTACGATTGTTCTAAATTTTGCATACTCTCCAAATCCCGATTGATTGGAAGTAATTCTTAGAGACATATATATTACTGAAGAAATTGTTGCTAAAGCAAGAAGTCCAACTTTAAATTCATTCATAAATACAACCACCAATCCAAGTATTATTAATTTAAGAATTCTTGGATAATTGGAATCTTTGAATTCTTAAACTCTGATGCAGGTAAGTTCTCAATTATTTTACCATTATCTAGAAATGCGATAAAGTCAGAAATTTTTAGACTTGATTCTACGTTATGAGAAATAATAATTGAGGTAAGTCCTTTTTCCTTATTGCTATTTGCAGTATCTATAATTAATCGGTTGACCATTTTAGTTGTAATGGGGTCAAGTCCAGTCGTTGGTTCATCATACAACATAATTGTAGGCCTTAGTGCCAATGCTCTTGCAAGACCAACTCTTTTTCTCATTCCACCTGATAGTTCTGATGGGTATTTATTAAAAGACTTCTCTGTAATTCCAACAGAAATTAGTAAGTTACTTGCTTGCTCAAAACGTTCCTCTATAGACAAAGTTGTAAATTCATTCAGAGGAAAATCAACATTTTCTATTGCTGTCAGTGAATCAAATAGTGCTGCATACTGAAAAACCATTCCAAAGTTTCTTCGAAATTCTTTCAAAGAGAAATCGTCTAATTGAGTTATATCTTGGCCTAAGCAATTTATCTGACCTTTGGTAGGTGATGATAGCCCCAAAATATGTTTTAAAAGGGTTGATTTCCCTGCTCCTGAAAACCCTAGTATTGTAGTTATTTTATTTTTCTTTATCTCAAAACTTAAATCATCTAGAATAGTCTGAGATCCATATTTTTTAGTAACATTTTTAAAAGATATAATATTTTCGCTAGTCATTTATTGCCTATAATACCCTTACTAAAAAGCTTGTTAAAAAATAATCGGAGACTAGTACAGAAATCATTCCCCAAACGACAGCTTGATTTGTTCCTTTCCCTACTCCTTCAGCCCCCTTCTCTGCTTTGAACCCAAAATAAGTTCCAATTATTGAAATAATTAATCCAAAGAAGAATGCTTTGATTAACCCTTGGTAAATATCAGCGACATACATAAAGTTACTAAGCTTTGAGTAGAAAATTGCTTCATCAATCATTAATGATTGTGTACCAACTACCCATGCCCCAATGCTTCCAATAAGTAAAAAAATTGCAGAAAGCATTGGTAATGCAAACATGCTTGCCCAAATCCTTGGTATAACTAAATACTGAAAAGAGTCAATGCCCATTACCTCTAAAGCATCAATTTGTTCAGTTACTTTCATTGTTCCAATTTGTGCGGCCATCGCAGCTCCTGCTCTACCGGCAACTATTAATCCCGTGAGTACTGGAGCTAATTCTTTGGCAAGTGATATTGCAGCAACGGGCCCTACTAATGAGTCAACACTAATTAACTTAAATCCAAAATAAGTTTGGTATGCCATAACCATTCCAGAAAATGATCCTGCAAGGCACACAATAAAAACACTTTTGTTTCCAATAAAAACTAATTGATCAGTAAATAATTTTAATCTATATGGTTTTTTCATTGACCAAAAAAGAAACTTATTTGCAAACAAAAAGATACTTCCCAATGACGAAACATTTTCTAAAATAAAGTTACCTAGTTTCTCAACTGAAAGCACACTAAAGTTTATAGTTTTAAATGTTAATTTCATGAATCTATTTATCCTAATATATAATTATTATATATTATATTCTCGGATTACTCTATTTGTTAAAGAGCAATATAATTCATAAGGAATAATCCCTGCTTGATCAGCAATTGATAATATTTCAGATGTGTGACTGCTCCATAATTTAACTTTATCATTTACCTTAAGTGATAATGATCCACTTTCAAAAAATAATTGCAACATGTCCATATTAACTCGACCAATTATCTCGGCCGTAATATCATCAATATTTAACTTCACCCCTTCCAACTTTGTGCTAATACCATCACCATAACCAATAGACAGAATTACAATATTACCATTGTCATTGATCATTTCTGCTCCATACCCTATTTCATCACCTTGTTTTACAGGAAAAATGCTTAATATATTTGTTTCTAAAGTTGAAATTGATAACCCCTTCCAAAAACTATTTTTTCTTGCATTTTTTGTTAAGGCACTGGGCCCATATAACATTAAACCAGGTCTTATATGAGAATAATCTAATCCAAAAGATTGCTCAATTGCTCCAGAGTTTGAAATTGACGTTCTTTCAATTTTTATTTTATTTAAGGTAATTTTTTTAATAATTTGATCAAAGTTTTCTTTTTGTTTATGACTTCTATTATGGGTATCCATCTTTTCTGATGAAGAGGATAAATGTGTCATTAGGTGGTATATTTTATTACGGCCATTAGATTTAATTTTATTTATCATCAAATCTACTTCTGATTGACTGATCCCTAATCTATTCATTCCTGTATTTAATTTTATTACCAGAGGTACTTCTTTCAAATAATTATTCTTTAAAAAAATATCAAGCATTGAAAGTGAAGATAACACAGGAATAATTTTCATTTCAGCATATGCATTTGAATTTTCATATAAATTCAAATTAGAAAAAACATATAAATCATTATCTAAATCAGGTAATTCATATCTGAGCTTTTTCGCCTCATCTAAAGTAGCAACACCAAATTGATTAATGCCACACTCAACTTGAGAGTACCTAACTATTGGAATAATTCCATGGCCATAGGCATTGGCCTTAACCATAAATATTATTTTATTCTCTGGGCAATGTTTTTCAAGATCAAGAATATTATTTTTTAATTTTTCTAGCTCGACCGTTAACTTGTTATAATTTTCCAATATTACCTTCTTTATATATTAGAAAATTGCTCTTTATTTGATTGAAGAAAATTAAGGTCTTTTTGGATTACTTTATCAGACTTGTTTGAAGTAAATAAGCGATCATTTTTCATGTAACTTATAAATCCTTCCGATGAAAGAGGAGCGAACCTAATTCTTGGTTTAAAGGACTTATTAAACACTAAATCTGGATTCTCAAAATATCTCCAATACTTAATATTGGTTGTAATCGTACGTAACTTTTCAATACAGTAATCTTGCTTTTCTTTTGGAATAATCAAAGAAATTGTATCAATACCAAAGGTGCAAAGCTGTATATTTTCGATTTTCAATTGTTCAACTTGTAATGATAAATCATGAAAAAACTTGCTCCAATAAAACCTATTTTTAACTTCATTATTAACAGTACTTATCAGAAGTTTAAAATCTATAATAATCGAAGAATTCTCTGCTGAATAATCACCTAATCCTTGTAATCCATCTCGATAGAAGAATGTATCTAATGCTGACAAATATTCCCATGGATTGATTACTTTTTTAGAAATTGTATTTGTATTAATTCTTTTCAATTTAATGTTTACATAAATACCACTTAAAAATTCTTCAAATCGTTCCCAGTTAAATCTTGTTAGAAACTCTTCATCTCTAACAGTTAGAAGTATTACAATCTCAGGATTTTCCATTTCCGCTTTTACTGAAAGAGAAACAAGGTTCTCTCCTAACACTTCTAACCCTACTTGAGTTGCCATGTTTTGAGCAAAAAATTCAATACCATTTTTAGACGTTTTACCTAACCAAAGTGATGGCAATTGCTTAAATTTATCATGAACGATTGGAGGTGATATTAACTTTTGAGCTGTTTGGTTTAACTCCATACATGAGACTTCTGAAATAATATCAAGTTCTTTAACTATTTCCAAAAGAGCTTCAGAAAACTCTATTTTATCTTTATAAATACTTCTTTGATTCATTATTTTATTTAACAAAGAATCATAGTATTTTTCTTCTTTTGCTATTTCTAAGTTTGATCTAGATTTAAGTAGCTTTTCTTCTAGAACCTTGCTTTGATTTTGAAGTTCTTTAAATTCAATATTTCTTAAAAGTGATTGCTTGAATCTAAATATTAGACTTTTCAACTCACTTTCATAGCAAATTTGCCGCTGAATAATTCCTAAGTGATTAATACCTACAGTTGATTTTAATAATGGTCTTGTGTCATCGGTAAAATAAAATGCTAGTTGTAAGTCATTAGATAAAACTAAAGGATGATCAATCAATGACAATTTACCTGAGCTCATTAAACTAACATCAACAATAGATAAATTTGGTTTTTGTTGCTCAATACCATTCCAAAAAGAAACTAAGTCATTATAAAAATGAGCAGTAATACCCATCTTTTTTAATAAACAAGTTAATTCTTTAATTTCATTAAGATCTTCTAACACTAAAGCAATTTCTACTTTATCTAAGTTTAAACCTTTTATTTCAGACATTTCTTCTCCTAAAGTACTTATTATATTGTGCAACAAAAATGTATCATTCGTCTAACTATTAGCAAGGTTTAGTAAATCATCAATTTTAGAAATATTACTTTGCTCTTTTACATCAATATCAAATTGAGCTCTATGGTAGAAAGAAAGACGATTTTTATATAATTTTTCTACTTCCAATTTTCCTTTTTTCACTAGTGGACGATGATTATCAAGATAAATTCTCTCCCAACAGACTTCAAAAGGTGTTGATAAGAAAATTAATTTAATATTCTTTCTTTCATTAATATAATCTAAAAACGAGCTATTTAATGCTCCGCCCCCTAAGGATATTAACATGTGATTTTTATTGTGATTATTAATTAGGCCAAGTAAAATATTTTTTTCCAACTCTCTAAAATAATGCCAACCTCTTGCCTTAACCATAGATTCAATATCTAAATAATCACAGTCACTTGATATGATTTCATCATCTAAATCAAAAAAATCAATATTACTTAATTCTAATATATGAGAATGCCTAATCTTATTTAATAAATAAGTTTTTCCACACCCCATAGGCCCACATAAAATAAAGATCAAAACACGCACCGTATCATTATTTATAATTATCAATTATTTTATAACGATATTACCCGTTTCAACAAATATATCTTGCATATTAACCCCTAATATCGTATTGAAATATCGTACTGAATCAATAAATCGTATAACGCGACAGGTAAAAGGTTGGAGATATAGAATGGCAGTTCCAAAGAAAAAAACAAGTGTTGCTAGAAAAGGTAAACGTAGAGCAGGTCAACACCACAGTTTAAATACAAAAACTGTTTCAAGTTGCCAAACAACAGGTGAATTCACCCTTCCTCATAGGGTATCTCCAAGTGGTTGGTATAAGGGTGTAAAAGTTTTTGAAACAAAAGCAGACAAAGCAGAAGAAGAAGAAACGAACGAAGAATAAACTTGTCAAAGTTAATTAATTCTCATCAAATAGTTGTGCCAATATAAGTAGGTTACATTCGTATTATTTGCAGGGGAATATCAATGAATGTTTTTAAGACAAAAATTTTAGGGACAGGATATTACTTACCAAAAAAAATACTTACTAATTCAGATTTAGAAAAAATTGTTGAAACAAATGATGAGTGGATTTTTGAAAGGACAGGAATTAGGGAAAGAAGAATTTGCAACACTGAAAAAGGTGAGTTTCCAACTGATATGGCCTATCATGCAACACAAGAAGCTTTAAAAAATTCAGGGCTTCAACCAGATGATATTGACCTTATCATATTTGCCTCTGTTACACCTGACATGAAAATTCCAAACAGCTCAACTATTCTTCAAACAAAACTAGGAATAAAAAACAAGTGTGCATGTCTAGATATTTCTGTTGCTTGCTCAGGGTTTGTCTATGGATTAAACATAGCAAACTCTATGATTCAAACAGGAATAGCAAAAAATGTTTTAATTGTTGGTTCTGAAATGCTAAGTCGTGAAGTTAATTGGAAGGATAGATCAATTTGTATTTTATTTGGAGATGGATGTGGAGTTGCCATTGTTGGTCGGTCCCCTGAAAATGAATCTTCCCAGGTTTTATCTTCTTACCTTGGTGCAGATGGAAGCGGAAGAGAGTTTTTCAACCAGCCAATTGGTGGAGCAGTTACTCCCATAACGAAACAACACCTAGAAGAAGAAAGTCACTTCATGAAAATGAAAGGTGGGGAAATGTTTAAGGTCGCAACAAGAACTCTAGCTAATAGTGCCAAAAAAGTTATTAAAGATGCCAATTTAAGTCTTGAGGATATTGATTGGCTTATTCCTCATCAAGCAAATCTTAGAATTATAGAAACCACAGGTAAACTACTTGGAATTGATCCACAAAAAGTAGTAATTAATATTGAGAAGTATGGTAATACTTCCGCTGCAACTATTCCAATTGCCTTGCACGAATTTATTATTAATAAAAAAATTAAACGAGGTGATCATATTCTACTAGATGCATTTGGAGCAGGTCTTACTTTTGGTGCAACATTACTCAAATACTAAAGGTAATAATTTATTATGACTAAATCAGTAACTCTTATTTTTCCTGGTCAAGGATCTCAATACGTAGGAATGGGACAACCTTATTCTGATGAATTTAAGTACTACCTAGATCTTGCAGATAAAGCTTTAGGTTATTCATTAACTTCAATTTTACAAAATGGCCCTGAAGAAGAGCTGCAAAAAACACATAATACTCAACCTGCAATCGTCGCTTACTCGACTTTTCTTTATCAAAAGCTATTACCTATCCTTAATGAAAAAAACATTAAGATAAGCAAAGTATTAGGTCACTCTGTCGGTGAATACTCTGCTCTTGTCGCTGCAAATGCTCTCTCTTTTGAAAGTGCAATTAAAACTGTTCACTACCGAGGAAAATTTATGCAAGATTCAGTTCCGTTAGGAACTGGTAAAATGTTTGCGATTCTAAAAGTCCCTGCTGATATTGTTCAAAAGGCATGTGTTGCTGTCTCATCTGAAGATGAAAACGTGATGCCTGCAAATTTTAACGGCCCTAACCAAATAGTGATCTCAGGTCATGCTCATGCATGTGAAAGTGCTATTGAGTGGATCAAAAATAATTTTGCTAGTCCCCACAGATCAATTGAATTAAAAGTATCCGCTCCTTTTCATTCATCTCTAATGAAAAATGCTGCTGATAAATTAAATAATTATTTAAATAAAATTGAAATTCAAGAAAACTTATACCCTTATATTGCAAATGTTGACGCTAAAGAATATTCAACAGGAACTTCCAGTAAAGTTATTCAAAATAATTTATATACACAAGTTGCAGGCAGTGTACTGTGGGAACAAAGTTTTAACTTAATAGAAGATAATACTATTTGCATTGAAGTCGGTCCGGGTAAAGTTTTGGCGGGACTATCCAAGAAAATTAATTCAACTATTAATGTAATCCCATTAGATAAAGAAGAATCATGGAACCAAATCAAGGATTTATAAATTATGAATATTAATTTCCCCGATTTAAAAGAAAAAGTAATTTTAGTAACGGGAGTTTCTAGAGGAATTGGAAAAGCAATCTCAGAGGAACTTGCCAGGCAAGGTGCTCATATTGTTTTTAATTATCGAGGTAATTTAGAATCTGCAACTGAAGTGCAAAATAATTTACAAAAGATTGGAGGAAAAGCTACTCCAATTAAGTTTGATTTATCTAATGGTGATCAAATCAAAGAAAGCATTACGGAGTTTGTAAAAGAGCATGGATATATCTCAGGGCTAGTTAATAATGCAGGTATGTCAAAAGATCAAATAGTACTAAGATTAAAGAATGAAGATATATCTGAAACTTTAGATGTAAATTTAAAAGGCCCTATATTGATTGCAGGTGCTTTATCTCGATCATTTTTAAAAGCTAAAAATGTTGCAATTGTTAATATTGGTTCTGTAGTTGGATTAATGGGAAATTCTTCACAGATATCATATGCGGCCTCAAAAGCTGGATTGATTGGATTTACAAAATCTCTTGCAAAAGAACTAGGCTCCAGAAACGTAAGATGTAATGCGGTGTGCCCTGGTTTTATTGAAACAGAGATGACAGATAAGCTTGATGATCAGAAGAAAGAGGCGTATCTTACCGAAATACCAATTAATCGTTTTGGAACCACGGGAGAAGTTGCCAACTTAGTCTGCTTTTTGCTAAGTCAAAGCTCAAGCTATATAACGGGTGAAACAATTAAGATTGATGGTGGTTTATATATATAGTAATTTTTTAAGGAGTAAAATATGCAAGAAAAAGTAATTAAATTAGTAAGTGACGCAACAAAAGTAGAAGCTAGTAAAATATCTGCAGAAACTAACTTTATTGAAGACTTAAACCTAGACTCTCTAGATATTGTTGAATTAATGATGAAAATGGAAGATGATTTCGGAATTGAAATTCCTGAAGAAGATGCAGAAGGCCTTAAAACAGTTAAAGATGTTGTTTCATATTTAGAAGCAAAGAAATAATTTGAATATTTATAATGGTGTTTAATTTATGGCAAATAAACTAAACAGAGTCGCAATCACAGGAATGGGAGCAATCTGCGGACTTGGAGATAATCTTTCTGATATTTGGAAAGGTATCATTCATGGGGAATCTGGAATTTCAACAATTGAGCATCATGATATATCTGGCCTTCCAGTCAAATTTGCAGGTGAAGTAAAAAACTTTCAATTAGCTGATGATATTTTAGCTGAACGTGAATCACGTAGATTTGACCGCTTTGTAAACTTTGCACTCCATGCAACAAATGAGGCATTAAGCACAGCAGGTCTACTTGAAAATAATAATTACTCTGCTGAAGATCAGGCATGTATTCTAGGTGTAGGAATGGGAGGTTTTCCCGCCATTGAAAAAAATCATAACTTATTACTCGAGAAAGGTTCCAGAAGAGTTTCCCCATTCTTTATACCTGCAATAATTCCTAATATGGCACCTGGAGCTATTAGTATTCGTTATGGACTAAAAGGTTTAAATTATAATATTTCTAGTGCATGTGCATCTGCGTCTCATGCTATTTCATCTGCAGCTATGGAAATTATGACAGGTCGATATGACCTTGTGGTTGCGGGGGGAAGTGAAAGTCCAATTTCAGGATTACCTATTGCTGGTTTTGCTTCAATGAAAGCATTATCCAAAAAAAATGATTCTCCTAAAACTGCATCTAGACCTTTTGATTTAGGTCGAGATGGTTTTGTTATGGGTGAAGGTGCAGGAGTTATAATATTAGAAGACCTAGAAAAAGCAAAAGCGAGAGGAGCTACAATTTTTGCTGAAATTGTTGGTTTTGGTGCCTGTTCTGATTCTTATCATATTACTGCTCCAGAATCAGAAGGTGAAGGAGCTGCTAGATGCATGAATCAAGCAATTAAAACAGCAAATATCAGTGAGGAACAGATTGGGTACATAAATGCTCATGGTACTTCAACTCCTTTGGGCGATATTGCTGAAACTAAAGCAATTAAAAAAGTTTTTAAAGACCACTCCTATAACCTAAACGTAAGCTCAACAAAATCAATGGTTGGGCACCTTCTGGGAGCAGCCGGAGGTATTGAAACGATTTTTAGTGCAATGTCCTTAAAGGAGCAAATTATTCCTCCGACAATTAACTTAGTTAATCAAGACCCTGAGTGTGATCTTAATTACACTCCAAATAAATCAATTCAAAAAGAGTTTGAATATGCCTTAAATAATTCATTTGGTTTTGGTGGTACAAACTCATCAATTATTTTAAAAAAATATTAATTAAAGGAACAATATTATGTTTCATGAAAATTCAAATAATCTTGCAACAATGGATCAAGAGATTTTTAATATTATCAATAGTGAACTTAATCGCCAAGAGGAAGGGCTTGAGTTAATTGCATCTGAAAACTATGTATCGAAAGCCGTGATGGAAGCACAGGGAAGTATTTTAACTAATAAATACGCCGAAGGCCTTCCAAACAAAAGGTATTACGGTGGTTGTGAATTTGTTGATCATGTTGAAACTTTGGCAATTGAGCGGTTAAAGCAAATATTTAATTGTCAGTTTGCCAATGTACAACCTCACTCTGGCTCTCAAGCAAATATGGCCGCATATTTTAGTTTAATCAAACCAGGAGCTAAAATCCTAGGAATGAATTTAGCTGAAGGAGGACACTTAACTCATGGTTCTCCAGTTAACTTTTCGGGAAAATTATTTGAGGTCGTTTCTTATGGAATTAATACTCAATCTGAATTAATTGATTACGATTGTCTTCAAGAAATTGCTCAAAAAGAAAGACCTAAGTTAATTGTGGTTGGAGCATCTGCTTACCCTAGAAAGATTAATTTTAAAAAATTCAAAGAAATTGCTGATTCAGTTGGTGCATACTTACTTGCTGACATTGCTCATATTGCAGGCCTCGTGGCGGCAGGACTACATGAAAACCCACTTCCTTTTGCTGATATTGTAACATCCACGACTCATAAAACATTAAGAGGGCCTAGAGGTGGAATTATTATGACTAATAATGAAGAGCTAGCAAAAAAGATCAACTTTAATGTTTTTCCTGGTATACAAGGCGGTCCGCTAGAGCATGTAATTGCAGCAAAGGCTGTTGCTTTCAAAGAAGCCCTACTTCCTGAATTTTCAGAATATCAAAAACAAGTTATTTTAAACGCACAAACTTTAGCTAAACATCTCTCTAGTAATGGAATTGAAATTGTTTCAGGTGGTACTGATAACCATTTATTATTAATTAAAACTGATTCAGTTAAACTATCCGGGAAAAAAGCGGAGGCAACACTTGAACTAGCAGGTATAACTTGCAATAAAAATATGATCCCAGGAGATACAAGATCTCCTTTTGTTACCTCAGGTTTACGATTAGGAACACCAGCTATCACGACAAGAGGCTTAAAAGAAAATGATATGAAGTTAGTTGCAGGATGGATTCATCAAGCATTAATAAATCATGAAGATACAAAGGTTTTATTCAGTATTAAGGAAGAGGTTAAAAAATTGTGTAAAGATTTTCCAGTTTATTAAATCTGACCTGAAATTACGTATAAAAAAATTACTAATATTAATTGTGATAATAACTTCATTATTTCCTTTAAAAGTGAGGAAATCAAAGACTAGCAATCCTTATTGATTCAGTCAATTAGATGAATACTTGCCATTATATTGATAAGACAGTATTAATTTATTCATTATTAACAAGAGTGGAGATTAAATGCATTGCTCAAAATGTTCATCTGAAAACACACGCGTCATCGATTCACGCCATCTTCAAGAAGGAAATATTATTCGAAGAAGAAGGAAGTGTGACGAATGTGAAACAAGGTTTACAACTTATGAGAAAATTGAAGTGCAACTACCTACAATTGTTAAGAATGATGGTAGGCGAGAAGTTTTCAATAAAGAAAAAGTTATGGCCGGATTAGATAAAGCTTGTCAAAAACGACCCATTTCAACTCAACAACTTGAATTAATCATTGAAAAGTTAATACAAACAATAATACAGGATGGGCAACGAGAAACAACAACCAAAGAAATTGGTGCTTATTTAGCCTCAAAAATAAGGAATCTTGATCCTGTTGCTTTTGTCAGATTTGCGTCATTTTACTGGGATTATAATGATGTGGATGACTTCGTTTCTAGTCTAACAAAAATTAATAATCCATTACAAAATAGAGAACAAAATGAATATAACAGACAATAGAATAATAGGGAGAGAATTAGCTTTTAAATTTTTATTTAAAATAGAAGTGTCATCGCCAGTATATTTAATGGAAAAGAACAAAAATTCTGAATTACTAGCAAAAGATCTAATCAATTTTTATGTAAGTATTTCTGAGCCTGACCCTGAACACCCCGGAAATAAAGTAAATAGTAATACCAAGTTATTAGCAGAACGAATTATTCTGGGAGTAATTGAGCATAGAGCAGAGATTGAACAAAGCATTCAACAATCCATGACTAAATGGAATATCAAAAAAATTAATAAAACAGAGTTAGCAATATTAAAAGTTGCATGCTTTGAACTCAAATACTTACCTGATACTCCAATTAACGTAGTTATTAATGAGGCCATTAATATGGCCAAGAAATTTGGTGACCAAAAATCTTCTGCTTTTATAAATGGTGTTTTAGATCATATTGCAAAAAACAATGTGTAACGACATAAGTAAATTAACCAAATTAATATCTCCTGAAGTTACTGGAATTATCTGGCCAACAAATATATGCCTCAAGGACTTTCCAAAACCTTTCCTTGATTTAGACTATTTTATGGATGGAATACTAACAAAATATGTTAATAATGATTATATTGATAAAAATAATAATATTTTCTATGCAAGTAGCTATAATTCTAAAATCTTTTTAGCAAATATCAAAATAACTACAAATTTGAATGAAGTAATCAAAAATTTATTATTAAGCCTTTTATCTAAAAAGCAACTAAAACATAATATTCTTATTATTTGGCCTGACTCAGAATTAAAGAGTCAGTTTGAAAACTCTCAATATAGTAATATTGAATTTACTCATTATATTATTAGTTAACTCCAATAATATAAGTAACCCACGACTCACAATTTTCAGCAGTTTCAGTAGAGTAGAAATCACCATCTCCTCCACCATCATCATCATCTCCTTCCCAAAAAGCAATGGCCTTAGAAAAACCTGCTTCAAACATTATTTCTCTTAGTTCTGGAATACTCCACATTCTCCAATCATAAGTAAATACTCTCTCATGTTTAGTTCCATTATCTTTGAAATGAATATAATATAAACATTCGTTTGTAATTGGATTAAAATTTTCACAATCCCAAAAGTAACTATAATCATCGTATTCAGTTTCTTCGACTAACTCTTGATTAGAATCTGTGCCTCCAAACAAGTCAATAACAAAAATACCATTTTCGTTTAGGCCTTCTTTTACTTTTTTGAAGTAAGCAAGTAGTTCATTACGTTTTTTAAAAATAAAATATGAAAAATTAAAAGCAACAGTTACATCCACCTTAAAATCTTGATTTTCCAAGACATTTCCCAATACGTAATTAACCTGATTTCGACTACTCTCCTCTAACTCTGAAAGATGGCGCTCTTTTCCGTAGGAGATAGGTTCTGGATCTAAATCTATGGCCCAAGCTTTATGATGTGAGCTTTGTTTTACCCATCCACAAGACAGTTGTCCTGTTCCACCAAAATCTTCTCTTAATAATAGTGGTTTTGTTCCAAAAATTCTTTCATACTGATCATTAATGAAATCAATATCGCCCTCATGATTTTGAACTGAGCCTTCATATAATTGATACTTTCGCTCAGTAGAAAGTTTTTCTAACATATTGATTATTCCTTTTAGTTAATTTGGGAAAAAGAAATCTAACACATCATATTCGAGCAAGCAATAATCTAATTACAACTTAATAAATATCTTACGACCTAAATGTACTTCCTTGCTAATGATATTTTGTAAATGAATTGGTTTTGTTAAAATAAATTTTTCTATTATATTAAAAAATAAATATGATTTAGAGTTTAAGTTTTTATTATAATAACAGAAATCTCCTAAAGGTTTAGTTAATCTAATCGCCTGGCTTTCTATAAAATGAAATTTAATCATTGTGACCTCTCCACTTGCGCACAGCACCATTTTAACACTTTTAATTAATATTCAAATAAATTCAAAGCCAAAAAATATATTAACATAGATGATGTTGTAACTAACTTGTACTTACAGTAACTTACCTGAACTCTAACAAGTTAATAAATGTTAAATAAAATTTATAAATATTTGAAAGTTGAGTATTTTATTTGGCGTAAACTAAAATCTATTATATTTGCAATCTTATTTTCACTGTACCACAATAAGTATATTAAATTATTAAGGAGGATTAAATGAGAATAATAGATTACATAAATCAGGGAGGGCCTATTATGTATATTCTTCTCCTCTTTAATATTATTGGTTTTGCTACTATCGTTTATAAAATAATTACAATTACACAAGAGAACAAGAAAACGGACCAGACTACTGACCAGCTTGCAGGGATAATTAAAAGTTCAACCTCAAATAATCAGGTAGAAACGATGGTCGAGCTTTCAAAGCAAGAATTAACATGTCATATGAATAATGTTGAATCTGGAATTAATACTATTAAAATTATTGCTTCAATCTCTCCGTTGATTGGGTTGCTGGGTACTGTAATTGGAGTTTTAGTTGCTTTCAGAGTAATGTCTGAAACGGGCCTAAATAATCCATCGAACTTTGCTGAAGGAATTTCTATGGCCTTAATCACAACTGTTGGTGGCCTACTTGTTGCTATCCCTCATTTTATGGCACATAGCTACTTACTCGGTATGCTAGATAAACTTGAAGCAAATTTAGAAAAAAAATTATTAATAAAATTATTGTAGGAGTGCAATGAAAAGAAGAACTAAAGAATCTATTATTCCTGATATTACTCCATTAATTGATGTCGTTTTTTTACTTTTAATCTTTTTTATGGTCTCAACTGTATTCAAAAAAGATGAGTTAGCATTACTACTAAGTTTACCTAATTCTAAAAGCGGGGTGGCAAAAGAAGAAAAAAATAATATTTCTATTGAACTATCGAAAGATCAAATAGCATTTAATGGTAAAGTCATTCAATTGGAGGAACTATCCATTAATTTAAAAGCTAAAAATAAAAATACTCCTGTCAACTTAAGAGTTGATAAAAAAGTTGCCTATGAACGTGTTGTTAATATTCTTGACTTGCTAAAAAAATATAAATTATCAAACTTATCTTTAATTACGGGCAAGTAATCCATCTTGGTAAACCTTCATTAAATCCTTGCTTGTATTTTTCCAATGAAATTTTTGTACAAACTCAAATCCATTTAATTTCATCTGTTCTGCTAAAGAGCTATCAGAAAGTACTTTAATAATACCACTCGCAATAGAGTTAATATCCAAAGGATCAATATAAATGCTTGAAGGGCCTCCTGATTCAGGAAAGCAAGAACCTATTGATGTTAAAACAGGAGTTTTGCTAAATAGGGCCTCAATAATTGGAATACCAAAACCTTCAAATAAGGATGGAAAGCAAAATAATTTAGCTGATTGATAAAGTGAAGGTAAATCGGCAAATGGTACTGAATTTAAAATAATTACCTTAGACTCTAATTTCAATAATTTAATTTCATTTTTTACTTTTTCTAAATACTGGCCGCCATTACCAATCAATACAAGTTTTTCGTGCCTGTTTGTTTGTTTATATGCACGAACCAGATTGAGAACATTTTTTCTTTCCTCTATTGCTCCAACGTATAAAATATATTCATCATTAATAAGATATTTCTCTATAGTTTTTCTCTTTCCTACTGCTAAATTATAGAAATGAGGGGAGCAGCTTTGATAAACTACTTTTATTTTTGTTTCTGGTACGTTAAGAAAATGTATTAGATCATCTTTGGTTTGATGACAGATTGAAATAATAATATCAGCATTTTTACAACTATACTTAAACTTTTTTAAATATACTTGCCGATCAATCCATGGAAAGAACTCTGGATACCTTAAAAAAATTAAATCATGAATTGTTACAACTTTGAGCAAATCTAATTTGTCTACTGCATAGGGAAGCTCATGAGTTAGGCCATGGTAAATATCAAGATTATCCTCTGCTAAATCTGATTTTAATTGAAAAGTTCTCCAAAATGACGGGAGTGCTTTTCCAAGACTTGTTCCAGGAGTTCTAATTATACAGTTACTATTATTTTCTTTCCAATTTATTGCTCTTTTATCAGAGTAAGGAGTTGTATAAAGATAGTATTGATGATCTGGATAAAAATTACCAAAGCTTTCAATTAATGTTCTAGAGTAATTACCTAATCCTCTAAAATTATGGAACACTCTCTTTGCATCAAGACCAATTTTCACTTTACTTCCCTATTTAATCATTTGTGATAACAAAATGGCCTGTTCATTGAAGCTAGTCAATTAAATTGGAATATATATTTTTTGTCGAGGATAAATTCTGTATGAATTTAAAGAATTATACTTGGCCAACTTAGCAACTGATAATCCAAACCGACTCGCAATTTTACCTAGATTATCACCTGATTTCACAATATAAACATTACTTTTCATTTGTAAATTCAAATATTGCCCAATTTTAATTTTACTATTTTTCAAACTGTTATATTTTTTTAAATGATTAATCGTTATATTATATTTTTTAGAAATTGAAGATAATGTTTCACCTCTTCTAACCCTATGTTTTCTTACATTATTAGTTGTCACTTGCTTACGAACTTTAGTATTCTTAATTTTACTTAAATAATAATTAGAGCTTTTCTCTTTTGGTAAGAAAACTTTTAGACCACTTCTTCCAACCTTTACATAATCCCTCTGTAAGTCTGGGTTTAATTTTAAAACCAATCTTTTAGGTATCCCGAGCTTACTGGCAATAGTTGATACTCTAAAATTTTGCCTTAATTTCACCGCAGACCCATTATTATAATCATGAGAACTTGGACGATCATAAAATAATTTGTGCTTAGAACTGTTAATATAAAGAGAACGAGCTGCTACTACTTTCGGAATATAATACTGAGTTTCCTTTGGAATTAATTTTTTTCTAATTAGTTCTTGATAGTCTCTTGTATTGCCTTTTCGTATCGCCCTAATAATTCCATATTCTCCTTTATTATATGCACATAGAGCAAGGTCCCAACTTCCAAAAATATTGTATAAATCCTTAAAGTATTGTGCGGCTGCTTCCGTAGACTTATAAATATTCATCCGCTCGTCTACGTAACGATTCACTTTTAATCCATATATCTTTGCTGTACCTTTGATAAATTGCCAAGGGCCTACTGCTGCCGACCTGCTTTTTATTTTACTGTTATACCCACTTTCTATTAAACCAACATAGAATAGATCTTGGGGTAACCCATGTTTTGCAAATATTGATTGAACCAATTCTTTATACTTAGAAGCATTAGATAGATGTTTAATAAAACGTTTTTTTTCTTTTTTCGTGAAGTATTTCATCCAAAAATTTACATATTTTTTTGAATATTTTAGTTTTAAGTCTGTTTTATTATCTGATTTTTTATTTCTCTTTTTAATAGCACTTCTATGAATTTTTACTTCTTGTCTTTCAAATCTATTAACCCTTATTTTATTAGAACTATTTTTTGCTTTACTAATGGAAGTTGAACAGGCCGTTGATACAAAAATGGAAAATAAAAAAATAATCCTAATAAGCTTCAAAATGATTCCCCTAGATAAAAAACTATCATACAAATATAATAAATGATTTTTGAGTAAATTGATAAAATTAATATTATGGGAAAAATTATCTTTCAGCACTCAATAGACGAGGCAAACAGTAAGATAAGTTACAAGCCGATTCTCACACCAACAGAAACATCAATTTGGCCTTCATAAGAAAATTTCGCAGTTGGTATATTTTCTAATTCAACTCTGACCAAAACAACAAAAGAATGATTATTTTCTAAAATATCTCGCCAACTACTTTTTTCAATTTTTAAATCTAAACACTTTCCATCACAAGATAGCTTTTCTGTTTCTTTGTCATAACTCAATACTAATAATGCATCATTATATCTAATACTAACATCTTCACCTTCCTTGAATAGTTCTTTGTATTTAATATAAATTCTAAAATTCTTGATGAAAGAAAAATCAACGCTTGATCCTGTTTCCTCAACATAATCTTGCATAATTAAACGTACTGATTCTAGCTTAATCTTTTCGATATAATCAAAATCAACATCTGATATTTCATCAAGAGAGTACTCAATAGGGTCAAGATGCATAACTTCATCAAGTTCACCATTTTCGAAATCATTATTAATCCATCTCGTAAAAAAATCTCTTAATGAAGGGCCTATATTATCGATATCCCCTATTTCATCCAACTCATTGCTATAATCTTGAGATTCAGTTGAAAACGAAAACTGTACATCACTAACTTGATCATCAATTCGTTCTACTTGAAATGCAGGAGTTATTTCTTCATGTGTTAAGCAAGAGCTTAAAAAGATCAATAAAATAGCAGTTGAGAGAATTTTCATAACTAATTATTTACCAAAAATTGTTTGTTGTCATTTATGTGAACTGGACAATAACACTGGGCGTAATTTTTTTCAATTAAATTGTATTGGTATAGATTTTTTTCACAAACACTCTCACTATAATAATTACAAAGTTTCATATATATAGAGATTATTTTTTAAAAGAGTATATATTGTCGCCATGCGCATTATTCAATTATGTTTTATTTTCACTTTATTACAATTTTCAGCAAATTGCTTTTCATCCTATTATGATACACTTCCAAGAGGTGTTCGTGCTTTCGTTTATAAGCATGTTGCTACAGGAAAAATAAGTTCATCATTTACTGGAAACCAGCAAGAACAAGATTATAACCTAAAAATATCAATTGATGCTAAGTCACTAGAATCATTGAATGATATCTTTGCTGATTATTTAACATCTCTAAGCCAAATATCACGGCCAGCATACGATGCATTCCAATTAGGTGAATATGAAGTAGATGCAAATGCTCAGGTTCAAGTACAAGGAGTTGGAATTGCTTATGGTTTCTCTAATGACCTAACTGCCTATTTAGCGTTTCCATACCATACAGCGGAAGTTAATTTAAACATAGAGAGAACCAAATATAATAATAATAACCAAGTCAGAACTCTTCTTGAGTCAAGTATTCAAAATAATTCTGGAAATATAGATAGCTCCACAGCTGAAATTATTACTGGAATTACAAATAGCCTACCGGATATTTCAGGAGGAGTTATCCAATCTATTGTAACCAATCACCTAGGATATAAGCCAATAGGAAGCTGGACAGGCAAGGGAATGGGCGATTTAGAGATGGGAATAATGTATAATATTTTTGAATCGAGTAATAGTGGTATGGCCACAACATTAGGCTTGACTCTCCCTACAGGTAGAACAGATGACCCTGATATTATTCAAGATATCGCTTTTGGTGATGGACAATTTGATATATTTTCTGAAATAGGCGGAGGTATAACAATACCCAATAGTCCATTATCATTTGAAGCAAGTGGACGATACACTTATCAATCTCCAAGTAGTAAGACTCTTAGAGTACCTGAGTCTTCAGAGTATTTACTGGGGTTTGAAAAAGCTACTTTTTTTGAAAAGCTAGGAGATATGCTTGATCTTACTCTAACTTCTAATTATGACTTCTCAAGTTGGATTAGTACTTCAGTTAGTTATCTATTTAACTATACGGCCAAGTCTATTTATGAATCTGACTATAGTGATGCTAATCAAATATTAAGTACTGATACTGAAAAGAACTCACACTCTGGAAAACTTGAATTAAGCTTTTCAACTGTTGAACTTTTTAAAAATAAAAAGTTTATGGCACCGTTAATTATTTCATCAAGTGTACAAAAAACTCTTGGTGGAACTAATGTTCCCAATTATTCAAGAGCAGATATAAACTTGAAATTATTTTTCTAATGTAACTCTGTTTTAATTAATATTCCATTATTTTCATGTACTAACCCAAATGGATCTTTTTGAATTATTAGAATTCCGTCCAAATCAAAGTAATCAAGCCCATAAGCTAAATTCATTGCCGAGGAGATACCAAGCGAACTTTCAATCATACAACCAATCATTATTTCAAGGCCTAATCTTTTGGCCTGCCTAATTTGTTTAATAGCATTAAAATAACCTCCACTTTTCATTAACTTGATATTAATACCATCAAAACGTTCTGTGTAATAGGAGGTTACTTCACCAGAGGTAATGGATTCATCTGCAAGTATTTTAAAATTAATATTATTTTTTAAATATAAATACTCATCATGCATTGATGCGGGTAATGGCTGCTCGATAAACTCAATGGGGATTTCTTTTAATTTTTCAAATGTTTTCATTAAGTAATCAGGGCAACTGAAAGATTCATTAGCATCTATTCTTATTTTTCCTTTGAAGTGAGCATGTACTTCATTAATAACATCAACAGTTTCTGTTCCGTTATCTTTTATTTTTAGTGATTGAAATCGTTTAAGATTATTTTCGTTTATAAACGATTTAATTTGTCCAACCTCCATTATGGGCAAGGAAAATGATGTAGAAAGAACTCCTAATCCTTTTATTTTTAGTAATTGCTCCATTTCAATATCAAAAAACTTACTGGAAAAATGTACCCAAGCTGATTCAATTCCAAAACGCAAGCTAGAAGGTAAATCAAGTGAATTTATACAAAAATTAAATTCTTCCAAAGTATAAAAAGAAGTGCTCCAATTTCTCATAAACAGACTGAAATGATCCCTTATCTGCTCTTCTGATTCTCCAAAGCGTATATTAAATGCAACTTCTCCAATACCTTCATGATCTTCATCTTGAACTTTTACAATAAAATTGCTTTTTATACTTGATGTATTTCGTGAAATTTTCCACTCAAAGTTTAAAGGCAAGTCAATTTTAGTAATACTCCACGATGGCATTTAATCCTTCCTAGTAGAACGACTCTTTCTTTTATATAATATTAACATATTAACTTATATATAGTAATTCATGATATCAAAAACTGAAATAATAACTAAAGTCTTTTTATCCCTATTTCTTGTTTTTGTCATAGGTAAAATGATGGCAGTATTTCTACGGCCATTTCTTTCTAATTTATTTTCAGGCAAAAAGAAAAATAAACATAATATAGAGAGGATGATTGAGAGACAAAGTTCTCTATTTCGTCAAAAACATGGAGTAAGTACAAATAAACCCAAGTCATCCAAGAAAAGATATTCTTCATTGACAGAAGAGAGATATAGTAAAGAACTTGAAAAACAATCAAAGAAGAAGAATGAAAAGAGAGTGAAAGACCTTCAAAAAGTAATGAACCTTTTGGATCATTTGCAATGGGGAGACGGCCCCATGTTTGTTGAATTAAATAAATTTTTCCAAACACGCTTCAAGATAGATATTGACATCACTAAAATTAGTAACTCCTTTAAACAAATCATAAATAATGATATTGTCTTAACCTTAAACAAAACAAGTTTGCCTTCTTTTAATGAAATCTACTCCCTGTTTAAAACTAAGGTTTTTATTTCTGCTCTGATAGATGAAATCAACTCTGAAGAATCTCGATTGGCACATCAAATTGCTCAAAAAGGACAGGTTACAGCTCAAGATATTTTAAATGCCCTCGAAATAGAAATTCTCACCAACTCCGGCCATACTCACCAAGAGATATATTCTTCCTTATTGTCAGGAAAAAGCAAATTTAAACAACTTTCTTCTCAGGAAATTAATAATCAAATTTTTTCGTACTTAAATATAGTTTCAGGCAAGGAGTTTATTACTCTTGATACATTAACTTCAAATTTGCTAGAGCAAGGATTTGTCTTCAATGGTCTCAGACCGTTACCTCCGCTGCAGGGAAGAAATGATTTAGTTGGTGCATGCCGAGTATTAGGAATAACTCAAGATGATGATTTTAAAATTATAAAAAGAAAATACAAAATATTAGCTAATAAAAAGCACCCAGATCGCCTATCTGGAATGGGACTACCTGAAAAACATATAAAACTTGCAAATGATAATTTTATTATTTTACAGGAAGCATTTGAACTAATAAAAGAAAAGAAAGGTTAAATATGTTGCTAGATCAAGGAAAATTAAATAAATTTATTATTGATATTATCAGTGAAACCAATGGAGTCTCACTCAATCATACGCTTGAACTGCTTTCATTCAATAATAAATTACAACAAAATGAACTACTGTTACAATCCGTTCAAGAATTCCAAGAATTACTCAGTGATTTCCAAAGAGATTTAACTTGTATTACTAAAGTATTAATTCACCCAGTTGCAAATGCATTATTTAATTTCTTTGAGACTTTTCCACTTCACTACCATGAAGAGCATATTCATCTGACAGGATCATTAACACCTGAATTCATTTATCCACATATAAAAAAATTACTAGAAGGGGATAATAGTGAAATATATGAACGAAAAATCAAAGAAGTTTATGGTGAAGATGCTATTCCTATTCAAAGCGTGTCAGACGTAGAGAAATTAATTTGCTTAAAAGATAATGAAAAGTTCACTGAGTATTTAAAAATTTTATATTTGCCAAAACTAATTTTAACATCAAAAGAGATCCATGAAGAAGCTGCTTTTCATATGGCATCTGAACTGTACAAGAAATTTAACGTAGGTAATATTAGGCTTAAATTTACTCTTTCAAGGGCAAGCAATATTAGTTCTGAACAACTACCAGGTAAACCTCTTACAGAAGAAGATGTTATTTTAGGTTTATATAGTGGTTTTAATAAATTCAAGAAAAAGAATCCTGCATTCAATTTTGTTTTATCACCTTGTTTTAGAAAAGAGTTTGATTTCTATGATGGAAGTAATTATAAAACAAAAAAAGAACATATTGATGGACAAGTTGATCAAATATTAGAAATTCTTAAAAAGTATCCTTATTTAAGGCCATATTTAAAAGAAGTTGACACTGTCGGAGATGAAAAAGAATTATTTAGAAAAAAACACTTTGAAGAAATGAGATCAGGGCTTAGAAAGCTTCATTATAATGGATTTAGTATAAGAAGCCATCATGGTGAAACATGGAATATATTAAGGAAAGGAATTCAAGCAGTAGATAATGCTATGAACATTTGGCATATTGATACTCTCGAGCACGGTATTAGTCTTGGCATAAACCCCAATTTTTATTTTCATAGATTGTACCAAAGAACACTAGGCCAAAACAACAAAAAAATACCCATCGCTGCTGATAGTTCTGACTACCTCGAATTAGAAGATATGAATTGGAGTAATGAAAACATCAAAGAAAAATTATTCTCTGGAACTCCACTAACAAACCAAGAACAAGTAGACTTTACTAAAGTAAAATTTCATACGGCCAGAGAGATTGAACATTATCAGCATGATGTATTAAACAGAATGATTAATAAAAAAGTATCATTAATCGCTTTACCTTCTTCAAATCTAAAACTAACAGGATCACTTCCTGACTATAAAGACCATCCTTTTTCCTGGTGGGAAAAGAAAGGAGTAAAACTAGGTGTGGGAACTGATAATTACATCACTCTTAAAACAAACTTTATTCAAGAGATGCTTATCTTACTTTTCTCTGATCCTGAAAATTTAAAAATTACAAAATTATTAATGGTAACGACTAAAGAAAGCCGAAGACCATTTATAGGCCATCTTCTGTGGGAAATGAAAAAAAAGTGCAATAAAAATTAATATTCCTACTCTCTTAATTCTTTTCTTAAAATTTTCCCTACATTTGATTTTGGTAATTCATCTCTAAACTCATAGTATCTTGGACATTTATAACCAGTTAAATTATTCTTGCAGTGTGTTCTTAGTTCATCTTCAGTTAAATCTTGATCCTTTTTAACAATAAATATTTTTACAACTTCCCCACTTTTTTCATCCTTAACTCCAACTGCGGCCGACTCAAATACTTTAGGATGAGTTGAGATGACATCTTCAATCTCATTTGGAAAGACATTAAACCCAGAAACTAAAATCATATCTTTTTTCCGATCAACAATTTTGACGTAACCAGCCTCATCCATAAAGCCAATATCTCCACTTCTAAAAAAGTCATCGCTATCCATTACTTCATCTGTTTCTTCAGGCCTATTCCAATATCCTTGCATTACCTGAGGCCCTTTTATGCAAATTTCTCCGACTTCCCCTACTGGTAAATTATCTTCGCTATCATCACCTCTAATTGCCACCTCTGTTGATGAGATTGGTAACCCAACAGTTCCATTGAATGCCTCTAGCGTCATTGGGTTCATACAAGCAGCAGGAGATGTTTCTGTAAGACCATAAGCTTCAATCAGTGGTGCGCCTGTTACTTCTTTCCATTTTTCAGCGACAGATTGCTGTACGGCCATACCTCCACCAAGAGTTAGCCTTAATTTTGAAAAATCTATATTTTTGAATTCTGGATTATTGATAAGACCATTAAATAATGTATTAACTCCTGTAAAGGCAGTAAATTTCCATTTTTTTAGCTCTTTAATAAAACCGGGCAAATCTCTTGGATTTGTAATTAAAATATTTAATGCTCCAACACTAGAAAAAGCCAGGCAGTTAGCTGTCAAAGAAAATATATGATAAAGAGGTAGAGGCGTAATAATTATTTCTTCACCTTTTCTGATAAGATTTGAGATCCATGTTCTGGCCTGAAGTAAGTTTGCAATTATATTACTATGAGTTAAAATTGCACCTTTTGAAACTCCCGTAGTTCCACCTGTATACTGTAAAAAAGCAATATCTTCTTTTAAAACTTGTGGTGCTTTAAAAGATGATATATCTCCTTCAGCTAAAATATCTTTAATAGAAATGGCATTTTCTAATGAGTATTTGGGAACCATTTTCTTGACATATTTTAGAACAAAATTAACGATTAAAGATTTTGGAAAATTAAGCAAATCACCTATTTCAGTCGTTATAATATTTTTTATTTTGGTATTACTAACTATACTTTCTAAGATATGGGCAGAATTATCAAAAATAACAATTGTGCTGGCCTCCGAATCATTTAATTGATGTTCAAGTTCTCTTGCGGTATACAAAGGGTTTACATTTACTGCAACCATACCAGCTTGCAATATGCCAAATAAACAAATTGGGTATTGTAAAATATTAGGCATCATTAATGCTACTCGATCACCTTTTTGTAGTCCTAAGTCATTTTGTAAATAGCTTGCAAACTTTAAGCTTGCAATTCTAATCTGATCATAACTTAATGTTGTTCCCATATTGTGAAATGCTGGCTTATCTGAATATTTATCGAAGACTTCCTGAATTACTTGTCCTAAAGAATCATATTCAGACAAATCAATTTCTGGAGCAACACCTTTGTCATAATTTTTTACCCAAATTTTTTCCATTCTATTTTCCTTGTTGATCAATTAATTTATTTTTTTCTTGTCTACTTAATTGCTTTATTTTGTATTCTCGTTTTAGTGCTTCAGATCGAGAACAGCATTCTTCAGTGTATAAAATTTTTTTAGCTGGACTTGAGCGAAAAAACTTTGCGCCCTTACTTGAGTTTTTATGCTCTTCTAGTCTTCTAACTAAATCTAACGTAATTCCAGTATAAAACTTTCCCGCTTGAGTTTCTACTATATACACATACCATTTTTTATCATTTTGTTTAATCATAATCATTTATTTTAATAGTTTAAACATTTAAAATATAAAGTATACTTTTCAAAATCAATTAGTTTGATTAATATGATAGACTATAATTAGTCGGATCGTAGCGCAGTTTGGTAGCGCACTATTCTGGGGGGATAGGGGTCGCTGGTTCAAATCCAGTCGATCCGACCATTTTTTTTAGGCCTTTTTCCCAAATTCAAAAAAACACAAAAATTTTAACTACTTAAAAACACAACAGAGTGAAGTATGAAATTCTTATCTCATGTCCTGAAATGTCCCGACATGTCGGGCCTTGCTAACTTTTGGTAACAAGTCTGGTAACAGAGAATTGGCCAGAACTACTTATAAAAGATCGGGGAATTATATCGTAAGCTAACAAATGCTCTTGACGAGAGTTGACCTAATTTAAAATGCCAAATCCTTAAAATAGGTGTTGAGTTCAAGAAAGTAGATATTTCAAAGAATAGCTTTCTGTCCACTAAGGTTTTAATTGATTGCAATAATCTAGCGATTAGTGAAATTCCAAAAAGTCATAAAAGCGGGCTTTTCTATAAAGTTACGATTAAACAGAGTCGATTTCTTGTGCATAGGATGAGCTTGTCCAGCTTCAACCAACTTGAAATAATATGCTTCGAGGATATCCAAACTCTTAAGTGTCTCTAAATAAATTTGAAGACGTTTTGCTTGATATTCATCAGAATAATTCTCAAAAAATAAGTTCGGCCCTCCAAACTCACTAACTACGATTGGTTTTGAGGTTCTACTTGCAATTAGGGCATGATATATAGGCCAATTTTCAGCGTCATCATAGAGGTGAATATCTATGGTATCAAATTTCGAGTGTTTCAGAACGTATTTAATTTTATCACGCATTCTGATGTATCTTTTCTTTTTACAGTGTTGCTTTATCCTATCTGGTCCAAAATACTCCACGTTACTAAATTCCTCGATTTTTCCAGAGCAGGCAGCAAGCCACTGCAGAGATCCAATTGAAAATGCTCCCAACGATACTTTAATATTAGGGGCAAATCTCTTCACAGTATCAAACAAAATGTTATTAAAGCGAGAATAGTCTTCCCCAGTGCCCACATATCTCTTTTGAGTTTGCCATTCGTTACCAAATTGAATTTGCTTAATTGATTTTGGATAGCGTTTTAATATGGCCTCGATATACCTTACAAAGTATCTCTCGCTTTTATAAACACAAGAATGAGAGTTTTGGGCAGGGTAATCCTGACAAGCCCATTTAGGGCCCGTTGAATTGATTCGAAGAAGTAAATCTAATTTTTTTCTTTTAACCCATTCCATTCTCTGGTCAAGGCTCTTCCAATTAAAAGTGCCTTTGGTCACTTCCCGTACATCCCAGTACTCTGAAAAAGTAACCAAGTTTACGTCAAGACGCTCGATGACCCCTTCTGAAAATTCCAGTTCTGTTAGATCGCGGTGTGGAATTTTTCTCATTCTCAAGGGAGGGTAAGAAATTCCTAACCATTTTTCTTTTCGTTCACTCGAAAGGTCCCTTGATGTCAGATCCTGCGTAGAGGAACAGGACAATAATACGGAAATAATTAAAAAATTTACAATATAATATTTGGTTACGAGCATTAAATTAATCCATTTAAATTGATCATTTTCAATCATCTGAATTTTCTCTCTTGATACTGACATCCAGAAAGCGTAGGGCGACATTTTTTAAAGATACTCCAATAACTTGATTTATTAGTTTCATTTAAGAACTCCAAATATGGAATAACGTACTTGTCACTCAGGTTCAAGGTATTTTTTTATTTTTTTCCTGATAATAATCCTCGGTCCCGATTTCTTTCAAATAAAAAATAAATTCAAATTTTGTAAAGGGCCAAGGGTAACTCCAACAAAGAGTGCCCAATAGAGAATACCGGAGTTTTAGTTTTACCTATTATATGAAGAGAGTATCTTCAAAAAAGTGCTCTTTTGCCTAAATCCCAAGCTTCTTCATCCTCTTATCTTCATAAGTTCCATCCTCTCCAGGATACCTTAAAGATTGGTCGCCTTTTGATTTTGCTATCGACCAGATAATACTTTCTCCTGCGGGCAACATTTATTACCAATATGCTGGCCCAAGGAGCGCCTCTTGTGAAAGTGATGAGTATTGTGGGCCACTCTAAAATGGCAACCACTGATGAATACTTAAGACTTTCTGGGGTAGATCTTCAAGGTGAGACTGAGCGATTGGGCTATGATTTACCTGAGAAATTTACAGATAAAGATGCCAATAAAGATACCAATGTGGTCTCTTTGTTACCTTCTTTCTTAGTTCACAGTATTTAACTGTTTTTCATGATTATTAACGACTTCATGTGGGATAAATGTGAGAAGAAAAACAGAAAAAACTTGAACGTATTCTTTAAGTGCCAGAGGGAAACAAATAATCAATTATCAAAAGAATGCCAATAGAATTTTTATTAAAGACACTGCCATCACACACTGTCGACATAAAGCATAATCATCGCTTTGTGCGTAATCGGATTTATCATACACAAAGCGTAATATTTGGCAAATTCCTTAGGCCCACTTGCACCAAATAGCTTGCTTAGCTTTATAAACAAACCTTCCTGCGTTACGCTAACAGTTTTCGTTAGTGTAACGTAGGCGGCGCGCAAGAATCAAGAAAACTTAACTAGTCGCAATCTCTTTTTGCTTTTTTGTAATCATAACTTGCAGGTTTTGTACACTCACAATTATCCAAACCATTCAAAGCCTTTAGTTTACAGTCCCACCCACTGCCGACGGCTGCGCAAGAGACAGACCTTGTCTGGCTACCTTTTTTGCATAAATCTTTCTTTTTAGCATTAGTATTGCCACTTTTTTGTGAAAGCCTATACCCCTTCACATAAATAGCTGGCTTACATAAAACATTTACAGTCTTGCTTTTTGCTGGAGTTTTTTCTTTAATGCATCGGCTAGAATCACCATTATCTCTTTTTTCCCATCCACTACCAGTGCATTCTAGCCTACACCATTTATTTCCTGCTACTGCATCACCGACACCAGTAATAAAACTTATCGAAAAAAAACTAAATATCATCATCGCTGAAAGTAATTTCATGTAATCCCCCCTTTTTTTTGAGTTTTAAAATAACTTAGTTGAAATGTCGGGACTTTTTTTTAAAAAAATTAGATTAAAATTACCTAATTATAACAAACTCTTTAATTACAAGGACTAACGATGAGGTCGGTCCTTGATATAGAAGTGTAAAAAACCAGATTAAAACCTTATTACCTAAAACATAAATCCTCCATATATATACTTACAGGACGACTTACTTATATTTCAAGCGAGTGAACCATTGATTGACTACTTCTTTCCTCGATGGCATTAAGCGTTCTTTTGTGAACCAAATTAATAGTTAATAGCGCACAGGCAATCATAATGCAGATAATAGTAACAAATCGCCCCTCCTATTACTTTAATTATACTACAATTAATAAGATAGAATAAACGACATCAGTTAACTAATCACAAATCAGTTATCTTAAGGTTTAATACTGTAGATTTTATAGACAATCTGATCAAATACCATGAAGTTTAAGTAGAATATTATTTTAAAATTGCCAATTTTAATCCTTAATAAACCATTCTAATAAGCTCAAAGTACTAATAAAAGCTAATATTATTCGCAAAAATATCGATATTATTTGTATCTATAACTTTTTATACAGATAAAAAGATGAGCGCAAAAGACAACGATCGTTCTTGTACAATATTTATTTCCGATGATGTAAAGCTAGGAAAAGACGTCAAACTATTTGGATTTAATAATTTATATGGTTGTTCTGTTCGTGACGGAACACAAATTGGAACATTTGTAGAAATACAAAAAAAGGCATCTATTGGAAAAAAATGTAAAATAAGCTCACATACATTTATATGTGAAGGTGTAAATATTGGTAATGGATGCTTTATAGGATATGGTGTAATATTTATTAATGACAAATTCCCAAAAGCGATAAACCAAGATGGAAAAAAACAAACTGATGATGACTGGAGTTGCATTAATACAACAATAGAAGATAACGTTTCGATTGGCAGTGGTGCTATTATTTTATGTGGAGTCACTATAGGAAAAAATGCAACTATAGGTGCCGGTGCAGTAGTAACGAAGGATGTAAATGAAAACGAGGTTGTTGCCGGCGTTCCCGTTCGATTGATCAACACATATATAGTAGAGAAAGCTCACCATCTTTCTGGCATTTTCACAATGGTAAGATAACACCAAGACATTCCATAAATTAATACAGCAATAAAAATATTAAGTTCTTATCGAATATAATCTGTTCTCTTTTATTTCTAATGCCTTAATTCTATTTACCAATAATTAAATTAAGCTTTAGGTTGTATAGTATATTAGGTTGCAAAAAAATGCTTATTTTTATTCATAAAAAAAATTACTATAATGAAAATTCAAAATATATAAGGGGAATAATAAATGCAAGATTTAAGTGATAGAAAGATTTTTTAATCTTTATGGGCCTAGGATGGACACTGATGGTAAGTACACAGAAGTATTAATTAAATGGTACAAATTAATTAAAGAAGGTAAAAGGCCACTTATATTTGGTGATGGCAAACAGACAATGGATTTTGTTAATGTTCTAGATGTAGCCAAATCTTGTATTTGTGCCATGAACTCAGATGTCCAAGATGAAGTTTTTAATATTGCAAGTGGTATCGAAGTTTCTTTAGAGGAACTTTGCCTTGAGTTAATCAAAGCGATGAAAGTAGATATCAAGCCTGAATATATACCTGTTCCTGAAGAAAGAAGAAAAGTAGAAGTAACCAGAAGAAAAGCATCAACAGTTAAAGCAAAAAAGTTACTTGGGTTTGAAAATAGTATACCTATTCAAGAAGGGATGAAGCAGTTAGTTAATTGGCTTAATAGCTTAGACACTCAAGAAGTGGAAAAATTATAAACTAATGACCTAGTTCATCAAGGAGTTTTCTTCGTTTCTCTAACGCTGTCTCAAGTTTCTTGCGGCTTTCTAAAGCTTTATTAATATCAGACTCTCTTTTAAATGTATTTTTCGACGCAGTTCTTAGATTTTCCAATACTGCCTTAGCACCATCTACCTTCGGTAGAGAAAACTTACTCATAAAAGTTTTAATTTTAGTTACCTCTTCTTGCATACTTATTTGATTTTTAGCTTTTTGTTTAAATCTATCAATTTTTTTACCCAAAAGGTATACATCTACTTTGTCTGCTGCTTTTTCCCAGTTAATTGTTTTAACCCACCTATAATTATCAACAGGCATCGCGTTCCCTTTATTAGTAACGATTGTTCCTTCTTTATTATTTACAATAATAGGAGCTCCACTCTCTGGATTAAGCTTTACTGAACCATACAATACGGCCAGTCTAAGTGAGCCATCTTTCCCGGCAGTTGTAATAAACTGAGTACCTTTAATATCTAGTGTAGCTTTTGATCCCTTAATTTTTAGTTTCTCTATCCCTTTTGTGAAATCAGAAAATATTGACCCCATTAATAGAATAAAACTGAACTTTTTAGGTCCGTACATTTCATTTTCTTTGAGTAATAATTCATCAATTTTCAATCTTGAATTTTCAAACAATTTAATTTTAGATTCATATCCAAATTTTATTATTAAAAAACTATCCTCTCCTGTTATAATAATATCATCAAGTTCTAGGACATCGTTTTTTTTCAATTGATAAGACTCACCTGATCTAATCACTACTGCTCTTCCGTCTACTATCCAAATATGTATTTTTGCTTCCCAGCTTTTACCTCTCAACCGGGCAATCGCCTCCATAATTTCAATATAATTATTATTATAAACCTTAAATGCTCCAACTAGAAAAGACCCCAATAAGAATACTAACACTATTTTTTTCATTTAATTAATCCTTCCTTTTATAAAATATATTAAATATTATTTAATAATTAATAGAATATTATTCAACCTCATCTGGTGCAAAGTCAGGGTTGGGGTGATTACGAATCTCCAAGGTTGGAGAATTGGTTATTGAAGTTAATGAATTTGAGTGATGCTGCAAATAACTTTCACTGATCCATAGCTCTTGAGTATTGCCATTTTGATTTTCCTCACATAACACTTCAGGATTTAAGACCGATGCACATGGTATCCCCCAACTGTTGACAATTCGGTATTCACAACGTCTTTCTGAAGTATTCCAACGTCTAGCAGTAATTGTTGTAATATGTGGGCCCCATTTATCAATCACTTCTCCCCCGAGAAGCATATATGCTTGAAAACCTATAGCACTAACACCATAGTTTTCAATAACATTATCCAACTCCGACAAAGAAATATTACTTAATTCAGTAAAGCGGTATGCAGCTTCTACTTTAATTTTATCTGTTCCTTGAGGCATTGCAGTTTTACACTGAGACAGGAGAAAGTTTCTAAAAAACATTTTCCCACTCTCCGATGACTGCACTGCGTGCTCGAATTCATGATAAGATGAGTTTTTAAAAATACTAGAGATACTCATAAATAATTTTTTAAGCAATTTTTCATATTTGCTTTTATCGATTTCACCCTTTTCTAATTGATGTTTTACTTCAAGAGACTTACTTCCAATTGTTTCAGTTGCTGTAATAACAAGTCGTAAATCCGGCGCCCCCACTTTAGCATCAAATATATCGCTGGTAGAGCAATATGTATTTCTTTTTAATGCTTCTTTAATCACACCTGATGTAAACCCTCCTGATATTTCGCTATTAGATGAATTCAAAAAATCCTCAACGTGATACCAAAAGAAATCTTTCTGAGCAATTGCTAGAGTGAAAAGGTATAAAGCACTCATGTTTTCTATTCCTAAATGAAAATTTAATAAATTAGCACCAGCAAAAGCAAAACATGCATTGGTTCTTCCTTGATTTTGTTCAGTTCGAATAAACCGGTTTGTGTTATCTATATTTTGACAAGTTAATGCTCGAATTTTAATATAATCATCAACCTCTTTTATGGGGGGGACTACTTCAATTTTATACTTCATAAAATCTTCTAATAAATTCAACCTTTCCCCCAGAGCTTCAAGTGAACTCAAGACTAAAGTAGGGTCTTCTCTTCCTGCAATAATACGTAATTTATCTTTCAGTCTATAGTACTCAATATATAATGAATCCTCGACTGAATCTTTAAGATGCTCTTCTATTGCCGCAACCATCCTTCTTTCAAAATCATTTGAAGAACAATCTTTTTTTAAGGTAACTAGAAATTCATTTACAATATTCTCTATTGAAAAACGACTTTTGTTACTAATAAGAGATGGGAGTTTATGTATTTCAGTACTGCAGTTTAAATGATATATATACTTGGGAAAACATTGACTGAGTCCATTTTCAAATTTTTCCACCTGGACACCAAGTGATTTATTTAATACTTCAGTTGATATTCCAGATGGAAAGGAAAAGTTATACTTCTCACTCAAATCTAGCGCAGTGGTAATAGAATCAACTTCTAATGTGCACTCTTCTTGAGATGAGTCACGCTGAAGTTGACGAAGTATATGATCAAAATTAACCTTGTCTCCTTGCTTTATATAAGGCTGAAGATTTTCATCTAATTTTCTCAAAGCATCTGTACGTTCTTTAGGAGTGGACAAGATACAATTTTTCTTTATCAAGCTTTTTAATTTAGAAGAAGTGTGCTCAATAGGGCCCCAATTACTTAAATCTTTAATTTGAACGGCCGTTTTTTCTATATCTCTAAAATTCACACATTTATTTTTATTAACTCCACTTGGTAACAGAGTTGCTCCATATAGTGAACTAAAGTTAATTGTAAATAAAGAAACTAAAAGGAATCTATTCATAGATACTTATCGTAATATATAATCAATTACTTAAAGTTTTAATAATAAATGATATAATCTTAAACTATAGTTACCCCTTCTTAATATCAATAACCCAAAATATTCTTTAAAAACCTAACTTTATTATTAATAATTTATTCGACAAATATTACCCAGATAAAATTATCCCAAGCTCTAACGATCAAATCACTTGGTTTTATGGGGTTGCTCACTACTTAAAAGGAAAATGGGTTAGACAATGTGTCCCTGCCAGTGATGTAAACGGATGTTTTGGAGTTAATAAGCTTATTCTAAGACTCCATGATTAAGGTCAAACTGTCTATTTTCAATATTACCTGTAAATAATTTGTTTCCACTACGTACCGTCACAGGATATTTAAACAACTGGCCGGTAAAAATATTACCATCTCTGAAAACTCCAACTGCAATTCGTTCTCCCTTTGAATTAAAAAGCTCTCCTTGACCATTAGGAACAGAGTTTCGAACATGTCCTTTATAACTTTGACCATTTGTAAATTTTAACCTGTCTGAAGTGCCGTTGATAAATCGACCTTGAGAATATTCTCCTTCTTCAATTATCTCTCCACGGCTATTTGAAACTTTTCCTTTATTATGAGGATAAATCATATTATTATGACGATAAAAATTACCCCAAAACGTATCAGTACTATTATGAAACTTAATAAGAATTTCTCCATCTACCTGACGACCATTTTCAAACCTACCTTGACCCTCTAGTGATCCATCGGGTGAATAAAGACTACCAGAACCTTCTAATTTTCCTTGCCAGGTTCTCCCGACATATCTAGATCCATCAAGTAAGGGGATATCATTTTTGACTTGATCAATAGGAGGTGCTCTCTTGGTGATTTCGACAGTAATTGATGTATTATTATCTTGTTTTCTAACAGCACCTAAAAAATCATTTACATTAACCCATTGATAACCACCACCAGGATCAGCATTTGAACTAGATGGCCAACTGCGGCCATGACTATTTCTAAGTAAAACTTGGCATGTACCATTATGAGTTCTAGAACCAACCATAACCATAGCATGATCACCGCAATCGCTTCCAATATGCTGTCCTGTTATATTTCTATGTAGTTTATTATAACAAACGCTCGCTATTTGGGGACGTCCATTTTTTAATGAATTAACTAACCCTTCAATATATTGATCTCCATTAGCATGTGAATTTCTTTTAACATTATATGGTGGTACTGGCACACGCGTGGCATTCGAATTCAAAGGAAGTAAGCGGTAAATTTGATTGCCTAAATCCTTATTCACTTTATTTAAAAATTCATCTAAAGAATGTGATAATCTTCTAATGTTGGATAGCTGGTTTTTAGCATTTGTGCTATCAAGAGGTCCTCCCTGTACTGCTAAGTCTAAGCAATCAATGCAATCATTGCTTTCTGTCTGTGCATAATAATCCTGTAATTTTTCTAATAATTTATTATGTCCAAATAATGCTGAATCAAAAGGCAATTCAGACCGATCATATAGCCCTCCAACATTTTGTATGCCTTCCAAAATATTTAGCGAATTTGATCCCTCCGCTAAATCAATATCTCGAATAGGCATTCCCTTGTTATCAAGAGGACGAGTGGACATAATACTATTGGCATCAGTACGAGAAAGTTGACGTGAAACTCCAGTTTCTTTTTTGATAAAATGTTCGACTAAAGCAGTAGCAGTGAAGGTAGCGCACCAAGGTGCTTGAGCTTGAGAACGAATTGGGCCAAAGTTTTCATGTAAGTCATAATTTTGATTCCCTGGGCACCTGCTATTATACTTAGTACTGTATGCTTGCACACTAAATGTTGTTAAGATAAATAGACTAGATACTATAATATTTTTATACATCATCTATTTTTTTCCTTTGCTAACTTTTTGATAAAGAGCATAAGCATCGATCATCGTTTTATCTTTAAAATGACAAAACTCTGTATCTTCGCCTTTCACATTTGAAAGAACAAGAAGGCTTCCGTCTAACTTTTCGCAATAAGCTCCCGCAATATTTCCTTGAGCTATCTTTTTAAAATCAATTTTTTTAACTTTTTTCTTGGAGGCTTCCATAGCTAAGCAATTTTTGAGATTTAGTACGCAAATATCATTTATTAGGATATTTTGTTCTTTTTTTATTGGAACTGAAATTTTCTTTCTCTTAAACCAAAAATGATAAGTTTCATAATTTTGTCCGTGAGTAGTCCAACAAAAACATACTACAAGCAAAATCCATACTATTTTCACCATAATATAACCTTCAGTTAAGTCTCTTATATTATAAAATTTATATTTTTTTTTTCAATGGGCAAAACAGTAGGTAGATCAGGGACAGAAAAAGAAGATAAGTTACTTTATATTAAAGGTTTAAAAACTTTGCCGAATTATTCATTGAATCCGAGGGTATACCCAACAATTCTAGAAGAGTAATATTGCGATCAAATCTATTATTTATTTTTAATAATTTTTTTATCTCTTTAAGTTTTAAGTGAAATATATGATACAAAGGTGATGCTACGGGAAAAGTTAGTAATGGATAATCAGATCCATAAAGAATTCGATCTGCAAGGTAACTATGTTCTGTAATTTTTTTTATTGCACCTGGTTTAGTCAATAAGGTTAGTCCAGATAAATCCCCATACAAATTTGAGTATTTTTTAAAAAGTGGAAGTATCCTTTTAAAATTTTTATCACCTTCATTTTTACCACCAATACCAAAGTGTGCAGCTACTACTTTCACTCCCAGAGAAAGTGGTAACTCTAATAAAGCAGGGTCCCCCAGTGAGTTATCAGATCTTGTAAATGAATTCTCAAAGCCTGTATGTGTTAACAGCGGGATACCGTAACTTTTCATCTTTTTATAAAAAGGAATTAAACTTTTATCAGAAGGATTAATATGCATAATATTAGGAAGCCACTTAATTAAAACTGCTCCATTTTGATAGGCATGATCTAAGAGTTCCAGTGCATCTTTTCGATATGGATTAATACTTGCCCCGTAAAGTAATTCCGGATAATTTTTACTCGCCTCTGAAATATATTCATTTGGTATGTAGAGTTCTGTTTTACCTTTATCTAGTTCACCTTCTGTATTAATTACTCCATCCATTGCTAAAATGACTGCTTTACTTAACCTTTTTGAATTTTGAATTAATTGAACAAGGTTTAAAATCATTTTTTTGTCTGCGGTACCATTTTTGATATCTTCTTCTTTAATTCCCATTGACTTCAAATAGTATTTAAATCTTATATTGTTAATCATTTCCTTTGAAATATAGCATCCATTATTTTTTTGATCAATGCAGGCTATATGGGTGTGAATATCAACAATATCCTTTTTGGCCTCAACAGCTGTTGAGAATACCAATATTAATACAAAAATAATCATATACTTATTGTTAAAAAACATATTGAGTCTCTCATTTTATATTATTTATTATAAAATATAATAGACTAAAACATAAAAAAAATGATTTGCTAAATAAAAAGATTAGATTTCTATAAAATTATTAACTAATGTAAGATTATAGCTTTAGCTTGTGATAGGATATACAAATCATTCTATTACTACTAATTTCATCACAGGTATTGAAAATATAAGGAGAATTAATAATGAATCTTGAAAGCAATGAGGTTATTAACAGGCCATTAGCTGATGTTTATAAACTAGTAAGAGACGATTTGGATAAATTAGTTCCTTACTTGCCAAATATTGAAAAAATTGATGTACAAAAATATGAAAAAATTAAAGATAATCAAGTTCATGTTATCAACCACTGGTATGGTAAAGCAGATGTCCCTTCATTGCTAAAGAAAATATTGAATCCTGAGTTTTATTCCTGGAAAGATAATGCTTTATGGAAAGACAATGAGCATTGTGTAGAATATGAACTAGAGTCATTTCTCGCCAATGATTTATTTGATGTTAAAGGAGTTAATAGTTTTAGCTCTATCTCTGAAGATAAAACAGAGTTAAAGATTTCCTGCGAGGTGTTAATATATCCGGAAAAAGTACCAGGTATTCCAAGGATCTTAGCAAAAAAAGTTACTCCTATGATTGAAAAAATGATCAAAAAGTTGCTTGCTCCGAATTTAACAAGTTTAGGAAAAGGTATTAATCAATACTATACTGAACATTGAGCATGCTTAAAAAATAAAACCTGCGCTTAACAAAATGAATATTATATTCTCAACAAGCTTCTTTGTTTCTTCGCTTGTATACGAAATACTATTACCATTTTTGTTGCTAATTTTTTCTTCTAATTCCATTTGAATTTTAATCCATTTTTTAAAAACTTTATGAGGTAGTACTTTCATACAGCTCGCAACCAAAGGTGAAATTGTTAAATCTTTTTCACCATAAGTGCTAAAAAGATACTTTTGATTGGCAAGCTCATTTAAGTTATTTTGTGTTAAATGATTTCTTTCCTCTTCAAGATTAACTATATTATTAATTGCCATTCTTGTGGCCACTCCATAAATATCTTTTCTCGGAGCAACTCTCTTAAGTGCATCATATTGACTCCTATAAGGATGTTTTACACTTACTCTGTATTGACTTTTCTGTCCCCATCTTTTTCTTTCATAATCCTGAATCTTTCCGGGACCTCTATGTGTAGAAAGAAAACATTCACTTTTGATATACCCTATCGAGTTAGGCCATCCCTCTGTTTCTGTATCCCCTGTGCACACTATTGCGATACTTTTAATCTGTTTTTTCTGGGCAAGCTGGCATAATCCTTCAGACTTAATTTTTTCACTGGGAACAAAATAATGTGTTGTTGGATTAAATTGTCCCCAAGCTGGATGATTTTTTGAGTATAATGAGCTTCGACCATTTGTCATTAACTCTGGATGCTTTGATATTTTCATCTCTCTAATAAAAGCATTACGAACAGTAAAATCTGGGTATAAATCTGGAGTTTCACTTCCAAATAATCCCTGAGATTTTAAAAATTCAACTCCTCTAAATTTAACACCAAAGCAAAAATCTAAAGTTCCAGCAATACTACAATTTGCAGATATAAGATAAGTTATAGATATGGTAAAACATATTAATAAACGTTTATATAGATTCATATCTTATAGATATTCAAAATCGGTGCCTCACCACCCGTGTAAAATCAAGGACTTACAGAATATATATATATATATTCTTTACAGTAGGAAAGAAAAAAAACATTTAATAGTTTTTAGCTTATCCTGATCAATACTAATAAGACTTATTCAGAAGGTATTTAAAAATTATTATTGGTTCAAAAACTTTATCTAATTATTCAATATTGTGTTGGAAAAAAAGTTTTTCATCACCATATTTAGAAGAAATTAACTTACTTTCTAGTACTAGCTCTCCAATTTGTACTGCTTGGGAACTCTTGGTTTTTCTTGCCCAAATTAAACATAAATCCTTGGCCATTACTTTTTCGTCTTTAGAATTAATAATAGACTTCTTAATGACCATTTCTAGTTCTCGAACATTACCTGGCCAATCATGTTTTTTAAGTTCGAAATATGCTCCTTGTGCAAAGGAAACTTCTTTTTCAGAACTATGCTTCTTTAAAAAGTGCAGGATTAAAGGCTTTATATCCTCTTTTCTGTCGTTGAGAGTTGGAATCAATAAATCCAACTCATAGATTCTAAAAAATAAGTCTGGTAAGAATGTTCCTTCCTCTACCATCTTTCTCAGAGAAGGTTTTGAAGCAACGATAAGCCTAAACTGAACAGGCTTTTCCTTATGCTCACCAACTTTTACAATTGATCTATTCTGAATCAATCTAAGTAACTTTGCTTGAGCATCAGCATTCAAGTGATGGATTTCATCTAAAAATAATGTTCCACCGTCGGCAGCCTCAACAAAACCAGTTCTGTCTCTATCAGCCCCCGTGAATGCTCCCTTAACGTGACCAAACATTTCACTTTCAAATAAATCTGTTTTGTCTTTGTAGCGAGTACAATCAACACTAATAAATTCTGTCTCCGCCTGAAGTGAATTCTTATGAATTCCTCTAGCAAATACTTCTTTACCTGTTCCCGTTTCACCCAAGAGCATAACGGCAATATCTTTCTTAGCGTGTTCAAAGGCCTTTAAAGCAACTTCTCCCATTGCCTTAGAAACTCCAATTACACCAAGCTTATCCATAGCCATTTTTTCTCTTTGGTTGGCATAGAAGTCTTCAGTATCTTCACAAAGCTGTTCAATTTTTCTTTTCTGCTCTCTGGCCAGCTCGATATATGCATGTAACTGCTCTTTCTTGAAAGGTTTCCAGAGGTACTTATCTGTTCCTGCTTCTTTCCAACTCTTCAAGGCTTCAGACGAGTAATCACCTGAGAGCATTACAACCTGAACTTGAGGATTAAGCTTCCTGATCTCTCTAACAACCATTGGCCCAAGAACCTCAACCTTTTGGTTCTCTTGCTTGTACTGGTTATCAACGAGAATTGAGAGAAAGCCGTTTGGAGACTTTCGAAATAGCCTAATGCCTTCTTCTGGACTACTAGCAGTCTCAACAACAATGTCTGTTTCCTTCAAAGCGACTTTAACCGCATCTAAAACCAAATGCTCATCGTCTATGACTAAAATACGCTCGTTCATTTCTTTTTCCTCCACAAACTTTTATTACAAAGCATGTGCCAAAAGGCTGACCTCAAAGAATTCAATGAGGTAATGCACTAAGCAATACAAATTAAGAGATGAATTGGCAAAAAAGTGTCGGGAATCCGTCACAATAAAAGATAAGCAAGCAAGTAAGTATATCTAACAGTTCAATATTATTTGATTAGACTGATTTTTTTATTGTGTCGGTACTCCGACAACAAGATAGAGTTCAATGGTAAAACTAAGGTTAACTTATTGATTTCAAGCAAATTGCTACAGTGACGAATTCCCGACACTATGTAATTTATTTATGGTTTTAACTAAGAAAAGCCTTAATTACGCATCTTGTCTTTTAACAAGGTCACGAATTAAGCCCAAAATTTTTTCAATTACTTCTTCATCGTTATTATCAGTCTTAACTTCACTTTCACAATCGTCTTCACGATCTAAGCCGTTTCTTCGGTCGGCCATTGAGTCCTGGCCACATCTTAGTAAATCTTCAATAGCTTCAAGTTCCTCTCCAAGCTTTTTTAATAACTGGCCAACTCCATAGAATTCTTCTCCATCAAAACAAATATCTCTAGCCCCTGTTGTAAATAGTCCTCCAAGGCCTCTAAGTGAGCCATTTATTGTCCAAAGTCTCTCACAAGTTTTTTCTATAAGTTTCTTAGTTAAATGCTCCATTAAAACCTCCAAAGTGAATCACGGATATATCAGTGATGACTATAGCGGATAAATCCGTGATTATCAAATATATAATTTGGAGAACTAAGCTTGTGACTAGAATCACCGTAGATCAGATTGAACACCGTAAAACTAAGCAACTTGCGAAGCGCTTGCAGCTAAACGTGCAAAAGCTTTTAAAAGAAAGAAATTGGACTATGCAAGAACTAGCTGATAAAGCTAAACTCTCCATTGGAACAATTCAAGAAATTAACCAAGGAAAGATGACAAATCCGAGGCTTCAAACAATTGTTGACTTGAGCGATGGGTTTGGAATTACTAATCCATTAAAGTTGCTTGAACGATAAAAATCAAATCTGCTACTGTTTGAATATATGACACTCTCAATAGAAGACCTATTACCTCAGTTACCTAGCTAGTCACAATCATCTTTTTACGATTTTTAGCGATTATTTTTTAATTTATATGTATTTAACCGATAAGAATAGTGTGAAAAAGTTACTTAAATTATACTCACTTATATTTTTATTCAGTTTATCGCAGAATGCTAATGCAAAGAAGTTTGCACTCATAATTGGCGGCCCATCAAATCAAAATGAGCCTAATAGACATGAGTTTGCTCGCAATACTATAGCTGCAACCATAGGATTGAATAATCGTGGTTATGAGACTCAAACACTATTTGGGCCTCACCAATCTAAGCATCCAGAAAAAGAAAAGTATAAAACTGACTTTAAGAAAGTATCAGAACTAAATTCTACTGCTCCTCTAACATCAAATTCAATAAATCAATATTTTGAAGACCTAAAATCTAAGATTAAAGAAGGTGACAAAGTTGAAATCTTAGTCACTGCTCATGGACAAGATTCTTGCGGTGAAATTGGAAAGCATATCAGGGCTGATTTTAATACTGGATGTAATCATACCTTTACAATCTATGATAATGAAGGAAACCAAGTTGTTTTTCCAACAGAGAAGCTATTTGAACATATTAAAGATTTAGAAGACAAAGGTGCTTTACCTAATATCATACTTTCATCATGCAATTCAGGTAGGGCTAAACCAATGCTTGAAAAATACGGTTTAAAGAAGACCTGTGTATTTTTTCAAACTGCTGGTAATGCTGTTGGATATGGATGCTTTGAAAGTGATCCTCATTTCTCTAAAGATTATACTTCTTCTTATGAATATATGACTCTTCGATATTATAGTGAAATTCTCGATACTTTGAAAAAAGATTCATATTTTAAAAATAGTGAGTGCTTTAAAAAAGTTTTAGCTCATGCTAAAAAAAATAATCTTGATACCTCCAGTATTGATTCTACCTATTGGTCGTCAAGAAATGTTGATTCAAGTTTTCAAGAACCTGTAATAAGCTCTCTACTTGATGTGCCTTATTTTCGAGGTGAATCATTCTCATTTGTCTTGCGTGAAAGTCAAACTTTGCAATGCCATCAAATTGAAAATAAGTTTAAAACACTACTATCTCAAATAAATGACTCTCTGGATGAGACTCTTAAAATACTACTTAACGATAAACTAAAAAAATTTTACCTTGCTCTTGAAGCATATAACACTTCATTATCAGAACAAAGAGATGCTATAGCATCTCAGAAGCAAGATAAGATTGATGAGTCTCAAATAAAAACGATACAAACTGCTCAAGCATTACAAAGTGCGGAGAGAGAACTTGTAGCTAAATTTGGCAAGATTCATAAAACCGAAAACTCAAACTGTATGAGGGCATTATGAAAATTATCATTGCTTTCTTGGTAATCAACTTTTCAGTCCAAGCTAGTGAGGTTGATACGGCGATAGGAACAATTTATAAGAAAAAAGGTCATTGGTTTTTATCTGCACAAGATGGAAAAATAAAGAACAAAGAACTTCGTAAAGCACAGCTTAAACTTCTTGATATTTCCAAAAAACAACAGAATATGATGAAAGAGCAAACCTTCAAAAAGATAACGGGTAAGCTTGTTAAATGTGATTCTAAATTCAAATGCTTTTCCGTAGAAACTATATCTTCTACTCTCTATAGACCTATTAAAAAAGTGCCATAACAATTTTCGCTTATCACTACTCAAAGCTATGGCACTAATTTTATTCGTCCAAAAAAATCTGGCACAGGTCAGTGGTCTGGACAAACCTGATGCGCGGAAATGAAATCCTTGAACTCCATTTATCTGGCAATAACTTGTACTCACAAGGCGGAAACCGACATTGTTGTTCCTGTTGTCCGGGTTGTCGTTGTTGCGATTCGCGGAGCGCAAGTTCTGCGCGTTGTTGTTCCAACTGCCGCCACGAATAACGCGGTTAGACCCGGAGTTGACCACTCACCTAAAAAATACTGAATTTCTTAAATTTTTTGTGTTCCCATGAGAAATATGAGCCACCACGCTTCTCACAGAATTAATTAAATCTTCCTCCTTAATTTTTCCTTTTTTGTATTTCTTTTCAAGTCTCATTACCTTTCTTCTGAATCGGACAAGATTGGCCCTTTGTAGTCGAATCAAACCAGGAAATATTCTATATCCAAAAAAAGGCAACCCTTCACTTACTGGTGCAATTTTGACTATTTTTTCTTTAAGCTCCAGCTTTAAGTTCACGGAAAGAAAGTCTCTTATTTTTTCAAGAAAGATTCTCAGCTCTTTTTTGTCATCGGAGAATAAAATAAAGTCATCCATATATCGAACATATCCGACACACCTGAGATCGTGCTTGATAAAAAGATCAAGTTCCCCCAAGTAAATATTGGCAAGATGCTGACTCGTTAGGTTTCCAATGGGAAGACCTTTCCCGTGAGCAGTATAGGGTGGTTGATGAGAAATAATTTTATCAAGAAGCCTTATCAGTTTATTGTCTTTAAATATCTTCCTTATCAATACTTTTAAAGCATTATGGTCAATAGATTCAAAATATTTTCTTATGTCACATTTTAAATAATATTTATATTTCCTTACTAAATCCTGCGCTTTTTTCAAAGCGACATGAGTTCCTTTCCCCTCTCTGCAAGCATAAGTATCAAAGATAAGCCTTCTTTCAAAAATTGGTTCTAAAATATTAACAATTGCATGATGAACAACTCTATCGTGAAATTCTGCACAGCAAATTCTTCTCTCTTTTGGTTCATAGATTTTAAAGATTTTATAAGAAGAAGGATGATAGCTTTCATCGTTTAGTTTTCTTTGAATTTTCAGAAGCTCGTTTTCAAGATTGAAATAAAAAGGGGCAGCGGTATATTTAAATTTCTTCCCTTTAAACGACTTCTTTGCCGCCAAATAGAGGTTTTCAATTTCAGTAATTTTATTGAAAAGGTTTCCATATCTTTTCATCGCCTTTCCTGCTGCCTAAGCCAACCACCAAGCATCATTCCAACTTCATTGATCCCCTTGCTTGCAAAATTATAAGACTTGGTTGAAATTAGCTTTGTTTCATGTGAGATCCTCAGCAGGATTCTTATTTTTTCTAAGTAGAGATTGATCTTTCTTAGGATTGGCTTTTTCTCTCTTGAGTATTTGGCTTCAATCAATAGCTCAACAATATCAAGTGCAATATTTTCAATTCTGCTTGTAATGGTGAATCGTGCTTTTTTAGGAAATTTTTCAAGAGTCGGAAGAAACCATTTTAAAAACTCAAGCCACTTTACAAAAATTGGCAATTCCTCATTTTTACGGGGATTGCTGTGCTGAGTGTTCATTGGTATCTTTAGTTATTTCAGGGTATGAAGTTACTTTTAAAATCTCATCTCCGTATTTCTCTGCTTTTGCTTTTCCAATACCCTCAACTTTCATAAGATCAAATTTGGATTGAGGTCTTCTTTGGCATACTTCCGCAAGTTGCTTATTGTTTAGAATGACATAGGGAGGGACACCATCTTTTTTACTTTTCTCACTTCTCCATTGTCTTAGGGTATTAAATAGTGGCATGGACTCATCATCTAAGAGCTTTCTCCACTCTTCATTATTCTTAGTTTTTTCTTGAGGTTTAGTACCATTACTTGCAGACATGACTACAGAAGCTAACTGTTTGTATTTTACGACAAGAGTTAGATAGGGAATCTCATCACGCTGAAATAAGTAGTCATTAGCTGACACAAGCTCTTTATCTTTGATGAAGCTATTGAATTCTTCATCGTCAAAAACTCCCAATTGGGAGTTAAATGGCATTGTAAAAATCTTGACTTGCATCATAACTATTCTCAAAAATAAAAAACGCCCTTAGAGCAAGTGTGCTTCGCATCACTGCTCTAAGGGCTATCTTAAAGGGTAAAAGTGTAAAAGCCCTAAAGTATTACAGTGTCCTCACAAGGCGGAAACCGACACCGGTGAACCTGTAGTCCGGGATGTCGAAGAAGCGATTCGCGGAGCGCAAGTACCGCGCGTAGCTGCCCCAACTGCCGCCACGAATAACGCGGAGAGACCCGGAGGATGTATGCAGCGGGTTAGTTCCACCTGTTAATCCATTCTTGTAATTATCCTGTACCCATTCCCATACGTTTCCATGAACATCATAGAGTCCGTAAGGGTTTGCCCTTTTTAAACCTACTGAATGAGTTTTGCTATCTGAGTTGCTGCTGTACCAAGCATAACTTCCTAAACTTGATGAGCTATTTCCAAAAGAATAAGCTGTTGTTGCTTTTCCTCTAGCAGCAAATTCCCACTCAGCTTCCGTTGGAAGGCGATAGCATCCTTTTGAATCACTTGGAGTTCCATTACAACCACTTAACCCAAGAGAGTCATTTAGTTTCTTGATATAGGTTTGAACATCATTCCAAGAAACTCGCTCTACTGGATTACTGGGGCATAACCCTTCACCGTTAATATTAATGTGGTTGTCACAATGCTCTGGCTTTTTAAATCGTGATGGGTTTGTCCCCATGACTAAAAACCATTGCATTTGAGTTACTTCCGTAGTCATGATGTCAAAAGACTTAGAAATCGTGACTTCTTTTTGTCCTTCATCGCTACCGCGATTACTTTCACTAGAAGGGCTTCCCATAGTGAAGCTTCCTCTTGCAATTCTCTGGAAAGAAGCGGAAATCATTGGTGCTCTTAAATAAGCTCTAAGAATGTTAAAAACAAAGCCTGTTTTTTGCTTTGAGAAAGTATATTTGTAAAGGGTATCGCTTGAAATAATATTATCAACTAGGTTGTCAATTTTTTCATTAATCTCTTTAATAATCTGACCAAGTTGAGCATAATCCCCTAGATCACCTTCCACTTGAGACAAACTATCTATCAAGCTTGATAGGTGTCCAGTATCTGCATCCTGAGCACTATATTCTTCAATAAATGCTTCAATTTTTGCGATCTGAGCTTTTAGCTCTCTTTGTCGCCTTGAAAGCTCTTCAACATCATCTCTTTGGCCATTGTTGTAAAGTTCAATTTTTCTTTTCGTTTCAGCATCATAGTTTCCACCAGGAAGCTTCAATGCCATTTTAAGAGAGTTTTTAAAGTCACTAACCGAAACATTTTGAACAACCGTTCCTGGCTTAACTTTACAGTCACTTCTTGATTTTAAAACTGTGTAGTCCTCGCATTGCTTAACAATAATTTTGCTATTTTTTTTGTAGAAAAGAATGACTTCCCCTTTCGGGCCAATAATTCCTGCATCCATTGTACTTGCTGGCAAACGCGTTGAATCACTCGTACTCGAACAGCCCGATAATAAGCTTCCAAGTAAAAGGAATCCACCTAATATACTTGCTTTGTTGTTCATTGCTTAATCCTCCTATCCAAATTGAAAGTAAATACAATTACAATTACAATTACAATTACTCAATAGGATATATCGGCTAATTTTTTCAAAACTTTAGCTGTCCTTTTATGTATTCTCACATTAATTTAAGAGTAGATTCCTTAATTTTCCTCCTCGAAAACATATACTTAAAGTTACAGTATACCAATCTTTTAGTCGATTAACTTTATATTTCAAGCCCTTAATAATTAAAACAGAGGGTTACATGAAAAAAATCAACTATAAGTCGGAGTTTGGCAGAAGAGTAAGACATTTAAGAAAAGAGGTTGGATTAACGCAAGAGGAGCTAAGTGAATTAATGGCAATAACGTCACAACATCTTTCCTACGTTGAATCAGGACGAAGAGGCCCATCATTTGAATTCATTATATCTGTTAGCCAAGCGCTAGATATTTCTCCAAGTGAGCTATTTTTATTTGAAAGTAAATCTAGTAAACAAACAAATGAACGTTTAATAAAACAAATAGATTTACTTTTAAAAAATTTAGATATTAAAGAATTAAAAAAATTACTCAAATTAATTCGGCTTTTATGGTAATAACTTTGAAAATATTTGAGGGAATTACAAAGAAAGAGGAAAAGCCCTACTAGCTTTTTTATTTTATTCATCCGTGAACTTCCTCTTTTTACATTTTCACCCAGAAAAGTGACATTTTATAGCTTAAATGTGTCCTTTCGATAAGCAAGCTTAACCATCCCTAATCCCAGCTGGTATCCTCGTCCAAAATGGAGTATCTATGGACGAACTTACCTCACTCAAGAAAATTCTCGCTGACCATAGGGCCAGGCACCCGCGAACAAAAAAGTACCCAAAGGAGTTTTGGGAGAAGGCAGTCTCTCTCTCGCGAGAGCTATCTCCTGAGACCATTGCCTCCGAACTCAGTATAAATAAGGGTAACCTTATTCGCAGAATGAAGAATTCCCAAAAGAAGGCACCCAAGGAGGGGAAAAAGACAAGTAAATCTATTTCTGTCATTCAAGTGCCAGAGATGGCCTTCAGCAAAAAGCAGATTATATTGCAACTCCCCAACAATATAACCCTGAGTATTGACCTGTGATCCTTCTAAACTCTCAATCCAAAGTCTTTGTTGCTATCGAGCCAGTTGACTTTCGAAATGGGATTCTTGGCCTAAAGCGTATATGTCGAGAACTGCTAAAAAAGAACCCTGACTCGGGGATATTTTTCATTTTTCGGAATAAGCGCAAGGCCTCGATAAAAATCCTCGTCTATGATGGCCAGGGGTTCTGGTTAATGATGAAGAGGCTTTCTAAGGGGAAGTTCCCCTGGTGGCCAGAGGGAGTCGGGGCCGGTACAGATCTCGACTACCGCAAACTTCAACTCATTATCAATGCCGCCACCGACGTCACCTTTAGCGAAGACTGGAAAAAACTCTACTAATATATTGCTGTCGGTCTAGGCCATAGATGCCAATGATGGCATTATTGGTCTTGTGAAAAAACAAGACAAAAAACCAGATGTCATCAGCGTCAGTGATCAAGAACTTGAGCAGCTAAAGACCAAAATTAAAGATACAAACCTCAATGACTCAGAGAAGAAGATAGTCCTAACAATCCTAGATACCTACTATTGGCTTGCTCAAATGTACCGCGCTAAGAAATTATCCTTGAATAAGCTGAGACGCCTCTTTAGCTTCAAGACCGAAAAGTCACCCAAGGATAAGAATAGTGATGACGAGGACCCCAGGCCGCCAGCGGAGAGCGGTAATCGCCACGGAAAAGGAAAGGGCGGTAAAAACCTGGGACAGGGGCGCAATGGCGAGAAGGATCTGCCAGGAGCGAAGAGGCTCAGTCACAAACTAGAAGGAGTTAATAAAGGCGATAAGTGTCCAGAGTGTTCTATTGGAAAGTTGTATCCAGTGGCACCGGGGACCCATATTCAATTTACGGGGGAATCGCCAATACAGGCCACAGTTCACGAGACAGAGAAACTGCGATGCAATGCCTGTGGCCATTACTTTGAGGCCTATCTCCCACCGGAGTATCGCCGTAAATACCATCCATCAGCCGATGTAGCGATTGCCACTCAAAAATACGCATTAGGACTTCCTTTTTATCGAACTGGCAAATGGCAAAATGGTTTAGGAATCCCGATACCAGCGAGTACTCAATGGGACCGCTGTGAGGTGCTGCTTGAGTCAGTATACCCAGTTTTTGAGAGATGCATTTCTCTAGCAGCAGATGGGGACATCCTTCATGGTGACGATACTGGGAATAAAATACTGGAACTCCAGCACCAGCTGAGGGAGGAGAAAGCAAAGCGAACAGGAATCTATACAACGGGCATAGTCAGCAAGGCGGGTAAACGAATATTCAACCTCTTTTTTACCGGAAATCATTATGCAGGAGAAAATCTGGATAAAATTCTTCAATGCCGTGCTAGGGAGACAAAGGCGGTTATCATGAGCGATGCCCTCTCTTGGAACCTCCCAAAAAAGGTGGCAGTTCTGTGGGCAAATTGCATGACTCACGCTAGGAGGTATTTTTATGATTACCGAAAGGAGTACCCTAAGATGGTTGGATATGTTCTTTCTCTCTTTAGGAAGATTTACCATTACGATGCAATAGCTGATGAGCGCGGTCTATCCCCAGAGGAAAGGCTTCGATACCACCAAAAGAAGTCAGGTCCAGTAATAGATAAGCTTAGACGTTGGGGGTTGAAAAATCTCTATCTAAAAAAGATAGAACCCAACGAGGAACTTGGAGATGCGCTAAAATACTTCTTTAAGCACTTCAAGGAGCTAACCCTCTTCTTGAGAATTCCGGGAGTTCCCCTCTGTAATAACATTGTGGAACGCTTGTTAAAGACCCCCATTTTGAACCGTAAAAACTCCTATTTCTACAAGACACAGTTTGGTGCTCTGGTGGGAGACGTGATGATGAGCTTAATCGAGACCTGCAAAAGCGCGGGGAAAAACCCTCAGCGATACCTACTGGCGCTTCACGAAAATGCGAGCTGGGTGAAAGCTTCTCCAGAACAGTGGTTGCCCTGGAATTACGAAGCCAATCTTCCAGGATAACCTATCCTTCTTTCTTTTTTAGGCCAGCTTATCGGAAGCACACGCTTAAATCCCCAAATTCTGGAGGTCTGCTTTGTTTTTCTCTAAGAAGTCGAAATAATCAGATAACATGGTGATTCCAATAAACTCATCTTCAGAGACTTTTTTCACCTTTTTGCAGTAAAATTGATGAACTATCGCCTGACGATCTTTATTTCGTAGAGATTTCCTTTGTAACAATTCAATATCCTCTTTTGTCACATTCTCTAAAGCTTTTGTGACAAGATCATCTATAGACACTTTACGGCCTAAGTCCTTTTTGTTGATTGTCTCTAGGATTTTTAAGGCATTGTCCTTAGTTCCCTTTTTCACTCTTAAAGAAGAAAAGTTAGTATTTTTGTTTTTATTTGTTTCATTTTGTTTTTTCATTGTTAACTATCCTTGTTTTTAAATTACTTAATCATTGCTTTGAGAAGATTAAAGGCCTTCATGATTTGTGCATCATCCATTTTGTGAATAAAGTTAATCAAATCTTCCTTGTAATCAACAAATAGAGTCTCATCTGAAACCATAAACAAACTAAAGTCTTCCATTGTATAGCCATAAGCTGTTACAAGCCTTTCTATCAATTTGCTATGAAGATCAATTCTTCCATGTTCAGTATGAGAAATTAAAGTATCTGACTTATTAATGATAAGTGCTGCACTTCTCATTGATAGGTTTTTAGACTTTCTCATAAACCTTAATACCTGTGCTTCCTTCGTAATCACCTTAGAATCACTTCTTCTTTTACGTTTTTTTGTTTTTTCCAAAACAGCCTCCTTTAAAAGTGTAAAGATGCTCTTTGGACAATGAAACATGGTTAAATGGTTGACTACACTATGTAGGCCAAGAGATTGTTGCTAAAAAAATCACTTAGCCAAAATAAAGCCAAACCTAGCCAACGAGTGTCACTTCGTGACATGTCGGGAGTGATGAAGCCGCTAACCTTGATGCTAACTGCTTGAGAATTCTTTCAATGATTTAAAAATGTTATCCATAAACTTAGGGGGCCACCATCGAAAACAAGAGTTCGATGGTGGAGGTGGTGGGAATCGAACCCGCATTAGCAATAACAGTGAATTACCTATGCTTTTAAACACTTACAGCAAAGCTCACATACTCGTACATACTCATTTATACTAGGATATAGGAAAGCATTACGTACAGATTACGTACAAGATTTAATCTGGATTTGTGTGTGGTTGGCAGCTTTATCTTGCTGCAAATAAAACGATATCTAACAAGCCTTCAGAGATCATACTCACCATCCCCCCACGTAGACAAATTGGGAAGATTAGATAGATTTCTAACCTCTGCTTTTATTCTATCTTTTTCCTCACTACTAAAATTATTATCGCCAAGGAAAAGACGGTTAAGGCCAGTAATCTCATCAAAAATCCCAACAGGTAAGGATGTTAACTGATTATCATTTAACCTTAGGTCACCATTACTAAAACTTAGTCCATTTAGTACCCCATCAGGAAGAGATGTTAAATTATTCCCTACAAGATGTAGATCACGAATAACTAGCCCATCGAAAATACCAACCGGAATAGAAGTTAGTTGATTGTACGAAAGGAAAATAAGTGAAAGACTAGGCAGCCCATCAAAGATACCTTCTGGTAATTCAAGTAATTGATTGTTATCAAGATGAAGATATTCAATGTTGCCCAAATCACCAAAAATATTTGCAGGAAGTGACGTCAATTGATTGTTATTAAGGCTGAGCGCCCAAAGATCATCGCTTATGCCGCTAAAGGCTTCATTCTCGATAACCCCTATCTCATTACCATTCAACATAAGGTTTTTAACACCTAGCCCATTGAAAGCACCTGTTTCAATCGTTGTTAACTCATTTGAGAAAAGATATAGATTGCCAACGGTTAATCCATTAAAAGCATTTGCTTCAACTGTTTCTATTTTATTATTGTTAAGTCTAAGAGTTTCAACAGTTAGTCCGCTAAAGGTATTTGCTTCAATCGTTGTTATTTTATTATTCTCAAGATCAATCGTCAGAATATTAGCATTTTCCTCAAAAGTATCATCTGAAAGATTCGTTAACAGGTTACCTGAGAGGTTTATTATCCAAAGGCTAGAGAGTCCATCAAAAATACCCACTGGTAAAGACGTTAGTTGATTTCCGGCCAGTATAATGCTTGAAAGATTGATTAAACCTTCAAATAAATCATCTGGTAGAGATGTTATTTGATTAAATTGGAGATAAAGTTCATTAAGGTTTATTAAGTTTTCTAAAACAGAGTCAGGGAGTGCTGATAAGTTATTACCATCAAGCTTGAGTGTATGAAGAGCAATCAGGTTATCAAAAATACCTTCAGGAATAAATCCCAGATCATTACCAGATAAATAAAGATTTTGTACACTAACTAAATCACTAAAAATTCCATCAGGTAGAGATGTTATTTGATTAACGTGGAGATAAAGTATACGTACACTGATCAATCCATCAAAATCCCCTTCCTTGAGTGAGGTAATATTTTTGTTTTGAAGCTCTAGCTTCCATATTGCTTCAAGGTCTGCAGGCAAAATATCTTCACAAGACTTGCTGACCCACGATAAAATAGCATTACTTACCTGTTCTGTTCTACTACAAACATTGGCCACATCTAATGATGTTCCGACAAGATTCACTCCAAGGGTTTGAAGCTCTGCTTTAACCATCTGCCTTTCTTCTATGCCCATATTAATTCCTGATAAATAGACAGTTGCAAGACTTGCAAAACCATCAAAAAAGCCAGAAAAAAGTTCCATTAAAGAATTATCTCTAAGGTCAAGTGTGTTAAGGTTAGTAATTCCATCAAAATCTCCGTCTTGAAAAAAGACAATATCTCGATCTGAAACATCCAAACTATTTATACCGATCAAGTTCTCTGGAGTTACATCTAGACAGTTCTTGCCTGTAGCTCTCTCTATTGCCAGTTTAACCCCCCCTGTACGCCCGCAAACCATAGCTAAGTCTAGTTCGGTTACTGAAAACCCAAGCGCCAGATTATCAACTGCCTCCTTCAATGTTTGTTTGTCACTTGTTGCTAACTGATTCCAAGCAAGTGAAATATTACTACCAAGAAAACCAAGCTTAGAAAATATTCCAGAAGGTATACTTACAAATGGATTACTTTTTAAACTTATAGATACAAGATTAGAATATAGATTTCCAGAAGGGATGGTTCCATTAAAGAAGTCCGTAGGAACTGTTTCTAGCTGATTGTCTTGAATATTGAAACTGGTTAGATCAGTAAGACCTTCTAGTAAATTACCTGGAAGAGTTGTTATCTCGTTGTCACTCAAGTCCAGGGAAGCAAGACCAGTCACTCCGGTAAAGGTACCTGCAGCAACCGAGTTGATCTGACTATTATTTAAAATAAGGGTACTAACACTGAGTCCATTAAAAGTGTTGGCAACTAGAGACCCTATTTGATTATTCACAAGGCTTAGAGTACTAACGCTGAGCCCATTGAAGGAGTTTACCGCAAGATTATTGATCTGGTTGTTGCTAAGATCAAGCTGTCCTAGGTCTAATTTATTAAATGTACCTGCTGCAATACTGGAAATATTATTTCCTGAAAGATTTAGATTGCTGAGGGTGTAAAGCCCTTTAAATAAGTCTTCTGGCAGCGTCGTTATATCATTCCCGCTTAAATTAAGAGTTTCTAGTTTAAAGAGTTTATTAAAGTCGTTAGATGTTAAACTTGAAATGTTTTGATTGCTAAGGTTTAAGTTTGTAATAGTTAGTAAGTGCTCTTCTGTAATTGCTTCACATACTTTATTTAAGTTAACTTGAAGATAATCTTTAATAAAACTAGATCTCTCACAGACAGAAACAAAGACAATTTCTTTTTGTAATTCTTCATCTACCCCAGTATCTACTTCATCCGTACATTGGGGAAAGCCTCCCAAGTAATGGTCAATTGCAATTTCTACATTAATGGAAACTCTCGAAAGTCTTTCTTTTTCTTGTTGGTCCAAACACCGCTCATTATCTGAGATCTTCCCAGACCTACATTCACTCCAGTTGCGTCTTTCTGTAGTACTGCACCCAAACATACATGGGTCAGATCCACAACTTTCTAAATCAAGAGAACAGCTTCCTTCTGGCTGTGTGGCCCAATCTACCTCACCTGTTATTTCTAAAATAATATCATCAGTTAAATAAACACAGTTCTGTCCGCATACATCTAGCTTGAACTTACCGCCAGAAAGATTACATTTATTTTGGAACTCTTCCGTTAAACTCTCTTCTATTTGCTCTTCGTTGCACATTCTTGTAGCTTGATATTGATCAATAACCGTACAACTTACTGTGACTAAATTATTTTCTCCATGTTGCTGACCACCTGGTGGTTTATTTTTATCAACAACCTTAAGTTCTTCTTCATTTCCCCCATCACCCCCTGTCCCTGTAAGGAACTCACACCCCACAAGAGCGAACAGCAACATGAATAAAGAAACAATCTTCATTGCAAGATAACCCTTTATAAATACACAAACCTACAAGTTCTAGTTTACGGCATATTCAGCAGATTAAGTTAGTGGTTTAAGGAATGATTTATGACTAGTACAACCGTCTGAAATCTATGGATAAGTCAGATATGAATAAGAAGGATTAAAACTGTGTCTTACCTGCGATATCTTAATTGCCAGATATTGTTGTTGAATTTGATTAAGCTAAAATTATGTAGTTCCAGCACCATATTTCTACACCTAAATTCTTTACAGATTTCAACCGAAAGAAACTATCGGTACTGAAGCTATTAAAATACATGATTACGGAACAGGCAATGAACAGACTGAGTACTATATTTATCTTACTTTTATCACTATCTCTTGCGTCTTGTAATCTTGAAAGTAAAGCAAGAAAACTAAACCAGGAGACAGCGAGTGCTAAAGATGAGAGCACCAAAGATGACAGTGATGAAGATGACAGTGATGAAAATGACAGTGATGAAGATGACAGTGTTGAAGATGACAGCACTTCTACAGTTACTTTATCAAGTCCAACATCTTTAGCGTTAGCAGATGGATTAACTTCTCCCGCATACAACCCTACTCCAACGATTCAAGTAACAGGAGTAAGTATAGGTGATACCGTAACTCTTTATTTGGATACGTCTTGCACTAGTGAAATAGGAAGTGTAACCGCCCTTGGAGAAACAGTTGATATAACCACAGATTCTTTATCTGGAGGAGAGCATACTTTCTACGCTAAAAGAACAGACGATAATAATGGAGCGAGTGATTGCACCGAGGGGATTAGTTTTACTGTGCTTACTTTCCTCCCAGTGTGCGATCGGACAGAACAAGTAAGAGATAAGATTGTAGGAAAACTTAATGCACCAGGGTTGGATAATAAATCATGTGAAGACATTACCCTTGAGGACCTAGGGGGAATAGGTAGTTTACCCTTCTGGGGGCTTGGGATTACCTCTTTGAAAAATGGAGATTTCAGTGGATTAACCAATCTTACCAATCTTGAGTTTGTATCTAACGAATTAACAACCATTGAGGCAGGTATTTTTGATGAATTAGCTAGCCTTGAATTTCTTTTATTAGGTTATGATCAAATCTCGACTATTGAAACAGGTGCTTTTAATGGATTAAGCAGTCTCACTGTTCTCCAGATTCAAGGTAATCAAATCTTGACTATTGAAGCAAGTCTCTTTGATGGATTAGACAGCCTTGAAAATCTTCTTTTTGACAACAACCAACTCACAGCTCTTCCTGAAGGTGTTTTTGATGGATTAAGTAGTCTTCAAAAGCTTGAACTAAATGGGAATCAACTAGTAACCCTTCCTGAGGGTGCTTTTGATGAACTGACGAGTCTTGAGAAGCTTTACCTTAATGACAATAAACTTTCCCCTACCGAAGTTACCAGGATAACCAATGAGGTTGATGCTCTTAGTGGTGTAACTCTCGATATAAGCGACCAAGAATATTGCCCATCAGGATATATAGGAGTGCTCAGTAACACTACCGTCGGTGCGCCAGACGACTTTTGCGTTATGGAATATGAAGCAAAAGATGTTGGTGGCGTAGCTACTTCTCAGGCAGCAGTCACCCCATGGGTAAGTATAAGCCAAACTGATGCGTGGGGCGAATGTGACTCACTTAATTCCGAACCACTGCGAGCTGATATTGATAGCGATGATAATAGTGACGGAACCTACGCTTTGATTTCAAATCCAGAATGGATGGCAATTGCTAGAAATGTTGAAGAACAGGATGATAACTGGTCTGGAGGTAGCGTAGGCAGCGGTTGTCTTTTTAGAGGCAATAATGGTCTAGATGATGACTGTGGATATGACGGATCAGATCCTGAATTCGGTACTGGAAGAGACACCAAGGCAAAGCACACTCTTTCTACCAGTGAAGAGATCTGGGATATTGCTGGCAATACATACGAATGGGTTGATTGGAGCATAGAGGGAGAATTAAACTTAGGCCCCACTAGTTGTTCGACAGGCTGGCAAGAATTTCCTGCTGTTAGCTGTGGTGCTTTAGCTTCCGCAGATTATATGCCAAGCAACTCTAGCTATAACTCAGCCAATGGCATGGGCAAATTTTATGGTGGTTCTGAGGGCGCAGCGCTTCGCGGCGGTGTTTGGGACGATATGGCGGGCGCCGGTGTGTTCATGCTCTTTCTGAACCATGCTTCGTTGGGCGCGAACACGTACAATGGCTTCCGCTGCGTCTGGAGACCATAACCCTATCCTGCTAATATATAGACCAATGAGCCTCTCGATCGATGCCATGGTTTAGAGTACAGATTCCCAGCTCAATCTTAATTGCCAGATATTGTTGTTGGTTAGTCCAATCATTCCAACCC